>JADJRB010000001.1:1257952-2515904 GCA_016712445.1 Acidobacteriota bacterium | reverse complement strand
CTGCGGTCCTCGATACAGCGGCCGGTCTGGTATGAATATTTCGGCAGCATCCCGACAGCCATTCCGCAGCGCCGGTAGGTGATCAGCAGAGGACAACGGCGGCAGCCGATCTGTTCCCTCACAAGATCATGCCGGGCCTTTCGAGGAAATAGAACACCTCAACGGAAATACCTCGACCGCGTGCTCCAGGCGGCGTCGGGCCCGGCAGTAGTTACTTAGACGAAACCTGGTTCCCCCACGACGGAACATAGGAGTCCACCTTGTTTAATTTCTCCCCTGAAACAGCTTCGCAAGTCCCCGTGGCTGACCGAAGTCCCTGACAACATCTCCGTCTCGCGATCGGCGATGAGCCTGCCAGCGTCATCCCCACCGAGAAGGCCACGGTCGACGAGGATCGCGTTCGCCGAACTTGCCCTGAGCTGGGAAATCTCGGCGCTGGAGCCGGGTCCGATCTTCTTGTCCGGAGATTGTCAGCCTCGCCCGCAAGCAGGGCGCCCGGCGGCGTCGACAACGCTGTGACGGCAGCCGCGCGTGAACTGGGAGAGCGCAAATGACCGCGCCCTTCAACGCCCAGCCCCTGCAGATCATCACCGCCGATCAGCGCATTAAGGAGCGCCGCGGCATCAAGGGCGTGCTGACCGGCATCTCCGGTATCGGCAAGACCTCGCAGCTCTGGACCTCAACCCGCAGACCACGCTGTTCCTGAACCTGGAGGCTGGTGAACTGGCCGTCCAGGGCTGGCCCGAGACGAGATCCGCATCCGCGACTGGGAACGGGCCCGGGATCTGGCCTGCTGGATCGGCGGCGCCAATCTGGCGATGCGCGACGACCAGAGCTACAGCCGTTCGGACCATGCGCGGGTCTGCAACACCTTCGGCCCGCCGACCCTGCTCGACAAGTACGAGACCATCTTGTGGACTCGATCACCGTGGCGTCACGCCTGCCTGCCTGCGGTGGTCAAAGGCCAGCCGCAGGCGATGTCCGACCGCAGCGGCAAGACCGACATGCGCGGCGCCTACGGTCTGCTCGGTCAGGAAATGATCGGCTGGCTGACCCACCTGGCAGCACACGCCAGATAAGAATGTCTGGCTCGTCGGTCTGCTCGACAAGCGGCTGGATGACTTCAACCGGCCGTTCTTCCTGCTTCAGATCGAGGGCGCCAAGACCGGCCTTGAGCTGCCCGGGATCGTCGATGAAATCCTGACGCTGGCCGACATCAGGCCGGCCGAAGGCGCTCCGTATCGGGCCTCGTCTGCACGACCCTCAAATGAGTTCGGCTTCCCGCCAAGGACCGGTCCGGCCGCCTGGCCTCGTCGAGCCGGCCCACCTGGGCTGCCTGATGGAGAAGATCCGCGGTCCACTCGCCGACAGCTCGGTCGCCCGCCTGAATTTCGAACTGCCCGAGGCAGTCCCCACCACGCCGAATACGGAGCCTAAAACCATGACCAATATCGACTTCAACAGCGCCGACACGCAGGACTCTGCCTTCGCGCTCATCCCGGCCAACACGCTGGCCAAGGCCTATCTGACGATCCGTCCCGGCGGGGCAGGCCCCGAAGGGTGGCTGACCCAGAGCAAGACCAGCGAGGCCCTCTATCTCAACACCGAGGCTGTGGTCGAGGACGGCCCTATGCCCGCCGCCGTATCTACACCCGCATCGGCTATCGCGGCCGCAATGGCAGCGATGGCGGCGAGGACACCTATGCCAACCGCGGCCGGGCCCTGATCCGGGGCATCCTGAATCCGCCCGCGGTGTCCGGGCCGACGACACCTGACCGCGCCCGCGCGGCCCGCACCATCCATAGCCTGGGTGAACTCAGCGGCCTGACCGTGGCCGTGAAGCTGGGCGTCGACCGGGACCGCAACAATCCCCAGGACGAAGGCCGCAACGTCATTCTGGCGGCCATCGGGCCCCAGCATCCCGACTACGCACGGCCTGGCGGGCGCTACGCCGAGCTGCATTCCACGCCGCCGGCCGCGCCCCAGGCTGCCGCTTCCCCCCAGTCGCCCTCGAACGGCACCGCGCCGTTCTGGGCCCAGTAAGGGAGTGGTTCCATGATCCCCAGAGATTATCAGCAGGAGGCGGTGAAGGCCGCCCGGTCCAGGACGGCTGCCCATGGCAACACCATCCTGATGCTGCCCACTGGCGCAGGCAAAACGGCCGTGGCCGGGTTCTATATCGGCGAGAGGCGCAGGCGCAGCGGAACACCCGCACGCTGGTCCTCCAGCATACCGACGAGCTGATCGAGCAGAACCTCGCCTCGATCAGCGCCATCACCGGGCTCGACCTCAGTGGTCAAAGCCTCCCGGGATGACTGGTCTGGCTGCATCGTCTTTGGCAGCGTCCAGACCCTAGCCGGGCTAACCGCCGCTAGGCCCTTGGCCAGGTCTCTCACGTCATCATCGACGAGTGCCATCGGGCGGCTGCCGACAGCTATCAGAACATCATTGCCGACATCCGCGCGATCAATCCGGCGGTCAAACTGCTGGGACTGTCGGCTACCCCCAGCCGGGGTGACGGGCGCTCCCTGCGCAAGGTTTTCACCAACGTCGGCTACCAGCTAAAGATCGGGACTTTGATCGCCCGCGGCATGCTGGTTCCGCCGCGGACCTTCACTATCGGTCTGGGCATCGACGATGAACTGGCTGGCCTCGACGCCACCGCCGGCGACTTCGACATGCGCCAGGCCGACAAAGTGCTGAACCGGTCCGTCCTGAACGAGGCCGTGGTCGCCCACTGGAAGGAACGGGCCGGCGATCGGCGCACGATCTTCTTCTGTTCGACCATCGCCCACGCTGAGGCGGTCGCGGCTTCCTTCATGGCAGCCGACGTTACCGCCGCCGTGGTCATGGCGACATGCCCGCCGACCACCGGGCCGACGTCATCGCCCGGTTCGACCGCGGCGAGATCCAGCTGCTGGTCAACTGCATGGTGCTGACCGAGGGCTTCGACAGCCAGCCGGTGGCTGCATCGGCATCCTGCGACCCATGCTCCACAAGAGCACCTTCATCCAAGCTATCGGGCGCGGTCTGCGCAAGGTCGATCCGGAACGCTACCCCGGCATCATCAAGACCGATTGCATCGTGCTCGACTTCGCCGGGGCGGCGCTGCGCCATAGCAGCCTCGAACAGGAAATCAGCCTCGACAACGACGATCTGGAGCCGGGTCAGGCTCCATACAAGTGCTGCCCGTCCTGTGAGGCGGAGGTGCCCTGGGGGCGCCAGTGAATGCCCGATCTGCGGCTTCGGTTTCGAACGCCGGTCCTGCGCCAAGCGTGTGCTGACCGACTTCGACCTGATGGAGATCGACCTGCTGAACCAGTCGCCGTTCAAGTGGTGCGATCTGCAAGGCGACGGCACATCGCTCATGGCCAGCGGTTTTGATGCATGGGCAGGCTTGTTCAGCGACGGCACGCTCTGGCATGCGCTGGGGCGGCCCAAGCTCAAAGCGACGCGGGTTCTGGCGATCGGTACCCGGTTTCAGGCCCTGGCCGCCGCAGACGACTTTCTGCGATCGACCGAGAGCAGCCAGGCCGCTGCCAAGAGCCGTGGCTGGATCAATGAGCCCGCCAGCACCAAGCAGATGGCCAAGCTGGCCGAGGCCGGCATCGGCGTCTCCGCGCTGGATTTTGGTTTCTCCAAGTACGACGCCAACTGCCGTCTCAATTTCCACTGGAACCGCGGTGCCATTGGGCGGCTGGTGAACGCTATGCAGACGAGGATGGCAGCATGAGCCGGAGAAGCGGTGTTGCGCCGGAACTGATTTCTACTGACGAGCGGCTGTCCGAGTTGGGTCGGATACTGGCGAGCGGCGTTCTGCGGATGCGCCAACAGTCCAGCAGTTTTCTTGACAGTGAAGGAGATAGTTCACTCGCATTCCTGCCCACCAAGAGCGGTGGTGTCCACCGGGCAGAGGCCCGAGTTGGAGGACAGTAATGCAAACAGAACGCGTAAGATCGGCAGCGCGACCCGAAGGTCAGCTGCTGGCGGCTCGCCGCCACGAAGGCCATGTCGGTGGTTGAACTGAAGGCGGAGTGGCAGAGCCTTATCGGCACGCCAGCGCCGAATAACAGCCGGCAGTTTCTGGAACATCGGCTCGCCTACAGGATTCAGGAGCTGGCCCTCGGTGGGCTCGGCGGGCCAGCGGCCAAGCTGCTCGACGTCCTGGCCGATGAGGTCGAGGGCAAGAAGGTCCGGCGCACGGTGATAAGCGATCCCCGGCAACCCGGTCATCGGCACCCGGCTGGTGCGCGAATGGGATGGGGCCGAGCACGTGATCACCGTGCTCAAGGACGGGTTCGACTGGCAGGGACGCCGCTACAAGTCCCTGTCGTCCATCGCCCGGGACATCACCGGCACCCGCTGGAACGGCTACCGCTTCTTTGGCTTGCGCGACATCAAGAGGGGCGAGCGATCATGACCATAAACACCCCGATGCGCCGCCTAGCTGCGCGGTCTACACCCGCAAGAGCTCCGAGGAGGCCGGACATGGAGTTCAACAGCCTCGACGCCCAGCGCGAGGCCTGCGAGGCCTATATCACCAGCCAGAAGGCCGAGGGTTGGGTCCCAGTCCGCGACCGCTACGATGACGGCGGCTTCTCAGGCGGCACATTGGAACGGCCGGGCCTGAAGAACCTGCTGGCCGACATTGAGGCCGGGCTGGTCGACGTGATCGTGGTCTACAAGATCGACCGCCTGTCACGCTCGCTGATGGACTTCTCGCGGTTGGTCGAAGTGTTCGCCAAGCATGGGGTGACCTTCGTCTCGATCACCCAGTCGTTCAACACCACCACCTCGATGGGCCGGCTGACGCTGAACATCCTGCTGTCGTTCGCCCAGTTCGAGCGTGAGGTCACCGGCGAACGCATCCGCGACAAGATCGCGGCCTCCCGCCGCAAGGGCATGTGGATGGGCGGGTTCGTGCCGATGGGCTACGACGTCGTAGGCCGCAAGCTGATCATCAATGAGACCGAGGCACGGGCCATCAAAGGGATGTTCGAGCGGTTCGTCGAGCTGGGATCGGCTACGCTGCTGACCCGGGAACTGGTCGCCGCAGGTGCCCTGAACAAGCGCGGCAAGGCCATCGACAAGGGCTTCCTCTGCAAAGCCCTGAACAACCGGGTGTACCTCGGCGAGGCCGTCCACAAGGGCACCAGCTATCCCGGCGAGCATCAGGCCATCATCGACCAGGTGCTCTGGGACAAGGTCAGGTCGGTGCTGGCGCAAAGCCCGCGCACCCGGGCAGGAAACACCAGGGCCAAGACGCCTGCGCTGCTGAAGGGTCTGATATTCACGGAGAGGGGCATCGCGATGACGCCGACCGTGTCGAAGAAGGGCAGCCGCCTTTATCGCTACTACACCTCGATGGACGCGATCCGGAACCGGGCGGGTGAGAACACCGAAACCTTCGTTCGGCTGCCGGCGGGAATGGTGGAGACCGCGGTCGTCCAGCAGATCCGGACCCTTCTGCTGACGCCTGAGGTCACGGCCTGGCGATCGAGGCCGCGCAGCGCGAATGCCCGGAGATCGAACAGCCCGATGTGGTGGCGGCCCTGACGGGCTTTGACGCCTTGTGGGAGTCCCTGTTCCCGGCTGAGCAGGCGCGCATCGCACGGTTGCTGGTCGAGCGCGTCACGAAGGTCGGCAGCGACGGCATGGCCGTCGATCTGCGCACCGAGGGGCTTGGGTCGGTGGTCAGGGAGATGGTGACGCCACGCCGGGAGATGGCGGCATGAGCGTCGCGCCTACCACCATCAGGGTCATCATCCCGCTGGCCATCCGCAAGCGTAACGGCCGACCCAAGATCATGCCGCCGTCAAATCCGGTGGAGGCCAATGAGGCCGCTGTGGAGGCCCACGTGCTGCGCGCCGTCGCCAAGGCATGGAGCTGGCGGCGCAAGCTGGAGGCCGGAAAGGCCAGCACCAATTTCGACCTGGCCCACGCCGAAGATGTCTCCGACCGCTACATCGGCCGGATGATCAAGCTGGCCTATCTGGCCCCGGCTGTTCTCGAGAAACTGCTGCTACAGCGATGCCCACTGGCGGTGTCGCTCCAGGACCTGACGGTCATTGCCGACCTGCCGTGGGCAGAGCAGGTTGCTGCCGCCTTCGGCTCTTCAGAAGCCTAAATACCGCCTTGCAGGCTAGCGTTTGCCGTCCATACGGACAGGCTAGGTGCGCCCAGAATTGCGCGCCAACACCTCCACCTCAGGTTCTCTAACTGCACATTCGAAGGAGTTTTCCGACGAACTGCCGAGCCAGCTTATCGGCCAAATGTCTGTAAAACATAGCTATTTGAAACCCGAACGACCGGCGGTGAGGTTCGGGTGATCAGAGACAAATTGCGTTCAGAGACAGCTTTGACCGCGTCCGCCAGTCTCTGGGGTTCGGACGGCATCGGAAAAATGGCGCGATTACTGGGGGCTTTGCGCCCCTGCGGTCGCCCGATTGCGGGTTCGCGACAGGGGAGTGGCGGAGAGGAAGGGATTCGAACCCTCGATACGCGTTAACGTATACGCCCTTAGCAGGGGCGCGCCTTCGACCACTCGGCCACCTCTCCAACGCTCGAAGTCCCTAGAGTCATTGGGCATCCGGGGCAAGACCCGGTTTCAGGGGCTCCGGCTCCTTTTGGCTTGTTTTGGTCGGAACAAAATCGGAATGTCGGGGAAAACGCGGGGACTCTGTTCCCGAGGCGTTCATGGGAATTCCACAATGAAACGAAAAGAGGTCATCTACCTGGCCCTTCAAACCGTGGAAGCGAAGGCCATCATCGACCTGCTCGCTTCGGATCAGCTGCTCACCGGGGCCAAGAACGGCGCCTTTGATAGGCTGGCCCGCATTGTCGATGCGGCACTCGAAGACGAGCTGGTGCGACGGCGACACAGGGAGAGAGGTGGTCAGCCTTCGTAATCGCTCTCGGAAGCCCGTTGGACCTGTTCGAGGGTTTCCCGCACCACGACCCGGTACCCGCCGCCGCCCGATTGAAACTCCATGATCGTTCCACGATCGTGTGCCGCCGACGCATGGACCAGAAAATCCAAGTTCAAAAGCAGCAGTTCCCCATCGCTCTCGCGGGTGAATGGGCGCAATTTAGCCATCAGGTTCTCCTTCTTGCCGATCCTATTCTCTCGACCTTCTCTCTATAGGTGACTCAGTTTACCGCTTGAAGTAGTCTTTTCCTCTTACGCAGGGGGGGGCGCAGATGACGAAATCCAAGACTGTCATATTGACCGGCTTGACGCTGATTTGGGCCAGCCCCGTCTTCGCTCACGGCGGCGGGCTGAATGCGCAAGGCTGCCACACAAACCGGAAGACTGGCGATTATCACTGCCACCGGTCGGTTTCGCCGCCGCCTCCCCCGCCGTCTCGCACGGATTTCGACAGGACACCGCCGCAGACGAACGTTGCCGCTGAAGAGGTGACAGCGCCATTTGCGAACTGTACGGCCGCTCGCGCCGCCGGCGCAGCACCCGTCTATTTGGGGCAACCGGGATATGGCTCGCATCTCGACAGGGATGGCGACGGGATCGGTTGCGAGTAAAGTAGGCTTCCGGTCGCTTCATCAAATCACGGAGGGAATAGTGACGCAGCCAGAGCCGTCTAGCGCCCGCGCCCACGATCTCGTCATACGTGACATCCTCAATTTGGGCGGCGCCTTTATGTTGGGTGCGTCGGCGCTCTGTTTGACGGTAGAGCCGTCGTCAGCGTTTTGGCAGTTTGTTGAGGCGTATAGCGCGCCAGTCGAAGCGGTGCCGGTACTGATCTTTTTGGGCGGCTTCGGAGTTGCGGGCGGCCTATTGTGCTTCGTTGCCGCGATCTGGGCACCTCTGTTTAACATTAACACAGATGACGTCCGGGCGGAAAATCGCAACCCTCTAAGGAGGCCGTCAATCAGCGAAGTGTTCGATGTCTCGTTCACCGTCTTCGCATTCGTATGGGCTTACCTCACGATCTTTATGGTCCTGTCGCTGGCGCTTCTCATGATGGTCGCAGGCGGGATTTCCATTTTTCCATACCTGTTTGGGGGAGCAGCCTAAATGTCAGGCTGGGACAAGGACACATCCGGCGACTACACACCGGGCCCGATGCCGCGCTGGATATGGGTCGCGATCGCCGCCGCCCTCCTCAGCCCCGTGCTTCTTTTCCTTGTGTTTGGATAGGATGGCGATGCGAGGCGAAAACCGAAATATCATCGCGGCTTCCATCATTGCCGGCGGCATGATCGCAAGCGTTCTGATTTACCTGCACCATACGCCGTACGCGCGCTGCATGCGCATGACGCACGATTTTAGCCAGCAGTTCGCGGCCCTCAAGCCTGGCGAAAAGGCGCTATACTGCCAAAAGTCAACGTCGGGCCGGTGAGGCAGCGCCAGGATATCGGGCTCAGCCTTTCGGCTTCGTGGTGCGTCCCCGGGGCTCGCGGTCTCGATCCAGGCGGCGGCGCAGGTCCGCCATCTCTTCCTTCAGGAAGGACACCGTAGCTTCGAGCGCGGCGACTTGCGCCTTCAGGTCTCCCTCGCGCTGCAGGAGCTGTCGCTCCTGATCCCGGAGGCGGTTGATCACGGTCTCGGCGCGGCGCAGGCGGTCTTCGTGGGGCCGGGCCAGGAGCCAATAGGCGGAGAGCCCGCCCAAGCCGAACACGCTCAGCATTGACAGGACGATCACGGAGGGGCTCTCGAGGACAGGCTCGATATTGCCCCAGTTGTTGATCAGGTAGACGGACGCGGCGCCGAGCGCGGTCATCACGGCCATATACCGGCCCCACGGCGCTTCGTGCGCGTTCGGCATCGCGGCCGGCTCCGGCGGCTCTTGCGAGGTGTCTGTCACCGCGTCAGCCTTTCAGGATGCCCGTAAGGCGCGCCCGCCCGGCCTGTCCGATCTGCCAGCCCTGTCCCCATTTCGTCTCGATTTCAACGTTCAGCGGATCCAGCTTGCGGCGCACGGCCTGAAGCGTCTTTCTGACCCGCGCCGGCGGCACCGATTTCGAATGAAGCGCGGTGAACGCGGCGATTGACACCAGACCACCGGGGCGAAGGGCGTTCAGGTAGGCCGACTCGAGGGCGGTGAGGCCCCAGGCCGCGGGATAGGTTGCTTTGGCCATGCGGGGCCTCCTGTTTTGTGAAGCGGCGCCGGGCGAGGATCTCCGCCCGGCGCGGTTCGAGGATCAGCCGGCCGCGTTCCAGCGGTCAGCGGCGGCGCGGACCTTGCCGGCCAAGGCCTACCACTCGGCGCGGCCCGGGACGCCGTCAGCGTCGAGCGCGTCGGCCATCGCGCGCACATCGGCCGCCACGGCGGTATCAATGCGGCCCGACGTCTGAACGCCGGCGACGACCGACTTGCCGAGGGCGGCCACCTTCTTGGCGGTCGCATTGTCCGAGCGTTCGATCGCGGCCGAGCCGATCTTGAACAGGAGGCCGGCAAGTTCGAGGCCGGCGTTGAGGGTTACAGCGTTCATGGTTGGGTCTTCCTTTCAGGGTTTGAAGTTCAGGAGGCGGACGGTTTCAGGCCGATCACGGCCTCAACCTTCGGCTTCAGCGTGGCCCAATCTGTCTTCGCCTGCTCGGTGACGCGCTTCAGCTCGCCGGTGGCAGTCAGGTAGCCCACGGCGGCGAGGCAATCGTTCAGCTTCGCCCGATCGGTGACGGTTTCGATGCACGTCTTCGCCAGCGGCTCCAGCGTATCGACTTCCGAGCGCCAGCCGGCAACCGCGCCCCAGAGTTCGGAGGCGACTGCGACACGCTCCGACGTGGCATTGATCGCCACATCCGCGGCGGCCTCGATCTTCGGATCAAGCGTACCCGCCTCACGCTCGGTGGCCAGCGCATCGACGGCAGCTGCATAGGTGCCGATGAAACAGAACGCCGTCTCTTCCGGGTGGCGGTCCGCAAGGCAAACTTCTTGAACGGCGTTGACCGTCTTCGCGCCAGGCACGACTTCAGGGAGGAGCGCGCAGCCCGTGGCATTGCCGAGCGCGAAGGCGGCGGCGAGCCATTTGGCGGCGTGGTTTCGGATGAAGGAGAACATGCGTGAATCCTTTCAGGCTTCGTTGTGGGAGATTGCGCCGGACGCCTTCAGGAAGACGCGCCGGCAGTTGGTGGGCTGGGCTTTGGCGTAGTGATTGCGGGCGCCGAGCAGGCGATCCTTCTCAATGCGGATGATCGAGACGGCGTCGCCTTGATTGCCGCCGAGGACGTGGAAGTGCTTGGCATCCTCGCCGACGTAGAGCGCGACGTGCCCCGAGGTCTCGCCGCGCCGGAAGATCAGGACGTCGCCTAGCTTCGGATCGCCCGCGACCTTGAATCCCCAGCGCAGCCAGCTGCGGGCCCAGAGCGCGTTCGCGTTCACTGGCTTGCCCGCGCGGTGCGCGATGACCGCAGCCCAGAGTCCGCACCACGGCACCGCGTCAGAGGTGAAGGCGTCCGCGATGGCCGGAACGCCGACCTCGCGCGCCCAGCCCATGATGACGGGGTTATCTTCCGCACCCGGACCTTCGAGCGTGCCGAACGTGGCCAGCCCCTCGACCAGCATGCGCGGCGCGCCCTCCCGGGCGAGCCAAGCATAGGCGGCGGAAAGGCCGGTCATGCGCAAGTCATCACGTTGACCGTGACGCCATTGATGACCAGCGCGATCTTGCCGGTGTTCGTGTTCGGCGCGCCGGATGTGACCACGGAAGCGTTCGAGGTCACGGCCCGGACGTTGTTCTCATACAATCCGACCGCATTGAGCGTGCCGAGCCCCTTGTTGCCGCCCGTCGCCGTTTGCGCGTATATCCCGTGCTGGAGGTTCCAGACGGTTGTTAGCGCGCCGCCGACCCTAAGATCGAGCACGAATCCGCCATCCTCTGAGCCGTCCGTGATGTCGGCCTGCACCGCACCAAAGGCGGCATAGGTCAGGAACTGGCCGGCATCGTCCATCGCGTTGAAATACAGCCGACCAATCCGAGCGCCTTGAGACGCGGCGGCGCGATAGTTGACGTTTACGAAAGGCTCCGGCGCGGTGTCATCCTCGATGCTCACGGTGCCTCGGAAGATCACCGGACCTTTGAAATCGTGCGTGCCTTCGTAGATGAAATTTCCGTAGGAGCCATTTTGCGAGATGACCTGACAAGTCGCCGGCGAGAGGTTCGAGACCCCGCCGCCCCGGTCGACACCGACCACCTGACAATTCGTCGCCGTGGCTTCAATCTCGACGCGGTTGAAGGTGCCGGCGCAATAGACCTTGGTGCAGTTGCGGAGCACCAATGTGCCTTGAGCATGCAGGCCGACCATGCGGAAATCCTGCGTATTCTGCAGCGCCGTTCCGCCACCATCTATGATGATGTTTCCGCCACACCACAGACCGGTGTGCGAGCCGTTCGTCGCGTTCCGGAAACGCACCGAATCGCCAGTTGTCCCGCCAAAGATGAAGCAGTTAACAGTCCGGAAATCGCGGTGCCCCTGACCACCCGAAACGTCGTTCGCCGTTCCATCGACAACCAGGCCGACCGCATAAGCGCCCGGCGATTGCGTCATCACCACATTGAAGAAATCGCACCACGAATTGATGACATCGGTTGGCGTGCCCATGCGCACCATCGCGCCGCCGGTCGTGCCAACGGTCGCGCGCAGGCAGAGATTCTCAAGCCGCGAGTTGCGCGAGAGTTCCGCGAAAAACTCGAGGAAGCCGACCTCATCCCCGCCCACCTCGGTATAGCCGCGTTCAAGGTAAGTCAGACTTGATCCTGCGCCGATCAGGTGCACCACCTCCGTGATCGCCGCCGGCTTCGATCCGAATGTGTAGGAGCCGGCGCGCAAACGCACTGTGCGCGTCTGCAGGCCCGGCAGGCGCGCAATCATCTGGTTCCACTTGGTGACATCGACGGCGCCGGGCTGGATGCCGAACCAATCTGCGGAGAGACCATCCTCCTGTTCCCAGATGCGTTGATAAACGCCCTGCGAGCCGTCGCTCAGGCCGACCGGGAACACCAGCCCTTGCGCCGGATCGGCCGCGAGCGTGCTGGCGTAATTCCCGAGCTTGACCTCAAAGAATCCGCCATCGCCGCCCGCCACAATCACGATGGCGCCAGTGTTGAGGTTGCCCGGCAGTTCGGCCGTCGCGACCGCCCGCGAACTGTAGGAGCTGATGCTGCCGCTCGCACCCGGAAGGTCTGACGCTAACAGTTCGAGTGTTCCCAGCGCGGTCGTGCGCAGGAGGTTGCCCGCGACGGACGAACGGATCGACTTGGCGACCGGCGCGCCGCCGGCGTCGAATCCAAGGAACTGCGCCTCGGCGCCCGTGAGTGCCGCCTGCTTGGTCGCAAGTTGAGCCGCGAGCGCAGCCTGCGCCCGCGCGTCGGTGAAATACTTGTTGACCGCGCCCTCGGCGAGCGCATCGGTCGTGCCGGGAGAGGCAACGATCTCGACATAGGCCGAGCCAGACCAGCGGAACGCCTTGCCGTTGTCAAGCGTGACATAGATCTTGCCCGTCTCGCCGGTGCCCGGCAACGCGGCGAAGTTCGCCGCCTCGATCACGTCATCGACATAGGAGGGCAGCTGGCCCGCCGGCACCTTGCCCGCACCGTCGAGGGTGGCGACACCGCTCGCCGCGCCCTTCTGCGTCAGCGGGATCGAAGCCGCCGCCGCTGCGTCCGCCGCCAGCTTGGCGAAGGCGGTGGTGGCGACCTGTGTGGTCTCAGTGCCGGGCGCCGCGGTCGGAGCAGTCGGGATGCCCGTCAGTTCCAGATTGTTGGTGTCCGGCGTGACCGCGTCGATCGCGTCCGACAGCTTTTCAAGTGTGTCACGGGTGGGATCGACCGCGCCCTTCAGCGCATCGATATAGCCTTGGAACGTCTCGGCCTGCTCGGACTCAAGCGCCTGAAGCCGGGCGCGGATCGGGATAAGGATCGCGTCGACGGCATAGACATCTTCGACGAAGCCGGTGCCATTGAAGACACGCGGCGTATATGTCCCCTCGCCGCTGGGCTGCAGCCAGATGTCGCCCCAGGTCGCGCTTTCGGTCGATGGTGTTTCAGACTGCCGGAAGACCCGGAAGCCGTTGATGTCGTCCGCAACACCGCCGATCAGCGTTTCGATCTGCGCGCGCTTGAAGGCCCGGATGAATTTCGACACGCGAACGAGGTTGAAGACAATCGCCGATAGGCGCTCCTCAACGGTTGCCTGCACATCCGGCTCGTAAATCTCCGGATAGAGCGTCTCGCTCGTCGCGCCGGCGACGGGCTCCATGACGAGCAAAGCATCCGTGGCCGGATTGATTGCGCCGTGAACGGGTGCGGGCATGATGCGCTCCTAGTAGGGTTGACGGCCGTCGCCGTATCCGCCGGGGACTCCGCCGCCGGAGCCGGGGTTGAACGGGAGGATCGTCAGGTCGAAGGAGCGCGTGGCGGTCAGGCCCGCGCGGTTTGTCACTGTGACGGAGACGCTGCGCTGGGTTGCGGCGCTTACCGGGATCGTCAGCACAAGGTTGTTCGTGCCGCCCTTGGTCGTGCCTTCTGGCGCATTGCTGAAGGCGAGCGACGTCCCCAGCTCAGACAGCGGCGTATTCGCGTCCGTCACGTAGGCGTTGAGATCCATGGTGATCGGGCTTGCGAAGACCTGACCGAAGCGGGCCGGCAGCGCCGCGATCACAGGCGCGCCCGCGGCGAGCACTGTAACGCTGTGCGTCACACTTGCTGTGTTGCCCTCGGGGTCTTCCGCGACCAACGTGAACGTGTGGACGCCAACGGTCAGGGTCGCGAGGAAGTTGATGCGCTTCTCGGCCGAGACGACCTCGATGCCGCTGACCGGACTGGCCAGATAGCACTCGATGTCGGCAAGGTCCGTGTCCGGATCGTTGAGATAGGCGCTGAAGAACAGCACGCCTTGAGAGCCCAGGGTGGAGCTGAGCGGCGGAAGCGTCAGCCAGGACGGCGGGAGGCCCGGCGGCTCACCTTCAGGATAGGCTTCGATCAGTACCGCGCCATTGGTCGCCGCATTGCCTGACTCGTCAGTGACGGCCAGTGCAAAGCTGGAACGGGCGACGATGCCCGAGGTCGACGTCTTGACGAGATTGCGCCCCGAGATCGAGAAGCCCGCCGGCAGTCCACCCGGCGCGGTAAACACGAGGTTTTCCGCCGGCGTATCGGCATCGTCTACATAATCGGCGAGATCGCGCACGGTCCCGGTGAACGTTTCATCGACGATGACGGGCGGCACCAGGCGCCAGACCGGCGGGATCGGCGGGACCGCTGTATCGAGGCGGTCGAGGCGCTTCTTGATCGCAACAATCTCTGCGTCGGCGTCGTCCGCGCGCTCGTTGAGGGCAGCAACGTCCTCTGCCGAGGCTGTTCCCGGGAAAGCATCGAGAATGTTGGAATGGACGACCCAGGATCCCGCCCCGGTCGCACCGGTCTTCCGGTAGATGACGAGGGTCTCCATATCGATCGCGTAGGCATCGGCAGGGAAGTCGAGATCGGCCAGAAGCGTGGCTTCGTCCGGGAAGCGCTCTGAGAACGGAGCATCGTCGCTGATCCCTGCAATGATGCCGGCCACCGCCGCCGCGATCTCGCTGTCGATCGTGCCCTCAAAGTCGACGAGGTCGGCGGCCTGCTCAACGCGGGCCGCGTCGATCAGCGTCCATGTCGCGGTCGGGCCGGACAAGTTGAGCGCGAGCAGCTTGCCGTTCAGCGCTTCAGGTGTTGGCAGTTCGGGGTATTCGGCGCCCGCCGGCCCTACGAGTTGGCGCGCGAGGATCGCGATCAGCTCGGTCCCGAACGCAAAGCGGATCGACTCCAGGTCCGGCTCGTTCAAGCCGGACGCAGGATCGCCGTCCCGGAAGTACGGGCGGAACAAGGACCGGAGCCGGGTCTGGAGCGCTGCGATGGCGGTCTGCATGCCGCGATAATCGCCGCCTGCCCGCGCGTGGGGATTTCGGCCCTAGGTGAAGTGCTCCGGCGCAACCGAGCGCAAAGACGCTGACACCTGTCCCGTCGCCGGATCAAAGCCCCAGGAGTCCAGTTCCATCGCCTCGTGATGCAATCCGAAGTCGGGCAAGTGCACCACGGCGAAGCGCTGGTTGATCAGGCGAAGGCCTGCGAGGTTGAGCGACAGGTCTGCGCGCCATCGCGCGGTGTCGCGCGTGAAGATGCGCCGGCCGAGGCGAAGGGCTTGCGTCTTTGTGGGGCAATAAGTCAGGTCGGAGACGCGCGGCTCATAGACCGGGCCGTCGATCGAAGCCGCGACTTCCTCCACTTCAGAATAGTCCCGCTCGCGATCGGGAAACTTCACCACCTGCTCGGTCAGAGCTTCGCCCTCCGCCGAGCCCGCGCTCAGGCTTTGCACCTGCAGCACGTGATCATGCGCCAGCGTCACCGTCGGGTCGCGCCATTCGCCGAGGTCGAGGCGGATGCGCCCGTCGGGCCCGGTCCACATTGCGGCGTCTAGCGCGGCGAGCATGTTGGTCTGCGCCACCTTCGGGGCTTCGTTCGCGTTCCACGATCCCGCCAGTTCGTAGCCCAGCCGGTCGGCCGCGTTCGCCGCTTCGGCCAAGGCGTCCCAATTGATCCGCGACTCCGGCACACGCCCGCCGAGCGGATGCGTGAGAAACCAAGCGAAGATGAGAGCGCCGTTCGGGGTGTACGCCCGCTGCCCTGTGCGCGGGTCCAATGGCCGGCCGAACTCGCCGATGATCGACGGTACGGGCGGGCGCCCTTCAGGATAGATCTCGCTGAACTTCTCAGGCTTGACCGACGGCGCGCGGATGACGCTGTAGGCCAACCCGCGGAGGCGGTGATCGGCGGTCCAACCGGGTGCCGCCAAAGGCCCCTTGCGCAAGTCAGGCGTCATCATCAAGACGGAGGCCGCCTGATCCTCCGCGCCGTCCCGGAATTCGGCATAGGGCGAGTCTTGGAACCGCGAGAACGGCAGCAGCTGGCCCGCTGCATCCAGCAGGTAGGGCTTCCCTCCGAAGCGGCGCTCAATGAGCCGTTCGACTTGGCCGTGATTGTGGACATGGACCTGCCAGCGGGTCTTCGAGGCAACGTCATCATAGACCACCGACGAGCCGGCAAGCGTCAGGCCGAAGTTCACGGGGCGCGGCAGGATTTCGCCGCGGAGCGACTCCTTCCGGTCTCCCGGCTTCGGCGGCTTGTTCATCGAGGCGACAAGCGCCGATGTGCCGACCGAGAAGCCTACCTGAACCGCCGTGCGGAACAGGAAGCTCGAGCCATAGAGGTTATAGAGGTACGCCGCGCCCTGGCTGATGTAGGCGGCGGCCTGCGCGAGGAAGGGATAGGCCTGCGGCATCAGTTGCCCGCCTTATCGAAGGCGACGATCGCGGAGGCCCGGAAAGCGGCGAAGCCTGAAGCGGTGCGCGCGGCCCACCAACCATCGCGCAGGCAAACCGCCGCCACCAGCTTGTCCCGGCCGTCGCGCACAAGCCCAACAGCGCCGCGCTGGGGCGACCTGACCCGGCGCGCGCCGATCGACACCAGTTCGTCTTGGAACGCCCGCACCGGCCCGCCCTTGCCCCGCAGGATCGACTGCGCCCCCGGTTCGTCGCGGTAGCGGCCGACCCAGCGCGAAAGCGCCCGCGCGTCCCCCCACGCCTCTGCGACGTGCCGGAACACTGACAGCGCGCAGTCCGTCTCCCCCCACGCAAAGGGCTCTCGCGCCCAGCGCCGCAGGGTGGCGTCCACGGCGTCGATTAGAACACCGGCCATAGGATTTCCCTCCCATCCGTGTCGTGCACAAACTCAAGTCCCCGATCGTCGGGAAAGCGCGCCTTCTGATCCCGGTCGGTCAGCATCCCGAATGCCGGGCGATTTCGACGGCTGGAAAGCGTGTCGCAGGTGATCGACAGCACCATCGAGTCGCCGCCCACGGCGAGCGATGCACCGCGCATCACGCCATCGCGGATTTGCCAGGGAGGGCCCAGAGGCGCATCAGCCTCGAAGTCGAGGAATTGCAGGTAGACCGATATTTCCCGGTCCTTGGCCTCGTCGTTGAATTCGATCAGGCCCCGCCGAAGGATCTCCTCGTCGGCGACGACGGCAATCTCGAAGGGGTCGGCTTGGCCATTCTGCAGCCGTGTGATCTCGCTAATGCTGATGACGCTCCCGATGCCCGTCCATCTCTCGCCGCCAAACGAACGCTCGCCGACCCCCGTCCACAAGAACGCGGTCTCCGACGCGAAAGCGATCTTGATCAGCACCGCCATGACCACTGTCGCGCCGGCGAGTTGCGCCTCGATGGCGGGTTCGAAGTCGCTCATGGCAGCACGTGCTCAATGAAGCTGATCTGCGGCCGCCCCCATTTTCCGCCGTCGAGGGCAAGCGCGCCGCTGGTATCGTCCGCCAACCGGGCGATCAGGGAGGGGCGCAAGCTGATCGGCCTGTCGGAATGATCGCGCCGCGCGCCGGGTTTGAAATGCAGCCTGCCCCATTCATGGCGGGTGCAGATGTGCAAGTCGTTGCCGAGGCCGAAGAACATGCCGGGGCCGAGATAGGCCAGCGTCACGGCATCAGCTTCGAATGACGTGCCGCCCGCGTCGACCGTGGCCCGGATGGTCGGCCCACGGATGGTATAGCCCGCGCCGGTATTGAACGCCGCGCCTGACGAATGCACGACGCGCGAGACGCCCGGCAAGCCCTCCGCGCCGGGCTTCGGCGCGTACTTGTCGCGCACCGGGATACGAAAAATGCCAAGGCGGCCGTCGGCCTTCGCCAACGTTGCCCGGTAGACGGGGATCAGCGCGGGCTTCAGCGTGTTGGTATCCATCGTGAAGGCCCAGCGCTGCCCGCCGCCTCCGATCACCTGCGTGAATCCGGAAAGGGATGAACCGGGCGACCGGTTCTGCGTCACGAGGTTCAGGCCGACTTCGCCGGAGTAAACCGCGTATGGCCAAGCAATCATCGTCTGCGTCGTCACGGTTCAGCCTTTCCGCATCTGGAAGTCAGCCGTCGCCGGGCCGGCCTGCGTCTTGGCGATGCGAACCGAGCGCTGAACGCCTTCGTCGACGGCGCGCTGGATCTCTTCATTGCCGGTGCCGTGCACGTAGATGTCATGGCGCGCCACGGTGCGCTCGCGCGGCGCCGGCGCCTGCGCCCCGGCCAGCGGCGTCACTTTCCCCGCCGCCCCGGGCAGCAGGAAGTTCTTGCGCCCGATACGGAGCATTTCAGCGATGCCCCCTTCGTTTACTTCGTAGAACTTGCCCGGCACGACCGGACCGCCTCGCGCGCGGCCCCCGCCGAATGACAATGCGCCTGCGACCGCATGATTGGCGGTCGACGCCGTTCCTGAAGCCGCAGCCGCGGCAAGCGCCGAAGCGGCAGCTGTGGCCGCCGCCGCAACCGCTCCGAAGGCCGTCGTTAACACCGAAGCGGCGCCTGCGGCGGCCGTGCCGCCTGTCGCAAGGGCCGAAGTCGATGCCGCTGCGCCGGTGGCGGCGGTGCCCAGGCCGGTGACCGACGCAGCGGTCGCTGTCTCGACGGCGCCGTCCGTCGCCGCCTTTACAGCTTCAGCAGTCTGCGCCTCGACGATGGGCGGGGTAAGCCCGCCGCCTACGACATTGCCGAACAGACCTCCGGTGCCATCCTTGCCGAAAGCGATATTGGCGAACAGGTTGGCCAGGTTGTCGGCGAGCTCATTGATCGCGTCTTCCAGACCGCGCGCCGCTGACGAGTTGATGATCTCCTGGAAGATGGCCCCATAGTCGCCTGATCGGACGGCATTGCTCAGGGCGCTACTGATGTCGCCCGACAGTCCTTCAGCGAAGGCTCGCTTCGCCGCCTCGGCCTCGCCGGGGGTGCCGGCCTGAATCTCGGCGATTTCGGCATCGGCCCGCAGCGTGGCCTCCGACAGCGTCAGGCCGGCGGCAACGAGATCGTTGATCCGCTGCTGGCGGTCAGCTTTGGCTTCGAGCGCCTTGACCTGCTCCTTGTCGCCGCGAAGCTGTGCGAGTTGCAGGGCGATTTCGAGATCGCGCGCGGCGAGGGTGTCTTCTATCGCGCGCTGCTTCGCGGCCTCGGCGTTGACCGTTTCCAGTTCCAGCTTCTGCTCTGCGACGAAGATTTCGTCGTAGCGATCCTGATATACGGCATCGAGCTTGGACCGTGCAGCGGCTCGGTCCTCTTCGCTCTCCATGACCTGGTCGATCGCAGAGAGCTGTTCTTGCTTCCATCGTTTCAGCGCCTCTATCGGCGTCTGGAAGTCGTAGGCTTCGTTGAGTTCGACGACCTTGCGTTTCGCGTCCTCGAGGGCCTTGTCCGCCGCCCCACCTTTCTCGGCTTTCGGAGGAGTTGCGATTTCGCGGGCGATCTCCGGGTCGATGCCGCCCTGAAGAAGTGCCAGCGTCTTCTCGGCAACGACCAGTTCTTCCTTGCGGGCCTTGACGATGTCGCCCCGCCCGTTGGCCTCGGCGGTCGTGATGTCCTTTTGCAGCTGGGCGATGTTTTCGAGCTCGTCCTGAATCGCTTTGGCGTCGCGGTCGCCCTCGGCGATCTGACGGGCGAGGTCAGGCGCAATTCCACGGTTCAGCTCATCGATGAAGCGCTGCGAAATACCGATCTGGTTGCGGTATTCCTGCGCGACGCGCTTCGCACCATCGGATCCGGACTTTTCGGCCTCGCGGATCGACGCCTCGAGCCGTTTGATCTTCGCCATCTCGGCGTCGATATCTGCCTGGTACGGATTGCCGCCCTGCCCCGCGAAGTCGCGGGGGGTCGCATAGTCGCGCGCCGCGTCCCGGCGCTCCTTGTTGAATGCCTTGTAGGCTTCCCGGAGAGAGTTCAGGCGTTCTTCCGCTTGCCGGCGGTCGGCGTCGACGATGACGAACTCTCGCTGCTCGACGGTCAGTGGTTTCCCGGCCGCAAGTGCGGCGTCGACATCCTTGCGCGTTTGCTCCCGGAACTGGTCGACCGCGTCCTTGATCTGCGCCGCGGTCGCTCCGCTACGGCGCAAGCCCGCAACGTTGGCCCCCTGAATCTCGACAGGGGCGAGTTGGGTCGAGATCGCATTTTCGGCCGCTGCGATCTGTGCGCCGAGCTGCGCCTTGTAGACTTCCGCCAGGCGCTCGTTGGCCGTGATGCGATCCTGGATCGCGGCCACCTCTTCAATGGCTGCGGCGCGCGCCGCGGGGCCTTGCGCCGAAATGGCGGCCGTCAGCGCGTCATTGGCTGACTCGAGGGCGCGCGTGTCGTCCTCGATCCGCTTGACCGTCTCCTTGTACTTGCCGAGCGCGTCGTCGGCCGCGTTCATGGAACGCTCCGCCTTCTGAGCATCCCGGGCAAGCGCGACATAGGCCGCAGCGGCCGCCGCGATGCCAAGGGTGAGCGGGCCGAGGGCAAAGACGAGGCGTCCCGCCACGGCGGCCGTCGATGCGAGCGCCGTAACCGACCGACCGGCAATGGCTGTTAGCACGACGAGCTGGGCCTGCAGCGCCACGATTTGGCCGATCACGTACCGGCCGAGGCTTGCGGCGAGCGGGATAAGCGCCCGGATCGATAGAGCGATGATCGCGGCCTGCAGGACATCGGCGTTGTCCGCCGCCAGCTTCAGCAGACTGCTGAGCCCGTCTAGGGCGGTGACAAGGGCGTTCGTCGCCCCGGCATCACCGAGCGCGATGATCAGCGCTTCAAGGCGCGACATGGCCCCGAGGATCGCGCCGTTCAGGTTGTCGTCCATGATCGCGGCGGCGCGGGCCGACGAGCCCTCGGCGGCGCGCAAGACCTTTTCAAGTCCGTTCAGGGACTCGTCCACAGCCGCGTTGGCGAGGATGCCGAACGTGTCGAGGTTTTCGGCCCGGAACAGCTTGATGATCTGCTCAGTCGTGATCCCGGCTTCCTTCAGCCTGCGGAGCACACTCCCAAGGCCCTCTTCGGCGAGGTTGAAGTCGCCGATCAGTCCCTGAATTTCTTCGCGATTGTTGACGATCTGAGTTGCAAGGGACTGGAAGCCCCGGCCCGCGAGGCCGCCCTTCAGGCCGCCGTCGCTCAACTTGCCGATAATAGCGATCGTCTCTTCCAGATCGAGCCCGAGCTGACGCGCGGTGGGCGCGGCGAACTTCAGGGCTTCGCCGAGATCCGTGATGCCGGCGTTCGATGCGTTGGCGGCCTGCGCGAGGACATCCGCGACCCGCGCGGCATCTGTCGCCTCAATCCCGAAGCCGCGGATCGTCGAGCCGATGATTTCTGCGGTTGAGGCGATATCGGCGCCGCCGGCCTGCGCCGCCGAGAGCGTCGGACCGATGGCGGCCAGCACTTCGTTGGCGGTGAAGCCCGCCCGGGCCAGCTCGCCCATCGCATCGGCGGCCTGGGTGGCGCTGAAGCGGGTGGAGGCGCCGAGTTCCAGCGCCTTGTTGCGCAGCCCGTCGAGCTCGGTGCCGACCGCCCCGGAGACGGCCTCCAGCGTCGACATGGACTGTGAGAAGTTGGCAATCGTCTTTGCGCCGGCAACGAAAGCGGCGCCGAGCGCGAGTCCTGAAACGGTGTTGCGCAACAGGTCGGCATTGCGGCGGGCGCGGGCGAGTTGGTCGCTGACCCGGTCAGCGCTCGTTTCAATCTGGCGGAGCGAGCGTTCGCCAATCACGCCGGCCTGACGCAGTTCGTCCTCGAGCCGGTCGGCGGCCGTGGTCGTGCCTTCAAGTTCGCGCTTGCCGCGCTCACCCGCCTTGCGCAGTTGCTGGATGAACTTGGAGTCGTCGACTTCGAGGGCGAAGCCGATGCCGCCTACGATCGGGTTCCGTGCCATCGCGCCCTACTCCGTCAGCCAGGATTCGAGGCCGGCCCAGACCTGTTCAGGCGATTTTCGTTCGTTGCGGGTGCGCGGGGATTGTTTGCCCACGAGGTAGGCTTCGAGGCGCTTCGGCTTCTTCGCGCGCTCCATGCTGAGGGCCATGTAGTGGCCGGAAATGATCTGGTTCTGGGCCGCTTCCTCGCGCTTGATGAATGCGGCGTGGACCTGCCGGAACTGCCAGCACGTCAGGCGCCAGAAACCGGCCTCCGGAACACCCGCGACCAGAGCCTGCGCAAGGTCGTCCAGAATGGCTCGCCCCAGCCCACGTTCGCTGTCCTCTCCGGCTTTCCCGCGTCGGCCGCCGCCTCCTTGGCGACGGCGTCCTGATAGCGCCGCAGACCTTCAGGCCCCTCCATGCAGAGCGACCACGCGCCGGTGATACAGCGCTGCACGTCGGCGACGGGCGGTGACAGGGCGATGATGTCGGCCGGCGGAACACCGGTGAAGATCGATGCGATCTCGATCAGGGCGGACGCTTTCTGGAAGCCCATCGCATCGGCCATCAGCGCTCGCCAATCGGCGTTCGCTTCGAGCTTCAACAGCGTCGCATAGCTGCACTTGAAAATGAGGCGCTGGCCCCCGTGTTCGAGAACCAGCGCATGCATGTCAGACATGGGGCGTCCCGGATCAGGCGTTCGTCGTGACTTCCACGACCGGGGCGCCGGTGCGCTTGATGGTATAGGCAAGAGAGGCGGCCTCGCCCGGCGCAAGCGGTTCGGCCTCGCCCGTCACGTTGACAAGGAATTTGATCGACTTCGTTTTGATGCCGTCCGTCTTGGTGACGCGAAGCGAGATCGGATCACCTCCGAGCGCGTCAATGATCTGCTGCTGCACCGTGTCGCCGATCAGCTCGTAGAATTCGATTGTGCCGTCCGAGAACGATTTGAAGCCTGTCAGTTCTTCACGGAAGTCGCCTTCGGACGAGAAGCTGGTCACGTCGACCAGCTCGGCCTCGATCGACCCGCGCTCCATGTTGAAAACTTCGGGGATCTCGGTCCAGGTCGCGGTCCCAAGGTCGAGGGAGCTGCCGATGAAGATATCAATCGAGCTTTCCTTGAGGATGTACTTCTTGGCCATCGCGTCCCGCCTCCGGTTCGTATGCTGACTGGATCAGCCCCGAACGTCGCATGCACGGGGCGCGTGGGGATTTGTGCCGAACGTCAGTCCAGCGTGATCAGCATACGCACGTTCAGACGCCGGCCGCCGATGGATGGCCCGCTCGTTGGCGTCTCCTCCGGCAAGCGGCAGTCGATATCGTTCAGCACGCCCCCATCGAAGGTGAGTGCGGCGTCCAGCAACGCCTGATGAACGCGCCAGGCGGCTTGCGCCAGAACCTCGTCTCCTTCGTCTCTGATCAGCGCGAAGATCCTCACCGGAACATCGAACATTGGGGTGCGGCTGGAAAAGCTGCCGAGCGAGCGCGGCCCCTCCTGGAACGGGTCAACGATGATGAAGGGCGCGGCGCGCGGGCGATACGCTTCCGGGGCCTCGGTGCGGAACACAGCGCGTCCCGATAGGCCGGGCAGCGTGAAGGTGTCCAGCACACCGTCAAGGACGGCCGCGTCCCGCAGGAACGCAATGATGCTGGCCTGTGGATCGATCATGAGTTCAGCGATCCGCGCGCGCGGGCATACTGCCGCCGGACGCCGACGCGGAATGCCTTGAGGATGCGCGACCAGCGCTTTTCCTCGTTCAGGAGCGAGATCCAAGGTCGGGGCCGGATGCGCTCTGTGCCTAGCTCGAGGTGTGCCCCATAGTTCAGTGCTGTGCCGACCACAGCGCTGAACGTATCGCCGAATTCCTCGGGATAGCTCTTTACCGACTGGCGAAGTTTGCCGCTAATCGGCGCGGGCGCCTCGCCCGGCGCGGATGAGCGGTTGTTGCCCTGCTTGTAAAGGATACCGCTCCGGCGCGGCGGGACGCTCAGTATGTCGATCAGCTCGTTCTCGGCCTGCAGCGCGGCATAGTCGATGCCGGTGCGGGCCACCTCGCGCGTGATCCCCTTCGCCACGCGCTTGTTGATGATGACCTTAATCTTCTGCGCCAACGTCATGACCTCCGGCGTAGTATACGCCGCCTTCGGGCGAGCGGCGCACATCGGTGATCAGCATGGCGTCGCCGGCAATGGTGAGGATGTCGTCGGCGGCCGGCGCAAACCCGGGATCCGGAACATGGGCGTAGCGCGGGCACTCAGGAAGGCCGAGGCGGCGCATCGACTCCGTGAAGGCGGTCCAGTGAGCCTTGATATCGCGCGTCTCGGTCGAGGCCCGGATCGCCCCGCCTGCGCCGGCGCTGTAGGCGACCTTCGTTGTCAGCGTGGCGGGCTTCGAAAGGGCCGCCGCGGCCGTGCGAGTGATGCGACCTATGTTCATGCCACAAAGCCGATTGGACGATAGGGCTCGCGGATCGCAAGGTACCGGCGCCCGTAAGATGTGCTGGCGAAGAGCGTGTCGGCTTCTGATCGTGAGGCGCCTTCGCCGAGGAAGAACTCGACCTCGGTCGCGCCATCCTTGATCCGCTTCGCGCCGGCGGCCTTGGCTTCCGCATAGCCCGCAGCGGACGCGTCACCGAAGCCTTCCAGCGTCAGCTCATGCGCCGCAACGAGCATAACGCACCGCGGCTGGATTTCGTCGGGGAGGTAATAGGCCACGGCGCTGGCCGCGTCGGTCAGATACGCCGTGACAGTGTTGTCCGGGGTCTCATCAAACGCGGGGTGCCGTGCCCTGAACTCGGAAAGCGTGGGCGCGGGCATCCATTATCCGGCGGTGGTTGCGCCGCCTTCTGGCTGAGTCTCGGTGACGGCTTCAGGGGCCGTCTCGGCCTGGGCCTCGGTTGCCGTTTCGGCGACCGCTTCTGCAGCGGGCTGCTCGGTGACCGTACCGTCAGCGGCCACCGCTTCGGTGGCGCCCGGATCGGTCGTCACTTCGGCGGTGGCCTCTCCGGCGGCATCAGCAGGCGCGGCGGTATCAGTGGAAACGGGATCAGCGGCGGGCTGTTCGGCGGCCGGGGACAGGTTGGCGGCCGGCGCAGGCTGGGTCGCCACCGGCGTCCCGGCATTGATGGCCAGCGTCGAGGCTTCGCCTGGCAGAACAGTCACGGTCAGTTGGCCGACCAGGTTCTTCACGCCTTCGCCGAGATCGGCGTCGACCGTGCAGGTGATCAGGGCCGCACCAACGATTCCCTTGGGGCGGACGACCTTGTCGAACTCGTCAGCGCCCGGAAGGATTTCAACAAGCGCCTCGTCGCTTGACTTCCAGACGGGGGGGCCGTCAACGCGGGCGATATTGCCACGCGAGTCGCGGGGCGAAATGTGAACCGGAAGCTCTTGGTTGATCGTGATCTCGGCCATGGTCGGCGCTCCTTACGAAATGGGGCGAGGATCGCCCGCGATAATGGTAACGGACCCGGCCTGCGCGTCAGCGGCGAGGCGCGCGTCGGTGTCCCGACGCTGCGCTTCGAGGCGCGAGGCCTCCTCCGTTGCGGCTCGGGCCAGTTCGGCAGGATCAGCCTCGCCGTCCCTGACCATCCGCCCTTCATTGAGCCAAGCCCTGATCGGCGGGTGGTCGACATCGATGTCGCAGGTCACCGAACCGCCCCGCTCAAGATAGACCTCGGCGCCCCTGCGGTCATAGAAGATCAGCGCGCCGTTGCCTTTGTTCGTGAACTTTGCAGCGGCCATGGCGCGCCTCCTTGTCTGGCTCAGAAGCCCGTGGCGTAGCGAACCGCCTTCGGCCGGCGGATGTTCGTGCCACCCATCCGCATCACACCCGGAACGACGACGTTCAGGCCCGCGACCTGAGGCGGCAGGAACTGGTGGGGCATGGGCAGGTGGAACTTCAGCACCTCGGGCGAGCGGCGATAGGCAATCATGCGCTTGGCGCCCGACGCGATGGTCTCAAGATCCGTCAGACCACGGATGTCCAGCGGCTTGCCGGTCAGCGCCGTGTAGACGTTGTTCGCCTTGATGAAGGCCAGCACGGTCATGTTCGAGTCCGTCAGGCGGCGGGTCGAAATATGGGTGAAGGTCGACAGCGGCATCAACAGCGTATCGGCGTTCTCGATCCCGCGCGTACCCGTCACCATGCCCGTGAGCAGCTGGTTGATGCGCGCCAGGATTTCGTCCGGCGTCATGGTCTCGAAGGTGGTCGTCGAGCCGGCGCCGGCCGCGAAGGCCACCGTGTCGATGGAGCTGTTGTTCAGCAGGCCCTTGAGGCTCTTGCCGGTATCGCCGAGCAACGCGACGCGGTCGCACATTTCTTCGGCCACGCGGGCAGCGCCGATGGCATAGTCCGCCGACAGATTGTGGCCCAGCATGCGGGCCTGACCGACTTCCTCGAAGCCGAGGTTGTAGCCGATCGCCGCGGTGAAGATCGGCTCCTCCTCTTTCGACATGTTCATGCCGACGACCGGGATGTCGTTCGAGTTGCCGTTGACCCAATCAGCCTTGCCGACGTTGTCGGAGTAGAAGAACGTGACGGTCTTCGCGAAGGGATGCGCCTCGGTCGAGACAGGGATCAGCTCGGAATAGACGAGGCCCTCATAGGCGACCTGCTGAACCTGGCGCTCGATGTGCGAGGTCTGGGACAGGACGAAGCCAAGGTTGGCCTGCGCGTCGTAGAGGTTGACTTGGTTGAACGTCATGGCGCGGGGCTCCTTATTTCAGCTTCAGCTTCACGAGGGCGCCGGATGCGGCGGTCGAGTCGAACCGCGCACTGTCGATGGCGGTGGTATCGGCCGTCGTGGCCTTCTTGAAGGAGCCGTCTGCGGTCAGGTACGCGGCGCGGTCGCCCGCCGCGACGTTTTCGCCGGCCACGACCCAGATCGTGCCTTGGTCAATGATGCGCACCGCATCGTTGGCCTTGAACTGATCGGGCGAGTCGGCGCCGGTGGAGAGATCGCGCACCGTGACGCCCAGGAAGCGGGCGGCGCTGCCGTCCACCGCCTTGCAGGCGTCGTCCGTCGCGCCTTGCAGGACCGCCTTGCCGAAGCCGATGGCGGCCGCGGCGCGCTTCGAGAAGAAGTTGGCGGACTGCTGATCCGCAATCATGCCTTCGTAGGCCTGATCGTGGTAGCGCGAGTAGGTGGTCTGGATCGGCATGGTGCTACTCCTTGGCGGTCAGGTCAGGTTAGGCGGCGGGGCGCTTCTTCCAGGCGTCCTGCAGCTGTTGCAGGCGCGTGTTCTGACCCGGCTGATTGTCGCTTGTGTGAAGCTGGACCTCGCCGGTCGGAACGATGGCATCGGCGCCCGTCGCGGGTTTCGCATCGACAGCGACCACGTCGAAAGCGACGCGCACCTGATCGGCGGTGTAGTCCTTGGCAGCGTCGCCGAGCTTGGCGATGACGACTTCCTTGCGGATCGTCTCGGCATCTTTGCCGGCCGTCACGATGTCCGGCTTCAGGGCTTTCGCCTTTTCGCACAGCGTGGCGTGATCGCGCGCCATCTGCTCAAGGCGGGCCGCATCGGGCACCTGCGCCTTCGCCTCGGCGATCTGGGCATCCTTCGCCGTCAGCGCGGCCGCATGGTTGGCCGTCTCGGTTGCCAGCTTGGCATCAGCAGCGGCGAGTTTCGCACGGGCATCGTCGCGCTCGCTGAGTACTTTCTGGAGCGCGACGGCGCCCGCTTCGGTGGTCTCGACGTTCAGGCCATCAACGGCGACGGTGCGAGTGGTCATCGGGGAGTCCTTCGGTTTGTGGTCGGGCTGGCCGCATTTGCACATGGCGCTATCTTTAAGCCGCGCGGCGAAGGCGGGGGATTTCGCCATGTCGCCCGCCCGGCATTCCGGGCCGCAACGCGCTACGTCCACGATGGCGATGTGATTGGCCCGGATTTCACGCGCAACGAGGTCGTAACGCTCGCCCTGGGGGCTGATCCCGGGCGACAGATCAGCCATGAAGGAATAGCCGGTGGAGAGTTCCCGGCGCCCGCGCTGCACGTCGTTGACCGCGCCGGCGTCGGTGATCAGCAAACGGTGCGCGACGAAGTCGCCATCGCGGGACGCCTCGCCTTCGGTCATGCCAACGGCGTGCTCCTTCCAGTTCGCGGCGCTGACATCTTCCCACGGATGATTGTTGGTGACCGGCAGACGGCTGAAGCTTGCCAGGGAGTCCGCCGCGAAGACCTCTTCGCCGGGGCGGTAGACGATGATCCGCGAGTCCCACTCGCGCTCCTTGAACAACTCGCCGAACTCGAAGGCGTAGTATTCCTGAACGCCTGTGCGGGCGACGCGCGCGGGGACCGACAAATAGCCGTTCGGGGTGACGACGGCCCCTTCCGGGCTCAGCGGCTCAAGGTCGGCGATCGTTATGCGGGTCTTCGTCATGCACGAAGCATCGCGCCAGCCCGGCGCATGGGGAAAGCGATCAGCCTTCGCCCCACCGGTTCATGCCCGGGATGACGGCGCGCGCCCGGCAGCGGCATCGGATCTCCGTGCCCGGATGGCCCCCGATAGGCGGATCGCTCCACCGGAACTCGTCACCGTTGCGCGCGGCATGCGTCGGCCTGACCCTGCCATCGCCGACGGTGAGCCATTGATACGAGTCGATGCCCGCTTCCGACTGGCGCAGCTCGTCAAGTTTGCCGGTCAGCTTCCCAAGCTGATCCTCGGCAATCAGGTTTGCGCGACGGCGGGCGTAGCCGAACTCATCCCTCAGGCGCTTGGCGAGACCCGCCTTGCCCTCTCCGTTCTCGAAGGCTTCCAGCGCGGCCCGCTCAAGCCGGTCGGCGGTCTGGTCGCCGATGTCACGGATCAGGCGGGTCGATTCACTGATCGCCTCGCGCAAGGCCGGGCCAATCGTCTCGGAGCGCGTCAGCGGCGTGACATCGATGTTGACCGCCGCCATAACGCGCGCCTGCCATTTCCGGCCGTGCCATCGCCCAACGCTTTCGGCCCATTCGGCGAGCCGCCCGATGGCCTCGGACCTCGGCAGGCGCACATCATTGCGCAACTCGTTGATCACGGTCTGGATCGGCGCGGGCCGACCAAGGCGGGCGGCCGACAGGTAGGCGTCGATCAGGTCGGGGCGCCCCGCTTCGTAGTGGCGGATGACCTGGTTGATCAGGCTGCGTAGCAGATCTTCGTGCTGCTTTGTCGGGTTGATCGCGCCGAGGCGGGTCTTGCGGCGGCGGGACACCATTCGCTTCAGGTCATAGGGCACGTGATCAGACCGCCGCGCTCAGACGGG
Source organism: Acidobacteriota bacterium (assembly GCA_016712445.1). Classification (NCBI taxonomy): domain Bacteria; kingdom Pseudomonadati; phylum Acidobacteriota; species Acidobacteriota bacterium. Next base: position 2,486,959 of record JADJRB010000001.1, on the reverse strand, counting down.
CCAGGGCGATGCTGTAGTCCCGGATCATGGCGGTGACGGCACCCCGGCCGCCTGTCGCGGCCAACGCCGCCGCAGTGGGATCATAACGCTGGATGTGGGTCGCGGCCACGTTCCCGGCCTGACGGAGCGGGCGCGCCTCGGGTGTCAGGATCACGGACGTCCACACCTGCCCCGTGCGCTGGCGCTCGCCCTGCGACAGGGGGTTGCGGTGCCGGATGCCGGCTGCGAGGCGGGCGTAGGCGTCACATCCGAACCGGGCCGCTCGCATGAACACAGCCTGGCGGGCAAGCGCAGGTGTTTGTTTGAGATCCGCCAGTCCGGACAGCTCGTCCCACGACTCCGAGGGATAGAGCGTCTCGAACAGCGCGCGCGCTGCTGCGGCCGTCGCTTCGATCACGGTGCGGGCCGTCTCTGCCGTGGCGCGATACTCGATCGTCATTCCGGTGCCTTCTTTTCCTTGGCGGGCTTGGCGGGCTGGGGCGGAGGTTGCTCGTCCGGCGGGAGGCGCACTTCATCGTCCGGCGGATCGTCGTCCTTGAAGTCGATCTCGTTGCCTTCCTCGCGCCACTTCGCATAGGCGGCCTCGGCGCCGGGCATGTCGCCCGTCTCGGTCAGCATCGACTCGACCGCCGCCTCAAGAACCGGCTCCGGCATCACGCCGGTTGCGGCAAGCGTCTGGACCGTCTTGGCACGGATCTCAGCATGCTTGACGCGCATGTCCTCGGTCAGCGTGTCGGGGCGGCGCCAGTCGTACCACAGCGCGGCCTTCATGTCGCCGAAGGTGGATCGGATCAGCGCCTCGTCGAACGACGACATGCACGGGGACAGCGTGGACTCCTGGATCGCGGTCAGCATCGCGAAGTAGTTCAGCATGTCGGACTCGCCCGTCGCGTTCATGCCGGCGGGCGAGCGCCCGAGTAAGCGCGTGATCGGGATGTCGGCGGCGGCCGCGACGAGGGCGTGCTGGATCTCGACGATGTCCTTGATCCCGCCGAAGCTGAAGGCGTTGCGAGAATACTCCTGCGACTTGTCGAGCATCAGCAGGCGGTAGTTCGACTTGCTGGCGCTCATCAGGCCGGCGGCGGTCAATACCTGTTCCCGACCCTTTACCGTTTCGAGGCGGCCCAGCAGGCCTTCGGTCTGGATCACGTCGACGTTGGCTTCTTGCATGAGGTGCGTCGCCGCGCTGCGCGCCCCGCTCGCGTCACCAATCGCCGACAGCACGGGCTCAAGGGCGGAATCCCCCCACCACCATTCCGCGCGCGTCCCGTCATCGATCGCGTCACCATGCGTGATGAACACGAGACGGCTGTGGTGGATCGTCTTGTGGCCCTGCTGGACGAAGCGCTTCTGCGTCCAGTTCCACATCTCCGGGATGCCGTAGTGCGGGTCGGCCGGATCGTTCACGAACTTGTTCAGCGCCTGCGGCTGAAGCTCCATCCGGTTCGCGACGACGAGCGCCTTGAGCCCGCCCTTCTTGACGCTTGCCGCGATGAACGGCTTCGAGAGATCGGCCTGCCCGTCATGGATCACAAGCGCGGCGCCGCCGAAGAGGCGCGCCTGCTTCAGTGCCTGGCGCACGCGGTCCCGGACGCGCAGGCGTTTTTCCTCGTCGAACAGGGCCGAGTTGTCTTTCGCCTCGCCGTTCCAGACGCGCCACGGGCGAGTCGCATCGTCGGCCGGCACGTCAACGACCTGCCGGGCGAGAAAGTCATTGCGGTAAAGCTGCAGCAAGTGCTGATCGCTGACGACCGTGCCCATGGCTAGCGCGCCGTTGATCGATTTGTCGATGCCCGGTGTGCCGAGGCCGGTCACGAGGCTGGCATAGCTGTCCGCGAGATTGGTGCCGGCGGCCGATGCGTCAGCCACGACGGCCTTCGCTGCCTTGGCGGGGGCGGCCTTGGCCGATGCGGAGGAAGTGGATCGCTTGGTCATAGGCTGTCAAAGAAGCTCCGGGCGCCGCCGCACATCTCGGCCACCGCATCAAAGGTCGGGTCGCACTGGTCATCATAGACGCCCTGCGGGAAGCTGAGCATTTCAGCGCGCCAGCCCTTGACCCATGGAAACTTCGTCTCGTCGGGGTGAAGCGCCAGGCCGGACGCAAAGGCGGCGACGACATCGTGCGCCCGCATGACCTTGTCCTTGGCGCGCGGGATCGCTTCGACCGGGATGGAGTGCTTGCTGCGAAGGTTCTGGATCAGGCCCGTGCCGCTGACCTTGTCCTCGATGGCCATGGCCCTCAACGCGCCCATTGCGGTTGAGTCCATCGCCTTGTGTTTCGTCCAGAACGCGAGGGCCTGCCGCTCTAGCTCAGGCGCTTCGAGGCGCATGCGCAGCTGATCGATGAAGCGCGCCTTGCCATCGATGCCGCGCCCCCAGCACTGCATCACGGTCCAGTCGTGTTCCTCGCCAGCCTTCTGCGCCGTGTCGACGAATATCTTCCGGTACTCGAGGTTCGGCAGTTCCTTCCAAGGATGGAAGTGGTCGGCGGTGAAGATCAGGCCGCTGCCCTCGAGGGGCTGCTGCATGTACTGCGCCATGAAGATGGATTCGGGTTGGCGCAGCGCATCGATCTGGGCGGCGTTGTGCGCGAACTCCCATAGCGGCCCGGCCGGCAGGTCGTGCGCGAACGGAATGCCGTGCGTCCATTCGTCGGGATAGGTCCAGTTCGGGATGACTTCGACGGGCAACACGAGGTGATGCCACTTCTCGCCCGATCCGCCGGTCAGCAGGTGTCCCGATAGGTCATCGCGGTGCACACGCTGCTGGATGATCAGCACGGGCGTCGTCGAGGCCGGGAACAGGCGCGACTTCAGCACCGAGTGATAGCGCTGGTTGACGGCGCGCAGTTCGGCGCCGGTCATCGCCGATTTGATCGGGTCGGCGTCCTTCGCCATGTTCGGGTCATCGATGAGCAGAGCGCCTGTGAACTGGCCGGGATGCGCCTGCTGACGTCCGGCGCGCATGCCGGTGATGGCGCCCTTGCCCTGCAACGCGAAGAACTCGCCGCCCTGATGCGTGGACCATTTCAGGTCGCCGTTCGTCTTGAAGTCCATCGGGAAATGGCGCTGATATCGCTCCGCTTCCAGGACGCCTTTGATCTGGCGGGAGTTCGCGCTGACAACGTTCGGCGACGCTGAGGTGTGCAGGAAGCGGCAGGCCGGATTGATGGCGAAGCCGCGGGCCGCCAGCATCGTCGTAGCGAGCATCGTCTTGGTATAGCCCGGCGGCAGGCTGATGATGCCCCGCAGGATCTCGCCGGCGAACACCTTGTCGATAAATCGGCACATCACGTCATGGTGACTGCTCCACCGAAAGCCGGTGTCTTCGATGGTCTTGAAGTGCTCGTCGGTGAAAGCCCGGTGCGACTTGAGCTGCAACTGCCTGTCAATGCGCTGCCGGGCGAGTTTCGGGTTCTGCTTCAGCAAGTCCAGCGTCGAAGAGGCCTGCGAGGACATGGAGTTGCTCCGGGGTTGCGCGGTCCAGCAGGTCGTCCATGGCCTGGGCCTTTGCTGCTTCCTCCGCGGTCAGGTTGATGTTCCGGCGCGTGTTGTCCTGAGCGAACAGGTCGAGGTGGCGGGCCAGCGCTTCGAGGGCTTTGGCCTTGTCGTGGAACTTCACGCGGATCTCGCCGGATACGGTACGCGTCACCTCAGCGATCGATGCGAGCGTATCATCGTCGAGGTCGTCGATGTCGGTCAGGACGAGTTTGCCATCCTCCCAGCGGATCACGTCATCGGGCCGGGCGAAGGCGATCTTGGCGTATTCCTGAATGACGCGCTCGGCATCGACGTCGATCTTCTCGGCCAGCCGGGCCAGCCCGATTTCGATGGCCTCCTCGATTTCAGGTTTGTTCAACAGCTCGTTGCCGATCGATCCGGCCGTCTTCTCGCTGTATCCCGCCAGCACAGCGGCCTTTGAGGCGTTCCGGTGCCGGATGTATTGGCGGACGAAGAGTCGATGCTTCGGGTTGAGGCGTTTGCGGGGCTCGGTCATGGTCAGCCCCTGCCGTCTACGTCAGGCGTGCTCTCGCCCTCACGGATGAAGCCGTGCCAGCAACCGTGGCAATTGACGGAGGGTGACAGGGTCGGCTTCTCGCGGTCGCCGTTCCATTCCCATGTCGCGCCATTGCTGTTCCGCTGAGGCGATAGCGGCACCATGCATCGGGCGCCGGGATGGGTTTTCCCGCGGGACCCCGGACAGGGAAACGAGAACCACTTCGGGCGGCCGCCCTCGCCCTGGCCCATGAACATGAACTTTGCGGGCGGCTGTTCGTCTTCTTCGAACATCGCGTCGGCTTGGCTGTCATCGCTCATGCCGCAGCGATCCTTTCCGGCGGTGCGTCGGCCAGTTCCTGAGCCCGGGCGAGCACGGCGCAGGCCCTATCGATCCAGGCATCGACGGCGGGATCGTCCCGCAGCTCTTCGATCACAGTGCGGGCATGCTCGACAGTGGTGCGGTCCCGGCCCATGACGCGGGCCACTCGAGTCGCGTTCCAGCCATTGTTGATCGAGAGAGCATAGACCGTGAGCTGACGGGCAAGCGTGGCCCGGGCCGAGTGCCGGGTCGGCGCCATGATCTCGTCCGGGGTCGAATTGCACAGGCTGGCCATGACATGCACCACGCGCATCGCGTGATCGCGGTCCTCGACCGAGGGTGCCGGCGGCGGTTCATCCGGCGTGTCGGGAACGGTCGAGGCGTCACCGGGTGTGCGGGGAACGAACCGGAGGGCGCGGAGGTCTTCGCGCTTCATGCCGGGATGGATGACGCCCTTGCGGATCGCGGTCTCGATCGTGTCAGCATCGAGGCGGACCATTTCGGCGAGGATCGACCAGCGGGGAGGCAAATCCGCAGCCCGCGTAGGATTTGAGAGAACGGGGTGCGAGGCGATCTGGACCAACCGAAGCGCAACATTGACGCCGAACGGCAACCGCGACTCGACGAGCGATTCCCATTGGCCGTGCGCCGTCTCGCTCTTGAGGCGGACGAGCAGGCGTCCGGTCTCGATGATCGACGAGACCATCGACGACCAGGTGCGGTTGATTTCGCCGACGATCTGGTCGACCGCCGCCGACTCGGCCGCCTCGGCAATCCGGTCAAGGCTCGCGCCTTGCCCGCTCTCTGCATCGTTGGCTGCGGTCATCATGGCTTTGCATCCTTTGCGGCTTCGGGTGCGTGGGGATTTCCGGGCGGCGGCGCCGGAACGGTCAGGCCCTTTGCATGGGCGGCGCAGTAGGCGCGGCCCGCCTTCTGCTTTCGGCCGCAAAAGCGGTGCGGCGCCTCGGCGGTCAGCGCGTAGCGGCATTGGCCGTCGCGGATCTCGATGATCGTCAGGCCATCCTCGACCGATTGGCCCGGAAGCAGGCGCGGTTTCCTGATCCACACCCTCGCCAGTCCGGCCTTGCGCTCAGGCGAAGGCTCTGCCGGCGCATCGCGGCTGGCCCTGCCTTTGCTGTTCATCCGGCCCTGTTGGCGGTTCGTCTCAACGCTGCGCGGCGGCAGGCCCAGGCGGCTGACCTTGCCGGTCACCGCCATCTTCGTGCGACCATTGGCGAATTCGGCGTTGAGTCGCGAAGCGACCACCGGTGCGGTGTGGCCCTCGCCCCACAGTGTGCGCAGACGGACGATTTCCGCCTCGCCCCATTCCGCAGAGATCGCCTTGGCGGCCCCATCGGCGCTCAAAGCTTCATCCCCCCATGCGGCTTCGTCGTCTCGAAGTGATAGGCGCAGACGCCGAGCGTCTCGCCGCAAGCCGTCTTCATCTTCGGCTCGCCGCAGACAGCGAAGCCCTTGCGGCGGTCGGGACGCTGGCACGTCGTCGGCGCCGGGGCGCGTCGATGCGGCGCCGGCTTGGCCGCTTGCGTCGGCAAAAGGACGTTGGTGAAGCTCAGGACCTGGCTGACATAGGACCGACTGCAATTGAGCCGACGTGATATCTCGGCGCCGTGGACGCCGTCGGCGTCGAGCGCCTTGATCTGCTCCCGGAGGGCTTTGTGCGAACCGGTCATGCCGCCGCCCCCCGTGGCCGCTCGACCCGGTACTTCGCGTAGAGGTCATCCGGGTAGAGCCCGGCCGCCTCAGGATCATCCGGCTTGACCGGGCAGCCGAATTCACGGCCCCGCCACGCCCCGCCGCTGCCGTATTGGTAGAAGCATCGCTCGAGGTTCAGCCGGCGCTCGTCTTCGGGCGTGGCCTTCGCCGCTGCCTCGGCCGGTTGCAGGAAGGCGTCGAAGCGATTGTCGTTCAGCCAGACGTGGATGCCAGGGCAGAACCTGCCCTGCTCTTTCCGGGCGTCAGGTGTGCGCAGGAAGGCATGCCAGGCCGCGAGCAACTGCTCCGCGGCGATATCCTTCCGGGCCTTGAGGATCCTCGAGACGGATTCGGCGACACGCTTCTTGCTTGATCGCTCCCGGGACTGCGGGGGGCCTGCGTCCCAGATGGCTTTCAGGACCGGACCAAGGTCAGGCCGGTCAGGCGCCTGTTCCGGTTCCTTCCGGTTAAGTTCCGGTTCATCCTTATAGAGACCACCTGAAATCCGGGGGTCTAAAGGCTGGTTTTTTAGAGGTCTAACGCCTGTATTTTGGACCTCTAAAATCTGGGGGTCTAAAATATGGAGGTGTAACTCGAAGTCCCGGCGGCTACCTTTGCCGCGCCCCAGCGCCTTCGTATGCCGGGTCAGGAAGCCCCAATCTTCGAGTTCCTTGATGCAGGCCGCGACGGTACTGTCGGCCAACCCGCTCTTTTCCTCGATCCATTCCTGCGACGGAAAGCATGCCCCGGTATGGCCATTGTGCGCCTCGGCCAGCAGCATCAGGACGAGCTTGTGCGACCCCTTCACTTTCGCCTCTACGGCCCATGTCATCGCCTTGTTGCTCAAAGCAGCCCCTCCTGTTGCAATTCCCGCTTGTCGGCGCAGACCGTATTCGTCTCGAACTCGACGTGGACTTTGATCGTGCCGGGCTTGCCCTGGCGCACCTTGGCGGCGATCAGTTCGACGACGCCCTCAGCCTCGCGCAATTCGTTCTGCCACTCATGCCACTTGGTGTTCGTGGTCGACGGCCCACCCTTCGGCTCTTCCTTCGCGAGGTAGTATTCATCGCGGTAGACGAAGACGACCGCATCGGCGTCCTGTTCGATGGCACCGGAGGCGCGAAGGTCGGAAAGCTGCGGGCGCTTGTTGTCGCGCTGCTCGACCTCGCGGCTGAGCTGCGAGAGGCAGATGATCGGCACACCGAGTTCTTTCGCGAGGGCTTTCAGCCCCTTGGTGACCTTGCCGATGGCGCCGGCGTCATTCTCGCCGCGCCCGATCTCGTACTGGATCAGCTGCAGGTAATCGATGATCACAAGGTCGAGGCCGCCCAGCTTCCGGGACGCTTGCCGGCATCCGGCGACGATCTCTGGCAAGGTCAGGTCGCCCGTGGTGTGCCAGGCCACCGTCTTCGGCAGATGGGCGACGGCCGCCTTCAGGATGGCCGCCTCGTTCTGCCCGATACGGCCCTTGCGGATGTTGCGGTAGGGCACCTTCCCCTTGCGCTGGAAACGCGCGGCCATCGACATGACGCGGTGCGCCAGCGGATCATCATCCATCTCGAGTGAGAAGAAGGCGCAGCGGGCGGGGTGCTCGAAGCCTTCCTGATCCCGGCGCAGCGACCGGTGGGCGAGGTGGAGGCTGATGGCGGTCTTGCCCATGCCGGGACGCCCGGCCAGGACAATCAGGTCGCCGGGGTGCATCTTGCCGAGCTGCTCATCGAGATCCGCGAGGCCCGTCGATATCCCGGCCGGCAGCGGCTTTCCTGAAGCGAGTGTTTCGCTGATCCGACCGATCACCCCGTCCATGACCTCGTCGGCCATGTTGATCTGCCGGGTGCGGATCATCGCGCTCTTGAGGATCGACTCGAGGCCCGCGCTGGCGTCCATCGCCGCCGCTTGCCCGTTCCTGTCGACCGGCATCAGCGTGGCGTCGGCCTGTACGTCGGCGCCGAACCTGATCAACGCGCGCCGGGTCCAGAGGTCCCGGATGATCCAGGCGTAGTCCCGGATCTCGGGGCCGAACGCGGCGGCGTCGATCAGGTCGAGGAGGTATTTCGTGCCGCCAATCTCGGTCAGCTTTTCTTCGGCATGGAAGTGCTCCGAGAGCGTGACACCGTCTGCGGTGTGGCCCGCAGCGATCTGGGCGGCGATGACTTCGAAGAGGTGCCGGTGGGCCGGGGCGTAGAAGTGCTCCGCCTCGATCAATTCCGAGACGGACTTGAATGCCGTGTTGTCGAAGAGAATGGCGCCAAGCACCGCCGCTTCAGCGGCCAGGTTGTGCGGCGGCGCGATGGAGGCGGAGCCGTCAGCCATCAGGCGGCCTCCGCCATGTTCGCGCGGATGACGCCGGCAAGCACCTTGTGGATCGGGAGGCCTTGCGCCTTGGCGCGCACCGATGCCGTCCCGGTCAGAGTGTCCTGCCCGTGGCGGCGAAGCACACGGATGATGGCCTCGTCCTCTACCGGGATCCCGTTGCCCCAGATGATGGCCTCGATCGCCTTAAGCGTACCGCCCTTGATCGGGGTCAGGCCGGCCGCAACGCCGATCGCCACCGCGCGCTTGACGTAGACCGGGCCTCCCCGCTTCGCGAGCATCTTGAGCTGGCCGACGCAAATCAGATCGCCGGGTTGATAGACGCCCAGCGCCGGCGGCCCCTTGAGGATGCGGCCCCCGGCCGACTGGACGCCCCGCTGAACCTCCGCGGCGATCTCGTCGCCGGCGGCGAGCTCGGCAAAGAACACCTGCATCGGCGTCATGGCGAGGCGGTCCTGATTGAGGCTGACGAAGTCGGCCGCGCATTCAGCGACCGTCTTGCCGCGCGTGATCAGGCAGGGAAGCGACTCGATCCCGCCGTGCGTCGCGGCGGCGATTGCCGTGTGCTGACCATCGATCACCTCGAAAGCGCCACCTTTGGTTTCGACGACCGAAAGCGCCTTGACGCGCCCCCAATCGAAGCCGGCGACCATCCGCCGGATTATGCGGTGCGAGCGCTCGGAAAGGCTGCGCTGGTATTCATCGTTGATGACGAGGGCCGACAGCGGAAGCCAGGTCAGCTCGGGCCGCACCTTCAGGGAGGCGGGCGAAATGTCGGGCGCCTTTATGGGCGCAATGGGGCGAAGGAGATCAGACACGTGCCACCTCGTCGAACTTGCCCGCCTCGTTGCCCCATGTGTCCCAGCCGGGGCGCGACTGCCGGCTGAAAAGGTCGAGGCGCCGAAGCGCCCCCTGTCCCATCGCTTCCGCCTCCCGATAGGCCTCTTCGGGCTTGCGCGAATGTTCGCGCGCCGGGCCTTCGATCACGGTGCGGACGTTCTTAGCGGTCTTCGGATTCCCAAGCGTCCCGATCAGGAAAGGCTCAGAGGCGCAGCGCAGCCGGTAGCCCGTGCCAAAGGCCAGCTTGCCGGTCTTGGTCCGCTTCACCCAGACCCCGCTCGTGACATAGCGGAACCCCCATGCATCCATGACGTCGAGCGCCTCGCGCAACATCGGATGGGTTGCCCAGAGCCAAAGCAGACAGTCGCCGCGCCCGAGGTGTGAGACAGGCATCGCCTTGATGGCGTCGAGATCCATGAGGTCGTAGTGAGCCGACGCCGCCTTGTGCTTGCCCTTGTCTGACCACGACTCGAACGACCACGGCGGGTCGGCCATGATCAGGTCATAGGAGAGAGGCAGGAGCGTTTCGAACATCACATCCCACCCCTAAGCGGGTTCGAGTTCGCGATCCTTACGGGTGTCTTGAGCCAATGTTCCCCGAGGAAATCGGCAACCAAGGAGACCGACATCCCGAGAAGGGCCCAGCTAGCCAGTGCCAACGTCGTCACGACCGCGAACTTCAGTGACGCCCTCACAGCAGGGTCTCCCCGGCTTCGGCGCCAGCGGCGCGGCGGCAGGCTTCCCAGGCCTTGAACTCTTCCGGGTGCCAATGCTTCACCGCAACGAGCCAGACCGCGCAGGCGTCGGCCTCGTCGTGCCCCTTGGGGTCGAATCCCCAGAGCTGGGCGCGCGGCACGGCCACCTTCTTCGCCTCGGCCGACTTCAGACCGCCGTTGCCGTAGCAGAGCTTCTTGGCCTCGGTGTTCGAGACCTGCCGGGCCGGTATCCCGCGCCGGGCACATTCCATTTCGAGGACGCCGGCAAGGCCGTACAGCTTCCGCGCCGTCTCGAGGTTCAGCGCGGCGAAGGGCCGGACGGGCTTCTCGAAAGCGACGAGCTTGATCTGGTCGCCTTTGAGGAAACCGTCGAGCCAGCGGCTATGGGCGAGCAGTAGCCCGCCGATGTCCTCACGAAACGGCGGCAGGCGGAACGACCCGGTTTCAACCGGGCCGCCCGCTTCGCCGATGCACCAGCCCGAGCAGCTGGCGGAAAGGTCGAACGCTGCAATCACGCGTTCGCCCTCGCCCGCTTCGGACCTTCCTTGACCTTCGGCGGGTCAAACATGTCCGGCTGCTGATCAAACCCCATCGCGGTCCCGGAGCGCATCAGGGCGTTCCAGGCGTGCGAGCGGTTCGCCGCGTCTTCGATCTGGTCGAACTTGCGGATGATCTTGGAGATCCAGACCGGGACGCCGTGTGTGGCCTCGAACTCTTTCAGTTCGGCCTTCTGGCTCTCCGCGATCTCCTTCTTCTCGTCCTGCTTTTCCTCGTAGGACGCGAGCATGGACCGGATGTCGCCACCCGTCGCCGGGACCGCCTCGCGGCGATCCTCGTCTTCCGTATCGTTGATGTCCTTTGCCATGAGGCAAGGCCTCCTATCGTCAGTCGGCGGATTGAAAGCGGGCCTAGCGGCCAGCAGCGCGACGAGGCTCCGCCGGGGCGCCTGTCTCGATCTGGTTGAGTTCCTGCGCGCCCCAATCAATCAGGGCGCAGCCGTCAGCGATCAGCACCGGGTCATTCATCCGGCGGCCCAGGTCGCGCAGCCCCTCGCCGAGCTGGATCTTGCCCAGCGCGCCGCTGCGCCGCCGGCTGACGCGCGCCGCCAGCGATTTGATCCGCAGACGAAGCACCGCCCTTTCCAAGACGCGCTTCAAGGCGCGCCACCTCTTCCCGAAGGTCATCGATTTGTCTCGCCATTCGTTGTTCGTGTGTCTCGACTTCTGGCGAGAACAGCGCGAGCAGGCCTTCCCGGCCCATGTCTGAAATGATCGCGAGCAGGGCTTCGCCCTTCGGCTCGCGGGCTTCCTCTACCCAGCCCCGCGCAGTGCGCAGGTCAGATTGTGTGATTGAAGCGGCGTGCTTCGCCGCGTCCCTGCCGAAGCGCCAGCGCAGGTATCTCTGAACGCGCTGCCCCAACGTTTCCCGGGCATCCCCGACCTCGATTTGCATGTGTCACTTGCTCCATAGCTTTCCGAGGAAGGAGGGCGGATGAAACGAGCCGATGAACTTCGAGACGAGGCCGCGTGTCTGGACAGGGCGGCGGCCTTCCTCTTCGCCGAGGCGATGCGCAAGCGCGCCCTCGCTTCGGAAATGGACAGGATTGGCGGGACGGAGGGCGCCCGGGGAGGAGATCGAATCCCCCCGCCCCGCCTCGACAGCCAGCGCCGGGGACATGGCGCTTGACCGGCGTTCAAGTTCGGCCGCAAGGCCGGGCGTGTCCCGCACCAGCGATGGCACGGCCTCGTCGGGCACCTGGCCGGACAAGATGCAGGCCGCGAGGTCGAAGGCGCGGGTCATGGCGAGGCCTCCGCGGCACCCTGACCGGCAATCTCCTCAATTTTCGAAAGGCCGCCTTCCAGCTTGCGCAGGTTTTCAATCGCGCGCGTTCCCCAGGCGGGCTGAAGCATCTCGTGAACCGTGGAGTAAGGAAGCCCGGAGACCTCACTGACCTGGCCCAGAGTGATCTTCTTGTCTGCAACCAGTTGGCGAATGCGGGTGATGGCATGGTCGATCATGCGTCTGGTATTTTCCGCAACTTCGGATTTGTCAACCGATTATTCCGAAATAGCGGAAATGACGCTCCGCGACCGCGCGCTTAAGCAGGCGGCATGGTGGATTCGAACAAGAAGCTTCGGGCGGCGATCAAGGCGGCCGGGATCCGGAAGATCTCGGAAGCGGCCGGCGTACCCTACAACACACTGCACACCTTCCTGAACGATCCCGCCCGGAACCTCCGGGGCGACAACCTCGAAAAGGTGCAGAAGGCGCTGGGCGAGTTCGGCGCGCCGCTGCCTGACAGCGACGTCCGGCAAGTCGCCATCTACGACATCCGGGCGTCCGCGGGCGCCGGCGCCCTCGTCGAGGACGGCACGCCGTCAGGCTGGCAGCCCTATCGGGCCTCAGAGATCGACCGCTGGAACATCGAAGACTTGGCCGTAATCCAGGTGGGCGGCGATTCGATGTGGGAAACCCTGCACGACGGCGACAAGGTTCTGGTCAATCGGGGCGAGCGGCGGATCGTGAAGCCGGGGATCTACATTCTCGCCTACGAAGGCGAGCTGCTTGTGAAACGCTGTCAGCGCAACCTGAACGACGGCTCGGTCATGGTGTCATCCGACAACCCGGCCTACGCCTCGTTCAAGGTCGACGACCCTGAAGTGCTCAACGTGATCGGCCGCGTCGTCTGGATCGGGCGGGCGCTGGGTTAGCCCGCGCCGCTTAGAATTCGTCAGCTTGCGCCGCCGACTTGTGCTCATAGTTGACGCCCAGAAAACCATCGTCGCCGCCGCAGAACATGCACGAGATCCCAATCGTGAGATCGCCGTCACGAAACTCATTCTTGTATAGGCGAAGGAATTGCGAGTCCTGCATTTTGGCGGGCATTTCATAAAGCGGAGCGCCATACCTGCGATTCAGCAGCGCCTCCACGGCGTGGTAGTCGACGGAGTTCGGGATCTCGCCCGTGTCATCCTTGCTCATCCGAAGCACGACCATATCAAGCGCGTCGCCGCTCATGATGAAGAAAACGTCGAAAATCTCGCCACCGATCGATCGGTCGTCGAGATAGAGAAGCGCAAGTCGATCCTCGGTGTATTCGACCGGCTTGTCGAAGGCCAACACGTCAGGAAACGCCTGCCGTATCTGCTCCAGGGAATCCCCCTTTTTTGCGCCCTGCCAAAGCTCCTGAGCACTCGCCGGCACGGTCAAGGCCATCGCCGCAAGAGCCAATACAACGATCGTTTTTCTGAACATTTTTATCCCCTTCGTAATGCCATCGTGAGTCGTCAGATGCCGCCAACGCGGGTTAGAGCGGCGCGTAGCGCGGCACTTCGCGTTCTTCGACTTCGCCCGCCCTGCGGGCCATGTCATAGGCCAGATGCCGGATTTCCCTCAGGATCGGCGTCACCGCAAAGACGATCAGGCTGACCTGCACGAGCCCCGCTCCTAGCCAGAGCGGGATCGGGCCGGCATATGGGTCTGCGATGGCCCACGTGATCAGCACACAGGCCACAAGCAGAGACAGCCAGGCGACGGCGATTCCGGATCCGCCCTGCGCGTTCGGCAGCGGTGGGCGGTTCCAGATCTTCATCTTGCGGGTTGCTGGCGTTTTGGTCATGGGCTCGTCCCTCTTCTCTTCAATCCGTTAGCTGGCGGGGTCCGCCGCCAGGGCGCAGGAGCACCATGGCGCATCGCACTCCGCGGGCGGCCACTCGCCTGCCCTGGGCACAGGAATCATCGCGCGGTCATGGCGCCGGGCGTAGTCGCACGCGCGGGCTCCCCCCGCGTAGATCCTGCATTTGCTCAAGCCGAGCGTACGCGCCTGACTGAATGTCCCTTCAAACGACACGGCACTCAGCGCCCGATGGTAGATCGTCTCGGCGGCGTCCACGGGATCCGCCTGCCCCGCCGGTGAAAGCGAGTTCCAATATTCGCGGTCCATCTTGATGCTGCCGCGCAGGCCCAGCGCCTTGAGTTCATCCTTCGTGAGCGCCGCGTCCCCGTCAGAGCATCTGACCTTCAGGGGCGACTCCGCGTTCCGGAGCACGTACAGCAGCCGGACCGCGATCTCCGCTTTTCCATTTTCGGAAAACTTGCCTGATCGGTTCACTTCCGACACCACGAGCTCGATGGCGCGGGCCGGTTGGGATTTCCATAAATCGGAGCTGGTCACTGTGGAAGCATGTCTTCGGCAGCGCGCATCTTCGCGCGTGCTGTGGTCAGTTTGGCCATTGCGGATTCATATCGAGGTAACACCTCGTTGATCTCAGTAAGGTCGCCCTTCGCCTCAGCCAAATCCATCTCGAACCGAAGACACGCCAACGCCGTCTCGCCGCGACTCTTGCTGGCATAGAACGTTGCGCACTCCGCGCCTTGCTCACGATAAACCTGCATTTCAATGCGGCATCGGTCAGCTTGGTGTGCCTGCTCTTCAAACAGGGCAATGTTGTCCTCGTGTGAACACGCCCGAGCGGGCGCTGCAGCCGTCAGCCCCAACGCCAACGCTATCAGAAACCGCATTTCCCTCTCCACCTGCCGCCGACCGACTTGAAACTTAGCGTTAACGCGGAGGGAGCGGAAAAAATATTCCGAAGTTTCGGAATCTTGTGTTGACGATTCCGCAATTGCGGAATAGCGTCCTTTCAACCCACAGGGAGAAAGCGATGCAACAACGACCCGCCACCGAGGCAGAATACCTCCGCCAGTTTGGCTACGCGCCGGGCAGCGCGGTCGGCAAGCTGGGCTGGGAATTCTTCTCCGCCCCGAACGACGCGGCCCGCATCAAGCTGGGCGCCATGATCGGGTGGACGGTGCCGGCCAACGAGGCGGAACGCCAAGCCCTCGAAGCCTTCGACCGCAGCGTCGAGCGCCTCCGGGTCAAGCACGGGGTCGCAGCATGACCCTCGTCATTGACCTACGCTCGCCCGAGGAGCGCCGCGCGGCAGCTATTGCCGACACCGAGGAAGCCCGCGCCGCTGAAGCCCGGCTGCAGCTGCTGGCCACTCACAAGGCGGCCACGGCGGGCGCGCTTGAAAGCCTCGAACAGACCCTCAAGGCGCGCATGGCCCCGCACGTCCAGCGCAAGGTTGAACTGCGCCGCGCTATCGAATTTCTCGAAGCGCTTGAAAGCGAGACCGACGACGCGATCGTCGCGGTTCAGGACGACTTGGCGCCGGCCATTGCCGCGGCCGAGGCCGACGCCGCCGCCGCCGACCTGGCTCATTGGGAAGCGTGGAAGGCGGCGCGCCAATGAAGCCGAAGCGTCTCTCCGCCGACGGTCAGGCCCGGCTCGACTTTGCCCGTGAGCGTCTGATCGGCGCCTACCGCCTGAAGGCATTCGCCGAGGCCGCCGGCGTCAAATCTGACATCGCCCCCGACGCCTTCCGCCAGCTTGAGCGGGACGTTGAGCGCGCCCGGCAAGGCAAACCCATCCCGGCCTATGACGCCCTCGGCGGGCGAGGCCTCTGGAACAATCGAAAGGACGAAGCGGCATGACCGACTCCGAGATCATCGAACACCTGATCGAGGCGCAGCGCGGCCTGATGGGCGCGCAGGCGCAGCTCGTCGCCGCGATCGAGGAAGTGAATTCCGAGCGCCCGGCAGTGGTGGAATACGGCGCGCGCCTTGAGACCGCGCACTTGGCCGTGGCCAAAGCGCTCGAGCACAACACCGACTTCACCCGATACGCGCGAAAGGCCGCCGAAGGGCTGCTGCAGCGCATCGCTCCGGAGGCGCCCTTCTGATGAGCACCGTCGAATATACCGAGGCCCAGCTGGAGCGCGTTCAGGAAGCCGCCGACGCGCTGATCCTGACAATGGCCGATTGCTTCAACGCCGAAACTCCGGCGGCTTTCCTAGCCAATGTGATCGGCCAGGTGATGGTGGCGCAGAACCGCCACACTGGAAACCAGATCACGTCCGCAGATGCCGCCAAAGCGGCGATCGCAGGCCTGCTCTACGCGGTGCCCGCGCCCGGCCACCTCGCCTCCCTGTCTATCGCCGTGACCTATGCGACCGGCCGCGCCATCGATATCGCAAGGGGCCAAGCATGATCACCGAAGCCTTTGGCCTGCCGATCCGCACACTGAGCGACGGCGAGCAGATCACCGAGAACGGGCTCTACTACGTCCCGATGTCCCGGTATCACCGCGATCCCGATCTTTGCGACGGCTTCGCGGTCAGCAACAGCCGGCTTAGGCTGGTCGACCGCTGCCCGGAGAAGCTGAAGGCACGTTACGACGAAGAGGAAGGCGAGTCCGATACGAAGGCGACCACCTTCGGGAGGATGGCCCATGCGCTCTGCATCGAGGGCCGCTTCCCCTCCGATATCGCGGTCAGCCCCTTCCGCGACTTCTCCAGCAACGAGGGGAAGGAAGGCCCGCACGAAGGCTTCGACAGCTTCCTGAAGTTCAAGAAGGCGTGGAAGGCCGAGCAGGAAGCGGCGGGCAAGACCATCTTCAGGCAGGACGAGATCGATGACGTCTATTCAATGGCTGAGCGTCTGGCCCGCGAGCCCATGGTCAAGGACGGCCTCTTTTCCGGCCCACTCGAAGTCACGGTCGCGGCGCGCGATCCTGAGACCGGAATCTGGATGCTCGCGCGCCCGGATAGTCTGCCTACGGATACGATCTGGGGTGATTACAAGACCACGCGGAGCGCCGATCCCGAGGATCTGCGATTTGCCATCAAGAACTATGGCTATCACTGCCAGGCGGCCTTCAGCGCAGAAGTCATCGCCCGTGCCACCGGCCGCGTATTGGAGACTTTCGCGCTGATCGCGCAGGAGAAGAAAAGCCCCTTCGTAGTGACCATCGCCCCGATCGATGACGAGGCGATCGAATGGGGCGCGCGGGAGAACCGCCGCGCCCTGCGCCGCCTTGAGCACTGCATCAAGACCGACAGCTGGCCCGCCTATTCCGAAGGCCCGGTCACAGTCGGCCTGCCCGCCAACCACGTGAAATGGCTGCGCGAGAACGACGCCCTTTTCCCCCAAGTCCCGTCTCTGAAGGAGATTGCAAATGCCCGATACCCAGCAACAGTCTGACGACATGAGCCCCGCCGTGATCGAGCGGCCGGGCACCCTGCCTCAAGCCGTCAAGGCCGGCGACCGGGTGCCGATGACCAGCTTCGGCGGCTCGTTCATGGTCGCCCCCCAGAGCCTCGGCGAGCTCGTCGAAATGGCCAAGCTTATGGCCGGCGCCGGGCCGATGGTCGGCAAGGCCGTGCGCGGCAACACCGGCGCCTGCCTGGGCATCATCCTTCAGGCCGGCCGGGTCAACATGGACCCCTTCGCGCTGAGCCTGAAGGCGTACATGGTCAACGATGCCATCGCCTATGAGGCGCAGGCCGTCGCCGCCATGATCTACGCCAGCCCGGTCCTCGACGGGCGCCTCGATTATGAATTCAGCGGATCGGGCGACGAGCTGACCTGCACCGTCCGAGGGCGGATCAAAGGCGAGTCGAAAGAGCGGGTCTACACGTCACCTGCGAAGGGCACGATCAAGACCCAGAATTCGCCGCTCTGGAAAGCCGACCCCGAGCAGCAGCTTGGCTATTACTCCGCCCGCGCATGGGCGCGCCGGCACGTTCCGGACGTCATTATGGGCGTCTATACCCGGGAGGAAGCCGAGGCGATGCCCGGCGGCTTCGTGAACGTCACGCCCGAAAAGGCCGACCCCGCCGAGCGCCTGCTCCAAAATCTTGCCGAGGGCCGCAAGGCATCCGCGCCGGACCAGCCCGAGCCCGACCCGCCGGCGGCGTCGCAGCCGATCCCGGAGAATGAGCCGGACGCGGACGACGACCAGGCCCAACCCCTTGCAGCCGAGACGGAGGGCGAGGCAGGCGAAAAACCAGCTGCCGGGGCCGAGCCGTCCGTCCAGGAGCTTCCGCCCCACCCCGGCGAACTGATCCGCACCAAGAAAGGCGGGCTGGAATATGCCGAGCGGTGGGCCGTCCGTTACCGCGCGCTTCCCGCTGACCAAGAGGACGCGTTCATCGACGAGACCGCCGAGGACTGCCGTCTCGCCAAGGCGCTGAATCCAAAAGCTGAGGACATCATGTCCGACGCAGTCAACTCCCCGAAAACCCCTGTCTGACCCCAACCCCTCGAAAGGAATCCCTTCCCATGCCTGACACCCTCACCCGCGAGCCTGGAAGCCGCTCCCCGACCGAGATCGACAAGCAGGTCGGCCGGAACATCCGCACCCTCCGCACCGAGGCCGACATGACGCTCGACGAGATGGGCGATGCGCTCGGCATCAGCCACCAGCAGCTGCAGAAGTACGAGACGGGCACGAACCGTCTCAGCGCCGGCATGCTGGCCGCTGTGGCCCGCGTCCTTCGCGTCCCGATCCAGTCGCTCTTTGACGAGGAACCGGCGGCCTCGCCCTTCATCCCCGGCAACCTGCGGCGGTCGCTTGAGGCGGCGCAGCGGGCCATTGCGACGGCGCTGGAAGGAGCTGCCGTATGAGCCCGCTCGTCTGCCTCCTCGACGTCGAGACTACCGGCATGGAAGACGACGCTCGAGTCGTCGAGATCGCCGCCATCACGGGCCGCCTGTTTGACCGCGGCGCCCCTATCGAGCGGACGATCAACACGCTGGTCAATCCTGGCGTGCCGATCCCCTGCACAGCCTCGGCGATCCACCACATAACTGATGCGATGGTGCAGAACGCACCGCCGCTCGACGAGGTGATGGAGACCTTCCCCGTCGCCGATCTGTACGTCGCCCACAACGCCGCGTTCGACCGGCGCTTCCTTCCGCACCTGAAGGCCGCGCCCTGGGCCTGCACGCTGAAGGTGGCCTATGCCGAGTTCGACGACGCACCGTCCTACGGCCTTCAGGCGCTCCGGTATTGGCTCGGCACACCCGGCCCGCCGCTCGGCTCAGGCGGCCACGCGCACCGTGCGATGTACGACGTGTGGACCTTGGCCGGGCTATTCGATGACCTACGCTCGCGCGGCTGGACCCGTGAGCGGATGATCGAAGTGTCGGGCCGCCCGCGCCTACTCCGGACGATT
The DNA here is from genome assembly GCA_016712445.1 of Acidobacteriota bacterium. Classification (NCBI taxonomy): domain Bacteria; kingdom Pseudomonadati; phylum Acidobacteriota; species Acidobacteriota bacterium. The sequence goes on along the minus strand of JADJRB010000001.1, from coordinate 2,468,040 downwards.
CCGTTCGGGAAGCACAAGGGTGCGAAGTTCACAGATGTGCCGGGCGACTATCTCTCATGGCTCCGGCGCCAGACGGATCTGGATGAGGACGTCCAGTTTACGCTCGACCAGCTGGCGGGGGCGCGCTGATGAATAGGCCAAAAACCGCACGAGGCCACGCCCACGCCGAGGCGTTCTGCCTGATGAAGTACCGCTGCGACGAGTGCGGTCATCAAGAAGTGATCTGGAATTCCAGAGACGGGGTTACGCCCTTCAGCATGGGCTGTCCAAGTTGTGGGGGCCTGTCCCTTCTGCATTGCGACTTTCGGGGCGACGTCTATGCGCCGGGTCACGCTCTCAACCGGGGCCAGCGATTCTGGCGCGACGGCACACCGGAAGAAGCTGAAGCCATCATGCGGCGCCGCTTTGAAATGATGCGGGCCGAGTACCCAATTGCGCCTGAGCGCGCCGAAGAGATCGTCCGTCAAATTCGGGATGGAACGTGCACGGAGTTTCGGCCCGGCTGGCCAACTATTGATCGCCATGCTGAGCAGACATGACCTGCCATCGCATCCAAACCCCCGCGGGTGTCGCCATCGTCTGCGGCCCGACGAAGCGCTGCAAGTGCGGCAACCGCGCCACGCTGGAATGCGACTGGAAGGTGCCGACGAAGAAGTCCGGGACCTGCGACGCGGGCCTGTGTTCGCGCTGCACCACGTCGCCGGCGCCGGAGAAAGACCTCTGCCCAAAACATGCGGCGGAGTGGACGCACCGGCTTGCGCAAGCGGATTCCTCTAAACGCCGTCAGGGAGCAAGCGATGCCTGACCAAACCACCCCCTTCGAACCGTTCGACGATGACGACGACGAGCCCGGCTACTGCGAGGCCTGCTGCAACACGGGCGAGGTCGACTGCTACTGCGGCGGGGACACCTGCGCCTGCGGGGATGAAACCCGGCCCTGCCCACAATGTCATGGAGACGGTTACGATGGCTGAAGACACAAAAATTGAGTGGGCTGACCACACGTTCAATCCGTGGATCGGGTGCACGAAGGTCTCGCCGGCGTGCGATCATTGTTATGCCGAGGCGCAGACGAAGCGGTTTGATCCGGACACGGACCTGTGGAGTGGCGGGCGCCGCCGGACCGCCGAGGCGAACTGGAAACAGCCGCTGAAATGGAACCGGCAGGCGCCGGCGTTTTTCGCAGCGCATGGCCGGATGCCGATGGTGTTCTGCGCGAGCCTTGCGGACGTGTTCGACAACCAGGTGCCGCCGCATTGGCGCGATGCACTCTGGGCGCTGATCGATGCGACGCCAGAACTCATCTGGCTCTTGCTCACCAAACGGCCGCATAACATCCGAAAGATGCTGCCGCCATTCAATTGCTGGGAGAACCATCCCTGGGAGTGGGACACACGGCCATGGCCGAACGTCTGGCTCGGCACGACCGTCGAGAACCAGGCCGAAGCCGACCGGCGCATCCCGCACCTGCTGGCCGTGCCCGCCGCAAAACGTTTCCTGAGCTGCGAGCCCCTGCTGGGGCCGGTGGATCTGACGCGCATCCCCGTCGCCGCACAAATCAACGCGGGCGATCAATTTCGCGACGCCGAAGTCAACTGCCTTTCGAGCGGGATGATCGTTCAACGGCCCGGCATTGATGCGCTGGTCCGCTCACCATCAAAGATCGATTGGGTCATCGCCGGGGGCGAGAGCGGGCCGCAGGCGCGCCCGTCGCACCCCGATTGGTTCCGGGGCCTGCGCGACCAGTGCGCGTCGGCCGGCGTGCCCTTCCTGTTCAAACAATGGGGAGATTGGGTCTGCGAGATTCAAGCGCCGGAAGACGCCGTATTCCCCGGGGAAGGCCGGAACTTTTTCGGGATGCCGGACTACTGGGGAAAGTTAGGGAAGAAGAAGGCCGGGCGCCTGCTCGACGGTGTCCTGCATGACGGTCGCCCGGAGGTGGCGCCATGACCGTGCGTCCGATCATCTTCAGCACACCGATGGTTCAAGCACTGCTCGCTGGCCGCAAGACGCAGACCCGCCGCCTGGCATCCTCACCGCTCCGGCGGGTTGAGGTCGGCGATCTGCTCTGGGTCCGCGAGGCTTACCGGCAGCGCGACGGCGGGGTCATCCGTGACGCTGCGGGCGGTTTCGAAGACGCTTTCGACCCTGAGACAGTCTACGCCGCCACCAGCCCGAAAGGCGGACCGTTCAAGCCTTCAATCCACATGCCCCGCTGGGCCTCGCGCCTCACCCTCGAAGTGACCCGCGTCCGGTATGACCGGCTGCAGGCGATCAGCCGTGAGGACTGCCAGGCTGAAGGCCATCCGTGTCGACCAGAAATTTCTGACGAACTGACGGTGCATCTCGACGCGGCCCACGACTGGTTCATGGACCTCTGGGACACCTTGCACGACAAGCCCGGCGAGCGGTGGGCGGATGATCCGCAGATCGTGGCGCTGACCTTCAAGGTGCACCTCGCCAACGTCGATCAGGTCGCGGCCGGAAAGGCGGTGGTGTGATGGCGCGCGTCCTAATCGCCTGCGAGTTTTCCGGCGTCGTCAGGCGCGCCTTCACAGCGGCGGGCTTCGATACCTGGTCCTGCGATCTTCTGCCGGCGGAGGATGGATCGAACCATCACATCCGCGGGGACGTGCGCGAAATCCTCGACGACGGCTGGGACCTGATGGTCGTCGCGCATCCGCCGTGCACTCGCCTTTGCAATAGCGGTGTCCGCTGGCTGTCAAAGCCGCCGCCGGGCCGGACGGCTGACGACATGCAGACCGAGCTTCGGGACGGCGCCGCGCTGTTCTCCGACCTATGGAACGCGCCGATCCCCCGTGTCGCGGTCGAGAACCCGATCATGCACCGGCATGCCAAGGCGCTGATCCGCAACTACGCGCCGCCGGCACAAACGGTCCAGCCTTGGCAGTTCGGCCACGGAGAGACGAAAGCGACATGCCTGTGGCTTCGCAATCTCCCGGCCTTGACGCCTACCCAGATCGTGGACGGTCGAACCCAGCGCGTCGCCCGGATGCCACCCGGCCCGGATCGCTGGAAAGAGCGCAGCCGCACCTTCGACGGGATCGCCGCCGCGATGGCGGATCAGTGGGGCGCATTGCTTCGCGAGCAGATCAGGAGCGCGGCTTGATCGACCTCCCCTGCCTCGAATGCCCGAACGATCAGGCCGAATTCGTCACCGGCGCGGTGATCTATCCGAACCGCCGCGATCTGGCGGACAAGAAGCTGTGGCGCTGCACCAGATGCGGCGCCTATGTCGGCTGTCATCCGGGGACGGTCGATCCGCTCGGCCGGCCGGCGGGCTTCTACACGCGCCGGGCGCGTGGCTTTGTCCACAAGCTGCTGGACCCGATCTGGCGCGAGGCCTGGCGCGATTATCCCGCCGCGGCGAAGCGGCCGCACATCACCCGCCTGGCGCGCGTCCGCTGCTACGAGTGGCTCGCTGATCGCATGGGGCTGGCGGCCGAGGAATGTCACACCGGCCTTTTCTCCATCGAACAGTGCCGCGAGGCCTACAGGCTGCTGCGCGCGATCACCTACGCTGAGATCAGAGATTGGGCGAAGGCCCGGAGGGAGAAGGTATGAAGACCTGCGAGAACTGCAAATTTCAAGGTGGCTTCGGCCCGCCTCAAGATCAGGACGTCACGCACTTTGTCGAGTTTGTGCGATGCAGACGACGCGCTCCGGTGATCACCGGTGGCATGATGTCGGCGACGATGACGATCTGGCCGCAGGTCCACAAGAATGGCTGGTGCGGAGAGTATGAACCGCCGGACGAAATCATCCCGGAGGGCGACGTGATCCGCGACGGCGACAGGCACTATGCGAAGGACTTCCTGTCATGAGCGACTACACGCCCGAAGAGAAAGCACGAATTGCCGCCGAAGCGCGCGCCGAAGAGGAAGCCCGGCTTGTCCGACCAATGGAACCGCAGCGCGGAAACCGTAGGTCGCGGCGCATCCAGAAGTCGATCTTTCGTAAGACGAAACGCGAGGAGCGGAAGTCATGAGCATCCCCGACGAAGCGCTCGACAACCACCTCGCGATCCTCGGCAAGACGGGTGCGGGCAAGACCGTGACCGCGAAGGGCGCGGTCGAGCGCCTGCTGGACGCTGGTGAACGTGTCTGCATCATTGATCCGACCGGAGCATGGTGGGGCCTGCGCCTCATGGCTGACGGAAAGACGCCTGGCTATCCCGTCGCGATCTTCGGCGGCTCGCGCGCTGATTGTGGAGGACACCCCATGATCGAACACCCCCACACCCGCGAGCGCGCTGAACTGCTGCTGGACGCCCTCGGGCGCAACCCGCTGCCCGTCGTCCCAAAAGCCATCGAAGCGCGCTGTGTGACGATGAGCGAAGATTTGATGCGCGTGATTGAGCGCGCGAAGCGTCCGGATACGGAGGGAACGAAGTGACTGACGAACAGATCACCCAGGTGCGCGAGATCCTTCAATTGGCTGCCAACACGTTTGGCCGCTATGAAGACTTGCACCGAGAAAAAGGCACCGAAGATGGCAACCGCAAGGCCAACGCCAATGCGGCTTTGATGCTGCGTATGGAGGAAGCCCTCGCGCTCCTGCCCGCCCCGGCTCCCGAGAGTGCGGTGGATGAGGTGGAAAAGGTAGCTGCGCAGTTGCGAGCCGACACGCAGATGATGGCTCACAACCGCTGGGACATGGGAATGTCCACATGGAACAGCGTGTCCAACAACATTCTCCGCGCCGCCGACCTTCTCGACGCAGAGCGTGCTGCGCGTGTGAGGGTGGAGGAGGCGGCGATCAAGGCGCTTGATCAGTACGCTGAGTCATTTCGTAAAATGTCCTGCGAAGAATATCTCGTGGACAGGCTAACTTTTGGCGGGGCGAGCGATAACGTCAAGCTGGCAGATGGCAGAGCGCAAGGAATTGAATTGGCCCGTGATCGCCTCGCCGCAGCGCTTCAGGAGCCAGCCCCGGTCGCACAAGGAGACAGCCATGAGTGAGACGACACAGAGCGCGATGCGGCTCATTGCGCCGCAGGACCGCAAGGCGGTCGAGGCCTGGATCGGGGAATGGGCGACGAAGGACGAAGGCGCGGGCATCATCTCGTCGCTTCCGTCCCTGCCGCGCGGCGAAGGCTGGGTCTGGGCGCCGGAGCTGGACATGCTTGAACGCATGCGCTTCCCGCTGATGAAAACCTTCGACAGCTCGAAGGCTCCGAAACGAGGTGAGGCGCGCATCGAGGCGCAGACCCTCGCCGAGGTCGACCTGACGCCGATCCGGCGGGCGCTTGAGCCCGCGCCCCCTTCGGGCGGATCAGCCGTGAAACCTCCGGCCAAGGCGAAGCCGGCTGACTGGCAGGCCGAGACCGACCGCCTCGTTGCGTCAGCTCGCGAGGAAGGCTTCAGCGAAGGTCACAAAAAAGGCATTCAGAGCGGCATCGGAGCCGGCATCCTCATGGCCCAGAAGGCGCTGTCTAAGCTATCGGAAAAGCACTGCGAAGCCGCAGCGGAGATCGCACATCCTTCTGCGCCGCCGCCGCGCAAGCCGGCAGTGAAACCGCCTCAGGTGCCGCAGGCTGCCCCAAGCAGTGACGCAAGCCTGACCGGCCCGGAGCGCACCCTGCTCGGCGCCCTCGCCTTCTGGCGCGCGCTGGGGCACGAACAGCCGTCCCGGGCGATGGTCGCCGGCGTCGCAGGTTGGCGCATCACCAGCGGGCATCTGAAAAACGTGTCCGGCTCTCTGCGGACCAAGGGCATGATCGACTACCCAATGCCGGACCATATCGGGCTGACATCGGCCGGCATCGACGCCGCGCCAGAGCCGCCAGAGGGCGACCCGATCGACCTGATCAAGCCCGTGCTTTCAGGCCCGCAGGTGCAGGTCGTCGATACACTGGCTCAATACGGACGCCGGACGCGCGGCGAGCTATGCAACCTGCTCGGCTGGAACGAAACGAGCGGCCATGTCAAAAACGTGCTGGGGTCGCTGCGGTCGCTCTCGATCGTGACTTATCCGGCGCAGGGCGAAGTCGATCTTGAGGGATGGCTGAAATGAAAACAGCGCTTCTTTTGGCAATGCTGGCGGGCTGCGCCAGTCCCGTGCGGGCTGAGCCCCTGCCGCAGGTCTACGACTGCTCCGAGGCCAATCCGCGCAATCCGTCGAAGGTCTGGACCGCCGCGCCGACGGCTGTGATCGACGGCGACAGCTTCTGCATGGGCGAGGTCGAGATCCGCATGCGCCGCTTCAATGCGCCGGAATACGACGAGCCAGGCGGCCCGGAAGCGCGCGAAAAGTTGCGCGGGCTCCTTTCCTCGGCCGGCGAGCTGACCTGCGAAGGCTTCGCCCGCAACGGCGACCGGATCATTGCTTCCTGCGCACTCCCGGACGGCTCAAGCCTCGACAAGGCGATGAAGCAATGACTACGGGGAGCCCCTATGTCGCGGTCGCCCGCGACCTTTGCCTGAACGTGAAGCGCGTCCGCCAATATCTCGACCGGACGCCTGGATCTCACTTGCTGAACGGGAACCGCAGGGTTTTACTGCCCGAACATATCCTGAAGCTGAAGAAGGCGATGGAGAACCGCCCCAAATGCTCAAGCTCATCGCCCCCGGCACTCGTAAGGGCAACCGCTTCTGGCTCGTCAAAGGGACGTTCGAAGGCGTCAGCGTGGAGCGAAGCACAAGCACTACTGACCGGCGAATAGCCGCCCGGAAGCTGGACGAGATCAAGGACGAGATCCGCGCCCAGATCGCCGCCGGGCCTCAGACAACGTTCGTGCAGGCCGCCGTGCCCTACATGGCCGACCGAAAGGAAGTGATGGCGGCCAAGGGTCTCGCCTATCACAAGTCGGCCGAGGCCCGGTACATGAAGGCCCTCCTCGACCACCTTGGCCCGGAGCGCACCCTGGCGTCGCTGACGCCCCCGATCATCGATGCGGTCGCCCGGGAGCTCTATCCCGAAGCCAAGGCCGTCACGCGCCGCCGGCAGGCCGTCACGCCGATCCGGGCGGTGATCAACCACCACGCCCGCGGCGGGCTTGTGCAGCCATCAGACGCCCAGCGCCGCATCCGCTGGCTGACGCCTGAGGAAGCCGAGCGGCTGATCGAAGGCGCGCGCCGCGTCGATGCCGAGCGCGCCTGCGGCCCGGCGATGTGCGAACGTCTCGTGCTGATGCTGCTCGGCACCGGGTGCCGCACGGGCGAGCTGGTCAACCTGACCTGGGAGAACGTGAACCTGAAGACCGCCGAAGCCTACGTCGCCGATCCGAAGAACGGGATCTCGCGGTGGTCGGGGATCGAACGTGCACGGACGTTGGCGCATCTGCGCGAGTCGCCAGCGGAGGGCGCCGTGATGCTGACGCCGAAGGGCCAGCCCTATCGCATCCGGGACAACAATTCAGGCGGCCAATTCGCGGGCATCTTCAACAAGGCACGCGACTATGCCGGGCTCGAAGCCGAGGGTCCGAGCCGTGTCACGCCGCACGTGCTCCGGCACACATGGGCGACCTGGTTCTGGGTCGCCTCCCGGCACAATCTCGTCGCACTTCAGCGCAACGGGGGATGGGAGGATTCCCGCACAGCGATGCTCTACACGAAGCTGGCGCCGGCCGATCTTTCCACAAGGCTCCGCGCCCATGGGTGGAACTTCGCAAATGGGGGAGATTTCGGGGAAGGCGTCGCCCGCCCTCAACTTCGCGCAGTGTAAACAATGACTTAGCCGAAGCGCCAAGGCCCTTAGCAGGGGCGCGCCTTCGACCACTCGGCCACCTCTCCAACGCGAAAGAGGGGTCTATTGAAACCGCCCCGCCTCCGCAAGCCCTGCATACCGTTGAAATTTGGGAAGTCCCTTCAACCGGATATTGACGATACCCGCATAGCTTCGGCCCCGGAGCGCCCAATTCGGCAGCATGGCAATGTCAACGTTAACATCATCGCCGCCGAACCGGCCGCGCATGGCCGGAAGCGGCTTGCCGGCCACCCCGCCCCTGGCACGCAATCCACTGCTCGGAAGGCGGCGCTCCCGTATCGCTTCGGCCGTGGTGCGCACCAGCGCCCGCTGGGCTGCCATGGCGGCTGCCATCACCTGCAGCATCGCGTTTCTGCCTGAAGGCGTCACCACGTCGCTTCTGCACGCCCTGCCATTCCTCTGCCTTCCCTTCGCCAGCGCGACCGCCTTCGTGTTCTCGCGCGGCTTTGAGTTCAACCGCGGCAACCATGCTGTCGGCCGCATCATTCCTTCCGCCTTCAGCCTCTGGTGTGTCCTTGCCCTGGTGTGTGTCGCCGCGCTGGCCAGCGTGCCGGGGATGCCGGCGAACGCCCTCTTCTCAGCGGCGCTCGGCGTGTTCGCCAGCGGGGTGCTGATCCAGGCCGGCGCCGCAATCGCGTACGACATCCTTCGCCGGCGCGGCCTGTTCAGCGAAACCGCAATTCTTGTCGGGGCAACCGACAACGCGCGCCGCCTCATCGCCGGCAATGCGCGCTCTCGCGAACTCGATATTGTCGGCGTTTTCGACGACCGCACGAGCCGGGCGCCTTCCGATATCGAAGGCGTGCCGGTCATCGGTGCCATCGATGACCTTCTCGGTTGGGACCAGCTGCCCCACATCGACCGCATCATTGTCAGTGTGACCAGCGACGCGCGCGGACGTGTGCGTGGATTGATCGAACGCCTGCGTATCCTCCCGCAACGCGTAGTCCTGTTGCTCGACCTCGACGGCTTCGGAAGCGAAAAGCAGACGCTCGCGCAGATCGCGCGGTCCCCTGCGGCCTATGTCTGCGGTGCCCCGGAAGACCTCCGCCGCGCCATCGTCAAACGCTGCGGCGACATCTTCTTCGCGCTGACGCTACTCGTCGTCTTCGCGCCCGTGCTGCTGGCTGTCGCCATCGCGATCCGGCTCGATAGCCCCGGCCCCATCCTCTTCCGGCAGCGCCGCCACGGGTTCAACAACCGCATCATACGCGTCTGGAAGTTCCGCTCGATGCGGGATGATCCGCGCGCCGAATACGCCATGACGGCGCAGGCCACCGCAGACGACCCCCGCATCACCCGTGTCGGTCAGCTCATTCGCAGCACTTCGCTCGACGAGCTTCCCCAGCTTGTGAACGTGCTGATGGGCGAGATGTCCATCGTGGGGCCTCGCCCCCACGCGCTCGGCATGACGGCCGAGTCAACCGAAGTGCACGCGATCGTAGCCGACTATGCGCACCGTCACCGGGTCAAGCCTGGGATCACGGGCTGGGCCCAGATCAAAGGCTCGCGCGGTCCGGTGCACACCAAGGCGGAAGTGCGCGAACGCATCCGGCTTGACCTTGAATACGTCAATCGAAGCTCGTTCTGGCTCGACCTTTACATCATGTTCATGACTGCGCCTTGCCTCTTTGGCGACCGTCAGAACGCGCGGTAGGACATGTCATGACAAGTCTTTCCGAGCCATCCGACATCATCCTCGCAATATGTATCCCGGCCTACCGGGACAATGCCAGCGACTTGATCCGGGCACTGAGCGCCTTGCCGGAGGCATCCAGGTGCGCCCTGCTTCTCTATGACGATGGCTCAGGTGACCCGGAGCTCGCCCGCGAACACACCGACGCGCTGGCAGTCTACCCCGGCCCCACACGCCATGAAGTCGCCGCCGAAAACCGGGGGCGCAGCTTTGCGCGAAACTGGCTGGTCGCCAACGCACAGTCAGACTGGATCCTGCTGATCGACGCCGACATGCGTCCCGACCAGCAGGATTTCCTCGAAGCCTACATCGCCGCCCTGCGCAGCGCGGGCGGACCCGCCCTGATCGCCGGCGGTTTTTCGGTCGACCAGGCAAACCCTGCGCCCGACCGGCGCCTTCACTACGCGCAATCGCGCAAGTCTGACTGCGTGGACGCCGCCGTGCGCCAGTCAGACCCCGGCCGCTACGTTTTCAGCTCGAACGTGCTCGTGCATCGCGCCATCTTTGACAGCGTCGCCTTCGACGAGTCCTTTTCTGGCTGGGGATGGGAAGATGTCGAGTGGGGCCTGCGCGTGGCAGACGCCTTTCCAGTCATCCACATCGACAACACCGCAACGCACATGGGTCTGGAGACCGACGCCCGCCTGCTGGAAAAGTTCGGCAATTCCGGCGCCAATTTTGCCCGCCTCGTACAACGCCATCCGGACGCTGGCGCGCGCATGCCGCTCCTTCGCGCCGCGCAACGGGTCAAGGGCATCCCCCTGCTCGCGCCTGCAGCACGCACGCTGGCCGCCGCGCGTTTCCTGCCGGACCCCGTGCGAGTCATGGCCCTGAAAATCTACCGTGCCGCCGCCTATGCGCCATTCGTGGAGCCTGCGCCGTGACCATGGCGACCGCCGGCGACTACGCGCCCAGCCGCAGCCTGCCGGCGCGCCTTGAACGCCGCCGCGTGCAGTGGCGTACGGCTGCCCCCCTCGCGCGGACACCGGATCGCCCGATCATCACCTTCACCTTCGACGATTTTCCGAAGTCGGCCGCCGAAGCAGGCGCCGCCATCCTTGAAGCCGCAGACGCCCGGGCCACGTACTACGCCGCCAGCGGTCTCGCCGGCACGCGTCTCGTTCTTGGCGAGATGTACGACGCGGGTGATCTCGCGTGTCTGCGCGCGTCGGGCCATGAAATCGCAAGCCATACCCACAGCCATGCGGACTGCGCCCGCAGACCGCTTGCCGACAGCCTGGCCGACATCGCCCAGGGCGAAACGAACCTGCGGGCGATGCATGCCGGACACGACACCCGCCAGTTCGCCTATCCGTTCGGCGAAACAACGTTCGCCCTGAAGCGGGCGCTCGCTGGCCGGTATGACTGCGCCCGTGGCATCCTTCCCGGCATCAACCGCAAGGGCAGCGACCGCACCCAGCTGCGCGCCATCGAACTCGGCGATGACCTTTCACGTATTGTCCGCGCGCTCGACGCCATCCGGGAGGTCGTCCGCAAACCCGGCTGGTTGATCTTCTACACCCACGATGTGCGCGAAAACCCGTCCGCCTACGGCGTATCCCCGGAAACCCTCCAACAGATCGTCAGCGCAGCCCGCGCCAGCCGCGCCGACATCCTGCCCATGCAAACCGCCTACGCCCGTATCATGGCAGGTGCCACATGAGCGCGCCGGTCACGGTAGTGATCCCGACATTCCGGCGCCCAGATTGCCTCGCACGGGCCCTCGAGAGTGTGTTCGCGCAAACGGGCGCGCCGCCGTTCGACGTCCTTGTCGTCGACAACGATCCCGCTGCAAGCGCCCGCGCAGTCGCCGATCAGTTCGCACAACAAGCCGTGAGCGGCATCCGCCTCACCTACCTGCATGAACCGCACCCCGGTGTGGCGAACGCCCGCAACGCCGCCATTGGCGCCGTCCGCACGCCGCTCGTCGCTTTCCTTGACGACGACCAGACGGCCACCGAGACCTGGCTCGCGGCCCTGCTGGCCTGCCACAAACGCTTCCCGGCCGCCGTGACCTTCGGCCCCGTGCGCGCCGCCCTTCCTGCCCCCGGCGGCCCGCACGAAGCTTACCTCACCGAGTTCTTCAGCCGGCCGGAATCGGGGCCGACGGGCTACATCCGCCAGCCCTTCGGCTGCGGCAACTCCCTCGTCGACCTGTCAGCCATTCCGCCCGCTCGCCCGGTATTCGATGCACGCACGAATGAAACCGGCGGCGAAGATGATCTCTTCTTCGCCCGCGTCAAAGCGGCTGGCGGTGCTTTTGCCTGGTGCGCCGAAGCCGCGGTACTTGAGCACGTCCCCGCGGCCCGCGCCCGGCTTGGCTATACGCTCCACCGCGCCCTTGCCTACGGCCAGGGGCCGATCACGCTGGCCCGCCGGAAGACGCCGGTCGACTGGCCGGCGATTGCACTCTGGATGGGCGTCGGCGCCTACAAGCTGGCCGGCAACGGCGCCTTGTACCTCGCGGGCCTCATCACGCGCAGCCCGCACCGGGCCTGGCACCTTGACCGCGCCGCGCGCGGTCTGGGAAAGCTGATCTGGTGGGTCAAGTTCCGCTTCTACGGCGCCGCGCAGCTCTAGAGCGAGCCGTCAAGACGCCCCGCGAGCAGGGCGTCATCCTGAATCCGGTTCATCACGATCCCGAGCACCCGCCCGCCATGCGCCTCGATATCCTGGCGCATCGCCGCTACATCCGCTGCTGCCGTCTGGTCCGCCTTCACCACCAGCACCACGCCGTCGGCCTGCGATACGAAGGCCAGCGCGGCGCGTGTCCGCTCCAGTGGCGGCGCATCAATCACGATCCAGTCCGCAGCCGCTCTGAGCGCGGTCCACCATCCGGGCGCCGTTCGCAGCTGCACCTTCTCGCCGGCCGCCAGCCGGTCTCGGCGAAAGCGCGTCACCAGCAGGCGAAGCCCGTCAATCTGGTGGGCATTGAACAGCTTGCCGTAAGCGGGATCCTTCTCACGCCCGGCAACGGCGTAAATCTGCTCGGCGCCCAGCGACGCATCCAGCGCGTGTCCCGGCCGGCCAGCATCCTTGATGATGCCCTGCGCAAATGCCGTGTACTGAGTGTTCCGCCGGATATCGAGATCCACCAGCCAGGCCGTGCGGGCAGCGCGGCTTGCCGCGATCAGCGCGAAGGATGCCGCCACACTGCTCGTGCCTTCACCCGCATGCGCAGCAACGAACAGGATGACCCGTCCGCCCCGCGCCGGTTCCACCTGCGAGGCGAGCCGCCAGAGGCCGGCTAGGTCTGCCCTGAGGTCACGCATCCGCGAACCTTCTCAATACTTCTGGATCGAGGCAAGCACGGGCAGACCCAGCGTGCGCTCGGCCGCGCCGGGCGTCGCAAACCCGCTGCGCGTCAATGCCCGCATCAGCCCTACTACCAGCGCCGTGAACCCCGCGAACAGCAGCGCCAGGACCGCCGCCGGCACTTTCAGGCTTGATCCCTTGATCGGCGCAGTTGCGGGCTCCAGCAGCCGGATATTGTCCGCATTGCGCTGTGTCAGCTCGCCGCGCGCCCGCTCTTCCACTTCGCGCTCGGCAAACGCCTGCGCGGAACGTTCTGCCACATCCCGGCTGCGTTCAAGCTCCTGCAGCGCCGGCTCCAGTTCCACGAGCCTCCTCTGACGCTCCTCGAACGCGCCGATCTGCGACTTCAACTCGGTCTCCTGGCTGCGCAGCGCCTGCACTTCCGATTGCAGCGTCGCAATCGACGCCTCGACCTGCTGGTAAAGCGGGTTCGGCCCCCGGCGCACCACACCGCCCGGCCCGCTGCGCGTGTCCAGAAACGCTTCCGCCTGCTCGATACGCTTGTCCAGTTCCGTGATCACGCGGGAATCCTCGCGGTAGCGCGACAGCTTCTCCTCACGTTCCAGCTTCAGCGCGGTCAGCGTCTGCTGCGTCGAGTCCTCCACATACAGATCCTGTTCCGGCGGAATCGTCTTGATCTGCCGCTGGTAGTTCGCGAGTTGCGACTCCAGCTGGCGCATGCGCGACTGCGTCACCAGCAGCTCGCTGCTCGCCGACTGGTAAAGCTGACGCAGCGTGTCGCGCTCGCCCGCAAGGTTGGTCAGGTTGTTCGCCAGCAAGTAGGCGCGGATCGCCTGGTCCGCTTCGGCGAGGTCCTGTTCGAACCGCTCGCGCTGCTCCCGGAACCGGTCCGGACGGTCGTCCGCGAAGATGTCGGCGCGGTAGGCGAGGTAGGCCTCCACCAGCGCATTCAGCAGCTCGGCCGACATCGCGGCATTGCGGTGTTCGAACTCGGCAATCATCACCGGATTCTTCGGCGTCCCGCCCGCCGTCAGCCCTTCCGCAATCGCCGCGACGCCTTCACGCCCACACGTCTCCGGCTTGCAGCGCGCCGCGATCTCCGGATAGGCCCGCGCAAGGGTCACCTTCGCCAGCGCCGCCTCGGCCACCACCGGGCTGCGCAGCAGCTCCAGCTCGGACTGCACCAGCGCCTCGATCTCCGGCGACACGGTGCCGCCTTGCCCGGCCGGGCCGACCGACGGGCGATACACATACTCGTCACCGAGCGAGACCATCAGGCGCGCGACCGACGTATAGCTGCGCGGCAACGTCATCGCCGCCAGCAGCCCGAGCAGCAGCAAGGGCAGGAAGACAGCGGTCATCAGCCACTTTGCGCGCCAGAGATGCACGGCAATGTCCAGCGCGCCGAGCCGGGGGCGAATTCGCCCTGCCGCCGTCGCCGTCCCTGGATTGCCCTCGCCGGCCGTCGCCATCGTTTGTCCTGACCCCGGAATGCCTCAACGTTCAGGCTTCGCATGTCGCATTTGATATTTCCTTAATCATTAACGCCGATGTCTGGAGGCCAGCAGAGACAGCATCCCGGTTCATGCCCGAAGCCCACGGCCCCCTGCGCGCCCGCGTTCAGATCGCCCTTGCCGCCGGCCTTCTGGCCGCCTGCGTCAACGCTTGCGCCGCGGCGCCTGCCAAGGCGTCGGACACATTCCCGATCGACGCCTGGGCCGGCGCTAGCCTCGCCGATACCGCTTACTTGCTCGCACCCGGCGACAAGATCGAAGTCATCGTCCACACCGCGCCTGAACTCTCGCGCGAACTCGTGGTCGCCCCCGATGGCCGCATCCGCATGCCGCTGGCCGGGTCCGTCATGGCAATGGCGATGACACCTGACGAACTCGCCGAAATCCTCCGCGACGCGCTCGCCAGCGAACTGATCGATCCCGACCTCGACGTCGTCACCACCGAGTTCGCCTCTCAGAAAGTCTTCGTCGGCGGCGAAGTGCGCGAACCCGGCATGTTCGACCTGCCGGGCCAGATCGACCCCTTCCAGGCCATCGTCATGGCGGGCGGCCTGACCCGCGACGCCCAGCCCAAGGACGTCATCCTGATCCGGCGCCTGCCCGGCGGCGAAGTCCGCTCCGCCCTCATCGACGTGCGCTCCGGCCTGCGTGACCCGGCCTTCGCGGGCTGGCTGCCGCTGCGCCGGTTCGACATCATCTACGTGCCGCGCACCCGGATCTCCGAGCAGAACCAGTTCGTGCAGCAATACATCCGCGATGCGCTGCCCGTGCAGTTCTCGCTGTTTTACGACGTCAGCGGCAACAACCGCTAAGCCGCGACCGGGACATTTCGGCCACTATCTGCAGCGCGCCTGTTCTGGCAGAATGCGCGCATGACCCAATACTTCGAACCCATCCCCTATTCGCTCTGGTCGACGGACAAGGCTGCCTTCGCCGACAAGCTCGGCCGGTCCTTCCGCGAGACCGGCTTTGCCGTGATCACCGGCCACCCGGTCTCCGAAAAGACCATCAACGACAACCTCGCCGCCACGAAGGCCTTCTTCGCGCTGCCGGTTGAAGCCAAGGAGGCGTATCACGATGCGCCGGGCGGCCGCCAACGCGGCTACACGCCGTTTGCGACCGAGAACGCCAAGGGCCAGGCCAAGGCCGACCTGAAAGAGTTCTGGCACACCGGCCGCGACCTTCCCGCGGGCTCGCCCTACCGCGACACGATGAAGGATACCCCGCACGTTGCCGAGGTTCCGGATTTCGACCGCGCCACGCGCACGCTCTACGCGGAGCTCGACGCGTTCGGCGCGGACATCCTGAAAGGTGTCGCCCTCCATCTTGGCCTTTCCGAGAACTGGTTCGGCGACAAGGTCAATTTCGGCAACTCGATCCTCCGCCTGCTGCACTATCCGCCGCAAATGGATCCGCCGCCGGAAGGTTCAGTCCGCGCCGGCGCCCACGAGGACATCAACGTCATCACGCTTCTGCTCGGCGCCGAAGAAGCTGGCCTCGAAGTGAAGCATCGCTCCGGCAAATGGCTCGCGGTCAACCCGCCCGCCGGCGCCCTCGTCATCAATTGCGGCGACATGCTCCAGCGCTACACCGGCGGCGTGCTGCCCTCGACCACGCACCGCGTCGTCAATCCGTCCCCGGAGCGTTCGAAGTTCCCGCGCTACTCGACGCCTTTCTTCCTGCACTTCAACCAGGACTTCCTGATCGAAGCCCTGCCCGGCTGCCTCGCCGAAGGCGGCAAGGCCGAACCTCCGATCACGGCGCAGGACTTCCTGATGGAACGCCTGCGCGACATCGGCCTCGTCAAAGCCTGACCCTCGCAAACCCCTTCTCCCTTCAGGGAGAAGGGGTTGCGGATGAGGGGGCGCAACCCCTGCAACCTGCGCAATGATGGCCGGCGAAACCGGCCTAGGCCCGCGCCACAAACTCCCGGAACGCATCGACCGTGTCGAACGCATAGTCGGGCCGCTCGGCTTCCAGCGCCGCCTTCATCCCGAATCCCCAGGCCACCGAGGCCGTCATGAGGCGCACGTCGCGCGCCGCTTCTATATCGCGGATCTCGTCGCCAACGCCGAGCGCACGCGCCGGCGCAACATTCGTCTGCCTCAGCACGTCGCGAAAATGCTTCGCCTTGCCGAACATGCCGGCGCCGCAGCTCCAGGCGCTGATCAGGCCACTGAGCTCGGGCCCAAGCGCCCGGCGCACATTGATTTCCGCATTCGAAGAGACGACCGCCATCGGCACCTCCGACGCGGCGAGCGTGCGCAGCACCTCGGGTATGCCCTCGAACAAGGGAAACGCCTCTGCCCGCGCCGCCCGCTTGCGCACATGCACCGCGATCAGCACCAGCTTCCAGTGCGGAATCTTCAGGATACGCATCACCTCGCGCGGCGGCTTGTGACGCAGCACTTCCAGCTCTTCCTCGTCCGGGCACCGGAATCCAAACCTCCGCGCAAGATCCGGCAGGATCGACCGGAACCAGCCGGCGCTGTCTGCCAGCGTGCCGTCGAAGTCGAAGACCACCAGATCGAAGGGACGCGCGCTGTTCAAACGACCGCCTAGATCAATCCACCGAGCGGCGAGCTCGGATCGGCATACATCTTCTTGGGCATCCGCCCGGCAAGGTAAGCGTCGCGACCGGCGATCACGGCATGCTTCATCGCGCGCGCCATGCGCACCGGATCCTTCGCAGCGGCGATGGCGGTATTCATCAGTACACCATCACATCCGAGTTCCATCGCAATCGCAGCGTCGGACGCTGTGCCGACGCCGGCGTCGACGATCACCGGCACACGCGCCGCCTCGACGATCAGGCGGATGTTCACCGGGTTCATGATGCCGAGGCCAGAGCCGATCAGGCTCCCGAGCGGCATGATCGCGCAGCAGCCTGCCTCTTCCAGCAGGCGCGCGTAGACCGGGTCATCCGAGCAATACACCATCACATCGAAGCCATCCTTGATCAGGGCTTCAGCCGCCTTCAGCGTCTCCGGCATGTTCGGATAAAGCGTCTTCTGGTCCGCCAGAACTTCCAGCTTCACGAGGTTCCACCCGCCTGCTTCGCGCGCGAGGCGTAACGTGCGCACCGACTCGTCGGCCGTGTAGCAGCCCGCAGTGTTCGGCAGGTAGGTGAACTCGTCCGGCGTCACAAAGTCCGACAGGATGTCCTGGCTCTTGTCAGTCAGGTTCACGCGCCGCAGCGCCACGGTCACGATTTCGGCGCCGGCCGCGCGCGCCGCTTCAGCGTTCTGTGCATAGGACGCATACTTGCCCGTGCCCACGATCAGGCGCGAAGAATACGTCTTGCCGGCGATGATCAACGGGTCGTCAGGGTGCTTTTCGGTCATGCGGCTGATCTGGCCGTCCTTGTCCCGGGCGTCAACGCTTCACACGCCTGCCGCGCGAAAACACTCCATAAATACCCCCTCTCCACAGGGCGTTTTATGGACAGGTTGTGGAGTGTTTCAGCCGCCGCCGACGAACTGCACCAGCTCGATCCGGTCGCCTTCGGCCAGCGTCGTCAGCGCGTGCTCGGACTTCGGAACGATCTCGAGATTGCGCTCGACAGCGACCCCGCGCGGGTCCCGTCCCGCCTGCGCGGCCAGCTGTTCGACGAGCATGGCAACGGTGGTGCCACCCGCAATTTCCAGCGTCTCGCCATTCAGCGTTATCTTCATGGCAGTCTCGCTCCTGTTGCCCTCTTGCAACACATGGGAATCCAGCGCAAACGGGCTCCCATGTCGAAACCGGTATATGTCCTCGGTGGCCCAAATCTCAATCTGCTCGGCACGCGCGAGCCCGAGATTTACGGCCGGGACACCTTGGAAGATATTCACGCCCGGCTGCGCGCGCTGGCGCAGGATGCGCCGCTTGTGCTGCGCCAGACCAATTCCGAAGGCGAGCTCGTCACCTGGGTGCAGGAAGCCGGCCGCGAAGGCTCGGTCCTCATCCTCAACGCCGCCGCCTATACCCACACGTCCATCGCCCTTCATGACGCCTTGAAATCACTCAAGATTCCCGTCATTGAAGTTCACTTGTCAAATCCGGCGGCCCGCGAAGCGTTCCGGCACGTTAACTATGTTGCACCTGTTGCAACGGCTACGATTGCCGGGCTAGGTGCCTACGGATACGAACTCGCACTGGGGGCTGCCCTTCGCCTCACCGGTCGAGGAGGAAGCTGAAAAACATGAGTACTTCCAAGAGCAAGCTGGACACCGGCCTGATCCGCGAACTTGCCGCCATCCTGAGGGAAGGCGATCTTGGCGAAATCGAGATCGAGCATGAAGGCCTGAAGCTGCGCGTCTCGCGCGGTGGTACGCAGGTTGTCCACGCCGCCGTCGCGGCCGCGCCGGCACCGGCCATGGCCGCCCCCGCCGCCCTGCCCGCACCGGCCGGCCCGGGCGCGGCGGCCGTCCCCTCGGCGGCGCCGGACAACGCGGTGAAATCCCCGATGGTCGGCACCGTCTACCTGTCGCCTGACCCGCAGACGAAGCCTTACGTGAATGTCGGCGACAAGGTGAAGAAGGGTGACACCCTGATGCTGGTCGAAGCCATGAAGACCTTCAACCCGGTCGAAGCCGACCGCGCCGGCACCGTCAAAGCCATCTACGTCCAGAATGCCCAGCCCGTCGAATATGGCGAGCCGCTCGTCCTGATCGAGTAGTCATGGCTGAAACCCGCACCATTCATAAGGTCCTGATCGCGAATCGCGGCGAGATTGCGCTGCGCATCCATCGCGCGTGCAAGGAAATGGGCCTCGCCACCGTCGTCGTTCACTCCGAAGCCGACCGCGATGCGATGGCCGTGCGCCTTGCCGACGAAAGCGTTTGTATCGGCCCGGCCCCGTCCTCGGAAAGCTACCTCAAGAAGTCGCGCATCCTGGCGGCGGCCGAAATCACCGGCGCCGATGCGATCCACCCCGGCTACGGCTTCCTGTCGGAGAACGCCCAGTTCGCCGAAATGGTCGAAGCGCACGGCCTGGCCTTCATCGGCCCGACCGCCGAGCACATCCGCATCATGGGCGACAAGATCGCCGCGAAAGCCGCCATGATCGAAGCCGGCGTGCCTTGCGTGCCCGGCTCCGAAGGCGCGCTCGAATCGATTTCCGAAGCGAAGAAAGCCGCCAAGAAGATCGGCTACCCCGTCCTCGTGAAAGCCTCCGCCGGCGGCGGCGGGCGCGGCATGAAGCTCGCCCTCACCGAGGCCGATCTCGAGAACGCGGTGAAGACCGCCAAGACCGAAGCGAAGGCCGCCTTCGGCGACGACGCTGTCTACCTCGAGAAATACCTCCAGGGCCCGCGCCACATCGAGTTGCAGGTGATCGCCGACACGCACGGCAACGTCGCGCACCTCTGGGAGCGTGACTGCTCGCTGCAGCGCCGCAACCAGAAGGTCTTCGAGGAAGCGCCCTCGCCGGCGCTCAACCAGATCCAGCGCGAAGAGATCGGCATGATCTGCGCCCGCGCGATGCAGAAGATCGGCTATCGCGGCGCCGGCACGATCGAATTCCTCTACGAGGACGGCAAATTCTACTTCATCGAAATGAACACCCGTCTCCAGGTCGAGCATCCGGTCACCGAAATGATCACCGGCATCGATCTCGTGCGCGAACAGATCCGCATTGCCGAAGGCAAGGCGCTCTCGTTCCGCCAGGAAGACGTGATGCTGGTCGGCCATGCCATCGAATGTCGCATCAACGCGGAGCACCCGGAAACCTTCGTGCCGTCCCCGGGCCTGATCACCGAATTCCATGCGCCGGGCGGGCCGGACGTGCGCCTCGATAGCGCGGCCTATGCCGGCTACCGCATCCCGCCGCACTACGACTCGCTGATCGGCAAGCTGATCGTGCACGGCCGCACCCGGCGCGAATGCCTGATGCGTCTCAAGCGCTCGCTGCAGGAAATGGTCGTCGGCGGCGTCCACACGACGCTCGACCTGCACCGCCGCCTCGTCGACAACGACGATGTGGTCGCCGGCAATTACAACATTCACTGGCTGGAAAAATTCCTGGCCGAAGTGAAAGCGGCAGAGGCCGCAGCAGCAGCCGAGGGCTGAACCCGGCGAAACCTGACGCCTGGGTGAAGACAGATGCAGAAAGCAGAACCAGTCCTGCAGTCGCGTGCGGAGGGCGTGCTGACGCTCACCCTCAACCGGCCCGAGGCGCTCAATTCGCTCAACCGCAACCTGATGGAAAACCTGCGTGCGGCGCTGGCGCAGGCGGGAGCAGACGAGTCTGTCCGTGCCCTGATCATCACCGGCGCTGGCCGCGGGTTCTGCGCCGGCGCCGATCTCGTCGAACAGAGTGACACGCCGCCCATTTCGCGCGGCCAAGGCATCTCGGACGGGATGACCAGCCATTTCAACCCGCTCGCCCGCGACCTGGCCGCTTTCCCGAAACCGACCGTCGCGGCCGTCAACGGTGTCGCCGCAGGCGGCGGGGTCGGCCTTGCACTGGCCTGCGACATCGTCGTGGCGGCAAAGTCGGCAACTTTCATCCAGGTCTTCGCGCCGCAGCTTGGCCTCGTGCCGGACATGGGCTGCTCGTGGCACCTGCCCCGCCTCATCGGCGCGGCCCGGGCCAAAGGCCTGGCGCTCCTCGGCGACCGGCTGCGTGCCGAGGACGCCGCCGCCTGGGGGCTCATCTGGCAAGCCGTCGATGACGAGACGCTGACCGCCCGCGCGCGCGACATCGCTGGCAAGCTGGCAGGCGGGCCGACCCGCGGCCTTGTCGCCACCCGCAACGTGCTGGCCGCCGCGTTTGACAATGACCTTGCCGCCCAACTCGACCTTGAGCGGCGCACGCAGTTCGAACTTGGCAATACCGAGGATTTCGCCGAGGGCGTTCGCGCGTTCGTCCAGAAGCGTCCGCCTGAGTTCAAAGGCCGCTGACACCGGCCCGCGACGGCGCGTTTACTTCCCGCGCGGCACAAACCATATCTGCGCCATGTCTGCGCGCTTCAGCACCCAGGACCTGCTCGCCTGCTATCGGCGGGGCGTGTTTCCGATGGCGGATTCACGCGATGATCCGAGCCTGTTCCTGGTCGATCCGGAGCGCCGCGGCCTGCTGCCGCTCGACGCCTTCCACATTCCCAGACGCCTGAAGCGCCGCGTCCTGCAGGACCCTTTCCGCGTCACGTTCGACACCGCCTTCACGCGCGTCATCGAGGCGTGCGGCGAGCCGCATCCGAACCGGCCAAACACCTGGATCAACTCGGCGATCGTCAATCTCTATTGCGCGCTTCACCGGGAGGGCCACGCCCATTCCGTCGAATGCTGGGACGGCGACCGGCTGGTCGGCGGGCTTTATGGCGTCGCGGTCGGCGGCGCCTTTTTCGGCGAGAGCATGTTCAGCCGCGCCGATGACGCGTCCAAGATCGCGCTCGTGCATCTCGCCGCGCGCCTCATCGACCGAGGCTATGTCCTGCTGGATGCGCAGTTCTACAATCCACACCTCGACCAGTTCGGCCTGATCGAAGTGTCACGCGAAGAATTCCGTGCACGGCTGAAGCGCGCGCTGAAGGTGCAGGCGAGCTTCCACCCGGAGGCCGGCGATCAGTCGATCGGTTCGGGTTCTTCCGGCAAGGCTGGCGGCTGGTCGGACTCGGTCACACCTGACGGCACGTCATCCACCAGCGGTTCATCGCCGAGCGGAATGGTCACGCGGTCCGGCAGCTTCACGGGCGCAGGCGCGGTGCAGCGGATCACCCAGATATCATAGACCGGATGCTCCAGCGCGCTGAGGCCGGGCGAGGAGGCATACATCCAGCCCGAAAACACCAGCGGCGCTTCCTTCACTTCATCCGTCTCTTCGTCCGCCATCGGAAGGGTCGACGTGATCTGCAGGAAAGCGGCGCTTTCGGGCACCTCTTCCGGCGGGGTCTGGAAGCAGGCTTTGAGGTCGATGTTGAGCGAACCGTAAACGACCGGCGTGCCGACCTTGACGACGATATCGGTCGAGCGGCCGGTGATCTTGTCAAGCGCCCGCAGCGTGGCGCGGTTTTCCTTCGCATAGGTCGCCGCCGAGGCGATGCCGACCAGCGCAAGTCCGACAACCGCCGTTGCGGCGACGCGAAGCAGGGTTTTCAAGGTTCAACTCCGTCAAACTCTTCAGCCGGTTCGTCCGCAGACGTATCATCGCCGCCGCCACCGCCGCCCGAGGCGAACGAAGCGAACAGCGTCAGCAGGTCGACACTGCCGCGCGTGTACTGGATTTCGCCGGTGCCATCCTGCGGGATGTTGTCCATGCCCGCGCCCGGCTCAAGCGCCACATAGGCGCCGCCGAGCAGGCCGTCGGTCGAGATGCGCGCGTCGGTATCGTCCGGCAGCGCCCATTTCTGGTCGAGGCTCAGCGTCATCACCGCCTCGAAACGCTCCGGATCGCCGTCGATGGCTTTCACCACGCCGGCCTTCACGCCCGCGATGCGCACATCCGAGCCGCGCGAGACGCCGGACACGTTGTTGAAGCGCGCGGTCACGTCATAGGTCTTGCCGGCCGTCGTTGCCTCCCCGCCGCGCGCCAGCGCGAACCAGAGGAAGAACGCCGCCACGCCGACCACCAGCGCGCCGATCAGGGTTTCAAACGCAGATTCACGCATCCGGGGTCCAGGCCTCGTAGTCGGCATCCGATTTCTGGCGCGCGTCGCCGGCAGCCAGGCTGCCCTTCGGTTTCGTGGCGTAAGGCGTGCCGGTCATGTTCGGGGTATGGTCGATTTCCCACTCGCGCCGGTCGAGCGGCATCTTCGTGGGCGGCGATTCGAGCGTGTGGTGCAGCCAGCCGTGCCAGTCAGCCGGCACTTTCGAAGGCTCGGCGAGGCCATGGTACATCACATACCGGCGCCGGCGCCCTTCCAGCGAGGGCTTGCGCTCCTCGAAATAGCGGTTCCCGTATTCGTCATGGCCGACATAGGTCGCACGGCGACCGATATCGAAGGCCGCGCCGATCGTGTTGCCGCTCCACCAGGTGAAAATCTGCTTAAGCATCTCGGGATTTCCTGACCTCACTTGATGGCCGCAATATGGCCCCGCTGCGGCAAGTAATCCATCCGCCGCCTGCAGGCAACTTTGCCGCAAACACGCGGCTGCACAGGGTTGCGGCGGCCCCTGCCGCAAGGCACCCTGCGGCCAACTGATTCGGTGCGGAGCCCCGTCATGGCAGCAAAATCCCCCCATGAACTGCTGGAAGCGGCTGAAGCGGATGGTCTCCTGTCCCCGGAAATCCGCTTGCGGGACGTCCTGCGCTCCGCCGGCCGGCCGCCACAGCCTTTGACCGGGCCAGCCCTGCGGGACGTCCGCGCCGCCTGGTCTGCCGCCAACCTGCTCGGCGTATCCCAGCTCGCCACCGCCGAAATGCTCGAACGCCTCGGCGATGCGCCGAAGAATGCCGAACTGGCCGAAGCCCTCGCCGCGGGCCTGCCCCAGGATGTGCTGGAAGAGGCCCTGCGCCAGCCGGGCGGCATCCTGAAAACCGCCGCCTCACTGCGCGCCGCCGCCGTCAGCACCCCTTCGCCGCGCCCCGGCGTGTTCGAGGCCGGCCATATCGATGCAACCCTCTCCGCCTCGCTGCTGGGCGCGCTCGAGGAAGGCGCCGAGATCCACCTGATGCGCAGCGCGCTGCCTGAGGCCGGCACGCGTTGCCGCGTCCTGGATGTCGCGCAGGCGGTTGGCCCGGCCGGTCTCGAAGCCGATTACCTCGTCACCGCCGTCGATGCAGCGGCCCGCAGTCTGGGCGATGGCATGCTGGTCGTCGCCGGGCTTGGCGCCGCCGTACTATCGCTTGGCCTCGACTATGCCTCCGAGACGGGCGTCAACGTCGGCGCGGCGATTGCCGCCCTGGTCAAGTCCGCCGCCACCGGCGCCGCCTTCCCGGCAGCTCAGGGACGCCTGCTCGGCCTCGAGGCCATGAAGGCATCCGGCCGCAAACCGTGCCAGCTGGCCGTGCTGCCCCTGCGCGACATGGCAGCCGTGTTGCCGGAATGCGAGAGCGAGGGCGCCGCCCCCGTGCGCACCGTGCTCGCTTACGGCGAAGACGCGCCCAGCCTGTCACGCGCAGCCCGGCTCGGCCTTGCCCGCCGTGCGCCGGAACAGCTTCCCCTGCTGCTCGAACGCCTCGCCCAGGCAGGCGAACACGACCTCGATTCAGCGCTCGGCCGCTCGCGCCTGCGCGACCGCGGGTTCACCGAGGAAGCCATCGACCGCGTCACGCGCGCCATTGGTGACGGCCTGCCGCTGAACGCCGCCTTCTCGCGCTGGGTGCTCGGCGACGAGATCATCGTCTCCGACCTGAAACTGTCACCCGAGCGCTTCGATTCCGACGGCCGCGCCCTGCTCTCGGCGGTCGGCTTTTCGAAGAAGGACATCGCCGCAGCCGAACTCGCCATTGACGGCGCCATCGAAGACATCGCGGGCAAAGGCCTCGCCCAGTCAGGCCTGTCGCTGCAGGTGAGCGCTGACGCCGAGATCCGGTTCACCGCCGCCGTCGCCCGGGCGCTCGGCGGTGTCGGCATGCTGCGCGCGCCGTCGGCTGAAGGTCTCCGTCTCGCCGAAGCGGCGATGGCCGCCGGCCTGTCGGCCCTGATGACCGGCCACCGCGCCCCGCCCTCCGACGACCTGCGCCTGCGCATGGAACAGATCATCTCGCTCGCCGAAGAAATCGTGGAGGATGCCGACGCCCTGCCGGACCTTCCCGCCCTGTCCGAGGAGCCGCCCGCCCGCGTGCGGCGCACACGCCTGCCCGACCGCCGCAAAGGCTACATCCAGAAAGCAACCGTCGGGGGCCACAAGGTCTACTTGCACACCGGCGAATTCGACGATGGCAGCCTCGGCGAGATATTCATCGACATGCACAAGGAAGGCGCCGCCTTCCGCAGCCTGATGAACAATTTCGCCATCTCGGTCTCGCTCGGCCTGCAATACGGTGTGCCGCTCGAAGAGTATGCCGACGCCTTCGTGTTCACCCGGTTCGAACCTGCCGGCGCCGTGACCGGCAATGACCGGATCACCAACGCCACCTCGATCCTCGACTACATCTTCCGCGAGCTCGCCGTGTCCTATCTGGGCCGCGATGACCTCACGACGGCTGACGTCACGCATGACGGCCTCGGCCGGGGCGCCGGCGATGCGACCCGGGCAGAAGCGGCGTTCTCCAGCGAAGCGGCGCAGTTCATTTCTCGCGGCTTCTCGCGTGGCCAGCTGCCGGACAACATCGTGATCCTGGACAAGCGCCGCGCCGAAAAGGCAGCCGAAGAACCGGCTGAGAGCGAAGCCGCCCTGATGCCGACCTATGTCGCACAGGCCTGTCCGTCCTGCGGCAGCTTCACGCTGTTCGAAGCCGGCCCGGACGGGCATCTGGCGTGCGACACCTGCGGCGAGGAAAGCCGCGCCAGCCAGTAACCTGACAGGCGAACGGGCCCCCGGCTCGCACTTCTCCCGGCGCGAATTACATGACCATGCGGCAACACTTATTGCATTCTGGCAACAGTCATGCCGCATTTACAGTTCTTACAGCTTGTTCAGTATAGACCGTTCCGGAAAACGGCTATTCCGAGTCCCATGGACAACTTGAATCTGCGTCTCGTATCCCTTGCCGGTGCCTTCGCGGCTTTCGCGGCGCCGGGCGCCCTTGCCCAAGGCCAGCCCGTTGCCTGGTCGCCGAGCTATGTCGGCACCTGCGCCACCTGCGAACTTTCCGGCCGCAACCTGACGGGCTGGACGCTCGCCGGCGCCAACTATTCGGAAGCGAAGCTCGACTATTCGGTGATGCGCGGCGTGCAGGCCACGGCCGTCAACTTCGAGCGCGCGGACCTGACCGGCGCTGACATGCGCGGCGCGGTGCTCACCAATGCGAAGCTGGCCGATGCGATCTTCGCCGGCACGCGCCTTCAGGAAATCACGGCCTCGGGCGCTGACCTGCGCCGCGCGCTGCTGCACGGCGCAAGCTTGCAGGACGCTGTCCTGATCGGTGCCAACTTCGAAGACGCCGAGCTGAACATCGCCCGCCTCGAAGATGCCGACATGTCGACCGCCAACTTCGACGGCGCCGTATTCGACCGCGCCAACCTGCGCGGCGCGATCTTCAACGGCGCCAATTTCAAGGATGCCCGCTTCAAGGGCGCCGACATCACCGGCGCGTCCTTCAAGGACGCACGCTTCCCGGGCGCGAGCCTTGAGGGCGTGAAGGGGTTCGCTGAAGCCGACTTCGAAGGCGCCTGCGGTTCGCTGTCAACCCGCCTGCCGCCGGAAGCGCGCCTGCCGCTGTGCACCAATGCCCAGCTGTCGGCGCAACTGTCAGCCGATCTGGACTGATACCAACAGTCACAGCCAATTCCAGGCGCTCCGCGGCGCGCAGTTTGCTGCGCCGCACCCTTGTTAATTAAACGCAATGAACCCGCCTTTCGCTTGATCGGGCGGATGCCCCGATCAAGAACCAGACACCGCCTGGCCCGGACGCACGGCGGCAAGTTGGATCACCTGTCCATCCGTCTACGGCTTGAATCGAAAGGGAATGGGGAATGAAGAAATTTGCAGCATTGTTGGCGGCCAGCGCGTGTCTTGGCTCCGCCGCCTGGGCCGGCACGTTCATCGCGGTCACCGACCCCGCTGGTAGCGCCGGCACCGCCGCCATCGGCATCAATGATCATGGCGAAGTCTCGGGTTCCTACACGACCGACGGCGTAGACATGATCGGCTTCACCGGTTCGATCGACGGTGTCTACGAGACGTTCTCGTTCGACGGACACCCCACCCAAGGCCGGGGCCTCAACAACAGCGGCACGGTGACCGGTTACTATGTGCCCGACGGCCAGATGAATGCTTTCGTGCGTGCGCCAGACGGCGTGCTGTCGCCCGTAACGAAGGACGGAGCTGCGATCATCGGTCTCGCGGAAGGCATCACGAACGGCGGCAAGTTTGTCGGCGACTACCGCACCACGCCACCAGCCGTGCCGGCGCGCACCGGCTTCGAAGGCTACGCAGCCAGCTATGCCGGCGACGTCGTGTTGCCCTTCCCCGCCGTGCGCATCGCCGCCCGCGGACGCAACACCAGCGGTGACATTTCGGGCTGGTTCATCGCGGCCGCCGGCGAAGCCCCTCAGGGTTTCCTGATCAAGGGCGGCGTCACCACGGTGCTCACCTATCCTGATCCCAATACGGCCACCTTCGTCGAAGGCCTCAACGACAAGGGCGAACTCAGTGGCTCCTGGGTGGACATGGACGGCAACTCGCACGGGTTCGCCCTCGCCTCGGACCTTGTGACGTGGACATCCTTCGACGCCCCCGGCGCCTCACAGACGCAGGCCTGGCAAATCAACAAGCATGGCGAGATCGCCGTCTCGACGTTCAATGAGGCGACCGGTGCCTCAGGCTCGTTCGTCTATTGCCCGGGCAAAGGCGGCCTCTGCGCCGGCAAGAAGGGAAAGCCTGCGAAGGAGAAAAAATCCAAGAGCAAGGAGAAGCTGAAGAAGCCCAAAGCCGGCATCAAGGGTGTTGATCCGGAGGCCAAGTCCAAGGGCGCTTCCCACTAGAAACGCAGCGCCTGCTTACTGAAGCAAGACGGAGGCCCGCTCCATCTGGAGCGGGCTTTTTCGTCAGGCCTTGACCTGCGGCGCGAGACGGATGTTCAGCTCACGGAGCTGTTTTTCGTCGACCGGGCTCGGCGCCCCCATCAGCAGGTCGCGGGCCTGCTGGTTCATCGGGAACAGGATGACGTCGCGCAGGTTGTCGACTTCGGCGAGCAGCATGACGATCCGGTCCACACCCGGCGCAATGCCGCCATGCGGCGGGGCGCCGAAGCGGAACGCGTTGAGCATGCCGCCGAACTTCGATTCCACGACCTCCGGACCGTAGCCCGCCAGTTCGAACGCCTTCAACATGACTTCCGGCCGATGGTTCCGGATGGCGCCCGAGGACAGTTCCACACCGTTGCAGACGATGTCGTATTGGAAGGCCTTGAGGGCGAGCTGCTTCTCGACTGTATCTGCCGCCTTCAGCGCGTCCATGCCGCCTTGCGGCATCGAGAACGGGTTGTGGCTGAAGTCCACTTTCTTGTTGTCCTCGTCCCACTCGTACATCGGGAAATCGACGATCCAGCAGAAGCGGAAGATGCCTTGCTCGATCAGGCCGAGGTCGTTGCCGAGCTTCGTGCGCGCGGCGCCCGCCAGCTTGTAGGCAGCATCCTTGGCGCCGGCCGAGAAGAACACGCCGTCGCCTGCACCGAGGCCCATCTGCTTCAGCAGCGCGGCAAGGTGTGCGGGTTCGAAATTCTTCAGCACCGGGTCCTGGCTATCGACCCCGCCGCCATCGGCGTCCTTCAGGCGGGCATAACCGAGGCCGGGGGCCTGCATGTCCTTCTTCGCCCACTTGTCCATCTCGTCGAAGAACTTGCGCGACTGGGATGCGGCCGCCTTCGGCGCGGGAATGGCAATCACCTTGCCGCCGCCCGCGATGATCTTGGCAAAGATGCTGAAGCCGGTCTTGCTCTCGTCCGCGAAGAAGTCGGTGACGTCGGACAGGATGATCGGGTTGCGCAGGTCCGGCTTGTCGGAGCCATACTTCGCCATCGCCTCGGCATATGGAATGTGCGGGAAAGGACCCGGCGCCACCGTGCGGCCCTTGCCATCCCAGTCCGCGAACTCCTCGAACACGCCGCGCATGACCGGTTCAATGGCGCCGAACACGTCGTCCTGCGTCACGAAGCTCATCTCGATATCGAGCTGGTAGAACTCGCCGGGTGAGCGGTCAGCGCGGGCATCCTCGTCGCGGAAGCAGGGTGCGATCTGGAAGTAACGGTCGAAGCCGGAGACCATCAGCAGCTGCTTGAACTGCTGCGGCGCCTGCGGCAGCGCGTAGAACTCGCCGGGATGGATGCGGCTCGGCACGAGGAAGTCGCGCGCGCCTTCGGGGCTGGAGGCGGTCAGGATCGGCGTCTGGTATTCGGTAAAGCCTTCGGCCACCATCCGGCGGCGCAGGCTCGCTATCACGTTGGATCGCAGCACCATGTTCTTGTGCAGCGCCTCGCGGCGCAGGTCGAGATAACGGTGCTTGAGGCGGATCTCTTCCGGGTAGGAATGATCGCCGAACACCGGCATCGGCAACTCAGCCGCTTCCGACTGGACCTCGACCGCCCCGCCGACCACTTCGATCTCGCCGGTGCCGAGGTTTGCGTTCACGAGGTCGGCGTCGCGGGCTACAACCTTGCCCTCAACCGTGATGACGCTTTCGGCCCGCAGGCGCTCAACGGTTGCAAACCCTGCAGAGCCCGGATTGAAGACGATCTGGGTCAGCCCGTAATGGTCGCGAAGGTCGATGAACATGACCCCGCCATGGTCGCGCCGACGGTGCAGCCAGCCGGAAACCCGCACGGTTTCACCGACATGGGACTTGCGCAGCTCCCCGCAGGTATGGGTGCGATAGGCGTGCATCGGGCGAAACTCCGGAAAATCGGTCCAACAGAAAGAAGCGGCGTAGGGCACAGACCCCCTCGCCTTTGTCAAGATCGTGCGATAAGCGCTGAAACAATGACTGACAACACCTTGACGCCCATCACTGAGCAGTCCGCGCTGGAAGACCTCTGCGGACGCCTTGCCGAGGCGGATTTCGTCTGCGTCGACACCGAATTCCACCGGGAGACGACCTATTGGCCGGAACTGTGCCTGATTCAGGCCTCCGGGCCCGGCGTGGAGGGCGTCATCGACCCCCGCGCCGAGGATCTGGACATCAAGCCCTTCCTCGACCTGATTGCCTCGGACCGCCAGACCAAGGTGTTCCACGCCGCCCGGCAGGACATCGAGATCTTCAACCGCCTGATCGGCCACCCGCCCGGCCCGATCTTCGACACCCAGATTGCCGCCATGGCGCTGGGCTTCGGTGATTCGATTTCCTACGACAACCTCGTCCAGCGCGTACTCAAGAAGCAGATCGACAAGTCCAGCCAGTTCACCGACTGGATGCGCCGCCCGCTGAGCCAGAAGCAGCTGGTCTACGCCCTCGGTGACGTGACCCACCTGCGAGACATCTATCTCAAGATGCGCGACGAGCTCGAGCGCACCGACCGGATGACCTGGGTGCGCGAGGAAATGTCGGATCTCGAAAACCCCGAGACCTACGACACCGATCCCCTGAATGCCTGGCAGCGCCTGAAACTGCGCATGCCGAAGAAGGACTATGCGGCCATCGTGGTCTCCGTCGCCGCCTGGCGCGAGCGTGTGGCGCAAGAGCTCGACAAGCCCCGCCGCCGCATCCTGAAGGACGACGCGATCCAGGAGATCGCCGCCCAGAAGCCGCGGTCGGAGGAAGACTTCGCGCAGCTGCGCGCCGTGCCGAACGGTTTCATCCGTTCCAAGCATGGCAGCGGTTTGATCGAGGCCGTGCGCGCCGCGATCGACTCGCCGGACAGCTTTGCGCCGGAATTGTCGCGCCCGGTCCAGAACGCGCAAATCCCAGCCGGCGCTCCCGAACTGCTCAAGGTGCTGCTGAAGCATGTCTCGGACGAGAATGATGTCGTGCCACGCCTGATCGCCAACTCCGCCGACATCGACCGGATCGCGCGCGGCGAGACGAGCGAGGACATCCCGGCGATGACCGGTTGGCGCTACGACATGTTCGGCAAGAAGGCGATCGCGCTGCTCTCCGGCAAGCTCGCCGTATCGTTCAAGGGCGGTCAGGTCCGTTTGTTCGACGTCTGACGATCAGCGCACGCTGGTCCGCGACTTGAGCTTCAGCTGGCTTGCCGCCTGCGACAGGCGCCGTTCGACGGTTTCCGAAATCAGGCTCGCATCCCGCTTGCTGACTTCCAGCTCCAGCGTGTCACCCGAGCGCCGCAGTGATGCGCGTTTCAGGATCGGCCCCGAGCGGCCCGAGAAGACGGCGCCGAGACGCATCAGCAACCCCACCTGCCGCGCCCGGTCGGTCTGCGACTCGGTGGTCAGCCCCGCATGCTCGACTGGCCGCCGGAAGTCCTTGTCGTACCGGCACCCGATCGCATAGGCGATCATCGCGCGCTCGGGATGGGTGACGCCCAGATAGGGCGCTCGCAGGGCCTGATCATACGCCATCTCGGCGCGGTGGTCGGGATGATAGCGCCCGGCGCTGTCGGCCATCATGCAGGCCGCCTTCTCGATGCGGATATCGGCGTCGGGCGAGCCGAACAGGTCGGGCTGCGGCACCAGCGCGGGCGCGATGAAGTCGTGCAGTGCGCGGCCGAAATTCACCTGGTTGTTGTCAAGCCGGGCATAGGCGATGATACCATCCGTCAGCGGATCATCCAGCTTCATCGACAGGATGTCGTGCAACACGCCTTCGCGCACACCTGTGGCAGAGATGGTCACGCCTTCCAGCTTGCCTTGCGCCAGCACCTCTTCCATCAGGATTGCCGCCATCGGAAAATGCTTGGCCCGGCGCTTGTCCAGCGCCTCGATCTGCTGGCGCGCCGCCGCGTTCGACAGCGAGTCGACACACAGCTTCGAGGCCCGCGCCACCTGCCCTTCGTTCAGCTGGTAGCCCTGCAGCACATGCAGCGGATATCGCTCCAGCTCCATCACCAGCCGCCCGAAGGCGCGCCAGGCGCCGCCGACCGCAAAGAACCGCCCGCGCGCCCCGTTGAGCACGTCGCTTGTCTTCAGCGTTTCGCGGATGCGCTTGCGCAATTCCTTCGGCTCGCTGACGAGATCGCCGAGTGCCAGCGGGCCCAGCATCAGGCTTTCGCCTTCGGCCGTCGCGCCGCCGCCGATCCGCTTCAGTTCGAGACTGGAGCCGCCGAGGTCACCGATCAGGCCAAGCGGATTGTGGATGCTGAGATCGACGCCCCGCGCCGAGAGGCGCGCCTCGTCCTCTCCGCTGAGCAGGCGCACCGGCCGGCCCAGCACCTTCGCTGCCTGCTTCAGGAATTCGCTGCCGTCACTGGCCACTCGCACCGCCGCGGTGGCGACCGCTTCATAGGTGTCCACATTCAGTGCCCGGAGGATGGCGCGGTAGCGCGCCAGCGCCTGCAACGCCGAGGCCACCCCCTGGGGCGAGAGATGCCCCGTCTTGGTCAGCCCTTCACCGAGCCCGGCCATGACCTTTTCGTTGAAGCTCTGCAGGATCGAAGCACCGAGGACATCGCAGATCACGAGGCGGACCGAGTTGGAGCCGATATCGATGATGCCGGCCTGGCGGGGTTGGGGTATTGTCATCAATGACCCTCCGGCAGCGTCAGGCGCGGCGGCAGGCTGACCTCAAGCGCGCTGCCCCGGCCCGACAGGCTGGGGTTCGACATGAAGTAACCGTGCGCCGAAAAGCCCCGGTCGGGCCGTTCGCTGACGAGCCTTTTATAAGTGCCGTCCGGCCGCATCAGCCAGGTCTGCTGCTCGTCGTTGAGATTGGCGACCATGATCTGGTTCATCACCTGGCGGTGCACGGTCGGGTTCTCGATCGGCACCAGCACTTCGACCCGGCGTTGAAGATTGCGCGGCATCCAGTCAGCAGACGACATGAACACTTTCGAGCGCGGCGACGGCAAGGCCTCACCATTTGCGAAGCACAGGATGCGCGCATGCTCGAGGAAACGCCCGACAATGCTCTTTACCGTGATGTTTTCCGACAGGCCCTCCACGCCCGGTCGCAGGCAGCAGATGCCGCGCACCACCAGCACGATCGGCACGCCCGCCTGGCTCGCCTTGTAGAGCGCGTCGATCACTTCGCCGTCGACCAACGAATTCATCTTCGCCCAGATGCCGCAGGGCTTGTGCTTGCGCGCGGCCTGCGTCTCGGCGCTGATCATTTCCAGCAAATGCTGCTTCAGGTTAACCGGCGCCATGCAGATCGTCTCGAACTCCGGCGCCACATCCGGCGGCTCGCGGTTGGCGGTGACGTAGTTGAACAACCGGTTTGCGTCGCGCCCGAGGGCCGGATCAGCCGTGAACAGCGACAGGTCTGTATAGATACGCGCATTGATCGGGTGGTAGTTGCCAGTGCCGAAGTGCGTATAAGTGCGCAGCTCGTTGCCTTCCCGGCGCACGACCAGAGACACCTTCGCATGCGTCTTGTATTCGATAAATCCGTACACGACCTGTACGCCTGCCCGTTCCAGGTCGCGCGCAAGGCGCAGGTTCGCTTCCTCGTCGAAGCGCGCCTTGATCTCGACCAGCGCAGTCACCGTCTTGCCGGACTCGGCGGCCTCGATCAGCGCCCCGACAATCGGTGAGTTGATCGTGGTGCGATACAGCGTCTGCTTGATCGCCACCACCTGAGGATCATTCGCCGCCTGCCGCACGAACTCCACCACAACATCGAAACTCTCGAAGGGGTGGTGGACGATGATGTCCTTGGCACGGATCGCCGCCAGGATATCGCCGCCCATCTCGCGGATGCGCTCAGGATAGCGTGGCTCGTAGGGCGGAAAGATCAGGTCGGGCCGATCATCGACAATCAGCTCAGCGAGCCGCGCCATCCCGAGAATGCCGTCATACAGCACGACGTCCGACGGCTCGGCGCCGATTTCCCGGATGATGAAGTTGCGCAGCCGTTCCGGCGCGCTCGATTGCATCCGCAGGCGGACGATACGTCCCCGCCGGCGCTGTTTCAGCAGCACTTCGAACTCGCGGATCAGGTCTTCGGATTCTTCCTCGATCTCGATATCGCTGTCGCGCACGATGCGGAACAGGCAGCGGCCCGATTCCTTGAAGCCGGGAAACAGTGTCGTCAGGAACATCCCGATCACGTCTTCCAGTGCAATGAAGCGGATACCCGGCTTGTTGCCCTTCGGCAGCCGGATGAAGCGGCGCACGAATGTCGGCATCGGCACGATACCCACCTGTTCCTCGCCACCGCCATGCGGCTGCAGGTCAAAGGCGATGGTGAAGCCGAGGTTCGGGATGAACGGGAACGGATGAGCCGGGTCAATCGCCAGCGGCGTCAGGATCGGAAAGATGTTCGCGTGGAAATAGGTTTCGATCTCGACGCGCTCGCGCTTGGTCAGCTCATTCGCCTCCAGCACGAAGATGCCTTCGGCGGCCATGTCGTCCTTCACCTGCCGCCAGCATTTCTGCTGCCGGGCGATCAGCGTCAGCGCCGCCGCTTCGATCTCGGCGACCTGCTGGGCCGGCGTCAGCCCGTCTTGGCTGGCCTTGGTGATGCCCGCGCGCACCTGCTCGCGCAGGCCCGCATAGCGCACCATGTCGAACTCATCGAGGTTGCTGGCCGAGATGGAGAGGAACCGCAGCCGCTCGAACAGCGGATGGGCGGCGTTGTCGGCTTCCTCCAGCACACGCTGGTTGAACTCAAGCCAAGACAGCTCGCGGTTGAGGAATCGCTGCGGGGATCCCATCAGCTGCTTGTTGATGCGCTGCTGGCCGTCCACCATGCCGGTTCACCCCTCGTCTGCCTCATATCCCCCCGTCTCCCCCATCTGTTCGAGCACGCGGCGGGCCAGCGGCAAGCTGGGAGCCCGGTCGTGCGCGCTGACGGCGTCGCTGAGATGGTCCATGAAGGTCTCAACGGCCTCATAGGCAAGTTCCAGCCTCGGCACCAGATAGTTGAGCGTTTCAGGCGAAAGCCGCAGGTAACGGCGGGCGGCGGCAATTTCGAGCCGCCGGCGCACGATCTCGTCGTCCGGCTGGCCGATTTCGCCCACGGGCATCGCATTCAGCCGCGACTTGAGATCGGCCGAGCCGGTGCGCCACTGCGAAGGCGGGCGGTGCGCCATCAGCAAAAGGCGCCCGCCGCCCGTCGCCACGAGGTTGATCAGCGAAAGCAGCGTCTCATCGTGTTTCTGGGCGGCGAGGTCGCCGTCATCGACCACCACGTGCCGGCCTGCCAGCGCATCGAGGCCGCGCCGGCCGGCCCGGCCAAGTTGCGTAGAGGTGAGGTATTCGCCGCCGAACCGCTCCGCCCAGGCTTCCGCCAGGAAGGTGAGCCCGGATTTCGACGCGCCCGTGACGCAGAGCACAGGCGTCGCCCACCCCTCGGGCTGCGCAGCAATGCGCAGCGCCGCGGCATTGTGCGGACCCTGCAGCAGGCCGTCCCAATGCGCTGCCGGCGCGGGGAAACCGAACATCGGCTGCGACGGACTATCCGGATCGCTGCCCGCCGCCGTCACTGCCCGATCGAGCCGGACACCGCAGAGCGTAGCGTCAGCTTGTCGTTCTCGCGGCCCAGCATCACGCCGCGCTGGACCAGGTCGCTGCGCAGGCGCGATTCGTCGCCCGCATAGGAGAACTCGACCAACGCCCCTTCGCGCGCGACCGCCTTGGTGCGGAAATCCGACACGAGCGGCGAGCGGGCGAGCGCCCCGCGCAGCGTGTTCCACTCCGCGAGCGATGTGTAACGCACCGAGGCGGCGACGTTGGTGCGGCTGGTGTCGCGGATGATCGACGATTGCTTCCACGACTCGTCCAGCAAGGTCGTCACGGCCTCGACGGCGCCGGCGAGCGTGGCGGCCGGCGGCGTGGCGCCGACCGGCTCATTGCCGGCCGCCGTGATGGTCGACACGATCACGCGCCAGGCACCGTCGCGGCCTTGCAGCTCGGCAAGGATGCCGCGCCGGGCGTTCAGCGCGGTCGCTTCCGCCGAGACTTCATTCCAGGTGGTCGAGGGCGTGTAGCCGAAACCGGTGGTGGTCACCGACGGCACAAGGGCGCCCTTGTTGCGCTCGCCGAATGCCTCGGTCCAGGCGGCCTGCATGCCGGTGGTGGAAACAGGCAGCATCAGGCCCAGCGGAGCCTGCGCGTCCATGTAGGGCACCTTCAACGAATCGAGGTGAGCGCGCACCGTCTGCGGGTTCAGGACGACCGCCAGCTTGCCGCGATAGCGGCCCGCACCGGCGGTTTCCTCTTCAACGTCAACCGCGGCCGTGAAGCGCGAGGCGAGCGCCGCATCGACCGGCACACCGCCGGCCGCTGCGCGGTCTGACGCGAGCGTAATCTTGTTGATCAGCGACCGGGCCGCCGCGAGGCGCGCCGCCGACATCGCCTTGTCACGGGCCTCGAGCACCGTCGGTGCGGTCTCGTCCACGGCGATGCCGCGGATCGTGTAGACGTCCTTGGTATCGGCAACGGCCACACCGGCGCCAGCGAAGGCCATGAACAGGGCGGCCAGGAACAGTCGAATCATGGAAGGCAAACTCCTTGCTCAGGCTCTTCTATCAGCCGGAATCAGCGCCGGAAACCGCGAGCTTCACTTCCGAACCTTCACTGGAACTTGTTCCAGCCTCATGCTAACGCGCCGGTTCGGGCAAGCCGTGGGGCATTCCAGATGAACGCGACTTCTAAACCGCCCCTGTCGTACCGCGACGCAGGTGTCGATATTGAGGCAGGCGAGCGGCTGGTTGATGCCATTTCGCCGATGGCCAAGGCGACCCGCCGGGCCGGCGTGATGGGCGGCCTCGGCGGGTTCGGCGCACTCTTCGATCTGAAGGCAGCAGGCTACAGCGACCCGGTCCTCGTTTCAGGCACGGACGGCGTCGGCACCAAGCTAATGCTGGCCTTCGAGACCGGCATCCACAATACGGTCGGCATCGACCTCGTCGCCATGTGCGCCAATGACGTGCTGGCACAGGGCGCTGAACCGCTGTTTTTCCTCGACTATTTCGCGACCGGAAAGCTGGAAGGCGGGATCGCCGAAGCGGTCATCTCCGGCATCGCCGAGGGCTGCCGCCTGTCCGGGTGCGCCCTGGTAGGCGGCGAGACCGCCGAAATGCCGGGCATGTACCCGCCGGGACATTATGATCTGGCAGGCTTCGTCGTCGGCGCGGTCGACCGCGACAAGGTCCTGCCGCGCATGGACACGATGGCGCCGGGCGATGTGCTGATCGGCATCGCTTCTTCCGGACCGCATTCCAACGGCTACTCACTGGTGCGCCGCATCGTGGCGCGCGAGGGCCTGTTCTATGGCGGTCCCTCACCGTTTTCGAACAACCAGACGCTGGGCGAAGCGCTGCTGACGCCGACACGGCTGTATTCGCACCTCACCCTGCCCCTGATCCGCTCTGGCCGCGTGAAAGGCCTCGCCCACATCACCGGCGGCGGCCTGACCGAAAACACACCCCGCATGTGCCCGGAAACGCTCGTGCCCGTCATCGACCGCAAGAGCTGGACGCCGCCGCCCGTCTTTCAGTGGCTGCAGGAAGCCGGCGGCGTCGAGACCGACGAGATGCACCGCACCTTCAACATGGGTATCGGCATGGTGCTGGCGGTCAGCCCGGCGGACGCTGACAGCGTGATGGCCGACCTGACGGCCGCCGGCGAGAACCCGCGCGTGATCGGCGCGCTCGCATCGGCATGAGGCGGCTCAGGCTGGCGATCCTGATCTCGGGCCGCGGCTCGAACATGGAAGCCTTGCTCCGCGCGGCAACTGCGCAAGACGACTATCCCGCTACGCCGGTACTCGTTCTGTCGAACAAGCCTGAAGCGGCCGGGCTGAGGTTTGCCGAGAATGCCGGCGTGCCCATCCTCGCCCTTGACCACAAGCCGTTCGGGAAGGACCGCGAGGCCTTCGAGCGCGAACTCGACGCCGCGCTGCAGAAGGCGGGCGTGGAAGTGATTGCGCTGGCCGGATTCATGCGCGTGCTGACACCCTGGTTTGTCACGAAGTGGCAGGGGCGCATGGTCAACATCCACCCTTCGCTGCTGCCGAAGTACAAGGGCCTCGACACCCACCAGCGCGCGATCGATGCCGGCGACACGGAAGCCGGCTGCACGGTCCACTGGGTGAGCGCCGGTGTCGATGAAGGCGAGATCATTGCGCAGGCCAGTGTGCCGATCCTGCCGGGCGATACCGCCGAGACACTGGCGGCGCGGACCCTGCCGGAAGAACATCGCCTCTATCCGCTGGCGCTCGCGATGGCATGCCATAAGATACGCGCCAGAGAGGCAGCGCCATGAACGACATCGTCATCACCAAGGAAGACGGCCCCCGCAAGGGCCGCTACGTCGCCCGGATCGCCGGCATCGAGGCCGAAGGCGAAATCGCCTATACGCATCCGAAGCCCGGTGTGCTCAGTGCCAACCATACCGGCGTGCCCGACGCGATGGGCGGGCGCGGCGTCGCGAAAGCCCTGCTCGACTTCATGCTGGACGACGCCCGGACCAACGGCTTCAAGATTGTTCCTGTCTGCCCGTATGTGCGAGGCCAATACGCCAGGCACCCGGAATGGTCTGACCTCTTCACTATCCCGCCCGGCGTCGATCCCTGATCGCGAAACCAAACCCACCGAACGAGGCGTCCCATGCAGCAGATCGTATTGGCCCAATATTGCGACGGGCCACCGAAACCGTCTGACTTCCGGCTGGAAACCGTACCGACACCCGAACCCAAGGACGGACAATTCCGTGTACGGCATGTCTGGTCTTCGGTAGACCCCGGCACGCGCTCGCGCCTTTCCGGCGGCGACAGCTATGCTGCAGCCCTGCCGCTCGGCAAACCGATCGACGGGTTCAGCGTCGGCGTGGTCGATGCCTCAAACAATCCTGACTGGCCGGTCGGCACCAAAGTGTTCTGCGCCGGCGGCTGGAAAACCCATTCGGTCCAGTCCGGCAAGGGCTTCATCGGCAAGGTGATGGACGTGCCGGGCGTGCCGCTGTCCGCCTGGATCGGCGTGCTCGGCGTGCCGGGCCTGACTGCCTGGTTCGGTGTGAAGGATGTGGCGCGCTTCAAGGCCGGCGACGCCGTGCTCGTCACTTCAGCGGCCGGGCCGGTGGGTGCAACCGCCGGCCAGCTGGCGAAAAGCTGGGGCGCCTCGAAAGTCGTCGGCGTCGCCGGATCGGATGCGAAGTGCCGCTGGCTGGTGGACGAAGCGGGCTTCGATGCCGCGATCAACTACAAGACCGTCGAGAATCTCGATGCGGCCATCGCCGAGCAGTTTCCGAAAGGTGTCGATGTGCTGTTCGACAATGTCGGCAATGCGATGGTCAACCGCGTTCTGCCGCTGATGGCGATGCACGGCCGCATTTGCATTTCCGGACAGGTTGCAGACTATAATCTGACCCCGGAGCAAACGCCCGGCATCGTCAACACCAAGCCGTTCATCACCCACCGCGTGAACATGCAGGGCCTCGTCGTGTTCGACTTTGCGCGCGGCTTCCCGGACGCGCTCGGCA
Source organism: Acidobacteriota bacterium (assembly GCA_016712445.1). Taxonomy (NCBI): domain Bacteria; kingdom Pseudomonadati; phylum Acidobacteriota; species Acidobacteriota bacterium. The sequence continues at coordinate 2,428,765 of JADJRB010000001.1, read as the reverse complement.
GCATGGCGAAGATGATCGCCGACGGATCCCTGAAGACCCAGGAAGAGCGCTTCGAAGGAATTGCTTCGATGCCGGAAGCCTTCTGCGGCCTGTTCCGGGGCGAAAATGCCGGCCGCCGCGTCGTGCGCGTCGGCGAAGACTAGAACGGGCGCACCGCCTCGGAGCTCAGCCCGGCGGCTTCTTCAGTCCCTTGAGCGCATCGGCGCGGGCCGACGCGATCTGGTCGCGCAGCGCCGCGCGCACCGCATCGGCGTCACCGGCTGCGCCCGCCTGCCCCTGAACCGGCATCAGCGGATTGTTGCAGTTCGAGCAGACCGCCTGTGTGACCCGGTTGCGTGTTCCGCATTTTGAACAGGTCCATTCCGGGATCGGAACCGGATTCATGTCGTTCGGATCATTCCCGCGCGATTGCCCGGGCACGAGGGCGTTGCCGCAATTGGCGCAGAAAGCGTGCGTTACCTTGTTGCGCGTGCCGCACTTCGAACACGTCCACTCGGGCGTCGGAACCGGAAACATGTCGTTGGGAACGCCGGTCGTCGCCTGCACGGGGATCAGCGGCGTGCCGCAGTTCGAGCAGACCGCCTGCGTGATCTTGTTCCGCGTGCCGCATTTCGTGCAGGTCATTTCCGGCGTGGGAATGGGAAACATGTCGTTGGGGTCGCCGGTGCGCGCACTCTGCCGTTCGAGGTGGGCGCGGATGGCGTCCTTAAGCACGTCCTGCACGAGGCGGTCGCTGCCATCGACCTTCTGGTAGGCGCCGCGCGCCTTGCTGCATTGCGAGCAGGCCGAGGCGGTGATCGAATTGCGCGTGCCGCAATCGGCGCAGGTCCAATACAGGTTCGGCACCGGCGCGGGTGTGATGTTCATGGCGGTTTCCTCCGGCAGACCTGCTGAAGTGAAAGGCGCGGGAATTCCGGCAAACAGGTCACGGAAGGCACAAAAAAGCCGGCCAGGCGAACTCGGCCGGCTTTTGTATCGAAGCGGCTGGCCTGGACTCAGGCGGTCAGGTCAGCTTCCGAGAAGAACTGGACGATTTCGAGCGCGGCATTGTCGGCCGAGTCCGAGCCGTGCACCGAGTTCTCGCCGATCGACTTGGCAAACAATTTGCGGATGGTGCCGTCGGCGGCGTCTGCCGGGTTGGTGGCGCCCATGACTTCACGGTATTTCGCAACGGCGTCCGGGCCTTCAAGCACCTGCACGACCACCGGGCCGGAGGTCATGAAGTCCACCAGCTCGCCGAAGAACGGGCGGGCACGGTGCACGCCATAGAAGCGCTCGGCCTGGGCCTTGGTCATCTGGATGCGGCGCTGGCCGATGATGCGCAGGCCGGCCTTCTCGATCACGGCATTGATGGCGCCGGTGAGGTTACGCTCGGTGGCGTCGGGCTTGATGATGGAAAAGGTACGCTGAACGGCCATGAGGGCTTCCTGAAGCTGCAAGTTATGGAGTTGCGGCGCCTATAGCGGGCTGACCCCCGGCCTGCAACAGCCGCCTGCAATCAGGCGGCGTCCGGGGCAGCCTGTCTCCCGAATGCAACGCCCGCAGGGAACAATTTCCTCCCCGCGGCGACTTTGATTGACAGCCCAGCCGACCTGTGCATTTTCAACGCCTGTTGAAAAAACTCAACACCTGTTGAGTCACAAAAAATTCCATTCACCAGTCCCGGGAGGACATTCATGGCTGCACATCTCAACAAGTTCCTTATTGCCGCAATGGCGGCGTCGGCCCTGACGCCGATGGCAGGCTACGCGCAGGAAGAAACCACCGCCGCGCAGGAAGACGCCGCTCCGGCCGCGTCCGAGGACCGCCGGCTCGGCGCGGTGGTCGTCACCGCCCAGCGCCGCGAGGAAAACCTGCTCGACGTGCCGCTGTCGGTTTCGGCCTTCGACGGCGACCTGCTCGCCCAGCTTGGCGTCCAGACGCTCGACGAAGTCGCCAAGATCTCGCCCAACGTGACCCTCGAAGTCTCGCGCGGCACCAACAACACCCTCTCCGCCTTCATTCGGGGCGTCGGCCAACAGGACCCGGTTTCGGGCTTTGAATCGGGCGTCGGCATCTATGTTGACGACGTTTATCTGAACCGTCCGCAGGGCGCTGTGCTGGAAGTCTATGATGTCGAGCGCATCGAGGTCCTGCGCGGCCCGCAAGGAACGCTCTACGGCCGCAACACGATCGGCGGGGCGGTGAAATATGTTACCAAGGGCCTCGCTGACGAGCCCATGTTCAAGGCGCGCGGCGCCTACGGTTCCTACAACCAGGCCGACATCGTCGCGTCGGGCTCTGTGCCACTCTCCGACACCGTTCGCGTCGGCGGCGGTCTCGCCTTCTTCACGCGCGACGGCTTCGGCGACAACTTGTTCACCGGTGAGGAAAACTACAACAAGGACGTCGCAGCGTACCGCCTCTCGGCCGAATGGGACGTCACCGACAACTTCCAGATCCGGGTGGCCGGCGACTACATGAACGACGAGTCGAACGCCCGACAGGGCCACCGCCTCATTCCCGATCTCTCGGCGCCGTTCGAGTATCCGGTGCTCAGCAATGTCTACGACACGCGCGCCGGTCTCGATGTCGTGAAGCAGAATGTTGAAGTGAAAGGTGGCTCTCTGGTCGCCGAGTACGAAGTCAACGACCACATCACTCTGAAGAACATCCTCGCCTACAGAGAGGACGAAGGCACCTCGCCGATCGACTTCGACTCGCTGCCCGCGGTCGACGTCGACGTGCCGGCGATCTACACGAATGATCAGCTCTCGAACGAATTCCAGATTAACTATTCGGGCGACCGCCTGAACGGCATCATCGGCGCGTACTATCTGGATGCCAATTCCGGCACCGTGTTCGATGTCGGCCTGTTCACGACGGGCGAACTCCTGAACCTGATCAACAGCACGACCGCTTTCACGGGCTTCACCGCGCAGACCTTCGGCGAAGTGGGCACGGAAACCTGGTCGGTATTCGCCGACTTCACCTACGACCTGACCGACAAGCTCTCGATCGCCGTCGGCGGCCGTTACACTGAAGACGAGCGCACCTCGACCGTTCTGCGCCGCAACTATGTCGGCGGCTTCTCCGAATTCTTCGGCGGCAACGGCATTCCGATCCAAACCACCTCGAACTTCGAAGGCTCGGAAACCTTCGACGATTTCAGCCCGCGCGTCTCGGTGACCTACAAGCCGGTGGACGACCACACCGTCTACGCCACCTACGCCCAGGGCTTCAAAGGCGGCTCGTTCGATCCGCGCGGCCAGTCCACGCTCGCCATCGACCTCAACGGCGATACCGTCGTCTCGCCGGACGAAGTCAAAGCCTTCATGCTGTTCGAACCGGAAGAAGTCGACAGCTACGAGATCGGCTGGAAGTCGAACATGTTCGGCGGCCGCCTGCGCTCCAGCCTCGCGGGCTTCTACATGGACTACAAGGACGTGCAGATCCCGGGTTCGGTCGGCGTCGACGCCAACAATGACGGCATCTTCGAAAGCTTTGCCGGTGTCACCACCAACGCCGGCGCGGCCACCCTCTGGGGCGTCGAACTCGAGAGCAATGCCATCCTCGGCGAAGAGATCTTCAACGACTCGGACATGTTCACGGCATCGACGGCCATCGGTTACATCAATGCCCAGTACGACGAGTTCATCGTCATCGTGGGCGGCGTGCCGACCAACCTCGCCGACCAGCGCGTCGTCCAGAACACGCCGGAATGGACCGGCAGCCTGCGCCTCTCCTACGACACGCCGTTCAACATCCTCCAGAAGGATGGCCGCCTGATCGTCAGCCAGCTGACGTCCTATCGCGGCGACTCGAGTCAGTTCGAAACGCCCACCCCGATCGACCAGGAAGCCTTCACGCTGCTCGACCTCAGCCTGCGCTGGCAGGAAAACGGCAGCCCGTGGGGGTTCACGCTGAGCGGCAAGAACCTGTCCGACGAGCGCTACCGCGTGTCGGGCTACAACTTCCTCAACGCCGTCGGCGCCCCGGCGCTCGGCCTGGAAGGCGTGCTGACCGGCTTCTACGGCGACCCGCGCACGGTCACCTTCGGCGTAGACTACAACTTCTAAGGGCCTCTGGCGTTTCCTCCCCGGTCCGGCCACGGTGTGGGCCGGGCCGACCAGAAAGCCCCCTTGGGGCGGCGTCAGAAGGCGCCGCCCCTTTTTCTTGGGATCAGGGAAATCAGTGCGCGGAGCTTTTCACGCGTTGCGGACGCGGCCGGGCTGCCGGCGCAGCGCGGCGGGCGGCTTCAAAGCCGCCGGTGATGAACGGGATCATGTGCTCGCAGGCGTCGCTCAGGTCTTCGGACCGGCAGACGCCGCCGGACAGGAAGTCGATCCGTCCGGTCTGGGCCAGCACCAGCGTGATCGCGCCGGAAAAGCAGTGATAGCCCCAGTAGAGATCCTTCTCGTCCATGCTGGGCAGCGCTAGGCGCAGCGCGTCGAGGAACTTGCGGATCAGCGGGTCGAAGTGGGCCGCCATCAGCCGTCCGCCCCAACCGGGCGTGTTGTTCACGTAGGCCACGAGGGCGTAGTAATTCTTCCAGGCCGGATCGGCGAGATGATCCGCCTTCAGCATCGGCTCGATATAGGCCCGCACGATCGCCTCTACCGATGGCGCCCCCGGATGCGCAGCGGCCAGCGCCGCATTCAGCGCATCCTCGCGCCAGGCGTTCAGCATTTCGGCGCGGCGCAGGAACACCGCTTCGAACAGCGATTCCTTCGGGCCGAAATAATAGTTCGGCAGCGCGAGATCGACGCCCGCCCGCTTGGCAATGGTGCGCAGCGTGACGCCGTCATAGCCATGCGCACTGAATTCGGCCTCCGCCGCATCCAGAATGGCGGTGCGGCGGTCGGTTTTCGGAGGGGGAGTCGACTTGCGGGCGCTCAGCGGCGTGTCCTCGGCATGGAATTCAAATGCAGTATGTGCCCTTTGGGCGGCGAAAGTCAAAGCAGGTTTGGACCGGCGGCCTGCGGACTGCTTGCATCCTGTACGCTTTCCTGCAAAGTCTTCAACAGGCGTTGAAACGGGACATCAGCTTCCGTCAACCGAGGGAGGCACACGGACCATGCTGGACGCTGGCACCGACATCACGTGGACATCGGCGGACGGGCTCGCGCTCTACGCGAAATCCTACGGACCGGAGACGGCCGGGCTGACCGTTCTGTGCATCCACGGCCTCACGCGCAACCACAAGGATTTCGAACCGATGATCGCCGCCCTGCCCGGCCGCTTCCGGTTCGTCGCCGTGGACGTGCGCGGGCGCGGCAAGTCCGCGTATGATCCCGATGCAGATCATTACAATCCGAAAGTCTACGCCGAGGACATGGGCCGCCTGCTCGACAAGCTCGGCCTCGCCCGAGTTGCTCTGATCGGCACCTCGATGGGCGGCCTGATCTCGCTGATGATGATGCGCAAGATGCCGAAACGCATCGCCGGCATCGTGCTCAACGATGTCGGACCGGTCGTCGAGAAGACCGGCATCGCGCGCATCGCCGGCTATGCCGGCAAGGTCCAGCCCGTCACCGACTGGCCGAGCGCAGCCGCCGCCGTGAAAGCCATCCAGGGCGCGGCCTTCCCCGACATGCCGGAAGAGCGCTGGATGGACTTCGCCCGCCGCACCTACAAGGAAATGCCGGACGGACGGCCCGTGCTCGACTACGACCCGAACATCGCCAAAGGCCTCGGCAAGGTGAAGCCCGGCGCGCTGACGAATTTTGTCATGTGGCGCCTGTTCGGCGGCCTGAAGAAAGCGCCGCTGCTGATCGTGCGCGGCGAGACGTCCGACATCCTCTCGCAGGCAACCGCAGAAGAGATGGTCCGCCGCCATCCCGATGCGCGCCTCGCGGTCGTGCCCCGTGTCGGTCATGCGCCGATCCTCGACGAGGCGCCCGCCATCTCCGCCATCACCGATTTCCTCACCGACCTGGAGACCCGGGCATGACCCCGAACACCCTGCCCGCTGCGGCGCCAAAAATCCCGGGCCGCGCCTGGGTGCTGGCCGTGCTGACGCTCACCTACACGTTCAACCATGTCGACCGTCAGATCCTCGTGATCCTGCTCGAGCCGCTGAAGAACCATTTCCAGATGACCGACGGCCAGATCGGCTGGCTTACCGGTCTCGCCTTCGCCGCCTTCTATGCCACGCTCGGCATCCCCGTCGCCCTCTGGGCCGACCGGGGCAACCGGCGCAACATCATCGCGCTCGCCCTCGGCGTCTGGTCGCTGATGACCGCGCTTTCGGGCGTCGCGCAGACCTACTGGCAGCTGCTCCTTGCACGGATGGGCGTTGGTGTCGGCGAAGCAGGCGGCACGCCGCCGGCGACCTCGATGATCGCAGACCTCTACCCGCCGCAGGAACGCGCCACCGCGCTCGGCATCTACACCTGCGGCATCGGCTTCGGCATCCTCGCCGGCTTCGCTCTCGGCGGCTATGTCTACGAGCTCTACGGCTGGCGCGCGGCCTTCTTCATCGCGGGCGTACCCGGCCTGCTGCTTGCCCTGCTCGTCCGCTTCGGCGTCAGGGAACCGGTCCGCGGCCTCGCCGATCAGCGCACGGACGACGGCCCCGCGCCCACCCTCGGCGAAACGATGAAATTCCTGCTCGGCCAGACGTCCTATCTCTGGCTCCTCGCCGGCTGCCTGCTGATCTGTATCTCGGCCAACGCCTTCCTCGTCTTCACCTCCAGCCACCTGCAGCGCACCTACACGCTGACGCCCGGACAGGTCGCGCTCCCGCTCGGCCTCCTGATCGGCGGCGTCGGCAGCCTCGGCGCCGTCGTCCTCGGCCGCGTCTGCGATACGCTCTCGAAGCGCGACATGCGCTGGCGGCCGGCCATCATCGCGCTCTGCGCCGCCGTCGCCATCCCCTTCGCCTGGATGTTCCTGCGCGCGCCGACTGTCGAGCTCGCCTACGCCTGGAACCTCGTGCCCAGCTTCATCGGCCTCATCTATGCCAGCGTCGCCTACACCGCCTCGCAGGAACTCGTGAAGCTCCGTATGCGATCCTTTGCCTCCGCCTTCATGCTGTTCTGCCTCACGCTGATCGGCATCGGCTGCGGCCCGCTGATCGCCGGGCTCCTGTCGGACCACTTCACCGCCACCGGCGCCGCCCAGCCGCTCGCCCGCGCGCTGGAGATCATCCTCCTGTTCAACGCCGCCAGCATCGTCTGCCTGCTGATGTCCACCCGCCACTACCGCCGCGACGTCGCCCGCGCGGCGGAATAGGGGTCAGCAACGCAACACTCATCCTGAGCGAACTGCGGCCTTGTGCCCCGCCGCAAGGCACCATAGGTCCTGAAAGATGACGGAGTCCGCGATGACCTACACTCTGCCCGACAGCGACCTGACGCCCGAACGCTTCAACCAGCGCGCCGAGGGCAAGCTGCCCGGCCATATCAGCATGGTCGTGACCCATGCCGCGCGCGACCGGTTCGAGGGCTATTTCGACATCGCGCCGCACCATCACGCGCCGAACGGCTTCCTGCACGCCGGCGCCGTCGTCACCCTCGCCGACTCCCTCTGCGGCTATGGCACCGTCGCCAACATCAAGGACGGCGCGACCGGTTTCACCACGATCGAGCTGAAGACCAACTTCTTCTCGACCGCCCTCGTAGGCCGGGTCCACGCCGTCGCGACGCCCGTCCACATCGGCGGCTCCACCCAGGTCTGGGACTGCGAAGTCACCAGCGACAAGGGCAAGCGCATGGCGCTCTTCCGGTGCTCGCAGATGGTGCTGCGGCCGAAAGCCTGATTGCGCGCCGAGCATGCGCCGCTTAGGCCGGTGGCATGAAAGACCTGCCCGCCTGCCCCGAATGCGAATCCGTCCTCACCTATGAGGATGGCCCGCTGTTGATCTGTCCCGAGTGCGGGCATGAATGGGAAGCCGCCGCGCCGAAGGCCGACGGCGACAAGGTCATCCGGGATTCAGTCGGCAACCCACTTGCGGACGGCGACACCGTGACGGTGATCAAGGACCTGAAGGTCAAAGGCAGCTCACTGGTCGTGAAGCGCGGCACCAAGGTCAAGAACATCCGCCTCGTCGACGGCGACCATGACATCGACTGCAAGATCGACGGCATCGGCGCGATGGGACTGAAGTCAGAGTTCGTGAAGAAGGCTTCACCTGGTTAGGCGCTCACCCCCGCGAACGGCTCATCCTGAGCGAAGTCGAAGGAGAGCCGGGGCTTGCGCTGCGCTGCGTGGCACATCCTTCGACTTCGCTCAGGATGAGCGTTGCGTACTTTGGCAGGTTGATCCCTAAACCCCAGCCTCTTTCCATCCGCCTGCGGAGGTTTGCTGGAAGTAGCGGGTGACGAGGCCGGAGTCCTTGGCGGCCTTGAACTGTTCGCGGGCTTTGGCGCGGGTGTCCCGGTCGCCGTCCTCGAAGATCACCATGCAGCGCTTGAACGGCGCCTCGACCGGCGAGTCCGTGCCGTCCATCAGCACGAGCGCATCCGCGTCATTGGCATTCTTCAGCTTCGCCGACAGCAGCACCGGCTGGCGCGCGGCGTCGAGGCCGGGGGCTTCGGCCTGGCCGTGCGGGAGGAAGGAGGCGTCGTCGAAGGTCCAGAGCGCGGCGTCGAGTTTCGCAAGCCGCTCGAGGTTCGGCGAGACGGCCAGCACTTTCCACCCGGCCTCGAGGCATTTCTGCATCAGCGGCGGCGCCGCCACCTCCAGCGCCGAGCGCGAGAGGTGGTAGAACCACCATTCGGGGCGGATCGTTTCGGTCATCCCTCACTCCGCTCATCCCCGCGAAGGCGGGGATCGGGTATTTCCTGCCGCCCGGGACTCCCGCCTTCGCGGGGGTGAGCGGACTTGGGTATTACTCGTAGTTGTCCGTAATCCACTTCGTCAGCAGGCGCGGGCCGTAGCCGGAGGCCCAGCTCGGATCGGTCGGGGCTTTCTCGCCTTCGACCCAGGCCACGCCGGCGATGTCGATATGCGCCCAGCGCACGCCGTCCTTGATGAAGCGTTTCAGGAATTGCGCCGCCGTGATCGAGCCCGCTGCGCGGCCGCCAATATTGCGCATGTCGGCGAACTTGGACTTGATCAGGGAGTCGTACTCGGAGCCGAGCGGCATGCGCCAGACACGCTCGCCTTCAGCAAGGCCGGCCTTGGTCAGTTCTTCGGCGAGGTCGTCGCTGTTCGAGAACAGGCCGGCATGGTGGTGGCCGAGCGAGATGACGATCGCGCCGGTCAGCGTCGCGAGGTCGACGATGGCTTTCGGCTTGAAGTGTTCCTGCGCGTACCAGAGCACGTCGCACAGCACGAGGCGGCCTTCGGCGTCGGTGTTCTGCACTTCGATCGTCTGGCCGGAGGCCGAGCGGAGGATGTCGCCGGGGCGGATCGCGTTGCCGTCCGGCATGTTCTCGACGAGGCCGATGAGGCCTACGACGTTGACCTTGGCTTTCGCCTGCGCCAGCGCCCGCATCGTGCCGGTCACGGCCGCTGCGCCGCCCATGTCGCCGCGCATCTCTTCCATGCCGGGGCCGGGCTTCAGCGAGATGCCGCCCGTGTCGAAGCAGACGCCCTTGCCGACAAGGATCACCGGATCCTCACCGGCCTTGCCGCCGTTCCATTTCATGATGCCGAGCTGGCTTTCCTTCACCGAGCCCTGGCCGACGCCCAGCAGCGCGCCCATGCCGAGCTTCTTCATTTCCTTCTCGCCGAGCACCTCGACTTCGACGCCGAGCGCCGAGAGTTCCTTGATGCGTTCGGCGAACGAGGCCGGATAGAGGTCGTTCGGAGGCAGGTTGACGAGGTCACGGGCGAGGTAGGTGCCGTCGGTGGCCGCATCGAGCGGGCCGTAGGCCGCCTTCGCTGCTTTCGGGTCCGGCGTGACCACTGTGAGGCCGGACAGGCTCGGCTTCTGGTCGGACTTCAGTTTGGTGAAGTAGGTATCGAAACGATACGCAGCGAGCTTGGCACCCGCCGCGATTCGGGCCGCTGATTCGGCGTCAGGCGCTGCAATCGAGGCGGTCTTGAAACCGCTGGAGGCCACGGCTTTCACAAGGTGTGCGCCGATATTCTCAAGGGTGCGGGCATCGCGCTTCTTGGCCTTGCCGCCGCCCATCAGTACGGCGCGGCGGGCCTCGCCGCCCTTCGGCAGCACGATCAAGGCGTGCTGGCCGGCCTTGCCGTCGAACCGGCCGCCTTCCAGCGCCTCGCTGAGCAGGCCGCCCGAGGCCTTGTCGAGCGCGGCCGCCGCGGCCGGCAGCTTGTCGCCTTCGTCTACGATAAAGGCCGCGATGTCCGCCTTGCCGCTTTCTGCGAATGTAATCTTCATGTGTGGAAACTCCGTTGTGAGCGGAAACTAAGCATCGACGCGCCAAGCGCAACTCGTTAGCAAGGGAAATCACCCGACTTACCCACCTGTTTTTACAGCCAGAGTGTCTGCCGCCCCGCCCCGATGACCAAAATCCAGGCCCATCTGTTCCGTCAGATCCTGCAGGCGGTGGTGATCATCGTCGGCGGGCTCGTCATGATGGCGCTGCTGGCGCAGGGGCTGTCGCGGACCGACCTGATCCTCGAAAACCGCCAGTCGGCGCTGACTTACTTCTATATTGTCATGCTCGGCTCGCCGCAGGTGGTCGCCCTGCTGACGCCGCTGGCCATCTTCGTCGGCGCCGTCTGGTCGCTCAACCGGATCCACAAGGATTCCGAGATCGTGGTGGCGCAGGCCGCCGGGATGACGCGCTGGCAGGTCGCCTCGCCCGTGCTGCGGCTGGCGGTGATGTGCGCCGTGCTGCACCTCGCGGTGAACCTCTGGGTGCAACCCGCCGCGCAGCGCACCATGCGCGAAGCCGTCGCGGTGGCGCGGGCAGACCTCGCCGCCGCCCTGATCCGGCCCGGCCAGTTCACGACGAACGGTGAACGCCTGACCTTCTACGCGCGCGAGCAGGTGAACGGCGAGCTGCGCGGTGTGCTGATCTCCGACATGACGGACCCGGACTATCCGACCGACATCCTCGCCCGTTCGGCGGCGCTGGTCAGCGTGGAAGGCCGCCCGACTTTGCTGCTGCGAGACGCGCTGAGCCAGCAGCTCGATCCGAACCAGCAACTGTCGATCCTCGAGTTCGACCAGTACATGTTCGACCTGACCGAGTTCATGAAGGAAGACTCCGAGCTGATCCTGAAGGCGTCGGACAAATACCTGCACGAACTGTTCTTCGTCGACCGCAAGGACTACTTCCAGAACAAGGAAGCCGACGGCTTCCTCGCCGAAGCGCATGCGCGCCTGACGACGCCGCTGCTCAATATCGTGATGGCGCTACTGGCCATCGTCGCTGTGTTGGGCGGCGACTTCAGCCGGCAGGGTTATTCCAAGCGGATCGGCTTCGCGACCGGCGCCGCGGCGCTGGTCCTGATCGTGCAGCTGGCGCTGCAGTCCGAGGCGGCCAACGATCCGGCGCTGAACGCCGTGCAATGGGCCGTGCCGTTGCTGGTGATCGCCAGCTTGTCCTGGGTCTATTTCGGACGCGGGCGCAATATCGGGAAACGGCCGCCACCGATGGGCGGTGTGCTGATCTCGCGCGATGAGGCGGTTGTCTGATGCCGTTCCTGTCACGCATCCAGACCTATATCCTGAAAGAGTGCCTGTCGGGCCTCATCATGGTGCTCAGCCTGCTGCTGCTGGCGATCCTGATGATCGACGTGGTGGAACAGCTGCGCACCGTCGGCGGCGATGTCAGCCTCAGCCTCGTCAGCGCGCTGCGCCTGTCGCTGATGAAGATGCCGCTGCTGATCGAGCAGACCCTGCCCTTCGCCTTGCTGGCGGCCTGCATGCTCGCCTTCACGCGGCTGAACCGGCGCTCGGAGCTGTCGATCATCCGCGCCAGCGGGCTGTCGGCCTGGCGGTTCCTGACCCCGGTGATCGTGCTGTCGGTCGGCCTCGGCCTGTTCTCTTCCCTCGTGCTCAATCCCTTCGCCGCCCGCCTCACCCAGTCGTTCGAGTTCGAGCGTGCCCGGCTGTTGCAGATCGGGCAGGAGACGCTGGCGGTTGCCGACACCGGCATCTGGCTGCGCCAGGGCGACGACACCAGCCAGTTCGTGATCCACGCCCGCAAGGTGGAAGATTCGGGGCGCACGCTGCGCGACGTGAAGATCATCGAGGAGCAGCGTCTCTATTCCGGCCGCAAGCCAACCAGCGACTTCGCCTTCGTGCGCCGCATCGACGCCGAGAAGGCGACGCTGAACGACGGCTTCTGGCAGCTTGAGAACCTCGTCGAGAACCTTCCCAACCAGCCGCCGGAGCGCAAGGCGAACCTTGCCATCCCGACTTCGCTGGACGCGGTGACGCTGCTCGACAAGTTCGCCTCGCCGAACACGATCGGCTTCTGGGACCTGCCCGGCTTCATCTATGACACCAAGGCCGCCGGGCTCGACGCCTCGCGCTACACGATGCGCTGGTATGCGCTGACGGCGACGCCCATCCTGTTCGTCGCGATGGCGCTGATCGGGGCGCTCGCGTGCCTGCGCCTGCAGCGACTGGGCGGCACATCGCGGCTGCTGGCGACCGGTGTCCTGGCCGCCGTGGACCTCTATTTCTTCACCCAGTTTTCGGCGAGCCTCGGGGCCACAGGCGCCGCGCCGCCGCCTGTTGCGGCCTGGTCCCCGCCCCTCTTCGTGCTGTTCGTGGCCCTCGCTTTCGTCGCCTACCGCGAAGACGGCTGACTCTGCGGCGGCCTTGACAAGGCCTCCCTGCCCGAACCATGTCTGCCGCCCTTGAAGCGGCGTTCCGCAATCCGGGAACCGGTTTTCGGGTAAACGCTGCGACCATGAACTGACTGGGAATCCGCATGAAGCTTGTCGTCGTAGAGTCGCCCGCCAAGGCCAAGACGATCAACAAGTACCTGGGCAAGGACTATAAGGTCCTGGCTTCCTACGGGCATATCCGCGACCTCCCGTCGAAGAATGGCTCGGTCGATCCGGCCAATGATTTCGAGATGGTCTGGGAGGCGGATGCCAAGTCGGCGAAGCGGATTTCCGAAATCGCAGGCGCCCTCAAGGACGCCGACACCCTGATCCTCGCGACCGACCCTGACCGCGAAGGCGAAGCCATTTCCTGGCACCTCGTGGAAGCACTGAAGAAACGCAAGGCGCTTAAGAAAGACGTGCATGTCGAGCGCGTAGTGTTCAACGCCATCACCAAGAGTGCCGTGACCACGGCGATGGAACATCCGCGCCAGATCGATGGCGAGCTGGTGGATGCCTACCTCGCGCGCCGGGCGCTGGACTATCTCGTCGGCTTCAATCTCTCGCCGGTCCTGTGGCGCAAGCTGCCGGGCTCGCGCTCGGCCGGGCGCGTGCAGTCCGTGGCGCTGCGCATCGTGTGCGACCGCGAGAACGAGATCGAACTCTTCCGTCCGCAGGAATACTGGAACATCGCCGCCGAACTGCGCGCGCCGGATGGCACCGCGTTCGAGGCTCGCCTGCACAGCCTGGACGGCGAGACGCTGAAGAAATTCACGCTCGGCAACAAGGGCGACGCCGACCGCGCGCTGGAGATCGTCCGCGCTGGTGGCTACTCGGTCACCTCGGTCGAGGCGAAACCGGTGAAGCGCAATCCGCCGCCGCCGTTCATCACGTCGACCCTGCAGCAGGAAGCGAGCCGCAAGCTCGGCTTCAATGCCAAGCGCACCATGCAGGCCGCGCAGAAACTCTACGAGGAAGGCCGCATCACCTATATGCGGACCGACGGCGTCAACATGGCGGAGGAGGCTTATGCCGCCGCCCGCCAGATGATCCAGTCCAACTACGGCGCGCGCTACCTGCCGGAAAACACCCGCCGCTATTCGTCGAAGGCGAAGAACGCGCAGGAGGCCCACGAGGCCGTGCGCCCGACCGACTTCAACCTGCGCCCCGAAGACTATCGCGGCGACGGCGACCTGATGAAGCTCTACACGCTGATATGGCGGCGCGCGGTGGCCTCGCAGATGGAAACGGCGCTGTTCGAGCGCACGACGATCGACCTCACCTCGAAGGACAAGCGCGCGGGCCTGCGCGCGACCGGCCAGGTTCTGGTGTTCGACGGCTATATCAAGCTGTACACGGAAGGTCATGACGCCGGCGACGACGATGACGAGGCCGAAGGCCGTCTGCCGAAGATGACCGAGGGCCAGCATGCCGACCTCGTGAAGGCCGACGCCAACCAGTCGTTCACGACGCCGCCGCCGCGCTATACCGAAGCCTCGCTGGTCAAGCGTCTTGAGGAACTCGGCATCGGCCGGCCCTCGACCTACGCCTCCACCATGTCGACGCTGGAAGACCGCGGTTATGTCCGCGTTGAAGGCAAGGCGCTGGTGCCGGAGGACAAGGGCCGGCTGGTCACGGCCTTCCTTGAGAATTTCTTCGCGCGCTACGTGGAGTATGATTTCACCGCCGGGCTCGAGGAGAAGCTGGACGTCATCTCCGACGGCAAGCTCGACTGGAAAGCCTTCCTGCGCGATTTCTGGACACAGTTCGCCAGCGACATCGACGGCACCAAGGACCTGCGCGTGACGCACGTGCTGGACGCGCTGAACGAAGCGCTCGGCGCGCACGTCTTCCCGCGCCAGGACGCTGACGGCAACCCGATCGAAAACCCGCGCCTGTGCCCGCTGTGCAAGGAAGGCGAGCTGTCGATGAAGCTCGGCAAGTTCGGCGCCTTCGTCGGCTGCTCGCGCCATCCCGAATGCAAATACACGCGCCAGTTCTCGGGCGACGGCGATGCGGCGGGGATCAATCCCGACGGCAACGAGATCGGCATCCACCCCGAGAAGGGCGTGATGATCCTGCTGAAGTCCGGCCGGTTCGGCCCCTATGTCGAGATGGAGAATGGCGAGAAGCCGAAGCGGGCGAGCCTTGCCAAGTCTGACAGCCCCGACACGCTGACGCTGTCGCGCGCGGTCGAGCTGCTCAGCCTGCCGCGCGAGATTGGTCCGCACCCGGAAGATGGCGAGATGATCCTCGCAAACTTCGGCCGGTTCGGGCCTTACGTGCAACATGGCAAGACCTATGCGAACCTGAAGGACCCGACCGAGGTGTTCTCGATCGGCATCAACCGCGCAGTCGACCTGATCGCCGAGAAACGCGCCCGCGCAGCTGCCGGCGGCGGACGCGGCGGCGCGCAGGCGCTGAAATCTCTGGGCGAGCATCCGGACGGCGGCGCGGTCGAAGTCTTCGCCGGCAAGTACGGCCCGTATGTGAAGTGGGGCAAGGTCAACGCCACCCTGCCGAAGGACATGGCGCCGGAGACCGTGACGCTGGAAGCCGCGCTGGAACTGGTGAACGCCAAGGCTGGCAGCGGCACGGGCAAGAAAAAGGCTGCGCCGAAGAAGGCAGCGGCGAAAAAGCCTGCCGCCAAGAAGAAAGCGCCCGCGAAGAAGAAGCCGGCAGCGGAGTGATAGCCCGGAGACGCGCGGCCCCTGCCTGCAAGGCACAGCCGGCGTAACCAATTGGTAATCCCCGCGCGGAATAGACCTGCGCTCGAGTTGGGAGTAGTGTTCCCGCCGGTCTCTTGAGGGGCGACGTCATGGTCCGCATCCGGTACTCACATGCGCTGCTCGGCGGCGTTGCGGTCGTCGCTGCGGCCTGCGCGACGACGGAAGCGGTGAAGACTACGCCGCCGCCGGTTGCCGAAACGCCCGCGCCCGCCCCGCCAAAGCCGGAGCCCAGCGTGTTTTCGGATACGATGTCAGTCTGCCCCGGCATGACGGTCGCCAATCGTCCGGCCACGGACGCAGACCTCGTGATCGCGCCTTTTTCACCCTTCGTCACGGTTGACGGCAAAGTCACGCTCGCGGTCGCGCCGGTCGCCGATGGCTGCTTCTCCTCGGGCTTCGGCCCGCGCAGCTTCTCTAACCACAAGGGCATTGACTATTACAGCTCCGCCCCGGTCGACGTGTATGCAGCGGGCGGCGGCACCGTGAAGGAAAAGACGTACCGGGACGATTTCGGCAACATGCTGGTGATCGACCATGGCAATGGCGTGTTCACACGCTATGCCCACCTCGACTCTTTCGCGCCCGGCCTCGCCGAAGGCCAAAAGGTCGCCGCCGGCAAGGTGATCGGCGTGATGGGCAACACCGCAAGCTACAAGATCCCGCGCCACCTGCACTACGAAATGCTGACCGGCGAATGGGGCGCCCAGGCGAAGTCGTTTGCGCTCACTGCCATCGACCCGATGAAACAGCCGACGGCGGGCACAAGAAGCTGACGTATGCGAATTGATTCCAACGAACTACGGCTTTCAACCAAACTTCAGACTTTCGTCTTCCTAAAGATATTTCCTGCGCTAGGCGCACTTTTGCTTCTGTCGTCGCTTGTTTGTGCTGCCCATTCAATCTCGCTTGGATTGCCTGCAATTATTCAAATTGATGCGAACAGCGCGGCGGGTTCCGCAGGTGCATTCGCCGCCGGTAGCGGTCTCTTTTTCGCAATCAACCAATACTATCGATCTGAACTCGTCCACCGCTCGCAGAGAGCACTCGACGCAGCTTGCCGCGGAGTCGAACGAGCATGGTTAGTGATCGACTCCGACGCGCCGACCCGAAATATTGCTTGGGTGAATGCGGCGCGCTTGTTACTTCGAGCTCAACATTTATCGAAGTCCATTACCGAGGAGTATCATGAGCGGGAGTGGCGGCTGTTCACCGAGGAATGGAAGATAAAGTTTCTGCCATTCTTGAGCAACTCGCACGAATATTACTTTGGGCTTCCCTCTTCGGACCCCGTGGTTCCTGCTACCAAGATTGAAAAGACAGACATCGACAGTATCGCTGAGAGGTCGGTGGTCGAGACATCTCTAGAAATAGATGGCTATTCATCGACTCTACACGCGAACTCATTTGTCAGCGAAAGGGCGATTCGGGTGATATTCGAATTTACTGAGATATACGACCACAATGACGACCCTTTGAACAACACTCGCGGTTTCTTAGACGACGGAATGACTCAAGTTGAAAACCGGCACCTGTTGGGTCTGCTCGCGTATCTGAAAATTCGGCTGCGCTATCTGTTCATTGGTGAGGAAGTGCGCGAACGCTCAAAACTCAACGATTGAGCTTTTGGCACCGCCGGGAGATGGGCCCTCAGACCGGCTTCGCCGGTCGAGGGTGACGCGCATCAAGAGCGTGCAGAAGGAAAAACACTTTCCCCAAGCATTCCGCCGCGAACTCCCCTATATGCGGCCACATGAGCTTTCCTGACCGCCAGACCGTCCTCGATTTCCTCAAGGAACACCCCGAAGCCACCTCCAAGGCCGATATCGCCAAGGGCCTGAAGGTGAAGGGGCGTGAGCGCGCCGTGCTGCGCGAAGTGCTCGAGGAGCTGGAGCGCGAAGGCAAGCTGGAGCGCACCGGCAAGCGGAGTTTCGCGCAGGCGGACCGCCCCCCGCCGAGCGGTCTGGTCGAGTTCACCCGCCAGACCCGCGACGGCGACCTGATCGGCCAATGCGTCGGCGACAATGGCCTGTTCGGCCCGGAACTCGTCTATGGCGGGCCCTCGGGCAAGAACCGCAGCCGCGCGCCGGCCAAGGGCGACCGCGCAATCTGCAAGATCGCCGGGCGCGACAATGGCGAATGGCGCGCCTATGTCGTCACGCTGCTGGAAAAGCGCGTCAGCGACAAGATCGTCGGCCTCTACGAGCGCACGGCGCATGGCGGGCGCGTGACGCCGGCAAGCCGCAAGGAGCGCCGCGAATTTCTGATCCAGGAATCCGACCGCAAGGGCGCCAAGGACGGCGACCTCGTCGTCGCCCAGCCGAAGCCGCAAGGCCGGCGCCAGTATGGCCCGGCGCTCGGCATCATCACCGAAGTGATCGGCCACATCACCGATGCGCGCTCGGCCAGCCTGATCGCCATCCACGCCAATGACATCCCGGTCGAATTTCCCGACGCCGTGATCGAGGAAGCGAAGACCAAGAAGCCCGCCGATGTTCCGCGTACGGACCTGACGCGCGTGCCGCTGATCACTATCGACCCGCATGACGCCCGCGACCATGACGACGCCGTCTATGCCGAAGAACTGGAAGACGGCTGGAAGGTCATCGTCGCCATCGCCGACGTGTCCGCCTATGTCACCGAAGGCTCGGCCCTCGACAAGGAAGCCGAGAAGCGCGGCAACTCGACCTACTTCCCCGACCGCGTCGTGCCGATGTTGCCGTTCGAGCTGTCGGCGGACGCCTGCTCGCTGCGCGAGGGGGAACTCCGCCCATGCCTTGCGGTGGAGATGATCTTCAACAAGGACGGCAACAAGCGCAGCCACCGTTTCTTGCGCGCCAACATGCGCTCGGCGGCAAAGCTCGCCTACGAGGAGGCGCAGGCCGCCATCGACGGCAAGCCGGGCGGCAAGGCCGGCGACATCCTCGAGACGGTGCTGAAGCCGCTCTGGGGCGCCTACACCGCCGTCGCGAAAGCGCGCGACCAGCGCAGCCCGCTCGATCTCGACCTGCCGGAGCGCCGCATCCAGTTCGACGCCGAAGGCGAGATCACCGGCATCACGACCAAGGAACGCCTCGAGGCCCACCGCCTGATCGAGGAGTTCATGATCCAGGCGAACGTCGCGGCCGCCGAAACGCTGGAAGAAAAGAAGAGCCCCGTCGTCTACCGCGTCCACGACACGCCGTCGGACGCGAAGATCGCGGCCTTTGCGGACTTCCTGCAGACGATCGACATGAAGTGGAATATCGGCGAACGTCCGCAGACGCACAAGTTCAACAAGCTGCTCGCGGAAATCCGGGGCGGCGACTATGAAGGCATGATCCAGCAGATGGTGCTGCGCTCGCAGGCGCAGGCGATCTATTCGGAAGAGAACCTCGGCCATTTCGGCCTGAACCTTGCCAAGTATTCCCACTTCACCTCGCCCATCCGCCGCTATGCCGACCTCGTGGTCCACCGTGCACTGATCACCGCCCACGGCTTTGGGCCGGATGGCCTTTCGGAACGCTCTGCCGCCCGGCTGGAGGAAATCGCCAGCCACATCTCGATGACCGAGCGCCGTTCGATGGCGGCCGAGCGCGACGCGACCGATCGCTACCTCGCCATCTTCCTCGCCGACCGCGTCGGCGCGGAATTCGAGGGCCGCATCACCGGCGTCACGCCAGCGGGCCTGTTCGTGGCGCTGGCGGGCAGCGGGGCGGACGGTTTCGTGCCGATCTCGTCGCTCTCCGAGGATTACTGGATCCACGACGAGGCCGCCATGGCCGTTTATGCGCGTGGCTCGGGCAAGACCTTCTCGCTCGGCCAGATCGTCCGTGTACGGCTGCGCGAAGTGACGCCGCTGCAGGGCGGCCTGCTGCTGGAGATGATCTCCGACCCGATGCCCGCCCCCGCCGGACGGCGCGAAGCGCGCAAGGCGATCACGCGGGAGAAAGGGGCGCCGCGCAGCCACCGCGGCCCGCCCGGCAAAGGCCCGCCGCGCAAGGGCAAGCCCAAGTTCGACAAGCGCTCGCTGCCGAAAGGCGCCGGCAAGAAAAAGCGGCGTTAGGCCCTCACCTCCCATTGCTGCGCAATGGGCCCCTCCTCTCCCGCAGTGTGGGAGAGGGGTTGGCGCCGCCTCTTACCCCTCTCCCGCCTCGCGGGAGAGGAGGGACCCGCGCCCGCAGGGCGTGGGAGGTGAGGGTGGTGACCCAACGTCATGGTGCAGTGCGCCTTGCAATCGCCATTCTGGCATCAATGATGTCGTTCATGCTGAACACGGTTTTTGACAAGGATGAGGACGGCGTCGCGGTCACCCGGGGGGTGCCCAGCCTGCGCCCGCGTGACGCCGCAACGCTGATCCTGGTGCGCCGCGACCAGACGCAGCCGCGCGTGCTGATGGGCAAGCGGGCGGGCACAAATGCCTTCATGCCCGACAAGTATGTCTTCCCCGGCGGACGTGTGGATCCCAAGGATTCCAAGGCGATCGCCTGGGAGGAGCTTCGCCCCGAAGTCGAGGCAAAGCTGCGCATCCAGTCGCGCCGCATTCCGCGCGCCTTTGCGCTGACGGCCATCCGCGAGACCTTCGAGGAGACCGGCCTGATCGTGGGGCGGTCAGCCGAAATGCCCGATGCAGCACCGCCCGGCTGGGAAGAATTCCACAGGCTGGACCTGGTCGCGAACCTGTCGCCACTCGTCTTCATCGGCCGCGCCGTGACCCCGCCGTCCCGGCCCCGGCGGTTCGATGCGCGCTTCTTCATGGCCGAGGCCGAACTCGCCCTGATCGACGAGCGCCCGCCGGTTGACGGGGCCGAACTGTCAGACCTCCAATGGGTGACGCTCGCCGATGCGATGAAACTCGACCTGCCCTCGGTGACCCGCTTCATGTTGGGCGAAATCGGCGAGCGGCTGGCCAAACCCGACGAGGAGCACCGCCCGCCCTTCCTGCGCTGGAGCCGGAGTGGCCACGCCACCGACCGGCTGTAACAGTGCAGCGCGCCGGATGGCTTGACTTTGCCGGTCCACCCCGCCAATAAGCGCCCTTTCGAGATACACCCCTAGCCTCAAGCGAGCCGTCCCATGGCAAAACCCGCCACTATCAAGATCCGCCTGAATTCGACGGCAGATACCGGCTTTTTCTACGTGACGAAGAAAAACCCGCGCACCATGACCGAGAAGATGGTGAAGCGGAAATACGATCCGGTTGCGAAAAAGCACGTCGATTTCAAAGAAGGCAAGATCAAGTAAGATCCTGTTCCTTCTGGGAATTTCTGGAAACCCGCGCCCCTTCGGCGCGGGTTTTCGCTTTTGGGGACCTAGACCTCTGCCCGCTCCTGCAGGTGCCGGATGCGGCGCAGTCTGGGGAAGATGACGATCGAGGCCGCCGCGATGCCCATCGCCGCGAATCCGCCTGCCACGACGGTGAACACAGGTCCGGTCAGGGCCGCCATGAAGCCGGCCCGGGTCTCGCCGAGTTCGTTGGAGGCGCCGACGAAGATCGAGTTCACCGCGTTGACCCGCCCGCGCACCTCATCCGGCGTCCAGAGCTGCAGGATGATCTCGCGGACATAGACCGAGATCATGTCGAAGGCGCCGACGCACATCAGGGCGGCGATGGAGAGCCAGGCGAGCGTGGAGGCCCCGAACACGGCAGTCGACAGGCCGAACATCGCCACGGCGCCGAGCAGGATCCAGCCGGCATGGTCCCGGATCGGGAAGGCCGTGATGAGGGCGATGGCAATGATCGCGCCGATGCCCGGCGCGGCGCGCAGCAGGCCGAGGCCCGCCTCGCCGACATGCAGGATGTCGCGTGCATAGATGGGCATCAGCGCCACAGCCCCGCCGAGCAACACGGCGAAGAGGTCCAGCGAGATCGCGCCGAGCACGACCTTGTCCTTCCAGACATAGCGGAACCCGCCGAGGATGCTGGCGAGCGAGGGCGGCTCGCGCGAGACAACCTGGTTGGGTTTCGGGATCGAGAAGATCAGCGTGGCGGCAACCGCCAGCAGCGCCGTGGCGGTGCCATAGGCGGCTTGCGGCGAGAGACCGTAGAGCAAGGCGCCGACCACCGGACCGGCGATGGACGCCATCTGCCAGGACGAGGTGATCCAGCCGACCGCGTTGGGGAAATCTTCGCGCGGTACGAGGTTGACCGCGAGGCTTGTGGCCGCCGGCCCGTAGAAGGCGCGGGCCGTGCCGAGCAGGGTGAGCAGGCCGAGGATGTAGACGGGCTCGAAATGCCCATCGAGGACGTGCACGAGGATGCCGGCCGCGACCGCCATCATCACCAGCGCGCCGACGCCCATCACCATGCGGCGGCCGAGGCGGTCGGCGGCGTTGCCGGTGACCACGACCAGCGACAGCGCCGGCAGGAACTGGACGAGGCCGATCCAGCCCAGCAGCGCCGGATTGCGGGTGACATCATACATCTGCCAGGCGACCGCCACCGAGACGATCTGCACCGAGAAGGATGTCAGGAAGCGCGAGAGGAAATACCGCGCGTAGGAGGAGTGCCGGAAGGCCGCGAATCGGGTGGACATGCTGGGGCGGCCTGCAATCAAACGCTTACCGGCCTGTCGCGCGATGACGGGGGCCTGTCAATCAGGCGGCGATGCTCTCGACCCGGTTGCGGCCGCCGGATTTGGCCTGGTAGAGCGCCGTGTCGGCGCGGTTCAGAAGCTCGGCCATCGTATCGTCCGGCCCGAGCAAGGATGCGACGCCGGCGCTGACCGTGACGGCGACCTGCCTGGTATCGCTGAGCACATTGAACGAGTCGGCGGCAATCGCCCGACGCACCCGTTCCGCTGCCGCGCAGGCGAGTTCGCCCGGCGTCTCCGGAAGTATGACGAGGAATTCCTCGCCGCCGGGACGGCAGGCGACATCCATCGGGCGCACATTGTGGCGCAGGCGGTCGGCGAGTTCCTGCAGCACCTCGTCACCGGCCTGGTGACCGAGCGTGTCGTTGATGCGCTTGAAGTGGTCGATATCGAGCATCATCACCGACAGCGGCTTTCCGCCCTTCACGGCGCGGTGCATGAACTGCTGCAGCTGGTTGGTCATGTAGCGGCGATTGTAGAGACCGGTGAGCTGATCGATGACCGACAGCTCGAGGCCGCGGTCGACCCGCTCGCGCAGGATCTCGACATACCGTGTACGGCGGGTCTGCGTGCGCACACGCGCCACCAGTTCCTGCGCATCGATGGGCGCCATGATCATGTCGCTGGCGCCGATCTCGAGTCCCTTGACCGCCTTGGCGCGCTCCAGCGGATCACAGATCAGCAGGATAGACACGGCGCGGGTCACGTCATTGGTCTTGAAGTGGGCGCAGAGTTTCAGCGGATCGAAGCTTTTCGACAGCAGCGAGACGAGCAGCACATCGGTGCGCTCAGTCGCAAGCTCGCCCATGTTGCCGGACTCCAGCAAGGTCATCACCTTGTGGCCATGCTCGCGCAGCACGTTCGCCGTGCGGGCGGAGGTGCGCGGGTTGTCATCGATCAGGAAGACGCGGGCGGGCTGGTCGATCTCGTCGCTGGCCGAACCATCGACTGCGCCGACTTTCAGGCCGCTCGCTTCGCGCTGGCGCAGTTCGGACGTCACCGCATTGTAGCGCATCAGGGCATTGACGCGCGATGTGAGCAGGAAGTCGTCGACCGGCTTGGTGAGGAAATCCTCCGCCCCCGCATCAAGTCCGCGCACGCGGTCTTCGGCGTCGCTGAGCGCCGTGACCATGACGACCGGGATATGGTTCGTGGCCGGATTGGCTTTCAGGCGGCGGCAGACTTCATAGCCGTCCATGCCCGGCATCATAACGTCGAGCAGGATGATTTCGGGCTTGTGCTCGTTCGCCATCTCGAGCGCCTGCGGGCCGCTGCTGGCGAGGAGCACCGAATGGTACTGTGCTTCAAGCTTGGCGGCGAGCAGCTTGCGGTTCGCTTCGATGTCATCGACGACGAGGATCCGTGCGCTCATGCCGGCTCCTTCGGCATCAGCGCTTCCACCGCCCGGATGAAGGATGCGATCTGGATGGGTTTGGACAGGTAGCCTTCGCAGCCGGCTTCGCGCACACGCTGTTCGTCCGTACGCATGGCAAAGGCGGTCACGGCCAGCACGGGAATGTGGGCGACCTTCTTGTCGTCCTTGAGCCAGCGCGTGATGTCGAGACCCGACACTTCCGGCAGCTGGATATCCATGATGATGAGGTCCGGCAGCTCCTTGCGGGCGATCTCGACCGCTTTGGCGCCGTCGCGGCACTGGAAGGTCTTGAACCCGTAGGCCCCCAGCAAGTCACAGAACAGGCGCATGTTGAGGTCATTGTCCTCAACCACCAACACTGTCCTGGAATGCTCTTTGGTCATACGGCCCGAATTTGCTGACGATTCGCGCGGATGCTGATCCGCGATTTTCAGTTATACTGTCAAAAGTTAACACGTGTTTGAGCCGGTCTGGCGGCAGGTTTCGGGCAAGCAATGCGGAAGGCGGACGAATAGCGACATGGCAAGCCTTTGCCGCGACTGCCTCACTGTAAAGACAGGGGATTTTGACCGGTGCCCGGCCTGCGGGCGGTTGCGTGTCGTCAGTCACCCGGCCCTGCTCTCCCTGTCGATTGCGCATGTTGATTGCGATGCATTCTATGCAGCAGTCGAGAAGCGGGACAATCCGGCGCTTCGTGACAAGCCCTTAATCGTTGGCGGCGGCACGCGCGGGGTGGTGACGACCTGCTGCTACATGGCGCGGCTGTACGGAGTGCGCTCGGCCATGCCGATGTTCAAGGCGCTGAAGCTGTGCCCTGAAGCGGTCGTGGTTCCGCCCGATTTCCGCAAGTACCATGAGGCGGGCCGGGCCATCCGTGCGCGGATGGATGCCCTGACACCGCTGGTGCAGCCGGTCTCGATCGACGAGGCTTACCTGGACCTTGCCGGCACCGAGCGCCTGCACGGTGTGCCGCCGGCGGCGAGCCTGGCACGCCTCGCGCTGGATGTGGAAGCGCAGGTGGGCGTGACCGTGTCGGTGGGCCTGTCCGCCAACAAGTTCCTCGCCAAGACCGCGAGTGAACTCGACAAGCCACGCGGCTTCGCCGTGCTGGCACCCGAGGATGCCGAGGCGTTCCTTGCCGACCAGCCGGTGAGCTTCCTGCACGGCGTCGGGCCGAAATTTGCCGAATCGCTGAACCGCGACGGGTTCCATACGGTCGCCGACCTTCAGCGTGCGGATCTCAAGGACCTGATCCGCCGGTATGGCGAGACCGGTGAATGGCTGAAGAAGTGTGCGCATGGCCGCGACAACCGGAAGGTCAGCCCGCACGACGACCGCAAATCGGTCTCCAGCGAGACGACCTTCTTCGAGGACACCGCCGACCTTGCGGTGCTGGAGGACCACCTCTGGCGCCTCAGCGTGAAGACCGCTGACCGCGCGAAGGCCGAGGGCGTGGTGGGCATCGTGGTGACGCTCAAACTGAAGACAGCCGACTTCAAGCCGGTGACGCGGCGCCTCTCGCTGCACGCGCCGACGCAGCTGGCGCAGGAAGTGTTCCGCACGGCGCGGCCCTTGCTGGCGAAGGAGGTGACGGGGCGTGTGCGCTACCGGCTGATCGGGGTTGGCCTGTCCGGCCTCTCGCCGCACCATGCCGACAGCGTCGACCTGATCGACCCGAAGGTGGCCAAGCGCGCCGCAGCGGAGCGGGCTTCCGACAAGGCACGGGCGAAGTTCGGCCGCAACGCGGTGATCACCGGCCGGGCCGCCCGGATGGCGAAGAAGGACGAGGGCTGACTCGCGCGGCGCCGCAGGCTAGGACGGACGCCAGACAGATGAGGGAGCCTTTCCATGTCCACGCCCGAAGAGAACCTTGACCGTCTCGGCATCGTGCTGCCGGCGCCGATGAAGCCGGTGGCGACGTACGTGCCCTTCGTGATCACCGGCAACCTGCTCTACGTCTCCGGCCAGGTGAGCGCGACCGCGGACGGGCGCATCCTAGGGCGCCTTGGCGAGAACATGGAACTTTCCGCCGGCCAGCACGCCGCGCGCATCTGCGGCATCAACCTGATCGCCCAGTGCAAGGCTGCCGTGGGCGACCTGTCGCGCATCAAGCGGGTGGTGAAGCTCGGCGGGTTCGTCAACGCGGCGCCGGACTTTGTCGACATTCCGCAGGTGGTGAACGGCTGCTCGGACCTGATGGTCGAAGTGTTTGGCGAAGCGGGCAAGCATGCGCGCTCGGCGGTCGCCTGCCCCACCCTG
Source organism: Acidobacteriota bacterium (assembly GCA_016712445.1). Classification (NCBI taxonomy): domain Bacteria; kingdom Pseudomonadati; phylum Acidobacteriota; species Acidobacteriota bacterium. The sequence goes on along the minus strand of JADJRB010000001.1, from coordinate 2,403,149 downwards.
CCGCTGGGCGTGGCGGTGGAAGTGGACGGCGTGTTCGAGATCGCGTGACCGATGGCCGAGCGGTTTGACCTCAAGGGTTTCGCCTATGCCCATCGCGGGCTGTGGCAGCAGGCCGGGCCGCCGGAAAACTCGCTCGGTGGTTTCCGCGCGGCGGCGGCAGCGGGGCTCGGCATCGAGTTTGACCTGCGCCCTTCGGCGGACGGCGAGGCGATGATCTTCCACGATTCGCTGCTTGACCGGATGACACCGGCGAGCGGCGTTTTCGAACAGCGGGCGGCGGCGGAGCTTGCCTCCATCGCGCTTACGGGGTGGGACGAGCGGATACCCTGCTTCGAGGACCTGCTCGCGTTCTGGCCGGCGCACCTGCCGCTGCTGTGCGAGATGAAGATCGACGGATCGACCGACCCGGCGGCGTTCGCCCGGCGGATTGCGGCGCGGCTGGCCGACTGGCCGGGGCGGGCGGCGGCGATGAGCTTTTCCGAGGCGGCGGTGCGCGCGCTGCCCGCCCGCCTGATGCGGGGCCAGCTGGTCCTGCCGGCGGTTCAGGCGGGCGAAGACGTTTTCACGCAGACCGCGAAGCGGGCGCTGGCGGACGGCATCGACTATCTCGCCGTGCATCATACCGATACGGCGCGTGCGGCGGCGTTACTTGAGGGCGCGGCGACGCCGTTCGTGGTGTGGACGATCCGCAACGAGGCCGATCTGGCGGCGGCGCGGACTTACAATCCGGCAATTATCTTCGAGCATATCGACCCGGCGGGCGCGGCGCCCTAAATTGGCGGGATGGATGCCTCCCTGCCCCGCCTCAGCCAGGTCAATTCGATGTCGGCCGTTGATCCGGCGGCGTGGAACGCGGTCGCCAATCCGCCGGGGCTGGCCTACGACCCGTTCCTGACCTGGGAATTCCTGGACGCGATGGAACGCTCCGGCGCCGCAACACCGCGGACCGGCTGGCGGGGCGCGCATGTGCTGGCGCACGATGCCGGCGGGCGGCTGCGCGGGGCGATGCCGATGTGGCTGAAGAGCCACTCGCGCGGCGAGTTCGTGTTCGACCAGAGCTGGGGCGAGGCCTGGGAGCGCGCGGGCGGATCGTATTATCCCAAGCTGCTGTCGGCGGTGCCGTTCACGCCGGTGACCGGGCGGCGGCGGCTGGTGGCGCCGGGGCCGGACGAAGCGCTCTACAAGTCCGCGCTTTTGCAGGGCGCCTTCCAGATGGCGATGGAGATGGACCTGTCCTCGCTGCACATCAATTTCATCGAGGACGCCGAAGTGCCGGCGCTGGAGGCGGCGGGCTTGCTGATCCGCACGGACCAGCAATTCCACTGGAAGAATGACGGGTACGGATCATTCGGTGATTTTCTCGCGACGCTGTCTTCCGACAAGCGCAAGAACCTGCGCAAGGAGCGCGCGAAGGCGCAGGAGGGGCTGGAGTTCCGGCACATCACCGGCGACGCGATCACCGAGGCGCATCTCGACCGGTTTTTTGATTTCTACATGGACACTGGCAGCCGAAAATGGGGCTCGCCCTACCTGACGCGGGCGAGCTTTTCGCTGCTCCGTGAACGGATGGCGAAGGACCTGCTCTTCATCTTCGCCTATGAGGACGGCGAGGCGATTGCCGGGGCGATGAACCTGATCGGTTCGGAGACGCTGTATGGCCGCTACTGGGGCTGTATCGACCAGCGGCCGATGCTGCATTTCGAGACCTGCTATTACCAGGCGATCGACTTTGCGATCGCGAACGGCCTGAAGACGGTGGAGGCCGGCGCGCAGGGCGGGCACAAGCTGGCGCGCGGCTATGGCCCGGTGCTGACCCATTCGGCGCACTGGATTGCCCATGCGGGCTTCCGCGCCGCTGTGGCGGACTATCTCGAGCGCGAACGCGCGGCAGTGGACGCCGATTTCGACTACCTCAAGGACCGCACCCCGTTCAGGAAAGGCGAATGAGCGGGGCAGTTGTCATCCGGAGATGTGCCAGCGCGGAAGAGGCGGCCATCATCTCCGCGCTGCTGAACGATGCCGGAATCGCGGCAAGCCTCGAGAACTGGCACCACGCGATGATCGATTGGGGTGTTTTGCAAGCACTGGGAGGTGTGGGTGTGCGGGTGCCCGCCGACCGGCTGCGAGAGGCGCAAGCAGCGATCATTGACTATGCGGAGAGCGCAGACGAGCGACTGCGCGTCGACTTTCCGGATCTTGAGACGACGCCCTCGAAGCCGAAGCGGTTTCGCCAATTCGTGCTGACGGGATATTACACCGGTCTGCTGCTGGTGCCCCTCATACTGCTTTTCATGCTGATCGAGGTGGTTGCTCAGGTTCGTGCTGTGTCTGCTGACGGCGGGTTCGGTTGGGAATTGCTGGGCGCGCGCCTGGCGGAAGCCGATTGGGTACTTCTGCTGGGGTACGTGGCATTTTCAGCCATGTGGTTCCTTGTGCCACTCGTGATTTTTGTGTTCCTTGCGCGCCAGTTCCTTTCGCGGCGCGCAAAAATGAAAGTTGCCTCATGACCCTTCACGCTCCCTACGACCCCGCCAATATCTTTGCGAAAATCCTGCGCGGCGAGATGCCGAGTGTGAAGGTTTTCGAGGATGAGGTGGCGCTCGCCTTCATGGATGTGTTCCCGCAAGTGGAGGGGCATACGCTGGTGATCCCGAAGGCGGTTGAGGCGCGCAACCTGCTCGACATGCCGGAGGACGAGCTGGGCGCCTATATGCTCCGCGTGCAGAAGGTGACGCGGGCGGTGGAAGCCGGGCTGAAGCCGGACGGGGTGCGCGTGATGCAGTTCAACGGCGCGCCCGCTGGTCAGACGATCTTCCACATTCACTTCCACATCCTGCCGATCTTTGACGGCGTTAAACCCGGCGCGCATGCCAGCGGCGGTATGAAGAGCGCCGCAGACCTGGAGCCAATTGCGGCGAAGATCCGCGCGGGATTCTGAGGCATTTTTCCTAAAGCGGTAGCAGGCCCTCACCTCCCACCGCCTTCGGCGACGCCCCCCCCTCTCCCGGAGGGAGAGGGATTGGCGCGCCGCTTCTGCCCCCATATTCCTTTTGAAAAATTTGGAGACCGCAGCCCAGCACAAGCGCCCGGAGCGGCGGGGCCGTCCGGGGGCTGAGGTTCGTAACGGGCGCGCTGTCAGCTGGTGTTGCAGAGTTGTGCCCAGGCCGTTTCGGCCTCGGCATCGCTGCGCAATAGGCAGGCCGACAGAACGGGATCGAGCGCGGCTGCCTCGAGGCCGGGCGGCGCGCCGAAGGCGAGCGGCGGGGCGGTCTCGCCTTTGGCGGCACGGCGGCGCAGGAAGCGGCGGGCTTCGGCCGTTGTATAGTCGAGCGCGTGGATGACGGCGTTCAACCGGCGGAAGACCTGGAGCGCGAGACGCTCGGCGGGATCGCGGACGGAGGCGGCTTTACCGGGGGCGCTGTTTGCCGCCGGCTTCGGCGAGGCGCCAGCCCGGACGGCGGGCGGGGTTTCCAGCATGCGGAAAGCGGGCTTCAGATTGCCGTAGGAAGGCGCGGCCGGCGGCAGCGGGGCTTTGCACCCGGCCGGCGCTGACGGCGCACGCGGCGAAGGGGGCACCGGCATGGGCAGGCGCGCAGCAACCGCCAGGATGATACGGCGGGCGAGCGCTTCGGCCGGAATGATCAGGGTAAGGAGTATAGCCTTGAGGATCGCGGGGGTTAGCCCGGCGGCTTCGCGCAGCCGCGTGCGTGCCTCGGCCGCAAGGAACATTGCGGCGCCGCGCGGTGTGGCGCGCAGAAGGTCCGTCAACGGATCAGGCGGGGCGGGTGCGGTCATGCGGCCAGTATAAGGCCGGCCGCAGGGGTGTTGCGTAAGTTTCCTGAAATTAGTTTTACACGTTTGCTTTTGCTGGATTATTTTCCGGCAAAGCGTTGCGTAAGCCGGTCAGAGTCCGAGCTTGGCTTTCAGGATGTCGTTGACGGCCTGCGGGTTGGCCTTGCCGCCCGAGGCTTTCATCACCTGGCCGACGAACCAGCCGAGGGTCTGCGGCTTGTCCTTCACCTTGGCGACCTGTTCGGGGTTTGCCGCGATGATCTCGTCGACGACCTTCTCGATGGCGCCGGTGTCGGTGACCTGTTTCAGGCCGTGTTTCTCGACGATGGCGCCAGCCTCGCCCTCACCCGCGATCATCCGGGCAAAGACGTCCTTGGCGATCTTGCCGCTTATCGTGTTGTCCGAGATGAGGCCGATCAGGCCGCCGAGCGCGGAGGCCGAGACGGGGCTGTCAGCGAGCTCCAGGCCTTCCTTGTTGAGGTAGCCGAAGAGTTCCTGCGTGACCCAGTTGGCGGCGAGTTTCGGATCGCGGCCCTTGGCGACGGTTTCGTAGTACTCGGCCTTGTCGGCGTCGGACGTGAGAACGCCGGCGTCGTAACGCGAGAGGCCGTAGTCCTTCTCGAAGCGGGCGCGCTTCTGGTCCGGAAGTTCGGGCAGCGATTTGCGGATGTCCTCGATCCAGGCCTGCTCGAATTCGAGCGGCAGGAGGTCAGGATCCGGGAAATAGCGGTAGTCGTGCGCGTCTTCCTTGGAGCGCATCGAGCGGGTCTCGCCTTTCACGGCGTCGAACAGGCGGGTTTCCTGATCGACCTTGCCGCCGCTTTCGATGATCTCGATCTGGCGGCGCGCCTCGTATTCGATGGCCTGCTGGATGAAGCGGTAGGAGTTCATGTTCTTCAGCTCGCAGCGCGTGCCGAGGTGTTTGAAATCGCCGGTTTCCCGGAACTTCTCGTAGGCGCCGGGGCGGCAGACGGAGACGTTCACGTCGGCGCGCAGGTTGCCCTTCTCCATGTCGCCGTCGCAGGTGCCGAGCGCGATGACGATGGCGCGCAGTTTCTTGACATAGGCGGCGGCCTCGGCGGGCGAGCGCACGTCAGGCTTGGAGACGATTTCCATGAGGGCGACGCCGGAGCGGTTGAGGTCCACATAGGTGGCGTTCGGGTCCATGTCGTGGATCGACTTGCCGGCATCCTGTTCGAGGTGCAGGCGCTCGATGCGGCAGGTGAAGGCGTAATCCTCCTTGCCCGGAACTTCGACGTCGACCTCGATCTCGCCCTCGCCGACGATCGGGTGGGCGAACTGGGATATCTGGTAGCCTTGCGGCAGGTCCGGGTAGAAGTAGTTCTTCCGGTCGAAGCGGCTCCAGGTGTTGATCCTGGCCTTGAGGCCGAGGCCGGTCCGGATCGCCTGCTCGACGCAGAACCTGTTGATGACCGGCAGCATGCCCGGCATGGCGGCGTCGACGAGCGAGACGTTGCAGTTCGGGTCTGCGCCGAAGGTGGTGGCCGCGCCGGAGAACAGCTTCGCATTGGAGGCGACCTGGGCGTGGATTTCCAGCCCCATGACGACTTCCCAGTCGCCGGTTTCGCCCTTGATGCGGAAGGTAGGTCTGTCGGTCATCGGTCGGTCCTCAGGGTATTTCGGGTTCCTTACCCGGCTTGTCATCCCGGCGAAAGCCGGGATCCAGCGGGAAGCAGCGCGGCGGGGCTAACTGGGTCCCGGCTTTCGCCGGGATGACAAGAAAACAGGGCGCTGCAAAGCCTCTGCGTTCAGATTTTGCCCTGTTCCTTGGCAAGGCGGACGCGTTCGGCGCGGGCGGCCATGCGGTCCTTGATCGGGGCATCGGCGGCGACGCGGGTCGGCTTTTCGCCTTCTGCGGCCGGGGGCGGCGGTGGCGGCGGGGCCTCTTCGGGCTCCAGCTTGCCCTCTTCGATCAGCTTGCGGCGGCGGGCTTCGAGCGAGGCCTCGCGGGCCTCATGGGCGGCGCTCTTTTTCGGCGCGAACAAGCCGGCGAGCTTGCCCTGCCCCGCGCCGCCAGGGGCCGGACGGCCGGAGAGGTCGTTGCGGCGGTTCTTCAGCAGTGTCGAGATGCGCCAGGCGACATAGGCGGCCACCGCGACGGCGACGGCCACCATCATGCGCATTTCGGGGTCGAACAGGCTGTAGCCATACTGCGCGAGGATCGCCGCCATCATGGCGAGGCCGATGGCAACCAGCACGACGAAAAGGACAAGGTAGCGGGTCACGGGCTGTTGTCTCCGGGGGCGCGCCCGGGGGGCGTTTCGGAAGCCTCGGCCCGGTTCTTGTAAGGTATGGCATCGAACTCGGCCTTCAAGCGCGCGTCCGAGCCGTCGATGTCGATGAAGCCGGTGGCGGCGATGGCGAGGCCGATGAGGGCAATGCCGGCGAGCAGGCCGACGGGCACGAAGACGAGGGCCTCGCCCTGCGTCTCGTTGGTGTAGGTGAAGTGGGGCGCGAGGTAGAGGCCGATCGCCAGAACGACGAGGCCCAGACCGAACGCGATGCGTATCCAGCGGCTCATGGAGGTAGAACTACCACCACTTCTCCGGTTTGGCCACGAAGCCGGCTGCGTCTTCCAGGGCGCCGCCGACGCGGAAGCAGGCGCTCTCGTCGAGGGCCTTGCCGATGACCTGCAGGCCGAGCGGCAGGCCGTTGGCGGAGAGGCCGGCCGGAACGGCGATGCCGGGCAATCCGGCAAGGTTCGCGGTGACCGTGAAGACGTCGTTGAGGTACATCTCGATCGGGTCGCCGGACTTTTCACCGAAGGCGAAAGCGGGCGACGGACAGGCCGGCGTCAGGATCGCGTCGCAGGTCTTGAAGGCCTCGACGAAGTCCTGGAAGATCTTGGTACGGACTTTCTGGGCGCGCAGGTAGTAGGCGTCGTAATAGCCGGACGAGAGCACATAGGTGCCGATCATCAGGCGGCGCTGGACTTCCTTGCCGAAGCCGGAAGCGCGCGTGCCTTCATAGGTGCCGGTCAGGTTCGCGCCCTCGACGCGGGCGCCGTAGCGCATGCCGTCATAGCGGGCGAGGTTGGACGAGGCTTCGGCGGGCGCGACGATGTAGTAGGCGGGCAGCGCATACTTCGTGTGCGGAAGGGAGATGTCGACGATCTCGGCGCCGGCGGCCTTCAGCCACTTGATGCCCTGCTGCCAGAGCGCGTCAATCTCCTCGGAGAGGCCTTCAATACGGTATTCCTTCGGGATACCGATCTTCATGCCTTTCACGCCCTTGCGGACATCTTTCCGCCAGTCGGGCGTCTTGATGTCGAGGGAGGTGGAGTCCTTCGGGTCGTGGCTGCACATCACTTCGAGGAGGATGGCGCTGTCTTCGACGGTCTTGGTGATCGGGCCGGCCTGGTCGAGCGAGGAGGCGAAGGCGACCATGCCGTAGCGGCTGGCGCGGCCATAGGTCGGCTTGATGCCGACGGTGCCGGTGAAGGCGGCGGGCTGGCGGATCGAGCCGCCGGTGTCGGAGGCGGTGGCGGCAAGGCAGAGGTTGGCGGCGACCGAGGAGGCCGATCCGCCCGACGAGCCACCGGGGGTGAGGCCCTGGTTGTCGCCCTTGCGGCGCCACGGGTTGATGACGTTGCCGAAATGCGAGGTCTCGTTGGAGGAGCCCATCGCGAACTCGTCCATGTTGAGCTTGCCGAGCATGACGGCGCCTTCGTCCCAGAGGTTCTGGGTGACGGTGGACTCGTAGGTGGGCGTGAACTCGCCGAGGATGCCCGAGCAGGCGGTCGTGCGGACACCCTTGGTGCAGTAGAGGTCCTTGATGCCGAGCGGGGCGCCGTCGAGCTTGCCGGCCTTGCCCTTGGCGCGGCGGGCGTCCGAGGCCTTGGCCATCTCGAGCGCTTTTTCCGGCGTTTCGACCACGAAGGCGTTGAGCACGCGGGCGCCCTGGATGGCGGCGTTGAAGGCCTCCGTCAGCTCGACCGAGGAAAACTGCTTCGATTCCAGCCCGTCCAGCGCTTCGGCGAGGGTCAGGGCGGTGAGATCGGTCATCGGGACACGTCCTTGGAGTGAAGCCCCGCCTGCTACGGCCCCGGCGGCAAAAGTTCAAGTCTCCGTGAGGTGATTGCAGCCGGGCGCGGGGCAGCGCACACTGGCGGAGCGTGTGGGATACTGCGGAAGAGGACAACGCCATGAAACAGGTCATTTTCGCCGCCGTCGCGGCTGCAACGCTCGCGGGCTGCACGAGCACCCCGGCTGAACCCAGCCCGCGCGGGATCGCCCAGTATGCCGACGATCCCCGCCTTGGCGAGGAGACCAACAAGGTCTGTTTCGCGTCGAGCATCGACGGGTTCAGCATGAACGACCGCAGCACGGTGCTGCTGCACGACGGCAAGAAGCGCTACATGGTCGAGGTGACGGGCACCTGCCTCGACCTCGACAATGCCGAATCGATTGCCCTCGACAATTCCACCAGCTGCCTGACGCCGGGCGATTCCATCATCATCGCCTCGACCTTCGGGGAAACCTTCGGGTCGCGCCGGTGCATGATCAGGAACATCTACAACTGGGACAAGGACGCCAAGAAGGCTGAAGAAAATCCCGCCTGACCCCGCTGGCGCGGGCATCGGCGCGTGCTAGACACGCGCCATGCTTGCACCAGACGGAGGGGCCCGCGCCGAGGTTCGCACCTCGCCCCTGCATGGCCGCGGATTGTTTGCTTCGGTTCGCCTTCCGGCGGGGGCCGAGATCGGCACCTATCCCCTGCTGGTGCTCTCCCACGAAGACACCGAGACGCTGAAGGCAACGCGGCTCTACCACTACGTTTTCTATGTCGATGAGCGCGCCGACGGCGCGATCCGGGCGGCGGTGGCGTTCGGGGAGATCTCGATGTGCAACCACAGCAGCAAGGCCAATGCCGACTTTACGGTTGACGCGGGCGCGCAAACCGTGAGGTTGACCGCGCGCACCGCCCTGAAGGCGGGAGACGAAATTCTCATTGATTATGAGGAGTTTGCCGAAGAGGCGATCTGACCGCCCGCGGCCCACAGGAGGAAGACCCGATGCCGAAGACCGCCCTTCAACTGCGCAGCCTTGTGCGCTCGTCCGGGGAACTGGAACTGTCACTGGAAGAGGTGCTGGTGCCGGAGCCGGGCCCGGATGACGTGCTGATCGAAGTGCAGGCGACGCCGATCAACCCGTCGGACCTTGGCCTGCTGGTCGGCGCGGCCGACCTGTCGACGGCAAAGCAGTCCGGTACGAAGGACCGCCCGGTGATCACCGCGGCGGTGCCGCAGGCGGCGCTGCGCGTGATGAAGCCTCGGCTCGACCAGTCGATGCCGGTCGGCAACGAGGGCGCCGGTGTCGTGGTGAAGGCGGGCTCTTCGCCGGCCGCGCAGGCGCTGCTTGGCAAGATGGTCGCCGGCCTCGGCGGCGAGATGTATTCGCAGTACCGCCTTTTGAACGTGGCGCAGGTGCTGCCGCTGCCGGATGGCACCTCGGCGCGCGACGGCGCCTCCTGCTTCGTGAACCCGCTGACGGCGCTCGCCTTTGTCGAGACGATGAAGGCGGAAGGCCACACGGCGCTGGTGCATACGGCGGCTGCCTCGAACCTCGGCCAGATGCTGAACAAGATCTGCCTCAAGGACGGGGTGGAGCTGGTCAACATCGTGCGCAAGGAAGAGCAGGCGAAGATCCTGCGAGACATCGGCGCCAAGCATATCGTCGACTCCTCCTCGCCGAAATTCATGGAAGAGCTGATCGACAAGCTGGCGGAGACCGGCGCGACGCTGGCGTTTGACGCGATCGGCGGCGGGCCGCTGGCCGGGCAGCTGCTGGTGGCGATGGAAGCGGCGGCGAGCCGCAACATGAAAGAGTTCAGCCGCTACGGCTCCGGCAAGGAGACGCAGGTCTACATCTATGGCCGCCTCGACATGGGACCGACCATCGTGCCGCCGGGCGTCGGCTTTGCCTGGAAGCTCGGCGGGTTCCTGTTGACGCCGTTCCTGCAGAAGGCCGGCCCGCAGGTGCGCGCCAAGATGCGCCAGCGCGTGGTGGACGAACTGACGACGACGTTCGCCAGCCACTACACGGCGGAAATCTCGCTGGCCGAGGCGCTCGATCTGAAGACGCTGCAGGCCTACAACGCCAAGGCGACCGGCGAGAAGTACCTAATCAATCCGAGCAAGTAGGATTGAAATCTTCGCCCTCTCGGCGTGTCATCCCGGCGAAAGCCGGGACCCAGTATCAACTTCAAAGTCTGGGTCCCGGCTTTCGCCGGGATGACACCGTGGCGAGGTGAAGGTCGGGTTCGTGCTGAGCGAAGTCCAAGCATGGGGTCTGCGGGAACGTTGGTGCGCCCGCTTCATCCTTCGACTTCGCTCAGGGTTAGCTTCGGGGACGAGCCCCTACTCGACCGACTTCGGGACGACGAAGAAGCCGTGGTCGGTGCGGGGGGCATTGGCGAGGACCTGGTCCTGGATGTTGCCGTCGGTGACGACGTCTTCGCGCATCGGGAGCTTGGTCTCGACCACCGAGGTCATCGGATCGACGCCCTCGACGTCGACTTCGTTCAGCTGGTCGATCCAGCCGAGGATGCCGTTCAGCTCACCAGCGAGTTCGTCGAGGCGCTCTTCCGGCACCGCAATGCGGGACAGGCGGGCAACTTTGCGGACGTCGTCGCGGGTGACGCTCATGGGGAAGCTCCTCTTGTGGGGCCCGATTACGCCATAGGCAAAGCCGCTTCAAGGCGGTATGTGCCCGGCGATGGCTGTCGTGGACCTGTTTGACCTGCCGCAGAAGGGCGTGCTGCTGGGGCTGGACCCCGGCACGAAGACGCTGGGCGTGGCGGCGACGGATGCGAGCCGGATCCTGGCAAGCCCGGTGGAGACGATCCGCAAGGAGAAGCTGGCCCCTGCCCTCGAACGGCTGCTGGCGCTCTATGACGAGCGCGGCGCGGTCGGGCTGGTGGTCGGCCTGCCCCTCAACACGGACGGCACGCAGGGGCCGCGCGTGCAGTCGGTGCGCACGCTGGTGTCGAACCTCTTGAAGGCGCGCGACATTCCGGTGGCGTTCCAGGACGAGCGGTATTCGACCGTGGCGGCCGACGAGGTGATGCGGGAGCTGTCCTTCACCGAGCAGCGCCGGTCTGACCGGGTGGACGCGATGGCGGCGGCGATGATCCTGCGCGCGGCGCTCGGGCGGATGGAAGCGGGCGCATGACCTCGTTCCTTGTCGCGCTCGTGCCGGTGATGCTGGTGGTCGCGCTCGGCCAGTTCCTTGTACGGATGAAGTTCATCTCGGCGGATGCGTTCCGGGGCCTCGACCGGTTGTCGTTCCTGGTGCTGCTGCCGGCGCTGATCGTGCGGGCGCTGGCGAATGCGGACTTCGACCATGCGCCGTGGGCGATGCTGGGCGCGCTGATGGCGGCGCAGCTGGTGCTGGGCGGGTTCGGGCTGGTCGCGACGTTCTGGCCGAACATCCGCACGCCGGCAGTGGGCACGATCATCCAGTCCAACGTGCGCTGGAACACGATCATCGGCCTGTCGCTGGGCGGACTGTTGTTCGGCGACGAGGGCCTCGCGCTGGTGAGCCTCGCGGCGGCGGCGATGATCCCGCTGGCGAACGTGATTTCGGTCTATGCGCTGGTCAGCCATGCCGAGCATCCGCCGGGCAGCGCGCCGCGTCCGCTGCTGGCGCTGACGCGCAACCCGCTGATCTATGCGTGCCTGATCGGGATCGGGCTTGCGGGGTTCCATGTCGACCTGCCGGTGATCGCCGACGAGACGCTGAAGATGCTGGCGAATGCAGCGATTGCGCTGGGCCTTTTGAGCGCGGGGTCGGGCGTCGATCTCGGCGCGCTCAAGCGGGCGGGGCTTAAGACGTTCACCTGGTCGCTGGTGCGGCTGGCCGGCCTGCCGGCGCTGGTGCTGGGCATTGGCCTCGCCATCGGGCTGAGCGGCCTGCCCCTGGCCGTCGCCCTGCTCTGCGCGGCGACGCCGACCGCGCCGAACTCGTTCGTGCTGGCGCGTGAACTGGGCGGCGACACGACGCTGGCGGCAAACCTGATCGCGGCGCAGACCACGCTGGCCGCGCTGACCCTGCCGCTGACCTGGGCGCTGATCCTCTGGATTGGCGCGGTGTGAGGCTTGCCCCGGCGGGGAATCCCCCCTAAACCGCCGCAAATCGAAGGGGCCTTCATGGCAGCGGCGCACGCAGACTACACCTTCCGGCACGACCATCTGCTCGGAATCGAAGGCCTTCACCCCCTTGATATTGCACACATTCTGGACCTGGCGGACACCTACGCCGAGGCCACGCGCGCGGGCAAGCGGCCGGAACCGATCCTGAAGGACCGGACCGTGGTTAACCTGTTTTTCGAGAACTCGACGCGGACCATGTCGAGCTTCGAGATTGCGGCCCGCCGGCTCGGGGCGGACGTGGTGTCGATGCCGGTCGCGAACTCTTCGGTGAAGAAGGGCGAAACGCTGATCGACACGGCGATGACGCTGAACGCGATGCGCCCGGACGCGCTGGTGGTGCGCCACTCGGCCTCCGGCGGGGCGAAGCTGCTTTCGCGCAAGGTCGACTGCGCGGTGATCAATGCCGGGGACGGCACGCACGAGCACCCGACGCAGGCGCTGCTGGACCTGTTGACGATCCGCCGCGTGAAGGGCCGCATCGAAGGCCTGAAGGTCGTGATCTGCGGCGACATTGCGCACAGCCGGGTGGCGCGCTCGACGACGATGGCGCTGCACCTGATGGGTGCGCGCGTGCACCTGTGCGGGCCGCGCACGCTGATCCCTCCGGGTACGGAGACATGGGGCGCGGAGAGCGCGGGCTACAACTTCGATGCAGTGCTGCCGGGCGCGGATGTCGTGATGATGTTGCGCCTGCAGCTGGAACGGATGAATGGCAGCTTCCTGCCGAGCCGGCGCGAGTATTTCCGGTATTTCGGGCTGACGGCGGACCGGCTGGCGCTGGCGAAAGAGGATGTGACGGTGATGCATCCCGGGCCGATGAACCGGGGTGTCGAGATCGAAAGCTCGATCGCCGACGGTGAACGCTCGGTGATCACGCAGCAGGTGGAGATGGGCGTCGCGGTGCGCGAGGCGGTGCTGCACCTGCTGGCGGGAGGCCGCACATGAGCCTCGAGATTGTCAATGCACGGATCATCGACCCGGCCACGGGCACCGACGCGCCGGGCGGCGTGTGGGTCGACAAAGGCGTCATCCGGGAAGTGCGCACCGGGACGGGCGTGTCGTTCAAGGACGCGAAGGAAACCATCGACGCAGGCGGGCTCTGCCTCTCGCCGGGGCTGATCGACCTGCGCGCCAAGACGGGCGAGCCGGGCGAGGAGCACAAGGAAACACTGGCCACCGCCTCGCGCGCGGCGCTGGCGGGCGGGATCACCAGCCTCGTGGTGATGCCGGACACGCGGCCGGTGATCGATGATGTGGCGCTGGTGCAGTTCATTGCGGAGCGCGGGCGCGAGACGGCGTTTGCGCGCGTCTATCCAGCGGGCGGATTGACGCTGGGCCTTGCTGGCGAGGCAATGGCCGAGATCGGCCTGATGGCGGAAGCCGGGGCGGTACTGTTCACGAACGGCGACTGGCCGGTTGCGAGCGCGCAGGTGATGAAGCGCGCGATGACCTATGCGGCGAGCCGCGGGGCAATCGTGATGTCGCGGCCGGACGACCGCACGCTGGCTGGCAGCGGCGTGATGAATGCGGGCGACTTCGCAGCGCGCAATGGCCTGTCGGGCATTCCCATCGAGGCGGAATGGCTTGGCGCGATGCGCGACGTGACGCTGGCCGAGCAGACGGGCTGCACGCTGATCCTCGACCAGGTGACGAGCCAGCGGACGCTGGACGTGGCAGACATTGCGCGCGGGCGCGGCGCAAAAGTGTTCACGACGGTGGCGGCGCATTCGCTGTTCTTCAACGAGCTCGACGTCGGCGACTACCTCACCTACTGCAAGGTCAACCCGCCCTTCCGGACGGAGCAGGCGCGCAAGACGCTTGTCCAGTCGCTGAAGGAAGGCTCGATCAATGCGGTTGTCTCCGCGCACGATCCTCAGCCCCCGGAGGAAAAGCGCCTGCCCTTCGGCGAGGCGAGCTTTGGCGCGGCGGGACTCGAGACGGTGCTGCCCTGCCTGCTGACGCTGGTGGCGGAAGAGGAACTGACGCTGCTGGAGGCGCTGGCGCCGGTGACAATCGGGCCAGCCTCGATCCTCGGCCTCGCGCAGGGACGGATCGAGAAAGGCGCACCGGCCGACCTGATCCTGTTCGACCCCGGCAAGCCCTGGCTCTGCGAGCGGGATGAACTGCTCTCGCGCTCCAAGAACTCGCCGTTTGACGGGCGCCGCCTGCAAGGCCGCGTGACGCGGACGTTTGTTGCCGGGAAGACGGTGTTCGAGCGGTAAGTGCGTCCGAAGAACAACCTCACCGAGGGGCCGATTGGTCCGGCCTTGATCGCCTTTGCGTTGCCAACGCTGATGTCATCGGTCCTGCAATCGGCAAACGGCTCCATCGATACGATCTGGGTGGGCCGGTTGCTGGGCGAGAATGCGGTCGCGGCGACCACCAACGGCAACATCGTCGTGTTCCTGCTGACGGCTTTCGTGTTCGGCTTCGGCATGGCCTCCACCATTCTCATCGGTCAGTCGATGGGGCGCGAGGACGTGATTGCCGCACGCCGGGTTGTGGGGACGGTGGTCGGCACGTTCCTGCCTGTTTCGGTACTGCTGGGGGTCGCGGGCTGGTTCCTCTCGCCTTCGCTGCTCGCACTCCTCGAGACACCGGCGAGCGTGGTGCCGCTGGCGCAGGATTTCCTGCAGGTCGTGTTCCTCGCCCTGCCCGCCATCCTGATCATGACAATGGTGATGATGGCGCTGCGCGGGAGCGGCGACGCGGTGACGCCTCTGATCTTCATGGCACTAGCGGTGGTGTTGTGCGCGGGTCTCAACCCGGTCTTCATACTGGGACTGGGGCCGTTGCCGCGCCTTGGCATCGGCGGCTCGGCGCTGGCGATGGCGGTGGCGAACTATATCAGCCTCGCGGCGATGTTCGTTTACGTCTACCGGCGAGACCTGCCCTTGCGCCTGCGCGGCGCGGAACTCGCTTACCTCAAGCCCGACATGGGGATCCTGCGGCTCATGGTGGTCAAGGGACTGCCGATGGGCTTGCAGATGATCGTGCTGTCCGGTTCGCTGCTGGCGATGATGTCGCTGGTGAACCAGCAGGGCGTGCATACGACCGCCGCCTTTGGCGCGACGCAGCAGCTGTGGACCTATGTGCAGATGCCGGCGATGGCGATTGGCGCGGCAGTGAGCGCGATGGCCGCGCAGAACATTGGCGCGGGGCGCTGGGACCGGGTGGCGCAGATCACGCGGCTGGGCATTCTCTACAATGTCGGCCTGACCGGCATCCTGATCGTGGTGCTGATGCTGGCCGACCGGGCGGCGATGACGCTGTTCCTCGGCAGCGGCAGCGAGGCCATCGCGATCGGGCAACACATCACGCGGCTGGTGACCTGGGGCTTCGTGCCGTTTGCGGTGACGATGGTGCTGTTCGCGACCGTGCGGGCGAATGGACAGGTGCTCTGGCCACTGATCATCCTGTTCGTGTCGATGTTCCCGGTGCGCCTCGGCTTTGCCTACGGCCTGCAGGCATGGCTGGGCGCGGATGCGATCTGGCTGAGCTTTCCGGCGGGCACGATCGCGACGATGGTGCTGGCGGCGCTGCTCTACACGTTCGGCGACTGGCGCGAGGAACGCGACATGCGCGTGCCGGACGGGGATTCGGCCGAGGCGTCCGCGCTGGCGGCCGCCGCCTCGGGCGAGACGGCGGGTGCGCCGGGGGCGACCGTGGCCAGCCCGGCCCGGCGGCGCGAGGACTAGGCGGGCACAAGGGGCCTTGTCCGCCCTCGCCCCGCCCCTTAAACCTTGCGCCAACAGGGACGGGTGAGGACTTCGCACAATGCCGGAATGGGCCATCTTTGCGCTTGCCTCGCTGGCCGGCTACCTCGCCGGTTCGATCCCGTTCGGGCTGGTCATTGTCCGGGCCGCCGGGCTCGGGGACATCCGTGACATCGGCTCGAAGAGCATCGGCGCGACCAACGTGCTGCGGACCGGGCGCAAGGATCTGGCGCTCGCCACGTTCCTGCTCGACAGCCTGAAGGCGGGCCTGGCAGCGCTCGGCTTTTCGATGATGGCCGGCCCCGAGGCCGGGGTCGTTGCTGGCGCCAGCGCATTCATCGGCCATTGCTATCCGCTCTGGCTGGGCTTCAAGGGCGGCAAGGGCGTTGCGACCTACGCAGGGCTGCTGATCTTCATCACGCCGCTGAAGGGGCTGCTGATCGGCGCGCCGGTCTGGCTTGGCGTGTTCGCGCTGACGCGGATTTCGTCGCTGTCCGCGCTGTGCGCGGCGGTGGCGGTGCCGCCGGGGGCGTATCTGCTGGGTGAACGCAATCCGGTTGTGCTCGGCGGGTTGGCCTTGCTCTCGGTGCTCGTGTTCTGGACGCACCGGGCGAACATCAGCCGCCTGCTCAACGGCACCGAGCCGCGCTTCGGATCTGCGAAAGCCAAACCGGACGCATGAGGCTGAAGCGGCTGAGCGACGCCGAACGGCGCGACTGGGTCCGCCTCGTCCGCACACCGAATATCGGCCCCCTCACCTTCGCGCGCCTGATCGAGCGTTTCGGAAATGCGACCGACGCGCTTGCGGCCCTGCCCGACATTGCAGGCCGCGTTGCCAAGGGGCGGCACATCGCGCTGCCGCCGGTTGCGGTGATCGAGGACGAGATCGCGGCCACGCAGCGCCTCGGCGCCCGGCTGATCGCCAGTTGCGAGCCGGACTTCCCGAAACTGCTCACGGCACTCGACCCGCCGCCGCCCCTGCTCGTGCTGCTGGGCGACGCGGCGCTGGCGCGGCCGGAATCGGTGGCGATTGTCGGCGCGCGCAATGCGTCGGCGGCAGGCCGGAAGATTGCACGCGACATGGCGGGCGAACTCGGGCGCGCGGGGCTGGTGGTGGTCTCGGGCCTCGCCCTGGGTATCGACGGCGAGGCGCATACGGCCAGCCTCGCGACGGGGACGGTGGCGGTGCTGGGCGGCGGAATCGACCACATCTACCCGCCCCAGCACGAGCGCCTCTACCGCGAGATCGCCGAACAGGGCCTGATCGTCTCGGAGAGCCCGGCGGGCTACAAGGCGCGGGCGCAGGATTTTCCGCGCCGCAATCGCATCATCACCGGGCTGGCGCGCGGCACGGTCGTGGTGGAGGCGGCGGAGCGCTCGGGCTCGCTGATTTCGGCGCGGATGGCCGGTGAACAGGGGCGCGAGATCATGGCGGTGCCGGGATCGCCGCTCGATCCGCGCGCCGCCGGCACCAACGGGCTGATCCGCCAGGGCGCGGTGCTGGTGCGCCATGCGGCCGACGTGCTGGAAGTGCTGGCGGGCCTGCCGGCGCTGCATGTGGCCGCCCCGCCCCCGCCGGCGTTCCATGCAGACGGGCCGGACGGAGCGCTGCCGGAGGACCAGGTCGCCCGGGTGAGGCAGGCCCTCAGCCCGCATCCGATGCCGATCGACGAGATTGCGCGCGCCGCGGGGCTTACGGCTGCGCAATGCAGCGCCGTGCTGATGGAGCTGGAACTGGCGGGCGAAGCGCTGTCGTATCCGGGCGGGCTGGTGGCGCGGGCGGTCTGACGGCCTGTGGCCCGCAAGCACCGGCCTTCCAGCCAAAAGCAGGCGCCGGTTGCGGGATGGCTGGACGGCCCGCAGGATCGACTTTAAGCCTTCGTGAAAGCCGCACGGTCCTGCAGGGGAGGCAGGCCGCGCCGAACGACGGCAGATTGAGGGTCTTACTTTTGGCATTCTGGTCCCAGTACGCCCTGCTCGCCGGATTTTCGGCCGTGCTGCCGCTTGCCGCGCAGGCACAGGAATCGAATCCCGCCGAGACTGCACCTGCCGCTGAAGCAGCAGATGAGCGCGTGATCCTCGAAGCGGACACCGTCTACGAACTGAGCGAAGAGAACAGCATTGTCGCGGAAGGCAATGTGCAGGCGCTGTACCAGGGCCGCACGCTGCGGGCGGACCGGCTTGTGTACAATCGCACGACGGAAAAAGTCCGCGCCAACGGCAACGTCGTCATCATCGACACCGACGGCTCGCAGCAATACGCGGATGAAGTCGAAGTCGGCTCGAACCTGTCGGACGGCTATGCGATCGGCTTCTCGGCGCGGCTGGCGCAAGGCGCGAGCGTCGCGGCCAATTCGGCGATCCGCCGGTCGGACGGCGTCAACTCGCTGGACCAGGTCGTCTACACGTCCTGCGAAGTCTGCGCCGAGGACCGCACGCCGACCTGGACGATCCGGGCGCGCCGGGCCGTGCTGGACCAGGAAAGCCAGATGATCTCCTACCGCGATGCGGTGGTCGAGGTGGCGGGCATCCCGGTCTTCTACCTGCCCTATTTGGCGCACCCTGACCCGAACTCCGACCGCCGGTCGGGCCTGCTGATTCCGAATGCCGGTGTCTCCTCGAAGCTCGGCGCCTTCTACAAACAGCCCTACTACTGGGCGATTTCGGACTACTCGGATCTCACCATCGCGCCGATGGTCTCGGCCAACGTGAACCCGCTGATTGGTCTTGAATACCGCAAGCGGTTCTATTCCGGCGCGCTGAAGATCGACGCCAGTTTCACGCAGGAAGCCGATTTCGACAGCGAAGGCGTGCTGTTCGGCGAGGAAAAGTTCCGCGGCCACGTCTACGCCAATGGTGCGTTTGCCCTGTCGCCGGAATGGCTCTGGGGCTTCGCGGTCGAGAGCCAGACCGACGACCTGTATGACCGGCGCTATGACATCGACGGGCAGACCGACAAGCGCGGGCTTTATTCGAACCAGCCCCGCCGGTTGCTGTCGCAGCTTTTCGCAGTGGGCCAGGGCGATGACTATTACGCGGACGTCGCGCTTCTGAATTTCCAGGGCCTGCGCGGGCAGGACGATGCCAGCCGCCTGCCAGTGGTTTCACCGCTGCTGTACGCCGAGAAGAACTTCGATCTTGGCGATTATGGCTTTGCCAATGTGAACGTGTCGTCCGCCGTGCTGACACGTGATGTCGGCGCCGACAGCCACCGAGTGAGCGCGGGGGCGGACTGGCGCGACTTCAACCTGCTGCCCGGCGGGGCGACTTTCGAGCCGTTCGTGGAAGTGCGCGGCGATTTCTATGCGCTCGACGAGGCGGTGAGCGGCAAGAGCGACGTCTCGCGCGCCGTGGGCAATGCGGGCGCCAAGATTGCCTATCCGATGATCCGGACCGGCGAGACGGTCGACCTGATGATCGAGCCCGCCGTGATGGCCGCCTGGGGCTTCTCCAACGTCAACGATCCGGCCATTCCGGTGGAAGACAGCCAGCTCTACGAATTTGACGAGTCGTCGCTCTACGACCCCAACGGGTTCGGCAACTTCGACCTTTACGAAGGCGACGGAAAGCTCAGCGCCGGCCTGACTGCGCGGGCGATCTGGAAGAACGGCACCGAGCTCAGCACGACGGTCGGGCGCCGCTGGCGTTCGCGGCCCGATGCGGCGTTCGACGTGGCGTCGAACCTGGACGGCACTTCTTCGGACTGGGTGGCGTCCAGCACGCTGGACCTTGGCCGGGCGCTGCAGCTGTCCGGCCGCGTGCGGCTGGACGACGATGACCTCGCCCTCAACCGCCTCGACATGCGGGTCTCGACCTCGTTCAGCCGTTTCCGGGCGGTCGGGCAATACTACAAGATCGACCCGCGAATCAGCCCGACGGGCGATCCGGACGAGGGTATCTATCTTCGCGGCGAGATGAAGATGACGGACTCGATTTCCGTGATTTTCGGCCAGTTGCGCGACATTGCCGACGATATCGATGCCCGGCAGGAAATCGGCCTCGCCTATACCGACGACTGTTCGCGCTTCGAGCTGGTCTACAGCCGCAACGAGCTGCGCGACCGGACTTTGGGGCCATCGGAGAACTTCCAGTTCAGGTTTACCCTGAAGTCGCTGGGGAACTTCGGATCGGGCGATTTTGACTGACCCCCGGCCCCGGATGGTCCTGAAAACTGCAACAATACAGGCATTACTGTGCTGGTGCGTTGCGCGGCGGGCGGGGATTTGTATGGTCGGGGCGAAACGGTAACAGGGGTCCGGCTTGGCGGGATCCACGGAGGACGTGAATGGTGCGCGCAGTCTTGATGGCAGCCCTGGTAGCCCTGAGCGCGCCGGTCGCGCTGGCCCAGGCGCAGGAAGAGAACCGCCTGCAGCTTGAGGGCATCGCAGCGGTCGTCAATGACAAGCCGATCTCCTATTCGGACGTGCGCCAGCGGGCCCGCCTCCTGCTGTTGACGCTTGGCCGCCAGCAGCCGACGCAGGAACAGGTCCAGCAGATCACCAGCCAGGCGCTGGAGCAGCTGATCGACGAGCGCCTGCAGCTCGACCGCGTGGCCGAGTATGAGGTGAAGGTCGAGCCGGCCGAGATTGACTCCGAGCTTGCCGACATGGCCGCCCAGTCGGGCATTGGCGCCGATGGCCTGCGCCAGCAGCTTGCCGCCGCTGGCGTGAACCCGGTCAGCCTGGAAGAGCAGATCCGCGCCGACATTGCATGGAACCGTCTGATGAGCGGCCTGTTCGGCACACGTATCCGGGTCTCCGACAACCAGGTCGATGACCATCTTGAGCGCCTGCGCGCGGCTTCGAAGAAGACCCAGTTCCGCGTAAGCGAAATTTTCCTCTACGCTCCGGATGCCGAAACGCGCGCCGAAGCGCTGACGGCTGCCGGTTCGATCGTGCAACAGCTCAGCGAAGGCGCAGACTTCCGCGTCGCGGCGCAGCGCATCTCGTCCGCGCCGACGGCGGCGACCGGCGGCGACATGGGCTGGGTGACGGCCGACGATCTCTCGCCGGCCCTGTCGCAAGCCGTGCTGGCAGCGGGCGAGGCACCGACGCTGCTGCCGCCCATCGAAGTGGAAAGCGGCGTCTACATCCTGTCCGTTGTCGCCAAGCGCGAGCCGAGCCAGCCGACGACCAAGGTGGACCTGAAGCGCCTCGTCGCGACCGATGGCAAGGAAGCGACCCTCACCGATGCGATGGCGAAAATCACCTCCTGTTCTGATGTCCAGTCCGTCGCCAACGCGAAGTCTGAACTGCGCGCACAGGACCTGACCGACATCGACGTTGTCGAACTGGGCGAGGAAGGCCGCGGCCTGGTGCTCGCCACCGAAGTGGGCTCGCCGACGGATATCTTCGCCGTGGGCAGCGGCCTGGCCGTGATGTACGTCTGCCGCCGTGAAGACGGCGCCGAGGCCCTGCCTTCGAAGGAAGACCTCAAGAACTCCATCAAGGCGCGCGAACTGAACATGATTTCGGAGCGCGAACTGCGCAATTCCCGCCGCGACGCGACCATCATCTACCGTTAACAGCGAGAATCGCGCTTGCCTGACAGGCGTTTAGGCGCGACATCGCCGTCGTGACCGAAGCTGTTTCCCCACCCCTGGCCCTGACGATGGGCGATCCGGCCGGCTGCGGCCCGGCGATCACGGCGGCTGCCTGGAGCGCGCTGCACCACGACAACGGAGTTGGCTTTTACCTGATCGGTGACCCGGCCCTCATCAAGGACGTGCCCACGAAGGTCATTTCGTCACCGCTAGAGGCGGCCAGCGCGTTCAACAGCGCCCTGCCCGTGATGGCGCTCGGCGATGTGCCGGCGATCTCGCCCGGAAAGCCGGACGCAGCCGCGGCGCCGGCGATCATCCGGTCAATCGAATCCGCGGTGGCGGATGCCCTGGCCGGTCGCGCGTCCGGTGTGGTGACCAACCCGATCAACAAGGCGCTGCTCTATGGCGCGGGATTCCGCTTTCCGGGACATACTGAATTTGTGGCGCACCTGTGCGAAGCTGCGGGCCAGCGCGCGGCCCCGGTGATGATGCTGACCGGGGGCGGCCTGCGCGTGGCGCTGGCGACCATCCATATGCCGCATGCGGACGTTCCGGCTGCGTTGGGCGACGGGCGGCTTGAGCGGATCGCGCGCGTAGTGAACGCCGCGCTGGTGCGCGATTTCGGCATCGCCGCGCCGAAGGTCGCATTCTCCGGCCTCAACCCGCACGCGGGAGAAGACGGCACGATCGGACGCGAGGAAGTTGAATTGATCAACCCGGCGGCAGACCGTCTGCAGGCGGAGGGTATCAATATCTGCCGTGCGCGGCCCGGCGACACCGTATTCGCCGAAGCCCTGGGCGGAGCATATGACGCCGTGATTGCCATGACGCACGATCAGGGCCTGATCCCGGTCAAGACCCTCGATTTCTGGGGCGGCGTGAACTCAACATTGGGCCTGCCCATCGTGCGCACCAGTCCGGATCATGGCACCGCCTATGACGCCGCTGCCGCTGGCACCTGCCGGCCGGACAGCCTGATTGCCGCGATCCGGCTTGCAGCCGAGTTCGCCGCCAACCGCCGGAAGGCCGATGCATGACTGACGACACACCGCCGCTGACCGAAGCGCCCGCCCGAAAGGCGCTGGGCCAGCATTTCCTGTTCGATCCGTCGATCCTGAAACGCGCCGCAAACGCCGCCGGCTCCCCGGCGGGCCGCACGGTCATCGAAGTCGGCCCCGGCCCCGGCGGGCTGACCCGCGCCATCCTGAATGAGAACCCGGCCAAGCTGATCGCGGTCGAGACCGACCCGCGCTTTTCCGAGGCCCTGCTCGAATGGCCGGAAGCGAAGAGCGGACAGCTTGTCGTCATCGCCAGGGATGCCCGGAAGGTCCGTTGGGAGAAGGCACTGCAGGAAGCGGGCGCGACCGGCCCCGCGATGATCATCGCCAACCTGCCCTACAATGTCGGCACGCCTCTGCTCGTCGACTGGCTGAAGGCGGGCGACTGGCGCGGCGAGATGGCGTTGATGTTCCAGAAGGAAGTCGCCGAGCGCATCTGCGCAAAGCCGGATACGGACGCCTACGGACGATTGGCAGTGCTCGCGCAAGCAGTGACGCGGCCGTATATTTCGTTCACGCTGCCGCCGGGCGCCTTCCGGCCGCCGCCGAAAGTGGACAGCGCGGTCGCCGTGTTTGAACCGCTGCCGCCGGACAAGCGCTTCGCGCACATCGACCTGCTGGAACAGATTGCCGGCGCGGCATTCGGCCAGCGCCGCAAGATGCTGCGCGCGGCCCTGAAACCGTTCGCCAAGAAGCGCGGCATGAAAGCCGAGGAATGGCTCGAAGGGTGCGGGATCGACCCGACCGCGCGGGCCGAAACGCTGACACAGGCCGAGTTCAGGACGTTGGCGTCGAGCCTCGCCTGACTCAGCTTTCGCGGAGCAGCATCCGCACGTGGTCCTCAAGGTCCAGCTGGCGCAGGCGCTTCAGGCGCTCGACCAGCAGGATGCGCTTGAGGCGCTGGTAGGCGATGTTCAGGTCTTCGTTGATGATGACGTAATCGTAGCGCCGCCAGTGCATGATTTCGGCCTTGGCGCTCAGCATGCGGCGCGCGACCATTTCCGGTGTCGAGCCCGGTCGGTTCGACAGGCGCTCCTCGAGCGAGCTGATGCTGGGCGGCAGGATGAATACCGAGACGACATCGTTCGGCATCTGGTCGTGCAGCGCGTCAGCGCCTTGCCAGTCGACATCGAAGAGGACGTCCTCGCCCGCCTCGAGCCTTGCTTCGGTGTCGGCTTTCGGGGTGCCGTAGCATTTGTCGAATACCTGCGCCCATTCGAGGAACTCGCGGCGCTCGGCCATTTCCTGAAAGGCCTTGAGCGAGCGGAAGTAATAGTCCTTGCCATCGACCTCATTCGGCCGGGGTTCGCGCGTGGTGACCGAGACCGAGAGCTTCACATCGTGGAACTCGTCCAGCAACATCCTGGAGAGCGTCGTCTTGCCGGCACCCGACGGGCTCGACAGCACGAGCATCAGCCCGCGCCGGTGGCCCGTGTCTTTCGGGTGTCCGCTATTCGACATTGGCCGACTGCTCCTTGAACTGGTCGATCACCCCTTTGAGGCTGAGCCCGGCATTCGTCAATTCAAGGCTGGCGGATTTCGAACAGAGCGTATTGGCCTCGCGGTTCAGCTCCTGCGCCAGGAAGTCCAGCTTGCGGCCAGCGGGCGAGCCTGCATTGAGCAACTCGCGGCCTGACCGCACGTGGGCGCCGAGGCGGTCCAGCTCCTCGCGCACGTCCGCCCGCGCCGCCGACAGGGCGGCCTCCGCCGCGAATCGCTCGGCGTCGACGCGGCCTTCACGGTCGAGCTCTTCGAGCTGTTTGACGAGCCGCGCCTTGATCAGGCCGGGCTGCGTTGCGGCGAGGGCGGACGCCTCTGCCGCCAGCGATTCGATCTCGTCGAGATGGCCTGACAGGACACCGGCGAGGTCGCGCCCCTCAGCGCGGCGGGCCACCAGCAATTGGTCCAGCGCAGTGCGCACGCCTGCAGACAGCACCGCCACGACCGCCTCGTCGCCCGCGAGTTCGCGGGTTGAAGCGCTGCCGGTTTCCACGACGCCCTTGAGACCCATCAGGGCCACCACGGATTCGGCATTCAGTTCGCCGCCATGCGCCTTGCGCGCCGCATCCATCAGCATGCCGAGCAGGGCGTGATCGACCACTGCGCCGCTGCCACCGGAGGCAAGATCAATCCGCAGGCTGACCTGCAGCGATCCGCGATTGAAACGCTCGCCGGCAAGCGCCTTCACGTCGCGCTCGAAGGCATCGAAGCCGGGCGGCGCATTGACCCGCACATCCAGCGAGCGGCCATTGACGCTCTTGGCCTCCCAGGCCCAGGTGCCCCAATCCGCTTCCCCGGTGACCCGCGCGAAGCCGGTCATCCCCGACAATACCCCCATCAATTCGCCCGTTCCTTCTGGATTTCGCCGCGCTCATAGGCGCGGTAGGCCGCGACGTTGCGCTCGTGTTCGGCGTTCGTCCTTGCAAACAGGTGGCCGCCTTTGCCGTCCGCGACGAAGAAGATATACTCCGTCTCCGGAGGATCGAGCACGGCTGCGATGGCGTCGCGGCCCGGATTGCAGATCGGCGTCTTTGGCAAGCCGTCCACCTGGTAGGTGTTCCACTCGGTATGCCGGTCGATTTCCGAACGGTAAAGCGTGCGGCGCTGGCCAGCCTTGTTGTAGAGGGGCTCGCCCTTTGAAATGCCGTAAATGATCGTCGGATCGCTTTGCAGGCGCATCCCGCGTTTCAGCCGCGTGGTGAACAGGGCCGCCACCTGGGGGCGCTCGTCAGCGCGGCCGGTTTCCTTTTCGACGACCGAGGCGAGGATCACAGCCTCGTAAGGCGATGCGATAGGCAGGCCTTCCTGGCGGGCGGGCCACAACTCGGCGAGCAGGTCGGCCTGCGCCTTCTGCGTCTTGGCGATCAGGTCGGCGCGCGTCATGCCCCGATGGTACATGTAGGTATCCGGCAGCATCGTGCCCTCTTCGGGCAGGACTTCCGGCATGTCGCCTTCCAGCACATCATCCTGCTCGATCAGCTTCAGCAGCTGCGCGGTGGTGCGCCCCTCCGGCAGGGTGATCCGGTGCAGCACCGACCGGCCTTCGATCAGTATGCTGAGCACTTGTTGCATCGTCGCGCGGGGCTCGATGATGTATTCGCCGGTCTTGAGGTCGAGCTCGGTCTTGTCGAGACGCGCCTTCAGGCGCAGCAGGCGGGCGTCCTTGATGATGCCATCCGATTCCAGACGCAGGGCCACGCCGGCAAGTCCTTCGCCCGGCTCGACCTTGAAGACGACTTCCTCGGCCAGCGGGCCGGGACGGGTCAGCTCATTGTTGAACCAGACCCAACCGGCGGCCGCGGCCGCGCCGCCAATGAAGGCGAGGAAGACCAGCCAGAAAACCAGCGCTCTCAGGGTTCGCATCGGGGCCTCTTTACCGTGTCGTGTTGCCGATGTTCTACCGTGCCAGCCCGGGCCCGGAAATCAATCGTCAGCAGTCAGACTGGCCTTGCGGGCCGCCCCGGCATTAAAGTCAGGTTACCTGTTTGAGGATCAGCGAGGCGTTGGTGCCGCCAAAGCCGAAACTGTTCGACATCGCGGCCCGGACCCGGCCCTTCTTGGCCTTGTGCGGGATCAGATCGATCACCGTCTCGAAGCTCGGATTGTCGAGGTTCAGCGTCGGCGGCATCACCTGGTCGCGGATCGCCAGGGCGCAGAACGCCGCCTCGATTGCGCCTGCGGCGCCCAGAAGGTGGCCGACAGCCGACTTTGTCGACGACATCGACAGGTTTTTCGCGTGGTCGCCGAACGCGCGCTCGACCGCCCCGGCTTCGCCTTCGTCGCCTTTCGGCGTCGAGGTGCCGTGAGCGTTCACGTAGTCAACCTCGGTGGGGTCGATGCCCGAATTCTTCAGCGCCATCTTCATGGCGCGGTAGCCGCCCTCGGCGCCTTCGGCGGGCGCCGTGATGTGGTAGGCATCGCCGGTCAGGCCGTAGCCGGCCACTTCGGCATAGATCTTCGCGCCGCGGGCCTTGGCATGCTCGTATTCCTCGAGCACCAGCACCGCCGCGCCTTCACCCATCACGAAGCCGTCGCGGTCCTTGTCATAAGGACGCGACGCCTTCTCGGGCGTGTCGTTGAAACTCGTCGACATGGCCTTGGCCGCGCAGAAGCCTGCGATGCCGAGCTTGCCGATCACGGCTTCAGCGCCGCCCGCCACCATGACGTCGGCATCGCCATACTTGATGAGGCGCGCCGAGTCGCCAATCGCGTGCGCGCCGGTCGCACAGGCGGTCACCACGGAATGGTTCGGCCCTTTCAATCCGTGGCGGATCGAGACTTGGCCGGACGCCAGGTTGATCAGCGACGCCGGAATGAAGAACGGACTGACTTTGCGGGGGCCCTGCTCGTGCAGGATGATCGCCGTCTCGTAGATCGTCTCGAGACCGCCGATGCCAGAGCCGATCAGGACGCCTGCGCGTTCCTTCTGCTCGTCGGTTTCCAGCGGCAGGGCGGCGTCGGCAATTGCCTCGTCCGCCGCTGCAATGGCGTAGACCACGAACTCGTCCGTCCGGCGCTGCTCCTTGGAGGACAGCACCTTGTCGGGATCGAAGGCGTGCTCGTCGCCGGCGCCGCCGCCCCGTCCCGAGGCGTAGGGCACCTGGAAGGCGATCTTGCAGGGAAGGTCCGAAGCATCGAAATTATCGATCGGGCCTGCACCGGACTTGCCGGCGATCAGGCGCTCCCACGTGGCCTCGCGCCCGTTCGCCAGCGGCGAGACGATGCCAATACCCGTGATGACTACGCGACGTTCGGACATCCCAGCCAACGCGCCCTAGATGTGCGCCTTGATGTGCGAGACAGCGTCACCGACCGAGCGGATCGACTCCTGCACGTCATCAGGGATCTCGATGTTGAATTCTTCTTCGAAAGCCATGACCAGCTCGACCAGGTCGAGGGAGTCTGCGCCGAGGTCGTCGATGAAGCTTGCGCCTTCGACCACTTTGTCGGCTTCAACGTCGAGGTTTTCCACGACAATCTTTTTCACGCGCTCAAGAACGTCAGACATGAATACCTCTCTCGATATGCCTGTAGACTGGCCCTTTTCGAACCATTGTGTTGCGCCTAGCACACACTTTGACGAAGCGCCAAGCCCTTGTCTCTTTAGCAGCTGTAGCCGCTCAGATCATCGCCATGCCGCCGTTTACGTGCAGGGTCTGCCCGGTCATGTAAGCCGCCTCGCTGGAGGCCAGATAGACCGCAGCTGCAGCAATGTCGCTGCCCTGCCCGAGGCGGCCTGAAGGAATCTGCCCCAACAAGGCTGTTTTCTGAGCTTCCGGCAGCACGTCGGTCATCGGCGATTCGATAAAGCCGGGGGCAATCGTGTTGGCCGTGATGCCCCGGCTGGCGACTTCCTGGGCGAGCGATTTGGTGAAACCGATCATGCCCGCCTTGGAGGCGCAGTAATTCGCCTGTCCGGGGTTTCCGGTGACGCCGACGATCGAGGTGATTCCTATGATGCGGCCGTGGCGGCGCTTCATCATTCCCCTCACGGCTGTTTTGGCGAGACGGAAATAGGAGCCGAGGTTGACGTTGATGACGGCGTCCCAGTCCTCGTCCTTCATCTGGATCAGCAGCTTGTCCTTGGTGATGCCGGCATTCGCCACGAGGATGTCGAGCGGGCCGAGGGCGGCTTCGGCCTGGCCGACGAGGGCGTCGACAGCGGCGGGATCCGACAAGTTGCAAGGCACGATGGCGCTTTCGCCCTTCAGGGTGGCGGCGACCTCCTGCAGGACCGCTTCGCGCGTGCCCGAGAGGGCGACCTTGGCGCCGGCCTCCGACAGGGCCTGTGCGATGGCGCGGCCAATGCCGCCTGAGGCGCCGGTGACGAGGGCGGTGCGGCCGGTGAGGTCGAACATGCGGGGGCTCCCTGAATGGTTTTGTGTTGGCGCGGGACTTACGGCAGGTGCGGGCGCTCCGTCAAACGACGGTGCATCGCAGATGACTGCGGTTGCGGCCATTTCGGGGGCGGACATATACTGTCTGGTGTAGTCAGGAGCCCCGCCGATGACCCTCCGCACTATCTTGGTGACCTTGGTCGCCGGTCTCGCGGCAGCTGGTCAGGCGTTGCCGGCAGATGCCCAGGAGACGCAGGAAGAAGTGCAGGCGATCCGTGCCGAGATCGAGGCCGAGACACACTGCTACGTGTCGCCGGGACCCGAGGGTGGTGGCCGGCGCGCGATCTGCGTGTGGCGTCCGGCGAATGCAGGGGCGGAGGACTTGCCGACGCTCTACATGGTCGACGGCATGATGGGGATCTACGTGGCCGCGATTCCCCTGAAGCGGGCGATGGAGGCGGGCACAGTCGCACCGATGATGGTCATCGGCCTCGACCCCCAGGCCGATCCCGAAGATCGCGCCGCCGAATATGTGAGGCACTTCCACGGGTCCAAGACCTATGAGGCGCACAACAAGTGGTTCGTCGAGTACGTGATCCCGTGGGCCGAATCGAAGCGCCATGCGGCGGCCGATCCGGCGAAACGCTTTGTCGGGGGTTTCTCCAACGGCGCCGACTGGGCGGTGACGACCGCGTCGGAAAATGCCCCGCTGTTCGCGGGCGTGCTCGTGCATTCGCCGATGATGACGAAGAACAAGGGCGCGAAATACTGGACCGAGTCCGGCGCGTCGAGATTGCGATGGGTGGTGAGCGGGGGCACGGAGGAAGTGAGCGGCACGATCAAGCCCAAGGCAGACCTGCCGAAGAAGCTCATCCGGTCGTTGACGGCCAGCGGCGCGCCGGTGCGCGCCTGCGTCGGCAAGTGGGAACACGAGCTGCGCGCCTGGCGGAAGATTTCGGCCGGCTCGATTGTCTGGATGGCCGGGCTCGGCGATCCGGCGCTGGTGGAGAGCGAGGACGAAATCCGCTGGTGCGAAACGCCGGCCTGACGCCGCTCAGGCTTCGCCGCGCAGCGCTTTCGCGAAGGCTTCGAGGTCTTCCGGCGTTCCGAGCAGGAGGCCGTTGAGCGACTTCTCGATGCGGCGCTGCATGACGGTGAGAACCTTGCCGTTGCCGACTTCGCCGGTCATCGTGACGCCCTGGGCGACCATATACTGGATGCTTTCGGTCCAGCGCACGCGGCCGGTGACCTGGGTGACGAGGTTCCGGCGGATCGTTTCGGGATCGGTGACGGCCGAAGCCGACACGTTCGCGACGAGCGGGACCGCCGGGGCGTTGATCGTGGTGGTGGCCAGCGCCTCGGCCATTGCATCCGCTGCCGGCTGCATCAGCGCGCAGTGGAACGGCGCGGAGACGTTCAGCGCCATCGCCTTCTTCACGCCGTTCGCCTGCGACCAGACCACGGCGGCGTCGATGGCGGCCTTGGTGCCGGAGATGACGAGCTGGCCGGGCGCATTGTCGTTGGCAATATCGCAGGCGCCGCCGGTTTCGCGGCCGGCGGCGCAGGCGGCTTCGGCCTGCGCATAGTCTGCGCCGAGCAGCGCCGCCATGGCGCCTTCGCCGGGCTTCACAGCAGACTGCATGGCGTTGCCCCGGATGCGCAGCAGGCGGGCCGTGTCGGCCAGGCTGATCGCGCCGGAGGCGGCCAGCGCCGAATACTCGCCCAGCGAATGGCCGGCGACGAAGGCGGCATCCTTCGCACTGATGCCGAAATTGGCTTCGAGTGCCCGGTAGGCGGCCAGGGAGTGGGCCATCAGGGCGGGCTGGGTATTTGAGGTGAGCGTGAGTTCGGCGAGGTCGCCGCCCCACATCAGGCCTGAGAGGTCCTGGCCGAGAGCCGCGTCGACTTCCTCGAACACCGCCCGGGCCGTCGGGAAGGCCTCGGCCAGCGCCTTGCCCATGCCGATTTCCTGGCTTCCCTGCCCGGGAAAGATCAATGCAAGCGTCATGGGTTAACCAAGCCTCCCTGTTTTGCGCGTGGGTAAAGCGCGTGTTCCAGCCATGCAACGCTTGAATTCTGCCGCCAGATAGGCTTTAGACCCGCTCTTCACAGCAAGGTGCGGTCCTCAAGTACCCGGAATGAGCCGGAAAAAGAGGGGCCATCGCTGGCAGGGCTTCCCTCCCTACGGCGCCGCACCTTCGAATTTTGGGAATGAAAACATGGCATTCTACGAGCACGTCGTGATTACACGACCTGACATCTCGCCGGCCCAGGTTGACACCTTCGTCGAAGAGATGAGCGCTTTCCTCAAGGAAAAAGGCGCAACGGTCGGTCGGACCGAATACTGGGGCCTCCGCAGCCTCGCTTACCCGATCAAGAAACAACGCAAGGGTCACTATTCCTGCATCAACATCGATGCACCGGCTGAAGCGATCCATGAACTCGAACGCCGCCAGCGCATCTCGGAAGACGTGATGCGCTACCTGACCGTCCGCGTCGAAGCGATGCCCGAGGAGCCGTCCGTGGTTCTCTCGCGCAAAGAACGCCGTCCGCGCGACTAAGGGGAAGGAACAGATCCAATGGCACAGAAAATCAACATCACGAACATTCCTGCCCGCCGCCCCTTCGGCCGTCGGCGCAAGGTCGACCCGTTCACGGGCGAGCATGCACAGGAAATCGACTACAAAGACGTGAAGCTGCTGCAGCGCTACATCTCTGAAAAAGGGAAAATCGTGCCGAGCCGCATCACCGCCGTGAACCTGAAAAACCAGCGCAAGCTGGCTCAGGCGATCAAGCGCGCCCGCATGCTGGCGCTCATTCCGTTCGCGATCTAAGGAGAGCCCCAGATGCAAGTCATTCTCCTTGAGCGTATCGAACGTCTCGGCAAGATCGGCGACGAAGTGCGCGTGAAGAACGGCTTCGGCCGTAACTTCCTGATCCCGCAAGGCAAGGCGCTGGTCGCCAACGACCGCAACCGCAAGCGCTTCGAGCATGAGCGTGAGGCCATCGAGGCCCGCAACGCCGCTGCCCGTGACGCCGCAAAGACCGAAGCCGAGAAGCTGGAAGGCGAAACCTTCGTGCTGATCCGTCAGGCCGGCGAAACCGGCCAGCTGTACGGTTCGGTCTCGGCTCGCGACGTGGCTGAAGCTGCCGAAGCAACCGGTCACTCGGTGCCGCGCAACTCGGTTCGCCTCGACAAGCCGATCAAGGCCATCGGCCTTTATGACGTGTCGATCCGCCTGCACGCCGAAGTCGCCGTGAAGGTCCAGGTCAACGTGGCCCGGTCGCCGGAAGAAGCTGAACGCCAGGCCAAGGGCGAGAACATCGCCGAGGCGCTGCAAGCTGCCAACGCGGCGTTTGCTGCCGAACAGGCCAGCGAACTCGCCGAAGCAGCAGCCGAGCGCGGCCCGGCCGGCGACGACGAATAGTCGTCACGCCTGTTGCACTGAAATCAGGGGCCGCGACTTTGTGAAGTCGCGGCCCTTTTTTTCTGTGATTCGTCAGGCGAAAGGGCCAGCCGTCCCTCGCGCATTAGGTTAATATACCGGCATGAACCAGCCGCTCACGCCCTCACAGACACCTGTTGTCTCGCCGCACAACCTCGCCGCGGAAGCCGCCGTGCTGGGCGCGATCCTGTTCGACAACAACGTCTATCAGTACATCGCCGACATCCTTCGCCCGCAGGACTTCTACGCCCCCGCCCACCAGCTGTTGTTCGAAGTCTCGTCGAACATGATCCAGACCGGCCGGGTGGCCGACGGCGTGACGTTGCGCGAGCATTTCGAGCAGAAGGAAAAGCTGACCGAAATCGGCGGCGGCAAGTACCTCGTCGACCTGCTCGACGCGGCCGCCTTCGGCCCCGAAGTGAAGGACTATGCGAGGATCATCCGTGACCTCGCGATCCGGCGCGAGCTGATCCGCGTAGGCGGCGGCATCCAGTCACAATCGCTGGCGCCGGAGGATGACGACACCGGCTCCACGCTGATCAACAAGGCGGAACGCGCGCTGTTCGAACTCGCCGAGCGCGGCAGTTCGGAGCGCGGCTTCTCGACCTTTGCCGATGCGCTTGCGGAATCTCTGGTCACCGCAGAAGCGGCGTTCAAGCGCGGCGGCAAGATCGCCGGCATCCCTACCCTGCTGCGCGATCTCGACGAGCAGCTCGGCGGCTTCCACCGCTCGGACCTTCTGATCCTTGCGGGACGCCCTTCGATGGGGAAGACCTCGCTTGCCACCAACATCGCCTACAACGTCGCGAAGTCCTATCGCTACGAGAAGCAGGAAGACGGCTCGCGCAAGACGATCGACGGCGGGATAGTCGCCTTCTTCTCGCTGGAGATGTCGAGCGAGCAGCTGGCAACACGTATCCTGGCGGAACGCACCGGCATCAACTCGCACGACATCCGGCAGGGCAAGCTGTCAAAGGCCGACTTTGAGCGTCTGTCTGAAGGCACGGCCGAGATGCAGAACCTGCCGCTCTACATCGACGATACGGGCGGCATCTCGATCAGTGAGCTGACGGCTCGGGCGAGACGCTTGAAGCGGTCCGAAGGGCTTGACCTGATTGTCATCGACTATCTGCAGCTGATCACGGCTTCCGGGTCCGGGTCCAACACGAACCGCGTTCAGGAAGTCACCCAGATCACCACCGCGCTGAAGGCGCTGGCGAAGGATCTTGCTGTCCCGGTCCTCGCGCTGTCGCAGCTTTCGCGCGCGGTGGAACAGCGCGACGACAAGCGCCCGCAACTCTCGGACCTGCGCGAATCCGGCTCGATCGAGCAGGACGCCGATATCGTGATGTTCGTGTTCCGCGAGGAATACTACCTTGCGCGGACCGAGCCGCCGGCAGACCCGAATGATCCGTCCTCGAACGAAAAGTGGAAAGCCTGGAGGCAACGGATGGACCAGGTGTTCGGGACGGCCGAAGTGATCGTCTCCAAGCAGCGCCACGGCCCCATCGGTACGGTGAAACTCGCGTTCGACGCGCGCCTTACGCGGTTTGGCGACCTTGCCTACGACGCCGCGAAGTCCGATCCGTTCGAGTAGGCGATGCAGCTCGTTTTCGTATACGGCCCGCCGGCTGCCGGGAAATATACGGTGTCAAAGCTGGTGGCCGCGCGCACCGGACTCGCGCTGTTCCACAACCATCTCATCGTCGATGCCGTGCACGCCGTTTTCCCGTTCGGCTCGCCGAGCTTCGTGCGGCTGCGCGAGCAGTTCTGGATGGACGTTGTCGGCGCCGCTTGCGCCGAAGATCGCTCGCTGATCTTCACGTTCCAGCCGGAAAGCTCTGTTTCACCTGATTTTGCGCAGTCGGTGATCGACCTTGTGCGGAGCAAGGGCGGCGATGTGCTGCTGGTCTATCTCAAACTTTCCAGCGAGGGTCAGTCCAGCCGGATCGCCAACGACGATCGCGCCCGGTTCGGAAAATTGCGCGACAAGAATTTGTTGCAGGCATTGCAGGCGGAATTTGCAGCCTGCGAAGCCGCGATGCCGGAGCCCGATCTGGTGATCGACACTGGGGCGGTATCGGCGGAAGCGGCGGCGAGCCAGATCGTCGCCCGGCTTGAGGGCTGAACGGGCTCAATCCAGCGCGGCGTGCAGGAACTCGAGGGCATCCCTCGCAAACAGGCGCATGTTTTCCGCGCGGTCGCTGAGACCGGTTTCAAGCGTACGGGACGCTTCGAATTTGCCGGGCCCTGCGAGCCCGACGCAGGTGTGCCCGGCGGCGTCGCCGTACGGATTGCCATCCGGGCCGGCCGCGCCCGTTTCGCTGAGCCCCCAGTGCGCATCGAGCTTGCCGCGGATCGTGCGGGCCAGCAGACGCGCGTAGGGCTCGGTCGACGAGCGCATGTCGCCGAGGTCTTCCTTGCCGAGGCCGAGCAGGCCGCGGAAGGCTTGCCGCGTGTAGATGACCCCGCCGCCGCGGTACCAGTTCGAGGCACCGGGCGCGGCGAGGATGGCGGCCGAAATCAGTCCGCCTGCGGAGGATTCCGAGATCGCCACGGTCTCGCCGCGCGCCTTGAGGCGCGCGCCGATCTCCGCAGCCAGGGGCAACAGGGACTGCATCCGCCTACTTGTTGCCGATCCATTCGAATTCCGGCTCGTCCCACCACGGGAAGAAGCCCGGCATGCCGTCAGACACCTTCACGGGATAGACCGGAGTGCGCTTCTCGAGGAAGCTCATCACACCTTCCTTGGCATCCGGTGTCTTGCCGCGCGTGTAGATGGCGGCGGAGTCGACGATGTGGGCTTCCATGGGGTGCGAGGCGCCGAGCATGCGCCACATCATCTGGCGCGTCAGGGCGTTGGAAACCGGAGCGGTGTTGTCGGCAATCTCCTTGGCGAGGGCGCGCGCCGCCGTCATCAGCTCCGCATGCGGAACGACCTTGCTCACCAGGCCGCCCTTGAGCGCCTCATCCGCCGGAAAGACGCGGCCGGTGTAACACCATTCGAGCGCCTGCTGGATGCCGACGAGGCGCGGCAGGAACCAGCTGGAAGCGGCCTCCGGGTTGATGCCGCGCTTGTTGAACACAAAGCCGAAGCGCGCCTTGTCGGACGCGATGCGGATGTCCATCGGCAGCTGCATCGTCACGCCGATGCCGACGGCCGCGCCGTTGATGGCGCCGATCACCGGCTTCAGGCTCTGGAAGATGCGCAAGGTGAGCCGGCCGCCGCCGTCGCGCTGGATGTCAATGCTCTCGGTGCGGCCCTTCTCGCCGTCGCCGGCGCGGGCGTCATAGTCGAACGTCTTGGCGCCTGCCGACAGGTCGGCGCCGGCGCAGAACGCACGGTCGCCGTGCCCGGTGACGATCACGGCCTTCACGCGGTCGTCGGCGTCGGTGATGTCGAACGCCTCGATCATCTCGTACATCATCACGCCGGTGAAGGCGTTCATGTTGTCCGGGCGGTGGAGGGTCAGCGTGGCAATGCCATCCTCGATGTCCAGAATGATTTCCTTGAACTCTTTCGGGCGGGCCATGCGTATCCTCCTGTGAATGACTAGCCCCGAGAACAAGCCCCTTCCCCGACGTCCGTCAAGCGTTGCCCGCGCGGCGGGTTGGGGGTGACGCGGCCGTCATTTTTCGCTAGCGATTCCGGTATGGACCTCGCCGAACTGCCTCCCGTCACAACCCTGGCCGCCCCTTTCTTCGTGGTGTCGGTGGCGCTGGAATGGTGGGCCGTGAAGTCCGGCCGCGCCAAGGGGCGCTACGAGACGAAGGATGCCTTCGCCTCCATGGCCATGGGGATCGGCAATGTCGTGGTGAACACCGCCACGGGCGTGATCGCGTTCTGGATGATGATGCTCGCCTGGCCCTACCGGATCGGCGAGATCCCGTTCACCTGGTGGAGTTTCCTCCTCGCCTTCGTGCTTTACGATTTCGTCTATTACTGGAAGCACCGCTTTGCGCACCGCATGCGCTGGTTCTGGATGGAGCATGTGACGCACCATTCGAGCGAGCATTACAACCTGAC
Source organism: Acidobacteriota bacterium (assembly GCA_016712445.1). Classification (NCBI taxonomy): domain Bacteria; kingdom Pseudomonadati; phylum Acidobacteriota; species Acidobacteriota bacterium. The sequence continues at coordinate 2,367,558 of JADJRB010000001.1, read as the reverse complement.
CACAGCGCTACGCCAACCCTGGTTCGGGCCGTTCACCGGGCTGATCCTGCTCGGCCTGCCGATGGTCTGGATCGGCTTCCACCCCTACATCATCGCCTTCGTCGGCGGACTCAACCTGCTCTACCAGTTTTGGATCCATACCGAGGCGATCGACAAGATGCCCCGCTGGTTCGAGGCGGTGTTCAACACGCCGAGCCATCACCGTGTGCACCACGCGACCAATCCGCGGTACCTCGACGCCAACTATGCCGGCGTGTTCATCACCTGGGACAAGATGTTCGGCAGCTTCGTGCCGGAACTGGAACGCGACAAGCCGGTCTATGGCATCGTCAAGCCGGTGGGCACGTATAACCCGTTCGTGATTGCCTTCCATGAGCTGGGCGGCCTGCTGCGCGATTGCGCGCGCGATGGCCTGCGGCCGTGGCGTTGGGTGGGCCGCGCGATCAATGCGCCGGGCTGGAGCCCGGACGGGCAGCACAACCGCTCGATCGAACTGAAGCGCGCCTTCGTGGCGCAGAACCCCGCCGAGGCGGGGCAAGCAGGACTGCCGAAATGAACACTTCCGACCTCATCACCCGTTACTACGCCGCCTTCAACGCGAAGGACTGGGCGAAGATGGCCGGCTGCGTGGCGGAGGACATCAACCACTTCGTCAACGAGGGCGACAAGCGCGGCGGCCGCAAGGCGTTCGCTGAGTTCATCGCGCATATGGATGATTGCTATGACGAGACGCTGACCGATATCGTCGTGATGCCGTCCGCAGACGGATCACGCGCGGCAGCCGAGTTCATCGTCAACGGCGTGTACAAGAAGACCGATGCTGGACTGCCCGAAGCGCGCGGCCAGACCTACAAGCTGCCGGCGGGTGCGTTTTTCGACGTCAGGGACGGCGCCATCCAGCGGGTGACGACCTACTACAATCTCAAGGAATGGATCCGGCAAGTCTCGTGAAGACACGGGCGCTGACCGGCGACGAACTCGAAGCGGCCCTGCCCGCGCTCGCAGCGCTGCGCATCGAGGTGTTCCGGGCGTTTCCGTATCTCTACGCCGGCTCCGAAGATTATGAACAGGGCTACCTGCGCGAGTTCGCTGGGGCGAAGGACAGTTTCATCATCGCCGCTGAAGCCGATGATGGCCGCATCGTCGGCTGCGCTACCGGCTCGGCGCTGACCGGCCATCACGGCGAGTTTGCTGCGCCGCTGGCCGAGGCCGGGTATGACCTTGCCTCGACGTTCTATTTTGGTGAGTCTGTCCTCCTGCCCGCCTATCGCGGTCACGGGCTGGGGCACGCCTTTTTCGACGCCCGTGAAGGCCACGCCCGCGCACGGGGTTATGCCCGCACCTGCTTTTGCGCCGTCGAACGAGCGCAAGACCATCCTGCCCGGCCGGCCGGCTATTCACCGCTCGACGCGTTCTGGGAAAAGCGGGGCTATCGCAAGCTGCCCGGCCTGGTAACGACCTTCAGCTGGCCGACAAAGCCAGGGGGACCAAGCGAAACGCACCAGATGGGCTGCTGGATGCGGGCCTTTTGACGCCTTCCCGCAAGGTCAAACGTGGACAGCGCGGCGGGCGGCGATAGAACTGGATTTCATTCCCGAACCTGCCTGGAGCTGCGCCCATGCCTTTCTCTCGTCTGGCCGTGTTCTGCCTCGCGGCCATGTGGCTCGCCGCCTGCACGCCCGCGCCTGAAGCGACGAAAGAGCTGCCGCCTCCCGACGCCGCGGCGATCGAGGCGCACATGGCCTATCTGGCATCAGATGAGCTGGAGGGACGCGAAGCGGGCACACCGGGTTACGATCTGGCGGCCGACTATGTCGCAAAGCAATTCACCGAGATGGGCCTTGCCCCGACAGGCAATGACGGCACCTATTTCCAGGACATCACGTTCCGCCGCTCGGTCCGCGAGGCTGACGGACGCGCATTTGAAGTGAAGGACGCAGCGGGCAATGTCCTGCCGCTGACCGAGAACGTGAATGCGGTCGTCTACAACTCGATCCAGGGAACCGAAGCCACCATCGAAGCTCCCGCAGTGTTTGTCGGCTTCGGGCTCGTTGCGCCCGAACTTGACCGAGACGACTTTGCCGGCGTCGACCTCACCGGCAAGATTGCGGTCGTGTTGGGCGGGACGCCGAAAGGCATCCAGAACGAAGAGCGCGCCTTTTACGGCAACCGCAAATACAAGAACCTGTCGGACCGCGGCGCGATCGGCGTCATTTCTGTTGAAACGCCGACGCGCAAGGCGATCTACTCGTTCCAGCGCCTGCTCGCTGAGGGCCGGCTGGAGGGCGCGAGCCTCGCATGGCTTCAGGAGGATGGTACGCCGTACACTGACGCGCCGGCCCTGGAAGCATATGCGGCGGTCTCGCTCGAAGGTGCGCCAGCGCTGTTTACCGGCGCGCCGGTCAGCTGGGCCGAGATCGAAACCGCGGCCGAAGCCGAAGGCGCCGCCGTGCCGAGTTTCGAGATGCCGATCACCATCAAGATCACGCAGCGGTCTGCGCACGACACGGTCAAATCGGCGAACGTGGTCGCAATGATCGAAGGCAGCGATCCGGACCTGAAAAACGAAGTGATCGTCATCAGCGCCCACCTCGACCATATCGGCATCTCCAAGACCATGGAGGACGACAAGATCAATAACGGCGCGCTGGACAACGCGGCCGGCGTCTCGACCATGCTCGACGCCGCCCGGATGCTCAAGAACGGCCCGCCGCTGAAACGCACCGTTGTCTTTATTGCGCTCACGGCCGAGGAGAAGGGCCTGCTCGGCGCGCAATACTTTGCCAAGAACCCGTCCGTGTCCGGAACGATTGTCGCCAACGTCAACCTGGACATGCCGGTGCTGACCTATGACTTCACGGACGTGATCGTCTACGGCGCGTTGCGCTCGACGATTGCTCCCAGCGTCGAGACGGCGCTGAAGGCCATGAACATAACGATGAGCCCCGACCCGGCGCCGGAACAAGGTATCTTCACGCGCTCTGACCATTTCCGTTTTGTCGAGGCCGGGATCCCATCCGTGTTCCTCGCGACCGGCTGGCAAAATGGCGGCGACAAGGCGATCGCCGAGCACCAGGCCAAGAACTATCACCGCCCCTCGGACGACATGTCCAACAATCTCAATTTCGATGCCGCCGCCCGGTTTGCCGAACTGAATGCGCGCATTGCCCTGACGCTCGCCAACGCAGACCAGCGTCCATTGTGGAAGAAGGACGACTTCTTCGCGCGCCAGTTCAACGGCCCAATGGAACCCTGAACCAAACACAAAATTCCCGGAGGAAACCATGCACCCCTTTCATCATGCAAAATCGCGCCCCGATACGCCGGCTATCATCATGGCCGGCTCGGGCGAAGTGATCACCTTCAAGCAACTCGATGACCGCTCCAACCAGATCGCGCAGGCGCTGCGCGCTGCAGGCTGCGCACCGGGCGACACGATCGCGATCTTTGCGGAGAACTCGCCGCGCTATTTCGAGATCTGCTGGGGCGCCCAGCGTGCCGGGCTCTACTACGTGGCGGTGTCGTCGCGCCTGACAACGCCGGAGGTCACCTACATCATCGAGGATTCCGGCGCGAAGCTGCTGATCGCCAGCGCCTCGAAGGGTACGATTGCGAAGGAAGTAAAAACCGCGACCGGCCTGAAGGATTGCTGGTCCATCGACGGCGCCATCGACGGCTTCACACCGCTCGAAGCCCATCGCGCCACGTTCCCGGCGACGCCGGTGGCGGACGAGATGGCGGGCACCGACATGCTCTATTCGTCCGGCACGACCGGGCGGCCGAAAGGCATTCGCCCGCCGCTCGAGCCCGGCCTGCCCATCGACGGCGACAATGCGCTGATCCAGATCGCGCGCGTGATGTCCGGCGCCACCGACACGTCGGTCTACCTGTCGCCGGCGCCGCTGTATCACGCCGCGCCGCTGCGCTGGTGCATGGCGTTCACGCGCATCGGCGCGACGCTGGTGATCATGGAGAAGTTCGATCCCGAGGCTTACCTCCAGCTGGTCGAGAAATACCAGGTCACCCATTCGCAGCTTGTGCCGACGATGTTCGTGAAGATGCTGAAGCTGCCTGAGGATGTGCGCAAGAAATACGACGTCTCGAGTATCAAGTTTGCGATCCATGCGGCTGCGCCCTGCCCGGTGCCGGTGAAGGAGCAGATGATCAACTGGTGGGGTCCGGTGATCGACGAGTATTACGCGGGCTCCGAAGGCAACGGCATGACGTGGGTGAAGAGCCCTGACTGGATGACCCACAAGGGCACCGTCGGCCGGCCAGTGCTGGGCGAACTGCACATCTGCAATGAAGAGGGCGATGAAGTGCCCGTCGGCGAAGAGGGGCAGGTGTATTTCGGAGGCACCACACCGCCGAATTATCACAACGCGCCGGAGAAGAACAAAGCGGCGCTGAACCCGAAGCATCCCGACTGGTCGTCGCTGGGCGATGTCGGCAAGGTTGACGCAGACGGCTTCCTCTACCTGACCGACCGCAAAGCCTTCATGATCATTTCGGGCGGCGTGAACATCTACCCGCAGGAAACCGAGAACATCCTGATCACCCACCCGAAAGTGGCCGATTGTGCCGTGATCGGCGTGCCGGACGAGGACTTTGGCGAGGCCGTGAAGGCCGTGGTGCAGCCTATGCCGGGTATCGCGCACTCACCGGAACTGGCCGCAGAGCTGATGGAATTCTGCCAGGCGAACCTTTCTAAGATCAAATGCCCGAAGAGCATCGACTTCGATCCCGAACTGCCGCGCCACCCGACCGGCAAGCTGTACAAGCGCCTTATCCGCGACCGGTACTGGGGCAACAAGGACAGCCGCATCGTCTAGGGCCTCACTGTTGCCAGCCCCACCCTAACCCTCCCCAAGATGGGGGGGGACAGGTCACTCTTCGGGGAGCGCAACCTCTGCAAAGCAGCGCTACAGGTCCCCTCCCCCTTGTGGGAAGGGTTAGAGTGGGGCCATGTCGCCTTGCGGCCCCGTCTCAGACATCGCATCCTTCCGCAAAACCCCCGGGAGGCCACCATGATCCGCCGCAGCGACTTTCCCACCGACTTCGTCTGGGGCGCCTCCACCGCGTCCTACCAGATCGAGGGGGCGCATGATGCGGACGGGCGGGCGCCCAGCATCTGGGACGCCTTCAGCGCAGAGCCCGGCCGGGTGAAGAATGGCGACACCGGAAATGTCGCCTGCGACCACTATCATCGGTACAAGGAAGACGTCGCGCTGATGAAGGCGGCGAATTTCAGCGCTTACCGGTTCTCCACTTCCTGGAGCCGGGTCTTGCCGGAGGGCCGCGGGCAACCGAATGAGGCGGGGCTCGACTTCTACGACCGCCTCGTCGACGAGCTTCTGCACAATGGCGTCGCGCCGTGGCTCTGCCTCTACCATTGGGACCTTCCCCTCGCCCTGCACAAGGCCGGGCTTAGCTGGACGAACCGCGAGATCGTTCCCCTGTTTGCGGACTATGCCGGGCTGCTCGCGCGCCGGCTGGGCGACCGGGTCACGCATTGGGCGACGTTCAACGAACCCAACATGTTCACCATGCTCGGCTATGGCGCAGGCGTGCACGCGCCCGGCATCCGCGACCGGGAGGCCTGGCTTGACGCGGTCCACCATGTGAACCTCGCGCATGGCGCCGCCGTACGGCGCCTGCGATCAGGCCTACCGGCTGGCGCGAGGATCGGATCGGTCCCGAACCTGCAGCCGGTTCGTCCGGCCACGGACAGCGACGCCGACCGCGAGGCCGCCGCAAGAATGGACGCCGCGATGAACCGGGCGACCGCTGATCCGGTATTTCTCGGGAAATACGATCCCATCACGCGCGGCTGGATGGGCGACCGGATCAAGCCCGGAGATGAAGCCGCAATCCATGCGCCGCTCGACTGGCTGGGGCTCAACCACTATTCGCCGCAGTATGCATCGGCGCGCGCGAGCGCCTGGGGCTATCGACCGGCGGCTCCGCCAGAGGGCGCGGAGAAGACCCTGATGGGCTGGCACGTCGATCCGGGCGCCTTCCGCGACATGCTGGTCGAGACATCCAGCCGCTACGGCCTGCCGGTCTATGTGACGGAGAACGGCATGGCCGACGATGTCGAGCCGGACGCCAGCGGCACGGTGAACGACGAAGCGCGCGTGTCCTACCTGCAGCGCTACCTGGGCGCCGTGAAGGACGCCCGGGAAGCGGGCGCGGACATTCGCGGTTACCTTGTCTGGTCGATGCTCGACAATTTCGAATGGGCGATGGGGTACGGGCCGCGCTTTGGAATTGTGCATGTCGACTACGCCACACAGAAGCGGACCCCCAAGGCCTCCTATCGCCTGCTCGCAGACCTCGCCGGGGCGGCGGCCACCGCATGACCCTCATCCCGGACCAGCGCCACCTTTTCGACATCCCGGACGACGTCGCCTACCTAAACGTCGCCACGATGGGTCCCCTGCCATTGGCCGCCTCCGAGGCAGGCCAGCGCGGGCTCGCGCGCAAGCTGCGACCCTGGAACATTCCGGATACGGACTTCTTCACCGACACGAAGCGTCTTCGCCCCTTGCTGGCCGAACTGATCGGCGCGGACGAAGCCGGCATCGCGTTCGTACCGTCCGTCAGCTACGCGCTGGCGACGGCAGCGCAGAACCTGCCCTTGGCGAAGGGACAATCGGTCCTCTTGCTGGAAGACCAGTTCCCGTCGAACGTTTACACATGGCGCGCGCACGCAGGCGCTGCCGGCGCACGGGTCATCACGGTCAAGGCGCACGGAAACGCTGACTTGTCTTCAGCCCTTCTCGACGCCATCGGGCCAGATACCGGCCTTGTCGCCTGCCCCCAGGTGCGTTGGACGGATGGCGCACGGATCGACCTTGTAGCGGTGGGCAAGCGGTGCCGCGACGTTGGCGCCGCCCTCGTGCTCGACCTGACGCAAAGTTGCGGCGCCATGCGCTTCGACGTGCGCGAAGTGCAGCCGGATTTTGTCGCCGTAGCAGGCTACAAATGGCTTCTCGGGCCCTACGCGATGGGCTTCCTTTATGCGGCGCCCCACCGGCGCAACGGCCGGCCGCTTGAGCAGAACTGGATCACCCGGAAGGGCGCCGACGACTTCTCCCGCCTAATCGACTATACGGATGAATTCGCTCCGGGTGCGGAACGTTACGACATGGGAGAAAGGTCGAACTTCGCGCTGCTTCCCGCCTTCGAGGCCTCCATCAGGCAGGTGCTCGACTGGGGCGTTGCCAATATCGAGGCGACCCTCGCGCACCGCAATCGAAGCCTGGCTGCGGAGTTGGAGAAGCGCGGCCTGCCGGTCATGCCGGAAGCGGAGCGCGGACCGCACTATCTCGGCGCCCTGCTGCCGGACACCGCGCCCGCGGACCTGACCGCGCGGCTCAAAGCGGAAGGCATCTATGTGTCAAAGCGCGGCAACCGCCTGCGGATCACGCCGCACCTGTTCACGCGAGACAAAGATATCGCGCGCTTCCTTGAGGCGCTGGACCGGCATCTCACCTGAGGCCGGTCAGAACAACCAGCTCTCCGGATTGTCGGGCGGCGCGTTCCGCGCCAGCGCCTGCAGGCCTTTGGTGATGCGCAGCATGTACCACACGATCGCCGCCATGATGATCAGCACGCCGAATAGGAAATAGGTCAGCACCAGCCCGATGAGCACGTAGACCACGCTCTTGGCAAAGATGTGCAGCTGGTTCTTCACATGCGCCTGGAAGAGCGCGTCGCCCGCATCCCGGGCAAGGTAGGCCACGACGGCAGCGACGACGTTCAAGCCGGGCACGAACAAGCCCAGCAGGAGGCCGGCATAGACCAACCGCGCATAGCCCGGCGTGCCCTTGCTGAACGAGAAGAGGGTCGAAATCGTCATGGCTGTCATGTTCGCGTGTCCACATGTCCAGATTGAGGCCGCGCGCGCGCCAGTCAAGCGGCCTACAATTGACGCGCCGTTACCCTTGCGGAAGCGCCGTGGCCGCGCCAGAACAGGCAAAAGCATTCAAGCCAATTCAAGGAGGACCGCATGGCCAATCCCCGCAAAATTTCTTACGCCGACCTGGAATCGCTCGCTGGCCAGGAAGTCGGCGTGTCCGACTGGCACACCATCGACCAGGACCGCGTCAACAAGTTTGCCGACGCGACCGGCGACCATCAGTGGATCCACGTCGACGTTGCCCGTGCTACGAAGGAAATCGGCGGCCCGATCGCCCACGGCTTCCTCACCCTGTCGCTGCTGCCAATGCTCGGTGCTGAAGTGCTTCGCGTGGAAGGCACGACCCGCGGCATCAACTATGGCTCGGACAAGGTGCGCTTCACCAACATGGTGCCGGTCGGCTCCAAGGTCCGCCTGCGCCAGAAGTGCCTGTCGGTCGAATCGAAGGCGGGCGGCAAGACCATGAAGATGGAAGCCACCGTCGAAATCGAAGGCAAGGACCGCCCCGCGCTCGTCGCTGAGTCGATCACGGTTCTCTACGGCTGATCCGGCACTATATTGGGGGCGAGCCACTGAATGGAGCGCCCCCGATGTCCAAAACCAAGATCAAACGCACCGATGCGGAATGGCAGGCTTTGCTTGACCCTGAAGCCTACCGCGTAGGCGTCAAGGAAGGCACCGAGCGCGCGTTCACGCCCGGCAATTTCCAGGACGAAAAGCGGCCCGGCATCTACTATTGCAAGGGCTGCGGCACCGCGCTCTGGTCGTCAGAGCACAAGTTCGAGTCCGGCACCGGATGGCCGAGCTACTGGCAGCCGGTCTCCCCGGATGTTGTGGCAACCAAAACCGACTTCAAGATGGTGATTCCGCGCACGGAATGTCACTGCGCCACCTGCGGCCTGCACCAGGGTCATGTGTTCCGCGACGGCCCGCCGCCGACAGGAGAACGCTGGTGCATCAACGGCGCCGTGCTGGATTTTCGCCCGGCCGAATAAGCGCTGGACAGTTCGCGCCGGGCTGCTCCACTATCGCACAAAGAGATTTGCGGAGCTCCCGATGCGCCTTGCTGCCCACTTCGCCGGCCTTGCGGCCGTCACAACGCTTTTTTCCGGATGCATGATGACCCCCGACGCGCCCCTGACTGACGCCCTGACGACCAGTGCAGCCCTGCCGCCGGCGCCTGTTGCTGCGCGCGTGGACCACGAGACGAACCAGCTCGGGCGCACCCGGAACGACCCGTACAACTGGCTGAAGGATGACAACTGGCAGGAAGTGATGCGTGAGCCGTCACTGCTCAAGCCGGATATCCGCGGCTACCTCGAAGCCGAGAACGCCTTCACCAAGGCCCGTCTCGAAGACACGACGGCGGCCCTGCGCGAAGAACTGTTCAACGAGATGCGCGGCCGCATCAAGGAGGACGACAGCTCGGTGCCGTCGATCCATGGCGGCTGGGCCTATTACACGCGCTTCCGCGAAGGCGGCGAATATGCGGTCTATGCCCGCCGCGCTGCGGCTGACGCATTCAATCCGGAGGGCGCGGAAACGATCCTGCTCGACGGTGACGCGATGGGCAAGGACCAGGACTATTTCGCTTTCGGCGAGGTCGATGCCTCCCCTGACCATACCCAGCTCGCCTACGGCACCGACACCAAGGGCAGCGAGTATTACGAAATCCGTGTAAAGAATATCGAGACAGATGCCGACACCGGCGTGCTGATCGAGAACGCCTACGGCGATTTCGAATGGAGCGCGACCGGCAAGGCGATCTTCTGGGTGTTCCGCGATGCGAATGGCCGGCCGAGCGCCGTCTACCAGCGCGACCTGGCGACCGGCGCGGACACGCTGGTCTATGAGGAAAAGGATCCCGGATTCTTCGTCGGCCTCAGCGCCAGCGAGAGCGAGGAAGTGATCTTCATTTCTGCTGGCGGCCACACGACTTCGGAAACCTACTGGTTCCCCGCCGGCGAGTTGAACCCGAAGCTGCGCCTCGTGGCGCCGCGGCTTGAAGACACCGAATATTCGGTCACCCATTGGGACGGTGCGTTCTACATTTCCACCAACTATGGCGGCGCGGTCGACTTCAAGCTGGTGAAGGCGCCCATGACGTCGTCGTCGCGCGACGACTGGGAAGATGTCATCCCCTATCGTCCGGGTACCTTGCTGCTGGGCGTGCATGCCCAGAAGGACTACCTCACCGTGATGGAGCGCGAAGGCGGCTTGCCGCGCATCGTGATCCACACGCGCGGCCTCGCCGAAAACCACACCATCAGGTTTGACGAAGCTGCCTACGATCTCGGCCTCGACGGCGGCTATGAATATGACGTGCCGGTCCTGCGGTTCGACTATGCGTCGCCCTCCACGCCCGACCAGGTCTATGACTACAATCTCGATACCCGCGAGCGCGTGCTGCGCAAGACCCGCGAAATTCCGTCCGGCCATAATCCGGCGGACTATGTGGTCGAACGCATCATGGCCCCGTCCTGGGACGGCGCGGAAGTGCCCGTCACCTTGCTGCGCCACAAGGACACGCCGGTCGACGGCACCGCGCCGGTCCTGCTTTACGGCTACGGCTCGTATGGCATCACGATTCCGGCAGACTTCCGCACGGGCCGCCTCAGCCTCGTGGACCGGGGCTTCATCTACGCCATCGTCAATCCGCGCGGCGAGATGGCCAAGGGCTACCAATGGTACCTCGATGGCAAGCTCGACAAGAAAACCAACACGTTCAAGGATTTCGTCGCCGCCGGCCAATACCTCGTCGACAAGGGATACACGAAGCGCGGCCACCTGATCGCGCAGGGCGGCTCCGCTGGCGGCCTGCTGATGGGCGCCGTGGCCAACATGGATCCGACGTTGTTCGGCGGCATCATTGCGGCCGTGCCCTTCGTCGATGTGCTCAACACGATGTCGGACGAGAGCCTGCCGCTGACGCCGCCGGAATGGCCAGAATGGGGCAATCCGCTCACGGACGAAGCGGCCTATGACACGATCCTCGCTTACAGCCCGTATGATAATGTCGGCGCACTGCAATACCCGCCGATGCTCATCACCGGCGGCGTGACGGATCCGCGCGTGACCTATTGGGAGCCGTCCAAATGGGCCGCGAAACTCCGCCATGAAGCGCCGGGCGCCGGCCCGTATTTCCTGCGCATCAATCTCGACTCCGGACACTTCGGCGCGTCTGGCCGGTTCGAGGGTCTGAAGGAAGTGGCGATCGAGTATGCCTTTGCGCTCGCGGCGGCCGGCAAGATCGACAGCGTGGAACTCACGCCGGGAGCGGGCGCGCCGGAGTAGCGCCGGTGCTCTATTTCCTCGACTGCGAGTTCAACGGCTTCGGCGGCGAACTGATCAGCCTCGCGCTCTCGGGCGAGACCGGTGAACTCTACCTGTCGCGGCCCGAGAGCGAACTGAACGCGCTCGCCGATCATGACTGGATCGCGGACCATGTGCTGCCTCACCTGTCGCTCCCGGATGCGCGGCCCGACATCATGCCGCTCGACCGCTTCGGCCGGGCCATCCAGGCTTTCCTGACGAATGATCCTGCGCCGGTCATCGTTGCAGACTGGCCGGAAGACCTGATGCACCTGATGCAATGCCTGATCATTGCGCCGGGACAGATGGTGCGGATCCCTGACCTCTCACTGCGCCTGCTCCATGCGTCGGCCTATCCGACCGACATGGAAGAAGCCGTGCAGCACAACGCGTTGTGGGACGCGCGGGCTCTGAGACGTGCCGTGATGGGGTGACGGAAATCCGGAGCTTGGGATTCATTGAATTCCTGAAATCGATCCCCCGGATCGATTTCTGCTGCGAAGCAGCACCAGAATTCAATGGTCGGAGCGGCGGGATTCGAACCCACGACCCCTAGTCCCCCAGACTAGTGCGCTAACCGGGCTGCGCCACGCTCCGACCGAACGCGCTGTATAGGCAAACCCCTATCCGGCTGCAACCGGGATAATCCCGGCGCCTGCTTTGCGTGCGGACCGCAAGAATCGGGTCGATCCGCGCCGCATCCCGGCGGAAACTGGCGCAAACCCGAAAGGCCTCCCAGATGTCATTCCGCATCCTTCCCCTGAACATGGCCGAGTTTGCGCCGCTGTTCCGCCTGAGCGACGAGGAACTGGCCGCCCGCCGCGCCCGGCGCATGGCCAAGGGCACCGGCATGCCCTGCCGCGTCAGCCTCGCCGACGCAGAAGAGGGCGAAACAGTCCTGCTGCTCAACTACACCCATCTTGACGTCGATACGCCCTACCGCGCCAGCCATGCCATCTGCGTGCGCGAAAACGCCCGCGAAGCAAACCTTGCCATTGACGAAGTACCGGCCGCCATCCGCCGGCGCCTGGTTTCCGCCCGTCTTTTTGACGAAGAGGGCAACATCGTCGGAAGTGACGTGTTCGAGGGAACTGAACTGGCCGGCTTCCTGACGCAAGGCTTCCAGCGCGCCGATGTCGGCTTTGCCCACATCCACTACGCCCGCAACGGCTGCTTTGCGGCGAAAGCCGTGCGCGCCTGATCAGGCGGCGCGGCGGGCCCGGGCGGCGTCGATACGGCTCTTGATATCGGTCAACTGGTTCAGCGCGCCCTCAAGACGAAGCTGCTGCGCGCCGGCGTCCGGCGACGCAGCGAAGGCGCGCGCGACGCTAGCCTGCAATTCGCGCGCGGGGCTTGAAACGGGTTCCAGCGCGGCAGCCGACAGCTTCGCTGATCCATCCAGCACGGCGTCGATGCCCTGCTCCGCCAGCATCGCCTTCGCGCCTTTCAGCGTCATGCCGCGCTCATGCACCAGCAGGCGGATCGCGCGCAGGGCATTCATGTCTTCCGGCCGGAACATGCGCCGGCCGTCATCGCGCTTGATCGGCCGCACGTCCTTCGGGAAACGGGTCTCCCAATAGCGCAGCACATGCGTTTCGAGACCAAGCTCGCTCGCAGCCTCACCAATCGACCTGAACGCAGCCTGGGATTTTTCGATCCGGGATCTGAGTGCGGTCATGCGGGCATCCTGTGCAGGTTCAGTCGCGTCCGACGAGCGTCTTCAGCATCGGCGAAGGGCGGAAGGTGACAACGCGGCGAGCGGCAATCGGCGCTTCTTCGCCGGTTTTGGGATTGCGGCCTTCGCGCGCAGATTTCGAACGGACGACGAAGTTGCCGAAACGGGCGAGCTTCACCTCTTCCTCGTGTTCGAGCGCTGCGCCGATGAGTTCGAGTGTGCGGTCCAGCAGGTCAGCCGATTCCTGACGTGTCACACCGACTTCGCGAACAATGGCGTCGGTAACTTCAGCCCGGGTAACGGTCGCGTTGCTCATTTGCCTGATCGCCTTTCGTCAAAGCCTAAGCCCGGTATCTTAACGAATTCCTAGCGGTCGCGTTAGTGAAATCTCGGGCAGGCTGCGGTCAAAGGCGGAAAAGGCTGGCGCCCCAGGAGAAGCCGCCCCCCATCGCTTCCGACAGGATCAGGTCGCCCTTCTTCGCGCGGCCGCTGCGCACCGCATGGTCCAGCGCGAGTGGAATCGAGGCCGCTGACGTATTGGCGTGCTGGTCGACCGTGATGACGACCTTTTCTTCAGGGATGTCCAGCTTCTTCGCGACGCCGTCCAGGATGCGCTTGTTGGCCTGGTGCGGCACGAACCAGTCAATGTCCGCCGAGGTGAGCCCTGTCTCGGCCAGCACCGCTTCGATTGCCGCCGAAATGTTGGCCACCGCGTGCTTGAACACCCGGTTCCCCTCCATCCGGACATGCCCGATGGTTCCAGTCGAGCTGACGCCCCCATCAACATAGAGCAAGTCGGATTTCGACCCGTCTGTGCGGATGTGGTGGGTGATGACGCCCTCGTCGGCCGCGAATTCGCCTTCGGCAGATTCCAGCACCACGGCTCCGCCGCCATCGCCGAATAGCACGCAGGTGCCCCGGTCAGACCAGTCGATGATGCGCGTGAACGTCTCAGCGCCGATGACCAGCGCGCGCTTGAACAGGCCCTGCTGCAACATCGAATCGGCTGTCGCGAGCGCGAACAGGAAACCGGAGCACACCGCCTGAACGTCAAACGCAGCACCCTGCGTGATGCCGAGTTTCGCCTGCACGGCGGTCGCCGTGGCAGGAAAGGTGCGATCCGGTGTGGTCGTCGCCAGCACGATCAGGTCGATCGAGGACGCGTCAATGCCGGCGGCCTCCAGCGCGCGGCGCGCGGCTGCCGTGGCGATGTCGGAGGTCAGCTCGCCATCGGCGGCAATGTGGCGCCGCTTGATGCCAGTGCGTTCCTGTATCCATTCGTCGGAGGTCTCGACCATCGACGACAACTCGGCGTTGGTCAGAACACGCTCGGGCAGGTAACTCCCGGTTCCGCGAATGAAACTGCGTCGCGCCATCCTCAATATCCTTTCCGACAAGCCAGCGCGCGGGATCAGGCCGCGACGCCGCCGGTTCCTATCCTTGCGAGGTTGGCCGCGATCTCGCCCTGGAAATCGCTCGCGGCAAGGTCTGCCGCCACTTCGCAAGCGCGTGCAAATCCGCGCGCATCGGCGCTGCCATGGCTCTTCACCGAAATGCCGCCAAGGCCGAGCAGCACGCCGCCGTTCACGTTGCTCGGGTCCATCAGCGACTTCAGTCGCTTCAGACCGCTCATCGCCAGCACAGCGCCGGCTTTCGACATCAGGCTTTCGGTGAACGCCTCGCGCATGTGGCTTGCCAGCATGCGTGCGACGCCCTCCCCGGTCTTCAGCGCCACGTTGCCGGTGAAACCGTCAGTGACCACGACATCGACCGCGCCGCTCGAAATGTCGTCGCCTTCGATAAAGCCGCGATAGTCGAGATCGAGCGCTGCGGCGCGGATCCACTCATGCGCTTCGCGCACTTCCTCATGGCCCTTCATTTCTTCCGAGCCGATGTTCAGCAGGCCGATCGTCGGCCGCGCGATACCGAGCGTGGCGCGGGCAAACGCCTCGCCCATGATCGCAAAGGTGACGAGCTGCTGCGCATCGGCTTCGACGTTCGCGCCGACATCCAGCACCACCGTGCGTCCGCGCAGCGTCGGCCATACCGCCGTCATCGCCGGGCGGTGGACACCTTCCATCTTGCGAAGGATCAGCATCGACAACGCCATCAGTGCGCCAGTATTTCCCGCCGACACGGAAGCGCCGGCCTTGCCATCCCTGATGGCCTCGACCGCATTCCACATGGAGCTGCCTTTGCCGCGGCGCAGGGCCTGGCTCGGTTTCATGTCGCTGGTGATCTTGGTGTCGGAGTGAACGATGGTCGCGCGGGCTTCCAGCACGCTGTTGCCGGCGACCATCGGAGCGAGCACGGCTTCATCGCCATGCAACAGCGCCCGCATGTCGGGGCGCCCGGCCAGGAACTGCGCCACGCCGTCGATGACCACGCGGGGCGCGTTGTCCCCGCCCATGGCATCGATCGACAGTGTCTGCGAGACTTGCATCCTGTCCTGCGCCTCTCTTGACTGGCCAGATTCTAGGTATTTTTGCGTGGTTTAAGCGTCGCCGGGGGGCAAGGCAACGGGCGACATGCGGCGGATATCAGCCTTGCAAGGGCGCAATGGCGCCCCAGTCGAACCGGCCTTCCAGTATCTCCTCGTCCGGTTGACGCGCCTGATCTGCCTGCAGGCGCAACAACAGCGCCGCCATATCGCCCTCGCGGCCCGCGGCCACAACGCCGTTGCGCCGCAGCACGTCGGTCAATTCCGCCACCGAATCTGGCGCCGAAAACGCCGCAAACAGGGCTTTCCCCAGCCCCGTATGCCCTTCCGCGAGCTTGCGCACCTTGCGCGCGATCGAGGCGTCGCCAACGCCCTTTTCCCGGTAAGCCGCGTCAAACCCGTCCAGCACCAGGCTGCCGAGCCGCTGGACCAGCCAGGCGGTGTCCTTGCCCGGGATCAGCGACCAGCGCACGCAGGCGAGGCTTGCGAGCACGGTCACCATCCGGGCCCGTCCCTCGAAAGTGTCGGGAACGCCGCCAGCCAGATAATGCACGGGCGCCAGCGCCTGTGCCAGCATCCCGCGATAGGCCTGCGAAGCCGCCTTGCGCCGCGCCGCGGCCCGCTGGAACCAGTTGCCCGAAAATGGCGCCAAGGGTGCACTCCCATGCTTGCCAAGCCCGGTTACCTGCCGCTACTTCGTTGGTCAAAGCCCAACTGGAGCGACTCCATGCGTAAAAGTGCCCTTCTGGCAGCCAGCCTCATCGCGCTGCCCTTGACCGCGTGCGTTACGCCGGCCCGTGACTTCCACGGCTATATTCCCGACGAAGTGCAGCCCTACGACATCAAGCCGGACGTCGACACCCGCTCGTCGGTGGTCGCCCAGCTCGGCTCGCCCTCGACCGAGGGCCTGTTCGACACCAATACCTGGTTCTACATTTCGGACGTTCAGGAGCGCTTCGCTTTCTACAATCCGAAAGTCGTCGACCGCAGCATCACTGCCATCCGGTTCGGCGAAGATGACAAGGTCGATGAAGTGCTGCGCTACACCGCCGCCGATGGCCAGGTGATCAGCTATTCCGCCCGCGAAACCGCCACGCGCGGCCGCGAACTCGGCCTGTGGGAACAGATATTCGGCACGGTTGGCAACGTCCGCCTGCCGAACTCCAACGAAGCCACGCCGGACAACCCGACGGGCCGCAACCGCTAGTCCGTTTCGGCGCCTCGAGCCGGAGAACAAAAAAAGCCCCGGAACCGAAGTTCCGGGGCTTCTGTTTGATCCGTATCCGGAGATTACATTCCGGCCAGCACGGCGAGCATCAGCAGCGCGACGATGTTGGTGATCTTGATCATCGGGTTCACGGCCGGGCCCGAGGTGTCCTTGTAGGGGTCACCGACGGTGTCGCCGGTTACGGCAGCCTTGTGGGCTTCCGAGCCCTTGCCGCCATGGTGGCCGTCTTCGATGTACTTCTTGGCGTTGTCCCATGCGCCGCCGCCCGAGGTCATCGAGATGGCAACGAACAGGCCGGTCACGATGACGCCGAGGAGCATGGCACCGACCGAAGCCAGCGCCGCGCCCGTGCCGGCGATCAGCCAGATGGCACCGAACAGAACGATCGGCGACAGCACCGGCAGAAGCGACGGCACGATCATTTCCTTGATCGCAGCCTGCGTGAGGATGTCCACGGCGCGGCCGTAGTCAGGCTTCACTTCGCCTTTCATGATGCCCGGCATTTCGCGGAACTGGCGGCGGACCTCTTCGACCACCGACTGAGCCGCGCGACCAACGGCCATCATCGACATGCCGCCGAACAGGAACGGCAGCAGGCCGCCGAACAGCAGGCCGACCACGACGTACGGGTTGGCGATCGAGAAATCGACCGTGACGTTGTAGAAGAACGACCCTTCGCTGGCCTTGCCCGCGAAGTATTTCAGGTCTTCCGAGTACGCCGCGAACAGCACCAGCGCGCCGAGACCGGCGGAGCCGATCGCGTAGCCCTTGGTCACCGCTTTCGTGGTGTTGCCGACAGCGTCCAGCGCGTCGGTCGTCTTGCGGACTTCCGACGGCAGTTCAGCCATCTCGGCAATACCGCCGGCATTGTCCGTCACCGGACCGAACGCGTCGAGCGCCACGATGATACCGGCAAGCGCCAGCATGGTCGTGGTGGCGATCGCGATGCCATAGAGGCCGGCGAGGTTGTAGGTCAGCAGGATGCCGCCGATGATAGTCAGGGCCGGCAGCGCGGTGGCTTCCAGCGAGACGGCGAGGCCCTGGATGACGTTCGTGCCGTGGCCCGACTCCGAGGCTTTCGCGACCGACCGCACCGGACGGTATTTCGTCTCGGTGTAGTAGGCCGTGATGACGACGATCAGCAGCGTGACGAACAGGCCCGCGATACCGCAGGCAAACAGCTTCCAGCCGGTGATGTCGGCCGCAGCGCCGGTGACCGGATCGACGAGGCCCAGAAGGGCGCCCGCGCCGTCCAGGGTGCCGGCGAGGCCGCCCGGGAGGACCGTCTCGATGGCAAGCGCAAGACCGCCGATCGACAGGACGCCGGTGACGATGAGCGCCTTGTAGAGCGCGCCCATGACATCGGTGGAGCCCTTCGACAGCGTGGCGAAGAAGGTGCCAACGATCGAGGTGACGATGCAGACTGCGCCAATGGCGAGCGGCAGCATCATGATCTCCCCGATATACGGCGTGGAGGCGAAGTAGATGCCGCCGAGCACCATGGTCGCGACGAGCGTCACCGCATAGGTCTCGAACAGGTCAGCCGCCATGCCGGCGCAGTCGCCGACGTTGTCGCCGACGTTGTCGGCAATCGTGGCAGCGTTGCGCGGATCATCTTCCGGAATGCCGGCTTCCACCTTGCCCACCATGTCGCCGCCGACATCCGCACCCTTGGTGAAGATACCGCCGCCGAGACGGGCGAAGATCGAGATCAGCGAAGCGCCGAAGCCGAGCGAGACCAGCGCGTCGATGATTTCACGCTTCTGGCCTTCGTCGGTGAGCGACAGGCCCATGACGTTCGTAAGCAGGCCGTAGTAGCCGACGATGCCGATCAGCGCGAGGCCGACCACGAGCATGCCGGTCACGGCGCCCGATTTGAACGCCATCTGCAGGCCTTCGTTGAGCCCTTTGCGGGACGCTTCAGTCGTACGCACGTTGGCGCGGACCGATACGAGCATGCCGATGAAACCGGCTGCGCCCGAGAGCACGGCGCCGATCACGAAGCCCAACGCAGCCTTCCAGCCGAGCAGGGCGAACAGCACGATGCCGACGCCCACGCCGACGATGCCGATGGTGCGATATTGGCGGCTCAGGTAGGCGTTGGCCCCTTCCTGGATGGCCTGCGAAATTTCAATCATCCGCGGGTTGCCCGCGGGCGCTTTCATGATCGAGTTGATCTGCCAGTAGCCATAGGCGACCGACAGGAAACCCGCTCCAAGTGCGAGTAGATACCAAGTCATTGGCAGTTCCTTCCTTTACCCCTTTTGCCAGACAGCCCCGCAAATGCAGGGCTGTGGCGGTCTTTTTCCGACGGTCCTGCCTGCCAGCCGCCCCCCGGGGGTGCAACCCGGCTCGCTTCAGGGGCGAGTCGCAGGCATTCCGATTCTGCCATGCTCGAAGGCGACGGTTTCCGGGAGGTTAACGGCTAGGTTATTTAGTGTTGCGGTCAGGCCCGCCGCCGCGCGGATTTCGCCGATCCGGGTGACCCTGACGCCCTCATTGCCTGCCGCTGCCAACAGGGCGTCGCGGCGCGCCGCCGGGGCCGTGAAGAGGATCTGGTAGTCGTCGCCCCAGGTCGAAAGTTCAATCATTTCAGCAAGATCCGCCGCCCCGCCCGCAAACGGCACGCGGCCGAGGTCGATGCTGACTCCCGCCCCAGAGGCTTCGGCGAGCGAGGCGGCATCGCCCAGCAGTCCGTCTGAGACGTCCATCGCCGCGGTTGCCGCCTCGGCCACAAGCTGAGCCGCCGCCAGCGGCGGAAGCCGGGGCACCCGCAGGGCGTCGGTCCACGCATTCTCGGTACCCTCAGCGCGCGCAGCGAAACCCCGCCGCGCCGCGCCGATCTCGCCGGTGACCCATACGTCGTCGCCCACACCTGCCCCGCCCCGCCGCACGGGCGCGGGTCCGGCGCACCGGCCTGTCAGGGTCATCGAGAGGAACAATCCACCCGGGCTGGAAACCGTATCCCCGCCAATCAGCGACGCGCCCCAAACCTCCAGCTCCTCGCCCAGCGCGGCGGCGAAAGCGGCAAGGTCTGCTTCCGGTCGCGCCGCCGGCCAGCCGAGAGTGAGCAGCGCTTCGGACGGCACAGCGCCGCTCGCAAGAATGTCGGACACATTCACCCGCACCAGTTTGCGGGCCACCGTCTCGATCGGATCGCTGGCGAGGAAATGCACGCCTTCAACTATGGCGTCCGTGGTGATGACAACGGGCTCGGTCGCGGGCGACAGCTCGGCCGTATCGTCCGTGAGATTGGCCGCACCGGGCGCGCGCGCCAGCGGCGCGAAGTAGGACCGTATCCATGTGCGCTCAGCCATTTTCCGGCTCCGCGCCTGCGGGCGCCTCAGACGCCTTCACGGCCGATGGCGTAGAATCGGTCGCGGCGCTGCCGGCGCAGTTCCGCCGGCGTCATGCCTTCGAGGTCGCGCAGCGCCGCGTCGAGCGCTTTTGCAGCCGAGGCCATTGCCCGCTGCGGATCGCGGTGCGCCCCGCCGACGGGCTCTTTCACAATGCCGTCGACAATCTTGTGCTTAAGCAGATCCGGCCCGGTGATCCCCATTGCTTCGGCCGCGTCCTTGGCCTTGGCCGAGTCGCGGTAGAGGATCGAAGCGCAGCCCTCCGGCGAGATCACCGAATAGATCGCATACTCCATCATCAGCACGCGGTTGGCCGCCGCGATGCCGATCGCGCCGCCGGACATGCCTTCACCGATCACCAGCGTCACGAACGGCACACCGAGCGACAAGCCGCGCTGGGTGCCGCGCGCGATTGCTTCGGCCTGTCCGCGCTCCTCGCCGCCCTTGCCGGGATAGGCGCCGGCAGTGTCCGGGAAGCTGAGCACCGGCATGCCGAACTTCTCGGCGAGGTCCATCAGGCGCACGGCCTTCCGGTAGCCTTCCGGGTGCGCCATGCCGAAATTGTGCTTCAGGCGCTTCTCGGTGGTGCGGCCCTTCTCGTGACCCATGATCACGACAGAGCGGCCGCGGAACCGGGCAAGGCCGCCGATGATCGCCTCGTCATTGCCGAAATGCCGATCGCCGGCGAGTTCCTCGAAATCCTCGAAGATGTTCGCGATGAAATCGGAGAAGTGCGGCCGCTCCGGGTGGCGGGCGACTTGCGTGATGCGCCAGGCGTCGAGATCGGAATAGATCTGCTTCAGCTGCTTGGCGGACTTTGTCTTCAGTTTCGTCAGCTCGTCGGTGATCGACGGGCCGTCCTTGCGGGCAGCGAGGGCTTCAAGCTCGGCGATCTTGGAATCAAGTTCGGCGATCGGCTTTTCGAATTCGAGATAGGTCGGCATGGGCGTTCCCTAGCAATCCGCTGCCGCTTCGCCTAGCCGGTTATGACGGAAGTGTCTTTCCGAGCATCACCACGGCCGGCAGCGTCAGCACGCCCAAAAGGACCGGAAACACGAAGAAAATCAAGGGCAATGTCAGCTTGGCCGGCAAAGCCATCGCCTTCTCTTCGGCGTAGAGGATGCGCCGCTGGCGCATGTCGGACGAGAAAACCCGCAAGGTCTGGCCGAGACTCGTGCCCATTTCCTCGGCCTGGCGCAGCATGGTGGCCAGCGATCCCGCCTCGTCCAGCGCCATCCGGTCAGCGAAGGCCCGCCACGCCGTCTTGCGCGCCCTGCCCGCCCGCAGCTCCAGCGACAGCGTGCGCATGTGGCCGGAAATGATCGGGTGGCGCAGCTCCAGTTCCTCGCCGACGCGCTGCACGGCGGCGTCGAGGCTGAGCCCCGCCTCCACGCAAGCGACCATCAGGTCCATCATGTCCGGAAAGCCCAGCGAGCAGGCCTGCTTGCGCTGGGTGATCCGCATGTCGAGATACTTGCCGGGCGCCGCGAGCCCGGCGAGGACCAGCAGGATCGACACGCCCACCGGCACGTATTTCGGATAGCCCGCAAGATAAGGCAGCGCAAAGAACAGCGCGACCTGCGGGACCACCACGCAGACGAAACGCGCCGCGAAGTACCGGGCCACCGCATTCTGCTGCGTGAACCCGGCGAGGTTCAGCTTTGCCCGCACGGCGTTGACTTCCTCGCCCTCGGTCGGTGCCGCGCTGTCGGCCAAGCCCATGACCGCCTTGCCGATCCGGCTCTCGTTCCGGCGCGGCGTCTCGGCCTCGTTGGGCGTGCGGCGCGTCAGGCGGCGGCTGACTTCATCCGCAGCCTGCCGGCTTCGCAGGAACGACACCAGGGGCGGAATCGCCGCGAGGACCGCGAGGAACACGAGCGCGGCAGGAATGATCGGGCCGGAGAGGAAAGACATGTCGATGATCGCCGCGCTACATCTTGAAATTGATCATCTTGTTCATGACGAGGTTGCCGATGCCCATCCACACCAGCAGCCCGCCGAACCCGTACCGGATGAGGGGTTCATCCATCACGTTGCCGTAGAATTCCGGGCGCATCAAGTGGATCGCAGCCATCACGAGGAAGGGCGCCGACGTCAGGATCATCGCCGACACCCGCCCCTCCGATGACGCGGCGCGCACCTTCAGGCGCATGATCTGCCGTCCACGGATCGTATCGGTATTCGATTTCAGAAGCTCGGTGAGGTTGCCGCCGGTCTTCTCCTGCAGGCGCACTGTGGCCGCAAACAGCTCTACGTCCGGATCGCCCGCGCGCTCGGCCATGCGCTGCACCGCATTGGTCAGCGACATGCCGTAGGACACCTCGTCCGCCGTCATCCCGAATTCGGTGCCGATCGGATCGGGCATCTCGCGCGCCACCAGCGACACCGCCGTGGCGACCGGGTGTCCCGCCTCGAGGCTGCGGCAAACGATCTGCAGCGCATCCGGCAACTGGCCGGCCATCTTCTTCGCCCGCGAACTGGCGAGATGCTTGATCACGCCCAGCGGCGCGACCAGGAAGACGACGAGATAGACCGGCACGGCAACCCAGATGCCACCTGCGTAGATATAGGCCGCGACCGCCGGCACCAGCGCGCCCACGGCCGACATCAGCGCCCACTTGGCCGGTTCGAACTTGAGGCCCGATCGCACGATCATCTGGTTGAGCCAGCGCAGCGACATTGCGAGGTTACCCTCCTTGTCGAGGCCCCGGCTCTTGCGCAGCTCGATCATCGCTTCGTTGTGCGTTGCGTAGCGTTCCTTGAACTGCAGGCGCCGGTTGACGATCTGCTGGGTGCGCGCGTTGGACACCAGTCCGAGCACGGACTGGATCGCCATGAAGATGGCGCCGATGGTCATCACTGCCGGGATCAGCAGCGTGGCATCCATTCCGGTCAGGTCGGGCAGCCCAGGCACGTCGCGCTTCCTGTCAGAACTTGGTCGATGGGTCGAACAGGCCGGGCGGCATGAACACCCCCTTGCGCTCCATTTCCTCGACGAATTTCGGCCTCAGGCCGGTCGCCACGAAATGCCCCTGCACCTTGCCATCCGGCGCGGTGCCGGTGCGCTCGAACTTGAAGATTTCCTGCAGCTGGACGACCGAGCCTTCCATACCGGTGATCTCGGCAATCGAGACCACCTTGCGCGAGCCGTCCGACAGGCGCGTTGCCTGCACGATGAAGTTCACGGCCGAAGCGATCTGCCCACGGATCGCCTCCTCCGAGATCTTCATGCCGCCCATCATCACCATCTGTTCCAGACGGGTGAGCGCATCGCGCGGATTGTTGGCGTGGATGGTCGCCATCGAGCCTTCGTGGCCCGTGTTCATCGCCTGCAGCATGTCGAACGCCTCTTCCGAGCGCACCTCGCCGAGGATCACCCGGTCAGGCCGCATCCGCAGCGCGTTTTTCACGAGTTCGCGCTGGCGGATCTCGCCCTTGCCCTCGATGTTCGGCGGGCGCGTCTCCATCCGCGCCACGTGCGGCTGTTGCAGCTGCAGCTCGGCCGCATCCTCGATGGTGATCATCCGCTCATCCGGGTTGATCGCCGACGAGAGCGCATTCAGCAGTGTCGTCTTGCCCGAACCCGTACCGCCCGAAATCACGGTCGAGGCCCGGCATTTCACGGCGCCGAGAATGAAATCCGCCACCGGGCGCGGAATGGCGCCGAACGCGACCAGCTTGTCCATCGTCAGCGGCGACTTGGAGAACTTCCGGATCGAAACCAGCGGCCCGTCGATCGCAATCGGTAGCACCGCCGCGTTCACCCGGCTGCCATCCAGCAGGCGCGCATCGACCAGCGGCTGGCTCTCGTCCACCCGGCGGCCGACGGCAGCCACGATGCGTTGCACGATGCGCAGGAGGTGGTCATTATCGGCGAAGCGCACCGGCGCAATCTGCAGCTTGCCGTGGCGCTCGACATAAACCTGATTGTAGCCGTTGATCAGGATGTCGGCGATCGAGTCGTCCTTCAGCAGCGGCTCGATCGGGCCGAGCCCGGTCATCTCGTCCATCACCGCGTCAGCAAACGAGGCCTCTTCGGCAGACGATAGCGCCATCTCTTCCTTCCGGATGATTTCGCCGATGATGCCGCGCACGCGCCGGCGCATCGTGTCGTCATCCATCTTGTCGAGTGCGGACAGGTCGAGTTCGTCGATCAGCTTTGCGTGCACACGCAGCTTGGCGTCGAGAAGGTCGAAGCCAGCCGGTTCAGGCTTGGCGCGCGGCGCCGGCGCCGACGCCTGCGCTGGAACAGGCGAGGCGGCGGGCGCCTCGGTCTTCACCGCGGGAGAAAATCCGAAACGGCTCATGCGCGTGCCTTCTTCCCGACCTTGCCGGACTGCGATGTCTCGATCATGCCTTCCGGCGCGAACTTGCGCACCAGCCCGTCAACGTCCTGCACCAGGGCGCTCTTCGGCTTCACGGTGGCGATGGGTTTGCCAAGGTTGACCGCGGTGCGCGCCGCATCCCAATCCGACGTCACCGTCACATCGATCTTGCGTTCGATGGCCTTCTCGGCCGTATCGACCGGGAAACCCGCCCGGAACTGCTTCTTCTGGAACATCCGGTTCAACACGAGGCGCGCCTTGGCGCCGTCCTTGCGCAGGGCGTCCACGTCCCGGCACATGTCGGCAGCGGCGTGAAGGCTGGGCACCGTCAGCTCACTGACGATAACCGCCTGATCGACGACCGCCATGACCGACTTCGTCCACGGCATCATGTGCCGCGGCATGTCGAGAATGACATAGGGAAAAGCCGCGCAGGTAACGTCCAGCAGGCGCAGGATCGCCGCTTCGCTCGCCAGGGCGTCGGCTTCCGGATTGCGCGGCGAGGCGATGATCGACACGCCCTCCTCATGCTGCCAGCACCAGGCCGCCAGCAGGCGCGCATCCAGCCGCTCCGGTTCATGCGAGAGCGCCGGCAGGTCGAGTTTCGGCACAGCTTCCAGGAAGGAGGCTGTCATGCCATCGGCGAGGTTCAGGTCAACCAGGCATACCTTGCCGGGTCCGACCAGCCGGGCCAGCGCGAACGAACTTTCGATCGCCAGCGTCGAGACACCCGCCCCGCCGACCGCGCCCCGGAAAGCCCAGCAGACCGACGTCGCCGGACTACCCTTGGTTTCGGTCCGCACGTCGCTCAGGCGCGCCGCCGTGTCCATCACGTCGGCAGCATCGGCCGCGACCGACAGCACGTCCCACGCCTCGAGTTTCATCAGGGCCCGGACCATGTGTGCCGGCAACTGGTCCGACACGACCACCAGCGCCGTGGCCGGGCGCTCGACCGCCAGCATCAGCAGCAACTGGTCCCATCCGGGCTGTCCCTGCTCCACGAGGATAAGCCCGCCGCCATGGCGCATGACGATATCGGGCGCGGACATCTGCGACAGGTCCTGCACGTCCGGGCAAACAGCCTTCAACGAAGCGATGCGCGCCTCTCCCGCGAGCACCGCGATCGACGGCACAGTACGCCCCGAAGGCGCGGGCGCCGGATCCGTCTGCATCTGAACAGCCGCCTGCATCACTCGGTGCCCCCGGTGGAGTTGTTCGCAAGCTCTTTCGTCTGGCCCTCGTTGAGTGCCTTCACGGCCGCAACGGCGCGCACGCCCGAGGTCGATTCCACCTTGCGGGCGTTAGGCACGTCGACCCCGCGCTCGGACTGCGCCGCAATATTAGCGCGGTTGGCCTCGCCCAGCACATACCGGTCCTGCGCGTCGAAGGAGGCACAGGCGGACAGCAGGCCGGCGGCCATCAGGATACTGACTTTTGCGGAGGTTCTCATGGCGTCTGTCCCTCATTCATGGCGATGGCACCGCCCGCCGTCTTGCCCAGCAGGAACAGCTCGCTTTCGGAGGGCTCGTCGAACGCGTCGAGCGGCGAAGCGAGCTGGTCCGGATGCGGCGCAGGCTGGACCAGACGCGGCGTGATGATGATAACGAGTTCGCTCTCGTTGCGCTGGAAGCGCTTGGACGAGAACAGCGATCCAAGGATCGGCACATTGCCGAGCCAGGGTGTCTGGCGCACGTCGTTGGAATAATTGTTCTGCAACAGGCCGGCCACGGCAAAGGCTTGTCCGTCATGCAGTTCCACGGTCGTGTCCGCGCGGCGCACAGAAATGCCGGGGATTTCGATATTGGACGCGCGGATGCCGTTCGCCCGGTCGAGCGCCGAGACCTCCGGGCGCACGCGCAGGTTCACGAGGCCATCGCCCAGCACCGTCGGCGTAAAATCCAGGCTGACGCCGAACTTCTTGAACTCGATGGTGATCTGGTTGTCCTTGCTGGCCACCGGGATCGGATACTCACCGCCCGCCAGGAAGCTCGCCGTATCGCCGGACAGCGCCACAAGGTTCGGTTCCGCCAGTGTACGGATCACCCCCTTCTCTTCCAGCGCCCGGATCTGCACGTCGATGTTCTCGCCGCCCACATTGGTGAACAGGGCTACCGTCTTCGCCGCAAGACCGGAAACCGTTCCGCTATCCGTCACGGTCTGGAAATCGTTCGCATCGATGCTGTTGCCAAAGCCGATCTCGCGCACCGCGCTGCGGCTCGCCTCGAGGAAGCGCACCTCCAGCAGCACCTGCTGGCTCTGGCCCACCGACAGGCCATTGGCGACGCCGCCCGGCACATACCGCTCGGCCACCTGCAGCGCCATTTCTGCCGCCGATGCCGTCGTCACGCGCCCGTCGAGGAACACCCCGTCATGCACCGGGTACACATCAATCGGCTCTCCCGGCAGCAAGCGCTTCAGGTCGGCGCGCAGCTCTTCGAGGCCGAGTTTCACCTCCACCTCGAACAATTCCGCAATCGCGCCGGCCGAGTTGTAGACTAGCACCGTCGTCGTGCCCGGCAGCTTGCCGCGCAGGAAGAACGACCGGTTGGACGTGGCCATCGCTTCGGCGATTTCGGGATCCGCCACCACGATCGTCGCGAAGGCGGCATCCGCCTCCACCACAGCCGACTGGCCGCGGCGCACTTCAAGGCGTTCCGCGCCCGGCGCGGCGGTCCGCTGCGTCCAGGCCGCCGCCGGCAGGGTCAGGCTGAGGCACACAAGTGCAGCCGCCGAAAAGATCCGTGCAAGGCGCATCAGCGTTTCTCCAGCTTCTTCGGTTCGGATTGGGAAATCGGCGCTGTCACGCTGACATCGCTCGCGCCATTGATCACGCGCACCGTGGTGTTCACCGCCGCGCGGCGTCCGGTTCCCGGCTGCACGACCTTCTTCACTTCAACCGGCGCCTCCGGCGTGATGGCGGCCACCATCGCCTCCTCGTCCCGGCTGATCAGCGCAAGGCCGAGCGCCGCGCGCTGGCTGGCTGCGCCCAACACCAGCGCATCCTCCGGCGAGACTTCCAGTGTCACGGTCTGGGACGGCACTGCGCCTTCCAGGTTCGGATCAAACGACTGGTCAACCGCCAGTACCTTGACATGCCGCAGGACCGGACGCGCGAGGATATTCGCCGACATCCGTCCGCCCTCGGAGCGTCCGCCGGAATCCTCGATGTCCATGAACTCGTTCACATCGACCCGGTCGCCCGGCAGCACGAAGCCTGAAACACCCGTATCGTTGCGCACAACAATCGACACCGCGCGCTTGCCCGGCGTGATCGCCGAGGCGAGTGTCAGCACTGAACCCGTCGTGTCGATCTTCGGCTCCAGCAGCGGCTCACCCGGCACCATCAGGCCGCGCGAATACGCCTTCGGCCCCAGTTCGGACACGTTGCGCAGCGCGCCTGCCGGCACAGCCCGCTCGGGCCATTCCGCTTCCTTGACGAATTTCGGGTCGATCACCGCGCCCGGCTCGACGGTCGATGTCATCACGAGAACGGTCGTCATCGCCACCGCTGGCGCGGCGCTTGCATGCGCGTCGGGTGCCTTGTCGGACATGAACGTCCGGCCGAAGAAGATGGCGCCCGCGCCAAGGGCGACAGAGACGCCAAGGCTGATCAGCGGTGCAGCTTTCATTCTGAATGCCCTCCAGCAGACAGCATTCGGCTGTCTTCAGGCTGCAGGCTAAACTGCAGGGTGATAAGGGCGCTTGAAGGTTAGCGGGCGAATCTCGTCCGGGGACGGAAGGCCATGTTAACCAAGCAGAAAGGCCGGGTTTCCGCTTGGTTGACGCGCCCTTTACAAACCCGCCGGAAATCTTCGCATTCAGGCGTGGAAGAACAGATCCGGCTCACCCGGCCGCAGGATCACCGCCGTCAACCGCCCGCCATACACCGCGCCGGTGTCGATATTCAGCCGGCGTCCATCCCCGGAAGCATCCGGCCTGGAATCGCGGGTCGGCGTGTGCCCGTGTACCACGCGCACGCTGCGGAGGTCCGGCGCGGTCCAGCAGCGCGTGTCCATGAACTCGCGCCGCCGCGTCCACAGCCGCACCTGGTCGCCGCAGGCCGGGAACCGGTCAGGATCGATCCCCGCATGCACGAACACCAGCCCCGCCTCCGGCGCGCGGTAGATCGTCGGGCATTGCGCCAGCCAGTCGAGGTGCCGGTCGAGCACGTCCGCCGGCCTGCGCGCATAGCTCTCCAGCGTCGTATCGCCGCCGTTCGAGCACCAGATGCGCCTGTCCACGCCCGCTCCGTCGCCGTCATACGCATTCAGCATCATCTGTTCGTGATTGCCGCGCAGCGTCACCGGCTTCGGCGAGACCGCCGTTTCAAACGCCATCAGATACTCGACCACACCGCAAGACTCCGGTCCCCGGTCGACCAGGTCGCCGAGGTGCACGAAGCGGATGTCCGCCTGCGGAAAAAAATCGCGCGCATGGCGGCGCACCTGCTGGTGCAGGTCCTTCAGGCGCTCAAGCTCGCCATGTATGTCGCCGATGGCGCAGTGGATGGTAGTGGTCATCTTGCTGACTTAAGGCGCGAAACCGGCGGATTTCAGGCCAGCGTCAGCTGGCCGCACCAAGAATCGCGGCGAACTCCGCCGCATCCACGTTTCCGCCCGTCACCAGCACGCCGACACGCTTGCCTTTCAGGCCCGCCGGCAGCCGGAATGCAGCCGCCGCCAACGCGGCCGCCCCGCCCGGCTCCGCCACGATCTTCAGGTGCCGGAACGCCAGCCGCATCGCGGCGCGCACCTCGTCGTCGCTCACGCGCAGGCCGCCCGCGAACAGGCGCTGACCGATGGCAAAGGTCAGCTTGCCCGGCTGCGGCGTCAGGATCGCATCACAGATCGAGCGCGTGCCCGGCGCGTTCGCCACGACCTTGCCGCCCTCCAGCGAGCGCGCCCAGTCATCATGCGCCTCCGGCTCAGCCGTCCAGATCGCCGTCTGCGGCGAAAGCCGCTCGAAGGCGAGCGCGATGCCGGAAATCAGCCCGCCGCCGCCCGTGCAGCAAACCAGCGCGTCCAGCGTCACGCCCGCCGCCTGCATCTGGCGCGCAAATTCCAGCCCTGCCGTGCCCTGCCCGGCGATGATGTCGCGGTCGTCATAGCTCGGCACCACGACCGCGCCCCGCTCGGCGGCGATCCGCGCGCAGATCGCCTCGCGGTCCTCGGTGTTGCGGTCATACAGCACCACCTCGCCGCCATCCGCCTCAACCCCGGCGATCTTCACCTTCGGCGCATCCGACGGCATCACGATCACCGCCGGCATGCCCATCAGCCGGGCCGCCCGCGCCACACCCTGTGCGTGGTTGCCGGACGAGAACGCGACGACACCCGCTTTGCGCCCCTCCGGCGATATCTGCGCCAGCCGGTTCGATGCGCCGCGCATCTTGAAACTGCCGGTCACCTGCAGGCATTCCGCCTTCACGAACACCTGCGCGCCGGCCGCCGCATCGATCGCACCATGCGTCAGCACCGGCGTCTCGCGCACATAGCCGCGCACGCGCTCGGCCGCCGCGCTCACATCGTCAAATCCGGGAAGGGAAACCGTCTCAGTCATGCGCGCCAGTTAATCCGCGCGCCGGACGCACACAATCGCGAAATCGCGCCGCCAGGTCACGCTTTGCGACGAATTGCGATAACGGTCGCGGGGCACAAAAAAGCGGCCACTCGCAGGGAGTGGCCGCAGATCCTGGGTATCAGTTGGCGAAAGGGTCAGGCGGCCGCGCTGACGGCGTCCTCCGAGGCTTCGTAGAGTTCGCCGTGCACCACATCGTCCGGCTCGGCGGCGAGACGCGCGATGATGTCCTTGCCTTCGGCTTCGCCCTCGGCGTCTTCCCATTCCATCTTCGCGGCTTCCGACATCCACTCAATCTCGACCAGCGCATAGCCCTGCTCTTCGAAATCAGCTTCGATCTTCGTCACGGCTTCCTCGTCGCTGGACGCGTTCACGCCCACCACCATGAAGGCGCGTTCCAGACCGGCCAGGGCGCCATCGCTCCCCTCGCCGCACAGCACTTCGCACGAAACCAGATAAGCAGTTTTCGACACAGACATTCTCCAAAAATTTGATTGCGGGGTGCCAGCCCTCCGCGCGGATTTCGCCGGGTGAAGCGAAACCCGTCAGCAAGCCAACGGTAATCCTCGCAGGACGCGGCATAGCCATATAGAACCGGCCAGGCATGCGCGCCAGACCACCCGTTTCCGCATGCTTCCTGCTGTCTGTGAAAGTCGCAGGACTCTGTTAAGGACCCGCTAATTCCTTAAGGGTCCCCGCCGCATTTTCGGGCGAATCCGGGCCAAAAGTCTTAACAAACGCGCTTTTTTCTGCCGGCCCGCAGTGCGGCGGTCAGAGCTTGCCGGCGGCCCGCTTCACCAGCTCACGCGCGAAGCTGGCGGTATCCGGATTGTCGAGCGCGTGGGCCAGCACCGCTTCGAAGTATCCGGTCTTGTTGCCGCAATCATGCACCGTGCCTTCGAACTCATATGCATAGAACGGCTGCAGCTCCATCAGCCGCGCCATCGCATCGGTCAGCTGGATCTCGCCGCCTGCGCCCGCGCCCTGCTTTTCCAGCAGGCCGAAGATTTCCGGCTGCAGGATGTAGCGGCCCGTGATCGCCAGGTTCGACGGCGCCGTCGCCCGCGGCGGCTTTTCCACCATGCCCGACATCGCGATCAGCCGCCCGTCGCGCGACTTCGGCGCGATCACACCGTACGACGACACGCGCTCTTCCGGCACTGGATCGACCGCAATGATATTGCCGCCCACCTTGCCGAACGCATCCGCCATCTGCTTCAGGCTCGACGGCTTGCCCTTCACGATCACGTCCGGCAGCAGCACCGCGAACGGCTCGTTGCCGATCACGTCGCGCGCACACCAGACGGCGTGGCCCAGCCCCAACGGCGCCTGCTGGCGCACGAAGCTCGCGGCCCCCGCCGGCAGGCGCGAGGCCTCGACAGCGGCGAGGATGTCGCCCTTGTTCTTTGCCTTCAGCTGGGTTTCCAGCTCATAGGCGTGATCGAAATAGTCCTCGATCGCGCCCTTGCCCCGGCCAGTCACGAAGATGATGTGCTCAATCCCCGCTTCCAGGGCCTCATCCACCACGTATTGGATCACCGGCCGGTCCACGACCGGCAGCAGTTCCTTCGGAATGGCCTTCGTGGCGGGCAAGACCCGTGTGCCAAGCCCGGCCACCGGCAAGACGGCTTTCCTGATACGCATCAAATCGCTCCTGATTGGCGCGGGGCTATAGCGGCTGTTGACGGTGTCTGGCAATTCACCTGCCAGCTGGCGCGGCGCCTGCCCACTTAAAGAGAGGCGTTAAGTATCACGCCTGCCGCCCAAAGCGACAACAGCAACACCAGAACCAGCCCGGTCGAATGCCACAGCCACGGCTTGCGCGCCCGCGTCAGCTCGCGCAGCAGCCGGGCCTGCAGCGCCCGGGCGGGCGAGGCATGCGCGTCCCGTTCAAGATCGGCCTGCACCGCAACTCCCTGCGCCGCCGGCGCGGCCGCCGGTGCGGCTGGCGTTTCGCCCTCACTGGGCTTCGGATTGGCTTGCATGGCAAAAACCTCGATTTCTGCCGCCAGTCCTAGCGCAGCCATTCCTAAACCTTGACTAACGCGGCTGAAATCGGCCTACCGCGACCGCTGCAGCGCCCCGCCCGGCCCGCGCGCCACGCCGAACACGGTGTCCAGCGTTGCGGCCGACAGGGCCACTTCCGGCGCGGCGTCCGCCACCACGCGCCCCTCGTTCATCACGATCACCCGTCCGCAAGCGCGTGCCGCCAGTTCGAGGTCGTGCAATACCACGATCACCGCGCGGCCCGCCCGGGCCTCCGCCGCCAGCGTCTCCATCAGCGACAGCTGGTGGGCAATGTCGAGCGCCGCGCAAGGCTCGTCCAGCAACAGGCACGGCGCCGGGCTCGCCAGCAGCCGCGCCAGGTGCACCCGCGCCTGTTCGCCGCCCGACAGCGCCTGGAAATCCCGCCCCGCAAGGTGGGCCGCATCCGCCTTCCTGAGCGCCGCATCCACCGCCCGGCGCCCGTCGGCGCCCATCCGGTCATACGCCGCCGGCGCTTCGGCAAACCGGCCCAGCGCCACGACATCCTCGACCCGCAGGTTCCACGCCACCGGCCGCGTCTGCGGCAACCATGCAAGCCGCCGCGCCCGCGCCGCCGCCGTGAGGTCCGCCGCGCGCGCGCCGCCTATCTCGATCTCGCCAGCCTCGATCGGCACGACACCCGCCATCGCCTTCAGCGCCGTACTCTTGCCCGCCCCGTTCGGTCCGGTCAGCGCCGCAAACTCGCCCGCCGCCACCGAAAACGTGACGCCGTCCACCACTCGCCGCCCTGCCAGCGACACCGAGAGGTCGCGCACCGCAATCATGTGCCCGCCCGCCCGAGCCGCGCGGCGATCCAGATGAACACCGGCCCGCCGACCAGCGCCGCCGCCACGCCCAGCTTCAGTTCCTGCTGGAAAGGTAGCACGCGCACCGCGAGGTCCGCCGCCAGCAACACGATCCCCGCCAGCAGCGCCGAAGGCACCAATAGCCGCTGCGGGTCATGCCGCACGAATGGCCGCACCACATGCGGCGCCACGATCCCGACAAACCCGATCGCGCCCGCCGACGCGACACTCACCCCCGCCAGCAGCGAGGTGCCAGCGATCACCAGCAGCCGCGTGCGCTTCGGGTCTGCGCCGAGGCTCGCCGCCGTCTCCTCACCAAGGCTCAGCGCGCGCAGGCCCGGCCCCGCCACCAACACCAGCGCCGCGCCAATGGCGAAGCCCGGCGCCGCCAGCCACACGTCCGCCCACGAACGATTGGCCACCGAGCCCATCATCCAGTTCACGAGGTCCGACAGGCTGTAGGGGTTCGGCGCCATGTTCATCGCCAGCGACATCAGCGCCCCGGCAAAACTCGAGAGGCCGATACCGATCAGCAGCAACGTCACGCTGCCCGCGCCGCGCACCGCCGCCACGGCGAGCAACAGCGTGGCAACGCCTGCGCCGAGAATCGCCGCCAGCGGCACGGCAAAACTGCTCACCGTCGCAAGGCCGAAGAAAATTGCGACCACCGCCCCCAGCGCCGCAAAGGCCGACACCCCCAGCACGCCGGGCTCCGCCAGCGGGTTCTGCAACAGCCCCTGCAACCCCGCGCCGGCGAGCCCGAGCGCCGCGCCCACCAGGAAAGCCGCCGCCGCCCGCGGCAGGCGGATTTCCCAGACAATCGTGCGCGCCGCCGCCTCGCCCTGCCCTGCCAGCGCCGCCAACGCATCGCCAAGTGGCAAGGGCGCCGTGCCCGCCAGCGCCGACAACGCGAACAGCATCACCGCCGCCGCAACCAGCCCGCCCGTCACCCGGCTCATCGCGCCGCCTCCAGCGCGGCCGCAATCGCCGCGCCCTCGTCCGCCACCAGCCAGGCCGCACACGAGACGCGCGACTCGTCCATCGCAATCACCTCAGCTTCGCGCATCAGCCGCTGCATCACCGGATGGCGCGACACCGACCAGCGATCCGTCGCATCGTCGTCAAACCCGAAAAACGCTGTCAACATCAGCGACGGCGGCGCCCGCACCAGCTGCTCGAGCGGCAACCCGGTCCAGCCTACGCCCGGATTGGCATTGGTGAGACCGGCCTGCCGGAAGATCGCGTCGATCATCGTGCCCTTGCCCGCGCTGACGCCGCCCGGCGTCACGTAGAGCGCGCTGCGGCCCGTCGCCGGCGCCGGCTTCGGCATCGCGGCGATCAGCGCCTCGCCCCGCGCCGCCTGCCCGATCTCGGCCGCGACCGCCCGGGTCACATCCGCCGTACCCTGAATATCGTCCGCATAGCCGAGCTGCACGGTGCGGATGCCGAAACGCTCATAGAAAGCCAGCGCCCGCGCGTCCCCGCCCCAGCTGCGCACTACCACGTCCGGGCCGAGCGCAATCACGTCTTCCGCCGCGGCGCGCACCTTGGGCAGGCCCGCTGCCTTCGCCCGCAGGTGACTGAACTGGCGTTCTGCATCCTTCGAGACCGCCAGGATCTGGTCGCGGTCGGCCAGCGCCAGCACGAACTGGTCCGCACAATAGTCCAGCGACACAACGGTCGGCCTCGCCGGCCCTGCGAATGCAGGACCGGCCAGAACCATCATCCACAGGCAGAGAAGCCCTCGCTTCACTTCACCTTCAACCCCACGAACACGCCGGCGCCCGGCCCGGTATAGCCGAACACGTCCACCGCTGTCTCGTCCAGCAGGTTCTCCCCCCGCAGGGTCAGTGCCACACGGTCCGTGAGCGGATATTCAACCGTCAGGGAAGCCAGCGTATAGGCATCCAGCGCAACCAGTTGTGCCGGGAATGGCCCGAAATTGAAATCACCCTGTGCGCCGACATAGTCCAGCGCCGCGCCGAGGCGCAGCCCGTCCTCGCGCACCCGCCAGTCAACGCTCAGCGAGGCCGTCTCTTCCGGCACGCGGATTTCGTCCGCGCCGGCATCGTCCTGCGAGTCGAACACGCTCGCCTGCCCGGCCAGGGCAAGTCTTTCCAGCACCTGCCAGCGTGCTGCTAGTTCAACGCCCATCCGCTCGCTCTTGCCGGCGCGGTTCAGCGCGGTGGAGGTGAAGTCCGGATTGAACGCGGTGTAGATCTCGTTCTCGAGATCCGCCTCGAAATACGTCGCCGACCAGCTGAAGTCGCCGATCGTCTGGTCCCAGCCAACCTCCCAGCTGGTGGACTCTTCCGGTTTGAGGTCCGGGTTGCCGACGAAACTGCCTGGGAAGAATCCGAAAAGCTCCGTGAACGTTGGATTCTTAACACCGGTGCCCACCGACGCACGCACCCGTCCGCCGACCGGCGCAATCGCGTATCCGGCACCAAGGCGCCAGGTGTCTGCATCCGCAAACCGCCCCTTGTTGTCGTCATGCCGGGCCGAGGCGGCAAAATCGAACGCGCCCAGCGCCAGCCGGTATTCGCCCGCCAGCCCCAGCGACTCGAATGCCTCGGACGCATCCGTCAGTCCGCCATACTGAATGTCCGAACGCTCATAAGTCTCGCGCTCGAAGTCCACGAGACCGGTCACCGAGTGACCGCCCGCGACAAAGCCCGGCGACCAGCTGAGCTTGGTGCGCCGCCCGGTATAATCGTCCGAGAGCGAACCATCCGCGAAATTGTCACGCTGCACCTCGCTGAAGCTCGCCTTTACCACATGGTCGAGCGGCCCGAGCGCGCCAGTGAGCGCCGCGCCCGCAACGCGCTGCTCGGCCTCTGTGCGCCGGTCCTCATCGTCCAGCAGGCCGTCGAAATCCGTATCCGCATCAAAGTCGGCGTCCGCCTTGCGCGCCAGCCCCACCAGCGACAGCGACCAGTCCGCCCCCAGATCAAAATTCGCCGTCAGCAAGCCTGACAACGCGTCCGATCCATCCTTCGCGCCGCCGGTGCCTGACGTGTCGACGCCCTCGGTCGTGAACCCGTTCACGGCCGCGCCGAAGCGCTCGCCGCGCCAGCCGGCGCCGCCGTTCAGTGTTTCAAGGCTGCCCGTCTCCGCAAAGGCGGACATGCCGCGCGTATCGCCTGCCGAAATCGACACAACCCCGCCGATCGGGTCCGATCCATGGATCGCCGAGGCCGCGCCGCGGAGCACCTCGATCCGCCCCGCCGGCAAGGCGGTCAGCAGGCCGAAATCGGTATCGCCCGTCACCGGGTCGGACACTTCGATTCCCTCGAACAGCACCAGCGTATGGTTCGCCTCCGCGCCGCGTAGGCGCACCTGCGTCAGCCCGCCGACGCTGCCGGAGCGCGATACCGCCACGCCGGGCACCGCGCGCAGCTGGTCAGCCGGGTTCGGCGACAGGCGAACCGCCAGATCGTCCGGCGTCAGCACGGACACCGACACCGTTGCCTTGCCGGCCTCCACAGGGCGCAGCCCGGTCACTTCGACCGGATCGAGCACGCGCGCGTCTTCAGCGTGGGCGAGGGATGAATTGAGTGCCAGCGCGGAGGCGCTCAGCAAAGTCAGTCTGAGGATCATGTCCACAGCTCCTTCAAATGCCGGGGCATGGCCCGCGGCGGGTTCATGACATGTCGCATGAACGGAAGGATGCCTTCCGCAGCCCTACGCCTGGTCCCGGGCGGCGAGCTCACGACGGCGACAGGCAGGTCTCCTGGCTTTGCGGATCGAGGCCGGTGCGAGCTGCCTTCCCGGTTTCCCAGTGGCGTATGGCTCGCGCGGCTCCCCGCTGACAGTTACGGGCATAGCGCCGGATTCCCACCGGCTTCCCTTT
The DNA here is from genome assembly GCA_016712445.1 of Acidobacteriota bacterium. Taxonomy (NCBI): domain Bacteria; kingdom Pseudomonadati; phylum Acidobacteriota; species Acidobacteriota bacterium. Next base: position 2,331,037 of record JADJRB010000001.1, on the reverse strand, counting down.
TCACCCGGGCTGTTGACCCGGGCACCTTTCGCGTACTGCTCGTCTAGAGCCTCTTTCAGGCGGCGGCAAGCGCCTTCGCGGGTTTCGCGCCGGGGCGGACTTACGCAACGCTTTTGCCCCCTCCCGAAAACAAAATAGCTAAGCGCGCCAGCGGGTTATAAAATAGTTGTCCAAAACTTACGCCACCCCTCCGCACGCGGAGTTATACTGCGCGGCATGTACTCCATCGCCCGCCTTCGCAGCCACCCGCACTTCGCGCCCTTCTTCGCGCATGTGCATCCGCTGTGCTGGCTGATCCTCTGGTGGGAACTGAACCGCCTGATGCGCTGGTTCAAAGCACACGGAATCGGCAACGCGCTCTATTCAGTCAACGAATGGGGCTTCGTCGACATCCACTGTGTCGTCGCCAAGCCAGACCCCAACGCCTATAAGCCCGCCCAGAGAACCTTCCGTCCCCTGACGGACCCCTCGTGGGAGTCTGCCGTTCCGGCCTGCCTCGACCTTGAGGCGCTCGCTGCCGCCATTCTCCCCCGCACTTCGGGCGAAGTGTCACCGAAGGTGACGGAGGGGACTTGTGCCCTCGTCACGCCCAACACCTCCTAGACGCCGCTCATCCCGACGAAAGCCGGGACCCAGTGCATCAATCTGCACCCTCTCCGCAGATGCCTGCGAAGGCAGGCATCCAGACTTCGCCTCCGCCGCAAGAACTGGCCCCCTGCCTGCGCAGGGGTCTGCGGAGAGCTCAACCAGAAACCGGCCGGCTCACCCCCGCGTCCGGCCGCACGTGCTTGCCCTAAAGCGGGATCAGCAAATGCCCGCCGTCGACCACCAGGGTTGAGCCCGTCATGTAGCTGCCCGCGTCCGACGCCAGCAGCAGCAGCGCCCCGTCGAGTTCCTTGTACTCCCCGAACCGCCGCATCGGCACGCGCTTGCGCATCGCCTCACCCGCCTCCGAGTCGAGATACTCGTCATTGATCGCCGTCTTGTAATAGCCCGGCGAGATTGCGTTGACCCGGATGCCATAGCGCGCGCTCTCCAGCGCCATGTGCCGCGTCAGATGGTCGACCCCCGCCTTCGACACGCAATACGCGGTCGTCATCAGTTGCGTCCGGTGCGCGGTGATGGAGGCGATGTTGATGATCGACCCCTTCACCTTGGCATCGATCATGGCATTGGTCGCATGCTTGCCGACCCGCCAGACGCCGGTCAGGTTCGTCTCGATCACCGCGTCCCAGTCTTCCTCGCTCTGCTCGCGGAACCAGCCCTCGCGCGACATGCCGGAATTGTTGACGAGGATGTCGCACGGCCGCCCAAGCGCTTCCTTGATCGAATCGAACGCCGCCACGACGCTGCCCTCGTCCGTCACGTCCATCTCGACCGGAAGGGCCTGCCCGCCGGCCCGCGAGATCGCCTCGGCAACGCCTTCCAGCCTGTCCATCCGCCGCGCCGCCAGCACGACCGTGGCACCGGCCCCGGCCAGCACATGCGCAAAATGTTCGCCAAGGCCGCTTGACGCGCCCGTCACGAGGGCTGTCCTGTTAGCCAGACTAAACAAGCTCATGCCCCAAACCTCCAAAATAACGGTTGCACTGCGCAACGTTTAACCTAATCCAAGGCGCCATGAAGATATCAGTGCTCAAAGAACGGCGACCCGGCGAAACCCGCGTGGCGGCAACCCCGGAGACAGTCAAGAAGCTTGTGGGTCTCGGCCACACGATCACGGTGGAATCCGGGGCCGGCACGGTCGCCGGTTTTCCTGATCCGGCCTTCACGGATGCCGGCGCGGCCATCGCCGCCTCACCGGCCGAGGCCGCCAAGGGCGCCGATATCGTCTTTAAGGTGCGCCGGCCCGAGCCGGGCGAGATCGATGCCCTGCCCGAAGGGTCGGCCCTGATCGCCCTGATGGAGCCGTTCGCCTACCCGGCCGGCGAAGTCGCCGCGCTGAACGCCCGGAAGATCGCCGCGCTCTCTATGGAATTCACCCCGCGCATCACCCGCGCCCAGTCGATGGACGCCCTCTCGTCCCAGTCCAACCTCGCCGGCTACCGCGCCGTCATCGAAGGCGCTCAGATCTATGGCCGCGCCATGCCGATGATGATGACCGCCGCAGGCACCGTCGCCCCGGCCAAGGTCTTCGTCATGGGCGCCGGTGTGGCCGGCCTCCAGGCCATCGCCACCGCCCGCCGCCTCGGCGCGGTCGTCACCGCCAACGATGTCCGCCCCGCCGCCAAGGAACAGGTCGCCTCGCTCGGCGCCAAATTCATCGCGGTCGAGGATGACGAGTTCAAGGCCGCCGAAACCGCCGCTGGCTACGCCAAGGAAATGTCGGCCGAGTACCAGGCGAAACAGGCCGCGCTCACCGCCAGCCACATCGCCAAGCAGGATATTGTCATCACCACCGCCCTGATCCCCGGCCGCGCCGCGCCCGTCCTGATCACGGAGGAAATGGTGAAATCGATGAAGCCGGGCTCGGTGATCGTCGACATGGCGGTCAGCCAGGGCGGCAACTGCCCGCTCTCGAAGGCGGACGAGATCGTCGACGTGAACGGCGTCAAGGTCGCCGGCTTCTCGAACCTGCCCGGCCGCCTGCCGGCTGATTCGTCCTCGCTGTTTGCGAAGAACCTCCTGTCCTTCCTTCCGCTGATCACAGCCGAGGGCGGCGCGCTCAATCTCGATACGGACGACGAGATCGTCAAAGCCATGCTGCTCACCCGCAATGGCGCCACCGTCAGCGAAAGGCTCAAGTGATGAAACGCGCCCTGTCCATCCTCGCCCTCGCGGCGCTCGCCCTCCCCGCCTATGCTGACGCGGGCGGCATCAACTCCACGGTCTTCCTCGCGGCCATCTTCGCGCTCGCCTGCTTCGTCGGCTATTACGTCGTCTGGTCGGTCACGCCTGCCCTGCACACGCCGCTGATGGCCGTCACCAACGCCATCTCCTCGGTCATCGTCGTCGGCGCGCTCGTCGCCGCCGCCGCCCACGGTCTCTCGTCGGAAGGCTGGATCGCCAAGATCCTCGGCGCGGTCGCCGTGATGCTGGCCAGCGTCAACATCTTCGGCGGCTTCCTCGTCACCCAGCGCATGCTGGCCATGTACAAGAAGAAGGGGCAGTAGCCTTGGAACAGTTCCATTCGACCTGGGCGCCCCTGCTTTATCTCGCCTCGGGCATCCTCTTCATCCTGGCGCTGCGCGGCCTCTCCAGCCCCGCGACCAGCCAGAAGGGCAACCGCAATGGCATGATCGGCATGGCCATCGCGGTGGCCACCTCCATCGTCCTCATCTGGGACCAGCTTGATCCGACCACGTGGGCGCTGATCCTCGGCGCCGTCGCCATCGGCGGCACCATCGGCGCCTACATCGCCCGCAAGATCCCGATGACCGACATGCCGCAGCTCGTCGCGGCCTTCCACTCGCTCGTCGGCCTCGCCGCCGTGCTCGTCGCCTCCGCCGCGCTCTACGCGCCGGAAAGCTTCGGCATCATGGGCATTACCGGTATCAAGTCGGCCTCGCTGATCGAACTCGGCCTCGGCTCCGCCATCGGCGCCCTCACCTTCACCGGCTCGATCATCGCCTTCGCGAAACTCAACGGCAACATGAGCGGCGCGCCGATCCTGCTGCCCGCCCGCCACCTGCTGAACCTCGCCCTCGCAGGCGGTGTTGTCGCGCTGACGGTCATCCTGATCATGTCCGGCGGCCAGGCCCACTGGGCCTTCTGGGGCCTCACCGTCCTCGCGCTGATCCTCGGCATCACGCTGATCATCCCCATCGGCGGCGCCGACATGCCGGTCGTCGTGTCGATGCTGAACTCCTATTCCGGCTGGGCCGCTGCCGCCCTCGGCTTCACGCTCGGCAATTTCGCGCTGATCATCACCGGCGCGCTCGTCGGCTCGTCCGGCGCGATCCTTTCGTACATCATGTGCAAAGGCATGAACCGCTCCTTCATCTCGGTGATCCTCGGCGGCTTCGGCGGCGAAGATGCCGCCGCCGCTGCCGGCGGCGCGAAGGTGGATCGTCCGTACAAGAAGGGTTCTGCCGAAGACGCCGCCTTCATCATGAAGAACGCCTCCAAGGTCATCATCGTCCCCGGCTACGGCATGGCCGTCGCCCAGGCCCAGCACGCGCTGAAGGAGATGGCCGAGAAGCTGAAGGAAGAAGGCGTCGAAGTGAAATACGCCATCCACCCCGTCGCGGGCCGGATGCCGGGTCACATGAACGTCCTCCTCGCCGAAGCGCAGGTGCCGTATGATGAAGTCTTCGAACTCGAAGACATCAACTCGGAATTCTCCGCCTCGGACGTCGCCTTCGTCATCGGCGCCAATGACGTGACGAACCCGGCGGCCAAAACCGACAAGACCTCGCCGATCTACGGCATGCCCATCCTCGACGTCGAGAACGCCCGCACGGTGCTGTTCATCAAGCGCTCGATGGGCTCGGGCTATGCCGGCATCGAGAACGAACTCTTCTTCCACGACAACACGATGATGCTGCTCGCGGACGCCAAGAAGATGGTCGAGGACATCGTCAAGAACTTTTAGGGCCTCGTAGGGTGGGTTAGCCGAAGGCGTAACCCACCACTCAGCCCTCCGCATACGCACTACCCCTAACCTGTCATCCCGGCGAAAGCCGGGACCCAGTGAAGTCGCTTTGCTGCAAAGATGGGTCCCGGCTTTCGCCGGGATGACAAGGTTGGTCAGGTGAGGATCACACCCCCACACCCCGCTCCCCGAACACCACAATCTTGTTTTCCACATCGTGGCCGATATCCGCGCGACCGAGATAGGCAATGCCGCCCCGCGCGCACCAGTCCCGCACGATCTCCTCCTCGTCCCGGCCAAAGTCGATATCGTTCACCGGGATCGCCCCGCACCGCCCCAGCCGGATGCCGGCGACCTTGCGCACTTCCGGGTTAGACGTGATGGTGAACATCATCCGGTCCAGCCGGTAATGATACTCGCCCACATCCTCCAGCATCAGCACATGGCCCGTAAGGTCCGGCAGCCAGCCGGTGCCGATCAGGCTCGCGAACACCGAAATGTTGAACGCCGCATACTTGCCCGGCGCCAGCGTCACAGGGTCAATCCCTGCACCATCATCCGTACCCGTCAGAAAGCCGAGCGACCGGCGCACCGCCGCCTCGCCGCCCTCGCGCAGGATATCCGCCGGCATCGGCCCATGCGCCACCCGCCCGATCCCGTCGCGCGCCAGCCGCGCGAGCAGGTTGCCCGCATCGCTATAGCCCAGATAGGTCTTGCGCCGCGCCGCATCGCCGAGATTGCCAAAGGCGCGGTCAAGGATCCGGCAGGCGCCATAACCGCCACGCGCAAACCAGACCGCATCGAGCGAGGACTCGTTCGCAAACTCCTCGAACGCTGCCGCCCGCGCCTCGTCAGGCCCCGCGAAATGGCCCTGCCGCAGGAAACATTGCGGGTGCCAGACCAGCTCCGCCGCCTGCCCCGCCAGCGCGGTCACCCGGTCCGCCAGCGACCGATCAACCGCCCGCCCGGGCCCGACAATCCCGATCCGTGTCACCTTCGCGCCCATGTCACTCTCCCGGAATTGCCGATGCACTTAAAGCGGCATTCTCGAATATTGGAAACAAGGGCTGAATGACTTGTCTGAGGATCAGAACGCAGGAATTCACGCCCCAATCCACCACCCAATCCGGGCGCTAGACGAGCATCAACAAGCGGCCAGATATCACCAGCATCGCAGCAACGGCGAAGTTTGCGACGTTACCATCGATACTGCCGAGCCGCGTTCCGGCAAATCCCTGCCGGGCATTCACCTCCCCGCCAAACCGCCGGGATGTCAAAGCACTGACGAAGAAACCGCCGAGGACGATGCCGCTGACGATCATGGCAATACAGGCGCCAAGATCTCTTTCCACTCTCCCCGACCAAAGAAAGAACAGGGCGGCGGCGCCCAACGCCGAAGTCGTCAGGACCTGGGTCACAACGTGGAACCTCGCATGAGGAGGCCAGTCCGGATTGAGAGCGTGGGTCCTGTTCAGATCGGCAACCGGCGGAATGACCGTGAACTGGAGTATTCCGATCGTCATCAGCACGAGTCCCAGATCCGGCATCTCGCAATCCTCCAAAGTCGTCGTCTCAAGTCAGCATACGCCTGAAAACAAGCGAAGCAACTAACGACCGGAGCCGCTGTGAATCCGAACATTCCCCGCTAAGGAAAATACGACATACATCGACGCAGATATTGGCCTTCGTGCGATTCAATCCCCCTGCTATAGAACGCCCACCATGACCAACAAGACTCGCTACTTCTTCTGCGGCATCGGCGGCTCCGGCATGTTGCCGTTGGCGTTGATCCTTCTTGACCAGGGCCACATTATCGAGGGCTCGGACCGGTCGCTAGACCAGGGCCGCACGCCCGCGAAGTTTGACTATCTCCGCAGCAAGGGCATCCGCCTCTTCCCGCAGGATGGCAGCGGCGTGACGAGCTCCGAGCAGATCGTCGTCGCCTCCGCCGCCGTGGAGGACACTGTGCCGGATATTGCCGCCGCGATCCGCGTGGGCGCGCAGCGGATGAGCCGGGCGGACATGCTCTCGGCGCTGTTCAATGCCGCGCCCTTTGCAATTGGCGTGGCGGGCACCAGCGGCAAGTCGACCGTTACCGGCATGATCGCCTGGATCCTGCACCGCACCGGCAAGAGCCCGACCGTGATGAACGGCGCGGTGATGAAGAATTTCCGCACGCCCGAGGCGCTGTTCTCCAGCTCGCTTGTTGGCACCAGCGGAATCTTCGTCTCGGAGGTCGATGAGAGCGATGGCTCCATCGCCGCCTACAATCCCCGCGTGGCTGTGCTGATGAACATCGCGCTCGACCACAAGACGATGGAGGAGCTGCGCGCCCTGTTCGGCGGCTTTGCGGGCCGCGCGCAGACGCAAGTGCTGAACCTCGACAATGGCGAAACCGCGCGCCTTGCCGAAGGCTTCCCCGCCGCGATCACCTACAGTCTCGACAACCCGGCCGCGCAGCTGACAGCCAGCAGCATCTGGCCAGGCCCCACGATGATCAAATTCTCCGTACACGACAGGAAATCCGGCGAGACGGCGGCAATTCGGCTGGCGACGCCCGGCCTGCACAATGTGTCGAACGCGCTCGCCGCGATTGCTGCGGCGATGACCTGCGGCGTGCGCCTTGGCGAGGCCGCCGCTGCGCTGGGCGAGTTTCAAGGCATTGCCCGGCGTTTCGACATTGTCGGCACGGCGGGCGATATCGCTGTGATCGACGATTTCGGGCACAACCCGGACAAGATCGCCGCGACGCTGCGCACGGTGAAACAATATCCCGGCCGGGTGCTGGTGATGTTCCAGCCGCACGGTTTCGGGCCGATCAAGAAGATGCGCCGCGAGTTTGCCGAGTGTTTTGCGGATAATCTGGCTGCGGAGGATATCCTCCTGATGCCGGAACCCGCCTATTTCGGCGGCACGGTGGACCGCTCCGTCGGCAGCGCAGACCTCGCCGCCGATATCCGCGCGCTCGGCCGCAGCGCAGAAGCGCTGGGCGACCGGGCCGCCTGCGGCGCGCGCCTGCTGGAACTGGCAAGGCCGGGCGACACGATACTGGTGATGGGCGCGCGGGACGATACGCTGACGCTGTTTGCGCAGGCAATCCTGGCCAGCCTCAAGGCGCGCTGAGCAGGGCCTGCACACGCGCTGATTCCGGCTCATCCCATTCGCACAGGTCGTCCGCTCCGAGCTCGACAGCGTGCTCGGCAATTGTCCGCTCGCCGACAATCCAGTCCGGCACAAGGTCGGCCAGCGGTGCCAAAACGAAGCGCCGCTGCAGCATGCGCGGATGCGGCAGGGTGAGTTCAGGTGTCTGCATCTCCACATCTGCGACGAGCAGCACATCCACGTCGATCTCGCGCGGGCCCCAGCGCTCGCGCGCCTGCCGGCCCATTGCCGCCTCCACCGCCTTGCAGGCGGCCAGCAGCGCTGGCGGTGAAAGCTCCGTCTCGATCCGTACGCAGAGGTTCAGGAAATCCGGCTGGTCTTCCACGCCCCAGGGCGCGGTGCGGTAGACCGGCGAGACCGCCAGTAGACGTATCCCCTCGACGGCATCGAGGCGCAGCAGCGCCTCGGCCAGTTGCGCCGCCCGGTCGCCGAGGTTGGCGCCGAGCCCGAGGCAGGCTTCAGTCATCCCGGCTGCGCACAATCGACACGCCGACATGATCGACAAAGTGCCGGATCGGCGCCGAGGGCTTGCGCACGGTGATCGACACACGCGCGACCAGCGGCTGGGTGTCGAGCACGGCCTGCGCGATACGCTCGGCGAAGGTTTCGATCAGGTTGAACACCGTCTCGGCCGACAGTTTTTCGGCAAGGTCGCACAGCGCGCCATAGTCGACTGCGTCGCGCATCAGATCGGTGCGCGTCGCCTTGGCGGCGAGTTCGCAGTCGATGTCGATGTAGAATTTCTGGCCAAGATTCTTTTCCGCCGTGTGCACGCCGTGAAAGCCGTGCAGGCAGAGGTTCGAGACGAAAACACGGTCAGCCATCAGAAATTCGCCAGTTCCGAATACATGTCGAGCGCGTCGCGGTGATGGGCCACATCGTGAACGCGCAGAACCTTTGCGCCCATCTGGACCGTTTTCAGGCCGACCGCCAGCGTGCCGGACAGCCGGTCCTCGACCGGTCGGCCCGTGAGACGCCCGATGAAGGACTTGCGCGACACGCCCACGAGGACGGGCCGGCCCGTATCGACGAGGACATCGAGGTTGGCGAGCGCTTCGAGGTTCTGCTGGTAGGACTTGCTGAAGCCGACGCCGGGATCGAACAGGATGTGCGTGTGCGGAATACCGGCAGCGTCGGCCCGGGCGTAGCTTTCGCTGACAAAGGCGGCGAGGTCGGCGCGCAGGTCGAGACCGTCGGTGATGGCGCCGCGATTGTAGGTGACCACCGCGAGGCTGCCGGTGTCGGCTATCGCGGCCGCCATGCCGGGATCGCGCGTCATGCCCCAGACATCGTTGATCATCACGGCGCCGGCCTCAGCGGCGCGCCGGGCGACGTCGGCCTTGTAGGTGTCGACCGAGACCGGCAGGCCGCCTTCCGCGGCCAGCGCCGACAGCGCGCCTTCAAGGCGGCGCCATTCTTCATGGCTTTCCACTTCCAGCGCGTCCGGCCGGGTCGACTCGCCGCCAATGTCGATGATGTCGGCGCCGTCCTCGTCCATCTTCGCGGCATGCGCGAGAGCGGCGTCGAGACGGTCGAACTTGCCGCCGTCCGAGAAGCTGTCCGGCGTGACGTTGAGGATGCCCATGACCAGCACGCGGGGACCCGCCAGCTGCTCCAGCAGGGCGTCGCGCATGCGTTCCCGCGCTTTCTGGTCCATGACTTCCCCCTCTGATAGCGCCCCTGTAGCAGCCCTCATCTTGCGGGAAAACCGCCCATGGCTACGGAAAGCTGTATCGGCCCGGATTGCTCATTTGTCGACAAAACTTGCCAGTATTTCAGCCTGAACGCGAAACGCTTCGGTGTCCGGAGCAACCAGTTCGATATGCCCGGTGGCCGGCAGCACGACCAGCGAGGCGGTATCGCCGGCCGCCTCGGCCTTGCGCGTCAGCGCATCGCCGAGCATGGGCGGGGCGATCCGGTCCTCGGCGCCATTGACGCTGACGACCGGCACCCCCGCCGGCAGCAGCCGGGCGGGAGACGTGTCAGACAGGGGATCCGGACGCTCGGGCGACGGCGGACCGGTCAGCTGGTCGTACACGGCGTCGAGGCAACTTGGCAGCGTGACCGGGCGCGAGGCCTCGAGGTCCGCCAGGCCGCCGGAGACGACGACGCCCCGGAAGGCCAGTGGATCGGAAACGGAAAGCGGGCTGCCTTCCGGCAGGCGGGACCGGGCCGCCAGCCAGAGGATCAGGTGGCCGCCGGCGGAATGGCCGATGCCGGTGATGCGCGCCAGGTCGAGATTGTATTCGGCGGCATGCAGCGTGAGCGCGTCCGTAGCCGCACCCGCATCGAGGAAAGTGCCCGGATAGCCACCGCCGGGCTCGTCGACGCCGCGATACTCGATGTTCCAGACGGCCCAGCCTTGCTGGCGCAAGGCGTCGGCCATCCAGTCCATGAGCGACTTATCGGCGATGGATTTCTGCCAGCATCCGCCATGCACCATCACGACAACGGGATGCGGTCCGGTGCCGTCCGGCAGCCAGAGGTCCACGACATCCGTGTCGCCCTCGCCCCATCGGACCTGGTGGGTCGGGACGGGATGGACGCGGCTGGTCAGGTCGTCCCAGGTCATGAGCGTCGCGGGCGCCACCTCAGCCGGCTCCGCGGCCGGAGCGGCGGCCTCTTCCCGTGCCGGGGCGCACGCCGCCAACAGGACAAGCGCGAGACAGGCCGGCTGAAATTTCCACACACCGTTCTCCCTTGCCGCGGTGACCTTCGGGCCTACTGTCGCAGTTTCCCTTGAAGAGGCAACCGTTCCGAATGACCGCTGTGCCCACCTCCCGCGCTGACGCGGAGCTGCTTGACCGCCAGGACCCGCTGGCGACGCGGCGCGGGCTGTTCGACCTGCCCGAAGCGGGGGCCTATCTGGTCGGTCACTCGCTTGGTCCGCCGCCGCGCAGTGCGCGTGCGCGGCTGGACGCGGCGGCGGCAGACTGGCACCGCGACCTCGTGCGGGCATGGAACACCGCCGGCTGGATCGACCTTGCCGAACGTGTCGGCGACCGCATCGCCGGGCTGATCGGCGTGGGCGCAGGCGAGGTAATTGTTGCCGACAGCGTGTCGGTGAACCTGTTCAAGCTGGCGGCCGCCGCGCTGCCGATGGCGCGGACTTATGCCTTGTTCGTCGAGGAGGACGAGTTTCCGACCGACCAGTATATCGCGGGCGGGCTGGGTGCGGTGTCTGGTGCCGAGGTGCGGCTGCTGGCACCGGGCGGCGCCTTTGACGCGCTGAAGGCGGGCGGTGTGGTGATCAAGAGCGCTGTGAACTATCGCTCGGCCGAGGTGGTGGACATTGCGGCGCACGAGCGCGAGGCGGCGCGGCACGGGGCGCTGATCGTCTGGGACCTCAGCCATGCGACCGGGGTGCTGAACCTCAATATGTCCGTTGACGGAGCAGTGCTGGCGGCGGGGTGCACCTACAAGTATCTGAATGGCGGCCCCGGCGCGCCGGCGTTCGCCTATGTTTCCGCGGCGATTGCGCCGAGGCTGCTTAATCCCCTGCCCGGATGGATGGGGCACGCCGCCCCGTTCGCCTTCGAATCCGCGTACGCCCCGCGCAGCGGCGCCGCGCGGTTTGCGAGCGGCACGCCGCCGGTGCTGTCGCTGGCGGCGCTCTGCGGCGCGCTGGACGCGCTGGACGGGGTGGACCTTGGCCAGCTGCAAGCCAAGGCGCGCGGGCTGGGCGCGCTGGCGATCGCCCGCGCGGCGGCTCTCGGCCTGGAGATCCTGTCGCCCGGGGACGATGCGCGGCGGGGCGGGCATGTCAGCCTGCGCATCGCGGAGGGCTATCCGGTGGTGCAGGCGCTGGCCGAACGCGGCGTGATGGCGGATTTCCGCGCGCCGGATACCGTGCGGCTGGGATTCTCGCCGCTGTTCCTGAGCCATGCGGCGGTCTGGGACGCGATGGACACCCTGCAAGACATCCTGGCCACGCGAAGCTGGGACGCGCCGCGTTTCCATGCGCGCGCCAAAGTAACCTGAGTACGCATTGACGAAACCATGTATTGGCACTAATCGTGCCAATTACAAGTTTCATCATGCCGGAGCCCGCCCCCTTGCAGACGCTGAGAACGCCCGACGACCAATTCGAAAACCTGTTTGAGTACGGATTTTCGCCGCACTATCTCGAGATCAAAGGCCCGGAGGGCGCACCGCTTCGGATGCACTATCTCGACGAGGGGCCGAGGGACGGCGAGCCGGTGCTTTGCCTGCATGGGCAACCTTCGTGGAGCTATCTCTACCGCAAGATGATCCCCCTGCTGACGAACGCCGGCTACCGGGTGTTGGCGCCGGACCTGATCGGTTTCGGCCGGTCAGACAAACCGGCCTCGATGGATGACTACACCTATTCCGGGCACGTGGACTGGCTGGGCCAGTGGCTGACGCAGCTGGACCTGTCCGGGCTGACCCTCGTTTGCCAGGACTGGGGCGGACTGGTCGGCCTGCGGGTGGCAGCCGGCCAGATCGAGCGGTTCAGGCGGATCGTGGTGGCGAATACCGGCCTGCCGAGCACGGCGATGATCTCTGACGAGATGTCTGCGTTCCTGGGGCAGATGTATCCTGCGGTGCCGGTGCCGGACGCCGCCATGGTGCGCGAACAGTTCCAGTCGGGCGGCCCCGGCGCATTCCTCTACTGGGTGAAGTATGCGAGCGAGTCGCCGTCCTTCTCGGTGCGCGACGTATTCGGCATGCTGTCGGGCGTGACGGACACGCGCGTGCTTGACGGCTATGTCGCGCCGTTCCCGGACGACCGCTACATTGCCGGGGCACGGAAGTTTCCCGCGCTGGTGCCGCTGCTGCCGCAGCACAAGGCTGAGCGGCTGGCGAACGACCGCGCCTGGGCGGTGCTGGAGGCCTTCAAGGGACGAACGCTGATTGCCTTCAGCGACAACGACCCCGTGACCAAGGGCGGCGACGCAATTTTCAAGGCGCGCATTCCTGGCGCTGATTGTGTGACCATCGAAAATGGCGGACACTTCCTGCAGGAAGACCAACCGGCCGCATTCGCTGGCGCGATCATCGCGTTCATGCGGCAGGGATAAAAAGAGGGGAGCAGACGATGAAACGGATTGCACTGATCATACTTGCACTCGTGCTCGGCGCGGGCGCGCTGGCGTATCTCAACCGGAAGGAAATCGTGCTGTTCCTAGCGACGCGCGCGGACCGGCCGGAGATTGCCCCGAACCATCCGATTGACTGGCAGCAGGGGCCGGCCGAAGCCTCGGTGCCGGCCAGCGAGCGGCCGCCGAACATCGTGTTCATCCTCGTGGACGACCTCGGCATCAATGACCTGTCGACCTTTGGCGGCGGTGTCGCGGGCGGACGGGTGCCCACGCCGAACATCGACGCACTGGCCGCGCGCGGCGCCATCTTCTCGACGGCCTATTCCGGCACCGGCACCTGCGCGCCGTCGCGCGCGATGCTGCTGACCGGACGGTATCCGACGCGCACGGGGTTCGAGTTCACGCCGACGCCGAACGGCATGGGCCGGATCGTCTCGATGTTTGCCAATGACGAAGACAATGGCCTGCCGGACGTGCATTATGACCGCAAGGCCGCCGCCGCGGCGCCGGACTTCGAAGACCAGGGCCTGCCGGGTTCGGAAGTGACGATTGCCGAAATGCTGAAGGGCGCAGGCTATCACACCGTGCATATCGGCAAATGGCACCTCGGCAATACGGGCGAGTTTCACCCCAACGCCCAGGGCTTTGACGAGAGCCTGCTGATGACCGGACTACTTCATCTGCCTGCGGATGACCCGGATGTGGTCAATGCCAAGCTGGACTTCGACCCGATCGACAAGTTCCTCTGGGCGCGCGGCGATTTCTCGACATCGTACAACGGCAGCGACGTGTTCGCGCCGGGCGGGTATCTCGCGGACTACTGGACGCAGGAATCGCTGAAAGTGATCGAAGCCAACAAGAACCGGCCATTCTTCCTCTACCTCGCTCATTGGGGCGTGCACACCCCGATGCAGGCGACGAAGGAAGATTATGAGGCGGTGGGCGATATCGAGCCGCATCACCTGCGCGTCTATGCGGCGATGCTGCACGCGCTGGACCGGAGCGTGGGTGAAATCGTCGCCAAGCTGGAAGAGGAAGGCCTGGCGGACAATACGCTGATCGTGTTCTCGAGCGACAATGGCGGCGCCGGTTATATCGGACTGCCGGGGATCAATGATCCCTATCGCGGCTGGAAGATCACCCTGTTTGAAGGCGGCATCCGTGTACCGATGTTTGTCAGCTGGCCGGCGCGGATTGCCCCGGGCACGGCGGTCGACACACCGGTGGCGCATATTGACGTGATGCCGACCTTGGCATCGGCGGCCGGCGTGCCGCTGCCGGAGGGCGTGATCATCGACGGGCGTGACATGCTTCCGCTGGCAGACGGCAGCGGCGGCCTGGAGCGCGAGGATGACGCGATCTTCTGGCAGAGCGGGTATTATCATGTGGTGCGCGCCGGCGGCTGGAAGCTGCAGGTCGACGGCAAGCAGGGCAATGACTGGCTGTTCAACCTGAACACCGACCCGACGGAGGAGACAAACCTTGCTGCCACGCAGCCTGAGAAACTGGCCGAGCTGAAAGCCCTGCTCGAGAAACACCAGGCCGGTGCGCGCGCGCCGCTCTACGCCTCGACGACCGACATTCCGATTGCCATCGACAAGACGGGCGCGGACAAGGTGGGGCCGGAGGACGAATACGTCTGGTGGCCCAACTGACGGGTCAGCCGGGCGACGGCAGGTCGCGCACGATCCGGAAGCCGATATGGCTGGAGGAGAAGTCGCGTTCCTGCGGTTGGCGGGCGGCGGGCCGGTAGCGGCGGCAGAAATTGTCCGCACACAGATAGGAACCGCCCTTGATGGTCTGCATGGCCGGATTGTAGGGCGTATCGGTCCACTCCCAGACGTTGCCGATCATGTCATAGAGACCGATCTCGCTGGGCGCGAAGCAGCCGACCGGGGCGCGTCCGGCGAAGCCGTCGGCCGCCTCGTTCACGAGCGGGAAGATGCCCTGCCAGGTGTTTGCGCGCGGGGCGCCGCTCGCGCCATAAGCCCCGGATTGCGGGTCTGCCGGATTCGGCAGGCCGATGGCGGCGGCATATTCCCATTCTTCCTCGGTCGGCAGGCGCCCGCCGGCCCATTCAGCATAGGCGCGCGCATCTTCCAGCGCCACATGCACCACCGGCCGGGCCGACTGGCCGTCCACGGACGATCCCTTGCCGTTCGGTGTGCGCCAGTTTGCACCGGGATCGAAGCGCCAGACTTCGGCAGGATTGGAGCGGTCTTCCGGCATGTCGAACACGGCAGACCCGCCGCCGCGCTCGGCCAGTGTCACGTAGCCGGTGGCGTCAACGAAGGCAGCAAATTCGCTATTCGTGACTTCGTGCGCCAGCATCCGGAAAGGCTGCACGTGGATGATGCCGCCCGCCGTCTCCTCCGGGTAGACGGGATAGGCGCCCTTCAGGAACTGGCCGCCCGGCACGTCGACGAACGTACCGATGGCGTCGTCCGGCAAGCCGCACGAAGCGGCTGCTTCATCTGCAGGCGGACGAACAGGCTCGCCGCCGCAGGCCGCCAGGAGGCAGGCCGCCAGCAACGGGGCGGGCCACTTCATGGTCCGACGATGCGCTCCAGCATCAGGCGGAAGACCTCGGCGGCCTCTTCCACCGGCAGGTCGGAATCCTGACGCAGACGGCGCCAGGTCTGGAAGCTGGCCGTCGTCTCGATCGCGGCGAAGAGTTTTGCATTCTCGACGATCTCCGCCGGCAGCACGGCCTTCAGGCTTGAGCGCTCGATCAGCAGGTTGCGGCGGTATTCCTCCATGAGGAAGCGCGACTGGAACCGGCGCAGGTTCGCTGAAACGCGCACCGGCATGATGTATTCATAGATCTCGATCCGGCGATCGAGGTGTTCGAAGAAGCGGCCGCGCCAGTCGCGCGCCTCGAACGGGGCCAGCACTTTCGGCATGACTTCGCTGGAGATCCGCTCAGCCATCTCGACATAGAGACTGTCCATGTCCTCGAAGTGGCGGAAGACCGTGCGCAGCCCGACCTTCGCCTGATCGGCCACCTTGGCTGCGCTCGGGCTCATGTCGCCTTCCCGGATCAGTTCGAACATCGCCTCGATGATCTGGGCGCGGCTGCGCTCGCTGCGCTGGCGGCGGCCGTCCGAAGGCTCGCCAGCCTGCAGGGACACAACTTTCGACTCACTCATTCAGAAGGCCTTTTCAACATCAATGGACCGGCTGCCGGCCGGCAGGGAGTAGATGAGGCCATCTTCTGCAACCTCCATCGGCCCGTCAAACATTCCTTTCGCATCCTTCATGAACAGCGCGTTGAGCATGGGCGACGGCATGGGTGGGATCGTATGGTAAAAAACGAGCTGCGAAACGCCGGCTTCAGAGGCCGCGCGCGCCGCATCTTCGGGAGTCGCATGGTAATCGAGGATGTCGTGCAGGATCTGCGCGATGCCTGTGCGGCCAGCGGCAGCGGCGGCTTCGCGCATCTTGTCGACCATTTGCACATTCAGCGCGTCATGCAGCAGAAGGTCGGCGCCCTTGGACGCAGCGACGAGATTGGGGTTGTAAACCGTGTCGCCACTGAGCACGACCGAGCGGTCCTTGTAGTCGATGCGGTAACCATAGGCGTTTTCGACCGGGTGATGGTCGACCCGGAACGCGGTCACCGTGACACCCCCGGACTCGTAGACGACGGCCTGGCCGCCCGGCCCGGCGGCCATCTGGATGGGCTGCGGCGCCCCGCCCCGGCCTTCCGGATTGGCGATATCCAGCCCGTGATGGGCCGCGCGATAGGTCGAGTCGATCCGATAGGCCGCGTTGAAGCCTGACACGAGTTCGTCGACCCCGGGCGGGCCATAGACGGGCATCGGCACGTCGCGGCCGCCCGTGACCCAGGCTTGCATCAGCAGCTCGCCGAGTCCGTCCATGTGGTCCGAGTGCAGGTGAGTGAGGAAGACGGCGTCAATGTCGCCGACCGGATAGGTCATGCGCGTCAGCGTGCGCGCGCCGCCCGAGCCGGCATCGAAGACGAGGTGTTGCTCGCCCGCGATGACCGCGACGCAGGGGCCATTGCGCAACGGATCCGGCAGCGGCGTGCCCGCGCCGCAAACATAGACGTGCAGACCGTCGGGAAGCGCAGCGGCGGTATCCCGGCTGAAATTCTGCTTCACGGCGCGGTCGAACACGAACTGGGCGATCTGCACACGCAGCAGGCTGCCGGCGATGAAGACGCTCGCCGCAATCAGGACGACCAGCAGAACGGACCAGCGAAGCACGCGCACCGGCTCAGCCTCCGGCCTGGGTGATGAGGTCGCGAAACACCGTCGAGCCA
This sequence comes from Acidobacteriota bacterium, assembly GCA_016712445.1. Classification (NCBI taxonomy): domain Bacteria; kingdom Pseudomonadati; phylum Acidobacteriota; species Acidobacteriota bacterium. The sequence goes on along the minus strand of JADJRB010000001.1, from coordinate 2,313,993 downwards.
GCCGTCTGCGGCATGACGGTTTCGATATTCAGCTGGCCCTTCAGCCCGGCCGAGCGGTGGACGGCGATGGCGCGCCACTCTTCCGAAAGCGACATGCGCACCATCGCGGCGCGGTCCGGGTACATTGCAATCGCGACTTCGTCCCAGAGTTCCTCGACCTGGCCCAGCGCGAGGAAGGTCACGTCGCCGGCAAACAGCGCGCGACCCTCGAACTTCGGCAATAGCTCGGCGACCGCGCGGCCATAGATCATGTATGCATCCCGGCCCGAAAGGTCGGTCGGACGGCCATCGTCATACTCGGCCTTGTCCTTGAACTTCAGCAGATTGACCATGAAGATCGGGCCGTCCGGCCCCTTCTCCATCATCTGCTGGAGGCGGGCGGGATCCTGCGGAAAAACTTCATTGGTGACCTGCATCGTACACACTCCGTATCCTGATCAAGTGGTCTGCCGTTTGAGTTCGTCTTCGATGACCCAGAGGCGGTCCTGCCCCCAGGTGATGACGTCGCCGACGCGGAAGCTGGGCACGCCCCAGACGCCGAGCTGCATCATTTCGGCGCGGTTGGCTTCCGCCTCGGCGCGCCAGCTATCTGTTTCAAGCTGCGCGCGGGCGCCGTCCCAATCGAGGCCGGCTGCCTCGACGATCTGCCTGAGGCCGGCATCGCTGCCCGCATCGATGCCCTGCGACCAGACGCCGGCGAGAAAGGCGTGGCAGAATTCGTAGCCCCGCCCCTGCGCGCGCGCCCAGGGCAGGATGGAATAACCCCGCTCCACCGGCTTGCCGACTGGATCGGCGATCTTTCCGAAGGGTACGCCAATGCGGCGCGCTTCCCGGGCCGTGTCGAGCGTGATGTAGCGCCCCTTCATGCGTGGGACCGGCAGGCCGCGCATCACCATCGGCAGGACGAAGCGCAGCTTCAATTCGGCGCCGTAAGCTTCGGCCAGCGCTTTCGCGCGCTCGGCGACAATGTATGTGTACGGACTTCTGAACGAGAGATAGTAGTGCAGTTCCAGACCGGGCCTGCCGCTGGCGCGACCGGCCGGTGCGACCGGCGGGGGAAAGATATACGCGCTGGCGGCGCCATCCTTGCGCGCGCCCAGTTCGGCGAGGCGTGCCTCCAGATAGTGAAGCCGGTCGACGCCCCAATACCATTCGCCGGCATAGTGGAACATGCCGCCGAGATAGTGGCCGAGCTCTTCGCGCCGGGCGCTGCCTGCGGCGAGGCGTGCATCGAGCTGGTCCTCACGGGCCGCCTGCCCGGCCGGCGTGCCGCGCCACAGGGCCTCACTGATGGCAGGCGCGTCAGAAACAAAAGTGCCTGCGTCAATGGCGGCTGCGAGACGGGCCGCGGCCTGCCGCGCGTCTGTCTCGGTGGGCTGGCGGGCATCGGCCGGGAAGCTGAGCCCGGCCTTGGCAGCGAGCCGGGCGGCATCCTCCCGCGCGTAGGCCTGCAGGCGGCCGCGTTCCGGCGCGGCCCAGTCCGGCGGCGGGGCGACGAGGTTCACGGACAGGGCGATGTCGTAGCGTGCAGCGAGGTCGGCGAGCACCTGGACGCAGAGGTGGGAATACGGGTCCGTGACGTCGTGGAAATAGTCGACGGTATGCGGCGCGGCGGAGGCGGCCCGGCGGGTTTCCTGCATTTTGCGTTTCCGGTTCAATCGCGATTCACTGGTGATAAGGGCCGCGATCCGCGAGACCAGGAAGGACTTCAGGGACATGCGGCCGCGAGCTCCTCTCCGGGCTGAACGCTGATTATGGCACGTTATGTGTCATATTATTCCGCCCGCCTCAAGCCTTGCGTTTCCGGCGGCGCCACAGCGCGATGACCAACACGATCATGGCGAGCAGGCCTGCCCCGGCAGCGAGCAAGTAAGGCCCATATTGCTTGCGCTGGCGTTCCAGCGTGTGGCGGGTGATCTCGTCCAGCGAGTTGTAGCCTTCCGGCACTTCAAGCACGCCGACCCGCGCGCTGTAGGCGGCGTACTCGGACATCAGGTCGTCGTAGATCTCGGGGAAAGCGGCGCTCAGGTCTTCCGTCTCGCCGGGGTCTTTCGAAAGGTCGTAGAGACGCCAGCGCGCGTCGCCGTGCGGTTTCTGGTTCCGGGTCAGCTTGTAGTCGCCCTTGATGACGCCGGTATTGCCGGACACTTCGATGACGATGGCATCGTCGGGCCCGTAGATCGCGTCCGTCTCGCCGCGCAGCAGCGGAAGGAGATTGCGACCGCTCATCGGCTTGGCGCCCTGCAGCGATTGCGGCGCGCCCGCGAGCGCCAGCAGGGTTGGCGCGATGTCGGTGACGTGCGCCCGCGCGTCGATGCGCTCGCCGCTGGCGAGGCCCGCGCCGGCCATGATGAAGGGGACGCGGATGCCGCCTTCGGAGCCGAGGAACTTGAACATGGCATGCGGCGACGCGGCGGCCATCGCCCATTCCGGCCCGATGAAGGCCCAGCTGCCCTTCTCGCCGATACCTTCCGCATCCAGATGGTATCCGTTCATCTGCATCCAGAACTTCAGCCGGTCGTCAGTGTCGCCGCGCGACGGCTCCGGACCGTTGTCGGAGGTGACGACGAAGACCGTGTTCTCGTACTGGCCGGTCGCCTTCAGATGCTCGATCAGGCGGCCGACATGGAAGTCCATGGCTTCCAGCATGCCGGCATTGGCCTGCATGCGCGCGGCATAGACACGCTGGTCTTCAGGCGTCAGCGACTCCCATTTGCGCAGGTGCGGCGGTAGCGGCGCAAGGGCGGCGCCTTCGGGCACGAAGCCCTTGGCCTGCGCCCGCTCCCAGCGGGCCGTGCGCACCGCGTCCCATCCGGCATCGTAGACGCCGGCATAGTTGGCGGTGAATTCCGGAGGCGCCTGAACCGGGATATGCACCGCCATGAACGCGAGGTACGCGAAGAACGGCTCGTCGGCCGGGCCTTCGTCCATATAGTCGATCATCTTGTCGACGATGAAGCGCGAGGAATAGAAGTCGTCCGGCAGCTTTGCCCGCTCGCCGTCTTCGTACCAGGGCGCGAAGGCGTAGAAGGGCATGTAGGGCTTGTCTTCCCAGTTGTCGGCGCCGGACGCGTCCAGCGCGAAGGAATGATCGAACCCGTGCGCATTCGGCAAATCGCCATGCTCGCTGCCGAGGTGCCATTTCCCGGTCATCAGTGTACGGTATCCCAGCGGCTTCAGGCGATCCGCAAGGGTCGCCACACCGGGCTCGAGGCTCATCGTGTAGCCAGGTTGGCCCTCGTGCGCCTTGGGCAGCACTTCGGGAATCGTCGACACGCCAGTCTGGTGATTGTCGAGGCCTGTCAGCAACATAGCCCGCGACGGCGAGCAGAGGGGCGATGTATAGTAGTGCGTCAGCAGCGCGCCCCGGGCCGCGAGCGCGTCGATGTTCGGCGTACGCGCTTCGCCGCCATAGACGCCGAGGTCCATGAAGGCGGCGTCGTCGATCAGCATGACGACGAAGTTCGGCTTCGACGGCGTCTCTGGTGTTTCCTGCGCTTGTGCGAGGGCCGGCGTGCCCGAGACAATTGCGGCTATGAGCAGCGCGGCTGCGGTACGAAACATGATTGCCCTCCCGGCGGAGCCTTCTTGACGCACGAACAGCAACTCGGGCCGGACACGGCTGAAGACTTTGGTTCGCTATCGAATGGGACGGAATGAACCGGCGATCAAGGGGCTGCCGGGGCGCCGCGGCGCGCGCCACACGCCGGCACGCGTCGGCGCATCGCTGGCGAGGCAGCGAGCATGACCTTGAAAAAGCTTGAAAGAATTGGTGTGCCCAACAGGGTTCGAACCTGTGACCTACTGATTAAAAGTCAGTTGCTCTACCAGCTGAGCTATGGGCACCACCGGACGGCCTGAATCGACCGAAGCGGCCATTTAGGCTGCGCGAAGGGGCCGGTCAACCGCTACCTGCATGGCAATGCTTGATGGCGCGCGCTTTTTGTCGTTCCCTTTGGCCATGAAGGTATTTTTCGCTTCCGCCCTGCTGTTTCTGGCTGTTTCCGCCTGCGCCAGCCGCGACAAACCGGAGCCGGCGAAGGCCGAAGGGTCATTGTCGCAAAACGTTGGAGAGGCCGCCGGAAGCACCGTGACCCAGACGCGGGACGGGCTTGCGGACGCGGCGCTGTCGCCGCTGGAGGACCTGAACCTGCGCCGTGAGGAAATCCCGCCGCTGCTTGCCGGCATGAAGACCCCCTATGACCTGAAACCGGACCTCACCTGCGAGGAAATCGCGGCCATGGTCGGCGAACTCGACGCCGTGCTCGGACCCGACTGGGACACCGCCTCCCCAGACGAGCGGCTGAACACTGAAAAGCTGGCAGACGAGGCGGCAGATGCGGCGCTCGGCGCGGTCGAATCCGGTGTCACGGGCTGGATCCCGTACCGCGGCCTGCTGCGCGAAGCGACCGGCGCGGCCGCCCACCAGCGCAAGTACAACCAGGCCTACAAGATCGGGGCGCAGCGGCGCACCTACCTGAAGGGCTATGGCCTCGCGATGCAGTGCGAGCCCCCTGCCCGGCCCAATCCGGCGCCGCCGGAAGACGAGACGATCGTCTACAAGTGATCAAGCTTCGCGCGGGCTCGACCGCGTGCCCGCCCATGCAGCGGCCAGGCGCATGCGCAGCGCATCGAACCGGCCTTCAGCAATCGCCGAGCGGATTTCCGCCATCAGCGCCTGGAAGAAGGCGGTGTTGTGCCAGGAGAGCACCATCGGCCCGAGATACTCACCAGCCTTGAACAGGTGGTGCAGGTAGGCGCGCGAATACTCGCGGCTGGCGGGGCAATCGACCGCTTCGTCCAGCGGCGAGAGGTCTTCGGCGAACTTCGCGTTCGACACGTTGATCGGGCCGCTCCACGTCCAGGCTTGTCCATGACGGCCGGAGCGCGTGGGCAGGACGCAGTCGAACATGTCGATACCGCGCGCAACGCTCTCGACGAGATCAATCGGCTTGCCGACGCCCATCACGTAACGTGGCAGGTGGGCCGGAAGGTGCGGGACGGTGAAATCGATCGTGTCACACATCTGCTGGTGGCCTTCGCCGACAGCGAGGCCGCCGAGCGCAATACCGCCGAAGCCTTGCGCAACGACGCCCCTCGCAGACCGCTCACGCAAGGCCGGGAAGTTCGAACCCTGCACGATGCCGAACAGGGTTTGCGTCTCACGCGCGCCAAACGCGTCGAGGCTGCGTTCGCCCCAGCGCAGGGAGAGCTGGAGGCTGCGTTCGGCTTCTTCAGCTGTGCAGGGGAAATTGGTGCATTCGTCGAGCTGCATCGAGATGTCGGCGCCGAGGAGGTCGGCCTGGATCTCGATGGAGCGGGCGGGTGTCAGGCGGTGGATTGAGCCGTCGATATGGCTCTGGAAGGTGACGCCGTCGGGGTCCATCTTGCGCAGCTGAGCGAGTGACCAGACCTGGAAGCCGCCCGAGTCGGTCAGCATCGGGCCAGACCATTTGGCGAACTTGTGCAGCCCGCCGAGCGCCTTCACGCGCTCGGCGCCGGGGCGCAGCATCAGGTGGTAGGTGTTGCCGAGGATGATGTCGGCGCCGGTGGACGCGACCTGATCCATGTAGAGCGCCTTGACCGTGCCGGCGGTGCCGACCGGCATGAAGGCCGGCGTGCGGATTTCGCCGCGCGGCGTGCGCAGGCGCCCGGTGCGGGCGGCCCCCTCTGTGGCGGTGATTTCGAACGGGAAAGTGGTCATGCGCGGGCCTATAGGGGGCCAGCCCGCGCAAGCCAAGCGCCGCGTATCAGGCGGCCATTGCGCCCCAGGCCGCCATCAGGATGGCGAAGGCGCGCATATCGCCTGTTGTCGTGGGCGCCATCTTGTTCATGGCGTAGGCGTAGGTGGCACGGGCGTCCATGTCGCTGACGACGAGCGAGCCACCATAGCCGCCCCAGTAGATCGTGTTCGGATTGGGGAACGGCACCATGCCGCCGGACAGGCCGAAGCCGAGACCGTAGCGCACCGGAATGCCGAGGATCAGGTCGGTGCCCTCGATCTGGAGTTCGAGTGCCTTGCGGCAACCGCCTTCGGACAGGATCTGCTTTCCGCTCATCGCGCCGCCATTCGCGAGCAGCGACTGGACGAGCGCAACCGAGCGGGCATTGCCTGTGCCGCCAGCCGCCGGAATTTCGGCGCCGCGCCAGGCGCGGGTGCGGGTGTCGAGCGGGTTGAGCGGCGGATTGTTCGACATGTTGGCGACCAGTTCGTCGGTCGTGCCCTGTCCCAGACCCGCACCGGGCGGCGGCGGCGTCAGGTCCGCAACCCGGTGGTCTTCCGTAGACGGAAGGCCGATATGGAAATCGGCGCCCAGCGGCTCGGCAATCTGCTTGCGGAAGACGGTGCCGACGGTGTCACCCGCGACGCGGCGGATCACTTCGCCGACAAGGTAGCCCTGCGTCATCGCGTGATAGCCGGGCGCCGTGCCGGGCTTCCAGTAAGGCGCCTGCGCGGCGAGGAGGCTCGTTGCCTTCTCCCAGTCATAGAGGTCTTCGCGCACCAGCGGCTCTTTCCAGCCGGACAGGCCGGCCGAGTGGCTCATCAGGTGGGCGACCGTGACATCCGCCTTCCCGTTGGCCGCAAACTCGGGCCAGTATTTCGAGACCGGCGCGGCAAAGTCGAGCGCGCCCTTGTCGGCGAGGTAGAGTGCGGTCAGCGCCGTCATGGTCTTGGTGGTCGAATAGACGTTGACGATGGTGTCGCGTTCCCAGGGCCTCGTCTGCGCTTCGTCGGCGTAGCCGCCCCAGATGTCGACGACGGTCTTGCCGTCGACCGTCATGCAGAAGCCTGCGCCGTTTTCCTGGCCGCTCGTGAAGTTCGACTCGAACGCCTCTTTGACCGGCGCAAACCGGTCATCCACGAATCCGTTGATCTTGACGCTGCTCATTCTTTCCTCCCGCCCCGCCCGCGTCCGGTTTTCCGGCATCTGTCGAACAGGATCGGCAAGGCTTTACGCAGGGGCCATGCGCCTGACAATACCTTCCGCAGGGGCGGCCGGGCCGCGCGGTCAGAACGGGATTTCGACGCCTGCCAGTTCGGGCAGCTGCAGCACGATGACAAGGTCACGCAGTTCCTGGCGCGCGGCCTTGTGGCTCATCGTAAAGGCGACGTTGGCGGACGTCTCCGTCAGGTCGAGCAGCGTCAGGCCAGCGGGGAAGAGTTCGCGGTAGATGACGCGCTCCGACAAGCCAGGCGCGAGGCGGAAGCCGATACGTTTCGAGAGGTTTTCAAGCGCACCGCCGACGCGTTCCTTGTTGCGGGCCGCCAGCGGCGACATGCGGTTGCGCATGACTACCCAGTCGATCGGCCGGCGCGAGGTCTGGGCCTTCTTCTTGCGGCAGTTCCAGACCATTTCGGAATAGAAGCTTGGGCGCAGCACTTCCAGCGTCTGCGGGTTCACATCGCCCAGGAGATCGAAGTCCACGAAGCTGTCGTTCAGCGGCGTGATCAGCGTGTCGGCATACATGTGCGCGAGGCGCGACAGGAAGGTGTCGCCGCCGGGGGCATCGATGATGATGAAATCGCAGTCGCGCTTCAGGCGCGCCAGCGAGGAAAGAAAGCGCTGGCTCTCTTCGGCCTCGGCCTTGTCGAGGTCGCGTTCCTGGCTCGCTTCGACGCGCACGATCTCGGGCATCGCGAGCTTCGCGTCCGTGTTCTGCATCCAGCGGGTGCGGTTTTCGAGATAGCGGGTCAGCGAGCGCTGGCGCACATCAAGATCGATGACGCCGACTTTCTTGCCGATGCAGAGAAGCGCGACGCTGAGGTGGATCGAGACGGTGGACTTGCCTGCCCCGCCCTTCTCGTTGCCGATGACAATGACGCGCGCCTCGGCAACTTGCTGGGAGATGTCAGCCAAGCCCGTCCGGCTCAAGGAAGACACCCCATCGGCGGGCATGCAGTCTACTCCACACTCTGCGCGGCCTCAGGCCGGCGAATCCAACACATCACGCAACGCGTGAGAGTGATTCAATAGACGCGGAGGGTTTCTGAAGTGTTAGGCTGCTTTCGATGAACAGGTCATCTTCATCGAATGCCACAACGTTTGTGAGAACTGGAACCGGCGCGGCCACTTCTTCGAACAGCATCGGATCGAACGAGACCGCCGGCGTGGCTGCCGCCATCGGCACGTAGGGTTCGTCGACCGCGAGCGGCATCTTGGTGAGGTTCGACAGCACGGCGCGCAGACCAGCCAGGGCGCCGGAGACACGTCCGTATTCCTGGTCCAGCATGTAGGCTTCAGACGAGACGGCCCCGCCGGCACGATCGAACATCCAGCTGTCGTTAACATCTTCCGGCTCGGCGCTGCTGCGCCTCGGATCCGGCTCGCGTACGCTGATGCGGGCCTGACGCAGACCCAGCGAAACGGCCCCATACATGGCCAGCGAACGAACAGTGTTAACGATGCGATGTGTCATGGCTATGAAATTCCGGCGTATGAGTTAACAACCCGTTTACTTCAGCCTGATGCGGGACCGGATCAAAGTGAATTTCAAGACAGGAAAGGCGCCCCTGGTGGTGCGCTCGCGTGTGGCCTTGCAGCAACAGGTGGCGGCATGGAAACGCGACGGTGAGACGGTCGGATTCGTGCCCACGATGGGGGCGCTGCATGCGGGTCATATCTCGCTCGTTGAAAAGGCGAAGGAAAACGCCGCGCGCACCGTGACGAGCATATTTGTTAACCCGGCGCAGTTCGCGCCCGGCGAAGACTTCGACACCTATCCGCGCCGCGAGGAAGAGGATCTGGCGCTGCTCGGCGCCGCCGGATGCGATGTCGTTTATTTGCCCACTGTTGCAGAAATGTATCCCGATGGTTCGGTCACGGACGTTCGGGTGAATGGCCTGTCCGACCTGCTCGACGGACTCTACCGGCCGCACTTCTTCTATGGAGTCGCAACGGTGGTCGCGCGCCTGTTCCTGCATGCCCAGCCGGATGTCGCTGTCTTCGGGGAGAAAGATTACCAACAGCTGCAGGTCATCCGCCGCATGGTGCGCGATCTCGGCTTCCCCATTCGAATCATTGGCGGCGAAACCCGCCGTGATCACGACGGGCTCGCGCAGTCTTCCCGCAATCTTTATCTTTCAACGGATGAACGCCGCGCCGCCGGCGCGCTTTACGCCGCGTTGCACCGCGCCTCCGTACGCCTGTCGGTTGGCGCCTTGCCTGCGGACGTGCGGGCCGAAGCCCATGCCCTGCTGATGGCGGCGGGCTTCAAAAGCGTGGATTACATTGCCCTGGTGGATCCGGACACGCTCGCCGCCCTGCCCGACGATGCGCCGATGGCACCGGGGACCGCCCGCCTGCTTGGCGCCGCCTGGCTTGGCCGCACGCGGCTGATCGACAATATCAGCGTGTCGCGGTGAAAGCCTTCAGGGCGTCGAGGCAGCGTGTATTGTCGCCGGCGCTGCCCACCGTGATGCGCAGCTTCGTCGGCAGGCCGTAGCCGGCGATCGCTCGCACGAGGATCGACTGGTCCTTGAGGTACTGGAACGCGGCCGCTGCGCGCTCCGCGGTGCCGAACTCGGTGACCACGAAGTTCGCGTGAGACGGGGGCGTGGCGAGCCCCATGGCGTTCAGCGCCTCCGTCAGGATAGCGCGCCATTCGGTGTTGTGGTCGCGCGACATCTTCAGGAACGCCGTGTCGCCGACACTTGCAATGCCGGCCTCAGCCGCCAGCGTGCTGACATTGAACGGGCCGCGGATGCGCTGGAAGGTGCCGGCAATCGCAGCCGGCATGTAGGCCCAGCCGAGCCGCACTGCCGCAAGGCCATATATCTTGGAGAACGTGCGCATCATGACCGTCGTGTCGCGCCGGTCGACCAGGTCGCGCAATTCAGCCTCGTAATCCGGGCCGAGGTATTCCGAGTACGCACCATCCACCACAAACAATACATGCGGCGGGAGTGCGTCCTGCAGGGCTTTCAGCGCTTCGACGGACATCATGGTGCCCGTGGGATTGTTCGGGTTCGCGAGGAACAGGATTTTCGTCCGCGGCGAGACCGCGCCGAGGATGGCATTGACGCCGGCGGTCATGTCGGTTTCCGGCGCCTTGACGGCCGCCGCGCCATGCGCGCGCGCCGAGACTTCGTACATGGAGAAGGCGTGCTCGGTGAACAGCACTTCATCGCCGGGTCCGGCATAGCACTGGGTGAGCACGTGGATGATCTCGTCGGAGCCTGCCGACGTGACCACACGGGACGGGTCTGCGATCCCCTTGGCGGCTGCAATCGCCGCGCGCAGGGCGCCGTAATCAGGATCGGGATAGACCTGCAGACCGCCGCCGGCCGCGTTGCGGATCGCTTCGATCGCCCGCAGGCTCGGACCGAACGGATTTTCGTTCGACGCCAGCATGGCCGGCGTGCCCACCGCGCCATGCAACTTGCCGCCGGGCACATAGGGTTTCGTGTTCGAGATATGGTCGAGCGGCTTGATCGTGTTCATGTTTCGCGCGCTTACACCAAACGCGGGAGGCCGGGAATGCCCTGCCCGGCCTGTATCAGGGCTTTTTCCGGCCCGTGCTTTCGCGCGTCACCAACTTGTAGGGCAGCACGAGGGCAGAGCTCGCCCCGCTGTCCGTCCGGTCGAACAGCATCCCTGCGGCCGCCGCCGCTATTTCGCGGATCGGCTGATAGATCGTGGTCAGCGACGGCGACACGGCCGACGCGAGCGGCGTGTCATCGAAACCGGCCACCGACAGGTCATCGGGAACGCGCAGGCCTTTCCGGTAAGCTGCGGCCAATACGCCTGCCGCCATGTCGTCATTGCTCGCAAAGATTGCGGTGGGTGGCTCGGCGAGCGCCAGCAGCCGCTCCGCTTCGCGGCGTCCGAATTCGACCTGGAAATTGCCCCCGGCCATAAGGGCAGGATCCGGCGCGATACCGTGGCGCGCCAGCGCGCTGCGGAACCCCGCTTCCCGCAGGCGCGCTTGGGGGTGGTCCCGGTCGCCCGCGATGAACCCGATGCGGCGATGGCCAAGCGAGATCAGGTAGCTCGTCAGTTCATCGGCGGCCCGTTCGTCGTCCATGCTCACATTGCCGGTTTCCCCGTCGACGGACGACTGTGCGAGGCGGACGAACGGGATGCCGGCTGTCCTGAGGCGATCAAGCAAGGCGGCGTCCTCGGTCAGCGGCGGAACAAGGATTACACCCGCAAGGGAGGGCTCGCCCCGCAGCGAGACGAGGCTTTCGAGCCCGCCAGTCGCGTGTTCGAAGATCGCATTGAAGCCTTCGGCGTTGCACCGTTCCAGTACGCCGACCTGCAATTCGGCCGTGTAGTTGCGCGACGGATTGGAAAAATAAACCGCAATCAGGCGGCTCTGCGTAGCGCGCAGGTTGCGTGCATACGGATTGGCGCGGTAACCGAGCGCGCGCACAGCCTCCATAACACGCGCGCGGGTGGGCTCGCGCACATTCGGTTCGCCGTTCAGAACCCGGCTGACGGTCTTGAACGACACGCCCGCCTCGCGCGCGACGTCGACAATCGTGGCAGGCCGGCGGTCATGCGTGTCTATGGTCAGTCCCCGTATCGGTCAGCTCCGGTCGCGCGCGCCACGACATCGTTGACACTACCATATGGAGACTGCCGGGCGCCGCAAGACTGCCGTGCCGGAAACGGCTACTTGTCGCGCCGCACCTGCGGGCGAAGCTCGCGCACCTTTTCCAGATAATCGCGCGGATGCACGAACTCGTCTGAAAACCAGATTGCCTCGGGCATATCGAACAGCTTGCGCAGCCAGTCGATCAGCAACTTGCCTTGCGGCAAGCGGCGCACGCGCTCGGTATAATTGATCCAGAACTTGACCGGCGCGGTCTCCGGCAGGTCCAGCGCCACCAGACGGGGATCCAGGACGGCCATGTAAGATGGAAGGATCCCGATGCCGCCGCCGCGCGCGCAGGATTCGGCGATTGCGGTGCCGGAATTGGTCACGAAGGCGAAATCGACCATCTTGCGCATTTCCGACATGCGCGGCGCCCAGCGCTCGACCTGGTTCACATACGACGTGTGCAGGATGCACCGGTGCTTGTGGTATTCGTAAAGGCTTTCCGGCCGTCCGTGATCGTCGAGATAGGACTGTGAGGCGAAGGCCACATAGTGCTGGACGCCCAGCTTGTGTGCGATCACGCCGGGCTGGCGATTGTCGACGAAAGAAATCGCGATATCGGATTCGCCTGCGTCGAGGTCCGGCACGTGCTCACCGACCACCAGCTTTACCTGAACCTTGGGGTGTTCCCGATGAAACTGGTACAGGCGCGGCGCCACGTAGTACGGACCAAGGCCATCACCCGTGCTCAGCGTGATGGTGCCACTGACGGGCGCGCCGGCGTCGGAGGTTTCCCGCCGAAGGGTTTCGGCCGCATCGGCCATGGAATGGACGTGCCTCAACACCTGCTTGCCGATATCGGTCAGTTCGACGCCGCGCGTCGAGCGCAGGAATACCTGCGTGCCGAGCGACTTCTCGAGTTCGTCGATCTTCCGGCCAATCGTCGGGGGCGACTCCCCAAGCCGCGCTGCGGCCGCGCTCATGCTCGAAAGCTCAGCCACGACGCGGAAGACGCGCAGCGTGTCCCAATCAAGGCGATCGATCGACATTGAAGCCCACTCATCAGGCCGGCCCGACGGCGCGCCTGTAGGTAGTCAGGTCTGACCTTATCCCGTTAGACGGTCAACTCAAAAATGCAGAGATCTTGTAGACATCGACTTCCGGTTGACTTTTTTAGACCTTTCGAGGGCCTATTCGGCCGCCATCTTGCCGGCGAGCATGCCATCGAAATAGGCAATGGTCTTGGTCAGGCCGTCGCGCAGCTGCACGCGCGGCTCCCAGCCCAGCACCTGCTGCGCCTTGTCGATGATCGGCTTGCGCTGTTTCGGGTCGTCCTGCGGCAGCGGCATGAAGACGAGTTTCGACTTCGAGCCAGTCAGGTCGATCACTTGTTCAGCCAGCTGGCGGATCGTGAACTCACCCGGGTTGCCGATGTTGATCGGCCCCGTGACGTGGTCCGGCGAGTCCATAAGGGCCATCAGGCCGCGCACCAGGTCGTCGACATAGCAGAAGCTGCGCGTCTGCTGGCCGTCGCCGTAGAGGGTGATGTCTTCGCCCTTCAGCGCCTGGACGATAAAGTTCGAGACCACCCGGCCGTCATTGGGATGCATGCGGGGGCCGTAGGTGTTGAAAATACGGGCGACCTTGATGCGCAGGTTGTGCTGGCGGTGATAGTCGAAGAACAGGGTTTCGGCGCAGCGCTTGCCTTCGTCATAGCAGGAGCGCGGGCCGATCGGGTTGACGTTGCCCCAGTATTCTTCCGGCTGCGGGTGGACCGCCGGGTCGCCGTAGACTTCCGAAGTCGAGGCCTGGAGGATCTTCGCTTTCACGCGCTTGGCGAGGCCCAGCATGTTGATGGCGCCGTGAACCGAGGTCTTGGTCGTCTGGACGGGGTCGAACTGGTAGTGGATCGGGCTTGCCGGGCACGCCATGTTGTAGATCTCGTCGACCTCGACATAGAGCGGGAAGCAGACGTCGTGGCGCATAAGCTCGAAGCGCGGATGGTTCATCAGGTGCGCCACGTTGGTGCGCGTGCCAGTGAAGAAGTTGTCGGCGCAGATGACGTTGGCGCCCGCCTCGAGCAGGCGCTCGCAGAGGAACGAGCCGATGAAGCCGGCTCCGCCGGTGATGAGAATGCGACGCTCGAGGTGCATGACAATTGTCCTTTAACTATACGGGCGGCTTCCAGCGCCCTGCCGCGCCAAATTCTGCAAGTTCCGTGCAAGCCGGAGCCAAACTTCGCCTGACAGCGTGTGAACCACAACTTGATGGCGAGTGAAACAGGCAGCCAGCCGCAAACCGCAGCCGTTTCCGGTGGCGCCTGTGGGCGGAGGTAGCGACGCTGGCAGCGGCCCGTACTGCTACATCTGCGCCAGTCTGGGTCGGTCGGGTGCGGCAGCCTCCCCTACGCGCGCCGGCATTCGTTAACCCTGTTCCGGGCAGGTCAGCTCGCCCCGCCGGGGAAGATGCCCTTCGCCCTGCCCCAACCGGCGATCAGGTCTGGCCAGAGTGCCAGCGGCGTTCCGGCAATGCCGCGAAGGCCGAACCCGTGTCCGCCCGTCTCAAACAGATGCATGGCCGCCGGCACCTCGGCGGAGCGCAGGGCGGCGTAAACCATGAGCGCATTTTCGACCGGGACGGCCGGGTCATCTTCAGCGTGCATCAGGAAAACGGGCGGCATGCCGGCATGCACCCGCGACTCGATCGACCAGCGTTTCACCGCATCCACGGAGGGATCAGCCCCGACGAGGCAGAGACGCGAGCCCTCATGGGCGAAAGGCCGCGTCATGGTGGCGACGGGATAGATGAGGGCGGCGGCATCCGGCCGCGCCGAAAATGCGTCTGCGGCATCGACAGACTCGTAGACCTTCGCGTCGAACCCCGTCGCGAGGTTGCCTGCCAGATGCCCCCCGGCCGAGAAGCCCATGACCATGACCCGGCCCGGGTCGATGCCGTCAGCGGCAGAACGTGAACGGATGAGGCGTATCGCCCGCTGTGCGTCCTGGAGCGGCGCTTCAGAGCCGGCAACCCATCCCTGGTGCGGGAGGCGGTAGCGGAGCACGTACACGCAGGCGCCGCGCGCGCTGAACAGGCGGGCGCCTTCGTAGCCTTCCTTGTCGATGACAACCCATTTGTAGCCGCCGCCGGGTATGATCAGGATCGCCGATCCGTCCGGCTCGGCCGGGCGGAACATGGACAGGATAGGCGTGGTGACATCATGTGCGGCTCGGTCGAGCAGGCCGAACGGATTGTCGCGCAGGACGATGGACTCCGCGAGGCCCGCCGGAACGCCGCCGGGCACACCCTTTGGCCAGAGCGGCAGGTCAAGGTTCGGATCGCGCGGATCTGGCGCCGCATCACCAGCCGGCAGGCTCACCGAACTCGCGCAGGCGGCCAGCGGCAGGCTGGCTAGCAGCGCCATGAGATCACGTCGGGACGGCATGATCAGGTCATCCGTTTACGGAGCAACTAGGCGTCACTTGAAAAGACCCGGCAGCGAGAGGGACAAGGCAGGAATGTACGTGATCAGCAGCAACGCACCGATCAGGGCGAGGTAGAATGGCCAGATCGTCTTCACTGCCTTCTCGACTGACAGGCCGCCGACCGCCGCGCCAACGAACAGCACCGAGCCGACCGGCGGCGTTACGAGGCCGATGCCAAGGTTCAGCATCATGATGATGCCAAAGTGGACCGGGTCGACGCCGACTTCCATCACCACCGGAAGCAGGATGGGCGTCGTGATGACGATCAGCGGCGACATGTCCATGAACGTGCCGAGCACGAGCAGCATGACGTTGATGATGAGCAGGACCAGCAAGGGATTGCGCGTGATCGACGTGATCAGCTCCGCAAGCTGCGACGGCGCCTCGAGCACAGCGAGCGCGTAGCCGAACGCGGTCGCCGCGCCGATGATCAGCAGCACCATCGCGGTGACCTTCACCGATTGCATCGACGCTTCGACAAACCGGCTCCAGCCCAGCGAGCGGTAAACGAAAGCACCGACCAGGATTGTGTAGATGACCGCGATGGCTGACGATTCAGTCGCGGTAAAGATGCCGGACAGGATGCCGCCCATGATGATGACCGCCGCCATGAGGCCGGGAATGGCGACCAGCAGCGCCCGCGCGAAGGCGCGCCAGCCGGGGAATGAACCGGCTGCGTATCCCCGCTTCACGGCCACCAGCCACGTAACGACCATCAGGATCGCCGCCGTCACGAGCCCCGGCACCACGCCGGCCAGGAACAGGTCGCCGATCGGCACGCCGATACCGGACGCGGCCGAGTAGATGATCATGTTGTGCGAAGGCGGAATGAGAAGGCCGACGATGGCAGACGTCACGGTGACGTTCACGGCATAGTCGGCGTCATACCCCTTCTGCTTCATCAGGGGCATCAGCGTTGACCCCATCGCCGACGCGCTGGCGATGGCGGATCCCGAGACCGCGCCGAACATGGTGGACGCGCCGACATTGACGAGGCCCAGCCCGCCGCGCGTGCGCCCGAGCATGGCTTCGGCGACTTCCACCAGCTTCTGCGCGATGCCGGACCGGTACATGAGGTCGCCCGCAAAGATGAAGAACGGGATGGCCATGAGCGTAAAGACGCTGACGCCCGCCGCAAGGCGCTGGAAGACGACCACCAGCGGAATGTCCATCGCCAGGAAAGTCGCGATCGACGCGCCGAGCAGCGAATAGGCCACCGGCACGCCGAGCGCGAGCAGCACGAACAATGTTCCCATGAGGATGATCAGTTCCATCGCGGGTCTTCCTCATCCTTGAGCGGTTTGGCCGCGAGCACTTCCAGCGTCCGCTCCAGCGCAAACAGCGCCATCAGTGCGCCGGCAATCGGCAGACCGAGGTAGGCGAGGCCGCGCGAGATGCCGAGCGAGGGAATAACGTGGTCCCACGTGAGCATCACCAGCTCCCCGCCCCAGACCAGCATGGCAAGACCGCAGGCGCCGACGACGATGTTCGAGAAGACCTGCATCGCCTTGCGCACCGGGGGCGGCACCGCCTCTTCCAGCGCCACGATGCGAATGTGGAAGCCCTGGCGCACACCGGCGGCGGCCGCGAGCGACACATACCAGATCATCAGCGTCAGCGCCGCCTGCTCCGACCAGGACGGCGTCGAGTTCAGCACGTAGCGCCCGAACACCTGCCAGCCGACGATCGCGGTCATCAGTACAAGGCCGAACGCCGCGACCTTCACGAGGCCATCGGCAATCACGTGCGTGATGCGCGACAAGCTTTCCATCAGCCGGCCTCCGCCATTGCTTCAATCTCGCGCACGAGGCGCTTCTGCTCGTCCGTCACGACATACTTGTCCCAGACCGGCCGCATGGCCGCCGCGAACTCGGCAGGATCGTTGATCTCGTTGACCTTAACGCCGGCCGCCAGGATCTTCGCGCGCGACTCGTCCACGCGCGCGTCCCATTGTGCACGCATGAACGGCACCGAGTCCTTCGCCGCCTGCCGAACAAGGTCGCGATCGCCTGCATCCAGTTTCTCCCAGCGGCGGCGAGACATCACCAGCACTTCCGGTGCGATCACGTGGCGGGTCAGGCTGTAATAGTTGGCGACCTCGAAATGCCGGCCGCTCTCGTAGGACGGCCAGTTGTTCTCGGCGCCATCGATGACGCCCTGCACCAGCGCCTGGTAGACTTCGGCAATACTCATCGGTGTCGCGTCGGCACCGAGCGCCTTGATCATCGAGACATAGAGGTCGGAGTTCGGTACACGGATCTTCAGGCCCTTCATGTCGGCGGGCGTGAAGATCGGACGCTTGGTATTGTAGAAATTGCGGTCGCCGCTGTCATAGAAACAGAGACCGATCAGGTTATGCTTGGTCAGCGACTGGAGGATCTCGTCCCCGATGGCACTGTCGAGCGCACGCCGCATGTGTTCGTTCGAGCGAAACAGGAAGGGCAAGGCCGGGATCGTGGTGACGGGCTCGATCGCGTTCAGCGGCGCGAGGTTCACCCGGTTCAGGTCAAGCCCGCCGAAGATGGTGATCTCGAGCGTGTCGCGCTCCGAACCGAGCTGGCCGCCGGCATAGGTCTTGATGTCCAGCCGCCCGTCCGTCCGCTCACGGAGGAGACGCGCCATTTCGTCCACAGCAGTGACGGTGGGGTAGTCGGCGGGATGGGTATCGGAAGAAAGAAAGGCGCGCCCGCTGCGCTGGCCGCAAGCCGCCAGCAAGCCGGATGCCACGCCGGCGGCCAGCACGCTGCGGCGGCTCAGCCCCTTGCGAGGGTTCTCGGGCGCGATCCTCATGTCCGTTTCCCTACTCCGGCCTTGTGGCTGCCAGAGCTCCGACTTGTTCTTCTTGTCGGCCCATACTCACGCTATGGTAACCGGTGTCAATACTAATCTGGTGCGCACCGGTCAGCGCCGGACGTCCAGGCTGCCCCCGGCCATCGCGCTCTCAACTTCGGCAACTGAAACACGGTTGAAGTCACCCGGTATCGAGTGTTTCAGGGCGCCGGCGGCGACGGCAAAATCGATGATGTACTGGGGATCGCGCCCGGTCAGGATCGCGTGCAGCGCGCCCGCCGCAAACGCATCGCCTCCCCCAATCCGGTCGACCACGCCCGGAAGGTCGTGGACGGGAGACACCCAGCGCCCTGCGCGCGTGACGAATTCGCCCGCAATCGCCTGGTCGTCCACCGACGCCTGCTGGCGGGTGGTCGCGGCAATCTGCTTGAGACGCGGGAAAGCCTCGAAAGCCGCCGCATACGCTTCGGCGCGCGAAGCGAAGCTGCGCCCGAGGATCAGCGCGAGATCGCGTTCGTTGATGAAGGCCGTGCTTGCAGCCGACAGGATTTCTCTCAGGATGTCCGGTCCATTGCCTCTCCACGCCTCCCAGAGCAATGCCCGGTAGTTGCCATCGAACGACACCGAGACGCCGGCCGCATTGGCCGCCTTCACGGCCCGGATCGCAGCGTCTGCGCCATTCCGGCCGATGGCCGGCGTGACGCCGGAAATGTGGAGGAGATCCGTCCCCGGAAGGATTTCGTCCCAGTCGAGACAATCCGGAGCTGTCTGCGCGAAGGCCGAGCCTGCCCGGTCATAGGTGATGCCCGACGGCCGGCGCACCGCGCCCGGTTCGAGGAAATAGAGGCCCATCCGCTCCGGCCCGCGGCGTACATCGCCGGTGCCGACATTGTGCCGGCGCAGCTCGCCGAGCGCAGACGAGCCGAGCGGATTGTCCGCCACCACGCTCGCAAAGCGAACATCATGGCCGAAATTTGCCAGCGAAACGGCAACGTTCGCCTCGGCGCCGCCGACGCAGACCTCCAGCGTGTGGGATTGCAGCAGGCGTTCGCTGCCCGGCGCCGTAAGGCGCAGCAGCAACTCGCCGAAACAGACTACCCGAGCACCCATCCCGCGATTCTCCCCCTGCCCTGCCTACCGCGCGAGCCAGCCGCCGTCCACGGCGAGCACCGTGCCATGGACATAGTCGGCGGCCGACGAAGACAGGAATACCGCGGCGCCCGCAAGGTCCGACGGACGGCCCCATCGACCGGCCGGAATACGGCCGAGGATTTCGGTGTTGCGCTTTTCATCCGCCCGCAGAGCATCGGTGTTGTTGGTTTCGAAATAGCCCGGCGCAATGGCGTTTACGTTGATACCGTGCTTGGCCCATTCGTTTGCAAGGATGCGGGTCATGCCGACGATGCCGCTCTTGGATGAGGTATAGGACGGCACGCGGATGCCGCCCTGATAGGAGAGCATAGACGCGATGTTGATGATCTTGCCGCCCTTGCCCGCATCGATCATCGCGCGGGCCGCTTTCTGGCTGAGGAAGAAAGGCGTGCGCAGGTTGGTGTTCATCACGCTGTCCCACTCCTCGACGGTGAAATCGATCGAGTCGTTGCGCTTGATGATGCCGGCATTGTTGACGAGGATGTCGATGCCGCCGAGCGCCTCGCGGGTTTCGTCCACAATCGCGTCAACCCGTTCCAGGCTGCCGAGATCGGCCATGATGACATGCGCCTTGCGGCCCGCTTTCTTCACAAGCTCAACCGTCTCCTCGGGCGAGGACCGTCCAACAAGCGCGAGGTTGGCGCCGGCTTCCGCAAGCGCTACGGCGATGCCCTGCCCGAGGCCCGTATTGGCGCCGGTGACGATCGCGGCCTTGCCTGCAAGACTGAACGAATTGAGGCTCATGGATTCCTCCGGAACATTGTTTCGATCCCGCGGGCTCACGCCCTGCTTCAGGACGCAAGCACGCCCTTCACATAGTCTGAGATCGCCGCATCCTGCGAGTTCGCGAAAAAATACTCCTGGAACTTCTCCCCGGAGATCGCGGTCTTCAGCAATTCCTGGTCGATGGTCTTCAGTACCGTGAGCATATCGTGGCAAGACGCCTTCTTCAGATCACTGAGGATACCGCGGTTCTTGGCCATGACGGCCGCGCGCTCTTTCGGGTAACCGACACCGCGCTCGACCTCGAACAGCTTGCGATAGCAATCCTGCAGGTTCAGCTCAGCCGCCCAACCGAAGCCCTTGGCATAAGGCATGGAAATGGCGTTGCCGTCATTGATCTGGCCGAACAGGTAGGCATCCGTCGGATCGATCACGAGACCGCAGAAGATGCCCGGCATCGAGTTGCAGGCGAGGTTCGAGCCCATGCCCGTGCCGCAGCCGGTCACGATGAAGTCGGCGGCTTTCGAATTGATCAGGATGCCGGCAAGGATGCCGATCATCGGATAGGTCAGGTGCGCTTTGTCCTCTGGCGTGTACATGCCGTAGTGGAACACCTGGTTGCCAAGCGGTTCGGCAACCGTCGTGAGCGCCTCATGGACGAGGCTGCTTTTCGCGGCCTGGCTGTTCTCGATGATGAGCGCGATTTTCATGGTGGCGTCCTCCGCAGTGTCTCATTTGGTAACCGGTGTCATATCAACCCGACCGCGGGTCCGCAAGTGGTTCGCGGCGGCGGGATGGATCAATTCGCCGGCGGCGGCGCTGTCGACTCGCGCACCACGATCTCGGGCTGGAAACTGATGATTTCCTTGGGCTCCTTCCCGGCCGCCTGGTCGAGCAGCAGCTGCGCGGCGGCGCGCCCCATGTCGCGGATCGGCAGGCGCACGGTTGTCAGTCCTGGCCAGAGCCGCCCCGCAATCGGCGTGTCGTCGAAACCGACAATCGAAATGTCTTCCGGGATGCGGAGCCCAGCCTTGCGCACGGCGACATAGGCGCCGGTCGCCATCTCGTCGTTGCCCGCGAACACAGCCGTGGGCCGCCGTTTGGCATAGAGAAGGCGCTCCATCGCCTGCAGGCCCGAATCGAATGTGTAACCGGCTTCGGCGATCATCGCCGGCGGCAGGCTCCGGCCAGCCTCCACGAGGCCGCGCACGAATCCTGCCCGGCGCTCATGCGCCGAGCGGAAGGTTTCCGGCCCCTGGATGTGGGCGATGTCAACGTGCCCCTGTGAACAAAGGTGCCGCGCGGCCTGGGCCGCGCCTTCCGCGTCATGCGTGCGGATCATCCGCCCCGGCGTGTCCAGTTCCACCGACGCGATGCGCACATAATCGACCTCATGCTCGCGCAGCATGTCGACCAGTTCTTCATCCTCGGAGACCGATGGCGGCAGGATCAGGCCGAACGGCTTGTGCTGCTGGATGAAGGTGCGCAGGCGGTGCCAGTAATTGGCGTCTCCCCGGTTCACCGGCCGCAGCACCAGCTGGAAGTCGGTATCCTCCAGCCCGTCGAGGATGCCCCGCTGCATGTTCACCACGTATTGCGGGCTGGGATTGTCATACACCATGCCGACGAGGAACGACCGGCGCAGCGCCAGTGCCCGCGCCTGCGGGTCAGGCGTGAAGCCAAGCTCGGCGATGATCGCCTTGACGAGGTGCCGGGTACGCGGCTTGACCAGCGGACTCTCGTTGATCACCCGCGACACGGTCTTCTTGGACACCTTCGCAATACGAGCGATGTCGTTGATGGTGGCCCGGCCCGTCGCCCTGAAAGCCGCCGCCTCGCGCAAGGCGTCTGCGATTTCGGCTTCATGCTCGGAGTCGGGAATGTCGGTCACTGAAAGCCCTTGATGCAACGCGGAAACTTGCCAAAAGCCTGTCTCGCGCGGCGACCGGCTTTTGGCAAGTTCTGCCCGCGATCACCCGGCGATCAGGTGCCCCGGCCCTTCTGGCTCGAATCGAGCGCGTCGGGCGATGTCGGCAGCATGGTGTTTAGATCCCAGAGTGCCGGATCGAACGGCCGCGCCGTGGGCTCCACCTTTGGATAGCCGCCCACTTCGGACTGGCTGTCGATGATCTCGCCGCGCCCTTCGGCCGCGTTTGCGAGCACCCGCACATCGTGGCCGTCGCGGTCCCATGGCCGGGCGCCGGCATTGGCGAGCACGAACTTCTCAACATCGGTGGCCGCCAGCACCGGCAAGCCTTCCGGAAGCGGAAGCGGCGCACTTGCGTCAACGATCTTCGCCCGGCCGGTGGTATAGCGTCCCCGCTCAGGCAGCGCGTCGCCCTTCCAGTCGACCGCGATGTTGTCGCGCGCATAAAGCTCAAGGTCGCCGTCGCCGCCAATCATCACGAGCGGAAGACCCTGGTGGGTCGACTGGCCGCCGCGCATGACGTTTCCGATCAGGTCCATCCGCCCCACTTCATAAGGCACTGCGCCCCATTCGAGACCTTGCAGGTTGTAGTGCACCGCGCGCTGGCCGGGATCATAGATGAAGTTGTTGACGATCTGTCCGTGTACGCCCCCCTTGAACAGCGGATTGCGCTCGTAATTGTGCGCATACAGATTGGCGTAGATGAGGATGCCGCTGACATTGTCATGGATCAGCGACCCTTTGGAATGCTCGAATTTCGGGTGCGTGGCGTCTGCCAGGCCTTCGGCCACGAGGTTGTGGCTGTAGAGAATGTTGTGCGAGGTGCCGGCCCGCCAGTCGTCGGGCGTCTCGCCGGTGAAGCGCGGGCCGGACGCCGACATGTTTTCGTCAACCGCCCAGGTCAGCGAACAATGGTCGAGAATGAGGTTATAAGCGCTGGCCGTCGAGATCGAGTCCTCCGCAAAGCCGCTGCCGCGCGCTTCGCCGTTGTCTCCCGGCCGCACGCGCAGGTGCTGGATGATCACATCGTGGGTCTTTACGTCGATGCCGCCGCGGATCAGCGTGATGCCGGGTGACGGCGCTGTCTGCCCGGCGATCGTGACATCCGGGCTCGAGACCACCAACGTTTCCTTGCCGAGATCGATCACGCCGCCCACTTCAAACACGATGATCCGCGCGCCCGGCTTCGCCACCGCTTCGCGCAGCGAGCCGGGGCCCTCATTCGCCAATGTCGTTACACGGACGATCTCGCCGCCCCGGCCGCCATCGGTGATGGCCTGCCAGTCGATGGCGGGAAAAAACCATTCCGGCCCAGCCGCCGGCGCGGCCCTGGACGCGGCCTCGGCCACCGACTCCGCTTCGCCAGCGCCCGCCGGTGTCGCGCAGCCCGCCATCGGCAGGCAAACCGCGATCACCAAAGCTGCCGCAACCCTCTGGAGTTGTCCCGTCATGCATTCCTCCCGATTTCCGATTTTCGTCATTTTCTGAGCTGAGGCGACGAGAAACTGATTGACACGTCGCCAATTCGCAAGATTATGACACCGGTTTCCAAAGGTGTCTACCAGACCTTGGAAGAAAACAATTCGGCAGGCGGGCCCGCGACGGTCACGCCGCCATCAGGGGTCGAGACGGCATGGCGGATACGAATTCTCCCGGAAGGACCGGCTCGCCGGCAGCCGACGCGCGCGCTTCCGCGTTCGTCGGCGCGCGCCGTGCCGGCGCCTCGCTTCCGGCCTATCCCGGGTCCCTGCCCTCGACGATGGCGGAGGCGTATGCCGTCCAGACACAGGCCATCAGCCTGTGGCCCGACCGGATCGCCGGATGGAAGGTCGGCCGCATCAATGCGCCCTGGGACGCACAATACGGCACCGACCGCCTCGCCGGCCCGATCTTCGCCGGCCAGCTTGCAAAGGCCGGTGACGCCCCGAGCCCCATCCACCTCTTCGCAGGCGGGTTCGGCGCCGTAGAAGGCGAGATCGTTATCGAGGTCGGACAGGACGCGCCCGCATCCAAACTGGAATGGACCCTCACCGAAGCCGCTGAAATCGCAGGCGTTTTCCGCCTGGGTATGGAGATCGCGTCCAGCCCGTTTGCTGGCATCAACGATTTCGGTCCGCTCGTGACCGTGTCGGATTTCGGCAACAATAACGGTTTGATCCTCGGCGAAGAAATTCGTGAATGGCGCGCCGCCTCGCCGACCGAATGGCGCCTGCGCACCCTCATTGACGGCGTTGAAGTCGGCCAGGCCGACGCCGCCTCGATCCCCGGCGGCCCCCTCGAATCCTTCCGCGCCGTGCTCGAAATCTGCGCCCGGATCGGCCATCCGCTGCGGCGCGGCATGCAGATCACGACCGGCGCCGTGACCGGCGTTCACCCTCTTCGTCCGGGCCAGACCGCCTCCGTTGAAATGGCGGGGCTTGCTCCCATCACCTGCAGCGCCGCGCGCGCGCCCAGCTCACAGAACCAGTCGAATCCGGCCTGAGCCGCGAGACGAAAATGCAACACATGTCGGGAATGGACCACAAGATGACAGGATCGACATATTAAGAATTGCTACCGGTAGCACAAACAATTATGCTACCGGTGACATAACGAGTGGCTTCCCTTGGAGGAGGCGACCAATGACAAACGCTCAATCCTGGGAGGAGAGCAATGATGCGTTTCAAGGACACCCCCTTCAACTTCCGGCTGCTCATGGGCGCAGCTGCGGTCAGCCTGATTGCAAGCGGCGCATCCGCACAGGAACAGGAAGCTCCGGACGACAATGAAAGCCGTCAGGAAACGGTCGTCGTGACTGGCTTCCGCCAAAGCCTCCAGCAGGCCATCGCGATCAAGCGCAATGAGTCGGCCATCGTCGATGCGATCAGCGCGGAAGACATCGCCGACTTCCCCGATCTCAACCTCGCCGAATCCCTGCAGCGCATCCCCGGCGTGTCGATCGACCGCGTCGGCGGCGAAGGCCGCCAGATTACGGTGCGCGGCCTCGGCGCCGACTTCACCCGCATACGGATCAACGGCATGGAAGCCCTCGCCACAAGCGGCGCTTCCGATGCCTCCGGCGGCTCGAACCGCGGCCGTGGCTTCGACTTCAACACCTTCGCCTCGGACCTCTTCAACGAGCTGAAGGTCACCAAGACCTCGTCCGCCTCGATCGACGAAGGCTCGCTCGGCGCAACAGTCGACCTGCGCACCGCCCAACCGTTCGACTATGACCCGGGCATGACCGCCGCGGGCTCGGTCCAGCTCGGTTACAATGACCTCTCGGAAGAATCGAGCCCACGTTATGCCGGCCTCCTCTCCTGGAAAAACGACTCGGGCACCTTCGGCGCGCTCGTCTCGGTCGCCTATTCCGACCGGACGATCATCGAAGAGGGCTTCTCCACGGTGCGGTGGCAGGACGCGAACTTCGCAGCCGTCAACGGCGCCGCCTGCCCGGCCGGCCCGGACTGCTCGCTGATCGACGTCAACTCGAGCATCTACCACCCGCGCATCCCGCGCTATGGCCGCCTGACCCACGAACAGGAGCGTCTCGGCATCACCGGCTCGCTGCAGTTCCGTCCGACCGACGCGACCACCGTCTCGCTCGACGTCCTGCACTCCGACTTCGAAGGCACACGCGAGGAATCCTACCTCGAAGTGTTCATGCGGAGCCAGGAGAACCGGTTCTCGGTAACCGATTTCTCGATCAACCCGAACAACAACACGATGGATTACGGCGTCTTCGACGTGACGCCATTGGCGAACGGCACACACCCCATCCGTTCGGAAAACCGGTTTGACGAACTGCAAACCACGTTCACTCAGTATACGGTCGATGTGGATCACGAATTCACCGATCGCCTGCGCGGCGACTTCGTCGCCGGACAGGTCATCTCCGAATTCGACAACCCCGTCCAGACGACGATGTTCTTCGATGCGCTCGGCACGGTCACCGGCTACTCGTATGACTTCCGCGGCAATTCCGAAACGCCGTTCATCGATTTCGGTTCGCTCGACGTCACCGATCCGACCGAGTTCGCGCTGACCGAATACCGCGACCGTCCGCAATACGTCGACAACAAGTTCGAAACGGTTGCCGGCTCGCTCGCCTACGATCTGAACGACAGCCTGACGCTGCAGGGCGGCGCCAGCCTCAAGCAGTTCGAATTCCGCACGACCGAGTACCGCCGTGAATCGACTTTCGGCTCGCTCGTCTGCGGCCTCCCGACCGTGTCTTGTCCGGTCGGCGCAGTCGGCCTGCCGATCACGCCGGATCTCGTCACGCTCGTCAGCGGCTTCGGAAGCGGCCTCGGCGCACCCGGCGGCATCGACACGAGCTGGATTGCACCGGACGTTCTCGCGGCTGCCGACCTGCTTGGCATCTACAGCATTCCCGGCGTCCTGCAGGCCGGCAACGACCGCAAGGTTGAAGAAGAAGATCTGGGCGCATTCGCCCAGCTCGACTTCCGCACCGAACTGGGCACCATCCCGGTTCGCGGAAACGTCGGTGTACGGTATGTCGAAACGACCACGACCTCCACGGGTCAGGTCAGCGGCACGCCGGTCACGGTCGAGCGCACCTATGAAGATACGCTGCCGTCCGCGAACGTGACCTTCGAACTGCGCGACGACTTCCTGCTCCGCGTTGCGGCCGCCAAGGTGATGGCACGTCCGTCCCTCGGCAACCTGACGCCGGGCGGCTCGCTCGACAGCTTCAACGGCCCTCCCTACCGCTACAACTCGGGCAACCCTGCCCTCGATCCGTTCCGCGCAACCACCTACGATGCTTCGTTCGAGTGGTACTTCCAAGATGAAGGCCTGCTTGCCCTTGGCCTGCCCCTCAGCAGTGGTCCGCCAGATTTGTTAGCCCGGCGGTTTCACGGTAGCGGCGTTCATGCTGCCACCTCCCCATAGTAAGGCGGCATGAACGCCGCGGGCAAGATGGCTTTTGGGGCGGGTGGTTTGTAGCCGAGGGACGAGTGCGGCCGGGCGGTGTTGTAGTGTTGCCGCCACGCTTCGATCAGGATCTTTGCCTCGCGCAGATCGAAGAAGATTTCCCTCGCCAGCAACTCGTCGCGCAGCTTGCTGTTGAAGCTTTCGCAATAGCCGTTTTCCCATGGGCTGCCAGGCTCGATGTAAAGCGTCTTCACGCCGATGCGTTCGAGCCATTCGCGCAGAGCTTTAGCAATGAACTCGGGGCCGTTGTCGGATCGTATGTGCTCGGGTGCCCCGTGATGAACGAACAGCTCGCCCAGCGTGTCGAGGACATCCCTGGAGGAGAGCTTGCGCTCAACCCGGATAGCGAGGCACTCGCGTGTGTACTCGTCGATCACGCACAGCATACGGAACACCCTTCCATCGTGGGTGCGGTCCTGGACGAAGTCATAGGACCAGACATGGCCTTTGTGCGCCGGCCGCAGCCGCACACACGAGCCATCATTCAGCCAGAGACGGCCGCGTTTTGGTTGTTTCATCGGTACTTTCAGCCCCTCTCGCCGCCAGATGCGGTAAACCCGCTTCTCGTTCACATGCCAGCCATCGTCCCTGAGCAGGGCCGTGATCCGCCGGTAGCCGTACCGACCAAACCGCTCTGCCAGGCGAGTGATCGCCGTTGTCACGGCGTCTTCATCGTCTCGCCGGATGTGCGGCTTACGCTGGGTCGAACGATGCTGGCCGATCACGCGGCACGCCCGGCGCTCAGTCACGCCAAGCTCTTCCACCACATGATCGACCGCAGCGCGCTTGCGGGAGGGGCTCAGAACTTTCCCTGAGCAACCTCCTTGAGGATCTGGTTATCAAGCGTGAGGTCGGAGACCGCCCGGCGCAGACGCTGGTTCTCCTTCTCAAGGTCCTTCATGCGCTTCGCCTGGTCGACCTGCAGGCCACCATACTCTTTGCGCCAGCGGTAATAGCTCTGCTCCGTCACACCCACGGCACGCGCCGCCGCAGCAGCTGTCTCACCGCGGGCAAGGCGAACCTCCACCTCCCGCAGCTTCGCAATGATCTCTTCAGGCTTGGCTCTCTTGCCCATGTCTCAACTCCATAATCGGAGCCGGGACTAACTCAAATACTGGACCACTTTGCGGGAGGCAGACCAAGGTAGAGGCTGAGATAAAGGAGCGGTTCGTCGAGGATTCCCTGCTCGCAGAGATACAGCGTGATCAGCAGGCGCCCGAGCCTGCCATTGCCATCGAGGAACGGATGGATCGTTTCGAACTGAACATGCGCGAGGCCCGCCTTGATTAGAGGCGGCAGGCCGGAGTCCGTTTCGTGCAGGAAAGCCTCGAGATTGCTCATGAGATCCAGCACATGTTGCGGCGGCGGCGGCACGAACAGGGCGTTTCCGGGCCGTGTCCCGCCGATCCAGTTCTGCGAGCGGCGGAACTCGCCTGGCTGCTTCGTGCTTCCCCTGCCCGACGACAGGAGGATGGCGTGCATTTCCTTCAGCAGGCGGAGCGATAGCGGGAACGCTCCGCGGATGCGGTCGAGGCCATGCGTCAGCGCCGCCACATAGGTCGAGACTTCCTCGACGTCATCGAGCGGTACGCCGGGAGCGGCCTCATCTTCGTAGAGGAGCAGGTCCGACAGCGAAGACTGCGTCCCTTCGATCTGGGATGAAAGCAGCGCTTCCTTGCGCACGTACATGTAGAGGAAGAGAGAGGTGTCGGGCGCAACGCTGCGCACGCCGTCCAGCCGGCCGAGGGCAAGCATGGCCTCGCTGGCGAGGACCGACAGGCCGGCCATGTCGATCGGGGGCCGCGGCGGCAAGTCCGGCGGCAGGAAGGCGCGCACGGTCTCGCCGGTGACGGTGCTCGTCACCCATTTGCCTTTCCGGCCGGAGTCCTGCGGTGCTGCCATGATTCATCCTTTAATAGCGCCCAATCGTTATTAAAGGATAACTCTGTACGCTTTAATAGTCCGCAGGTGCAGCTAAAGGCTCGCGCCTTGTCGGGCAACGAGAAAATCGCCGAGTTCAGCCCATACCGCTAGGCGAAAAGCTTTAGCGTCCCAATAAGCCGGGCCCAGATCTTAAAGACTCGCGCCCGTTGCCCGAATCTTTCCATGACGGATGTGTCATGGCGCTACATATCCGCGATTTCCGTCAAAGCGACGCGGCCGGGCTCTCCCGGCTGAGCGAGACCGGGCACCTGCTCGGCGCCTTGCCCGCACCTGACGCCGAACTGCGTATCCTCGCAGGCCTCCGCGACAGCCAACTCGCAAGCGCGATCTGGCTCAGCCTGGATGCCGACACGGGCATCATCCCAGCCATCCTTGTGGACCACACTGCCGGTTGGCAATCGGACGTGCGCGAGCTCGCCGCAGAAGCAAGCCTCTGGCTTGCGTCGCGCGGCGCAGCCCGAATTGAGTTCCGGATCATCCCGCGAGACGAGGACCTGCTAGCCGGGCTGCTCGATATGCAGTTCAAGGCCGACGACCGCGCCGGGATCATGCAGCGGACAATGCGGGTTCGCAGCGCCGCCTGAACCCGGCTTCCGATCAAGCGCCCGCGACCCCTCTGGCCGCAATCGCTTCAGACGCCCTCGATCCAGAACACACTCGCGGCCAGTGGGAAGCGCGCGGCGCGCGCGTCCGCCGGCGAGTCCCAGCCCTAGGCCTGCAGACGGGCAACCGGATCCTCAGTGAGCCTCGCCGGGCAGGCCGCCAGGCCGGACAGACCCGCGCGACCGCGCGGGCGGACCGCGAAGAAGCTGGGCCTCTTCAGGCCAGGATACGCTGTGGCCCGACGTTCGCGCCAAGAAGTTCCATCAGGTATCCGCCATCCTTCAGGGCCTCAGCCTTGCGGACCAGATACCTGAGCGTGTCCTTCATCGAGCCCCGGTCGTCATTCCATTGCTCCGCGACCTTTTCCCGGCCGTAGATGGTCTCTGCAATCTCGCGCCGGTTCATACCGCAGGCGATGCCATCGAGTGCGATGAGACCGTCGCGCAGGATCTGGGTCGTCTTGGTCCAGAGGGGTTGGGAGAGATCAGGCCCGTCGCCATAGATCTCAAGCGCCGCTTTCTGGACCTTGAGCTTGCGCTCGTAGGCCGTGATGTCGGAGATTGTCAGTTTCATGCGCACAGGCTCGAGCCCGATCAGCGACATACCGGTACACCTGACCTGCACAACGCAGCCCTTGCCGCGCGTGAGCAGAAACTCCCGGCCCTGATGATCACTGATATGGGTCATCTGGCAGAAGGGCATGCTCCGCTCCCAGATATCGCAGGTCTGGTCGGCGGCGCGCGGGCTACAATTGATTTCGACCTGGTCCGGGAAGGCTGCGCGGTTCCAGACGACATCGGCGTCAAAGCCATTCTTGCTGGGGTCCGGCATCAGGACCAGTCCCCAGCGCTCAGCGAGCGTCTGGCTGGTTCGTGCCTTCAGCATACGGATGGGTGCGCATGGCGCCATGCGCTCGGAAATGTCATCGTTGCTGCGCACGGATGCATCCCGGCGGAACTCTTCATTGCGCCGCAGATATTCCCAGGCCCATCGATCCATAGAGAGCCGCGAGAGATAGTCGTAGTCCGCCAGAATTCCTGAGGATTCGAGAGTGAAAATTTTCATCGGCATTGCCTCCACGGCGCATGCCAAGCAAATATGATTCCACTTAAGCGATTTACTATTGCTCTCCAAGGAAGTTAACATCGATTGCTGATTTGTTAAGGCTTGAGCCGTTTGGGATCATCTTCGCCCTTCAGTGTTCATCAAGACAACCATTTTGCACCCGTATTCCGCGCATAGCGCCCGGCTGCATAATATGGCCCGCGCTCCAACTCCCCAAAAGCGTCCGTTCCCGGAACAATAGAGCCTGGAATTGAAGCCAAGGTTTGATCCAATGACGGACACATATGAGACAGAAAGCACCCGGCGCCGCCTGAGCGCGATGCTGCGAACGGCTTTTTGCCCTGTCGTGCGCGCAGCTCTTGAATCTGATGCGACGATCGAAGTCATGGTCAATCCCGACGGGTCTGTCTGGATTGAAGAAGCCGGACGCGGCCTCATCCCGACGGCGCATGTCCTTTCGGCCGGCGACCGCGAACGGGTGATCCGGCTTGTCGCGTCCAGCGTTGGTGCTGGGAATTCCCCGACCGCGTCAATTGTCTCGGCCGAGCTTCCAGGGACCGGCGAGCGCTTTGAAGGCGTCCTGCCGCCTGTGTCTGCGGCGCCTTGCTATTCGATCCGAAAACTCGCCTGCACGCCGTTCACGCTTGCGGACTATGTGCGGCAGGGCGCGCTGTCGCCGGCGCTTGCGGGCGCGCTCAAGGCGCTGGTCGCGGAACGTGCCAATATCGTCATCGCGGGCGGCACCTCTTCGGGCAAAACGAGCTTTGCCAACGCCCTGCTGGCGGAGGGTGGCTTTAGCGGCGAGCGGATCGTCATCCTCGAAGATACACGCGAACTCGCCTGCTCTGCCGCCAATCTGGTTGCCCTGCGCACGCAGGAAGCCCGTGTATCGCTGCGCGACCTCGTGCGCTCGACACTTCGTCTGCGCCCTGACCGAATCATTGTCGGCGAAGTACGCGGGGCCGAAGCGCTCGATCTCCTAAAAGCCTGGAACACCGGCCATCCGGGCGGTCTTACAACGCTCCATGCAAATTCTGCCCTCGGCGCGCTCAGCCGTCTCGAGCAGCTCGTCAGCGAAGCGACAGCGCGCGCGCCATTTGAGCTGATCGCGGAAGCCGTCGACGTGATCGTGTTCATGTCCCGCGCCGGCGGCCAACGCCGCGTCGAAGACGCGGTTCGCGTGCTTGAGTTCACGGGAGACGGCTACCGCACCGAGCCTGTGCTTTGCCGCTCCCTATCCCTCGTCAGCCAAGGAGATGCCTCATGACGCTTTCTCGTTCACCGACCCTGTCCCGGAGGGGCATTCAGGCCCTCAGCCTCGCGCTCGCACTTGGGCTCGCCCTGCCGGCGCATGCCGCTGGCACCGGCATGCCCTGGGAAGGACCACTCGACCAGATCCTCTCCTCAATCGAGGGACCCGTTGCCCGTATCGTGGCGGTGATCATCATCACGATTACCGGCCTTACACTTGCCTTCGGCGAGACGTCCGGCGGCTTCCGCAAGCTTATCCAGATCGTGTTCGGCCTGTCGATCGCGTTCGCGGCGACGAGCTTCTTCCTGACCTTCTTTTCGTTTGGCGGCGGGGCGCTGATCCAGTGACAGAGGGGTTCGAGATTCCGCTGCACCGCTCGCTGACCGAGCCCGTCCTGTTGGCCGGCGCCCCGCGCAGTCTCGCGATCTCGATCGGCACGCTCGCGGCCGCTGTAGGTCTCGGTCTGCAGCTCTGGATCCCCGGCCTCCTCATCTGGCTCCTCGGGCATTCGGCGGCTGTCTTCCTCGCCCGGCACGACCCGGACTTCATGGCGACGCTCATCCGCGCGCTCCGGCACAAGGAACACCTCTCATGCTGAACCTGCGCGAATACGCTGCTGCGCCGCGCCTCCTGGCCGACTACCTCCCCTGGGCGGCGCTTGTCGCGCCGGGCGTTGTCCTCAACAAGGACGGCGCCTTCCAGACGACGTTCCGCTATCGCGGCCCCGACCTTGAAAGCTCAACGGGATCCGAACTCGTCGCCGTCATGGCACGGGTCAACAATGCGCTGCGCCGGTTTGGCTCCGGCTGGGCCCTCTTCTTTGAAGCGGTAAGAGAGGAAGCCGGCGATTATCCGTCCTCGGATTTCCCGGATCCTGTCTCCTGGCTGATTGATGAGGAGCGCGCCGTCGCCGCCGAGGAAGCAGGCACAAGATTTGAGAGCGCTTACTATCTGACTCTGCTTTGGCTGCCGCCGCCGGACAGCAATGCGCGCGCCGAGAAGGCGCTGATCGAGCGCCCTGAGCGCCCGGAAGGCGCAGGCTGGCGCGAACGCCTCCTCGTGTTCCAGCAACAAGGGGAGCGCACCTTTGATCTCCTGTCGATGGCGCTTGCCGAGATTGCGCCGCTCTCGGACGGCGAGACGCTGACCTATCTTCACGCCTGCATTTCGAGCCGGCGGCACACGGTCGCCGCGCCGGAAATCCCCGTCTTCCTGGACGCGGTCCTCGCCGATGAGCCGTTCACGGGCGGGCTCGAACCTATGATCGGGGATACACACCTCCGCGTCCTGACAATCCTCGGCTTTCCCGGATCGACGGTGCCGGGGTTACTCGACGAGCTGAACCGCCAGGGTTTCGCCTATCGCTGGGCGACGCGGTTCATCGCCATGGACAAGGCAGAGGCCGAAAAAGTCCTCGGGCGCAAACGCCGGCACTGGTTTGCCAAGCGCAAGTCGGTGGCCGCCATCCTGCGCGAGACCATGTTCAACGAACCATCAGCGCTGCTCGACAGTGACGCCGACAACAAGGCGCTCGATGCGGACGCCGCGCTCCAGGAACTCGGGAGCGATCTCGTGGCCTATGGCTATGTCACGGCAACCCTCACCGTCAGCGACAACGACCCGCGCGTCGCTGACGAACACGCCCGCCACGCCGAACGCATCATCAATGGCAAGGGCTTCACCGTCATCCGGGAATCCCTCAATGCGGTCGATGCCTGGCTCGGAAGCCTACCCGGCCATGTCTATGCCAATATCCGCCAGCCGATCCTCAATACGTTGAACCTCGCGCACATGGTGCCGCTCTCGGCGGTCTGGGCCGGCGAGCAGCAGAACAGGCACCTTCGCGCTCCGGCACTGATCGAGGCGCGCACCGACGGGTCAACGCCTTTCCGGCTGAATCTCCATGCCGGTGATGTCGGCCATACGCTCATCCTTGGGCCCACCGGCGCAGGTAAGTCGGTCCTGCTCTCGATGCTCGCCCTCCAATGGCAGCGCTACGGTCGCGCGCAGGTCTTTTTCTTTGACAAGGGACGCTCCGCCCGGGCGGCCGTGCTCGGCATGGGCGGTGTCCATCTGGATCTCGGCGGCGCCCGGCGCCCCCGGCTCCAGCCGCTGAAAGACATCGACCAACCAGCAGAGGCGAGCTTTGCGGCGGACTGGCTGGCAGGCCTGATTGCTGGCGAATGCGTCAGCCTGACGCCGGAGCTCAAGGCCCGCCTCTGGCAGGGGCTCAACTCGCTCGCATCAGCGCCGCAATCTGAACGTACACTGACGGGTCTTATCCTTCTGCTGCAGGATGAGGCGCTCAAGACCGCGCTGCATCCGTTCACGCTGGCAGGGCCCCATGGCCACCTGCTCGACGGGGACGAGGAAGATCTCGCCCTCGCCTCCGTCACCTGTTTCGAGATGGAAGAGCTGATGCAGCAAAGCGCGGCGGCGACCGCCGTGCTCACCTATCTCTTTCACCGGCTCGAGGCGCGCTTTGACGGGCGCCCCACGCTGCTGATGCTGGACGAGGCCTGGCTGTTCCTTGATGCGCCGGTCTTCGCGGCGCGCCTGCGCGACTGGCTCAAGACACTGCGCAAGAAGAATGTCGCGGTGGTGTTCGCCACTCAGTCGCTTTCCGACATCAGCGCGAGCGCGATCGCTCCGGCGATCCTCGAAAGCTGCCTGACCCGGATATTCCTTGCCAATGAACGCGCGCAGGAGCCAGCTCTCAGGGAGACCTATGAGCGGTTCGGGCTGAACGCACGCCAGATCGAGATCATCGCGCGGGCGACGCCAAAGCGGGACTATTATTTCCAGTCGCCCAAAGGCTGCCGCCTGTTCGATCTCAGCCTAGGCCCGGTCGCGCTCGCCTTCGCAGCCGCCGGAACGCCGGAAGACCAAGCCACGCTCGACCGCGTGATGGCCGAGACCGAAGGCGAAGGATTTGCCGAAACCTGGCTCCACGAAAAGGGCCTCGCCTGGGCGGCAGGCCTCCTAAGCCGATGGCCGGGCCGCCCGTCCGAGCGACCGCAAAGCCAACCCTTCCGTCCACAGATTCTCGCTGCCGAATGAGCCGCCCCATGCGCCGCCGCCTTGCCTGCCTGCTGATGACAACCGCGCCCCTGATGGCCATACCGGTTGCCGGACTCCTCGCGCCGCCCGCGATGGCGCAGCTCGCCGTCTATGATCCGGCAAACCATGCCCAGAACATACTGCAGGCTGTCCGCGCCCTGCAGGAACTCGAAGGCCAGGTCCAGCAGCTCGCCCATGAGATCGAGATGCTGGAGAACATGGCCCGCAATCTCGAAACCCTCCCCGTTTCCGTGGCCGAGAGCATCATCGGCCAGCGGGTCCTGCGTATCCAGGAATTGCTGCGCCGCGCGCAGGGCATCGGCTACTCTGTCGATGAGATCGAGCGGGACTACGAGACCGCCTATCCGGAAGACTATGGCGCCACGACACCGGGCTCCGTGCTTGTCGAGGATGCCCGGGCCCGCTGGCGCCAGTCGCGGGACGCATTCCGCGAAACGCTGACGGTGTCAGCCGCCGCACTCGAAGACAACGAGACGGATGCGGGCGCGATCCGCAGCCTCGTCACGCAAAGCCAGGACGCCGTCGGCGCGCTCCAGGCGGCGCAGGCCGGCAATGAGTTAAGCGCGATGACCAACCAGCAGCTGATGCAGATCGAGGCGATGCTCGCCGCTCAGCACCGGGCCGAAGCGCTGGAAGAGGCCCGCAAGCTCGCGGAAGCCGAACGGGGCCGTGCCCGCCTGCAAACATTCCTCGGCACCGGAGACTAACGCCCATGGAAGAGATGGATGTCATCGACCGGTTCCTGGAAACCTTCATCCGCTACATCGATAGCGGGTTCGGCCTGCTGCAGGGGGATGTGGCCTACCTCACCTCCACGCTGATCGTGATCGACATCACGCTGGCCGGCCTCTTCTGGGCCCTCTCACAGAATGCCGACGTGATTGCCGGGCTGATCAAGAAAGTCCTCTATGTCGGCTTCTTTGCGTTCCTGCTCGGCAATTTCGCCGGGCTCTCCCAGATCATCTTCGACAGTTTCGCCGGGCTCGGCCTGAAGGCGGGCTCCAGCCTGATCACCGCCGAGGACCTGATGCGGCCCGGCTATATCGCCGGCGTTGGATACGGCGCCGCTCTACCGCTGCTTGAAGAGGCCAGCGAGATGATGGGGCCCATCGCCTTCTTCGAGAACTTCATCCTGATCGCGGTGCTGCTCATCGCCTGGGCCGTGATCCTGATCGCCTTCTTCGTGCTGGCGGTGCAGCTGTTCGTCGCGATCCTCGAGTTCAAGCTGACGACGCTGGCCGGGTTCGTGCTCGTGCCCTTCGCGCTCTGGAACAAGACCTCATTCCTCGCCGAACGCGTCCTCGGCAATGTCATCACCTCGGGCCTGAAGCTCATGGTGCTGGCCATCATCATCGGCATCGGTTCGACCCTGTTCGCCACCATCACCGATGCGTTTGCAGGCACTGAAGATGTGACGCTTGCCGAAGTCATGGGCACGGTACTGGCGGCGACCGTCTTCCTATGGATGGGCGTATTCGGCCCCGGCATGGCGGCGGGCCTGATCACCGGCGCGCCGCAGCTCGGCGCAGGCTCGGCGGTCGGCGCCGCTGCAGGCGTGGCAGCCGGCACGGTCGCCGCGGGCCTTGGCGCGAAGGCCGCACTCGGCGCGGCCGCGGGCGGCGCGGTGAGCGCCGTCAAGGCCGGGGCCTCGATGGCGGGCGGGGCGCGCACCGCATTCGATCTCGGGAGCGCAGCCTCGGGCAAGACAGGCGCTGCCGGCTTTGCCGCCGGTCTCGGCGGCGTCGCCCAGGCCGCTGGTGACACCGCACGCCGCGCCGCCTCCGGCCCGGTCAACGCCGTGCGCGAGGCCTACCGGCGCGGCTCCCGCGGCACGTTCGAGGCGACCGGCGGATCAAGTTCATCGCCCTCAGAGAACCCATCCCCCTCACCACCCGAGAAGAGCCCCGGCTGGGCCCGCGGCATGCGCGCCTCCCAGCGCCTCGGCGAGGCCCGCCAGCTGGCGATGCATGCCCTGCGCGACGGTGATCGCGGCTCCTCCGGCGCAGCCCCCTCCCTGAATGACAAGGACGAGTAATCTCATGCGCTTCAAACGCCCCACAGCTCATTATGGCACTTCGCCCTATCCCGAGACGCCCTACCAGAAAGCCGGGCAGGTCTGGGACGAGCGTATCGGCTCGGCCCGGGTCCAGGCAAAGAACTGGCGGCTGATGGCACTCGGTTGCCTTGCGCTCTCGTTTGCCACGTCCGGCGCCCTGAGCTGGCGGAGCCTGCAGTCGGCAGTGACCCCCTATGTCATCGAAGTTGACGAGACCGGCGCGGCCAAAGCCATTGGCCCGGCGACAGAGGCCTTCACGCCCTCAGACGCCCAGATTGCGCATCACCTCGCCGGGTTCATCACAAATGTCCGTAGCCTGTCGATCGATCCGGTCGTCGTTCGGGACAATTGGCTCAAAGCCTACACCTTCGCCGGGCCTGCCGCCGCCGCGACGCTTTCCGACTATGCCCGCGAGAATGACCCGTTCGCGGCAATTGGCCGGCGCTCGCGCACGGTGGATGTCATCAGCATCTTGCGCGTCAGCGAGGAGAGCTTCCAGGGCCGCTGGCTCGAGAAGACATACGAGGCCGGCGCATTGACCGGCGCGAAGCGGTTCACCGGCGTGTTCACGCTCACGCTCCAGCCGCCGAAAGACGCCGAAACACTCCGCGCCAACCCCCTCGGCCTTTATGTCCGCTCGCTCAGCTGGAGCGAGGACCTTGTCACAGGAGACCCGCAATGAGCCGCATCCTCACCGCCACATCGGCAATCGCCCTGCTTGCCGCCTGCGCGAGCGCGCCGCCGCCAGAGCCCGTAATTGAAGCCAGCGGATTTATCGCGGCGATCCCTCAGGACGACCCAAAACCCGGACGTATCGAGATTGTCGAAACCGCCATTGCGCTGCCCCTGCCCGGCCAGCTGAAACCCGTTGAACCAGAGGCCGCGAAGAAGACTGCCAAGACGCCGACTGCCGCTATCCAGGAAGGCCGCGCCGGCGCCGTAATCGAGCCTTCGGCGGACGGCTTCGTCAACGCCGTCCAGATCTATCCCTATACGGAAGGCGCTCTCTACCGGCTCTATGCAAGCCCGGGACAGGTCACGGATATCGCCCTTCAGCCCGGTGAGGCGCTGGTCTCTGTCTCGGCCGGCGACACGGTCCGCTGGGTTGTCGGCGACACGGCCTCCGGTTCAGGCGCAACGGCCCGGGCGCATATCCTGGTCAAACCTGTTGCTGCGGGTCTTCGCACCAACCTGATGATCGCGACCGACCGGCGGACCTATCACCTCGAACTGGAATCGACCGCAGCCACCTACATGGCCGCGCTATCCTGGCGCTATCCGCAGGATGAACTCGCGGGGCTCACAGCCCGCAACGCAGTCGCCGTTACTGAGGAGGCTGTCTCAATCGAAAGCGGCCTCAGCCTTGAAAAGCTAAACTTCGACTACCGGGTCACAGGCGATGCGCCGGACTGGAAACCCGTGCGGGTGTTCGATGACGGCCGCCAGGTTTTCATCCAGATGCCGGCATCGATTGCGGCATCCGAGATGCCGCCGCTGTTCGTGCTGTCGCCGGCCGGAGACGCAGAACTCGTCAACTACCGGGTCAGAGGCAGCTACTACGTCGTCGACCGGCTCTTTGCCTCCGCTGAGCTGCGTCACGGCACAAAGCCCCAGTCGGTCGTGCGGATATCGAAAGCGTCAGCCCGCAAGGCGAAATCCCGCTGGTTCGGAGGCTGAAGTGATGACCGCGCCGCCCCCGTTCACGGAAGCTGCAAAGCAGCTGCAGATCCGCTCGGCGCCGAGGCCCGCCGCACGGATCAACCGCAAGCTCCTGATGGCCGGCGCTGGGCTCGGCGCGCTGGGCCTCTTCGCGGCCGCCACGATCGCACTCGCCCCGCCGCGCCCGAAAGAGCCTCCCCAGCAGGAAGAGCTTGTCGCTGCTGGCAAGCGCAGGCCCGACGGGTTCTCGTCGCTGCCGGCTGACTATACGGCGCTTGCAGATGTGCCGGTGCTCGGGCCGCCGCTCTCGGGCGATCTTGGCTCGACCATCCTTGCTGCCGAGCAAGCCTACGGGATCGAGACGGAGTTCCAGACCGAGTACCAGACAGACTTTCGTACACGCCCGGAAGACGAGGCAGTCCGCAGCGCGCGGCTTGAAGCCGCCGTCCAGGCCGACGAAGCCGCTCGCGCACCGCTCCAGTTCCGCCTGAGCGGCGCCGCGGCGCTGCAAGCCCCGGCGCAGCCTGCAGCCGAGGCCAGCTTCGACCTGTCGTCCGAACTCCTTGCGCTTACAAGGGGTTCACCCAATGCGGACACCAGCCTTGAGCCTGACCCCAATCTCCAGTCCCGCAAGACCGCATTCGCCAGTGAGCAGAAATCAAACCCCGTCTACAATCCCGACCGGGTGCAGGACCCGCTTTCGCCTTACCAGCTGATGGCAGGCTCCCTCATCCCGGCAAGCCTGATCACCGGCATCAATTCCGATCTTCCGGGTACGGTTATCGCGCAGGTCACAGAGAGTGTTTACGACACGGTGCGCGGCCAACATCTGCTGATCCCCCAGGGCAGCCGCCTCATCGGTCGCTACCAGTCGGAAGTCTCCTTCGGCCAGGACCGCACCCTCGTTGTCTGGGACCGGATCCTGATGCCGGATGGCAGCTCGGTCACCATTTCCGAGCCCGGCACTGACGCGTCCGGTTACGCTGGCCTGGAGGACCGGACCGACCACCACTGGGACAAGGTGTTCGCGGCCGCGGGTCTCGCAACCCTTCTTGGGATCGGCGCCGAGCTAGGCCCTGACGAAGACGACGACATCGAGCGCGCGATCCGCCGCGGCACTACGGACACGGTCAACGAAGCGGGCCAGCGGGCGGTTGATCGCAGCCTCGGCGTACAGCCCTCGATCAAGGTGCGTCCCGGCTGGCCGGTGCGCGTGATCGTGACCAAGGATCTCGTCCTTCGTCCCTTTCAGGAGACAGCCCCATGAACCTTCGCCTTGGAAAACTCGCCGATCGCACTCCGGTACGGCTCACCCTTGCGCTTGATCCTGAGATCGCAGCCGCGCTGCAGGATTACGCCGCCATCTACCAAAGAACTTATGGCGAAGCCGAGCGCAGCGAAACGCTCGCCGCTGCCATGATCGACATGTTCCTGGCGTCAGACGCCGGGTTCAGACGGGCCAGGAGAGCCTTGCCCAGCAATGCCAGCAAAGGAGACTGACCCGTGGCACATATCGGCGCATTTACCCTCAAGGATGGGACCTGGACAGGAACCATCCGTACCATGACGATCAATGTCAAAGCCCAACTCGTCCCGAACAAGGAAAAGGGAAAAAGCAAGGAGGCACCCGACTACCGCCTCTATGCCGGGGGCGCAGAACTTGGCGCTGCCTGGCGCCAGGCCGCGAAAGATGGCGAGACGCCTTACCTTGCCGTAAAGCTCGATGATCCGAGTTTTGTCCAACCGATGCGCGCTGCCTTCTTCGAAAACGAACAGGAAGGCACCGGCATCCTGGTCTGGAACCGGGCCAAGGCGCAGACCTGACCTCGAAACCGAAGACAAGGCGAGACGAACGCTCATGGACAAGGGCCAGCAGGTCACTGAACAGGACATCGAGAACTGCCTGAGCAGCCTTGCCCGTCTGATTGACCGGTACGGCGACGCCTACTGGCCCGTCTTTGAGCGCCTCGAGAAAGAGCTGCACCTGCGCAGGGAGCGCAAGAGACGTGTCTCGGCCCAGTTACGTGGCCGCCAACACTACCCCTGACGGAGGAGGCCGTATCAGCTACAGTGGGGCTGATTCACACAGTCACCCGAGATTGATACCGACCCACCCTCCTGGTCCGGGCCGTTCATTTGGAGACTCCGTTGCCGTTGCACTTAGACCCAAGTCTGGACCATTCCAGATTAGAGCTTTCCGACGAATTTCTACAGAAAGACCCTTCAGGACGAAAAGATACTCTCGCCAGAAATATGCAGCTATCATTTCTCAGTTGGCATCGCAGGTTGGTCGAACCCTTCCCACCTGCGCCCTGTACAGACGTCTGTATCTCTCTTCCAAGTCTGCTTCACCAAGGTGTCTCCCCCGAATTCCCTGAGGTTCAAGATACGGTCAAGGCCGACAAGACGC
Organism: Acidobacteriota bacterium; assembly: GCA_016712445.1. Classification (NCBI taxonomy): domain Bacteria; kingdom Pseudomonadati; phylum Acidobacteriota; species Acidobacteriota bacterium. Next base: position 2,273,373 of record JADJRB010000001.1, on the reverse strand, counting down.
GAGGCGCATGCTTCTCGCTTCAAAGCCTCAAAATCCCTCGCCGGAGTTGGGACACTCCAGCTGTATCCACGATACCCAAAATCTTCACCTTGGGTAAGCCAGGCGACTGTGGTGCCATCAGAGGAGAAATCGAGAGCGCCGACGGGAGGAAGGGGCCGTCCAATACTGAAATGATAGCCCGGTCGGATTTCAGGCATCAGATACTGCGCTATCGGCTTTCCAGTATCAGAATTCACTACAATCAATGTGAAGTGTAGGTTGGTGAGGTTCCCATCTAAGTCGGACTCCGACAATCGTGGCTGTTGCTGCAACTGGCTAACGAGGACAGCAGCTCTTTGGCCTGCCGGGGATGGATGAACAGAGACCAGCTGCGTATCGCCGTCGAACAGTGATCGCACATCGAAAATGTACTCAAACTCATTGGCTAAGACATTGAAAGCACCGAACCTGTAATTGTCGGAAAATGTACCGAGCAGCATTCGGCTGTCAGAACTGAAGCCAGTCGCTTCAAATCTGATCCCTCTGCCTCGCTCATCCGCATCGAGGTCCAACAGCGCAGCAACGACATCTGGTGTTGCTACGGGAACAATAAAAGTCCCACGTCCGTAGACTGTCATTTGAAGGTATCGGCCGTCCGGAGAAAAACTGATGAAAGGCATCGAGTGCGCATCTCGCGCTCCGAAGCCATTAGCTACTTCTTTGCTTTTCGGAATCTCCCGGGAAAAATCGACCAGGTATCCGAGCCCCTCACCCCCTGAAAGGACGAACATGCGCGAACGCCGGAAATCTACCGCGGCGACCAGCGGGTCTTCAAATCCGCTATCCCAATGTAAGCTGCGCTCACCCGTCTGCATATTCCAGACTTCGATAACGCCACCCGGATAAGATAACGCCATCCCTCCGCCTTCGCGGTCGATTGCTTGTGAACCGCCGTCAGGCACCTGGAGGAGCACGGACTTTAGTTCAGTCTCGGTATTGCCATTGCGGATCGAGAAGGTGGCAGGCCCGATACGAAGTAGCCCGTCCGATCCATGGACATTTACCCTTCCTTTTCCTGTTGACCACCAGCCGCCAGTACCACTGCCCGCATTCTGTTGCGCATCAGTCTGACTGATGGCGGCCACGATCCATTTGGGAAGACTTTGGGTTGGCCAACCTAAGATGATTAAGGCATAGTCCTTCATCGAGTCGAGCTCTCCGCAGCCTTTTGCATCCCACGCCAGAAAATGCGGACCACTCCAGTAGCCGTAATACCTGCCATCAGGTGAAACCTCGAAACCATCGATGCGGTATCGTTTGTCGGTTAGAGTACACCGCTTCGGGCCCGCCGGTTGCGGATCGAAAACAGTCACACGGCCAACTCGGTCCAAGTACGCTACTTTGCCGCTGCCGAGCTCCAGAAAAAATCCTTCGCGGTCCAGCAGGACGTTCAGTCGGGACACGGATTCTGGAGCCCTTCTCGACCAGGTATACAGTCTGTCGTCAATCTTCATCAGCACACGGCCAGATGGCCACGCCGAAAGATAGGTTACAGACGAAGACTCCCTTGCAAATTTCCGGAAGACGCCATCGACCTCTGCCCGGAACTCTATGGACTGCAAGGCCCAGTAGACAGCGCGTTGGCGGCCGTAGTCCAACTCAAAGGGTTCGTCCCAATCGAAAAGGGAGTATGTATTTTCCCAATCCTCTACCCGGTAGCTCGATGCTTCTTCAAGTGGCGGCGGGTCCACCTTGGAAACCTGCAGGTATGAGGACTTATCCTCATAATGTTCACTGGCTTGCCAGATTTCTCCGGATTCATCAAAGAAAGCGCCGCCTTCGAACCAATCGTCAGCCTCATCTTCAATACCGTTTATAATGCGGAAGCTTGCCGCATGCAGGTCCACCAGCGTGGAGGTTCTGATTTGCCTTGGTGCAGCGCCAGCTTCGCCGCTCAAGATCGTTTCTGTCCCTATCAGAACTCTTTTTTTGTCGGGTGACACAAGAAAGTTCTGCCACGTCGAGAACTCGTAAATGGACGTTTTCAAACGGTTTAATACAGTCCCGGTCTTTGCATCAATGATCTCAATCTCGCTGTTTGCCGGATCACCAGACCTCGGCTCATCCGGAATCCCTCGGATTGAGAGGATACGGTCGGGTTGAGGCCACAAGAGCTTGAGCGTCCCGGGTTTGTTTGCCGCGATGAGGCTGGACCAAACGGTTGCGCCGCTTGCAATGTCTACCAGCCTCCTCTGCGCGCTGGTCTGCAAAAGTATCTGATCTCCCGCAGGGGAGATTTGAGCCGCGATGACCTGGTCGGCATCTGCCGCAGCGAAGCTGCCGGTTTCCTGCCCAGTCTCCACACTGAGAAGCGTGATTTTTTGTGGTCTCGAAAGAGCAATCTGTCTGTTGGGACCGTGGCTCGCAACGGCAACAATTGCGCCCTTGCCGATCAACGAGTAGGATTTCGCGCTCCCTCCGGCGGCATCCATCGCTTGATTGAGAATGGCAATATGGTCCTGTGTTGGTCGACCCGCCACCTGAGCGCCTACGATAGCGAGTCGCATCGCACTCAGAGGCTCAAGAGCCCTTACTGCAGCCCACCCCCGCTCGGCATACATGTCGCCAAGGGTACGCTTGGCAGCGTCGCGTTGCTCTTCGGCGACGGCTTCGGCAGCTTCAGCGGCGAGCTTCTGGATCTTCTCTTCTTCTCGGGCCAGAGCCTCGGCTTCGCGCGCAGCAGACTCTGCGGTCCGGGCAAGGGCCTCCCGATCTCGGGCGGCAATCGCTTCATTGCGTTGCTGTTCGGCAACGGCCGTCTGAACGTTTGCACGTGCCTCTGCGATCGTCGCCCGATAGGCAAACCACGTTGCCGCGACCGCCACACCAGCAAAGAGTAAAGCTACTGAGGTGAGGCTTGCCAGAAGCAGACGGAGACGTTGACGTTCACGGCGGATCAAGGCGTCCAGGGGGACCTTCAGAAGCCCGGCGATCAGCTTCAGACGTCCGGTTTCTTTCCCGTCTCCGACAGACTTACCCGATGGACCCTTGCCCTCCCTAAGGTCAGCAGCCAGCAGTCCAAGTCCGCGAATGGCGGGCGGAAAGAATTCGGCTTCCGGATTGGCGGAGTTCCCGAGGCCGCTTGCGATGACCGGAAACACATTCTCCGGTCCATGCTGTTTCATGAACAGTTGGCACTCACGGTCGACCCATTCGCTTGCGGCGGCGGCTGGACTGCAGAGAACTATCAGGACTTCGCTGTCCGACAGTGCTGCCTCAATGCGATTTGAAAGCCGTCCGCCGCCCGACAGGTCAGTGCGGTCCCTGAAAATTGGGCCGAGCCTTGCCGGAACGCTTGCTGCAAGTTCGCCTGACGTTCGGAGTGCACGAGGCGTTCTGAATTGTTCGAGGGCGGTGTGAAGCCACTGTGCGCAACGATGATCCTTTCGCGCATAGCTTAGGAAAGCGCGATACCTCAACGTCTCCCCCCGGCAAGCCTCAACAACCGAACCGAGTTTATGCCACTCCGGTCCGTCGGACAATGATTTGGCCTATGCCATTCCGGATCGGTGATGGTTTGATTGCCGGACACCGGGAAGGCGTCCGCGAAAACCTGCGCGAAAGCGCATTTCTTCGGGAGAAGGCACGTGTATCGTTCAAGTGAACGAAACGGCGCCGCCGCTCAACCATTCGTCCGGATAAGTGTGTCGCGCTCCATTGCTGATCTTTCTGAACGCGCTTGGTGCATACGCTGGACAGCGTGGCCCGCATACGAGCAAAATCTCAGGCTTGAAGTCCTTTCCCCCACACTTCCGGCACCGGATGCGCAATCTTCATCAGCTGATCACGCCGGTACTCCATGGATCCCCCATCCCCGTAAGCCGGCCTTGAGTTCGCATGCCCCATGATCATGCAGCGGAAACCATAATCGAGCTCGGCCTCCTGCATGCGCTTCTCGAACGAATGGCGCAGCGAGTAGACCTTATGCGCCGGCGTCGGAAACAGGCCGCGTGATTTCAGCGCCGTCATCAGGTTTGCAGACAGAAGATCCGGTTTGTCGCGGTAGTGCGGGAACCCTTTCGGCGCGCGCCGCATCGCCTCGAAGGCAACCCCGACAAGCGGGATGTCGCGGATCGAGGAGACGGTCTTGATCTCCCGGTCCTTCTTCGGCCGGATCGAAATGTAAGGCACATTGGCCTTGAGGTGGATATCCTCTTCCAGGAGGTTTGCGATTTCACCGGGCCGGCAACCGGTCTCGATCAACGTATAGAGGATAAGGTCTGCGCCGCCGACAAGGCCCGAAAGTGCGCCCGGTGCGAGGATCCGTGAGCGCACCCAGGCATCCTCGAACGGCGGCACATCTGTGGACGGACGGTCCTTGAATGCAAGGTTGCGGAACGGGTTCGGCCGGTCTTCTTCGCCGATGTACTTGAAGTAGGCGCTGTATAAGAGACGCATATTGCCGACGTCGCGGTTCGCCGTCTTGGTACTCAGCGCTTCGCGGCCCGGATTCGGCACGACGCGGTCTTTCCACCAATTGTAATACTGCTGGGCGTCATGGCGGGAGATGTCGCGCATGTTCCGGTCGCCGACGACATCGATGAAGTACTGGATGCCCCGCCGTTTGGTCTTCTTCCAGGCCCGGATCTGGGCTTCGGATTTGCCGATGAGTTCGCTGGCGGCGATGTCCGAGCAATAGATCTCGAACGCGCCGGAGACGGTGACCGGCGGCGGCGGGACAGTCCCCAGGAGGGCGTCCGCCTCAGCCTTCTCGGCGGGGCTCGGCCGGCCTTTGTCAGCCGTGTCGATCCGCCGGACACGGGCCATGAGTTCAGCAAGGTCTGCCTCGGTCGCCAGCTGCTCGACCGGGGCATAGACGAACCCGCGGGCGAGCGCGCGCGTCTGGGCTGCCTTGTAGCGGCGCTGGGCCTGGTCCAGCTGGGCAGCGAGGGTTTCAGGGGAGCTGGCATCTCCGGCAGTGCCCGCCAGCATCCGCCAGTAGAGGTCATCGGACTCTTCCATGGCGTCGCGCCGCATCCGCGCGATCTCGAGGGATCTGGTATGCAGGGAACATTCGATCACGCCGCGCGGATCGAAGGGCGCGAAGCGTTTCGGGACGCGGCGCTGGTAGTGCCAGTGCCCACCTTTTTGCTTCAAATGCCGGTTAACTCTGTCCACCACCCAAGCCTACTTGTAGGAAATTTCGTAGGCATTTTTGTAGGGAAAAAATCAGGAAAAGTCAAACCAACGCAAGTCAAAAGCCCCGAAGGGCTTTGATTTTGTTTATCTTTTCGTGAGTTGTTCTGGAGCGGGCGAAGAGATTCGAACTCTCGACCCCAACCTTGGCAAGGTTGTGCTCTACCACTGAGCTACGCCCGCATCCGGAAGAATTTTGCTGCCGCCAGCGGCAGAGCGGTCGGAATAATCGGAAGGCTGCCGCTTTGCAAGGGCGAAAAACAAGTCAGCCTGCATGCAGGCGCCAGGCCCTATCCGCGCAGCACCGCGCGGATCTGGTCCGGGCGCACTTCCCGGCCCTCGGCATCCACGAATCCGGCGCGGATCGCCGCTTTCGAACCCGCCTTGGTGAAACTGATCGGCGGTGGCTCGCCCTTGCCCAGCCACACATCGCCCCATTGCGTCAGGCCGATCAGGATCGGGCGCAGCGACAGGCCCATGGCCGACAGCACGTATTCGGGCCGCGCGCGCTTGCCCGGCACCTTGTAGGCCTTGCGGGTCAGGAGCCCCTCATCGACGAGCAGCTTGAGGCGGCCGGACAGCACGGTACGCGGGCAGCCCAGCTCCGCCTGGAAATCGTCAAACCGGCGCACGCCATACAGCGCTGCACGCAGAATCAGCAGCGTCCAGCGGTCGCCGACGATCTCGATCGTGCGGGCAAGGTTGCAATTCTCGGGCGGAATTGGCGAACGGCGGGCGAGAGGAATCTGACTCATGCGTAAGTTTTGAAAGAGTTCGGATTCTAAATCCAGCGCCCCTTTCACGAAAACGTCAGGACTTTGCCTTTCAGTGGTCGCGGTCGAGTGCGAAGCGGCAGGCTGCTTTTCTCCGTAAAACAAGGACATCCGATGAACCGCGCGCTGCTGCTGCTGACCGTCTCACTGCTCACCGGGCTGCCCGGCTGCGCCGCGCCCGGCGAAGACACGCGGCCAGCCGCGGCGAGCGCGTCCGTGACGGCGCCCCCGGCGCAAGACCTGTGGAATTTCGACACGTCAGCCGATGCCATCCGCGCCGCCTCTTGCGGCGACAGCACCGATCCGGCGAGCGGTCTCGCGCCGCTCGATTTCTCGGCACAGCCGCTGAACGCCAAACAGACCGAAGTCCTTTCCGGCCGGCTTCCCGAAGGCGCAGACCTTGCGGGCGCCTGGGTGCTCGGTGCCACGGATCCCAATTTTGGTGGCCTGTCGGGCATCAGTGTCGTCGACGACAACACCTTGCTGGCCATTTCCGATTCGGGCGGCTGGGTGTCGCTTTCGCTTGAGAACGGCGCCCCTTCTGGCGCCAGCCTCGGTTACATGCGCGGCGCCGACGGAAAATTCCTCAACGGCAAGTTCGAGAACGATGCCGAGGATGTCGCCTATCGGGACGGCATCGCTCTCGTCAGTTTCGAGCGCGACTTCCGCATCGAAGCCTTCGCGACCGGCACATGCGGGGCGGCGGCAAAGGCCGTCAGGGTCGCCAAGCTGCCGGTTTCGAACGATGGCCGCGCCATCGACCAGAATGAAGGCCCGGAAGCGATGGCGCTGACGCCAAGCGGCACTTTGCGGTTCGGTTATGAGGGGGCATCCGACAGCCTGTCACCGCTGGGCCGCGTGCTCGCCAACGGTGCAGGTGAGTGGTCCGGCGGGGCAGCCCCCAATCCCGAAGGCTTTGCGCTGGTCTCGATGGCCACGGTCAGCCTGCCCTCGCTCAGCGAACCGGAGCGCACCGTGTATCTCTACCGCGCCTTCGATCCCCTGCGCGGCGCCCGCTCGGTGCTGGTCTGGGGCGACGGCGCAACCCAGAAGCTCACGCTGTCGCGTCCCGTGATGACCGACAATTTCGAAGGCATGGCGGTTCAGCCGACCGGGCCCGATACCGCCCGCATCTGGCTCGTCTCCGACGACAATTTCACCAAACTGCAGCGCACCCTGCTTTACGCCGTCGATGTGACCTTCGACTGAACGCCTCTTCCCAGCAGCCCCGCGGCCCCTTACATAGGGGGTTCACAAGGGCTGCGACGCGCGCAGGGACTGATCTCCAGCGACCTTACTTACCGTCCGGGAGCTGGCATCCTGGTCGGGGCCGTGGCCCCGGCTCATCCGGCACCCACCTAGTCTCTAGGTCGACGGGAGTGAAATGTGCCCGGCGGCGATTGCGGTTCTTGTGTCCCTTCTTCGGTGACGGCGGCGGAAAGCCTCGCTAGAAGGCGCCATGAGCATCGAAGACGACAAGACGAACCTGCGCCACCGCATGCGCACCCTGCGCGCCGAAGCGGCCGCGCGTGATCCGGACGGCGCCGAAAAGCTCGCGGCCATCTTCCCCATGAAGCTGCTGGAGCGGTACGGCCCGGTCGTGTCAGCCTATGTGCCGATCAACGAAGAACTCAACCCCATGCCGCTGCTGGAACGCCTCTCGCGTGCAGGCGCCGAGACCTGCCTGCCCCGGATGACGAGCAAGGGCATCAGCTGGCGCCTCTGGTCGCCGGGCGAGCCGCTGGAGCGGCGCGGCTTCGGCCTGTCCGAGCCTCCGGAAGATGCGCCCGAAGCCGTGCCCACCCTGGTGCTCACCCCGCTGCTGGCGTTCGACACGCAGGGCAATCGCCTCGGCTACGGCCGCGGGCATTACGATCAGGCGCTGTCGGTCCTGCGCGCCAAGGGCCGCGCATTTGCCTGCGCCATCGCCTATGCGGCGCAGCAGATCGACAAGGTGCCGGCCGAAGCCCACGACCAGCCGCTCGACTGGGCCGTCACCCCGATCGGCTCCGTGCCACTGTTCATGATGCGCAATCGCGCCGCCCTGACCGCGCCGGCGCCGGATGACGGCTCGGCCGCCTGAATTTCTCCCTCCCGTTGGCGCGGAATTTGCTGGTTAGCGAAGCGTTAACACGAGGGTACCGGGCTTGCCGGAGCATCAACCATCTTTTCCGGCTGGCCCGCAGACCGCCGATCGCAGCGTCGATTTGCTGGTGATCGGCAGCTGGCTGGCTGTGCTCGTGGTTACTTTCGCGCTGCTTCGCCCGCCGGCGCCGCCGAAAGCCCCGCTGCCTGCACCTGTTCCAATTGTGGCCATCGCCGCCGCGCCGGACTTTTACCCCTGGGTGCGCCCCGGCCAGGCCGCAACCACGCGCGCCGGTGTGTTGCCCTGGCAGGCCCCGCCCAAGCCCCGCACCGGCGGCTTCCTGACCCGGCTGGCAAATCCGCAGCAAGACCCGGTTTTCAATGCCTCCAACTACGGCAATGCAAACAGCTTCTACGGCGGCGACTGGCTGCCGGAGAACATCGCCCCCCGCGGTGGCGGCGCCTTCCTCGAAGTCAAACGCGAGCAGCATGGCGGCCTGCCCTATACCGCTGCCGAGATGCAGTCCGGCGGCAAGTATCATTACGGGCGCTACGAAGCCGTGCTGCAGCCCGCGCGCGGGTCGGGCGTCGTGACGGCATTCTTCACCTATACGGGCCCGTGGTTCGGCGATCCGCATGACGAGATCGACATCGAATTCCTCGGCGCTGACACGACCAAGATCCACTTCAACTATTTCCGGAACGGCAAGAGCATCAAGCCCGCCTCGTTCGACCTGCCGTTCGACGCCTCCGCGGCGCCGCACCTCTATGCGTTCGAATGGCGCCCGGAAGGCGTCACCTGGTTCGTTGACGGCGTACCCTATTACGCAACGCCGGTGGGGGATCCGTCATTGCCGGTGTCTGCGGGCAAGGTGATGTTCAGCGCCTGGACCGGCAAGCCTTCGATGGAAGGCTGGCACGGCAAGGCGCTATTCAGGGATGGCACGGGTGCACAATTCAACTGTGTGTCGTTCACCCCGCTGGGCCACGACACACCTTCCTGCGGCACCACCTACCGCAGCGGCGGCAGCGGCGCGGCCTCCAGCGCCAACTGACAGGCGGGCTGTCAGCCCTTGGCTTCGCGGTTGATTTCGTCGCGCGCGACCGGCAGCAGGCGGGCGAGTTCTTCCTTCACCAGCAGTTCCGTGGCGCTGACGCCAGCCGCGGAAAGGTCCGCAAGCACCTTGCGGATCACGTCATTGTCGCCGGCTTCCTCGAGATCGGCGATCACGACCGACTTGGCGTAGGCCTCGGCCTGGTCGCCGCTGATGCCCATCAGGCCGGCTGCCCAGAGCCCAAGCAGCTTGTTGCGACGCGCGGTAACGCGCATCTGCGTTTGCTGGTCGAGAGCATAGCGGGCTTCCTCGGCACGTTCACGATCATCGAAGGAGCTCATGGAAATACCCTTTTCTGCGGCAGGAGTTAGCGATTCCGGGGTCATATAGGTCTGCGGGGGCTGTGTTCGCAATAATTGTTTCTGCCCGCGACTTGGCGTAACAGTCGCGCCTTCAGGGGCGTCGGCTGGTGATTCCGCCGGGACAGGTCGCCCCATTGCTGCAGGAAGGGCCGGTCACAATGAGCAAACGGCGCATCGTCTATGAGGGAAAAGCCAAGATCCTCTACGAGGGTCCGGAGCCGGGCACCCTGATCCAGTATTTCAAGGACGACACGACCGCCTTCGACGCGCAGAAGAAAGCCGTGCTTGACGGCAAGGGCGTGCTGAACAACCGCATCAGCGAGTTCATCATGACCCAGCTGAGCGCCATCGGCATCCCGACGCACTTCATCCGCCGCCTCAACATGCGCGAGCAGCTGATCCGCAAGGTCGAGATCATCCCGCTGGAAGTGGTCGTGCGCAACATCGCCGCCGGTTCTCTGTCGACCCGTCTTGGCATGCCGGAAGGCCAGCAGCTGCCGCGCCCGCTGGTCGAATTCTACTACAAGAGCGACGCCCTGCATGACCCGATGGTTTCGGAAGAACACATCGCCGCGTTCGGCTGGGCCACGCCGCAGGAATATGACGACATCATCGCGCTCGCCCTGCGCGTGAACGATTACATGTCCGGCCTGTTCGCAGGGGCCGGCATCCGGCTGGTCGACTTCAAGATCGAGTTCGGCCGCTATTTCGAGAACGATCACGACATGCCGCGCATCCTGCTGGCTGACGAGATCAGCCCGGACAGCTGCCGCCTCTGGGACTACAAGACCGGCGAGAAGCTGGACAAGGACCGCTTCCGCCGCGATCTCGGCGGCGTGACGGAAGCCTACGCGGAAGTGGCACGGCGCCTTGGGATCATCAAGGAATCGGGCGACACGGACAATGTCGTCAGCTTCACCGGGGGCAGCAAGTGATGAAGGCCGTTGTACACGTCTCGCTGAAGTCCGGCGTGCTCGACCCGCAAGGCAAGGCGGTCGCCGATACGCTCGCGCGCATGGGATACGGCGAAGTCGCCGCTGCCCGGGTCGGCAAGGTGATCGAGCTTGAGCTGGAAGACGGCCTCGCGAAGGCCGATGCCGAGAAGCGCGTGAAAGAAATGTGCGAGAAGCTGCTCGCGAACACCGTGATCGAAAGCTACCGGATCGACGTGCTGGCCTGAGCGAGAGGCATTTCGTGACAAGACAGGAAGCGCCGCTTGCGGCGCTTTTTTGTTTCGCAGAACCCGCCGCCGCGAACGGACATGGTTTACCGGGGATTCACAAAAAACCAATTTAGTGAGCGAATGATCACTTGCAAAATCCGGCTGCCTGCATTAATTTGACGGTGCAGAACCTGGAGACCAGCCCGATGGCAAAGCCTGCCGCCACCCCGCGCGCCGAACCTGACAAGAAGCCGCGCGTGCGCAATGCCAAGCCGAAGATCGAGCGGGCGGCGCTCAAGCTGTTCATCCATGAAGGCGTCGACGCCGCTACGACGCGCGAAATTGCCGACAAGGCCGGCGTGTCCGAAGGCGCGCTGTATCGCCATTACAAAGGCAAGGACGAGTTGGCCCTGGCCCTGTTCCAGGCGACCCATGACAGGCTGTCGAAGCTGTTGGCCGAAGCACTGTCAGGCAAGGGCAGCCTCGAGACGAAGGCGCATGCGGCGGTCCTCGCCTACTGCACGCTCGCCGACGAAGACTTCCTGCTGTTCTCGTTCCACCTCGTCTCGATGAATCGCTACCTGCCCTATGACAAGCGCCGCGAGGACGACCCGGTCTCGATCACCGAGCGGATCATCAGCGGGCTGATGGACGCCGGTGCGATCCCGAAAGGCGATCCGGCGTTGAAAGCGGCGATGGCGCTCGGCGTCGTCATGCAGGCCGGCCAGAACAAGATCTACAACCGCCTGCCCGGCCCCCTGTCGCAACACGCCCCGGCCATGGCGCGCGCCATCCTCGCCGTTCTCAAGTCAACCTGATCCTTCGTTCACGGAGCGTCTTCCAATGCGTGGCACTCTCTTCCAGTTCGCCTACTGGCTGCTGTCGGTCCTCTACGTGCTCGTTTCGCTACCTTTCCTCGCCTGGCCGGGCCACGGTCCGGTGCGGGCGATCATCAAGAGCTACACGCGCGCCATGAACTGGGCGCTGCGCCTGATCGCGGGCATCCGCAAGGAAGTGCGAGGCCGCGAACGGCTGCCGGACGGCGCCTTTGTGATCGCCTCCAAGCACCAGAGCTGGGGCGACGGGTTCCTGGTCTATCCCGAAGTGACGAACCTCGCCTTCGTGACCGGCGACCACCTAGAGCGCTTCCCGCTCGTCTCGGGTATCCTGAAAAAGCTCGGCGCCATCGTCATCGACACTTGCGGCGGCGGTGAGAAGAAGGCGTCTTCGCTGGCCGAAGGGATGCAGAAGGCCAAGGACGACGGCCGGCGCGTGCTGATATATCCGGAAGGCCACCTCGCTCCGGTCGGCTATCATTTCCGCTACAAATCAGGCGTGTGGCACATGGCCGAGGCGATGGGCGTGCCGGTCGTGCCGGTCGCCACCAATATCGGCGTCTTCTGGCAGCAGCAGGAATCGCCGCGCCGCACCGGCAAGGCAATCATTGAGTTCCTCGAACCGATCCCGCCCGGCCTGCCGAAGGATGAGTTCATCGCGCGCCTGACGGAGGCCGTGGAATCGCGCTCCGCCGAACTGGTCGCCGAGGCCACCGGCGAACCGGTGAAGCGCGCGATCCTGATCCCCGACCCGCCGAACGGCATGGAAGCCAAGCCCACGCCCGACAACCTGGCCGCCTACGGCAAGGCGTGATCCAGCAAGGCTGCGCGCCACAGCGCGCACTTCTGCTCGAAGCTACGCGCGGCATGCGCCGGACTGGTGGATGGCAACGGGTGCACACGCGCCTGCTCCAACAGGAATTTGGCGCCATGCTTGCGGAAACTGGCCGCCGCCTTCCCGCCATTCAGGCCTATGATCCGGATACCTGGATGGGCGGCGAGGAAGGCCGGGAAGTCATTCGGCACTTCGGCGCGGATCGCGGTGTCGAGGCTGCCTTCGCGCTCGCAGGATTGCAGTACATCCCAGACCGCGACCTTGCGCTCCTTGAGACGGCCGACTCGCTCCGCATACGGCAGGTCCGGACCGGCGCCGAACAGGTCTCCCATGATCGGCCAGAACGCATTGCGCGGGTGCGCGTAATACTCGCCCGCCGCAAGGGAGGCGACACTCGGCATGCTTCCAAGGATGAGGATTTTCGCGTCCGGCGCCGCAATCGGCGCGAAACTGCGGACGATCATTCCGCCGCAGCGGGTACGATGGTGACGCTCTCGCCGCAGCCGCAAGCGTCGGTCTGGTTCGGGTTCCGGAACACGAACTTCTCGTGCAGGGGCGTCACTTCATAGTCGAGCTCGCTGCCCAGCAGGAACAGCACCGCCTTGGCATCGATCACGATGGTCACGCCGTTGTCCTCGACCACCTCGTCCAGCGCTTCCGGCGCCGACGCATAGTCCATGACATATTCCATGCCCGCGCAGCCGCCGTTCTTGACGCCCACGCGCAGGTAACCGAGCCCGCGCTCTTCCATGATCTCCCGCACACGCGCCGCAGCAGCGTCGGAGAGGCGAACTGGTTTCGGTCGGGGACGTCTGGCCATGGCTTGTAGATAGGGGCGCCGCCCCACTCCTGCAATCAGAGCATGTTCAGCGCGAGGCGCGCTTCATCGGACATGCGGGCGGGGGTCCAGGGCGGGTCGAAGGTGAGGCGCACTTCGACATCGTTCACGCCTTCGACGCCGCGGGCGGCATTCTCGACCCAGCCTGGCATATCGCCGGCGACCGGGCAGCCCGGCGCGGTCAGCGTCATCTCGATATCGACCTTGCGGTCATCGTCGAGGTCGACCTTGTAGATCAGGCCAAGCTCGTAGATGTCGACCGGTATTTCAGGGTCGAACACGGTCTTGAAGGCCGCGATCAGGTCGTCCGTGATCCGGTCCATCTCCGCCTGCGGAATCGCCGAAGACGCGGGCGAATCGGCCGCGTTCAAGAGGTCCCGGGAGGCAAGATCGTCAGCCATGAGCCTTCCTATACCAGCATTTTCCGCGCCTTGGCGAGCGCTTCGGCGAAGGCGTCGACCTCCGCTACCGTGTTATATAGGGCGAAACTGGCCCGCGCTGTAGCCGGGACGCCCAGATGCTGCATCAGCGGCTGCGCGCAGTGGTGCCCCGCCCGGATCGCCACGCCGTACTGGTCGAGGATCTGGGCGATATCGTGGGGATGCGCGCCCTCAAGGCTGAACGACAGGACGGCTCCCTTCCCGGGCGCCTCGCCATGCACCTTCAGGCCATTGATGCCGCGCAGCGACTCACGCGCGCGCGCATAAAGGGCATGCTCGTGCGCGGCGACTTCGGCAGCCTCGAACTGGCCCATCCAGCTTAGCGCTGCGGCGAGGCCGACGGCCTCGAGGATCGGCGGCGTGCCGGCTTCGAACTTGTGCGGGGCGGTGTTGTAGGTGACACGGTCGGTGGTGACGATCTCGATCATCTCGCCGCCGCCCTGATAGGGCCGCGCGCGGTCCAGCGCTTCGGCCGTGCCATAGAGCGCGCCGATTCCGGTCGGACCGTAGACCTTGTGTCCGGTGAAGACGTACCAGTCGCAGCCGAGCGCCTGTACGTCGACCGGCATGTGCACAGCGGCCTGGCTGCCATCGACGAGCACTTCGGCGCCGGCGGCATGGGCCAGTTTCGTGATTGCCGCGATATCAGTCACCGTGCCGAGCACGTTGCTCATCTGTGTGATGGCGACCATCTTCGTCTTCGGACCGAGCGCCGCAGCGAAGGCTCCCATGTCGAGCGAGCCGTCTTCGGTCAGCCCCACCCAGCGCAGCACGGCGCCGTGCCGTTCGCGCAGGAAGTGCCAGGGCACGATGTTGGAATGGTGCTCCATGATCGAGAGCACGATCTCGTCGCCGGGCTGGATGCGGCCTGCCAGCGCCGAGGCGACGAGGTTGATGCCCTCGGTCGATCCCTTGGTGAAGATGATATTGTCCGTGGACGGCGCATTCAGGAAGCCGCGCACGGTTTCACGCGCGCCCTCGAAGGCCGCCGTCGCCTCGTTCGCCAGCGTGTGCAGGCCGCGGTGAACGTTAGCATAGGCCGTGCGCGCCTGCTTCGCCATCGCATCGAGCACAGCATCCGGCTTCTGCGCGCTGGCGGCGTTGTCGAGATAGACGAGCGGATGGCCATTCACGTCCCGGGCGAGGATCGGGAATTCGGCGCGGATGGCGGCTAGATCGAACTTACGGGGCATTGGCCAACCAGCCGCTTGCCTGCGCGCGCAGCGCCTCTTCATGCACGCCTGCGTGCTCAAGCGCTTCGGCAATGAATGCTTCCGTCAGCATGGCGCGGGCCTGCACCAGCGGAATGCCGCGCTGGCGCAGATAGAACAACTGGCCCGCATCCAGCGCGCCGGACGTGTTGCCATGCGCGCACTGGACATCGTCGGCGTGGATTTCCAGTTCGGGCTTGGCGAACACTTCCGCGCCTTCCTCCAGCAGCAGCGCATTGTGCTGCATCGACGCGTCGGTCTGCTGGCCAGACGTGCGCGGCACGAGGAACTTGCCCTGGAATACGCCGCGCCCGCCATCAAGCACGGCGCCCTTGGTCGACTGGCGCGTGATGCAGGCAGTCGCGCCGTGACGCACGTGCGTCGTGATGTCGGCATGCCGGCCGCCGCCGGCGAGATAGGCGGCGTTCAGCGTCGCCCTGGAACCCCTGCCTTGATGCACGAGGCGCGTCTCAATACGGGCGAGCTTGCCGCCCATCGCCAGCACCGTCTGCGTGCTTTCGGCACCCTCTTCCTGTTCGACGAGCGCGGTCACAGCTTGCGCTTCTGCTGCGCCAGCGGACTGGTAAACCACCCGGCTCAGGCGTGCGCTCTTCTGCAAGGTGAATTCCAGCAAAGCTGCCGACAGCGCCGCACCGCCAAGATGGCTCTCAGACAGGCGAAGCTCCGCCCCCGGACGAACCAGAAATACGATGCGCGCGGCATTGATCGCGCCCGGACCAGAAAAAACCATGTGCAACTGGACCGGCGCGCCAGCGCTGACATCCGCCAGCAGCGTGCCCGGGGAAAGCGCAGCCGCGAGCGCGCCGAGCGGAGCATCCTCAGCGCCGCCCATGGCCTGCACATCGTCCTTCGCCAGAAGGCGCAGGCCGGGCGGCAAGGATTGGGGCGGCGTGTAGCCGGCGGGCGTGAACCGCAAGGTGACCGTGTCGTCCCGCGCCAGCGGATCAGCCGCTTGCGGCCCCTTCGAAGCCTCGAGCGAGGTGACGCCCGCCTTGAAGTCGCTCCAGCGCCAGCCTTCGATGCGCCGTCCGGGCAATCCGGTCTGCGCGAAGGCCTCGAACAGGCGTTCGCGGCGCGGATCTGCCTTCAGGGCAGCATAGCGGGCGACCAGTTCGAGTTCCGCAACCGTCGGATTACGGATGATATCCTTGAGCGCGGTGGTCACACCGCCTCCGCCAGCACGCCGTCATAGCCTTCAGCTTCCAGCCTGTGGGCCAGCTCCGGCCCGCCGGTCTTGATGATGCGGCCCTTGGCCAGCACGTGCACCTTGTCCGGTTTGATATAGTCGAGCAGGCGCTGGTAATGCGTGATCACCAACATGCCGCGCTCTGGCGCGCGCAGCGCGTTGACGCCCTCCGCGACGGTGCGCAGGGCGTCGATGTCGAGCCCGCTATCGGTTTCGTCCAGCACCATGAAACGCGGCTCCAGCATCATCATCTGGTAGATCTCGAGCCGCTTCTTCTCGCCGCCCGAGAAGCCGACATTCACCGGACGCTTCAGCATTTCAGGATCAAGGCTCAGCACCTTGGCGATCTCGCGCGATTTCTTGATGAACTCCGGGGCCGAAATCTCGGCTTCGCCGCGCGCCTTGCGCTGGGCATTCATGGCGGCGCGCACAAACGTCATCACCGGCACGCCCGGAATTTCGACCGGATACTGGAAGGACAGGAACACGCCCCTGGCGGCCCGGTCTTCCGGATCGAGCGCGAGCAGGTCATCGCCGTCGAGCGTCGCGGTGCCGCCGGTCACCGTGTACCCCTCGCGGCCGGTCAAAACGTAGGAGAGCGTCGACTTGCCCGCCCCGTTCGGGCCCATGATGGCGTGGACTTCGCCCGCAGGCACGGCCAGCGACAGGCCATTCAGGATGGTTTTCGCATCCTCGCCTTCGCCGACAGTCGCGGTCAGGTTTTCAATCTTCAACATGGCCCGCATTTAGGGCCCATCAGGCGTCAGGGAAAGCCCCTGCGACAGGATAGGAGCGTTCAGCCCAGCTATACCGGAATGCGTGTTTCCGGCTCAGCCGGCGGCGGCCACCAGCGGCACAACGAACAAAACGGCACAAATCACGGCCAGACCAATGGATTGTTTCAACATGTTGTCCTCTCGGACGGCCCCCTGTGGCCGTTTGAGGATCAACGCAGCAAGTTCCGAGCCGGTTGCCGGCTAACGCAAATTAACCAACGCTACCTTCAAGGCTCACTTCCAGCAGCTTCTGGGCCTCCACGGCGAACTCCATCGGCAGCTCCTGGAGCACTTCGCGCACGAAGCCGTTGACCAGCAGGGCAACCGCCTGCTCTTCGCCGATGCCGCGTTGGCGCACGTAGAACAGCTGGTCTTCGGACAGCTTGGTCGTCGTCGCTTCATGCTCCAGCTGCGCATCGGCGCGGCGGTTCTCGACATAGGGCACGGTATGTGCGCCGCAGGTCTGACCGATCAGCAGACTGTCGCACTGCGTGAAGTTGCGCGCCTTCTCGGCGCGTTTGTTGATGGAGACGAGGCCCCGGTAAGTATTGTCGGACCGGCCGGCGGAGATGCCCTTCGAGATGATCCGGCTCTTCGTGCGCTTGCCGAGGTGGATCATCTTGGTGCCGGTATCGGCCTGCTGGCGACCGTTGGTCACCGCGATGGAATAAAACTCGCCGACCGAGTCGTCGCCGCGCAGGATGCAGGACGGATATTTCCAGGTGATCGCCGATCCGGTCTCCACCTGCGTCCAGGAAATCTTGGAGCGCGCGCCGCGGCAGTCGCCGCGCTTGGTGACAAAGTTATAGATGCCGCCCTTGCCGTCCTCGTCGCCCGGCCACCAGTTCTGCACGGTTGAGTACTTGATCTCGGCATCGTCCAGCGCGACCAGTTCGACCACGGCCGCATGCAGCTGGTTTTCGTCGCGCATCGGCGCCGTGCAGCCTTCGAGGTAGGATACGTACGCCCCCTCGTCGCAAACGATCAACGTGCGCTCGAACTGGCCGGTGCTTTCCGCGTTCATGCGGAAATAGGTCGACAGCTCCATCGGGCAGCGCACGCCCTTGGGCACATACACGAACGTGCCGTCCGAAAACACGGCGGCGTTGAGCGTGGCAAAGAAATTGTCCGTCGACGGAACGACTGTGCCGAGATACTTGCGCACAAGCTCCGGATATTCCTGCACGGCCTCGGAGATCGACATGAAGATCACGCCGGCCTTCTTCAGCTCTTCGCGGAACGTCGTGGCAACCGACACGGAATCGAACACGGCATCCACCGCCACGCGCGGTTTCTCTCGCGCGGTCGCGGCCGTCTCGGCCGCACCCTCGACGCCGAGCAGCACTTCCGCCTCGCGCAGCGGGATGCCGAGCTTGGCGTAGGTATCGAGGATTTCTTTCGGCACTTCATCAATGGACTTGTACTTCGCCGCATCCTTCGGCGCGGCGTAGTAATAGTAGGCTTGGTAGTCGATCTTCGGGTAGTTCACCCGCGCCCACACAGGCTCTTCCATCGTCAGCCAGCGGCGGTAGGCGTCCAGCCGGTATTCGAGCAGCCACTCCGGTTCGCCCTTCTTCGCGGAGATGAACCGCACGGTATCTTCGTTCAGGCCTTTCGGCGCAAAATCCATTTCGATATCGGTGACGAAACCGGCCGAATAGTTCTCCGACTCGAGGCGCTTCGCCGCCTCGACCGTCTTTGCATCGATGCCGTCCTTCACCTTCACTTCGGTGCAGGTTTCGTCGTGCTCATCCATTCCGCCGCAGCAATCCATTACGTCTCGTTTCCATTCCTGGAGGCGTCTCTCTCGCGAGCCGCTTCTTCGGCCTTGTTGTAGCAATCAAGCCGGGTTTTCGCGTCGAGTTCCTTGTCGCACGCGCGCCGGGCGGCGCTGTCATAGCTGCCACTGCCCATGTCCGTGAGCACGGAACACCCCGAAAGCGCCAGTGTGCTCGCAAGCAACAGCCCCGGCAGCATCTTGAACTTCCGTCGAGGCATCACGCAGTCTCCTTCAACACGGTTCGCCGGGCCGCTTCGAGCCAGGCGTCGGCGACGCGCTCGAAGTCTTCCGCCTGGCTGTTCCAGCCAAAGCTGGTGCGGATCGCCGATTCCGCAAGCGCGTCATCCGCTCCCATGGCCAGCAGCACAAGCGATCTCTTCACCTTGCCGGACGAGCAGGCCGATCCCGCCGAGACGCAGACACCTGCAAGGTCCAGCGCCATCACCTGCGTTTCCGCCCGGAAACCGGGCCGCGCGAAATTGGACGTCCCGGCAAGCCGGAGCGAGCCTTCACCGATCACGGTCACGCCGCCCTCAGCCTTCAGGCGCGATTCCATTGCGTCCCGCAGCTTCGCAAGCGCGGCATATTTCGGCAGATCGCGCACGGCGGCTTCCGCCGCTGCGCCAAATCCGGCAATCCCGGCGACGTTCTCAGTTCCCGACCGCAGGCCACGTTCCTGTCCGCCGCCATACTGCAGCGCCTTCAGCGGCGCACCCGCCCGGTGCCATAGTGCGCCGACGCCCTGCGGCCCGCCGATCTTGTGCGCCGACAGCGCAATATAGTCAGCGCCCAGCAGCGCTGCGTTGACTTGCACCTTGCCCAGCGCCTGCACAGCGTCGCACACGACGAGGCCGCCCGCCGCGCGCACCAGCGCGGCCGCCTCCGCCACGGGCTGGAGTATCCCGGTTTCATTGTTCGCCAGCATCAGCACAAGCACAGGCGTGCCTTTCGCGGCCGTGTCCCAGCCCTTGAGGCGGTCGCCCAGATCGCCAAGATCGACCCGCCCGTCCGGGCCCACATAGGCCGTCTCGACCGGCACCCCGGCATGCGCCGCCGCCTTGGTCGCCGCCTCGTGCTCGATGGCCGAAACGATCAGGGTTGCCTTGCCGTCCAGCGCCAGCACGGCGCCCTGTATGGCCAGGAGCAGCGATTCCGTGCCGCCGCTGGTGAAGATGATGTCGCTCGCCCGCGAGCCAATCGCCCCGCCGATCTGCGCCCGCGCCCGCTCAACCACCGCGCGCGCCGCCCGCCCGGCCTGGTGGACCGATGACGGGTTTGCCGCCCCCAGCGCCAGCGCCGCCATCACGGCGTCGCGGGCTTCCGGCCGCATCGGGGCGGTGGCGTTGTAGTCGGCGTAGATCATGCCCCTATATATAGACGTTTCCGGCCTCTGCCGCACCCTGCAGAAAAATTTGCATTTTGCGGTCGATTTGGCCTATCTCGCCCCCTTCACTGACAAAAACCGAGGATCAGATGGCAGAAATCATCATTCCGGGCCCCCAAGGGCGGATCGAAGCACGCTATACTGAGCCGCCATATCCGGGCGCGCCGATTGCGCTGATCCTTCATCCGCACCCGAAAGCCGGCGGAACGATGCAGGATCCGGTCACGATCATGCTCTACCAGCTGTTCGAGAAGCACGGTTTCGGCGTGCTGCGCTACAACTCGCGCGGCGTGGGCCGTTCGCAGGGCGTGTACGATCAGGGCATCGGCGAACTGGAAGATGCGGCCTACGTCCTCGACTATCTGGAAAACCTGTCGGAAAGCCCGCGCCTTGTCTGGTGTGCCGGCTATTCCTTCGGCGCATGGATCACGCTCCAGCTGCTGATGCGCCGCCCGGAGATCGACGGCTTCCTCGCCATCTCGCCGCCGGCCAACCACTACGACCTCTCCTTCCTCGCGCCCTGCCCGGCCTCGGGCCTGATCGTCGCCGGCGACGCCGACTCGATCGCCTCGCCGGAAGATGTCGAGCGCGCCCTGTCGAAAGTGCGCGTCCAAAAGGGCCACAAGGTCGAGCGCGCGAAGGTCAAAGGCGCCAACCACTTCTACGTCGACAAGCGCGAAGAGCTGATCGCCCTGTGCGAATCCTACCTGCTGCGCCGCCTCGACGAAGCTGAGCAACAGCTGCGCCTCGAAGCAGAAGACGGCGTGGATGCCGACATCGTCGAAGAAGACGAAGATTTCGAAGACTAGGCCGATGGCGGACATCCGGTTTGCCACCGAAGCCGACACGCCGGTCATTCTCGGTTTCATCCGCGCGCTCGCCGACTACGAGAAGCTCACGCATGCCTGCGTGGCGGACGAAACGCTGCTGCGGGCAAACCTGTTCGGCGCGAAGCCCTTCGCCGAAGTGTTGCTGATTGAAGAGGCGGGCGCCGCGACCGGCTTTGCCCTCTTCTTCCATAACTTCTCGACCTTCCTCGGAAAGCCCGGCATCTATCTGGAAGACCTGTTCGTCGATCCCGCCCAGCGCGGAAAGGGGCACGGCAAGGCGCTGCTGAAGCGGCTGGCGGCGCTCGCCGTCGAGCGCGGCTGCGGACGGCTTGAATGGTCCGTGCTCGACTGGAACAAGCCGTCGATCGACTTCTATCTCTCCCTCGGCGCAGCGCCGATGGACGAATGGACGATCTACCGGCTTGAGGGCAAAGCCCTCGGCGAACTCGCCCGCGCCTAGGTCAGCAACTGGCCGCCGGTCATCGGCGCCGGCACGCCGGTCGTCATCGGCCAGCTGATAGGCAATTGGCGCATCCGCCGCGCGGCGAGGAAGGCGAAGGCCTCGGCCTCGATGGAATCGCCGCGCCAGCCGGCTTCTTCTGCGCTCATCAGCGGGCACGGCAACGCGCCCTTCAGCGCCGCCATCAGCGCCGGATTGTGCCGCCCGCCGCCGCACGCGATCACGCGGCTCGGGCGTTGCGGCAACTGGTCGATGCCCGCCGCGACGGCAGCGGCCGAGAAGGCCGTCAGCGTGGCGGCGCCGTCCTGCAGCGACAGGCCGCGTGCGACGCTCGCATTGAAGTCGTACCGGTCGAGCGATTTCGGCGGCTTCTCGCTGAACCAGTCATGGCTCATCAGCTGCGCCAGCAAGCCGGTGTGCACCGTGCCGGCAGCGGCGAGGCGTCCGCCCACGTCATGCGTCCCCGCGCCATTGCCCTCGACCCATTCGTCAATCGGGCCGTTGGCCGGGCCGGTATCAAACGCGATCAGGCTGCCATCTGCGAGGCGCGCCGTGATGTTGGCGACCCCGCCAAGGTTCAGCACGCAGGCCGGCTCATCGCCCAGCCGGTTCAGCAGCGCGGCATGATAGGCCGGCGCCAGCGGCGCGCCCTGCCCGCCCGCCTCGACATCGGCCGACCGGAAGTCACACACCAGCGGCACGCCCAGCGCCGCGCGCAGAGCGAACGGGTCAACCAGTTGCAGCGTCGCGCCCTTGGCGCCGCCCCGCGCGCGCCGGTGCAGCACGGTCTGGCCGTGGATGCCCGCCAGTAGTGGCTGCGGCGCCCGCTCTTCCCTCGTCAGCCGGAACCAGGCGTCGGCGTGCGTTTCGGTAATCACGTCCAGGGCCGCCTTGAACGGACCTTCCGGGATTGGCCCCTCCCAGTTCCAGGCCCGGGCCGCTTCAGTCGCCGCCTGCAGGACCGACCGCTCGGCCGGGGTATATTTGCGTTCAATGGCAGGTCCGAACTCGGTCACCCGCTCGCCGTCGGTCAGGATCATCGCGGCGTCCACGGCGTCCAGCGAGGTGCCGGACATGAAGCCGGCGACCCAGACAGGCGTGGTTTTTTCCGTAGCAGTGTTCAAGCCTTGCCCTTTCCGTGTTAGGCGCGCGCGTCCACGGAGACACAAGAACATGAGCGATTACAAGTCGGAATTCCTGCGCGAGCTCAGCTGGCGCGGCTTCATCAAGCAGATGACGCATGAGGCAGAGCTCGACGCTTACTGCGCCTCGGGAAATCCGGTGGCGTATATCGGCTTTGATGCGACGGCTGACAGCCTGCATGTCGGCTCGCTATTGCAGATCATGATGTTGCGCATCCTGCAGCGCCACGGCGGCAAGCCAGTGGCGCTGATGGGCGGCGGCACAACCAAGATCGGCGACCCGACCGACAAGGAAAAGTCGCGCCCCCTGCTCACCGACGACCAGATCAACGCCAACATCGCCGGCATCAAGAAAGCTTTCCAGCCCTTCCTGAAGTTCGGCGACGGCCCGTCTGACGCGGTCATGGTCAACAACGCGGACTGGCTGGACAAGCTCGGTTACATCCAGCTGCTGCGCGAAGTGGGCGTGCACTTCACCATCAACACGATGGTGAAGCAGGACACGGTCGCCCGCCGCCTGGCGGCAGAGCAGCCCTACACCTTCCTCGAATTCAACTACCTGCTGATGCAGTCCTACGACTTCCTCGAACTGTTCAAGCGCATCGGCTGCCGGATCCAGCTGGGCGGCTCGGACCAGTGGGGCAACATCGTGGGCGGCGTCGACCTCGTCCACAAGGTCGAGGGCGGCAAGGCGTTCGGCATCACCGCGCACCTGATCACCACCGCGTCTGGCGGCAAGATGGGCAAGACCGCCGACGGCGCCGTCTGGCTCAACGCCGACAAGCGCACGCCCTACGAATACTGGCAGTTCTGGCGCAACACGGAGGATGCCGATGTCGGCCGCTTCATGCGCCTGTTCACCGACCTGTCACAGGCCGAGATCGAGAAGCTGGAAGCCCTCGAAGGCGCCGCAATCAACGATGCAAAGGTTGCGCTGGCCAACGCCACCACGACGCTGCTGCACGGCGAGACGGCCGCCCGGGAAGCCGAGGCCGCCGCGAAAGCGGTGTTCAGCGACGGCGCCTCTTCGGCCGGGTTGCCGACCGCGCTTGTTCCGCAGGCGGAGCTTGACGCCGGGATGCTAGTCGCTGCTGCCTGCACAGCGGCCGGCCTTTCGAAGTCCAACGGCGAAGCGCGCCGCCTGATCGAACAGGGCGCCATCCGCGTCAACGACGAAGCGGTGACTGACCCGAATGCGAAAGTGTCGGCGGCGGACCTGCAGGACGGCGCGATCAAGCTCTCGGCGGGCAAGAAGCGTCACGCGCTGATCAAGGCCGGCTAGGCGTCAGAACGTCTCGTTCTTGATCGCGGGCAGTTCCTTCGGCAAGGGCGCGTCCGGCGCGCGCGGCTTGGCTTCCGGAATCTTGGTATCCGACGGGTTCTCGAAGATTCGCCGGATCACCCCCGGCGCAATTGCCGAGAGCGGGTTCACCGATACGCTGGCTTTTTCCAGCTTGCCGCTCACCCCGTAGGTCAGCGAGAACACGCCTTCCCCGTCGCGACCGACCACAAGATCGCCGATGATCGGAATGCCGCCCAGCGCGGAGTTCACCCCGAAGCTCGGCACGAGCACGCCGTCGATCTCGATGTCGGTCGACTTGGAATCGATGAATCCACTCGCCGTCAGTCCGAGCGCCGGCCCCTGCGCCTTTGCGCCGGCAATGATGTAGCGCCCGCCGGAAATCTTGAGCGGCAGGTCAATCCGGCTGAACATTACCCCTTCGCCGGACAGCGTGTCAGACAGCCCGCGCAGCGAGGCGAGCGACAGGATCTGCGTCAGGAACGGCGCATTGCTCATCCGCGCATTGCTGATTTCGACCAGAAGTTCGGCCGGCTTGTTGCCTTGCTCCAGCGTTCCGTTCAGTTCCAGCGCGCCCCCGGAAATGAAGTCGGCGTCAAGGAAAGCCGCAGCCAGGAAGCCCGCATCGCCGGACGAGACCTTGATACGCGGGGCACCATCGCCGCGCGCGTCAATCGAGGCCGACAGCGGCGCCGCGCCGCCGGCGACGCCCGTCGCCGTGAAGGTCTCGAGACCCGACTTGCCGGTCACCAGCGCCAGCTTGGCCTTGCGAAGGTCCAGCCCCGTGCGCAGCGTCAGCCGGTCGACTGCTGCATCGATCGTCATCGGTGATCCGTCCTTGGTCGACTCGCCGCCGAGACCGCCGAGGCCGGGGATCAGCCCGGAAATGTCGAGGTGCTTCCCGCCAAGCTCCATCACCAGCTGGTCGTTCGGCCCGCGCCCCAGACGCCCGTTCACATCCGCGACATTGCGGAAATAGGCGCGTCGGAGGTCTGCCGAGATCAGCCGCATGGAGTCCGCGCCGAGCGTGAAGTCTCCGTCCAGCACGGCGCCGTCAGCATCGAAGCGCACCTTCGACGTCGCCTTGTCACCCGTCCGGGTATAGTCGACCGTCGCATTCGATGCGCCGCCGCGCGGCTTGAGCCAGCCGATCTCCGCGATGTCGAGACGGGCATCCGAGAAGTCGATCTTGGCGTTGGCTGTCTTCAGGTCCGCCCCGTCGAGCGTCGCCTTCAGGTCGAGCGGCGCCTCGCCTGTCATGTAGGCGCGGCCCAGCATGCCAAAGCCGTTGAGGAAATCCGCCGTCACGAAACTCTTGGCCGTCAGCATTGCCGGCTTGTCGGCGTCGGCGAAGGTGTCCTTCCAGACGAAATCCACCGGTGACGGCCCGAGGCTTGCCTGGCCCGCCATCATCATTCCGTTCTGGTCGAGGTCCACCTTGATCGTGCCGCCCGTCATGTCGAAGTCAAAGGCGGCGGCCTTGAGGCCCGCATTGCGCAAGGTTCCGAAGCCCGTGAAGCGAAGGTCCTCATACGGAACATCGCTGAGTGCCGGCCGGAACAGCTCATAGGTAAATTCCGCATCGCCCGAGATCCGGGCCGGATCGAGATCGAAAGCGAGCCGGGACTCGGCCAGCGTCTTCACGATGTTGCGGGCCGGTCCATGTCCCTTGGCGAACACCCGGAACTCCGTGCCCCTCGGATTGAAAGCCGGAAAGTCGATCAGACCCTCATCGACCACCCAACCGGCATAGGCGCCGCTGTCCAGCACCGCCTTGAAGCTGTTGCCGGTCAGCCTGCCTGTGCCCACCCCGTCCTCGACCGGCGGCAGGTCCTCGAGGAACTTCACGCGCGCGCCTTCCACCGCGAAGGTCACTTCGAGGTCGGTGTCGCGCAGGAAGCCTTCGGCGAAGCTGTCGCGCTGCAAGGTCACATGGCCTTTCGCATCGCGCGCAACGCCGGCCTCGATCTGCGTGGCGCCGAACTCGCGCGCGCTTGTGGCAAGGGAGACCGGCCAGAGCGCAACCACAGTCTCGGCGGGCAAGGGTCCGGGCGCCGTGACATCAAGCGTCGCAATGACGGGCGACTCGCCCGGCTGGCGGTCAGGGGTCAGCGCAGCGTCTCCTTTGATCTCGAAGGCTGATCCACCGAGCACAAACCGTATCGTCGCGGCGCGCACGGCGAGCGCGTCGAGGTCGGCCTCGCCGGATGCGTCCACGCTGGCAAAGTCGACCGGCGCGGCGAGGAACGGCATCAGGCTGGCGGTCAGCGCCGGGCTCGTGAGGCGGAAGGGCCTGAAGCCCTTGCCGGCCATCGCCTGCTCGACCTCCAGGTCAGCGCGCCCCTTGAACACGCCGGTCCCGCTCGACTCCAGCGTCAACGCCAGCTTGTCGTCCGCGCGCGCATAGGCGCCGGCGATGCGGAGGTCGGTCACCGGATGCGCCGTGTCGCCGAGTTTCAGGATGCCGTCACCGCTGCGCGCGTTGAGGCGAATATCTTCAATGCCTGAGGCCTGCGAGAATCCGGCCGAAACCTCGAAGTGCGAATTCAGCCCTTCCGAGCCTTCCGCGCCGAGACCGGTGCGGCGGAGCAGTTCGCCCAGCGGCCAATCGGCCACGCCAAGTTCGGCCAGCATCCGGGTGCCGCCCTCACTCGTCTGCATGCGGATGGCAATGCCGCGCGGCAGCCCCTGGCCAAGGCCGCTGCCCGACAGCGTCAGGCTGAGCCCATCCGCCGTGCGCGTCAGGTCTCCCGTCGTCTGCTGCACGGTGCCCAGCTGGGCCAGCTCGGCCGTGCGCACGCGCAGCTCGAACTTGTCGAAGCGCACCGACTCGAAGGTCAGCGATTCATCCGTCTCCCTCAGCGCAGCGAGCCACTCCGGCAAAACGGTGTTGGCATAGTCGAGCCACCCTTGCGGCGTGGTCGGCAATTCGCGCGCCTTCAGCTCCGGCAGCGGATCGCCGCCCAGCGTCCACAGGTTGCCCTCAACATGGTCGAGCCCGATCCATCCGTCGCTCAGCCTGAGGCGCAGCACTTCCACATTGCCGACCAGCAGCGCGGAAGCCGACACGACGATTTCCGCATCCGCCGCTTCAGCCGCCTTGCGCCCGGCCGCGTCGAGCAGGTGGACGTCCTGCGCCGTGACTTGCACGCGCTTGGATTCCGGTGACCATTCGAGTTGCAGCGCGCCGATAGAAACCCCGCGCCCGCTGCGCGCGTCCGACAGGGCATTCTCCACATCGTCGCGGAACGCGCTGAGATCGATCGGGCCGCTCGACAGGCGAAGCAGGAGCAGGCCGCTGGCCGCCATCAGCACCAGGACGAGCGCGCCCAGGATCTCCATGATGACGATGGACGCGGTCTGGCGGACCAATCTTCAGCTCCTCAGGAATTTCGGTATTGCCGCACGTCCTCTCGCACATAGAAACTATAATTACGTGAACGGGTTGAGACCATAGGAGCTTTGCATGGCCACTGCGTTGAAAGAGGGGGACAAGGCGCCCGCCTTCAGCCTTGAAACGACCGCAGGCCCCCGGCGCCTGAAGGACTTCGCCGGCAAGTACCTGGTGCTCTACTTCTACCCGAAGGACGACACGCCCGGTTGCACCCAGGAAGCGCTCGATTTCACCGCCCACGCCGACGCCTTCGCAGAAGCTGGAGGGATCGTAATGGGCGTGTCACGCGATCCCCTGACACGTCACGAGAAGTTCGCTGGTAAATACCGGCTCAACGTGTTGCTCGGCAGCGATGAGGCCGGCGACGTGTCAGAGGCCTTCGGCACCTGGGAAGAGAAGTCGATGTACGGCCGCACTTACATGGGCGTGGCCCGGCGGACCTTCCTCATCGGGCCGACAGGAAAAATCGTCCGGATCTGGCCTAAAGTGAAGGTCAAGGGGCATGCGGACGAAGTGCTTGCGGCGGTGCAACAAAAGCGCTCCGCCGCTTGAAATCGGGAAGGTCTTGCTGAAACTTTCAGCAAGTTAATGAGAAGTTTACGGTCAACTGCGAACATTGCCTAAAAATATGACATGCGGGGCTTTCACCCCCGGTCGAATTGGGTATGTATGACGCGGGGAATGGGAAGCCGGCTGTAGGGAAACCTGCAGCTTCATAAGAAGTTTCCAGCTTACAGGTAGCTTGAATGGCCAAGTGGAGTTCGAACCTCAAGGCGACGTTCGATCGCGCGTTTCCTGAGCGTCAGATCTACCACCGCAGCGGCGGAACCGTCCGCTATATTTCCATATCACCCTGGCAGCAGGCCATGATGGCCGCAGGCGTTACCGCCATTGCCGGCTGGACCGTGTTCGCAACTGCGAGCTTCGTGTTCGGCGGCGGCGAGACCACCCTGGCCGGCGGCGAAGGCAAGGAGCTCGCGAAGTACGAGCGCTGGGTCCAGGACCTGCGCGCCCGCGAATCTCTCCAGCGCACCCTCCTCGAGGAGCGCTCCAAGGAAACCGCCGACCTTGAGAAGAAGCAGAAGGCGCTCGAGGAACTGCTCAACGACATGCGCGAGGATGACGGACAGAAGCTGTCCGCCCTCGAAGGCGACGGCGCCTCCCTGCTGGTCGAGGCGTCCATCGAGGAAGCCGACCGCCGCCAGTCCCGTGACGAATACCTGATGACCGCCGGCCTCAGCGTGCCGGCCGCTCGCGGCACCACCAAGGCCATCGAGCAGGACATCTACCGCCTGTTCGACCGCATGGAAGACCACGCAGCCGAGCGCGCCGAACGCGCCCGCGGCGTGCTGATGCTCACCGCCGTCGGCACCGACGCCCTGTTCGCTTCGGAAAACATGGGCGGCCCGGAAGTCTCGATGGGCTCGCTCACCTCTTCGGCCTCCGAATGGTCGATCGGCGATGAGAGCTTCATGACCCGCATCTTCCAGGCGCGGGCCCGCATCGCGGAAATGAAATACTACGAGAAAGTGGTCAACAGCCTGCCGTTCGGCGACCCGGTGGCGGTGCCCTACCGCTATACCAGCCCCTACGGCATCCGCGTCGACCCCTTCACCAAGCGGCCGCAGCCGCACATGGGCGTCGACCTGGCAGCCTATCGCGACGCGCCGATCATCACCACCGGCCCCGGCACGATCAGCTATGCCGGCGCCCGCTCCGGCTACGGCCTGCTGGTCGAGGTCGACCACGGCCACGGCTTCAAGTCGCGTTACGGACACTTAAGGTCGATCACCGTGTCCAAAGGTGATACAGTGAAAATCGGCGATCTGGTCGGCCGCATGGGTTCGACCGGTCGCAGCACCGGCGACCACCTTCACTACGAAGTGTGGTACAATGGCAAACCTTACGACCCCAACAAGTTCCTGAAAGCAGGCCGACATGTTCACAAAGAATAGCAAAACCCCGGAAACCGCCCCGATCGAGCCGCCGAAGGTGGTTTCGGCGCAAGAGGCCGTCCGGGGTGCAGCGACGAAGTCCGCTGCGCGCGCCGCTTCCATCATTTGCGCCGACATGAAGATCAATGGCTCGGTCATCTCTGAAGGTTCGCTTCAGATTGACGGCGTCGTCGACGGCGACGTGTCGGCCACCGACATCACCATCGGCGCCTCGGGCCAGATCACCGGCGAAGTGAAAGCCGAAGTCGTCAAGGTGAAGGGCAAGATCAAGGGCTCCATCCGCGCCCGCAAGGTCGAACTCGAGACCGGCGCCCACGTGAAGGGCGACATCGTCCACTCGTCCCTGCAGATCCAGTCGAACGCCGTGTTCGAAGGCCAGGTGAAGCATGCCGACGATCCGCTGCGCGAAACCGGCCCGATGGCCGCCAGCGAGTCCAAGCCGATGAGCGCCTCCAGCTCCGTCGGCACCTTCGGGATTTCCTCGCAGCCGAGCTGATCGCGCGGAGAACCAAGCCAGATACAGACAACGCCGGCCTCATCCGCCGGCGTTTTCTTTTGCGTGCGCAGCCACTGGGCGCCCTTCGCCTTACACACAGAGGCAAAAGCAAAAGCCCCGGACCGCGAGGTCCGGGGCTTTCAGGTTGAGCGCTCGCGCGCCCGGATCAGATCGGATCAGACCGGATCGGAGTTGCGGCATTCCGGCGTGTTGTCGAACTGCTCGCGGCCGGCCTTCAGGCGGGCGGCGACGGTCTTGCAGCCTTCCGGCTGGTTGTCGCCAAGGCCTGCCAGCTTCTTGCAGATCTTGTCTTCGTTCACGAGGTTGAGCACGGCGGACTGGACCTTGAAGCACTCGAGCGCGTCCTTCGTGTCCTCTTCCGACTGCATGAACTCGAGCCAGCTGCGGCCGCCCGCATTGCCAGCCTGGCGGAAGGCTTCCCGGGCGCCGGCGCGGTCACCGCGCTCGAAGCGCGACTGGCCGATCCGTACCCAGATGGTGCCCTTGTCCTTCACGCCGCCCTTCGACAGCGCCGTTTGCAGCGCGTCTTCGGTCTCTTTCCACTTCTGCAGCTCGCTGTACGACGCGCCGAGACGCTCATACATCGCGCCACCGCCGCCCATTTCAGCGGCCTGGCGGATCACCGGGATGGCTTTCTCGTGCTCACGAGCGACCTGGTAGAAGTCGGCGAGCAGCGACATCTTCTCGACCGTTTTCTTGATCCGGCCGGCGTTCATTTCCTTCTCCAGGATCTTCGCGGCGTAATACGGCGCGTTGAACTGGTTGTAGAAGTTCACGATGCGCATGATCTCGTCTTCGGACTTAAGCAGCCCGGCGAGGTACATGGCTTTCTGGACTTCGAACGCCTTGTGCTGTTCGTTCGCCTGGAAGTAGTTGCCGGCGATCGCGTCCCAGTACTTGCGTTCCTGCGGATTGCGGTCGACGAGCACTTCCAGCACTTCGGCCAGCTTCGCCTTCTCGCCCGCGTCGTTGTAGAGGAACACGAGCAGGTCATACAGCTGTTGGTCAAACTTGGCGCCGTCATCGCGGCGGACTTCTTCAGCCCAGCGGATCGCTTCCTTGAAGTTGTCGACGCGCTGATACAGCACGGCGAGCTGCCATTTCTGCTGACGGTCCGGCTTGCCGCCAGCGGCTTGCCACTTCTTCATGTAGTCGAGCGCCGACTTGATATCTTCCATCTGCAGGTAGATCTGCGCGATGTTGTAGTAAGTTTGCGGCACGTCGGCCGGCGGGACATAGCCCTTGTTCACCGCATCGAGCAGGTCCTTGATGGCGCCCTGGCGGTCGCCCTTCTCGATCTTGATGTACGCCGAGATGCGGATGATCGCGCTCTCTTCGTAGCAGTTCAGCGTCATCCCGCGCAGCTGGTTCAGCTTGGCGAGCGCCGTGTCGAAGTCCTTGTTGGTGATGGCCGCCTGCTCGGCTTCGAGGTAGATCTGGCCGGTCTTCGAGCTGAACTGCGTCTCGGTGCAGCTGCCGCCGGCCTGCGCCAGCGCGGCACCGGCGCCCATCATACCGAGGAGTCCTGCGGTCACAGCGCCTTTGAGGAAAACTTTCAGTCGCATCATTCTCTCTCCTGACCGCCTTGCAGCGGCAAACACTTTCACTTGCCAGTCTGCCGCCGCCGATCTTCGCCGGTCCGGGCAGAGGAGGCAGGCGGGCGGCGGATCAGATCAGAGCGCCGCCCGGCCTGCGAAGGGGACCTACTGGATGTTGAATTCCAGCGGGTAGACGACGTTCCGGCGTTCAACCGCCTTGCCGCGCACGATCTTGGGCGCGAACTCGACGCGGCCCACGGCCCGCTCGGCTTCCGCCTTGAAGACCGCGTCCGTGCAGGTGGCCGAGACGTTGTACGGCTTGCCGCGGGTATCCACGTCAAAGCGCACGTCGCAGCTGCCCGACAGGCCACGCTCCTGGGCGCGCTGCGGATAGGACGGCGTCGGCGGACGGATCGGCTGCGCGTCGCGGTCCGACACGGCCACCGGGTCGATTGCCAGCGACTTCATCCGGCCAAGGTCGAGGTTCTGCGGAACAGCACCCTCGATCTTCGGAGTCGGCAGGTTGATGCTCGACTTCGTGGCGGACTGTTTCGGCGG
Organism: Acidobacteriota bacterium; assembly: GCA_016712445.1. NCBI lineage: Bacteria > Pseudomonadati > Acidobacteriota > Acidobacteriota bacterium. Next base: position 2,241,760 of record JADJRB010000001.1, on the reverse strand, counting down.
CGGCGGCGGCTTGGCCGCCGAGTCGATCCGCTGCGGTTTCGACCGCTGGCGGGTCCGCACGTCGGAGTCCTGCTTCTGCGGCGTGATGGCGGCCAGCACACGCTGCTCGCCACTCGCAAGCTTCAGCTCTTTCACGGAGATGAGGGCATTCATCAGCATGAAGATCGCCAGGACGATCGGAATCGCAATCGCCGTAGCGGCCAGGATGCGCATGAAGGGACTGTTGAACATAACCTGTCTCCTTAACCGTTCGTCTTCGCCGAGATGTTGATCACCGTCTCGCCGTCGATCTTGTTGATGGCTTCCATCACGTCGACCATCACGCCGGCATCAGCGTTCACGTCGGTCTGGACCACGATCTCGCCACGCGGGTTGTCGAGACGCATGTCCTTGATGGTGAACGCCACTTCCGCCGGCGCGATCTTCTTCTTGTCGATATAGACATCGCTGTTGGCATCGATGGCGATCAGGATCGCCAGCGGTTTCGCCGAGGCCTTGTTGTCCACTTCCGGACGGACGATTGCCACGCCCGGCTCCTTGATGAACTGCGCCGTCACGATGAAGAAGATCAGCAGGATGAACACGACATCCAGCATCGGGGTCAGGTCGATCTCGCTGCCTGTTTCGGCATATTCACGTCTTGCACGTGCCATGTGTATCGGCTCCCGCGATCAGGTCTGAGTGACGAGGATGTTGACGCGGTCGGTAAAGCCCGCGTTGTAGGCCTCATCCCGGATTGCAACCACCACGCCGCTCTTCGCCTTGGGGTGAACCTGGATGATAACCGCACTATTGGGCGATTCTGCGACAACCCGTTCGATGTTGGCACGCACCGAGCTGATGTCGGTAGGGCGGCCATTGACCGTGATCAGGTTAGACTCTTCCACAAGGATGAGGATGGCCGGAACCTGTTCCTGCTGTTCCTCGTCTGGCGGCGCCGGCGGCGGCGGCGGCTCGAGGCCGATGGCCTCTTCCCGCGCAAACGTCGACGTCACGATGAAGAAGATCAGCAGGATGAACACGACATCCAGCATCGGTGTCAGATCGACCTCGGCCGAATCCGGCTTTCTGCTTCTACGTCCGCGCATCAGTCGATCTCCATCGAATCTTCGACCTGCTGGACCGAGCGATTGACGCGGCGGTCCATACCGGACGTGAAGAGGATACCCGAGAGTGACGCCACCATGCCCGCCATCGTCGGGATGGTTGCCCGCGACACGCCCGCCGACATGGCTTTCGCATCCGCACCGGCCGTGATGGCCATGATGTCGAACACGGCCACCATGCCCGTCACCGTGCCGAGCAGGCCGAGCAGCGGCGCAAGCGCCACCATCGCCTTGGTCAGCTGGACGTTCTGTTCGGCTTTCGCACGAACTTCAGACACGAGCTTGCTGCGCACCCAGTGTGCAAGTTTGGACTTCCGGTCGGAGCGCGAACGCCACTCCGCAATCGCCTCAGCGGCAATCTGCTTGTGCGCGAACCGGAAGTAGAACAACCGCTCCAGGATCAGGGCCCACATGACGAACGTCGCCGCCATGATGACCAGCAGCACCGGGCCGCCACGATCCAGAAAGGCCTGTAGGTCTTGAAAACCCATGCGGGCTACTCCTCCAGGGGGTTAAAGAGGTCAGGCTTACGCCCGACCCCCGTGAACGGATTCCATCTTCTCGGCGATCAGGCCGGCAGCCTGTTCGTCAAGCATTTGCTGGTTGCTGCGGGCCATGGACGACACGACAGCGTGGGACAGCAGCAGCGGAATAGCAGCAACGAGACCGAAAACGGTGGTCATGAGAGCGACCGAGATACCGCCAGCCATCAGCTTCGGATCGCCGGCACCGTAGATGGTGATGGCGGTGAAGGTGATGATCATACCGATAACCGTACCGAGCAGGCCGAGCAGCGGAGCGACCGAAGCGAACACCTTGATGATGTCGTTGAAGCGCTCGATGGCCGGGGATTCCTGCAGGATCTTCTCGTCGAGCTTGAGCTCGAGCGTTTCGATGTCGCGGCTGCGGTTGTTCTCGTACACTTCGAACACGCGGGCGAGCGGGTTGCCCGTGCCGGCCTGGCGCGTCTTGGCGGTGTTGCGCATGGCTGCGCCCATCGTGAAGAGGGTGAACATCTTGTAGAAGGCGAGCAGCAGGCCGATCGCGGCGAGGAACACGATCACGTAGCCGACCGTGCCGCCTTGCTGGAAGCGATCCGACAGTTTCGGCAGTTCGCCGAGGATGCCGAACAGGTTGCCTTTCGACGGGTCGACCGGAGCGTTCACGATGTCGCCTTCGGCGGCACGTGCGACTTTCGTCATGGCGCCGGCGTACGGGCCCGACGGCTGGGTCTTGAAGACTTCGAGGAAGGTCTCGCCGCGCTCGCCGCGTTTCACTTCGACGAACTTGCCGCCGTTGACGGTGGCTGCGGTGAACACGCCCACGCGGACGAGTTCGGCGTCGGCAATCGAGCCGCCATCACCGATGCCGTTGATCGGCGCGGTGAAGGTTTTGACTTCCGACTGGGCGATCATTTCCTGCAGCATGGCTTTCGGAAGGCGCTCAAGCTGGCCACGGTTCGGCAGCACGCGGGCCTCTGCGATCTCGGCAATGCCGGCCACGCGGTCCTTGTAGTCGAAGTTCGCGAACGAGTTCGCGATTTCCGGCATCGTTGCACCGGCTGCCGAACGGAACTGGCCAAGCAGTTCCTGGAAGTCGCCGGCCTGTTGCGAGACCTGCTCTTCGAGGGCCGAAAGCGCCGCTTCGTTGGCGTCGAACTCGGCGCTCAGGGTGCGGGCCTTGCCTTCAGCGACGGCGAGCGCGTTGCGGGCGGACTCCATGCTGGCAGCCTGGCTGTTCTTGTCAGCCTGGAACTGCTTCAGGCGGGCGGCATCTTCTGCCGACATCTGGTTGGCGTCCTGGCGGACCTTGGCGAGCACGTCGCTGAGCGACTGGGCCGAGGCCGGGGCGGCAGCAACGAGCGTGACCGATCCGAAAAGGACTGCGGCGCCCAGTGCCTTGAGTGAGGATTTGAAGTTTTTCATGACTCTGTAAACCTTCGTTTCTGGGTACTGGCCGCTTACTGGACCGAGAATTTCTGGACAGGGGCGAACAGGACGACCTGCTGGGCTTTACCCTGGGCGACGCGGATCGCCTGCTGGATGTCCGGGACGTAGCTGCCCGGCAGCGCGACCCACTCGCCGGTGGCGCGGTCGAAGCGGGCAGCCTTGCCGTTCGGCGTCACGTAGACGTAGGCCACGCGGCCATACAGGAACATGTCGACGTTGGTCGGGTTGCCATCGATCGTGATGGCTTCCTGCCAGGTGGCAACGGTGCGGCCGTATTCCATTTCAGCCGAGTAGGCTTCCATGATCAGGCGGTACTGTTCCGAGGCCGGCACGTTCGGCGCCTTCATGATGCCATCGAGGGCTTCAAGACGGGCGTCGCGGATGTCTTTCTTGAACGGCAGGTCAGCGGCGACGAACATTTTCAGGTCTTCGATCATGCTGAGCAGCATCGGCACCGTCTGCGCCGTGATGTCGTCGATCGAGCCGAGCTGTTCAGTCAGCGAGGCGATCTCTTCGCGCTGGCTCGCCACAACCAGCTCTTGCTGCTTGGCGAACAGTTCAGCGGCGTCGCGGCGCTGCAGGAGCGTGCGGTATTCGCGCACCATGTCCGAGCGCTGGTCGTCCAGCTGGTTGATCTGGTCCTGGACCTGCTCGGCCTTACGGGTTGCTTGCTCGCCAGTGGCCAGGGCCTCGCGAAGCTGGGCATGAGCCGGAATGGCCAGGCCCGCGATCAACGCTGCAGCGATCAAGCTGCGGGCGGGTGACAGAATTTTCTTCATGAGGTTTGCCTCTCACTCTCCAAACGGTCGCGCACAGCCGCGCGTAAATTCCTGGGTCTTGGGCGCACCTGCTGACGAGGGCGTCCCGATGATCTTCGGCTCAAACACACACGAGCCGGGAGTGAATCTGGGAAAGTCGAAGGCGCTCGCCTTCACCATCTCCCCGAACGTTTCTGGAGCGTTGACCACTCTCTCTATATAGACCTGTCCGTCCAGTCATCTTCTGTGACTGATCGCGAAGAGCCCTTAGCGATGAACCTCAACGGTAACAATCCTCTAATTGCGGATCAATCGCGCTTTACGATTCGTTTAGAAAATAACCGGGCGCTTCACGAACGCAATCAGCGCTGCGCAGTGATTGACATTGTGCAAGCGCGAACATTTCGCGACAGCGCGCACGAAAACGCGTCGGCAAAAACCTGACGCACGAGTCATTATGGGAAGGTGGCTGGGGTGCTAGGATTCGAACCTAGGGTGGCGGTACCAAAAACCGCTGCCTTACCACTTGGCGACACCCCAACAGTGGAGCGCGCGAAATAGCTACTCTTTGCGGTGCTGGCAACTCCCGAAACGCGCTTCACCTGCGTCGCGCCCCCACCTTTCTGCAACGGCGTGCCTGACAGCCCGAATCCCGTACCTTGCGCACACCGCCCCTTTACTTTTTATCGTTTATCAACAATATCGAATATCGTGAAGTCCCGGACTCCCAAATCAGCAAAGGAATTGCCCCGGTCATGAAAACCTTCTTCCTGTCGATGGCAGGTGCGTTCGTCGCGATGATCCTGTTCGTGGTCGTCGGCTTTTTCGGATTGATCGCGCTGTTCGTCAGCGCGGCCAGCGCGAAACCGCCGCGCGCGCATACGGTCGTCCTGTCGCTCGATCTCAATTCCCAGTTTCCCGACCAGGCCCCGCTCGGCGGCCTCGCAGCCTTCTCCGGCGTTCCGGGGTTCACGGACATTCTGGTCAAGCTGCGCGCCGCGGAAGACGACAAGGCCGTGAAAGGCCTCTACCTGCGCGGCTCGTTCACCGGCATCGGCACCTCGCGCGCCGAAGAGCTGCGCGACGCGCTGAAGGAATTCCGCGCCTCCGGCAAGTTCGTCATCGCCCACTCGCAAGGCATGATCGCGATGGGTGGTCCGTCTGCGTATCATTCGATCACGGCCTCCGATGAGATCTGGATGCAGCCCGGCGCTGACTTCATGATCAACGGCGTCACGTTCGAAACCGAATTCCTGAAAGGTCTCTTCGACAAGATCGGCCTGACCCCGCAGATCTATGCGCTCTACGAATACAAGAACGCGCCGAACTCCTACAACGAGACCGAATACACCGCGCCGCACCGCGAAGCGCTTGAAGGTCTCGCCAACTCGATCTGGAATACGGCGCTCACGGACATTTCGGCCGACCGCGGCATGGAAGTGCCCGCCATGAAAGCCCTGCTCGAAGCCGGCCCGAAATCGGCCGAGGAAGCGCTCGACGCGAAACTGGTCGACAAGCTCGGCTGGCCGGAAGATGCCGAAGCCTCCGCGCTCGAGCGGGCCGGCGAAGATGCCGAGCTGATCGACGTCGTCTACTACGAACCGCTGCCGACCAAGGCGAAAACCAAGGACGGCGTCATCGCCATCGTTGGCGGTGAAGGCGCGGTCGTCACGGGCGGCGGCGGCAGCGAGTCGCCCTTCTCCGAACCGGCCGCCTTCGCGTCGGACGCAATCGCCCGCGCCATCCTCGATGCCTCGGAAGATGAAGACGTGAAAGCCATCGTCTTCCGCGTCGACAGCCCCGGCGGCTCGCCCACCGCGTCCGACCAGATCTGGCGCGCCGTCGAACGCGCCAAGGAAAAAGGCAAGCCGGTCGTCGTCTCGATGGGCTCGGTGGCTGCGTCCGGCGGCTACTATGTCTCCACCGGCGCCGACGCGATCGTCGCCAACCGTGGCACCATCACCGGCTCGATCGGCATCTTCGGCGGCAAGTTCGCCCTGGATGGCACGTTCAACAAGGTCGGCGTCACGTTCGACTCGGTCACCGTGGGCGGCGAGTTTGCCAATGCCTATGGCGTCGCCCCCTTCAACCAGGCCCAGGAAGCCGAAGTCCGCGCCATGCTGAAGCGCGGCTATGACCGCTTCCTCACCCTGGTCGGCGAAGGTCGCGGCATGACCTATGACGAGGTCCACAACATCGCCCGCGGACGGGTCTGGAGCGGCGCGGACGCCGTCAAGATCGGTCTCGTGGACGAGCTGGGCGGCTTCATGACGGCCATCCGCAAGGCGCAGGAACTGGCAGGCATGGACACCTCGGTCCTCCCGCCGCTGGCCTACTACCCGCAGCGCAAGACGGGCCTGGAGGCCTTCGAAAGCCTGTTCGGCGTCTCGGCCGAAACGGCCCGCGCCGCCGCTGTCCTCGGCAAACTGGCCGGCGACGAGCGCACCCAGGCGCTGATCGAGGAACTGGCCGTGGCCGACGCGGTCAACTCCGGCCAGTCGATGGCCATGGGCCCGCGCATCCGCGAGCGCTAGCCGCGCCCGCCTTCCCCTGTTGCGGCCCGCCAGTCCTGCTGGCGGGCCGTTTCATTGACGCCGTCCGGAATTCGCCTACGCCTGTCGCAGCAGCTACGCTTGTGAAGGCCGCGCAGATCGTTTAGCCCGCCTGTGAAAAGGTTCAGCAGACGCCCATGAACATCATCGTCACCGGAGCGGCCGGCTTCATCGGCAGCGAAATCGCGCTCAGGCTGCTGCGCGAAGGCCATTCGGTCACCGGCATCGATTCCTTCACGGCCTACTATGACGTGAAACTCAAGGAAGACCGGGCCGCACGCCTCACCGCTTTCCCGAACTTCCGTCTCGCCCGGTCCAGCGTCGAAGACACCGCCACGATGGAGCGCGTGTTCGACCGCGTGAAGCCGGACGTGATCCTGCATTTCGCCGCCCAGGCCGGCGTACGCTACAGCCTCGAGCATCCGCGCGATTACATCGACGCGAACGTCGTCGGCTCGTTCAACATCATCGACCTCGCGCGGCGCCACAAGGCGCGCCACCTGATCCTCGCCTCGACAAGTTCCGCCTACGGCGCGAACCAGAAGTTCCCCTTCGAGGAGCGAGACTCGGCGCCCTATCCGCTGACCATCTACGCCGCGACAAAGCTCGCCGCCGAACTCATCGCACACAGCCACGCCCACCTTTACGGCGTACCAACCACGGCGCTGCGCTTCTTCAGCGTCTACGGTCCCTGGGGCCGGCCTGACATGGCCTTCTTCCTGTTCACCGACAAGATCTTCAAGGGCCAGCCGATCGACGTGTTCAACAACGGCGACCTGCTGCGCGACTTCACCTATATCGACGACCTCGTTGAATCGATCCGCCGGCTGATGGATGTCCCGCCCCAGCAGGGCAGCCACCTGATCCGCGGCGACTCGCTTTCCCCGGTCGCGCCCTACCGCCTCGTCAATATCGGCCACGCCGCACCCGTGCGCCTGATGGACTATATCGAGGCCATCGAGTCCTCCATCGGCCGCACCGCCGTGAAACGCATGCTGGGCATGCAGCCGGGCGATGTGCAGCAGACCTATGCCGATGTGCGCCTTCTGAAGGCCCTCACCGGATATACGCCGAACACGGACTACCGCGACGGCATCGCGGCTTTCGTCGACTGGTACAAGAGCTACTACAAGCCCGCCTGAAGACCGGCCGCTTCGGCCGCTGCCCGGAAATCATCCGGCACGGGGGCTTCGAGTGTCAGCATCCCGCCTTCCGGATGTGGCAGCACCAGCTTTGCCGCATGCAGCATCAGGCGCGGCGCTGTCGTGCGCCCTTCGCCGTAAAGCGCATCGCCGAGGATCGGACAGCCGAGCGAGAGAAGATGCACGCGGATCTGGTGCATCCGCCCCGTCTCCGGCGCGAGCTCCAGCAAGGCCGCATCGCCCGCGCGCGCCTTCACGCACCAACCGGTCCGCGCCGCCTGCGCGCCCTTCCGGTCCGGTCGCGCGAGGATCATGCGCAGCTTGCCTCCTTCCTCGACCTTCACCAGCGCCGCATCGACCACGCCGCTATCCGCCGCCGGCAACCGGCCTTTCACCAGCGCAATATAAGTTTTCTGCACGTCGCGCCCGGCAAAGGCTTCCGACAGGCGCGCGGCAACCGGCTGCGTCTTCGCCGCCACGATGACGCCGGACGTGCCCTGATCCAGCCGGTGGACCAGCCGGGGCCGTTTGCCGTTCGACTTCGCAAACGCCGCCATCAAGTCGTCCAGCGACTGCACAATCCCGCTGCCCGACTGGACGGCGAGCCCGGCGGGCTTGTTGAACGCAATCAGCGAGTTGTCCTCATGAATCACCAGGCTGCGCGCAAAGGCGATGTCCTGCGGCGACAGGCTGGGCACAGGCCGGTTGCGGGTCATGCGAAGGCTTCCTTCAGTCGCGCGATCATTGTCTCTGACATATCGCTCCGAAGACCGTGTTCGTAGGCGTAAGGCAAGTAGATCACTGCCATCGACAAGGCCCAGCCCGCGCCGCGCAGCCACTCGGCTTCGTCCGCGCCGATTGCGCTGCGGAATACACTGCGCGCTTCCTGCCCGAACATTGCCCAGGCGGTGAGCAGATCGCATGCGCCGTCGCCGACACCGCACAGGCCCCAATCGATCACACCACAAATGCGGCCATTCTCGACCAGCACATTGCCCGGATGCACATCGCCGTGCAGCCAGACCGGCGTATCCGGTGCACGGACAGCAAGCGCCTCGCGCCAGAGCCGCCTCGCCCAGTCGCCGTTCACCGCAGGCAAGCGCGCGAGCGCAGCCTCAAAAGCGGGCGTGCGATCCGCAAGCGGGCCGCCGCGACCATTGTTGGCCTTGCCGGGCCGGAAGGCATTGTCGGGCGGACGGCTGCGCACAAACCGGAAGAAACCGGCGAAGCGTTCGGCCTCATCGCGTTCATTCACCACGGCCCCGTCTTCGAGCGCCTCACCGGGAAGCCAACCCAACACAGACCACGCATTGGGAAAGCCTTCGCCCGGCGCGCCCAATCCGTACACGGCCGGAACCGCGATTGGCGCCCCTGCGAACACAGGCAACGCGTCCGCCTCGCGTTTCGCCGTTTCGCTCGCCCACGGCGCCTTCGGAAAGCGCGCACACAGGTTGTCGCCTATCAGGAAGATATGATTGTCCGTGCCCTTCGCCCGAAGCGCCCTGACCGGCCGGTTCGCCAGCTCAGGAAACTGAAGCGCAATCAGGCGTGATGCGGCAGCTGCATCCATCGGGTCCATTGCCGCTGTTTCAACCGTCACGGCGGGCTTTCCGCATCGCGGTCAGCTGCTTCAGTTTCTCTGCAATCGGCTGCTCGCGCCCCTGCCCTTTCGGATCATAGAAGACCGGCCGATTCATCCCTTCCGGGAAATAGTCCTGTCCGGAAAAACCTTCTTCCGTATCGTGATCATACTGGTAGCCCGAGCCATAGCCCTGGTCTTTCATCATCGAAGTCGGCGCGTTCAGGATATGCTTGGGCGGCATCAGGCTGCCCGTCTCCGCCGCCGCGCGCCGCGCCGCCTTGTAGGCCACATAAGCCGCATTGGATTTCGGCGCAGTGGCCAGATGGATCACCGCATGGGCGAGCGCAAGTTCGCCTTCCGGCGAGCCGAGCCGCTCGTAGGTGCGCGCCGCCTCGCCGGCAATCATCAGCGCTGTCGGATCAGCGAGCCCGATGTCCTCGCTCGCCATCCGCACCAGCCGGCGCGCGAGGAACAGCGGATCTTCGCCGCCCTCCAGCATCCGGCAGAACCAGTAGAGCGCTGCATCCGGATCCGATCCGCGTACGGACTTATGCAATGCTGAGATGAGGTTGTAGTGTTCTTCACGGTCCTTGTCATAGGCCGTCGCCCGCTTGGACAAGGATTTCGCGAGTTCTTCGGCCGAGAGCAACCCGGGCTCGCCCATCATCGCGAAGGCCTGCTCGGCGAGGTTCAGCAGGTAGCGGCCGTCGCCGTCCGCCATGCTCAGCATCATCTCGCGCGCTTCCTTGGTCACCGGGAGGCGGCGTTTTTCGAGGTTCTCGGCCCTCTGCAACAGCTTCTCGAGCGCCTTCTCGTCGAGCCGCTTGAGGACCAGCACCTGGCAACGCGAGAGCAAGGCGCCGTTCAGCTCGAAGCTCGGGTTCTCGGTCGTCGCGCCGACCAATGTGACGACGCCGCTCTCCACGAAGGGCAGGAAACCGTCCTGCTGCGCGCGGTTGAACCGGTGAATCTCGTCGACGAAGAGCAAGGTGCCCTTGCCCATCTTGCGCCGGTCGGCTGCCCGGTCGAACGCCGCGCGAAGGTCCTTCACGCCCGAGAAGATCGCGCTGATCGCTTCGAACTCGAGCCCGGTGCCTTCCGCAAGCAGCCGCGCAATCGTGGTCTTCCCGGTTCCCGGCGGCCCCCAGAGGATGATCGAGGACAGCCGTTTGGCGAGCAGCATCCGCGACAGCGCGCCTTCCGGCCCGATCAGGTGGTCCTGGCCGACCACGTCCGGAAGGGTCTTCGGCCGAAGCCGGTCGGCCAGCGGCCTAGGCGCCTCGTCGGAGAGGCCGGCGGAATCGAACAGGTCGCTCATGCGAGGCTTTCTAGGCGAGTGCGGGCTTTATGGTAAGGTCTGCAAAAAGCCGGGAGGAAATCATGAAGCTGGAGATCACGCCGTCGGGCCAGGCCTGCGGGGCAAGCGTGCGCGGGGTGGACCTGTCGAAACCGCTGGCGCCGGAAACCGTGGCGGCCATTCGCGCGGCCTGGCTGGCGCATCAGGTGCTCGCCTTTCCGGACCAGAAATTGACAGACGACCAGCTGGAAGCCTTCACCCTGAACTTCGGCCCGTTCGGAGACGACCCGTTCATCGCGCCCATCCCCGGCCATCCGCACATCATCGCCGTCAAACGCGCCGCAGCCGAAACCTCGCCGATCTTCGCAGAGAGCTGGCACTCGGACTGGAGCTTCCAGGCCCGTCCTCCGCAGGGCACGTGCCTCTATGGCAAGACCATCCCGCCGGTTGGCGGCGACACGCTTTTTACCAACCAATACCTCGCGCTGGAACAGATGCCGGCGGACCTGCGCGCCCGGATCGAAGGCCGCAAGGCCGTGCATTCGGCCCGCAATGCGTACGCACCGGCAGGTTTCTACGGCAAGGCCGACCAGGCGCAGGGCCGCAGCATGGATATCCGCCCTTCGGACGATGCCGAGGCGACCCAGCTGCACGACATCATCCGTGTGCATCCCGAAACCGGCCGCAAGAGCCTGTTTGGCACGGCGGGCTATATCGTGGCGATCGACGGCCTGCCGGCCGAGGAGAGCGCCGCCCTGATCGGCGAACTCTATCGCTGGCAGACCCGGCCGGAATTCCAGTACCGGCACAAATGGTCGCCCGACATGCTGGTGATGTGGGACAACCGTTGCACCCTGCACATGGCGACCGGCGGCTATGCCGGGCATGATCGCCTGCTGCACCGCACCACGATCGGCGCCGCCTAGGCCGTTCCTGAAACGCCGTTTCCGTGGCATGCTCCGGCAAAAGAATACCCGGAGGAGACATCGATGGCTGATACTTGGCACGGCGCAAGCGCCGGCATCCCTGACCCGTGGACCTTGCCGCTCGAGACGTTTGACGTCTCGAAGGCAGAGCTTTTCGAACAGGATCTGCATTGGGAATACTTCCGCCGGCTGAGGAAGGAAGCCCCGGTGCATTACTGCCCGCAAAGCGCGGTCGGCGCTTATTGGTCGATCACCAAGTACAACGACATTGTCGCCGTCGACACCAATCACAAGGTCTTCTCCTCCATGCCGGCCATCGGCATCGGCGAGCCGAGCGACGGCATCAATCCGCCGATGTTCATCGCCATGGATCCGCCGATCCACGACGTGCAGCGCAAGGCCGCCCAGCCGGCGGTGGCGCCGACGCAGCTGGCCGAGCTGGAAGCGCTGATCCGGACGCGGGTGGTGTCGATCCTCGACGGCCTGCCGGTCGGCGAGCCGTTCAACTGGGTGGAGCGGGTCTCGATCGAGCTGACGACCCAGATGCTGGCGACGCTGTTCGACTTCCCGTTCGAGGAGCGCCACAAGCTGCCCTTCTGGTCGGACGTGGCCACGACGACAGACGCCGCCGGGATCGTGGGCGCCGACATGGAATGGCGGATGAAACACCTGACCGAATGCGTGACCTACTTCACGCGGCTCTGGCATGAACGGGCGGCGAGCCCGCCAAAGATGGATTTCATCTCGCTGCTGGCGCACAATCCGGACACTAGGGACATGGTCAACAATCCGATGGAGCTGATGGGAAACCTGATGCTGCTGATTGTTGGCGGGAACGATACGACGCGCAATTCGATCTCCGGAGGCGTGTACTATCTCAATCAGTTCCCGGATGAATATGCCAAGCTGAAGGCCGATCCGACGCTGATCCCCAACATGGTGTCAGAGATCATCCGCTACCAGACGCCGCTACCGCACATGCGGCGCGTCGCGACGGAAGATCTCGAACTGGGCGGAAAGCTGATCCGCAAGGGCGACAAGGTGGTCATGTGGTATGTCTCCGGCAACCGGGATGAAGAGGTGATCGAGCGGGCCGACGAATTCCTGATCGACCGGCCGAATGCGCGCCGGCACATTTCATTCGGCTTCGGCATCCACCGCTGCATGGGCAACCGCGTGGCGGAGATGCAGCTGCGCATCCTCTGGGAAGAAATCCTGAAACGCTTTGAACACATCGAAGTGGTCGGGCCGCCGAAGCGTGTGCATTCGAATTTTGTGCGCGGTTACGAGGAGTTGCCGGTGGTGCTGCATGCGCGCTGACTAGCGCAGCACCTCTTCGGCATCGACAATTTTGACGTCCAGCATCTGGCCAAGGTAGGCGTCGAACCACGGCTTGTGGGACGAGCCGACGATCACGAGCACGCGCCCGCCCGGTACGCTGGCCATCGCTTCGCGGATGTGGGCGACCTGGCGCAGGTTGCGGGCTTCCCATTCGGCGAGGCGTACCCGGCCGACATCATTCGGCGTCTGGTTTTCTATGAGCCACACCCATTGCAGTTCCGCGTCCTGCAACGCGGCTTCTGCAGAGTTCAGGTAGCGATACGTCTCCAGTGCCTCGTCAGGTGTGGTCAGGTGCTGGGCTGCATTCCGGATCCGGTCGTTTTCGGGCGCGGTGAGCAGCGCCTGGAACTCTTCGGTCGAGTACAAGGCGCCGATGTCTTCCTCAATGGCATACATGATGTCGACGCCGGTCTGGTCGTCGGTCGGATAGACGCGCTCCAGGCCAAGCCGGGCGCCGAGGCGCGAGGCGATCTGATGGCTCTCGTTCTTGCGCGTGTCGTATTGGCGCAAATAGGCGACCAGCTCTTCAGAAATGCCGTCACCGGCCTGCTGTTCCTCTTCAGGAAGACGCCACCACTGGACCAGCGCCGATTGCGGATCGCCGGACGCAAGGAAAAGCGCGGCGAGATGCCGGCGCGCGGCGGCGTCCGGTTCGGCTGGCCAGTCCGCAAGCGTGCGGCGCACTTCGGCCTCTGCCGCCGGCATGTCGAGACCGGTTTCGGCCTTTGCCATGGCCGCGCCCTTGACGAAGCGGCCGCCGAAGTCGGAGGCCGTTTCGCCGTAGACGCTGCTGTAGCCCTGCAAGGCCGTGAGGCTTTCGCCTGACAGGTTCTCGATCGCGATCAGGTCCGGCCCGAAGGCCGCGAGGCGTTCGAGCAGCGGCTCAAGGACGGCCGGATCGAATTCGTCCGGGGCGCCGGAGAGGTGCGGGGAGCCGAGGACGAGCACCTCCGTCGGCTTGCCGGCGAGGCGCGACTGGAAGCCGGAAAGACGGAAGGCCGGCATTTCCACGGGCAGCACGGCCGCAGCTTCCGGCGCCGGAGACGCAGGCACGGACGAACACGCCGCGAGCAGGATGGCGCCGAGCGCGGGAAAAAGAGGATTGCGCATGTAGACTCCCGAATCGTTACCTTGACCAGATGCACCAGAGACTGCCCCAGGATGCAGGGGAGATGGAATTTTTTCGCAGCACGTGCGGCCGGACGCGGGGTGAGCCGGCCGGTGATTGAGGACGCGCTGGGTCCCGGCTTTCGCCGGGGTGACAGGGGCTAGGACGTGTTGGGCGAGGGGTGAGCTAAGGCCCCCTCCGTCACCTGCGGTGACACCTCCCCCGCCAGGCGGGGGAGGAAGAGGGCGCAGGGCAAGTCGAGCGCGAGGTTCGCTGGCACCGAGGTTGACCAGACGGGATCATCAAAGCGCGGCTTGGTCAGCGCGAACGGATTCGGTTTCGGAATCTCAATCCGGTCGCCGCGGTGGACGATGGTCACGCCGCCCCACCAGGTGATGGCGAGGAGGACCGAGGTGAGCTTCTCGCGCTGAAGCACGATCCACGCCGTCTTCAGCTGCCAGTAGAGCACCGGCCAGAAGAACGGATGGACCGCGTCGAAATAGCGGCGGAAGTTCACATCGTTCCGGATACTGAGGAAAGCGGACATGGGGCGGAGCATACCCCCGCTGCAGACCCTGCCGGATTGGCGCGGGTGAAAAAAGTTTGGATTCTTGCGCTCAGGCGGAGACCGGGACCCGGAGAGTTCTGTTCTGGCTGGGATTTTGCGGCCCGGCTTTCGCCGGGGTAACAGGCAGGAGAAGGCGGATTTTGTTGCGCAAGGCGAAACTTGTGCAACGAAATCCGGGCCTATTCTGCGGGCATCAGGCCGGCGGCGGTGAGGCGTTCGACGATGATCGGCAGGAGTTTTTCCGGGATCTCGCCTTGCGGCGGATGGCTGGTGAACTGCCGCGAGTCGGACAGCACGCGGTCGCCCTGGCGGATGATGAAGCCTTCATAATCCTTGGCGGCCACCTGGTTGCAGATTTCGGTATAGGTGTTGAGCCCGCCGGCATAGGGCATGAACATGCGCGGTTTGCCCGGCACGTTGGCGCCCATGTACCAGCTGTTGGCCTGCGGCAGCAGCGACGGCGTGACCGCTTCGGCAACGTGACGGCACCAGGCGGCCTCAGCTTCCTCGGACGCTTCGATGCTGGTCTGCTGGCGCTGCTTCAGCGAAACGAGACAGTCGGCGATCCATTCAACGTGCTGCTCGATCGAGTTGATCATGTTGGTGAGCACGGACGGGCTGCCGGGGCCGGTGATCGTGAACAGGTTCGGGAAACCGGCGACCATCAGGCCGAGATAGGTGCGCGGGCCTTCGGCCCAGTGGTCCTTGATCCGGCGGCCGCCGACGCCGCGCAGGTCGATGCGGTCGATTGCGCCGGTCATGGCGTCAAATCCGGTGGCGAGCACCACGGCGTCAAACTCGTATTTCTTCGCCGAGGTTTCGATGCCATCCGGCGTGAAGCCGACCAGCGGCTCGGCGCGCAGGTTCACGAGCTCGACGTTGGGGCGGTTGAAGGTGGCGTAATAGCCGGTGTCGACACACGGGCGCTTGGTGCCGAAGGGGTGGTCCTTCGGCGTCAGGAGGTCAGCGACGGCCGGATCGGAGACCTGTTCGCGGATTTTGCCGGCGACGAATTCCTGCACAATGCGATTGGCTTCGGGATCGATCGACGTGTCGGCAAACGCGCCGAGGATGCGGAAGCCGCCCCAGGCCCAGCGGCGCTCGAGCTCGGCCTTGATCTCTTCGGGCGCTGTGTCCGTGGCGAGGGCGTCGTTGGCTTCGTTCTGGAAACCGCCGACGGTGTCTTTCGAGGCGGCGCGATAGGCGCGCGGGTCTTTCGACCAGGCTTCGAAATCGGCGTCCGGGATCGGGCCGTTATGCGCCGGCATCGAATAGTTCGGCGTGCGCTGGAACACGGTGAGGTGGTCGGCCTGCGATGCAATGATCGGGATCGACTGGATGGCAGACGAGCCGGTGCCGATGATGCCGACACGCATGCCGGAGAAATCCACGCCTTCATGCGGCCAGCGCGAGGTGCGGTAGATGTCGCCCTTGTAGGTGTCGATGCCCGGGAAGGTGACGTCGGTCGGGATGGAGAGGCAGCCGGTGGCGAGGATGAGATGGCGGCAGCGCATCGCGTCGCCCTGCTCTGTCTTCACGTTCCAGACTTGCGCGGCGTCATCCCAGTGGGCCGCGGCGACGCGGGTGTTGAAGGTGATGTCGCGCTTCAGATCGAAGCGGTCGGCGACGTGTTCGGCATAACGCAGCAGTTCCGGCTGCGGCGCATAGCGCTCCGACCAGCGCCATTCGGACTCGAGGCCCTCGTCGAAGCCGAAACTGTATTCGAGGCTCTGGATGTCGACACGAGCGCCCGGATAGCGGTTCCAGTACCAGGTGCCGCCAACGCCGCTGCCGGCCTCGACGACCTTTGAATTGAGGCCGAGACCTCTCAGCTTGTGCAGCATGTACATGCCGGCGAAACCTGCCCCGACAATCAGGGCGTCGATCGGCTGGGAATCCTGACCCGTGAGCGCAGACGAAGCGGCCATCGTGTTGTCCTTGTTCCTGCGGCGGCACTGGTGCGCGCCTGAGGGGACATTGATGCCTCAAGAAATCGCGCCGGTATAGTCAGCGGCGGGCGACCTTGCGCGACGGAAACGGCAGATTTGCGCTGCGCAAAACGGCCAGACGGCATCCGCATTTTCTTTCGCACTGCAACATTTGCAGGGTGCGACAAGTGTCAGGTGCGCACGGTGCCCTTGACGGTGCGGCCGTTGCGCTCGATCTCGATCTGCCACTCGTTGCCACCCTTCGCGAGGATGTTCTCGAGGTCCTTCACCGTCCTGGTCGACTTTCCGTTCACGGAGCGGATGATGTCGCCCGGCTTGAAATAGTTGCGCGAGATGGTGCCGCGCGTGACCGAGTGGACATAGATGCCCGAGCCTTTCGAGAACGGGTCGAGGCCGTTTTCCTCGGCGAGGCGCGGCGAGAGTTCGATGACGCGGGCGCCGTTGAAGATGGAGGCATCGGCGAGCAGCACGACGTCGGCTTCGGTGGCGCCCGGCGGCGGCTCGACCTTGACGCCGATGGTCTGCGCTTCACCGGCGCGCAGCACGGTGAGCTGGGCCTGTTCGCCCGGATTGCGCACGGCGGCGAGGAATTTCAGGCCCTTCTCATCGAACACTTCGCGGCCGTCGATGGCGGTGACGAGATCGCCGCGGCGCAGGCCGGACTTGGCGGCCGGGCCGCCCGGATAGACCTCGGTGACGATCACGCCCACAGGGCGGTCGAGGCCCTGCGTCTTCGCGATGTCGAAACTGACCGCCTGCGCGGCGAGACCGAGCCAGGGGCGCACGAAGGTGCCGCCATTGACCGCGGCGTCGACAACGCGCTTGACCATTTCGGACGGGATGGCGAAGCCGATGCCGACCGAGCCGCCGGTGCGCGAGTAGATCGCGGTGTTGACGCCGACGAGTTCGCCCTTGGTATTGATCAGGGCGCCGCCCGAGTTGCCGGGGTTCACGGCCGCGTCGGTCTGCAGGAAGAAGGAGTAGTCGGAGACGCCGACATCGGTGCGGGCGGTGGCGGAGATGATGCCGTTGGTGACGGTCTGGCCGACGCCGAACGGGTTGCCGATGGCGAGAACGAGATCGCCGACCTGCACGGCGCGGGTGTCGGCGAAGCCGAGGGTCGGCAGGCGTTCGCCGCCCGTGTCGATCTTCAGGACTGCGAGGTCGGTGCGCTCGTCGGCGAGCAGCAGTTCGGCGGGGTATTCACGCCGGTCGCTGAGCACGACGCGGAAGCTGTCGGCGCCCTGGATGACATGGTTGTTGGTGACCACGATGCCTTCAGCGCCGACTATGACGCCGGAGCCGAGCGAGTTCTGGACGGCGCCCTGGGCGGGCACGCCGTAGAGCAGCTGCTCCATCGGCGTGACGCGGCTCTGCACGGTCTTGGCGGTGTAGACGTTGACCACCGCGGGCGAGGCCTGTTTCACAAGCGGCGCGAAGCTGAGATAGATTTGCTCCTGCGACTGGGGAACCTGCGGCGCCGGAGCGATGACTTTTCCCGATTCGGTCGCGGCGGCAGCGGTCTGGACGATCTCACCGGGCTGGCGCTCGGCCTGCGAGAACATCGGCGCCAGCGCCACGGTCAGCAGCATGAGGACGGCCACGCTGAGGAAGGCCAGCAGTTTGGAAACGTGTTTGGTCATGGTGCGGGGATCGGTCATGAACAAGGCTCTATTGCGGCGCGAAATGTGGCGCAATTCGTACTTCATGACATTTCAGTCACGCCCGCTGTCAGTCGGCTCCCGTGGCGGTTGCGGCGGCGTCCCGTTCGCTCAGGGAGCGCAGGTTTTCGGCGTGTGATTCGCGGCTGATCCGGTAGAAGCTGACGCAGACCAGCATCAGCGTCCAGGCGCTGAGCAGCGAGATGGCGTAGCCCCAGCCGAGGTTGCGGATCGACTCCTCGGTGGCCCCTGCCCCGCCGCCGCCCTGCGACATGCCGGCCACGGCGAGCACCATCGAGGCGGTCATCACGCCGGCGCCCTGCGAGAGCTTCCGGATGAAGCTGATGCCGGCGAAGAAGATGCCTTCCGAGCGCCGCCCGGTCTGCAGTTCGCTGTCCTCGACGATGTCGGCCACCATCGACCCCATCAGCATCTGGGTGACGATGATCAGGGCGAGATCGAAGATCGTGATCGAGATGATGATGTTGAACAGCTCCGGGGTGCCGTTGGGCGGCAGGAACCCGAGGAGGCGCAGGAAGACCGGTAGTGGCGCGATGGTGAAGGCGAGGACACCGATGACGATGGCGCCGCGCTTCTTGCCGAACGCCTTGCCGATCATCGGCGCGATGATCAGGGCAAGGACGGCCGAGATATAGACGGCGCCGGTGATCTTCGCGATCTGTTCGTTGTCGAAGCCCCAGAAGATCGTGTTGATGTACTGGTTGAGCGTTGCGGAAATCCCGCTGGCGACGAGGCCGAACAGGGTGGCGAGGAACAGCGCCCGGAAGGACGGGTTGGAGATCGTCTCGAAGATTTCGCGGAACACCGTGCCGAGGGTGAGCTTGCGGGCAGCCGGCGGCGCCTTCAGGTGCGGGATGTGGCTGTGGGTGCCAACCGTGCAGATCAGCACGGCGAGGAAGATGCACGCTGCAGAGACGGCGCCGTAGGTATTCCAGCCGGCGATGTTGAAAACGCCAACGGGCGTTTCCGGCGTGGGCACGAGGAGGAACCAGAACAGCAGGATCTGGATCGACAGACCTCCGAACCAGCCGAAGAAGTAGCGGATCGACATGAGCGAGGTGCGGGCGTCGTAGTCCTGCGTCAGCTCAGCCGCGAGCGCGGTCGAGGGCACTTCGTAGAAGGTGAAGGAGAGGCGCACCAGGATCGTGCAGGCAAACAGCCAGACGAAGAGTTCATTGCCCGACAGGCCCGGCAGCGGGTTCCATGTGAAGTAATAGGTGATCGCGACCGGAATCAGCGCGGCGTACATGAACGGGTGGCGGCGGCCATACTTGGTGCGCAGGTTGTCCGACCAGTAGCCGACGACGGGGTCGGAGACCGCATCGATGATCAACGCAAACAGCAGCGCGACCGCGACCAGTCCCGCCTCGACGCCGAGGATGTTGGAATAGAAGAACAGGAGGACGTATTCGAACCCGTTGTTCTTGATGCCCTCGGCAGCGCCGCCGATGCCGAAGGCGATGCGTGTGAAGAGGCTCGGTTTCGAAGCGGTGGACGTCGTCATTCAGGAGCACTCTCTGAGGGGGGCAAGGTGGGAGTCACGATCGGCTGGCGGAGAGGCCGCGGGAGTTTTCAGGGCGCGCCGCTGGCGGCCGCTGCTTCCCGGCGCTCGGCGAGCAGGCGCAGGTTTTCGACGTGCTGCTGGCGGCTGATCCGGTAGAAGAACAGGCTGGTGATCATCAATGTCCAGACGCCGAGCATGACCGGGGCATAGATTGCACCGAGCGTACGCACCGCTTCGTCCGGCACCGAGCCGGGCTGCGCCCCTTCCGGGAACTTCGCGAGCTCCAGCACCATCGATGCGATGAAAACGCCCATCGCCGCGGTGACCTTGCGGATGAAGGTGATCGACGCGAAGAAGATGCCCTCGGAGCGCCGGCCGGTCTTCAGCTCGCTCTGCTCGACGAGATCGGCGACCATCGAGGCCGTGAGTATCTGCACGGCGATGATCAGCGCGACATCGAAGATGATGATGAACAGCATGATGTTGAAAAGGGCGGGATCGCCGTTGGGCGGCATCAGGCCGGCGAGGCGCAGGAAGTATGGCGCCGGCGCGACGGTGAACGCGATCGCGCCGAGGCCGATGGCGGCGTTGCGCTTGCCCCACAGCTTTCCCGCGAGCGGCGCAATGATGAGCGACATCGGCGCGGAGAGGTAAATCGACAGCGTGAGCACAGAGACCTGCTCGGTCGTGAACTCCCAGAAGAAGCCATTGAGATAATGGTTGAGCGCAGCTGAAAGACCTCCGGCGACGAAGCCGAAGAGCGTTGCGAGGAACAGCGCCATGAACGACCGGTCGGCAAGCGACTCGAATATCTCGCCGAAGATGCTCCGGACCGTCTGCTTTCGTTGCGGCGGAGGTTGCCGCAGATATTTGATCCGGTTGTGAGTGCCCGCCGTGCAGACAAGGATCGAAAGGAAGATCATGCCCGCGGCGAGGAGGCCGTAGGTTCCATAGCCCGGGATGTTGAAATAGCCGTTCGGCACTTCCGCTGTCGGCACGAGGAAGTAGCGCAAGGCGATGACCGCCAGTGTCACGCCGCCGATCCACGTGAAGAAACTGCGCAGGCCCATCAGCGAGGTGCGCGCGTCGTAGTCGTCGGTCAGTTCCGCGCCGAGGGCGTAACTCGGAATTTCGTAGAAGGTGATGCAGACACGGACCGTCACCGTCAGCGCGAGGAGGTAGAGCCAGAGCTGGCCATCGGTGAGGCCGGCGGGCGGGTTCCAGACGAAATAGAAGGCAATCGTGACGGGGATCGCGGCGGCGTACATCATGGGATGCCGCCGGCCGAGTTTTGAGCTGAAATTGTCGGACCAGTAGCCGACGATCGGATCGAGGATGGCATCGATGACGAGCGCGATACCCAGCGCCAGCGCGACGAGCTGAGCGTTCAGCCCGAGCACCTGACTGTAGAAGAGGAGGAGGAAGTACGCGAAGGCGTTGTCCTTGGCGCCAAAGGCAACGCCGCCAAAACCGTAGGCCAGCCTCGTGAGTAGTCCTGGCTTGGGAACCGCACTCATCCAGTCATCTCCTCCGGCCCGCGCCGGAATTGCCATCGGGGAACGTCACATCCGGACCGGGCGCCGGCCTTCACAGGCCGAGCACCGCCTTCGCCATGATGTTGCGCTGGATTTCGTTCGAACCCGCATAGATCGAGGTCTTGCGGTAGTTGAAGTAGCTCGGCGCCGCCGTGAGTGCATAATCGGGCGTCGGCGACTTCGCGTTCGAGCCGGGATCGGCCAGGGCGACAGTGTCCTGCACGAACGGATTCGCATAGAGGCCGGCGGCTTCGAGCGTCAGTTCGGTGATCGCCTGCTGGGCTTCGGAGCCTGCGCATTTGAGCATCGAACTTTCGGGCCCGACGTTCTGACCGGCGGACAGCGACGAGAGCACGCGCCGCTCCGTGGCATCGAGGGTTTCGATGCGCATTTCGAGCAGCGCCAGCTTGCGGGCGAAGTCAGGGTTGCGGATCACCGGCTCGTCGCCATCGATTTCCTTCGAGGCGATCTTCTTCGTCTTCTTGAGCATGTGGCGCAGGCCGGGCGCGTAGGCGTTGCCGCGCTCGAACTCGAGCAGGTATTTCGCGTAGGTCCAGCCTTCGTTTTCCTTGCCGATCAGCGCGTCCTTGATCGGTACGCGGACGTTTTCGAAGAAGACCTGGTTGATCTCGTGCTGGCCTTCCGCCGGCCCATCGAGCGTCGGCAGCGGGCGGATCGTGATGCCGGGGAGCCTCATGGAGAAGACGATGAAGCTGATGCCTTCCTGCGGCTTGCCTTCTTTCGAGGTGCGCACAAGACAGAAGATCATGTCGGCCCATTGGGCGAGCGTGGTCCAGATCTTGGAGCCGTTGAGGACATAGTCGTCGCCGTCGCGCACTGCGCTCATCTGGAGCGAGGCAAGGTCGGAGCCGGCGCCCGGCTCGGAATAGCCCTGGCACCACCAGACGTCCGACGAGAGGATGGATGGCAGGTGTTTCTTCTTCTGCTCGTCGTTGCCGAAGGCCATGATGACCGGGGCCACCATCGACACGCCGAAAGGCGCAACGCTGGGTGTGCCGGCGCTCGAGAGTTCCGAATGGAGGATATAGCGCTCGGTCGTGGACAGGCCCGGGCCGCCATACTGTTTCGGCCAGTTCGGCGCGATCCAGCCTTTGGAGGCGAGCTTCTTCTGCCAGGCCACCTGGCTCGCCTTGTCGACATAGCCGTTCTTGGACAGCGCCATGCGGGCGCGCAGGCCCTCATCGAAATTGGCGCCGATCCAGTCGCGCACCTCTTTCTGGAATTTCAGGTCGGCCGGCGAAAGGGAGAGATCCATGACCGCCGCTCCGCTTATTCGACGATTTCGTATTGCTGGATTTCGGGCCGCCCGGCGAGCACGGCGCCGAGCTTCGGACCTGCGGCCTTGAAGTACTCGGTCTGGCCATGGGCGGCGAGCGCGTCGGCGGAGGCGTACTGCTCCATGAAGATGTATTCGTCTGCCGAACCTTTGGTCTTGTAGAGCTGGTAAGTCAGGCAGCCCGGCTCGTTCGCTTTGACCTTGGCCATCAGGTCCTTTGCAACTTTCTCGAACTCGGACTGTTTACCGTCCCGGATCTTCAGTTTTGCGACGATGCCGATCATGTTCATTCCTCCCGAAATTGTTCTCAATCCACAGTATGTGGTCCGTGGGCACGGGCAAGCCCGTCCCCTAGGGTATGGCTGGAAATCAGGTTTGAGGCGTCCGGAAATTTCCAGCAAAAACAGTTCGGCTATTGGAATCCTCGCCTTTGGAACGAATTTTGCTGCGGGGCACGGTCAGACGGGAGCCTATTAACCGATGCTCGACATGCCCAAAACCCAGCCTTCCCTGCACTGCGATAGCCCGATGCAGGCTGATGCGTCAGCGATTCTGGCCGTGATTCCGACGTTGAACGAAGCGCGCCATATCGAGACATGTATCCGCTCGCTCATGGCGGGATCGCCGGAGCTGCGGCGGGTGCCGCTGACGGTCGCCGATGGCGGCAGCTCGGACGAGACGGTGGCCATCGTCGAGCGCCTGATGGGCGAGTTCCCGAACCTGCGCGTGCTGCACAATCCGAAGCGCCTGCAATCGGCGGCGCTTAACCTTGCGGCCGAAGAGCATGCGGGGCCGGAAACCGGTATCCTGGTGCGGTGCGATGCGCATTCGATCTATCCGGAAAACTTCATTCTCGATGTGGCCCGCGCACTGGCCGACTCCGGCGCCGCGTCGCTGGTCATCCCGATGGATGCGGTCGGGGAAACCTGTTTCGAGAAGGGCAACGCCTGGATCGTGGATACCCCGCTCGGATCGGGCGGCGCCGCCCACCGCGGCGGCAAGGTGTCGGGCTGGGTGGACCACGGCCACCATGCCGGCTTTCGTCTCGACTGGTTCCGCAGGATCGGCGGCTATGACGAGACCTTCTCGCACAACGAAGACGCCGAATATGACGTCCGCCTGAAAAAGGCCGGCGGGCGGGTCTACCTCAATGCGGGCATCCGGATCCGGTATATCCCGCGGGGAACGGTGCGCGGCCTGTTCCGGCAGTACAAGGGTTACGGCAAGGGCCGGGCGCGCAATGTGCGCAAGCACGGCACGCGGCTGAAGCTGCGCCAGCTCATTCCGATCGCGGTGCTGCTCGGATCGGCAGCGGGCGCGCTCGCCTCGTTGGTGTATCTGCCTGCGCTTCTGCTACCGCTGGGTTATATTTCGCTGCTGGCGGCCGCTTCGATCGTGACGGCCATCAGGTATGGCTCGGCTTGCGGCCTGTTTGCCGGGGTCGCTGCCGGAACGATGCATGTTGGTTGGGCAGCCGGCTTCCTGGGCGAAGCACTCGGCCGCAAAGGTTAACGAAACTCATGCGCGGCCTTGGTTTTGCAAGCCGGATTGCGTAGTCTGAGGTTCAACGGGACGCTAATCATGGCCACGTCAATCGACAGGTTCTTGTCGGCCTCGCGTGATCGGCTGAACTTCTTCGGCCGCACGGCCAGCGCATTGCGCAACCGCATCCAGCAGGGACGCGGCCGCGCCGAGCGCGGGAACGACGCAGAACAATCCGCGCCATCGTCAAGGGCGCAGCCGCCGGTCCACCGCAAGTGTGCGGTGCCGGAGGGGGTGTGCCTGTACGCGGTCGGCGATATCCATGGCCGCCGCGACCTGCTTGAGAAACTGGTCGACCTGATTGCAGAGGATGCGGCCAACCTGCCCGACGGCATCAAGCCGCAGATCGTGTTCCTCGGCGACTATATCGACCGCGGCCTGCAGTCGCGCGATGTGATCAACTATTTCACCAGCGGCGCGCTCGACCGGTTCGAGCCGATCTACCTGATGGGCAACCATGAAGAAGCGCTGCTGCGCTTCCTGCAGGAAGCCTCGTTCGGCAGCCAGTGGGCGCGTTATGGCGGATCGGAGACGCTGTATTCCTATGGCCTCGCCCCGCCCAACCAGCGCGCCAGCCTGAACTCGCACGAGGAAATGTCGGCGGCGCGCGATGCCTGGACCCGGGTGTGGAACGAATTCCGCGCGCGTTTCCCCGCAGAGCACCTCGCCTTCTTCCAGTCGCTCCTGCCTTACTATTCTGCGGGCGATTACCTGTTCGTCCACGCCGGCCTGCGTCCGGGCATCGACCTTGCCGAGCAGAGCTCGCGGGACATGCTCTGGATCCGGGACGAATTCCTCGAGGATGAGGCGCCATTCGAGCAGATGGTGGTGCATGGACATACACCAATGGATTCAGTGCATTACGACAACCGGCGCATTGGCCTCGACACCGGCGCCTTCCTGACCGGACGCCTGACAGCGGCCCGGCTGACCGGCACGGATGTTGCTTTCCTGAGCACCTGAGGCATTAAATCGGGCTCTGCTTGGCAATGCCACCGAACGATCTTTTGGAGTAATTCGCCGCCATGATGACTGTGTTTCGTCCCGTCTACATCCTCCTTCTTTCCGCGTTGACCCTGGTGCTCGCCGCGTGCGGCACGACCGGCGGCCAGTCTGCCGGCGCCCGGGAAGCGACACCTGATGCCGTGACCCAGATGACTTCGGCTTATGCGCTGGGCTCCAGCGACCGGTTGCGCGTCACCGTGTTCGGCCATCCTGACCTGTCGGGTGAGTTCGAAGTCGACGGCACGGGATCGATCTCGCTGCCGCTGATCGGCCAGATCAAGGCTGAAGGCCTGTCGACTGCCAACCTCGAGAAGTCGATCTCGGCGTCGCTCGCCAGTGGCTACATCCTTGATCCGCGCGTCAGCGTCGAAGTCATCAACTACCGCCCGTTCTACATCCTCGGCGAAGTCGGCACGCCTGGCGAGTATCCGTACACCAACGGCCTGACCGTCCAGAACGCCGTGGCCGCCGCCGGTGGGTTCACCTACCGCGCCAACAAAAAGGTGGTCTACATCAAGAGCATCGATGGCAAAGCGGAAGTTGCCTACGACCTGACGGCGAACACCGTCGTGAAGCCTGGCGACACGCTGCGGATTGGTGAACGGATCTTCTGATCCGGGCTTGCCCCGACCAAACGAACAAGGCGCGGCGAACCATCGCAGCGCCTTTTTCTTTGCCAGCAAGGCCGGGCCGGATGGCTCGATTTGGGGCATGCGCGCCGGGCCGGATCGCCCGAAACTGCGCAAGATGCACACGATCCCGGCATTCACGGCATTTCAGTGCCGTAATATTTAACGAATACTTCTCCCCACAGGTGAAACTTTTAATTTCCCCTTAATTCGCAACCGCAGCAGTGGTATAGGGTTTGCAGTTGCCAAGTTCAGGACAAGGGAACGTTTCGAATGGCTGCCGTGGGGGCGCCACCGAAGCAAGCCCTGAACCTGGCCCGTAGACTTGAAGGGGAACTACATGGAATTCCGGTTCGGCGATCAGACAGGAAGTCTGACAGACGACACCTACGCGCAGGAAGAGCTGGAACGCTCGCCGAATGGCGGCGATTTCAGCCCGAAGCGCATCTTCGACGTGGTGGCCGCTTCCGCAGGTCTCCTTTTCCTCGCGCCGCTCCTGCTGCTCGTGGCGGCGTTGATCCGCCTCCAGGACGGCCAGAAAGCGCTCTATTCGCAGCCGCGCTGGGGCCTGAACGGCGAGAAGTTCGAATGCTTCAAGCTGCGCTCGATGGTGCCGAATGCGGCCGAGAAACTGCAAGCCGTGCTGGACGCTGATCCGGAAGCGCAGCGCGAGTGGGACCTCACACAGAAGCTGACCAATGACCCGCGCATCACGCCGCTCGGCAAGTTCATCCGCGCCACCTCAATCGACGAGCTGCCGCAGCTGCTGAACATCATCCGGGGCGACATGTCGGTCGTCGGCCCGCGTCCGATTCCGCTCTATGAGCGCGCCAAATACGGCGAGGATTTCGAGCATTATTGCAGCGTTCGTCCCGGCCTGACTGGCCTGTGGCAGACCAGCGGCCGCAGCAACACGACCTATTCCGAGCGCATCCAGCTCGACAAGACCTACGTCCAGACCCGCACCTTCTGGGGCGACCTCTGGATCATCGCGAAAACCGTGCCTGCAGTGCTTTTGTCCGTCGGCGCAAAATAAGATCCGGGGCGGGCGCGCGCCCGCCCCGATCATCCTGCAAGCTGTCTGAAACCTCCGCTGGCGGTTTCCTCAACCAAGAGACTCCAGCACATGGCCCGGCACGGCAGGATTCCGACTTTCGACGTCTGGCGGATTGGCGTTTTCGTGCTGATGGCCGCCGTCTTCCTGGCCGCGCTCGCCGCCGCCATGTCGCCGCCACCCCGGGAAATGGACGCCGCTTCGCTTCCTCGCGATACATCCGTGCGCCAGCTCGGCGGTTCGTTCGTCCACCAGTTCGCCGGCAAGTATGACGAGACGAACTGGCTGAAGTCTGACTTCTACTATCCCAACTCCGACCACCCCGCCTGGAAGGCCGGGCTGGTGCATTTCAAGCGCGACCGGCTGGAGCTGGAAGTGCGGCGACAGAAGACCGCCTACAAGGCGATTGCGGGCGGCGAACTGCAGCGGCGGGGCTTTTACCATTTCGGACGATATGAAGTTGTCATGCAGGCCGCGCCCGGTTCAGGCACGGTCTCTGCAATGTTCACCCACACGCATAAACAGTTCGGTGATCCGCATGACGAAATCGACATCGAATTCCTGGGTAAAGACCTCACCCGGATGCACGCCAACTATTTTACGGACGGCAAGCAGCACGGCTCCATCTACATTCCGCTCGGGTTCGATGCGAGCAAACAGATCCACCTCTACGCGTTTGAATGGGATCCGGACGAGATCCGCTGGTATGTCGATGACCGGCTGGTACATACCGCGCGGCCGTCGGATTTCCCGATTCCGCAGGCACCCGGGCGCCTCATGCTGCACCTCTGGAGCGGCGGTCGCGACCAGGTCAGCTGGGCAGGCGAACCGACATTCCGCGATGGCGCCCGTGCCAAGTATTACTGCCTCAGCTACCAGGCCGCGGGCGATTCGAGCAGCCAGTGCTCGGACACGTTCGTTCCCAGGCGTTACAAGAAATGACGGCGCCAGCCGCGCCGCGTGGGTTGCGCTAGCGGCGTCCAGCATTGCAAACCTGATCCATGACTGATCCCCGCCCCCAACCTGCGACGCCGGAGAAGGCCTCCGACCGCCATGAGAAGCGGCTGGCGCACGCCTTCGGCTCATCGATGGTCTGGAACATTGCGAACAACCTCGCCACCAACGGCGTGACGCTGTTCGTTTTCATCTTCCTGACCTACCGGCTGGATGCGGCGGTCTTCGGCCTGTTCGCGCTGGGCGTGATCATCGTCGACTACTTCAACTTCCAGGCCCGTTCGGCCTGTCTTGATGCAGCGGTGCAGCGCCGGCTTTATTCCAAGCCGGAGATGGACACGATCTTCTGGGCCATGATGGGCGTCACGGCGTGCGTGATCGTCGTATGCGCGTTTGCCGGCAGCTGGCTGGCAAGCGCAAACCGCGAACCGAGCCTGACCTATATCATGCCGGTGCTGGCGCTGACGCTGTTGCCGGTGCCGCTGTCGATTCCGCCGAATGCCGTGATGCTGCGCGATTATGATTTCCGGGGCGGCGCCATTCGCGGCATCATCGGCGCAATTGCCGGCGGCGGCGCGGCCCTGCTGGTGGTGTTCAGTCCGTATGCGGACTGGGCGCTCGTTGCGCAGCGCGGAACCCAGGTCGCGGTGTCGGCGGTCATCATGGCCTGGCGCGTACGCTGGTGGCCAGGCTTCCATTTCTCGGGACGCCTCGCCGCCGGGTTTCTCAAGGATGCCGGGCGCATCTTCGCGGCGCAGGGCATCGCCTCGTCCTACATGCGCGTGCTTGACCTGATCGTGGCCTTCAGCTTCGGCGCGGCAGCGGTCGGTTTCATGCGCATCGCCAGCCGCTTCGTGGACATCATCTACGGCACGTTCATCGCGCCGATCAGTTCGCTCTGGGTTGTGCTGCTGTCCGAAGGCACGCAGTCCAGGGGCGACCGCGACATGATCTACCGGCGCCTGTCGCAGATGTCAGCGCTGATCGCCCTGCCGATCTTCGGCGGACTCGCGCTGACGAGCCACGATGTGGTGGCCGTGACGCTGAGCGCCGACTATGCGCCGACCGCCACGATGCTGGTCATCCTGTGCATCGTCGGCCTGCTGTCGCCGCTCACCTATTTCCGGAATGCGGCGCTCGTGGCCGTCAAGCGGCTGAACCTTCTGATCGCCTATTCGGTGCTCGATCTGGTGATCGTGATCGTGGCCGCGCTTGCCTTGTCCAGATATTCCGCCGAAGCCGTCGTTGGCGCGCTGGTGGTGATGGAAGCGGTGCGCCTTGTGCTGACGGTGCCGGTGCTCTTGAAGGACATGCACACCAAGGCGCTCGGGCTGCTGCTGGCGGTGTTGCCAGCCTACGTCGCCTGCGCCGTGATGGCGGGCGCGGTGCTGCTGGTGCAGACGCAGACGGAGAGCCTCGACCCGTGGGTGCGTCTCGGAATTGAAATAGCGACAGGCGGCATTGCCTATACGGGCTACCTGCTGGCCTTCCACCGCGACTGGTCGATGACCGCAATCCGGATGTTGCGCCCGAGCGGCCGGCCGGTTGCGGCGCCAGAGGCCGCACCGGCGCCGGCGTGACGCCTAGCGGCGGCCGCCGGCCTGGCTGCGCGGCTGAGCGCCGGTTTCCGACTTCATGCTGAGGGCGATACGCTTGCGGGCGGCATCGACTTCCTTGACGCGCACGCGCACCACCTGTCCCGCTTTGACGACCGTGTGCGGATCCTTCACGAAGGTGTCCGACAATTCGGAAATGTGGACGAGACCATCCTGATGCACGCCGATGTCGACGAAGGCGCCGAAGGCGGTGACGTTGGTGACGACACCTTCCAGCGTCATGCCGGGCTTCAGGTCTGACAGGGTCTCGACACCATCCTTGAACGTAGCGGTCTTGAACTCGGGGCGCGGATCGCGGCCCGGCTTTTCGAGCTCCTTCAGGATGTCGGCCACGGTGGGTTCACCGAACGTGGCGTCAGCGAAATCTCGCGGCTTAAGCTTCGACAGGAAGGCCTTGTCGCCGACCAGGCTTTTCACGTCGCGGCCGGTCTTCTCGGAAATCCGTTCGACCACGGAGTAAGCCTCCGGATGGACACCGGAGCCATCCAGCGGGTTCTTCGCATCGCGGATGCGCAGGAAGCCGGCCGACTGTTCAAACGCTTTCGGCCCCATGCGCGCAACCTTTTTCAAGGCCGAGCGCGACTTGAAAGCACCGTTCTCATTGCGGAAGGCGACGATATTGGTCGCAAGTGTCTCGTTCAACCCGGAAACCCGTGCGAGCAGCGGGACCGACGCCGTGTTCACATCCACACCCACCGCGTTCACGCAGTCTTCGACGACGGCGTCCAGCGAACTGGAGAGCGCCGACTGGTCGACATCGTGCTGGTACTGGCCAACGCCGATCGCCTTTGGCTCGATCTTCACAAGTTCGGCGAGCGGATCCTGCAGGCGCCGCGCAATTGAGACAGCGCCGCGGATGGACACATCAAGATCCGGGAACTCCTTCGCTGCGAGTTCGGAGGCCGAATAAACCGACGCGCCGGCCTCGGACACCATGACGCGTGTGAGGCCGAGTTCCGGCATCTTCGCCGTGAGTTCGGCGACGAGCTTGTCCGTCTCGCGGCCTGCGGTGCCGTTGCCGACGCTGACGAGCTCAGCCTTGTGCTTCTTCGCAAGCTTCGCGAGCGTCATGAGCGCGCCGGCCCAGTCGCGCTTCGGCTCATGCGGATAGATGGTGGCGGTGTCGAGCAGCTTGCCGGTCGCGTCGACGACGGCGACCTTGCAGCCCGTGCGGATTCCGGGGTCGATGCCCATCACTGTTTTCGGTCCCGCCGGCGCGGCCAGCAGCAGTGCTTTGACGTTGGTCGAGAAGACCTTGATGGCTTCGGCGTCGGCGCGCTCCTTGACGCGGGCGAACAGGTCGTTTGTGCAGGCGGGCGCGAGGCGCGTCTTCCAGGCGATTTCCGCTGTCTCGGCGAGCCAGGCATCGGCGGGGCGTCCCTTGCGGGCAATGCCGCCCTTGGCCATCACCGTGCTGACGGCGGGATGCATGCTCTTGTCCGCATGCGGAATATCAAGGCCGATCTTCAGGACGCCTTCCTTCTCGCCCCGCAACAGCGCGAGCAGGCGGTGGGACGGCAGCGCCTCGATCGGTTGGTCGAAATCGAAATAGTCGGAGAACTTGGCGCCCTCCTCCGCCTTGCCTTTGGCGACGGTGGAGCGGACCTTGCCTTCGGCCCACATCTTCTCGCGTACAGCGCCGACGATGGCCGGCGTTTCGGCAAGCATCTCGACAACAATGTGACGGGCGCCTTCAAGTGCTTCCGCGGTGGTCGTCACGCCCGCCTTCTTCGAAACGAACTGCGCCGCGAAGGTCGCCGGATCGAGCGCCGGATTTGCCAGCAGCTGCTCGGCCAACGGCGCGAGCCCGGCCTCGCGCGCAGCGGTGGCCTTGGTGCGGCGCTTCGGCTTGAACGGCGCATAGAGGTCTTCCAGCGCTACCTTGGTTTCGGCGGCAAGGATCAGTTTCTCAAGCGCGGGGGTCAGCTTGCCTTGTTCGCGGATGGACTTGGTCTGCCTCCCGCAAAGTGGTCCAGTATTTGAGTTAGTCCCGGCTCCGATTATGGAGTTGAGACATGGGCAAGAGAGCCAAGCCTGAAGAGATCATTGCGAAGCTGCGGGAGGTGGAGGTTCGCCTTGCCCGCGGTGAGACAGCTGCTGCGGCGGCGCGTGCCGTGGGTGTGACGGAGCAGAGCTATTACCGCTGGCGCAAAGAGTATGGTGGCCTGCAGGTCGACCAGGCGAAGCGCATGAAGGACCTTGAGAAGGAGAACCAGCGTCTGCGCCGGGCGGTCTCCGACCTCACGCTTGATAACCAGATCCTCAAGGAGGTTGCTCAGGGAAAGTTCTGAGCCCCTCCCGCAAGCGCGCTGCGGTCGATCATGTGGTGGAAGAGCTTGGCGTGACTGAGCGCCGGGCGTGCCGCGTGATCGGCCAGCATCGTTCGACCCAGCGTAAGCCGCACATCCGGCGAGACGATGAAGACGCCGTGACAACGGCGATCACTCGCCTGGCAGAGCGGTTTGGTCGGTACGGCTACCGGCGGATCACGGCCCTGCTCAGGGACGATGGCTGGCATGAACGAGAAGCGGGTTTACCGCATCTGGCGGCGAGAGGGGCTGAAAGTACCGATGAAACAACCAAAACGCGGCCGTCTCTGGCTGAATGATGGCTCGTGTGTGCGGCTGCGGCCGGCGCACAAAGGCCATGTCTGGTCCTATGACTTCGTCCAGGACCGCACCCACGATGGAAGGGTGTTCCGTATGCTGTGCGTGATCGACGAGTACACACGCGAGTGCCTCGCTATCCGGGTTGAGCGCAAGCTCTCCTCCAGGGATGTCCTCGACACGCTGGGCGAGCTGTTCGTTCATCACGGGGCACCCGAGCACATACGATCCGACAACGGCCCCGAGTTCATTGCTAAAGCTCTGCGCGAATGGCTCGAACGCATCGGCGTGAAGACGCTTTACATCGAGCCTGGCAGCCCATGGGAAAACGGCTATTGCGAAAGCTTCAACAGCAAGCTGCGCGACGAGTTGCTGGCGAGGGAAATCTTCTTCGATCTGCGCGAGGCAAAGATCCTGATCGAAGCGTGGCGGCAACACTACAACACCGCCCGGCCGCACTCGTCCCTCGGCTACAAACCACCCGCCCCAAAAGCCATCTTGCCCGCGGCGTTCATGCCGCCTTACTATGGGGAGGTGGCAGCATGAACGCCGCTACCGTGAAACCGCCGGGCTAACAAATCTGGCGGACCACTGCTGAGGGGCAGGCCAACGACACCCGAAAAAGGAAAACCCCGGTCTCCTTTCGGAGCCGGGGCTTTTTGGGTGCGGGAACAGGATTTGAACCTGTGACCTTCAGGTTATGAGCCTGACGAGCTACCGGACTGCTCCATCCCGCGTCAAACTTGGTTCGTGTGCGGAAGAGTTTGCCCCCGAAACACAAAGTCCGGCCTGCCAGGTGGCGAGAGCCGGACGAAGCCTTGATGACCATCCGGATCATCGCGGCCAGCCGCCCGAGAGCGACTATTCGTTGTAAGAGAAAGAATGTCTGCAAGAAGAATTCGCGGTGACTGGGCTCTGCAGACCCGGCAGCGACCTACTCTCCCACGCCTTAAGACGTAGTACCATCGGCGCAAGGGGGCTTAACGACCGAGTTCGAGATGGGATCGGGTGGGGACCCCCTGCCATAACCACCAGGTCGGCGGAAACCAGTCAGGGATGCGAATACCAACAACTTGTCTGTACAAAGATCATGTCGCGGAAAGCCTGCGCTTTCAACTACACATGAATTAAAGAGATCAAACCTATCGAGCAATTAGTACCGGTTAGCTTCACACCTCGCGGCGCTTCCACATCCGGCCTATCGACGTCCTGGTCTTGGACGGCTCTCAAGGGAAACCTGGTTTTGAGGTTAGTTTCCCGCTTAGATGCTTTCAGCGGTTATCTAGTCCACACATAGCTACCCTGCAATGCGGCTGGCGCCACAACAGGTCCACCAGAGGTGTGTTCATCCCGGTCCTCTCGTACTAGGGACAAATCCTCTCAAGTTTCCAACACCCACGGCAGATAGGGACCAAACTGTCTCGCGACGTTCTGAACCCAGCTCACGTACCACTTTAAATGGCGAACAGCCATACCCTTGGGACCTTCTCCAGCCCCAGGATGTGATGAGCCGACATCGAGGTGCCAAACGATGCCGTCGATATGGACTCTTGGGCATCATCAGCCTGTTATCCCCGGAGTACCTTTTATCCGTTGAGCGATGGCCCTTCCACTCGGGACCACCGGATCACTATGACCGACTTTCGTCTCTGCTTGGACCGTCGCCCTCGCAGTCAGGCAGGCTTATGCCATTGCACTCAACGAGCGATGTCCGACCGCTCTGAGCCTACCATCGCGCGCCTCCGTTACACTTTGGGAGGCGACCGCCCCAGTCAAACTACCCGCCACACAGGGTCCCGGATCCCGATAAGGGATCGCGGTTAGACATCAAAGAAAACAAGGGTGGTATTTCAAGGTTGGCTCCACTCCAGCTGGCGCCAGAGCTTCAAAGCCTCCCACCTATCCTACACATATTTTCTTTAATGCCACTGTGAAGCTGTAGTAAAGGTTCACGGGGTCTTTCCGTCTGACCGCGGGTACCCCGCATCTTCACGGGGAATTCAATTTCGCTGAGTCTATGTTGGAGACAGTGGGGAAGTCGTTACGCCATTCGTGCAGGTCGGAACTTACCCGACAAGGAATTTCGCTACCTTAGGACCGTTATAGTTACGGCCGCCGTTCACCGGGGCTTCAATTCAAGGCTTGCACCTCTCCTTTTAACCTTCCGGCACCGGGCAGGCGTCAGACCCTATACGTCGCCTTGCGGCTTCGCAGAGCCCTGTGTTTTTGATAAACAGTCGCAACCCCCAGTTTTGTGCCCCTCAGACCTGGTTGCCCAGATTGAGGCCTCCTTCTCCCGAAGTTACGGAGGTAATTTGCCGAGTTCCTTCAACATAGTTCTCTCAAGCGCCTTGGTATGCTCTACCAGTCCACCTGTGTCGGTTTAGGGTACGGTCTAGTGGGGAGGCTATTTCCAGGGACTTCCAGGCAGCATTCTCAATCCAATAAGAGAACACTGCTTTCGAAATCCGTCACTCATCCCCTGGCCCACGAATATTAACGTGGTTCCCATCGGCTACGCCTTTCGGCCTGACCTTAGGGGCCGGCTAACCCTGCGCAGATTAGCTTTACGCAGGAACCCTTGGACTTTCGGCGAGAGGGTCTCTCACCCTCTTTGTCGCTACTCATGTCAACATTCTCACTTCCGATACCTCCAGCAAACCTCACGGTTCACCTTCATCGGCTTACGGAACGCTCCGCTACCACTCTTACGAGTCCGCGATTTCGGCGCATAACTTTAGTCCCGATACATTTTCCGCGCAGGATCGCTTGATCAGTGAGCTGTTACGCTTTCTTTAAAGGATGGCTGCTTCTAAGCCAACCTCCTGATTGTCTCTGCAATCCCACATCGTTTCGCACTTAGCTATGACTTGGGGGCCTTAATCGGCGGTCTGGGTTGTTTCCCTTTTCACGACGGACGTTAGCACCCGCCGTGTGTCTGCCACGCATAACTTCCAGGTATTCGGAGTTTGAGAAGGTTTGGTAATCCGGTAAGGACCCCTAGCCCATTCAGTGCTCTACCCCCTGGAGTCTAAATCGTGACGCTCTACCTAAATAGATTTCGCGGAGAACCAGCTATCAGCAAGTTTGATTGGCCTTTCACCCCTAGGCACAGGTCATCCGAGAATTTTTCAACATTCAACGGTTCGGCCCTCCAGTGCGTGTTACCGCACCTTCAGCCTGCCCATACCTAGATCACTTGCCTTCGGGTCTAATGCTACGTACTCAGTCGCCCTATTCAGACTCGCTTTCGCTATGCCTACACCTAACGGCTTAAGCTCGCACGCAACACTAAGTCGTTGACCCATTATACAAAAGGTACGAGGTCACTCCGAAGAGCTCCCTCAGCTTGTAGGCATCCGGTTTCAGGATCTGTTTCACTCCCCTCATCGGGGTTCTTTTCATCATTCCCTCACGGTACTTGTTCACTATCGGTCGGTAAGGAGTACTTAGGCTTGGAGGGTGGTCCCCCCATGTTCAGACAGGATTTCACGTGTCCCGCCCTACTCTTAAAGGTCTTCATTTTACGGATACGGGGCTATCACCCACTACGGCGCACCTTCCCAGATGCTTCTCCTTGTTTCAGACCAGGCCTGGTCCGCGTTCGCTCGCCGCTACTAACGGAGTCTCAATTGATGTCCTTTCCTCCGGGTACTCAGATGTTTCAATTCCCCGGGTTTGCTTTTTAACCCTATGTATTCAGGTTAAAATACCTCTCTATTGAAATGTCAGACATATCATCCGCGAACGGATGATTTATCCAACATCTCGGAGGTGGGTTTCCCCATTCAGAAATCACCGGATCAAAGGGTGCTCTCGCCTCCCCGGTGCTTATCGCAGAGTGCCACGTCTTTCATCGCCTCTTACCGCCAAGACATCCCCCGGATGCCCTTTTGACGCTTGATCTCATGAAATCCATGTGCAGTGAAAAGCGCAGAACGCTCCACGTCACACAGATCTCTGTCAGACTATTTTGTTGGTTTCTTGCAGACTGACCCTTTGCATGCCGGCATTGCTGCAGGCACGTTATCGGCTGAAGCAAGCACGCACGGAACCTCTTGCGAGGTCCACCAGGCGCGTTGCCGGATCAATCTTTCCCTTACGATGACAAATATCCCGGAGCGCGTACGCTCCGGAAACGGATAAACTTCTTTCGTTCGTGTGCGGAGCAGGATGGTGGAGCCAGACGGAGTCGAACCGACGGCCTCCTGAATGCAAATCAGGCGCTCTCCCAACTGAGCTATGGCCCCGATCCTGTACGACTGGATCCCGCGACTCCAAACTGGATGCAGGCTTCGATGGTGGGCCGAGGAAGAGTTGAACTTCCGACCTCACGCTTATCAGGCGTGCGCTCTAACCACCTGAGCTACCGGCCCGAGCCGGGCTGGCCGAAGCCGCCGCAGCCTAGTCGAAGACAGGCGACAGGCGCCCGCGGGGCTCGCAAAACAACCCGGCCGGATGGCCAGGTCAACGAACGAAGGAAGAGAAACGAAGACGGCGTGATCGCCGCATACTGTTTTGTCTTTCCGAAGAAAGACTATGTCTTAGGGCAGCAGAGTTTCGCGTGAGCAAAACAATCTGATGCATCCTTAGAAAGGAGGTGATCCAGCCGCAGGTTCCCCTACGGCTACCTTGTTACGACTTCATCCCAGTCACTGATCCTACCGTGGCTCGCTGCCTCCGAAGTTAGCGCACGATCTTCGGGTAGAACCAATTCCCATGATGTGACGGGCGGTGTGTACAAGGCCCGGGAACGTATTCACCGTGGCATGCTGATCCACGATTACTAGCGATTCCACCTTCATGCCCTCGAGTTGCAGAGGACAATCTGAACTGAGACAGCTTTTTGGGATTATCCCATTGTCACTGCCATTGTAGCACGTGTGTAGCCCTACCCGTAAGGGCCATGAGGACTTGACGTCATCCCCACCTTCCTCCGGCTTACCACCGGCAGTTTCCTTAGAGTGCCCACCCAAACGTGATGGCAACTAAGGATGAGGGTTGCGCTCGTTGCGGGACTTAACCCAACATCTCACGACACGAGCTGACGACAGCCATGCAGCACCTGTCACCGGACCAGCCGAACTGATGGACACCATCTCTGGATACCGAAACCGGGATGTCAAGGGTAGGTAAGGTTCTGCGCGTTGCTTCGAATTAAACCACATGCTCCACCGCTTGTGCGGGCCCCCGTCAATTTCTTTGAGTTTTAACCTTGCGGCCGTACTCCCCAGGCGGAGAGCTTAATGCGTTAGCTGCGTCACCGACAGGCATGCCTGCCAACAACTAGCTCTCATCGTTTACGGTGTGGACTACCAGGGTATCTAATCCTGTTTGCTCCCCACACTTTCGCACCTCAGCGTCAGTACCAGTCCAGTTAGCCGCCTTCGCCACTGGTGTTCCACCGAATATCTACGAATTTCACCTCTACACTCGGTATTCCGCTAACCTCTCCTGGTCTCAAGACTTCCAGTTTCAAATGCAGTTCCGAGGTTGAGCCCCGGGATTTCACACCTGACTTAAAAGTCCGCCTACGTGCGCTTTACGCCCAGTAATTCCGAACAACGCTAGCCCCCTTCGTATTACCGCGGCTGCTGGCACGAAGTTAGCCGGGGCTTCTTCTTCAGGTACGGTCATTATCATCCCTGACGAAAGAATTTTACAACCCTAAGGCCTTCATCATTCACGCGGCATGGCTGCATCAGGCTTTCGCCCATTGTGCAAGATTCCCCACTGCTGCCTCCCGTAGGAGTCTGGGCCGTGTCTCAGTCCCAGTGTGGCTGATCATCCTCTCAGACCAGCTATGGATCGTCGCCTTTGTGAGCCATTACCTCACCAACTAGCTAATCCAACGCGGGCCGATCCTTCGCCGATAAATCTTTCCCAATACGGCGTATCCGGTATTACTCCCAGTTTCCCGGGGCTATTCCGAAGCGAAGGGCACGTTCCCACGCGTTACTCACCCGTCTGCCACTATATCGTTCGACTTGCATGTGTTAGGCCTGCCGCCAGCGTTCGTTCTGAGCCAGAATCAAACTCTCAAGTTGAGTGTTGATCTGACGATACCATCCATTGGAATATGGACGGCCACTTTGCTGTTAAGCATAAGTATTGCGTTCTTTGACGAGAAACCCTTTTAGCAAAGACCAGGTCGAAACCTGATCGATGGAAAAAAGAATTCTCTCAAGAAACACATTCGTCGTGATCGTTTGGACATCTCGCGATGTCCGCAAGCCATCACGCCGCCTGCGTTTCTCTTCCTATCTCTTACGATGTCAAACAGCTGGAGCGGCGCTCCGGGAAGTCTAGTTCCGAACCCCGTGGGGCCCGGCGAAGTGGCGGCTTATATGGGCCACCTTTTACCCCGTCAACACCCTTTTTTCGCTCTTCTGCAGTTCAGTGGATTAACCACAAAGCCTGCCGTTTTCAGAGCGAACAGAACCCTTAGACCGATTGTCTCGGCCCAAAAATTCAGGCGTTCAGAGGAACCGAACATATAGCCTCTGTTCGGGGGAAAGGGCAAGCCCTTTTCTTCCGAGAGGCGACCGTTTCGGGTCTCCGCCTCACCCGCCCCAAGGGGCCGGTTCAGCGAAGTGCGCGAGATAGCGGCGAGCGTTCGAAGCCGCAAGCCCTTTCTCTGCGAATTTCACAGGTTAGGTGCGATTTTCTGCGGTCTCAGTACTGGGCCGACAGATAGGACTTCATTGCCTGCGCTTCGGCCTCGGCTTCGGCGATCTTCCACTTCACCAGATCGCCGATCGAGATCACGCCGGTGAGGCGCTCGTTGTGCACCACAGGAAGGTGCCGGATGCGCCGGTCGGTCATCGTCTGCAGCGCTTCGTCGATCGGGGTCGCGGCATGCACGGTCACCACCGAGCGCGTCATCGCCGCGCCAACCAGCATTTGCAGGGCGTCTGCGCCCTGCCGTGCCACCTGGCGCACGATATCGCGTTCCGACAGTACACCGATGATCTCGTCATTGGCGCCCAGCGTCACCACCGCGCCGATCTTCTTGTCATCGAGCAACTGGGCGGCCTCTTTCAGCGTGTGGTCCGCTTTCAGGGTCACCACCACCCGGCCTTTGTCATTCAGGATCTGCTCGACAATCATCGTTTGGGCCTCCCGTCCCGCATCGCCCGGCTTTGCCGGTGCGTGCCTGCGGCAGGATAGCACACCCCCGCGCCCGAATCGACCGGCTTCCTGGCCCCTACGTCGCCGGCGCCTGCATCCGCCAGATCAGGCCGCGCATGAACAATGCGCCGCCGATATAGCCGCCGACGTGCGCTTCCCAGGCGATACTGGCCCCCAGCAATTGCGGCCCCATGAACGCGAACAGGGCGTTGCCGGCGACAAACATCGCGCTGGTCACCAGGAATCGGCGACTGGCGAGCCAGGTGCCGGGCCCTTCCCTTAGCAGCAGGACCGCCGCCAGGAGGCCGCTGGCGCCGCCCGATGCGCCAATCGCAGGCCCGCCGTCCGGAATGTTCGAGAACAGGTAAGCGAGGCTGCTGACGATCTGGGAGAACAGGAAGAGCCCGAGCAACCAGGCCGATGCCGAAGGTTCGCGCCCCGGCCACGCCCGCCGCAACAGCTCAAGCAACGGCTTTCCCAGTGCCACGATAAACGCCGCGTTGAGGATCACGTGCATCCAGTCGGAGTGGATCAGCGCGCTTGCAACCATCGGCACGAAAGCTTCCACCGGACCGGAATAGGCGGGCAGCCCGGTCACCGAAAACGCCCCCGCCGGCGCCCAAAATCGCTCCGGCATCAGCGCTCCATAATAGAAGACCGCATTCTGGAGCCCGTTCGGCAGCAATATCCGGGCGAGGTGCAGGCCGATCAGCACGAGCGCAAAGCCAGCCACTGGCCAGGGCGCATTGATGATGGGGGGCTGGCGATTCTTGGTGGTCATGCAGGCTCCGGCTTCGGCGAACGAGCGCGCCGCCACTCTATATAGGGTCGCCCGGCCCGCCATCCCTACCCCGCGCCGCCATTGCCGCCGCCGCGCCGCCGCCTACTTACTCCCGCATGCTGATCCGCATTTTCCTCGCCCTCATGGCGCTCATGTTCGCTGCCTTCGGCCTCTGGTCGCTCGTGAGCCCCCTTGAGATGGCCTCAGGGCTCGGCATGCAGGTTTCCGGGCCCAATGGCGCCTACGAGCTGCGGGGTATCTACGGCGGCGTCAGCCTCGCGGCGGCGGGCCTGTGCGGGGCAGGCGCTGCCCGCACCGCACTCCGCCAGCCCGCCTTGTGGTTCCTCGTCGTCTATATGGGCGGCTATAGCTTCGCCCGCGCCGCCGCGCTGTTGCTCGGCCCGCCGCCTGCCCCGGCCTTTGCGACCTTCGTGGCATTTGAAGTCATCAGCTTCGTCCTCGCAGCGGCCGCCCTGCGGGCAACGCACAAGGCCTGAAACGACAAAGGCCCCGCCGTCACCAGCGGGGCCTCCTTCATTTTGGCGTCTGGCGAAGCCTAGAAACGCTTCTTCACCGTCACGCCGAACGTGCGCGGCTGGTTCGGGTAACCCGAGATCGACCCAGCCTGTGCCACCGACGGGAAAGCCACGGTGATGTACTGCTCGTCCGTCAGGTTGCGTGCCCAGACCGTCACGCCCAGACCGCCATCCGTTTCGAAACCGGCCGAAGCGTTGAAGATGCTGGCCTCTTTCTCGATGCCGATGGCCGCCTGGTCTGCCGGCGAGTCGAAGTAGGTCGACGGGCCTTCATACTGCCAGTCAGCCCGCACGAAGGATTCCATGCCGGCAACTTCGAAGAAGTAGGTCGCAGCCGTCGACGTGATGACCTCGGGGATATCCGATGGCACTAGGCCCGAGATGTCGCCCGAAGCCGAATTCTCGAAGCTGTCATACAGCGGATCCTGGAAGGTGCCGGCGAAGGTCAGCAGCAGCGGATCGATCGGCGTCCAGGTGACGTCGACTTCCACGCCCTGGTTCGACTGCTTGCCCGCGTTGGCGAGGGCAAAGCCGGTACCGGTGAACACGTTCGACTGGAACCCGTCGATCACCTGGTCGAACACAGCGAGGTTGAACGCCAGGCGGTCGAACTGGGCCTTGACGCCTGCCTCGATCACCGACGCTTCCTCCGGACCGGCGAACCGTGTGCCGGTTCCGAGGTTCGGCACGGCGAGGCCGGCATCGCGGATCGGCGATCCGGCCGGGGCCGGCGACGAAGCCGGCGAGCCCGGAACAAAGTCCGACGCGAACGGACGCGAGTCGCGTGACAGGTTCCAGGACGTCGCCTTGAAGCCGGTCGCATACGACAGGTAGACGTTCACGTTGTCCGTCAGGTCGAATGCGAACCGCGTCGTCGTGCTGATGTCGTTGTCGTGGGTCTGGCCCGACTCGACCGCGTTCGGGAACGCCAGGAACGGCGGCAGGAACTGCAGCGGACGCAGCGCCAGGAACGGGTTGAAGGTGGGGTTGTTGGCAACCGGGGCCGGAACGCCGGCCGCAACGCCGAGTGCCACGAGATCGAGCGCGGAGAAGGCGTCGGTATTGACGATCCGTCCGTAGGCGTCCTTCTCGTCATCCGTGTAGTTCAAGCCGAACGTCACGGTCGCGCGGTCATTGACATGATAGTCCACGGTGCCGAACAGCGAGACGGACTGGTTGTCCAGACCGAACTCTTCGGCAAGACCTTGGCCGGACTGGCCGAACAGGTTACCGACCGCCGGTGCTCCGCCGAGCAGGAACTCGACCGTGTTGAGCGCGCCGCCCGACAGGACATCCGCATACGCACGGAAATCGTCGCCGTAACGGAAGTCGTTCTCGATGGCGACGGATTCGTCGAAATAGAACGCGCCTAGCATCCAGTCGATGTTGCCATCGCCCGACGACGATACGCGGAATTCCTGCGTGAACGTCTGGATGTCGGTCTTGTTGGCGTTGCGGCCAATCAGGTCTGCGCTGGTGAAGTCGGAGTCCTGGTTGGTGTCCATTTTCGATTCACGGTAAGCCGTGATCGAGGTCAGCTGCACTTCGCCGAGATCATAGTCGGCCTGGAAGGACAGACCGCCATTGTCGATCTTGTTGGTCGAACCGTAGTTGTAATAGACCTCGTAGCTGAACGGATCTTCGGCAGCGAGATTGCCGCCGATGGCCTGGACGATTGCGCCCGTCGGCCCGTTGATCACGTTGCCCGCCGCGCAGCAGACTTCGTCGATCGTGTCATAGTCGCCCATCAGGCGCATTGAGAGGTTCTCGTTCGGCTCGAACAGCAGGTCGCCGCGGATGCCGTAACGGTTGCGCTCGTTCTGGTCCGGGCCGCCGCCCAGGTCTTCAACATAGCCGTCGCGCTTGTTGTAGGTCACACCCACAGCGCCGGCGATATTGTCCGTCAGCGGACCGGTCACGTAGCCGTTCACGCGGTAGCCGTTGAAGTTGCTGATCGTGGCATCCACCACGCCGCCGAACTCGAATTGCGGCTTCTTGGTCACCACCGAGATGACGCCCGCCGAAGCGTTCTTGCCGAACAGCGTCGATTGCGGACCGCGAAGCACCTCAACCCGCTCGATGTTCGGAAGGTCCGAAATCTGCGAGGCCGAACGCGACCGGTAAACGCCGTCGATGAACACGCCGACCGAAGGCTCGATGCCGGCGTTGTTTGCGCCGTTGCCAAAGCCGCGGATCACGAAGTTGGTATTGGCCGACGATTGCAGCTGGCCAACCTGCAGCGACGGAACGATCGACTGGAGATCGTTGAGGTCAACGATGGCCGCGCGCTCAATGGTCGAATCGTCGACCACGGAGACGGCAATCGGCACGTCCTGAAGGGTCTGCTCGCGCTTGGTGGCCGTGATCGTGACGGTCTGCAGCGTGCGCGACTCGTCATCGGCCTCTTCCTGTGCGACCGCCGGGGCGGCCAGCGCGGTGAGGGCGGTCACGCCCACGCCAAGGCAAAGAATCGCCTTAAGCCCGCCGAAGCGGGCCTTGTTCGAATTATAAGAAAACACTCGGAATTTCCTTCCTGGGAGTTGAAGCTCAAACGGTAGTCTCGAGACCGGGTTTTCGCAGGCGAATCCCGTCTTCATTTATTTTCGGAAAGGATAAATCAGCCTGCCAGAACGAGCGCAAGTGCCGCCTCTGCCTTCGGTGCGCGCGCCGGCCCATGAAATCAGCGCTTCCGCGCAAATAGATTTCGCCTGTTGCGGCCAATGCACACCCGGGCAGAGTGTTCCGCCTTGGAACGGCCTTCGAGGC
Organism: Acidobacteriota bacterium; assembly: GCA_016712445.1. NCBI lineage: Bacteria > Pseudomonadati > Acidobacteriota > Acidobacteriota bacterium. Next base: position 2,198,844 of record JADJRB010000001.1, on the reverse strand, counting down.
CGGCAGATTGCCGTTTCCCCTGACGCGCGATGGACCACCGGGGAGGGATGCGCTCTTGGGGGATAAGAGGCGTCTTTTGAGGCGAGACTTTCCCATCCCCGGTGAACCGCGATCTGGAATGGATATTGCGATTGTGAGCTCCGGACGGGTCTCCCACGGGCCCGGAAATTGTCACCCGGAGTACTCCCGTTTCATGATCGACAGGTCGATCCACCCGAATACCCGCGTCCTGCTGGACGCCTGGCGCCGCATGCAGGCCGACCCCAAGGCGCATGCGCTTGCCGGCCCCGACGCACGCGACCATGAGAGCCTGATTGACCGCATCTTTGTGGTCGAGCAGCGCGACGACCAGTCCTGGCTGGTGCGCACTTCCGGCGCCGTGCTGAACGTGCTCGTCGGCCGCAACCTCGTGAACCACAACTACCTAGACCTCTGGACCGGCCCCGACCGCGCCATGATGGCCGCCTTCATGGAAGCCATCCGCTTCGACGGCGCGCCCGGCGTCGTGCGTGGCCGCGGCGAGACGCTCAACGGCGAATGTGTCGAACTCGAAATCACGCTGATGCCCCTCAGCGTCGAATCGGGCCGCTCGCCCCGCCTGCGCATGCTCGGCCTCTACCAGACGCTTGCCAGTGAGCCGATGCTCACCAGCAAGCCGGTCTTCCGCCACCGCATCTCGATGCTGGTGCCGCCGGATACCCGCCGGTCAGGCCCGCAGCTGCGGCTCGTCGCCAACCACTAGGCCGGCGCCAATGCGCGCTTTGGCTCCTCTGGCGCCGGCGGCTTTGCGCCCAGGATCATGTCGGCGGCCTTCTCGGCCACCATGATCGTCGGCGCGTTGGTATTGCCGCCGATCAGGGTCGGCATGACCGACGCATCCACGACCCGCAGCCCCTCGATGCCGCGCACCCTGAGCTCGCCGTCGACCGGGCTCGACGACGCCGTACCCATCGAGACCGTCCCCACCGGGTGGTAGATCGTCTCGCCCTTGGCGCGGATGAAGGCATCCACGTCGGCATCCGACACCACGCCCGAACCGGGCATGATTTCGTCGCCCTTGTACGGTGCCAGCGCCGCCTGGCGGCAAACATCGCGCACCATCTTCACCGACTGGCGCAGCGCCCGGCGGTCTTCCTCAGTCGCGAGATAGTTCGGGTCAATTGCCGGATGATCGAACGGATCCGCTGATTTCAGCATCACCGTGCCCTTGCTCTCCGGCCGCAGCTGGCAGGCGTGCACAGTGAACCCATCTTCCGTCGGCTGATGGTTTCCGTGGTTCATCATGATGGCGTTGACGACGTGCAATTGCAGGTCAGGCATCTCCAGCCCTTCACGCGATTTCAGGAACGCGCCGGCCTGCAGGAAGTTGTCGGCGCCGGCGCCCTTCTGGGTCGCCAGATACTGGATCCCGACGAACAGCTTCTTGATGCCTTTCTGCATTGAATAGGCCGACTGGCCCTGCGTCATCTTGTTGATCACGGTCACGTCGAGGTGATCCTGGAGGTTCTTGCCAACGTTTGGCGACGCCGCTTTCACGTCGATGCCAAGCGCCTTCAGCGCGTCCGGATCGCCGATGCCGGACAGCTGCAACAGTTGCGGCGACTGCACGGCCCCGGCGCAAACAATCACTTCCCGGCTCGCGCGGACGCTCGAGGCGACCTGCCCCTTCGCTTCCACGAACTCGGCGCCCACCGCCTTGCCGCCCTCGATCAGCACCCGCGTTACAAGCCCGGTCGAGATCACCTTGAGGTTCGCCCGCGTCCCTTCGATCGGGCGCAGGTAGGCAAACGACGCGCTCCAGCGCTCGCCCCTGTGGATCGTGCGCTGGTAGGGCCCAAAGCCTTCCTGCTGGGCGCCGTTGAAGTCGTTCGTGACCGGATAACCCGCCTCGCGGCCCGCTTCGATGAACGCCTTGTAGATCGGGCTTGTCAGCGGGCTCTCGGAAACATTCAGTGGCCCGCCGCCGCCATGGAAATCATTGGCGCCGCCCTCATACGTCTCGGCGCGCTTGAAATAGGGCAGCACGTCCGCATAGCTCCAGCCCTTCAGACCCATCTGACCCCATTGATCATAGTCGCCCGCATGCCCGCGGATGTAGATCATCCCGTTGATCGACGACGACCCGCCCCAGCCCTTGCCGCGCGGCCAGTAAAGCTTGCGCCCGTCCATGTGCTTCTGTGGCTCGGTGTAAAAACCCCAGTTATGGTCATTGGCCTCCTTGATGAGGCTGCCGACGCCGGCCGGCATGCGCACCATCAGCGCCGTGTCCTTCTTGCCCGCCTCGATCAGGCAGACCCGGATCGCCGGATCGGCCGACAGCCGGTTGGCCAGCACGCACCCGGCGCTGCCGGCCCCGACGATCACATAGTCAAACGTTTCGGTACTCACGTGGGGTCAACTCCTGACATGGTTTATGCACTATTATGCCTAACGCCGTTGCCGCGATCGAGGCAACCAATTGTCAATCTTCCGATCTTATCTGGAAGGCGGGAACGCTGCGGCCGGCGGTGTTCCTGCAGCCAGGATTCCGTCGAGATGACGATGCCAGACTTCCTCCGCCCGGCGCCCACTTCCGGCGCCATCCCCAAGCGGGACCGGCGTAGCTACAAGCGCGTCGACCTTCGCCTGTCGGGCCGTTTCCTGACATCCGAAGCCGAAGACCGCGAACTGCTGACCTCGAACGTCTCCTGCGACGGCGCTTTCATCCTGTCCTCGGTGCCGCCGGATTCCGGCCAGCAGATTGTCTGCTATTTCGACGAGCTCGGCCGCGTCGTCGCCGACGTCGTCCGCATGACCCCCGGCGGCTTCGCCGTCCGCTTCAAGACCTCGACCCTCAAGCGGGACAAGCTCGCTGACCGGCTCACCTGGCTCCTCAACAAGGATACGCTCGGCCTCGCCGAGGACCGAGGCGCCACCCGCTACCCCGCCAACGGGCAGGCGGTCGTTGTCCTCTCCGACGGCACGCAGCTGCAGTGCCGCCTCACCGACATCTCGCTCACCGGCGCCGCGTTCGAAGCGCTCGGCACCCCGCCCTTTGTCGGCGACCGGGTCCACACCGGCAACCTTCCCGCAGAAGTCGTGCGCGTTGCCGGCCGCAAGTTCGCCGTCCGCTACCTGCGCGGCGCCGAGGCGGCCGAGGGCTGACCATGCGCGCACGTCCCCGCATCGACCGCGTCCTGCCGTCCAAGGCGGCGCGTCCCGCACCGGACTCCGCCCTCAACCTGGCCGACCTTGACCCCGCTGTCTGGCATGTGATGAGCCGCAACGAGGCACACGGCCCCTTCACGCTTGGCCAGCTTCAGGCCTTCGCCGATGCCGGCAAGATCAACCCGCTCACGCGCATCTCGTGCGGCGACGGCGAACCCTTCCTGCCCGCACTCGACCACCCGCCGCTGCGCGCCCGCATCGAGGCCTATCTCGCAATCCGCGCCGCACGCCGCGCCGAGGCCTCGAACTTCGTGATCATCGCCGGCGCCGAGACCGCCGCAAGCCGCCGGCACGTCATCGGCGCCGCGCTCAACCTGCTCGGGCGCTTTTCAGAGCCTATGCCCGGCACCTTTATCCTGCGCTCCTCGCGCGGGCTCAGCGACATCCGCCGCGCGCTCGAGGCCGCCGCGCCTGCCGGCGCCCAGTTCCTGATCTTCGAATCCCGGGACGCGCGCCTCGGCTGGACCGGCCTGTCCGCCCAGGGCTCGGAAGCCATCCTTGCCGTGTGGAACGCGTCCCTTCCGTCTGCGGACTAAACGATCTTGACCAGCTTCGCCTGGTGCTTCTTCCAGTTCTCCACATAGTGCAGCGCCGACATCCTGATCATCTGCACCTGCTGCGGCGAGAGCTCCTTCACCACCTTGCCCGGCGCGCCCATCACCAGCGAATTGTCCGGAATCTCCTTGCCTTCGGAGATCAGTGTGTTCGCACCGATAATGCAGTTACGGCCGATCTTCACGCGGTTGAGGATGGTCGAGCCCATCCCGATCAGCGTGTCGTCGCCAATCTCGCACCCGTGCAGGATCACCCGGTGACCCACCGTCACGTTCGCCCCGATGGTGACCGGCGCACCGATGTCCGTATGGATCACGCTCAGGTCCTGGATATTCGTATTCTCGCCGATCGTGATCGGGTCATTGTCGCCGCGCAGCACACAGCCATACCAGACTGATGCATTTTCGCGCAGGATTACGTTGCCCATCACCTCGGCGCTGCCGGCAATCCAGCAGTTTCCGCTCGCCGGCAACGTGGGCCTGACTCCATCCAGTTCATACGTGGCCATTTTTTGGGCTCCCCTGTCGCATTTGTTGTTCCGGCTGCGGAATGTCACTTAACCGTCTGATAATGGTGGTAGTCTATAAAGGTTGTAGATTCGGAGAGGCAATGGCCGTTTACGCGCCAGTTCATCCCTCACCGCCGGGAGCAATCCTTCCGGAGACCGGCTGCCCGCCTCACCACGGGCGCGCCCCCACCTCACCATTTCGCCGAGCCGCTGCGCAGTCGCCAGCGGCTTTTTTCATGCCCGCAGCCAAGGAGGCATCCCATGGGTAAACGCAACGCAGCCAAGCGCCTGAAGACAGCTACCGAGGTTCGTCCCTCGGCCTGGTTCGACGAGCCGGCCCGCAGCAAGGGACCTCAACTCCACGCCATAGAAGGCGGCCGGCGCAGCTGGCATCCGGACGACGGCGACACGATCACCAACGTCCAGCCGCACGAGCGCACCCAGCGCTACCAGAAAACCGTCAAGCCGCGCTCGGAAAACCAGGCCCAGCTGATGAACGCCATGGAAAGCCACGCCCTGGTCTGCGCCCTCGGCCCGGCCGGCACCGGCAAGACCTACCTCGCCATCTGCAAAGCGGTCGAAGCGCTGCAGAAAGGCAAGGTCTCGAAGATCATCCTGTCGCGCCCCGCCGTTGAGGCAGGCGAGCAGCTCGGCTTCCTGCCGGGCGGAATGGAAGACAAGCTCGCGCCCTACCTGCGCCCACTTTACGACGCCCTCGCCGACCGGCTCTCGCCCGCCCAGCTGAAACACATGCTCGCCGAAGGCACGATCGAGATCGCGCCCATCGGCTTCATGCGCGGCCGTACACTGAACAATGCCTTCGTGGTCATCGATGAAGCGCAGAACTGCACCTACACGCAGCTCAAGATGCTCCTCACCCGCCTCGGCTGGCATTCCACCATGGTCATCACCGGCGACCCCGGCCAGTCGGACCTGCTCCCGGAATTCTCCGGCCTCGCCAAAGCCGCCGAGCGCCTCGAAGCGCTCTCCGGCGCCGCCGTCATCCGGCTCGAAGCCGCCGACGTGGTTCGCCACCCCCTCGTTGCGGAAATGCTGGACGTGCTCTAGTATCGGGCCCAGCAAGTAAGAAGCCCGCCCGAGATCTCCGGGCGGGCTTTTCTTTTGGGGCAAGCTTGACGCCCGCGCTGGCTCACGTCCACCTGCCCGCCATGAAAACCTACAGCTCCTTCGACGGCACGCCGGTCAGCTACCATGATCTCGGCAGCGGCCCGCTCGTCTTCCTGCTTCACGGCTTCTCCGGCAACGCAGACCTGAACTGGTTCCAGCCAGGCATCGCGCAAAAGATCGCCGCCGCTGGCTACCGCGTCATCGCGCCGGACCTGCGCGGACATGGCGCCTCGCCCTTCGACGCGCCGCCGGAAGCCTGGCCCGCCGACGCCGTCGCGCGCGACCAGATCGCGCTGGTCCGCCATCTCGGCGCGCCGCCCTTCGCCACCATCGGCTACTCGATGGGCGCCATCTCTGCGCTCCGCTTCCACCTGCTCTTCCGCCAGACCGGCCGCCTCATCCTGGGCGGCATAGGCGACGCCGTCGCGGACGAGTTCGACGCCCGCCGCAACACGGCTTTCCGCGCCGCTATCGAAGAGGGCCTCGCCGGCAAGGACACGCCCGGCGCCAAGGCCATCCTCGCCCGCGCCAGAGCGACCGGCGGCACGTTGAAAGGCTACCTCGGCGCCCTCTCGGCGCGCACCTACACGCCCGCCGACCTGCTTGCGACCTTCGACGTGCCCACCCTCGTCCTCACCGGCGACCAGGATCTCGACAACGGCTCCGGCCCCACCCTCGCAGCGAAAATTCCCGGCGCCCGCTACCAGCAGCTCACGGGCACCCACATCACCGCCGTCATCGATCCGGCCCTCCCCGCCGCCATCCTCGCCGACCTCGCCCTCGCCCGCTGAGCGGCTTCCCCAACGTCCCCCCTCGCCCCGGCTTTCCGTGCGCGTTAAACCGCCGGGACACAGGCTTCAGGGAGTAATGTCATGGCCAAAGGTGATCTTCCGGTCCTCATCGGCGTCGGCCAGTCACTCAGCCAATGGGACGGCAAGTCCGGCGCCGCCGGCGCGCCCTCGCCGCTCTCCCTGATGGCAGACGCCTCGAAGGCGGCCCTCGCCGACACCGGCGCATCTGGTATCGCGGGCGCCATCGACACGATTGCTATCGTGCGTATCTTCGAAGACTCCGTCGGCCGCGCCGCGCATCCGCACGGCCACAACACCAACCTGCCGGGCACCCTCGCCCGCGAGACCGGCACCAGCCCCGCGCGCCTGATCTACGAAACCGTCGGCGGCCAGAGCCCGCAGGCCCTCGTCAACGAGATGGCCCGCCGCATCCATGCCGGCGAAATCGACGCCGTGCTCATTTCCGGATCGGAAGCGAACCGCGCCTCGAAGGGCGCGCGCAAGCACAATGTCGGCATCAACTGGGCCGACAGCGACGATGCTCCGTATGAGGATCGCGGCATGGGTCCGATGATGCTGTCGCGCGAGGAGATCAAGCACGGCCTTGTCGCACCGGCCTATTTCTACGGCCTGTTCGAAAACGCCATCGCCGCCCGCGAAGGCCGCTCGCGCTCCGGCCAGCGCAAGGCCATGGCCGAACTCTTCCAGCCCTTCACCGCCGTCGCCGCTAAGAACAAGTATGCCCAGTTCCCGGTCGAGCACAGCATCGACTTCCTCTCGACGCCGTCGAAAGAAAACTACGAATACGCCGACCCCTTCCTGAAATGGTTCATCGCGCAGGACGCCGTGAACCAGGGCGCCGCGGCGATCCTCGTATCGTCATCCAAAGCCGATGAGCTCGGCGTGCCGGAATCGAAGCGCGTCTACCTGCACGGCGGCGGCGATGCGGGCGACGACCTGATCTCGCTTCGCCCCGTACTCGACCGCTCCTGGGCGATGGACACCGCCGTCTCCCGCGCCCTCGCGCAAGCCGGCAAGGCCCAGTCCGAGATCCGGCATTTCGATCTCTATTCCTGCTTCCCCTGCGCCGTCTTCTCCGGCGCCGCCGCCCTCGGTCTCGACTGGAAGACCGACAAGCGCCCGCTGACCCTGACAGGCGGCCTGCCCTTCTTCGGCGGCCCGGGAAACAATTACTCCCTGCACGGAATAGCCGAGATGGTGCAGACGCTGCGCAAGAACCACGGCAATTTCGGCCTCGTCCTCGCCAACGGCGGCTGGATGACGAAGGAGTCCGCCGGCGTCTATTCGACCACGCCGCCCAAATCCTTCTCACCTGCCGAGCCCTCCGCGAAACCAAAGACGCAGGTTGAAGTCGCCATCGTCTCGGGCGACGCGACCCTCGAGACCTTCACCGTCACCCACGGCAAGGACGGCCCGGAGCGCGGCATCATCTTCGCCCGCTTTGCCGACGGCCGCCGCGTCATCGCCAACAATGCAGGCGCCACCGAACTCGCCGTCCTGCGCCAGGACGCGAGCCCGGTCGGCCGCAAGGTGAAGATCACCGCCGGCGACGAGTCCGCCACCTTCGTCTTCGCCTGAGGCGCGGGGGCGTGGCACTGAAAGTCACTCGCCCCGCCATCCCGCCAACCGTCTGGGCCCTCGGCCTCGTCAGCCTGTTCATGGACATCTCTTCGGAGATGATTCACTCGCTGCTGCCGCTCTTTCTCACCGCCACGCTCGGCGCCAGCGTCCTGCTCGTAGGCATCATCGACGGCGTCGCTGAGTCCACTGCCGCGATCTCTAAAATCTTTTCCGGCTACATCTCGGACAAGATCGGGCGGCGTAAGCCGCTGCTCCTCCTCGGTTACGGCCTCGGCGCGTTCACCAAGCCCTTCTTCGCCCTCGCTGGCGGCCCGATGGTCGTCCTCGCCGCGCGCTTCGCGGACCGGATCGGCAAGGGCATCCGCGGCGCACCCCGCGATGCGCTCGTGGCCGACGTCACGCCGCCAGAAATCCGCGGCCGCGCCTTTGGCCTGCGCCAGTCGCTCGACACCGTCGGCGCCTTCGCTGGTCCGCTTCTCGCCATCGGCCTGATGGCGCTCTTCGCCTCCGACATCCGCGCAGTCTTCTGGGTCGCCGTCATCCCTGGAATGATCGCCGTCCTCTGCGTCATCTTCGGCGTGCGCGACCGCCGCCCGGCCTCCGCCGAAGCCGTCCGCAGGCCACCCATCGACTTCAAATCCATCGGCCAGTTCAGCCACATATTCTGGACAGTCGTCGCCATCGGAGTCGTCTTCACGCTCGCCCGGTTCAGCGAAGCCTTCCTCATCCTGCGCGCCAGCGAAGCAGGCCTGCCGCTCGCGCTGACGCCGATCGTCTTTGTCGTCATGAACCTCATCTATTCCGCAGGCGCCTACCCCGCCGGCTCCGCCTCGGACCGTCTCAACGCCTCAACGCTCCTGCTGCTGGGCCTTGCCGCCCTCATCGGCGCGGACCTTTGCCTCGCCCTCGCTCCCGGCTTGGCAGGCGTCTTCGCCGGCACCTGCCTCTGGGGCGCTCACATGGCGCTCACGCAAGGCCTCCTCGCCAAACTCGTTGCCGACCACGCGCCGGCCCACTTGCGCGGCTCCGCCTTCGGCCTGTTCAACCTGTCCTCCGGCATCGCGCTGCTGCTCGCCAGCGTCATCGCCGGCGCGCTGTGGGACTGGAAAGGCTCCGTCGCCACCTTCCTCGCCGGCGCCGCCTTCGCCGCGCTTGCCGCACTGATCGTGCTCGCCGCCCGCCGCCGCCTCGACGCCGTCACCCACCCCGCCAGCTGAGCCCGGCTTGCCCCTCGCCCCGGCTTCGGCCAAACCAGCGCCATGACAACGCACTTCAAATCCATCGGCGTCATCGGCGGCGGCGCCTGGGGCACCGCCATCGCGCAGATGCTGACGCGCGAGGGCCAGTCCGTGCTGATATGGGCGCTCGAGCCGGAGGTCGTCGAGGCGATCAACACGCGCCACGAGAACACGCCCTTCCTTCCCGGCGTGCCGCTCAATCCCGCCCTGCGCGCCACGACGAACCTCGGCGACCTCGCCGGCTTCGACGCGCTCTTCGCGGTCGCGCCCGCGCAGCATACACGCGGCGTGCTGACCCGCCTGGAAGGCTGGCTGAAGCCCGGCGCGCCGGTCGTGCTCTGCTCCAAAGGCATCGAGCTCTCGACGGCCAAGTTCATGACCGAAGTGCTCGCCGAGGAACTCCCGGAAGCCGTGCCCGCCGTGATGTCCGGCCCCTCGTTCGCGATCGACGTCGCCAAGGGCCTGCCCACCGCCGTCACCCTCGCCATGCAGGACGCCGCGCTCGGCGCCGAACTGATCCAGGCGATCTCCACCCCGACCTTCCGGCCTTATCTGGGTACGGACCTTCTCGGTGCGGAAATCGGCGGCGCCGTGAAGAACGTCCTCGCCATCGCGTGCGGCATCACGCTCGGCAAAGGCCTCGGCCGCTCCGCCCACGCCGCCACGCTCGCGCGCGGCTATGCCGAGATGACGCGCCTCGCCCTCGCCATGGGCGCGCAGGCTGAAACCTTGACCGGCCTCTCCGGCCTCGGCGACCTCGTGCTCACCTGCTCTTCCGAGACCAGCCGCAACATGTCGCTCGGCCTCGCGCTCGGACAGGGCCAGTCCCTCGCCAGCGTTCTCGGTGCCCGCAACTCCGTCACCGAAGGCGTCGCGACAGCGCCCGTGCTGCGCCAGCTTGCCCGCTCGAAAGGCATCGAGATGCCGATCAGCGAAGCCGTCGCCGCCGTCGTCGAAGGCGAAATCAGCGTCGACCAGGCCATCGTGACCCTGCTCGCCCGCCCAGTCCGGGCCGAAACCGCGAAGGCCTGACGCCGCCGCTGGCTGATCACGAACGCGTGATCGAGACGGCCAATCCGCACGGGCCTGCGTATGCGATGCATCGAACCAACAATCCGGCTCGATCCCACATACACGAAGGATACCAGATTCATGAAACTCCGTACCCTGATGCTCGGCGCCGCCGCCGCAGCGCTCGCGGCCGCTTGCACGCCGACCGAAGCCGCTAAGCCTGCCGCCCTCTCTGCCGAGGCCGAAACCACCGCAACCACCAGCGAAAAGATGCCGGAAGAAGCCCCGATGACGACCGTCATGGTCGGCGGCGCCGAAATGTATCCGAACCGCAACATCGTCGAGAACGCCGTCAATTCAGCCGACCACACCACCCTCGTTGCGGCCGTCACGGCTGCCGGTCTCGTCGAAACCCTCTCCGGTCCGGGCCCGTTCACGGTCTTCGCGCCGGTCAACAGCGCCTTCGAAGCCCTGCCCGCCGGCACTGTCGACAGCCTGCTCCTGCCGGAGAACAAGGACACGCTGACGAAGATCCTCACCGCCCACGTTGTTGCCGGCGACCTCAAGGCGGCCGATCTCATCGCCCTGGCAGAGGCTGAAGGTGGCAAGGCCACGCTGACCACCGTCAGCGGCGACACGCTGACCTTCTGGACGAAGGACGGCGCTGCCTATGTCACCGACGAGAGCGGCAATGCCGCCACCGTCACCATCGCCGATGTCGACCAGTCGAACGGCGTCATTCACGTCGTCGACAAGGTACTCCTGCCGAACTGACCCCCTTTGTTCGAACGGATGTGCTGGGAGGGGGAGCGCGTGAGCGCTCCCCCTTTGGCATCCGCAGCAAGGGCTCCCCCCGCGTCACCCCTCGCCGCTCCCCGCCAGCCTGCTACACTCCGCACCAAACGGAGGAACCTGCCCATGCTGAAAAAATCCTACGAGGCCTTCAAGGTCACCATCGAGGACAAGGTCGCCCACATCCAGATGAACCGTCCCGAGGCGATGAACACGATGAACAAGGCTTTCTGGAACGAGCTTCCGGAAATCGTCCGCACCATCGACCAGCACGCCCTCGCCCGCGTCATCGTCATCTCGTCCACAGGCAAGCATTTCTCCGCCGGCATGGACACATCCGTCTTCACCTCGCCCCGCCCCGCCGCCGAGCATGACCGCTATGTCATGGCCGAGGCTTTCCGCACCAACGTGAAAGCCATCCAGGCTTCCTTCAACTGCATGGAAGACGCGCGCATCCCCGTCCTCTTCGCCTGCCACGGCGCAGTCATCGGCGGCGCCATCGACATGATCACCGCCGGCGACATCCGCTGGTGCACGAAAGACGCCTATTTCTGCATCATGGAAATCAACATCGCGATGACCGCCGATGTCGGCACCTTCCCGCGCCTGCAGCGCTACATCCCGGAAGGCTGGGTGAAAGAACTCGCCTATACCGGCCGCCGCATCGACGCCGCGAAGGCGAAGGAAATCGGCCTCGTCAACGACATCTATGACACGCATGAAGAGCTCGTCGCCGGCGTCCTCGCCACGGCCCGCGAGATCGCCTCGAAAAACCCGCTCGCCGTCACCGGCTCGAAAGTTCTGATCAATTACGGCCGCGACCACACCACCGCCGAAACGCTCGACTATATCGGCCTCTGGAACACAGCCATGTTCCCGCCGCCGCACATGGCCGAAGCCTTCGCCGCCCGCGCCGAAAAGCGCGAGCCGGTCTTCCCTGACCTCGCGCCCTATCGGACGGAGCCGATGTAGGCCTCACCAAACAAATCAAACGCTCATCCTGAGCGAAATCGAAGGATGGGCCAAGCCCAGCGCCCGCAAGCCCCGGCTCGTCCTTCGACTTCGCTCAGGATGAGCCGTTCGAGGCAGCCGGATGCCTGCTTACTCCGCCGCCAGCATCCGCGGCGCGTCCGAACGAACGGCGCGCCGCAGCACATCGCCATAGCCGCGCGAGATGCAGTCGAAACCGTCATAGTAGCCGCGTGATTCCAGCAGCCGGTGCAGCTTGCCGAGCCGGTAAGGCGGAATGCTCGCGAACATGTGGTGCTCGAGGTGGTAGTTCACGTCGTTCGGCGCAATGAACACGCGCTGCCAGAACGGCGCCACGGTCGTGCCGGTATTGAGGCGCGGGTCTAGGCTCGTGCGGTCCTTTGCCGTGCCATGCTCGCCGATCTGCCGCAGGCGGACGATCGCCGGATACACGGTCAGCTCCGCCGCCCACCACATCAAGTAGGCCCACGGCGCCCCCGCCAGCGTCAGCGTGCCCAGCAGCAGCACATGGAAGGTCAGCCAGGGCCAGTTCTTCGACAGCTTGAAATTCCGGATCTTGCGCAGCGTGTCGCGGTAGCCCGTCTGGCCCGTCAGGTCACGGATGAATTTCCGGCGCAGGCTTTCCGCCGGCACCGGGTAATTCTTGACGAAACCGATATCCGGGTCATCCGGCGTGCCGGCAAACTTGTGATGCTTCAGGTGATACGCCCGGTAGACATGCAGCGATGTATTGAGCGGCGCGCCGCACAGCCAGTGGCCGACGAATTCGTCCACCTTCGGGTTCTTGAAGAAGGCATGGTGCGCGCAGTCATGGTTCATAACGCCGAGTGCCAGCAGCCGCCCGCCCAGGATGATGACGCCGAGCAGGATCGTCGCCGGGTTCGGCCAGACGATGGCAACGGCAAACGCGCCCGCAATCAGCGTCCAGGTAAACACGAACGAAGCCGCCGCCCGCAGGTCAGACTTCTGCCGCAGGTCGCGCAGCTCGTCTTTTGACAGCGCGTCCGAAAGCTTGATGGTTGCAGCCACGGTGTCCTCCAGAACCTTCCTTAGTGATTTATTACACGATATGTCATATCACGTCAAATGATGTATCATTTTCAACCCCTCGCTCCCGCCGACGTCTCGGCCCGCGCCCTCGTCCTGTCGCTGCTCAGCAGCACGGGCGCGAAGACCGACACGTCCATTGCGCGCCTCGTCCACGCCGCCGCGCTGTTCGGCATCGAGGCGCCCACCCTGCGTGTGGCGGTCACGCGCCTGCTCAAGGACGGCCTGGTCGAGAGCCCGGACCGCGGCGTTTACCGCCCCGGCCCGAAAGCGCGCGGCCTCACCCGCCGCGTGCAGGACTGGCAGAATGTCCGCGCCCGCCTCGCGCCCTGGAAGGGCGACTGGCTCGTCGCGCTGACCCACAATCTCGGCCGCACCGACCGCAAGCAGGTGCGCGCCCGCGAACGCGCCCTCGCCCTCTCCGGCTACCGTGAGGCCGGCGCCGCCCTGTGGGTGCGCCCCGCAAACCTCGCCCGCGCGCTGGATGACCACAGGGCCGACCTGATCGACATTGGCGCCGACGAAGCGATCAGCCTGATGAACGTCACGGCCACCGCCATGCCGGCCGCCCCCGGCTGGCCGGACCTCTGGTCCGCCGGCGATCTCGCCGCCTCCTACGCCGCCGCCATGCACGCCATGCGGGAAAGCCTCGCCTGTCTGCCAGCGCTCGGCGCCGACGCCGCCGCGCGCGAAACCTTGCTCATAGGCCAGGCCGTCATCCGCCAGATCAACTTCGATCCGCTCCTGCCGCCCGAGCTCGGCGACCAGCGCGCCTTTCTCGAAATGGTCGACGGCATGCGCGCCTATAACAGGACCGGCCAGAAATGCTGGCGGGACTATTACGCGAGCGTCGAAGCCTGACCTTCAAGTCCCCTCTCCCCCCGGGAGAGGGGGTTGTGGGTGAGGGGGCGCTACGCCTCCTCCAGCCACTCCGCTTCCAGCGGAATCGCCTACCCCAGCCGCTTCACCAGATCGCGCACCGACAGGCGGGACCGTTCGACCACGGACGAAACCAGCTCATGCGAGAAGGTTGCGCCGCTGAACCAGGTCCGCTTGCCGCCCTGCGCCTCGCGCATCGCGGAAAACAGGCCGTCGGCCACCGCTTCAGCGCGGTACTGCGGGAAATACTTCCACGTCCGCGCATAGATCAGCGTATCGGCCACCACGCCCAGGCGCTCCAGGTCCGCGAGCAGGATCTCGCGCAATTCCGGCGGCGTCAGGCCGTTGGAGAACTGCCCCGTCACGTAGAGATGCGCGCCGTCTTCTGTCATCTCGCCTTCGCGCCGAGAGCCCAGCATCGCGCCGCGCAGCGACGGGTCCTTGCAGGCCCGCGAATAGCCATGCACCTGCGCGCCCGTGAACCAGTTCTTGGATGAGACCAGCGTCGTCGTGTAATTCTGCCACTCCACGCCGTACAGCACTGCACGCTCGGCCGGCAGCAGCGGCGTCAGGCGCATGAACTCGTCCATCGGCACGGTCGATACCGCCGCATCGAACGCCTCGCCCTTGCCGCCCGCGACCACCACCACCCGGTCCTCGCTACGGTCAAGCGCGTCCACCGGCGCCTCGAGCCGCACCTCGAACCTTGTGGCGAACCGGTTCCAGAACTCGCTCCATCCCTCCACCGGCATGTGCATGTCGTTCAGCACGCCGGAGATCAGCAGGTCGAAATCGCACCACTGCACCGTCTGGCCGATGGTGACTTCCTGCGCGTAGCCATAGCCCTGCGCCGGCAGGATCCGGTGCATCGCGAGGTCCAGTTTCGGCAGGTTCAGACGCGCCAGCCAGTCGTTCACGGTCATCGCCGATTCCGCCAGCACCGCCGGGTTCGACGGCTCGGCCGCAATCCGCCGCCGCAGCCGGCCGGCCTCGCTGACGAACTTCAGCGCCTGCACCGCCAGCGGCGGCCCGGCGCCCTTTTTCACATAGTCCACCACCGGCGCATCGTCATACCGCGCCTCGCCCAGGCGCTTCAGGTGGATGCCGTGCTGCTTCATCCAGCGCTTGACGATGACATGCTGGCGGGTCGTGTAGCAGGTGCCCATCTCATTGAAGGCATCCCCGTTCCCGAACGAGAAGGACTTGCCGCCGATCCGGTTTTCGCGTTCGAAAACAACGGGATGATGGCCGGACTCGCGGAGGAACTGAGCTGCGCTCAAGCCCCCCGGTCCGCCGCCGATCACCGCTATTTTCAACTCTGGCATGCCGTTTATTCCCTGCGCGCAGCCTGCTGGTGCCAGCATGTCCGCAGCCTGTCCACCTCGCGATCGAGGGTGCCGGCGCGGCCACGCAGGCAGGCAATCGGGACATTGCCAGCAAGCAAAGCAGGTGTGCTGGTTAACAACCCGGAAATTCCACCGCGAAAATCGATGCGATGGCTCAAGCCTGAAAAAAACGTTTCCCTGCCATAAGCCGGAGAATGAGTGATACGCACAACTTCCTGCGGTATGTCCTGACGGACAAGCCGAATGAGGACGCGGCCATCGGCCCGCGCGTTCGCTTGCAACAACACCTCGACCTGTCGCGCGCCGTCCAGCTGATGGCGATGATCACGATCTTCAACACGATGATCGCCGGCTATGTCGCCTATTCGATGACCCATGACGGCATGGTCGTGGCCTGGGCCGCGACCAACTTCGTGATGGCCGCGCTGATGCTGTTCGACTACCTGCGCAAATCCGGCCGCGCGACTCCCAAGACCGTCAGTGGCCGCTATGTGCGCCGCTCGGAGTCGATGTCGATCTTCACCGGCTTCGTGTTCGGCAGCCTGCCGCTCTACCTCAGGTCCGACCCGTTCGACTCGCTGATCTTCTCGAGCCTCTTCACCGTTTCGATGTGCGCCGGCCTGATGTGCGTCCTGCCGCGCAACCCGCGCCTCGTGATGCGCTACCTCGTCGGCTCGGTCCTGCCGCTGCTGGTCCACATCATCGTCCACTTCAACGACCGGATGATCGCCATCGCGATCGGCCTGTCGCTGTTGTTCTTCACGATCTATTTCGGCGCCCGCGCCGCTTTCAAGCTGTACCTGAAGGAAGTCAAATCGGTCGAGGAAGCCACCCAGCTGCGCGAAATCCTTGAAGTCGCGCTCGACGGGTCCGGCCAGGCCTTCGCCGTTCTGTCCACGGACGGAAAGGTCGTCTTCGAGAACGAACTCTATACCCAGGTCAAACCCGCCCTGCGCAACGTCGAATCCCTCGGCGGCGTCGTCCACGCCCACGACCGCTACTGGCAGACGGCCACCTACGAAGTCGCCAGCATCGGCTCGGTCGAGATCTTCACCGACGTGACGCGCATCGAAGACGCCCGCCAGGAAGCAGAATCGCTGCGCCAGGAGGCCGACGAGGCGAGCAACGCCAAGACCCGCTTCCTGCGCTCCGTCACGTCCGAACTGCTGGTGCCCCTGCGCACCATCCGCCTGCAGGCCTCGATGATGGATGCCGGCTCGCGCATCCCTGTCACCAAGACCGACATGAACCGCGCCGCCGACCAGATCCGCCTGCTGACGGAATCCCTCGAAGGCCGCGTCGAACAGATCATCGGCTATGCCAGCGGCGAAGCAACGCAGGCCGATCTCGCCGCCACCAGCGACCTGCGCGAAACCGACCACAATCCGGTCCTCAAGCTCGAATCCTTCCTTCGCCGTTCGCTGCGCGCCGGCCCGAACAGCTGATCCGGCCGCCCTGCCCTGCGGTCACCCACGTAGTTTCCCGGATTCCGCGCCCGCCGCCCCGGCCTGATCCTCGCGTCCAGATGCAAGGACGCAACGATGGACGGCTGCCTGCCCCTCGCGGAAGACGCCGCTGACCTCGCCGACGGCGAATTCCGCGCCGAGGTCGACGCCTTTCTCGGCCGCGAACTCACCGAAGACCTGCGCGCCGCCGGCCGTGCCACCACGGGCCTCAAGTCGTCGCCCGAGGCCTGCCGCGCCTGGGGCGACAAGCTGCGCGCCCGCGGCTGGTACGCGCCCTCCTGGCCCACCGCCTTCGGCGGCGCCGGCTGGACCACGGCCCAGCGCCTCTACTTCGAGAACGCCTGCGCTGCCCGCGACGCGCCGCTGCTCCAATCCTCCGGTGTGCGCACCATCGGTCCACTGATCATCGCCGAAGGCACCCGCCAGCAACAGGCGCGCTACCTGCCGGCCATCCTCTCCGGCGCCCATGAATGGTGCCAGGGCTTTTCAGAGCCGCAGGCCGGCTCCGATCTCTCGGCCCTCACCCTGCGCGCCGAGCGTGACGGCGACGACTTCATCCTCACCGGCAGCAAGCTCTGGACGAGCTTTGCCCAGTACGCGACGCACATGTTCCTGCTCGCCCGCTGCGATCCGAACACACGCGGCGGCGAAGGCCTCGTCTTCCTCCTCGTCGAGATGAACCGCCCCGGCATCGAGGTTCGCCCCATCCGCTTCCTCGACGGCGAATGCGAAACCAACGAAGTCTTCTTCAATGGCGTGCGCACACCCGCCGCCGACCGCATCGGCGCCATCGGCGAAGGCTGGAAAGCCGCCAAGACGCTGATGGCCATCGCGCGCGGCAACAACACCACCACCGGCGTCCTGCGCCGCGCCCTGCGCGCCGCCCGCCATGCCGCCGCAGGCGCGGGAGACATCGACGCCCGCCTGTCCGAACGCTTCGCCCACCTCGACCTGCGCATCGACCTGTTCGAAGCGCTGGAGCGACGCGCCGGATCGTCCGGCCTCGGAATAGACGACGCGCCCGCCACCTCCGCCCTGAAACTCCTCGCCACAGAGCTGCATCAGGCGATCACCGAAACCGGCCTCGAAGCCGCCCCCTGGTCGGACTTCGCCCCGGCCAAGTATCTCGCGACCCGCGCGGCCACGATCTATTCCGGCACATCCGAAGTCCACCGCAACATCCTCGCCCGCGCCATCGGCTGTCCGTGAGGGGAATGGTGGGCGATGACGGGCTCGAACCGCCGACATCCTGCGTGTAAAGCAGGCGCTCTACCAACTGAGCTAATCGCCCCCAGATCGGTATGCCGCCTCTTTGCCGTTCCGCAAATCGAAACGCAAGGGCAAAGCCCCTCACCTCCCACGCCCTTTGGGCGCGGGCCCCTCCTCTCCCGCGTTGCGGGAGAGGGGTTTCACCTCGCCGCCCCGATCGCCACCTGCCCCCTCTCCCATGAAATGGGAGAGGGGGGACCCATTGCGCAGCAATGGGAGGTGAGGGTCTTTCCGCAACGCCACAAACAAAAAGGCCCGCCGAAGCGGGCCTTTCCAATTATCAGTTCCCCAAAGCTCAGTGCGGCGCACGGATCGTGTCGGAGTCGCCGGCCGAGGTGCCCGGTGTGCCCGAGAGGCTCGCCTGCAGCGCGGCCTCGTCCGCTTCGGACCATTCGATCGGCGTCAGCGGGCGCATCAGCGCCAGCTTCAGCACTTCCTGGATGTCGGAGACCGGGATGATCTTCAGGCCGGTCTTCACATTGTCCGGGATCTCGTCGAGATCCTTCTCGTTCTCCTTCGGGATCAGCACCGTCTTGATGCCGCCGCGCAAGGCCGCGAGCAGTTTCTCCTTGAGGCCGCCGATCGGCAGCACCCGTCCGCGAAGGCTTACCTCGCCCGTCATCGCGACCTCGCGGTTGACCGGAACCCCGGTCAGCAGCGAGACGATGGCGGTCGTCATGGCGATACCTGCCGAAGGGCCATCCTTCGGCGTCGCGCCATCCGGCACGTGCACGTGGATGTCCGTCGTATTGAAGGCCGTCGGCTTGATGCCGAACGTCACCGACCGTGCACGGACGAGCGAGCTCGCCGCCTGGATCGATTCCTTCATCACGTCGCGCAGGTTGCCCGTCACCTTCATGGCGCCGCGGCCCGGCATCTTGACCGCCTCGATGGTGAGGAGGTCGCCGCCGACTTCCGTCCAGGCAAGGCCGGTCACGGCCCCGATCTGGTCGGTCTCGTCGGCAAGGCCGTAGCGGTGCTTGCGCACGCCCGCGAAGGTCGCGAGGTTGCCCTCGGTCACCGTCAGGCTTGAGCCTTCGTTCAGCGCCAGTTCGCGCACTGCCTTGCGGGCAAGGCGCGCAATCTCGCGCTTCAGGCTGCGCACGCCGGCTTCACGGGTGTAGAAGCGGATGAGATCGCGGATCGCGCCATCGGTGACGATCCACTCCTCGGCCTTCAGGCCATGGTCCTCGCGCACCTGAGGGATCAGGTGGCGCTTGGTGATCTCGAGCTTCTCTTCTTCCGTGTACCCCGCAATCCGGATGATCTCCATCCGGTCGAGCAAGGGCTGCGGCATGTTGAGCGAGTTCGCCGTCGTCACGAACATCACATCCGAGAGGTCGTAGTCGACTTCCAGGTAGTGGTCGTTGAACGTCGAGTTCTGCTCGGGGTCGAGCACTTCGAGCAGGGCCGAGGCCGGGTCGCCCCGGTGGTCCATGCCCATCTTGTCGATCTCGTCGAGAAGGAACAGCGGGTTGCCGCTCTTCGTCTTCTTCAGCGACTGGATCACCCGTCCCGGCATCGAGCCGATATAGGTCCGGCGGTGGCCGCGGATCTCGCTCTCGTCGCGCACGCCGCCGAGCGACACGCGCACGAAGTCACGACCCGTCGCCTCGGCAATCGACTTGCCGAGCGAGGTCTTGCCGACGCCCGGCGGGCCCACGAGGCAGAGGATCGGTCCCTTCAGCTTGCCGGTGCGTTTCTGCACGGCAAGGTATTCGAGGATCCGCTCTTTCACCTTGTCGAGACCGTAGTGGTCATCGTCGAGCTGTTTCTCGGCCTTGCGGAGGTCGGTGACGATCTCCTTGCGCTTGCCCCAGGGCAGCGACAGCAGCCAGTCGAGATAGTTGCGCACCACGGTCGATTCCGCCGACATCGGCGACATCTGACGCAGCTTCTTCATCTCGGCCTCGGCCTTGGCGCGGGCTTCCTGGCTGAGCGGCGTGTCGGCAATCTTCTGGTCGAGTTCGGCCAGCTCATCGCGCTCGCCGCCTTCGCCCTGGTCGCCCAGCTCGCGCTGGATCGCCTTCATCTGCTCGTTCAGGTAATACTCGCGCTGGGTCTTCTCCATCTGCCGCTTGACGCGGTTTTTGATCTTCCGCTCCATCTGCAGCATGCCCATTTCGCCTTCCATGAGGGCGAACACCTTCTCGAGGCGGTCCTTGGCATCCGGCAGCTCCAGCAGTTCCTGCTTGTCGGAGAGTTTCACCGACAGGTTCGACGCCACCTGGTCGGCCAGGCGCCCCGGCTCGGTCATCTGCCCGATCGAGGACACCGCTTCCGGCGGGATCTTGCGGTTCAGCTTCACATAGCTCTCGAACTGTTCCTGCACGGCGCGCATCAGCGCCGTCACGTCGCCGCCGGCCGTCTCGGCCTCGGCAATCGCCTCCACTTCCGCCTCGAAATACTCGCCCCGGTCGTGCAGCTGCACCAGCCGCGCGCGGGTCTTGCCTTCCACCAGCACCTTCACGGTGCCGTCGGGCAATTTCAGAAGTTGCAGGATGGTCGCCAGCGTACCCACGGTATGCATGTCGCCGGAGGTCGGGTTGTCGATCGCGGCATCCTTCTGCGCGACCAGCATGATCTCGTTCTCGCTCTCCTCGATCATCTCGAGGGCGCGGACGGACTTGTCGCGGCCGACAAACAGCGGCGCCACCATGTCCGGGAAAACAACGATGTCCCTCAGCGGCAACACCGGCACAGTCTTCGATCTTGGCATATGCAATGCCTCCTTGTAGCGGGCCCCGTCTCAGCGGCGGCCCAGAAACCCTCGACCACCGATATGGCGATTGTCGGGCGGTAAACGGTATTTGGAAACCACGAATGACCGCTTCAAGCTTAACCCTGCTCAACAAAGGTGTGAAAAGAGCTACTGCACAGCGCCCGGTGCCGGCCTGCCCTTCCCGAATCCCCGCGGAACCGCTACGCCCCAACCCCCGAGGTTAACGGCGTATTAAGCGGCGCAAGCCTTGATGGGCCGATACGTGACACGACCGATTTGGAGACCAGAATGGCCGCCGCCAAGCAATTGAAGTCCGACGACCTCCTGTCCCATTCCAGCGCCTACTCCGCCAAGGACATCGAGGTCCTGGAAGGCCTGGAGCCCGTCCGCAAGCGCCCCGGCATGTATATCGGCGGCACCGACGAGCGCGCCTGGCACCACCTGTTCGCCGAAGTCCTCGACAACGCGATGGACGAGGCGGTCGCCGGCTACGCCAACCGTATCGAGATCAAGCTCACCAATGACGGCTACCTCGCCGTCACCGACAACGGACGCGGCATCCCGGTCGACCCGCACCCGAAATTCCCCAAGAAATCAGCGCTCGAAGTCATCATGACCACGCTGCACTCGGGCGGCAAGTTCTCCGACAAGGCCTACTCGACCGCCGGCGGCCTGCACGGCGTCGGCATCTCGGTCGTCAACGCGCTCTCCGAACACGTGGAAGTCGAAGTCGCCCGCGACCGCACCGTCTACCGCCAGGAATTCTCCCGCGGCACCCCCATGGGCAAGCTCGCCAAGGTCGGCACCACGCCGAACCGCCGCGGCACCATGGTCCGCTTCAAGCCGGACCCGCAGATCTTCGGCGACAAGCTGCGCTGGCGCCCGGCCCGCCTGTTCCAGATGGCCCGCTCGAAGGCCTATCTCTTCCGGGGTGTCGAAGTGCGCTGGTCCTGCGACGCAGACCTGCTGCCGGAAGACTCGAAAATCCCCGCCGACGCGGTCCTCTCCTATCCGAACGGCCTCGCCGACCAGCTGGACGAAGTGTTCCACGACAAGGCCACGATCACCGAATCGGCCTTCACCGGCCTCGTCGACATGGGCCATGACGGCAAGGTCGAGTGGGCCATCGCCTGGACCCAGGCCGGCTTCGGCGAACAGGACGGCTTCGCCCGCTCCTACTGCAACACCATCCCGACCCCCGAAGGCGGCACCCACGAGGCCGGCTTCCGCTCGGCCATCACCAAGGGCCTGCGCAATTTCGGCGAACTGACCGGCAACAAGAAAGCCGCCGAGATCACCGCCGAGGATGTCATGGGCCATTCCGGCTTCCTGCTCTCGGTCTTCATCCGCGGCCCGGAATTCGTCGGCCAGACGAAAGACAAGCTCTCTTCCACGCACGCCTTCCGCCTCGTCGAAGCCGCCGTGCGCGACCACTTCGACCACTGGCTCGCCCAGTCCCCCAAGGAAGCCAACAAGCTCCTCTCCTGGGCGATCGACCGCGCCGACGAGCGCGCCCGCCGCCGCAAGGCGAAGGAAGTCTCCCGCAAGTCGGCGACCAAGAAGCTGCGCCTGCCCGGCAAGCTCGCCGACTGTTCGGCGAAGGGCCCGGAAGGCACCGAACTCTTCCTCGTCGAAGGCGACTCGGCCGGCGGCTCCGCCAAGCAGGGCCGCAACCGCGAGACGCAGGCCATCCTGCCCCTGCGCGGCAAGATCCTGAACGTCGAATCCGCTTCCGACGACAAGCTGATGGGCAACCAGGAACTCTCGGACCTCTCCCTTGCCCTCGGCACCGAGCTCGGCCGCCGCTTCAACCTCGATGACCTGCGCTATGAGCGCATCATCATCATGACCGACGCCGACGTCGACGGCGCCCATATCGCCGCGCTGCTGATCACCTTCTTCTACCGCCTGACCCCCGGCCTGATCGAAGCCGGTCGCCTCTACCTCGCCCAGCCGCCGCTCTACAAGCTCGCGAACAAGGGCAACATCCATTATGCGATGGACGACGAGGACCGTGCACGGATCACCAGGGAACACTTCAAGGGCAACCAGAAGATCGAGCTGACCCGCTTCAAGGGTCTCGGCGAGATGAACCCGGCCCAGCTGAAGGAAACTACGATGAGCCCGGGCAGCCGCATCCTCGCCCGCGTCACCCTGCCGGACTCGATGGACGAGCTGACCGAGATGAAGCCCGCCGAACTCATCAACACGCTGATGGGCAAGAAGGCCGAACTCCGCTTCAAATTCATCCAGGAAAACGCCGCCTTCGTCGAAGAGCTGGATATCTAAACCACTTAACCCCTCTGCCTGTGGGAGAGGCTGCGAGGGACAAGCATTTGCACTGCAAATGCCCCGAGCAGGCCCATCGCAAAGCGATGGGAGGTGAGGGTCTTGAATGCAGCCCTTACGCAACAAAAAACCCCTTCCCCAAAAACAAAATCCCCAGCTCCATCAACGGCTTACAAAATAATAACCGGAAACTTACGCCACCCCTCTGCCAGCGGGCGTATACTCGCCACATGGCAAAGACAGCTCCGCGTACGGATCATCCAGAGCGCGCCCTCCTCAGCGAGGCGCAGCACCTGCTTGTCTGGCTGATCGACACGCTGCACGGCCTGCTCGGCGCGGCCGGCGCGCGTCCCACCCTCCGCGAACTCAGGCTCTGGATGCGCGACTACCTCGCCCCGGCAGAAGGCGCCATGCGCCGCGCCCTGCGTCTGCTCGCAGCA
Organism: Acidobacteriota bacterium; assembly: GCA_016712445.1. Lineage (NCBI taxonomy): Bacteria > Pseudomonadati > Acidobacteriota > Acidobacteriota bacterium. Next base: position 2,175,564 of record JADJRB010000001.1, on the reverse strand, counting down.
ACGCTTGCACCTGATCCTGTCCGTACACGGACCCATGCGCCGCCGCCGCCCGCCGGCGGCAAGCCTTCACAACCGGCCCGTCGTCCGGCATTCCGCCTCTTCGAAGCCCCGCCCCGCAAAGGCAGCCTGCCGCTTGCGCGCCGCCCGCAAATCTCCATCGCCGGCGAGGCCCCGCCGCCTGTCCCTGCCGCCCGTCGCCCCGTGGACGAGGCCGCCACTTACCGCCGGTTCCTGCGCCGGCTCGAGGCGCTGGAACTCGCCTTCGAAAACCCGCTGCGCCATGCCCGCCGGCTTGCCCGGCGCCGCCGCCCGGACCGCAAACTCACGCTTGCCTATACGGTCCCGCCCGGCGCCCGCGCCCGCAGCCTCACAGGTGACGCCGCCGATCTCCTGAGCCGCCTCAACCACGCTGCGTTGCAGGCCGAACTGAGCCCGGACTCCTCCTGACGCGCACGCGCAACCTGCCCTGCCACACCGGGCGGCCCCCGCCGCGCCGGCCCTTCGTGCTGCGCGCAAAGCGTGCTAGCTTCCGGCCATGATCCGCGCGTCCCTCATTTCCGCTCTCAGCCTCCTTGCCGCCTGCGCCACTGCGCCCGAAACGGCGGCGCAATCCGCAGCCGCATCGCCGCCGCCGCCCTGCAGCACGCCCGCCCACCACGCCTTCGATTTCTGGATCGGCGAGTGGGACGTGTTCAATGCCGCCGGCAATCAGGTCGGCACCAACACGATCACGCGCGAGGAATATGGCTGCCTGCTCGTCGAGCACTGGACCGATGCCAACGGCATCACCGGCCAGAGCTACAACTTCCTTGATCCGTCGACGGACAAATGGCGCCAGCTCTGGATCAGTGGCGGCGAAGTGACTGACTTCGAAGGCGCACCCGATGCGGCCGGCGTCCTGCGTCTGGACGGCGTCTCCCGCCCCCGCAATCCCGGCGGCACGACCTCCATCGTCCGTGGCACATGGACCGCCAATCCCGACGGCACCGTCACCCAGCATTTCGAACGACAGGACCCCGCGACCGGCAGCTGGAGCGACACCTTCGTCGGCACCTATGTCCGCAAGGACGCGCCCTAGAGCCTGACCACATCCCCAAGCTTCACCCGCACCTGGCGCATCCCGGCCACCTCGAAAACCGTGCCCCGGATCATCACGGGATCGGCCACCAGCGGCAGGATTTCCGGCCCGAACGCGCGCCCCTGCGCATTGAGGAAGAGCAGCGCGCCCTTGCCGTCGCCGCAGCGACCCGTCTCGCAGAACGCCAGCGGCAACCCGCCCCGCGCGCACAGCGCTGCGCACGCCTTGTGCGTCTTGCCATAGCCCGGCCGCATCGCGCCGAACCAGCATTTCGCATCGAGGATTTCGCCAGTCATTGCGACCTCGCCGAAGTCGGTCGGCGGCGGCGCGCGCAGGCGTCCCGGCGCCGGATCGGGATACACCCCGTCGACCGCCATCATCGCATGCTCGCCCCGTTCGATCAGCGTGCCGGTCACCGCCGCCCCGGTGAAGGTCAGCGCCGGGCGCACCGTGATCCGGTCCTTGCCTGCCCCGACGAGGAACACGGGTCGCAGCCCGCCGCCAAGGTCTTCCGTGAGCAGATGCAGATAGGGCTCGGGATAAATGGTCCCCGTCACCGCCACCTTCTTGCCCTGGTCCCACACGCCCGGCCCCGGATGCGGCGAGGCCGCGCCGAGGCCGAGGCCCAGCGCGCCGGCGCCCGCCGCGAGGCTCAGCCCCGCGCCCAGCATCTGCCGCCGCGTCGGCTTCGCCAGCTCGCCGCTCCAGCCGATGAAGAAAGGCTCCTCCGCCATCAGCCCGCCTCGCCGATCACCGACGGCGCCATCGCCGTGCCGGGCGGCTGCGCAACGGGCTCGACCCGCACCCGCCCCTCTACGATCCGTGTACGGTAAGTCGGTATCTTCTCGCTGTAGGGCGGCGGCGAGCAGCCATCTTCCGGCCGGTACTGGAAGCCGTGCCAGGGGCAGACGATACACCCGCCGATGATCCGCCCCTCGCCCAGCGGCCCGCCCTGGTGCCGGCAGGCATTGGCAACCGCATGGATATTCGCCCCGTCGCGGAACACGGCGATCCGCTCGCCCACCGGCGGCACGAGGATCACCGCCCGCCCGTCCGGAATCGCGGCCGCCTCGCCCGCGTCCAGCCAGCCGTCGACCTCGGTTGCCATTGCACGGTCCGCAGCCCGCGTCTTCAACCCCGCCGCCAGATGCAGCCCGCAGACCAGCAGCGCCGACCCGCCCGCCAGCGCCGCCGGCGCAAGCCCCGCCTCGCCCTGCGCGGCGCCCAGCATCACATGCGCCACAAGCAGTCCGTAGGCGGCATAAACGCCCATGTGGATCCACTTCCACAGCCGCGCGCCCAGCACGCCGTTCCAGAAATCATGGCTCGTCGCCGCCATCACGAACAGGATCAGCAGCGCCGCCAGCCCAAGGCTCTCGAAAGGAAACCCGCCGAACGAGGCATAGCGCGGATTGGAAATCAGCAGCGAGACAAACGCGTTCACCTGCGAGAAGCCGTGATACCAGAGGATCACCAGCGCCGCATGCACCAGCGCGATGAGGAAGCAGACCACCCCCAGATGCCGACGGTTGTACAGCACCGGCAAAGCCTTCGGCGTCAGCCGCGCCAGCGGCCCGATGCAGAGGATGATCGTCAGCAGGCTGAACGCCGCCGCTCCGCAGGTGCGGATCACCATCTGGATCAGCGACACCTCCTGCCCCGCCGGCGCCGCCATCAGGCCGGCCCCAAGGTGCGCCGCGAAGAACAGCGCAAGGCCAAGACCCAGCACCGCGTCATACGCCTTCTTGAAGGGGGTCCAGCTGACCACCGTGAAGCGCGCCGCCATCAGCCCGCCTCCACGGCAGCGGCCGCCTCGGCCACCCGTGCGCGCTCGTGGAGGGCGCCGCCGGTCACCGCCGCCAGCCCCAGCGCCAGCAACGGCCAGATCACCCAGTGCGCCGCGCGCTGCCTTCGGGTCACGCCCGGTCCTCCGGCGGCTTCACGCCGATGAGGCGCAACAGGATCACCGGCCACAGCGCCGCCATCCCCGGCAGCACCAGCAGGCGCACGCGCCCTGGCACCTCCGCCGCCGTCAACCGCTTCATGCCGAACAGGATCACGCCGGCCCCGATCGCCAGCCCGATCCCCAGATACCCCGCCAGGGCCAGCCAGACGGCCCCGGCCACGCTTGCACTCATCCGCGCTCCCTCCGGATTGGCGACAGGGTTACGCTGTGAGGGCGGCGGCGCAAGTCACGATTTTGTAGGGTAGCAGACGGCCGCCCCGACCGGACCTACACCGTCACCAACTCGCTGTGGGCAAAGCCTTTGGAATAATCGAGCACCGAAATCACCACCGGTTTCAGCTGGAAGAGCGCGACCGTCTCAGGCGGCGGCGGCTCCATCTGGAAATCCTTCTGGGCGGGATAGCGCGCGAACAGAAAACTGATCGCCTTGCGCCCTTCTTCCGGATCAGTGATGCGCTCCGCCCGCGCCGCCATCGACAGGCCCTTGATGTCCAACACCTGGTCCACATCGCTGTCGATGGTGACAGAGACCCGGTTGTCCTTCGCCAGGTTCGCCGCCTTCTGGCTTTCCTGTCCGCAGAGGAAGTACAGCGTCATGCCTTCGTTGGAATATCCGACCGTCGTGGCCTGCGGCCATCCGTCGGGCCGCAACGTTGCAACCGTCATGATCCGGTGAGCGTCCAGCAGTTCCAGAATCTGTTTCTCGAGCGCCTTGTCCATGGCCAACCTCCGGCTCCGGTGCCGCTCGCTTCTACCAGCCGGGCGCGCGACGGTTGATACGTATGAGCCGCATCCGGGGCGGACCCATGTTGCCCCCCTGCGGGATAAATCCCGCCCAAAGCCGGGAAGCCCGATGACAGGGGACCCGAACGGGCCTAAATGCTCTTTATGAGCAAAAATCTGAAAATCCTTGCGGCGCAGTTGAACCCGGTGGTGGGGGATATCGAGGGAAACCTCGCGCTCGCCCGGGGCGCGCTGGCCGAGGGCAAGGCGCGCGGGGCCGATCTCGTGGTGCTGTCGGAGCATTTCATGCTCGGCTATCCGGCCGAGGACCTGGTGCTGAAGCCGTCGGCGGTCGAGCTGTCGATGGCCGCCGTCCAGCGCCTCGCGCGCGACACCGAAGGCGCCCCGGCGATGGTCGTCGGCGCGCCCTGGCGCGACGGCGGCAAGCTCTACAACTCGGCGCTGTTCCTTGAGGGCGGGCGCATCACCGCCCGGCATGACAAGCGCGAGCTGCCGAACTACGGCGTATTCGACGAGAAGCGCCACTACCAGCCCGGCGAAGGCCCGGCCGTCGTCGTCGACTTCAAGGGCGTGCGCCTCGGCCTTGCGATCTGCGAGGACATCTGGTTCGAGCCGGTGACCCGCGCCGCCAAGGCCGCCGGCGCCGAGCTGATGCTGGTGCCGAACGCCTCGCCGTGGCGCCGCGCCATCCAGGAAGAGCGGGCCGCCGCCTTCGACCGCTGGGCCGACCTCGGCCTGCCCTACCTGTTCGTCAACCAGATGGGCGGGCAGGACGAACTCGTCTTCGACGGCGCCTCCTTCGCCACCAACTCGACCCATGCCGCGCGCTGCGGCCTCGTCGGCCAGTTCGAGACGGGCTATGCGCTGGTGGAGTTTGATCCGGGTACGAAGCAATTCACCGGACTCGGAAAATCCTGCGCGCCGGATCTTGAAGGCTGGGCGGCGGAATACCGCGCGGCGATGCAAGGCCTCGGCGACTATGTGCGCAAGAACCGGTTTCCCGGCGTTGTGCTTGGCATGTCCGGCGGCATCGACTCGGCGATCACGGCGGCCATCGCCGCCGACGCGCTGGGGCCGGACAAGGTCTGGTGCGTGATGATGCCGTCGAAGTATACGAGCACGGACAGCCTCGAAGACGCGAAGGCCTGCGCCGAAGCGCTCGGCTGCAAATACGACATCATCAACATTGCGCCGGGCGTGGGCGCGCTGGGCGAGATGCTGGCGCCGGCATTCGAAGGCAAGAAAGCCGATACGACCGAAGAAAACATCCAGTCCCGCCTGCGCGCGGTAACGCTGATGGCGCTGTCCAACAAGTTCGGCCACATGGTCGTCACCACCGGCAACAAGAGCGAGATGGCGGTCGGCTACGCGACGCTCTACGGCGACATGTGCGGCGGCTACAATGCGCTGAAGGATTTCTACAAGACCGAAGTGTTCGAGCTGTCGAAATGGCGCAATGCCAACGTGCCGCCGGGCGCGCTGGTGAATGCGAAGAATGTCATCCCGGAACGGATCATCACGAAACCTCCGTCGGCGGAGCTGCGCGAAGACCAGAAGGACGAGGATTCCCTGCCGCCCTATCCGGTGCTGGATGATATCCTGCGCGGGCTTGTCGATCTCGAAGAAGACGTGGACGACATCCTCGCGCGCGGCCATGACGCGGCCACCGTGCGGCGCATCGAGCACCTCGTCTACATCGCCGAATACAAGCGCCGGCAGGCCCCTCCGGGCGTCAAGGTCGGCGGCAAGAATTTCGGCCGCGACCGGCGCTATCCGATCACGAACCGGTTCCGGGACGATTGAGTCCGGAACCCGGAGCCCGCCGAGCTCATGCTGAGCGAAGTCGAAGCATGGGCGCGCGGGAAACGTGCCCGCTCGATCCTTCGACTTCGCTCAGGATGAGCTCCGCGCCGAGCGAAGCTGGGTTCCGGCTTTCGCCGGGATGACACGATCGGCAGACCGCTATTCCTCAGACGGCGGAATGACTTCCTCGCCCTGATCGGCGACGCCGTAGGCATCGGTCGCGACCGCTTCGCGCACTGCGTCGACATCGCCGGGCAGGATATCGGCCGCGTCGCCATAGCCGGTGATCGGCGAGGGGTAGACGCCCTTCTCGGTGATCACTTCGTCGAACATCAGCCAGGCCTGCTTGCCGGCGAGGCACGAGACGCGCACCCAGAGGTTTTCCTCGAGCTTCGTGTCGGCGATGTTGGTGACGTTCGAGAGCTCGCCCTCGTTGATGTCGAATTCCTTGCCGTTGAACGACAGGACCGTGAAGCCTTCGCCGATATAGCGCAGGTAGGTCAGCTCATCGCCCTTCTTGAGGCTCAGCTTCTCGATGCCGTTGTCGCCGACAAATTCCACCTCGGTGTCTTCCAGCACCGTGACCGGCACCTTCTTGGTGGCGACGAAATATTCCAGATCGTCTTCCTCGGTGCGGGCATTATTCCACAGCTGGTAGTTGGCATATTGCGGCAGGATGCAGGAGATGTCCTGCGGGTCGGTCGGGTTCGGCCGCGCCCGGGCCGGCACCTTCACATCCGCGTCCAACACGGCGAAACCCGGCGGGTATTCGCCCGGCCAGCCGGGGCTGAGGAACCAGGTTTGCGTGTCGTAGCCGGAGATCGCCGCATAATCGAGCGACGGCTTGACCGCCGCATCCACCGCCACGCTTTCAGCGCCGGCGGGGCCTGCGCCCTCCGCGGCCGTTCCCGGGGCCGCTCCGTCTTTTTGCCCGCACGCTGCGAGCAGCAGCGCCCCAGCCAGCACCCAGCCGAATCTCATGACCCTCTCCCGGATTTGCGGTATCGTAGATGGTCGTTAAACAAAACAATAGCAAGAATGTGGCGCGGGCGCTTGGCTTTTGTCCCGATTTGATGTCGAAAGCGCGTTTTCCAGCCCCTGAAGGCCCCTGCCCATGACCGCCCCTGTCGTCCGATTCGCCCCGTCGCCCACTGGCCGCCTGCATGTCGGCAATGTGCGCACCGCGCTCGTGAACTGGCTGTTCTCGCAGGGCCAGGGCGGCAAATTCATCCTGCGGATCGACGATACGGACCTTGAGCGCTCGACCAAGGAGAATGAGGCGATCCTGAAGGAGGACCTCACCTGGCTGGGCCTGACCTGGGCCGACACGTTCAACCAGTCCGACCGGTTCGGCATTTATGACACGGCCGCCGACAAACTGCGTGCCATGGGCCTGCTCTACCCCGCCTACGAGACGGCCGAGGAGTTGGACGTCAAACGCAAGATCGCCCAGTCGCGCGGCCGGCCCCCGGTGTATGACCGGGCGGCGCTGAAGCTGACCGATGCGGAGCGGGCGAAACTGGAAGCGGACGGCGTGAAGCCGCACTGGCGCTTCAAGCTGTCGGGCGAACGCGTCGAGTGGAACGACCTTGTGCGCGGGCCGCAGAGCATCGACACGTCCTCGGTGTCCGACCCCGTGCTGATCCGCGAGGATGGCAGCTATCTCTACACCCTCCCCTCGGTCGTCGACGATATCGAGGCCGGCATCACGCATGTGGTGCGCGGCGAGGACCATGTGACGAACTCCGGCGCGCAGATCGAGATCTTCATGGCGCTCGGGGGCAAGGCCCCCGAGATGGCGCACATGCCGCTGCTGGTCGGCGCGGATGGCTCGGCGCTGTCGAAACGGATCGGGTCGCTGTCGGTCGGCCAGCTGCGAGATCAAGGCATCGAGGCGATGGCAATCTGCAGCCACCTCGCCAAGCTCGGCACATCGGACAATATCGAGCCGCGCGAGACGCTGGCGCAGCTCGCCGGCGAGTTCGCCTTTTCAAAGATCGGCCGTGCGCCGGCCCGGTTCGATGAAGCCGACCTCGAGAACCTCAACGCGGCGCTGGTGCATGCGATGCCCTTCTCCGCCGTGAAGGATCGCCTGGCGGCGCTTGATCCGCGTGCGGACAATGAGGCCTTCTGGCTGGCGGTGCGCGAGAACTGCGCGCGCGTCACCTCGGCCAAGCCATGGGTGGAAGTAATCTATGGCAAGGCTGAGCCGGACGTGGCCGACGAGGACCGCGACTTCATCGCCGCCGCCGCCGCGCACCTGCCCGCCGGCGAGCTGACCGCCGCCAGCTGGGGCGAGTGGACGAATGCGCTGAAGGCCGCCACGGGCCGCAAGGGCAAAGGCCTGTTCATGCCGCTGCGCAAGGCGCTGACGGGCATGGAGCACGGCCCTGACATGGGCGCCGTGCTGCCGCTGATCGGGCGCGCCAAAGTGCTCGAACGCCTCGGTTAGTCGTAGAGCGCGACGAGCTGGCGGCCTACGAGAACGGGCCGGCCGGCCGCGTCAAACATCTCGGTCATTTGGAACGAGAAGCCGTCCTGCACGAAGCCGCTGGTCGTGCGGGCGAAGAACCAGCCGGACGGCGAGACGTCCGCACCGCAAAAGTCCACGGTCCAGGTGACCGTGCTGATCGGCGCCGGCGCGCTGAACAGCGGAAAGACGGCTGGCGGCGAGGCATCGGCGAGCGCGGTGAGCGCGACGTCGGCCGAGACCGCGCCCGTTTCGCGGTGACGCAGCCACATTTCGAGCGCCGGAACGGCAGCTCCGGAGAAGGGCGCGTGGCCACCCACGAGCCGGCCTTCGAAGTTCACCGTATTGCGCGGCGCGCCGGGGGAATCGAAGAGGGAGAAGCCGCCTTCCGGACCTTGGAAAGGTTCGGCGCGCAGGAGATTGAGGGCATGCCGTGATGGGCGCGCCTGGCCGAACGTGAGGACGGCGCGCATCACGATGCCGCCATTGGCGCGGACATCGACACCGATGAAGGTCGTCGACTTGCCGGACCGGATGAGTTCGGGGCGCACGTGCAGCACGCCCTGCGCTGGGCCCGCGAGGGTGAACTGCGCGCTGCGCAGGGGCGGCAGGTCCGGATAGGCGCGGCGGGCCGCTTCGACCGCGAAGGCCGCGACGAGGCCGCCGAACACGGTGCGCCCCTGCCCCCAATTCTCGTCCGGCTGGACGGTATAGCCGTCAGCTTCGGGTTTCAGGGCGGCGATGGTTTCGGAAAACGGGGTCATGGTGCGTGCGTCTTCAGGCGGGACGCGGGGCGGCCGCGCGGGTGCGCGCACCGGGGAGCAGCGCGGCGACGCCGAGCAGCGCGCCGAGGGTGAGGATGGCGGCGAGCGAGACGACCGGCGCGAAGGGCAGCTGGCTGACGAGGGTCGCGCCGAGCGCGGCCGAGCCCATCTGCAGGAAGCCGAGCAAGGCCGAGGCGAGACCCGCCTGCGCGCCGAAGGGGTGGAGCGCGACGGCAGTGCCAACCGGGTTGGCGATGCCCATGCCGAACAGGAACAGCGAGAAGCCGGTGGTGAGCGGGATCAGACCCGGCGTGCCGGAGGTGCCCAGCACGAGTGCGCCGCCGGCGAGCGCGATCACGGCGCCCAGCAGGGCCGCGACCGGCTGGCCCCAGCGGCGCGCGAGGCGCGGCGCGAGGAAACCGGCGGTGAACACGATGCCGACCGTAGCCGCAAAGTAGATGGCCAGCTGGAAACCCGTCAGCCCAAGGACGTTTATCAGGATCGCTGGCGCGGCGGCAAAGAAGGTGTAGAGGCCGCCGATGATGAAGCTGACGGCGAGCGCCGGCAGCATGAAGCGCGTATCGCGGGCGAGCGAAAGGTATGACCCGGCGATCGCGGCGGGGGAATGATGGATGCGCCGGCTGGGCGGGAGGGTCTCGCCGATGGTGGCGAGGTAGACCCAGGCGATGACCGCGCCGAAAGCGGCGACGCCGGCGAAGATGAGCTGCCAGCTTAGCAGGCTGTCGAGCGCGGTGCCGATCAGCGGCGAAAAGCCCGGCGAGGCCGCCATGGCGACCATGACGAGGGCAAGCGCGCGGGCGAGCGCGTCGCCATCGAACAGGTCCCGCGCGATGGCCCGCGACAGGACCGACGCGGCGCAGGCCCCGAGCGCCTGGATGATCCGGCCAAGGATCATCACGTCGAGATTGGGCGCGAAGGCGCAAAGCGCGCTGCCGAGACCGAAGAGGACAATGCCGCCGAGCACGAGGCCCTTGCGGCCGAACCGGTCCGAGAGCGGACCGACGAAAAGCTGGCCCACGGCGAAGGCGATGAAGAAGCTGCTGAGCGTCAGGGCGAGGTCGCGCTCGTTGACGCCGAGGTCTGCACCGATGTGCGGAAAGGCCGGCAGGATGATGTTGGTCGCAAGTGAACCGAGCGCCGCGAGACCCGCTAGCAGGAACAACATGGCGCCGCTGAGCGACTGGGGGCGTGCGGGCACGGATGCGTCGGGAAGGCCGGTCATTTCTGTATCACCCCTTGAAATCGGACTTCCGGCAATGTAACTCCAATCATAAGAGTTACAAGGGAGCCTGCCCATGAAAGTCAAATCCTTTGCCGGCATGCGCTGTTCGGTGGCGGGCGCGCTGGAGCTGATCGGCGACCGGTGGACCTTGTTGTTGCTGAGGGATTTCAGCTTTGGCCTCACCCGGTTCGACGAGTTCCAGGAGAGCACCGGCATCGCCAACACGACGTTGACTTCCCGCCTGAAGGAGCTTGAGGCGCACGGCATCATTGCACGTCATCCGTATCAGGAGCGCCCGCCGCGGCACGAATACCGCCTCACGGAAAAGGGGCGCGACCTGTGGAAGGTTCTGACCGCCCTGCGCGAATGGGGCGACAAGTGGGACGCCTCCGGCTACGGCGCGCCGCCCATCGAAGCGGTGGACCGCAAGACCGGCCGGCCGCTCGAACTGGCGATGGTTGACCCGGAAACACAACGCGCGGTGCCGCGCGAGCGCGTGGCGCTGAAAGCCGGACCCGGCGCCGACGACAACACCCATACCCGCCTTGCCAAAATTGGAGTGCGCAAATGAGCCAGAAGCTGGAATTCTTCTTCGATTTCGTCAGCCCTTACAGCTACCTGGCGCATAGCCAGCTGCCCGGGCTGCATGCCGATGTGGTGCTGCGCCCGATGCATGTGCTGAGCGTGATGAAGGAAGTGGGCAATACGCCGACCACCGTGACCTGCGCGGCCAAGGGACGATATGCGGGCAAGGATCTGGCGCGCTGGGCGCGCCGCTACGGCGTGGCGGTGGTGGGTCCGGACATGCGGACGCTGAATAACGGCGCCTGCCTGCGCGCGGTGCTGGCTGCGCCGTCGGATGCGGTGGCCGCGCAATCGACCAGGGCCCTCTTCGCCGCCATCTGGGGCCGAGGCCAGACGCTGCTGACCTCGGAGGAGGTCATCCGTGTACTGGACGAGGCCGGCGTCGATACGAGGGACCTTGCGGCGCGCATTGATGCGCCGGACATCGTGCAGAAACTCGCCGACAACAATGCGGAGGCGGCCCGCCGCGGCGTGTTCGGCGCGCCGACGATCCTGATCGGCGAGGAAATGTTCTTCGGCAATGACCGGCTCGATTTCGTCCGCGACCACCTGCTTGAAGGAGCTGCCGCATGAGCGCTGCAAAACCCCTTGCCCTGATCACCGGCGTGGGCCCCGGCACCGGATCGGCGCTGGTTCGCCGGTTCGTTGAAGGTGGCTACCGGGTCGCCATGCTGGCGCGGGACGATGATCGGCTCGCGGCGCTGGCGGCGGAACTGCCGGACGCGTTCGCTGTGCCATGTGACGTGACCGACGCGGCGGCGCTGAAGCGCGCGATTGAACGCGCCGAGGCGCCGAAGGTCGTGGTGCACAACGCGGTGGGCGGCGCCTTTGCGCCGTTCATGGACACAGATCCCGCGGTCCTGCAGCGCAATTTCGACATCAATACCAAGGCCCTGCTGTACCTCGCCCAGCTGACCACACCGGCGATGGTGGCGGCGGGCGAAGGCGCGCTGATCGTGACCGGCAATACATCGGCGACGCGCGGCAAGCCGCATTTTGCCGGCTTCGCGCCGACCAAGGCGGCGCAGCGTATCCTTGCGGAATCGCTGGCGCGCGACCTTGGGCCGAAGGGCGTGCATGTTGCCTACCTGATCATCGACGCCGTGATCGACGTGCCGTGGGCGCGCGAACTGCACAAGACGAAGCCGGATGACTTCTTCATCTCGCCGAAGAGCATCGCGGCGGAAGTGTACCATCTGGCGCACCAGCCGAAGGATGCCTGGTCTTTCAACGCTGAGATCCGGCCCTTCCACGAGCCCTGGTGAGGCGCGGTCAGTCGCAGCCGGCGGCGGCGGCGCAGGAGACCTGCGCCACGTCCCGGCCTTCGGCGAGGTCGCGCACCCAGTCCACGGCGCGCACGCCGGCGGTTTCGGTCGTGTACAGACGGTCATATCGCAGCAAGGTATGGTCCTTGCCGGCGGCTGAATAGGATCGGAAATTCGGGATGTCCGCCGCCAGCTCGTCCAGGTTTGCCTGCATCAGGCCGCGCACCGGATCGCTGACGCCCATCAGGCCGAGGAACATCTGCTGGACCTCGTCGTCGGCATTGTTGAACTGGCTCATCCGCATGCCGGGATGACGCGCGGCGGTGACGCGGTAGAAGTCTTCGGTTGAGAAGGTTGCGCGGTCGAAGCCTGCAAGCTCCGGCCAGTCCGGCGCATCGAGGAAGGTGCCCCAGGTTTCGAGCAGGCCGGCGACGGCGGTGGCCCGGTAGCCGCCTGCCCCGCCGCCATACTGGATGACCTCCGCCTGCGGATAATGGTCGGCCACGAGGCCCGCATAGTAAGGCGAGGCAATCGCCCCGGCGCTGCCGCCGCCGACAAAGATGCGGCCCGGCGCGGGGTATTTGCCGTAGACCCAGTCGAGCGCCGACTGGACGTTTGCCTTGCCGCGATGGTGGATCGTCAGTTCGCTGCCGTCCTGCTTCGGATAGCTGACATCGCGGCCGCCGAGATGGGCGTCGCCGGTGCAGTAGGACACGAAGACCTGCGTCCAGCCGGCGAAGGGGTTTTCCGGATTGGCGAGGTCGAACACGCCGCCTTTCGTGCCCGGCTGGTTGGAGTCCATTTCGGCGAAAGGTGTGTAGGCGTTGAGGCCGAGGGCGGGATCGCACAGCTCGCCGGACCAGCAGGCGCCGCCCCCGTTGAGGAAGATCATCACGCGCGAGGCGTCGCCCTCGCGGACGTGGAAGGTGTAGGGCGTGCCGGTGGCGCAGAGCGTATCGCCGCCGGGCGCGATGGTGGTCCAGGCAGGCGCGGGCGCCGCTTCGGCAAGCTCCGGCGCGGCGGTGCCGGGGGCCTTGCAGCCGGTCAGCAGGGCCGCAGCGGCGGCGGCCGCGAGCGTAAGTTTAAGGGTCATGGCGTTCCTCCCGCGGCCACTTGCGGGCCAGCTGGGGACGAGCCTAGGCGGACGCTGGCGGGCTGGCAATCAGGCCTGTGCGGGGACTTCCGGGACGGCGGGTTCCGGCGCTTCGCCGATGCCGAGCCAGCGGGACAGGAGGCCGACCGTGGTGCTTTGCAGGACGAGGCTGACGAGGACGACGAGGAAGGCGATGTTGAAGAAGTTACCCGGCACGCCGAGCAGCACCGGGATGATCGCGAGGTAGATCGGGATGGCGCCGCGCAGGCCGACCCAGCTGATGAAGACCTTCTCGCGCCAGGTAAACTTCTCGAACGCGAGGCTGATGAAGACAGCCGCCGGGCGCGCGACGAAGATGAGGATGGCCGAGATCAGCAGCGCTTCCGGGATGTCGGCGACGAGGTGCGAGGGCGTGACGAGCAGGCCGAGGATGAGCAGCATGGCCAGCTGGGCGAGCCAGGCGATGCCGTCCATGAACTGCTTGACGACCTGCTTGGCGCGGTAGGCGTGGTTGCCGAGGATGAGGCCCGCGAGGTAGACGGCGAGGAAGCCGGAGCCGCCGAGGATGTTGGCGGCGCCGAAGATCAGGAGGCCGGAGGCGAGCGCGAAGATCGGGTTGAGGCCGAGCTCGAGCTGGATACGGTCGTAGATGAAGGTGAGGAGGCGCCCGCCCGCCACACCCAGCAGCGCGCCGATGCCGAACTGCTGCACGAAGCCTGCCGGGACGGTCCAGGCCGCATCCATCGCCTCGCCGGTGCCGCCGGAGAGGATGAGGCCGGTGAAGGTCAGTGCAAGGAAGATCGCCATCGGGTCGTTGACGCCGGATTCCACTTCCAGCGTGTTCGACACCGCCGGCTTTAGCTTGATGCCCTGCTGGCGCAGCAGCAGGAACACGGCGGCCGCATCGGTGGAGGCGACGAGCGAGCCGAGCAGCAGGGCGTAGAGCGGATCAGTGCCGAGGATTGCCCACATGCCGAGGGCGACGACGGACGTGGTGACCAGCACGCCAATGCTGGCGAGGATGACCGCCGGGCGCAGGGCCTGACGGAAATTGGCCATCGGCGTGTGGATGCCGCCATCATAGAGGATGATGGCGAGCGCGAAGGAACAGGCGAGATAGCTGAGCGGGACATCGTTGAAGACGATGCCGCCGGGGCCGTCTTCGCCGAACAGGATGCCGACGACGAGGAAGGTGACGAGCAGCGGCGCTCCGATGCGGCGCGAGACGAAGCTCGCAAAGATGGCTGCGCAGAGCAGCAGCCCGCAAAAGAAGATCAGCTGGTTGGTCGCTTCCATTCGGCCCCGGGCATGACGTTTGAATTGTGACGGTGACCTGCATTTGGAGGCGCAGGCCCGCCGGCACAACCGCTAGTTTGCGCCCGGACGACAAAATGTTGCGGGTCGACCGTGCCTTACCGGGTCACAACGTCCTTCTGCATGGGGGCGAGCTTGGCCAGGAGCTTGTTCTGGGCGCGGAAGGGCACGCCTTCGGCGCTCATTGCAATCTGAAGGTTTTCGACGAGGGCATTCAGCTCGCGGTTGGTGAGGCCGAGATCCTTGTGGGAGGACTGCATGTCGCGGCCTGTATAGGTGCAGCCGCCGCCGAGGATGTAGCAGAACTGCTCCTTCAGGGTGCGGCGCAGGCGGACAAGGTCGGAGGCGACGAGCACTTCGCCGATCACGGGATCTTCCAGAGAGCGGTCGACCATGGCGTCGACAACGCGGCCGACGCCGGCCTCGCCGCCGAAGGCTTCGTAGAGCGCCGGGCCGTCATAGGGGTCGGCGCCGGCATTGTCGTTGCTCATCTCGTAGGGATCGACGGGCAGTTCGCCGGCCGGTGGCTCAGCGAGGGCGAGACCGGTGGGCAGCAGGAGGGCGGCGAGGAGGCAGTAGAATCTGGTCATCGGTCAGAATCCGATCTGGGCGCTGAGATACAGCCCGCGCTGCTTGTCGAAGAGGGCGACCGAGCCGAGGTCGGCATAGCCCGCGGTGAGTGTCAGCGTGTCGTTGACGGCATAGGCGCCGAACAGGTCGAAGAAATCGTCTTCCTGCGCGAAGGCGAGTTCATCCGGCTTGAAGCGGTATTCGCCGCCGACGACGAGGCGGCGGCTGAGCATGTAGCCAAGCGAGAATTCGGGCTGAAGGCTGGCGTCTTCGCCGAAGCCGAGCAGGCCGGTCTGGTGGGCCTTGGTGTAACGCAGCGTGGCGTTGGCAAGCAGGCTTTCAGCGAGGAACAGCTTGGTGGCGGAGGCGTAGACGTCGACGCCTTCGTGATCGTCTGCCCCCAGAGCACCGACGAAGGCTTCCTGGTTCGACTGCTTGAACTCGGCGCCCACCGCGATCTGCGGCAGCCAGGTATCCTGTCCGTACACGGCATCCCCGGCGACGCGCAGCTTGGCGCCCCAGATGTCCTGCTTGAATTCGAACCCTTCGCCAAGGCCGAGCGCGGCGCCGGCTTCGCGGGTGTCGAAGATCATCTGCGAATACGAGACTTCAAACCGGTCATGAAAACCTACGGCGGCCCCGAAACTGGTCACGTCGAAGTCTTCCAGCGTGACATAGCTATAGTGGGCCGTGGCGCCGATTCCGCGATCGGTTTCGTTGCCGGTGATCAGCGCCCAGGGTGTCAGCGCGCCGCCCCCTGCCCCCTCGAGGTTGGAAATGCCGCGGGTGAGCAGCAACTTTCCGCCGGGCTCGAGATGCAACGCCTGCGCGGCGCTGACTGGCGCAACTGCAGCAGCAAGGCCGGTCGCAAGTAGGATCGATCTGGTAAGCATTCGGGAGGAGGCTTTCTGGCTTCGGGTGAATTGTGGACGCGCGTCCGTCACCCGGTTCGTTGTCATTAAGTGCATGATCTTTAGATAATTTTTCCAAGTGCTTAACGGCGCAGAAATTATATCGTGCGAGGGATAAAATATGATCCATTCCCTCCGTATGCTTACGGTCTGCGCGATGTTTGCAGGCCTCTTCACCGGCGCGGCCATGGCCGAGAAGGTGACATTCTCCGTGTCAGATTCCGCAGGAAACCCGCTGCAGGACGCTGTCGTGATGGTCGCTGCCGATGCGGGCGCGGGCCCGATCAAGTTCGCCTGGCCGCTGGAGATGAAACAGATCGACCTGACGTTTGATCCCTTCGTGCTGATCGTGCCGGTCGGCGCGGATGTGAAGTTTCCGAACTTCGACCGCGTGCGCCATCACGTCTATTCCTTTTCCAAGGGCAACAAGTTCGAACTGAAGCTCTACGGCAAGGACGAGTCGCGCTCCGTGAAGATGGAGAAGGCCGGCGTCGCGGCGATCGGCTGCAACATCCACGACACGATGGTGGCCTATATCCGCGTGGTCGACACGCCCTACGCCGCCAAGACCGGCGCCGACGGAAAGGTCGTGCTTGACCTGCCCGCGGGCGCCGCCTCGGCCACCGTGTGGCATCCGAACGCCTCGCCGGCGGAAGTGAAGGTGGCCCTGCCCGCCGTGCGCACGTCACCTGTCGCGGTGACTCTTAAGGTCAAGCGCCATGAACATTGAGCGCTTTTTCAACGGCTCGCTGCGGCGCAAGCTGACGCTGATCTATTCGGCGCTGTTCGGCGTGATCATCCTGATGGTCGCCGGCGCGGTTTATTTCAGCATCAAGGTGAACGCCGAGCGCACGGTGAAGCGCGAGCTGCTGGCCAGCCTCGCGGCGTTCGAGCAGCTGTGGGACCTCTCGTCGAGCAACATGGAATCCAGCGCGGAAGTGCTCGCGGCCGATTTCGGATTCCGTGATGCGGTGGCGTCGGAAGATACCGAGACGATCGCGTCGGCGGTGTCCAACGCGATGCTGCGTCTCGACGACGTGCAGGTTGGCGTGGCCTTCCCGGACGGACGGATCGTGACGAGCGACGGGCGGGAATCCCAGTTGCCGGACGACGTCCATGCCGCCCTCCTCGATGAGGATCGCCCGCACGGCGTGGTGCATTTCGATGACCGCCATTACCAGACGGTCGCGGTGCCGGTCAGGGCGCCGGGGCTGGTCGGCTGGGCGATGTTCTGGACGGAACTTGACGCAGACCGGATGGCGCAGCTCGAGTCGATGTCGGCGATCAACGTCAACGCGTCGATCGTGCACGGCGACGATGCTCAGCAGGCGGACGGCACGCTGTTCAAGACCAGGGACGCCCTTGGCGCGGTGCACCGGATCGATGCTTTCGGGCTTGTGACGCCGGTCAACCTCGTCATCACGTATCCGCTCGACGCCGCAATGGCGCCCTACCGGCCGATGCTGCTGGCCATCCTGATCTTCAGCCTGTTTGGCGCCGCGCTGCTTGTGGTCAGCGGCGGCTTCGTGGCGCGCAGCCTGACGCGGCCGATTGGCGCGCTGGACAAGGCAGTGCACGCCCTGGCGAGCGGCGACCGTCATCCGGTGGACGTGTCAACCGACGACGAATTTGGCCGCCTCGCCGCAAGTTTCAATGCCATGCTGGGCGACCTTGAGGCGCGCGAGGACGCCATCGTCCGGATGTCGCGCGAAGACAGCGAAACCCTGCTCGCCAACCGGCGCGCGATGGACGACGACCTTGCCGCGCGCGGCGACGAGGCGGGCCTGCGAATCGCGGTGATCCGTGTCATGCGCTTCCGCCATGTGCGCGCGGCGGTGGGCCATGCCGCGGCGGCCGAAGCGGTGCGCCTCCTGGCGCTCAGGGTCAGCGAATTTGCCGGCGGCGCGGTGGCCTACCGGATCAGCGCGGCGGATCTCGGTCTTATCCTTCCGGCCGGAAGCCCGTTTGCTTCGCGCGAAGCGCTGCGCCATCTGGTGATCGGCTGCTCGCAGCCCGCGACCATTGGCGAGGCCTCGGTCGACCTGCTGCTGTGCTGCGGCTTTGCCGAACCGGGCGCAACCGGCGACGCGCCGATCGGGCCGATCGACCAGGCGGTGGTGGCGGCGGACTTTGCCGAGAAGCGCCAGGAACCGGTCAACCGCTTTGATCTGGCCGAGTATGGCAACCCGGCGGCCACGCTCTCGCTGATGAGCGAGATGATGATGGCGATGGGCAATGGCGGCCTCGAGCTTCACTACCAGCCCAAATACAGCCTCTCCTCCGAAAGCGTATCCGGCTTCGAGGCATTGATCCGGTGGACGCATCCGGTTCGTGGACGGATCATGCCGGACGATTTCATCCCGGTGGCGGAAGAGACCGGGCACATCCGCCAGCTGACGGAATGGGTTGTCTCGCAGGCGATCCATGACCAGGCGGTGCTGAAGATGCGCGGCTTTGACCTGCCGATCTCCGTGAACGTTTCGGGCCGCCAGCTGAATGACGAGAGCTTCGCGCTGTGGGCCATCGGCAAGGTGAAATCGTCGGGCGCGAAACTGTGCTTCGAGATCACCGAGACGGCGGTGATCAACGATCCCGAGAAAGCGCTGCGGATCATCAACCTGTTCCGTCAGACCGGCATCGGCATTTCGATCGACGACTACGGCGCGGGGCTGTCCTCGTTGTCCTATCTCAAGCAGATCCCCGCCAACGAGCTGAAGATCGACAAGTCGTTCATCCTGACCCTGACGGAAGGCCCGTCGGACCAGCTGATGATCAAGTCGACCATCGACCTGGCGCATGCGATGGGCATGTCGGTGGTCGCCGAAGGCGTCGAGACCGAGCATGCCATGGCGCTGCTCAAGGTGATGGGCGCCGATACCGCGCAGGGCTACTTCATTTCGAAGCCGCAGCCGCTGGACGGCATGCTGGACTTCCTCGGCGCCCGGACACCGCGCAGGGAATCCGCCTGACCCTCGCGGATCAGTTGACCGTGACAGCCGGCCCCTTGAACTGGGATACCGCCCCGCGCGCGCGGGCCTCGATGGTGAGGTAGCCAGTCTGAGGCGCCTGGCCGGTGACCGCGAGCTTCTGTCCGCGGCCGGAGGAAAGCTCGGCGCCGTCGGCAGCGACAATCATCCAGCGCGTGCGCTCTTCGGCCGGATTGGCGAAGCTTGCCTTGACGACCGTGCCGCCGGCGACCGTGGCGGACAGTGGCGCATCGAGCACGCCTGCCCGCTCCGCGAACAGCTGGACGACGTAGATCTGGCCATCCTTCTGGGCGACGCCGACGCCGAGATGCGTGAAGTCCGTACGCAGAAGGTTTTCAGCGTTTGCCGGATCCGACAAGAGGGCGAGCTGGATGTCCTTCGCCGATGCGCCGGCCGGCACCACGGTGACGTTTGCGCCAAAGGCCCCGAACAGCGAGACGCGGTCAAGCTGGCGCACGCGGTCGAGATGCGAGCGGCCCTCGGGATCGTAGTGGGCCGCGTAGCCGCGCACGGCCATGTCCATCGCGTGGAGGCGGGCAGCTTCATTCAGCGACTCAAGTGCCTGCAGCGAGGACTTGCTGGCGCCGCTGCGGGCGACGCCCGTGAGGCGGACAAGTTCGGATTCCAGCAGCGCGCGGGTCTGCACATCCGGCGTGCCCTTCACACAAACCTTTGCTTCTTCGATGAAGTCCTGGGTCGTGACCGCGAGACCATTGGTCAGGTCACACGCTTCGGCCGCATGCGCCGATCCCCCCGCAACCGCAAAAGCCAGCGCGGTGAATACCGAAGAACATGCAAGTTTCTGTAGGTTGTTTGACATGCCTGTGACAGTACGTCTGTCACACTTTCATGTCAATAACCTACAGTTTTCATTGGGTTTTTTGTAGGTCAGGCCGGGTCGTCCCCGGGAGGCAGGCCGCAAGGCCAGCCGCGGGGACAAGCGTTTCCCAGCCGTCCGGCGTGACGATTGTCACCTGTGCCGCGCGCGTGCGCTGGCCGCCTTCGATGCGCTCGCCCGGCTCAAGCGCGACATGCACCTTACCGCCATCCGGCGCGGCATAGTCGAGACGGGTCATGAACTGCGCGAACAGGTCGCCGGACTGGCGAGCGAGCGTGAGCGTCTGCGCGCCGCCGGGCAGCGAGGCGTCCGCCGTGTTGCTGCCGGCTTTCGTGAACAGGACCAGCGCGCGCGGCGCACTGACGGTCCACAGAAAGAGACCGCACTCGCCTGCCCGCAGGTTCTGGGCCGGAAGGCTGGCGAGCCCGTCGAAGGCGGGCACCGAGGCCGACGCTGGTGCGGGCGGCGCGGGGGACGGCGGTGCGGCGGCACAGGCGGAGAGCATGGCGGCGGCGAAGAGGGAAAGCATCTGGGTGCGGGTCATGGAACTACTCAGTGTAAGGAATTTCTATGGAGACCTGGCCGCTGGCGGTTTCGAGGCCGGCGAAGGCGAGCGCCTGGGCCGTGGCGGGATCCAGCTGCTCTATGCGGATGCGGGTTGGGCCTCGCCGGGCCGCGTCAAGCGTGAAGACGGCGCCGGCTTCCGACGTGCCGGTCAGGTGGAGTGACCAGGCGCCTGCCTCGCAGCGCAGCGTGCCGGTCAGCGCCGGCCAGCCGAGCCCGGCGGCCTGCCCGAGCTTGCGGGCTGCGTCCGATGCGGCGGCGGCTTCGCCGGACTGGCAGGCGCCGTTCGCCAGAATGAAGCGGCCATCCTGCAGGCGCAGGGACGAGGCGGGCACTTCAAGGCCGAAGCCGGCGATGCGGCGCGCCGGCAGGCGAAGGCGCGCTTCGAGGCCGGAAAACGCCGCGCCGCCGGGGCCCAGGCCGATGCGGGCGAAACCATCACTCGACGGGCCGGACCAGTCGGCCACGAGCGGCGGGCCGGCTTGCAACCCTCTCAGAAGGTCGGCGCGCACCGAGACCTGTCCGATGCGCCAGCCCTGCCAGGCCGCGCCGACAATGTCGCCGTCAACAGCGCGGCCCAGCGCCTGCGACCAGGACACGCCCTGCCCTGACAGGCCGGACAAGCGCAGCGCCGCAGACATCGGCATGAACCAGACGAGCGCGGCCACGAAAGCAGCGAGCGAAAAGACGATGGCGGAGACCGTGAGACGCATGATCAG
Organism: Acidobacteriota bacterium; assembly: GCA_016712445.1. Classification (NCBI taxonomy): domain Bacteria; kingdom Pseudomonadati; phylum Acidobacteriota; species Acidobacteriota bacterium. The sequence continues at coordinate 2,154,650 of JADJRB010000001.1, read as the reverse complement.
CCCCCCGCGAATGACAGGCTGGCGGTGATCCGGCCATCGGCTTCGGATTCGATGACGGCCTCGGTGGGCACGAGGCCCGCGTCGCGCTCGGCTTCAGCCAGCCAGACGAACAGCGCCTGGGCGCTCACCTTGTCGAACTGGATGACGATGCCGCGCTCGGTGTTCTGGAGGCGCGAAACCGGCAGGCCGGTCCGGTTGGCAAGGTCGATGAGTTTCTGGCTGCGTTGTTCGGCGGGAACCGGCTGCACCACGGAAGACGAAGTGCCCGTCGCTCCTTGTGCGGACCATTCCAGAAGCGCCGAGGCGTCGGCGAGGCGGCTGCGCGCCGCCGCAAGATCGAGCCGGAGCGAGGGAATGATGTTTATGGCCAGGAGACAGGCGAGCGCAACGGCAGCTAACGCGCCGAGCGCGATCAGATCGCGGCGGGTAACAGATGAAGGCATCAGGTTCACGGCATGGCTCCCAGCGTGATGTCCATCTCGAACAGGCCACCTTCGGCGGTGAATTGCTCCTGCCGGAAGCCGGGACTGGCGGACTTCAGGGACGCGGCGATCTCGTCGCCGGCCTGCACGTCGCGCAGGATCAACTTTGCCTGCAGCTGTCCGCTTGCCGCTTCGTAGCGCATGGATTTGATCCGCACACGGCCGCCGGAGGCTTCTACCGATGCATAGAGCCGGGCCGCGAGTTCGCGGAAGCCGGCTGCACGGGCGCCTTGCGGGTCAAGCGCGACTGCCTCGGCCAGAGTGGCGGGCAGGACGGCGCCGGGATGGATTGCCGCATAGTCAGCGGCGGCGCGGGCGCGCAGCCGTGTGTCCAGCGCTTCGGCAGCGTTCAGCGACAGGATGAGGTTCAAGATCGAGACGGCGCCCACGGTGACTGCGAGCGCGGCGGCGACACGCCAGGGCTTCAGCGCCGCGCCGGTTGCCGCGCGCGCGCCGTACCGGCCGGTTCGAAGGTCCACGAGGCGTGCCTGCTGCAGCGCCAGGTTTGCGAGCCAGGACAACGGATCGGAAACGCGCGGCGCCGTTTCGCTGCCGGGCACCAGCACCGCGCGTGCGTCGGGCGGAAAGGCCATGTCGGCGGCAACAGGGCGATCGACCGACCAGCCAAGGCAGACCGGCCCGCAGATTACGGGCGAAGAGGACGGTGTGAACAACGACTGGGGCGGAACGAGAAGCACCGTACCCGGAAGGGTGCGCGCGGCGCCCGTCCAGGCTTCCATCGTGGCGCGCGAGGCGGCAAAGGCCATGCGCGGCGCGCCGGCCCCGAGCGGCGCGGAGACGACCGTGTGAACCTGTTCGGGCGGTTCGGCGAGCTCGTCTTCGATGGCGAAGGTGGCGGCTTCCGGATTGCCTTCCGGCAACTGCCCGCCGAAGCGGAGCGGCGCGGCGATGACGTCCTCGGCGGGCACGAACACGATGACGCGGTCGCGCGGCTGCGGCGCCTCGACGGGTTCGAAGCGCCCTGCAGGAAGCCGCTGGACGCAAGCCCAGGGCTCACCTTCTTCCGGCATGAGGGCAAACAGCGTCCGGCTCATTGAAGCACCTCCCAGCGGGGCTGCGACGCGCGGACACGGCCATCCGCCTGCGGCTGCAATTCCGCCTCGACGATCATCTTGCGGCCAGCCGCCTCGATCAGGACGCGGGCGCGGAAAGCCTGCGGCGCCGTTCGCAGCAGGCTCGCAGACGACTCCGGCAAACCGATACCGCGTTCCGTCAGCCCAAGGATGAACTCATCTACCGTCAGCCAGCCGCCGGCAGGGCGCAGCTCGACTAGGCCGGCAAGCGGCCCGGTCTCCGCGCCGTCCGACAATAGCGCAGCGAGGACCGGCAGTTCGTCGCGTGTCAGCGTGTTGATGTTGACCGGTCCGGCAAGGCCGGGCTGGCGCGCGCAAAGCAGCGGTGCGAGCCGCAGCCGGACGTCCGGCTCAAAGCCCTCGATGGCGCCGAGTTCGCCGGGCGAACGGAAGCCGGGCCAGCTACCGCGCGCGGCGGGATCGCGCTTCTGCGCGGCGATCCAGGCGGCGGTCTGGCGCGTCAGCGCTTCAGCGTCCGTCCCGGTGAGGCCGGCGGCCGTCAGCAAGCGGCGGAAGGCGTCCTCATTGGCCGCCAGCGCGCCGGCATCCGGTTCGGACGCGCCGGCAGCGACGAGGGCGTTGATGTTGAAACAGTTCGTCGCGTCCGCGAAATGCACCTGCGCCTTGCCGGACGGAAGCGCGATGTCGGCGTCGGGCGGCACGCCGTCTGCGGACTGGGCGCGAAACTGCTCGAGCGCGGAGGCGGCGGTTTCGGCGGCGGCCAGCGCCAGCCAGCTAGCCTCCTGCGAGCCGTGCGTGCTGCGCACCGAGGCAATCATGCCGGTGACAGCCTGGGTCGTGGCAAGGGCAGCGGCCGACATCAGGAACGCGATGAACAGCACCGTGAGCAGCGTTGCGCCGCGCTCGGAAGAATGGGGGACCAAGCGACGGCTCATCCGCGCGCACCTACGAGGATGGAGACGACACCGCGGCCGCCGCGGTCGAACTGCAATTCGATCAACCTCGCATCAAGCCTCGTGCGGACGCCGGGGATGTCTTGCAGCTCGCTGCCTGCGGCGACCTTCAGGGCGCAAGCCTTGAGGCCGGAGAGGAGTTCCTCGCGCAGGGCGGGTTCGTGCGTCTGCGGAAGGGCGGACGGCCAGACAGAGCGCGCGAAGGTGCCGTCTTCGCAGGCGTATTCGATGTACTGAACATCGCCGCGGGCGAAGGCTTCGCCGGGGTTGTCAAAGCCGCCGGCGACGAAGGCGGCGCGCCAGCCCTGCGGGGTGCGTTCGACTTCAAGTGACTTGGCGCTGCTCTCGCTACCGATGGGCCCGGAGGCGGCCGCGGCGGTGAAGTCGCGGCGGATCAGGGTGTAAGCGGAGGCGAGCGACTGGCTGCGCGCGGCGGACGCCTCGGCGGCGTCGCCGGCGAGCAGGGTCTGGTGGAGCACGGCGCCGCCGGCCACCGCGATCATCGCCGAGAGGGCGAGCGCGACGAGCACTTCGAGGAGACTGAACCCCGCGCTCATCGTTCGCTCCGGAGCGCGGTGGACTGGCGCGCAAGCACCTGCCCGGTTTCGGCCGAGGCGACTTCGACGGTGATGAGGTTGAGGCCAGCGAGCGGCGACGGCGCAACGGCGAGGCGCCAGTCTAGTTCGGCCTTGCCCTGGATCGAGCGCCCCTTCGTTTCGGAAAAGGCGGGATCGTTGACGGCCCGGAACAGGAGATTGTTCGCCTCGATCTCGGCCAGCAACTTCCGCTCGGCATGCGCGCTGGCGGAGACCGATGTGGGCGCGAGCTCTGACAGCGAGATCGCAGCAACGGCGAAGACAGCCAGCGCCACGAGCACTTCGACGAGGGAGAAGCCGCGCGCGTTCATCCGGCGCGCTCCAGCCGGGTGCCATCCCGCGCAATGACGAGGCGGAGGGTTGCGGACGGCGTGTCGACCAGAAAACCAGCCCCTTCAAGGATGCCTGTGGGTGAGGCGACGAGCGAAGGGACGTCACTGCGGCTGCGGGCGGCATTGCGCAGGCCTTCCAGCGTGACCGGCGGCGTGTGCGGATCGGTGGTCCATTCGCCAGCTTTCCAGACGAGCCGGTGGAGGGCGCCGTCGCCCGCCTGCAGCGCGAGGATGCGGCCCTGCGTGACGGCGTCCTGGCGCAGGCGGGCGGCGGCCTGTGTAAGCGTGCCGGCGGGATCGCTGGCGGCGGCGCGGGTGAAGTCGAGATTCATCACGATGCCGGTCGCCACCAACGTGCTGACGAGCATCGCCACAAGCAACTCGACGAGCGAGAAGCCGGCTTCTGCCGTAGACGGAGGATGGCGTCCCGGAAGCATCATTCGCCCCAGTTGCCGATATCGTCGGCGTTGCCAGCCTGACCATCGGGGCCCGAAGAGAACAGGTCATAGGCCGAGGCGGAGCGCGGACCGGGCGCGGCGTACTGATAGGGATTTCCCCAGGGGTCGTTGCGAAGGCGCTTGATGTAACCGCCGGGTCGGTAGCTTGCGGCGTCGGCGCCGGCCGGGGGCTGACGGAGGGCGGCAAGGCCGACTTCCGGCGCGGGATAGCGCGACATGTCGAGATTGTACATTTCGAGCGCGCTTTCGAGGGAGGCGATGTCCGCCTGCGCTTTCGTGGTGCGCGACTGGTCGCCGACGGGTGCAAGCGTCACGAGGATCGTGGTGGCGAGGAGGCCCATGATGAGGATCACCACCATCAGCTCGATCAGCGAGAAACCAACTTCGGCGCGGCGCTTGGTCAGAGACGGTTTGATGGTCGGGCGCATGCTGCCTCCTATTGGGCCACAAGGGTGTTGAGCTGGATGATCGGCAGCATGACCGCGAGGACGATCGTGCCGATGAACAGGCCGAGCAGGAGGATCACGACGGGCTCCAGCAAGGACAGGAAGGTCTGGGTCTTCGTCTCGAACTCGCGCTCGAGATAGTCAGCGGCGCGTTGCAGCATGCCGCCGATGTTGCGGCCAGCCTCGCCGCTGAGCGCCATGTGGCAGAGCATCGGCGGGAAGTCGCCGGATTCGCGCAGGGCCGCAGCGAGCGAGCCCCCTGCCCGGATCTTGCGGGCGGCGGCCTGCCCCGCTTCGGCAATCACCGCGTTGCCGGCGGCGGCATTTGCGGCGTTGAGGGATTCGATGACGGTTGCGCCGGAGGTCGACAGGATGGCGAAGACGCGGGCGAAGCGCGCAGCGGCAACATCGCGGATCAGCGCGCCGATGATCGGTAGACGGAGCAAGGCGGCGTCGCGCGCGAGGCGCCCTGCCCGGCTTTTCCAGAGCTGGCGGAAGAGAAAGGTGGCGGCGACGATAGCCAGCACGATCAACGGCCAACCCGTGCGCACGGCATCGGACAGTGCGATGACAGCGCGGGTGAGCGGCGGGAGCTCAGAGCCGTGGACTTCGAACTGGCTGACGAGGCGCGGCACGATGACAACCAGCAGCGCGACCACCATGAGCGCGGCCATGGCGAAAAGGAAAGCGGGATAGACCAGCGCGGCACGGATCTTCGAATTGGTCTGGAGCGCGCGCTCCATCTGGGTGGCGAGGCGGTCGGTGACGGCGGCGAGTTGACCAGAGGCCTCACCGGCGGAAATGACGGCGCGGGCGATGTCCGGAAAGACCTGCGGCGCAGTGCGCATAGCGGCGGCGAGCGGCTCGCCTTCCCGCACGCTTTCGGCAACCCGGAGCAGCGCGGCCTGGACGGGGCGCGGCGATGAAGAAGCGGCCGTGGTGAGCGCCTGCTCGACCGGCATGCCGGATTCCAGCAGGGCAGCCAGCTGGCGGAACATTTGCACACGGTGTTTCTCGCTGATACGCGCCCAGGCGGGCGCGGCGCCGGCGCGCTTCTCGGCCAGCGGGCGGATATCGGTCGCGAGCAGTTCCTTGAGGCGCAACTCCCGGCGCGCGAGACGGGCGTCCGCGGCGGTGATGACGCCGGACTGCTTGCGGCCGCCCGCATCGATGGCGACATACTCAAACGCCGGCATCGCGGTCCTCCCTTCGGCAGACGCGGATCACTTCGCCGGGCGTTGTCTCGCCGGCAAGGATGTAGCGGTGGGCGTTCTCGATCAGGCGGTGCTCGCCGGCGAAGGCGGCCTCGGCAATGGCGTCTTCCGGGGCGTTATCGCCGATCATCTGGCGGATGCGGCTGTCAGCTACGAGAAGCTCGTAGATGCTGAGGCGGCCCTTGAAGCCGCTCTGGGCGCAGCTCATGCAGCCGACGGCTTCGCAGACCTGAAGGTCACGGTCGAGCGGCAGTCCGAGTCCGGACTTTTCAGCTTCAGTGGCGCAGCGGCGGCGTTTGCAGACCGGACACAGGCGTCGAACGAGACGTTGGGCCAGCACGGCGCGAAGGGTGGACGACAACAGGTAAGGCTCGACGCCCATGTCGCGCAGGCGCGTGATGGCGCCGGCGGCGCTGTTGGTATGCAGGGTCGAGAGCGCGAGGCGGCCGGTGGAGGCAAACTCGAAGGCGACGTCGGCGGTTTCGGCGTCACGGATCTCGCCGACCATGACGATGTTCGGGTCCTGCCGCAGGATGGAGCGCAGGGCGGAGGCGAAGGAAAGGCCGACGCGGTGATCCATCTGGGTCTGGCTGATGCCTGCGAGGCCATACTCGACAGGATCTTCGAGGGTCATGATGTTTTCCCGGCCCGTCTTCAGGCGCGAGAGCGTAGCATAGAGCGTCGTCGTCTTGCCGGAGCCGACGGGGCCGGTGACGAGGATCACGCCGTTCGGCTGCAGAAGCGCGGCTTCGAAGCGCTCCAGCGTCTGCGGGTCCATGCCAAGCTGGTCGAGCGAGAGGATGACATTGCGGGCATCAAGCAGACGCAGCACGACGCGCTCGCCGAAACGCGTCGGCAGCGTCGCAACGCGTACGTCGAACGAGCGGCCGCCGGCGTTCAGCGAGATGCGTCCGTCCTGCGGCAGGCGGCGCTCGGCAATGTCGAGACGGGCCATGACCTTGATTCGGCTGGCGACCGGCGCGGCGAGCTTGCGCGGCAGCGAGATGACGTCGACCAGGTCGCCGTCGATCCGGTAGCGGATCGAGAGGGAGGTGTCGAAGGGCTCGATATGGATATCCGAGGCGCGGCGGCCGACGGCGTCGTGGACAATACCGTTCAGCAGGCGGATGACCGGGGCGTCGTCGCCGGAATCGAGCACGTCAAGCGACTGCGGGATCTCCTCGACGAGGCTGGCAAGGTCGCCGCCGGCGGAGAAGGAATCTCCGATCTCGCCGAGATTGGACTGGGCGGAGGCGAAGACGTCCGACAGCACCTGTTCGTAGGCCTCGCGCGTGATGACTTCGATGTCGAACATGCGCCCGAGGACACGGCGTGCTTCCAGCAAAGACTTCGGATCGGCGCCTTCCCGGAATGCGACCGTCAGCGCCTCACGCGCCGGCAGGCACACGAGGCCTTTCTCGCGCGCGAAGGTGTAGCTGAACTGGTCTGCGGCGGCGATCATTGGGGCGGCGGGCTTCCGAGAACTTGCGTCATGAAAGTGTCGAGCGAGTTGGCAGCATCGGCCGCGCCGTCCCAGAGTTCCTCGGCGCGGATGTAGCGGTAGGAGCGGCGCGTGACTTCGTCAGCGCCGGCCTGGTCGCGCACTATGGTTGGCCGCAGGAACACCATCAGGTTGGTGCGCGTCATCGCCTTGCCTTCGGAGCGGAACAGGCGGCCGGCGACGGGGATGTCGCCGAGCACCGGGACCTTGTCGCTGATGCGGTCTTCCTGTTGCTCGGTGAGGCCGCCGAGGACGATGATCTCGCCGTCATCGGCGATCACGCTGGTTTCGATCTCGCGTGTATTGAAGACGAGGTCTGTCGTGGCGACGCCGACGGAGCCAGCGATGTTCGAGACCTCCTGACGGATATCGAGCCGGATGGTGCCGTCATTGGCGATCTTCGGCGTGACTTCCAGGCCGATGCCGATCTTCTTGCGGTCAACCGTGCGGAACGGATTGGAGTTGCTGTCGCCGAGGACTTCGCCCGTGGCGATCGGGACTTCCTGGCCGACGAGCAGAGAGGACTTGCCGTGGTCGAGCGTCATGTTGAACGGCTTCGACAGGACACGGGAGGCGCCGTCGCGCTCCACCGCATTGAGCACCGCGCCGAAAAGGGCATTGCCGTCCTGCCCGCCTGCCCCGATGGTGAGGCCTTCGAGACCGAGCAGCGAGGAGATCGCCGCTTGGGTGAAGAGGTTGCCGCCGGTTGTCGAGGTGCTGCCGCCGAGCGGATTGTCTTTCACGAGCGCGCCCGCCAGTGCGAGCAGGTTCGGCGCCGAGCGCGAGAAGTTCGTCGACATGAACGGGATCGTCGAGTCGCCGGTGCCGGAGAGCAGGAATTGCAGGCCGAGTTCGCGGGCGGTGTCGTCCGACATCTCGACGATGATAGCCTCCACAAGAACCTGCGCGCGGCGGCGGTCGAGATCGGCGATGACGCGTTCGAGGGCGGCGAGCGTTTCCGGCGGTGCGCTCATGACGATGGAGTTGGTCGGCTTGTGCTGGGCAATCGTAGTGAGCGGCACGTCGCCGGTCGCGGCGCCGAAACCGCGGCGGGCATCCATCGCATCAGCCATCTGCTGCAGGATCGGCACGAGATCTTCGGCGTCGGAATTGTTGAGGACGACGACCTTCAAGGAGGTGTCCTGACGGTCGGTCTGGTCCAGCTGGGCGCAGACTTCGCGGGCGCGGGAGACGGCAGCGGGGGTGCCGTAGAGGACGACCGAATTGCCGGAGTCAGAGGCGACCGCGCGGAAGGCAGACGGCGTGCCGTCATTGCTCGGGCCGCCCGCAAGCGAGACGAGGATCTGCGCCATCTCGCGCGCGGGCACATTGCGCAGCGCAATCGTCTCGACGACGGAGGGATCGCGGTCGATCTTGGCGACGAGCTCGCGCACGCGCTTCATGTTTGACGCATAGTCGACGACCACGATCGTGCGCGACTGCGGGTTGGCGACTACCTGCCCCTGCGCGTCGGTGACGGTCTTGACGAGGCGCGCGGCCTCGTTGGTGTCGGCATAGGCAAGCGGGATGACTTCCGTGACAAATCCGTTGGCGGAATAAGCGCGCAGGCCCGCGTCCCCGATGGCGCTCTCTTCCGGCACGATGCGATAGGTCGAGGCGCCGGCCGGCACCGCCGTGAAGCCCTGCACGCGCAGCGAGGAGAGGAAGACGTCGAACACCTGGTCGCGCGTCAGCGGCGCGGCCGACATCAGCGTGATGCGCTTGGTGCGCGCGTCGGGATGGACAATGAAGGTGTAACCGGTGACCGACGACACGTCGGCGATCACGGTGTTGAGTTCGACATCGTCGAAGTTCATCACATGCGACGCCGCGCCTTCGGCGCAGGCCGGCGCGGCGACGGAGGCGATCACGCCGGCGGCGAGGAAAGTCCTGGCGAAGCTCATTGGGTGGGGATTTCCTGGGTCTGGAATGTCTGGACAAGATTCCGGCCGCCGCGCTGGAGGCCAACCTGCACGGACGCGCCGGAGGTCAGCCGCGTGCGGAGTTCGGCGGGATTGATCTGGGCGAGCGACTGGCCGCCGGCTGTCAGCAGCACGTCGCCCTGGTCGAGCCCGAGCCGGGCAAGGACGCCGCTGTCATTGGCCGCGGCGACGCGGTAGCCGGTGAGCGCGCCGCCCTGAAGGAATGGCTCCAGCGTGAGCGCCGACAGGTCGGCGGCTGAGACAAGGCGGGCCCCGTTTGTGGCGGGCATCGCCGCCTCACTCGCCGCCGACTGGCTGTGGCCGGGTTCACCCCGGAAGGAGAGGGTCTCGAGGCCGTCGCGCTTGCGCAGGACGACATAGGCGGCGTGGATGCTTTCGAGCTGGACACCATCGACCAGCGCATCGCCGGGACGGAACAGTTTAGCCGGAGCGCCGGATACGGAGATGATCGCCATGCCGGAGCCGTCTTCGGCGCTGCGCAGACCGGCGAGGCGCAGGTTGAGCTGGGTCTCGGGCACGTCGGCGAGGGAGGCGTTGTCGAACTGCTCACCGAACAGGGCGGCGCGTTCGAGAATGGCCAGGTCGGCCGGGGGCAGCGCGGATGCGCCGTTTGGTTCGGATTGAAGCGAAGCGGTGCGCACTGGTGCGACCGACCCGGCGGGATCCGCGACAAGCCACACAGTGCGACCTGCAGTCCAGGCGAGTGCGACGAGCAGGCCGCCCTCGAGCAGACGGCGGGCGATCTTCAATTCCGGTCCCGGCCGGAAGCCGGCGAGGCTGCGCAGCACGTCGAGCGGTTCACGCCGCGCGGTCGACGCGTCAGCCACGCTCGGCTCCGGACGTTCGTGTCCGGACGATCGCTCGCCTGCAAGGATGCCGTTTCTCGGCATGACCACCTTCCCACCTGCTGCACCCTGCAGCTTCCAAACCGGGGCACGTCCTGTTGCGCGCCCTCACCTTCAATCCGCCACGATCAAACCTGCAGGCACCTGCAGCGCGGCGGCCAGTTTCAGCGCCGTCCTCAGGCCAAACCCCTTGCCGGTCTCGATTGCGGAAATGTGCGTCTCCGCCAGCCCGCAACTTTGCGACAATTGCTTCTGAGTGATCTTGCGGAACTTGCGGACCACCCTGACCGGATTGCCGCCCGACCGGATCTGCACGAAGACTTCTTCGGGAAGACCGGCATCGACAAAACGACCTTCGACTTCATTCCTGACCTTCACCGCCGCCAGCAGGCGGCTTGTGCGCTCTTCGAGCTCGATGACCCGCACTTCCAGGTCGTACAGCCATCTGGACTGTTCCACCGTCGCTGCCCCTCGCTCAGACACAATGTCTTTATGGGAGATGCTTGATGGTTTGGTGTCGGATATTCTAAGTTTATGTGACAGGCGCGTAGCAGCGCTGGCGCGTGTCTTTTTTGCAACCGGACATGCAACAGGGCCGGCGGACATCACGCCCGCCGGCCCTGCGCAATCTACCTCGCCGCCGGACTAGAACCGGGCGGTGACACTGGCCGACAGGCTGACGCCGCGGTCATAGGTGTTGAACTCGGTTTCGCCGAGGATCGCATCGTTCTGGTATTCGCGGTGCGCTTCGTCGAGCAGGTTGCGGCCTGCAAGGCTGAGCGTCAGGTCGCGGCCCAACAGGGAAAGATCGCGCTTGTAGACGAGGTCGAGCTGGACGCCCGGATCCTCGATCACGTCCGGCAGGTCGGCGCCCGGCTGGCGCAGGCCGCGCTGCAGGATGCGCTCGTCGACCCAGCCGAGGAGGAGCGTCAGCTGGTCGTTGCTGCTTTCCCATCCAAACTGAACGTTGGCGATGTTTTCCGGCGTGCCCTGCAGCTGAGAGCCGTCGATGGCGAACACCGATGCATCTCGTACGCTGCGCGAGATCGGATCGAAGATCGTGTCGCCGGGCGCGGCGCTCACCTCGGAGTCGGTGAAGGTATAGTTCACCGAGAACAGCCATTCGCGGTCATCGAAGAAGGCGCCTTTCAGAGGCATCGCGAACCGGGTGCGGTACTCGAACTCGGCGCCCTGGATCTCGGCTTTCGGCGAGTTGATGAAGGTCGTCTCGAACACGAAGGTCGAGGTCGAGAACTGGACCTCCTCGATCGGGCGTTCGATTTCCTTGTAGAAGGCGGCGAGCGTGATGAACTGGTTGCGGCCGAAATAGTATTCGAGACGCGCATCATAGTTCTTCAGCTGGCTGTCCACGAGGCCGCTGTTGCCGCGGTACACACGGTCCGTCTCCGGATCGAAATAGCTCGACAAGGCAAGTTCGCGGAATTGCGGGCGGGCGATCGTTTCCGAATAGGCCGCGCGCAACTGCAGGTCATCCGCGAAGTTCCACGTACCGGTCACAGCCGGCAGCGTGTAGTCGTTGTTCAGGTTGACGGCGGCGGCCCCGAGGTTGCCGAAACGGTCATAGGTCTGGACGTACTGGTCGCCCTCTTCCCGGCGCACGCCGAGCGTCAGCTGGATGTAGGGCGTGACGTCAAACTCCGCCTGGCCGTAATAGGCCGACACATCGAGCGAGGCCTTGTAGGAGTCGTTCGGCGAGACGATCTCGATCAGCTGGAAACGGGCGGGATCGATATTGTCCGGCGAGAAGAGGTAGTCCGGACGGGCGACCTGCACATCGTCGGGCAGCGAGTTGCCGCCGGCGAAGCGAAGGGCGAGGAAGTCATACGTCCGGTCCGTGGTGGAGTAGTCGTAGCCGCCCGAGAGCTTCAGTTCCTGGCCGTCGCCATACTGGACGGTGTAGATCACGTCGGCGCCGAAACCGGCCACGTCGTCCTGCAGTTCAGAGAAGCGGATGCCGTAATTGTTGGCGACCGAATAACGCGGCACGCCCTGCGCATCGAGCAGGCGGTTCAGCGAACGCTCATACGGTGCATCGCGCTTCGACTGGGCGAGCGAGCCGCGCCAGTTGAACTCCAGGTCGTTGAAGCGGTGTTCGCCGCGCAGCTGGCCGAAGGTCAAGGCACGCTCGTACCAGCCCGAGGACTCGTTGTAGACGAGACCGGTGCCCGGCTGGTTGAAGTCGAAGCCTGTATTGACCTGCGCGTCCTTCGAGGTCGAATGGACGTAGAGGCCGGTCGCCTGGACGAGTTGGTCACCCCAGATCAGCGAGGCCGAGCCGAGGGCGTTGGTGTTCACGTCGAGCGTCGAGGAGAACGAGCGCTGGTCGTTACCGAGCAGGCCGCCTTGCACGCGCTGCTGAACGGCGTCGCGCGTGGTCCAACCCTGGTTGTAGCCAGCGACGCCGACGAGACCGAGTTCGTACTGGTCAAAATTGTAGCGCTTGCCGGCATCGATCTGGAACTCCGAGCCGGGGCCGAGATCGCCTGATTGCAGGACCGAGAGCGGCGAGTTGACGAGGCTTTCGCCGATCAGTTCCACCTGGTCAGACGGCAGCGAGTTCAGCGGGGTACCGCTCGACAGGATGCTTTGCAGCGGGCCCGGGATGTCGCGCAGGCCGTCGTCATAGCCGGTCCAGTCACGGTCGCCGCCGCGTACGAAGAGGCCTTCCGACGCCGTCGTGGCGGTATTGTAGCCGATGCCCGCCTTCAGGTTGGCGAAGGTGTCGGCCGGGGCTCGCAGCGTCTTGAGGTCGATCACGCCGCCGCCGAATTCGCCGGGATAGTCAGCCGAGAAGGTCTTCTGCACCTGCGCGCCGTCGAGCACGCTGGCGGGGAAGAGATCAAGCGGCACCGTACGGCGCAGCGGCTCCGGGCTCGGCAGCGGCGAGCCGTTCAGGCGCGCCGACGAATAGCGGTCGCCGAGGCCGCGCACATACGCGAAGCGGCCGGACACGACGCTGAGGCCTGACAGGCGCGTCAGAGCGAGCGCCGCGTTATCGTCGCCGGTGCGCGCGAGGTCTTCGGCGGAAAGGAAGCTTGCGACCTGGGAGGTCTGGCGCTGCGGCTCGGGAATGAACTCGCCGCGCACGACGACGGCCTGGAGCTTGCGCTCGCCATCATCCGGGGCCGGAGCAGTTGCCGCGTCGGCGCCCGCTTCGTTGGTGGCGGGGTCTTCCTGCGCGATGGCGAAGGAGAGCGGGCTGCTCACGAGCGCCGTGGTCAGGAGCATCGGGAACATGAAACGTGAGGTGAACATCAGCGAGCCTCTCGAGGAGCTAAATTCGGAAGAATCGCCCGGGTCCGGATACGGAGCATCGGGCCGGAAAAAGGTGCCAGGCGCCCCGGAAGGCGCCTGGCGGTGAGCGATCAGCAGGGATCAGAGGCTTCGAGGCCGCACGACCAGTTCTGCCACCAGGTATCCTGGGCGTTCTGGACGGCGCCGATATGCGTGACCGGTTCAAAGAACGGCGAGATCGTCGTGGCGTTGAAGGCGGGACGCGCGGTCTCGTTGGCGCCGTTGATGAAGAGGTTGATCAACGTGTCAGCGAGCGCTGTGGTGTTGTTGGTGTCGGCTGCCACCGCGTCTGCAGCAGCTGCAGCATCGGAGTTGGCCGTGTTGAGGCCGAGCGTGCAGTCGAACAGGACCGAGTTGAAGTTCGTGTCGTTCGCGGCGTTGAAGCCGGCCACGCCGTCGCCGGCGGAGCCTTCCCAGCGCATGCACTCTTTGCCGTAGGAGACGACACCGTTCATGTAGCGCCCGACCGTACCCGTGTTCAGGCGGAAGGCGTTGGTGCGGTTGCCGACGATGGTGAAGTTCGAGATCTTGCCGTTGGACAGCGGCGTGGTCGAAGGCGCGACACTGGAGGCTTCGAAGCCGTTGTCACCGCCCGCCGTGCGCTGGGTGATGATCATGTACTGGACGTTGCCGTTCCAGCCATTGTCCGTATCGAACGAGTCGTCATCGTTGCCGGTCAGAACCACATGGCGCAGGTCAACGGTGCCACCGAACATCTCGATGCCGTCGTCCGAGCTGTTGTGGACCTGGACATAGTCAACCGTGGTGCCGGAGCCGACGCCGCCGAAGCTGATGCCGTTCAGTTCGTTGCCGGTCGACAGCGGGAAGCCGGAATACTTGACCTGCACGTAGCGAAGCGAGCCGCTCGAGTCGCCGGCAAGGGCGCCGCCATAGATGGCGTCCGGGTTGGTCACGCCTTCGATGGCGTTGACGCAGTCGACGGTGCCGGGCGTGACGGCTGCGTTGGCGCAGCGGTTGATCGGGGCACGGCCGAGGATTACCAGGCCGCCCCACTCGCCGATGGCGTTATCCGGATCGGGCTGGGTGTTGGCAACGTCGTTCTCCGAGGTGAACACGATCGGAGCGGTGACAGTGCCGTTGGCGATGATGCGCGAGCCGCGGTTGACGACCATGTGGTCGGTGCCTTCGTCGCCGAACAGCGTGACACCGGCTTCGATGGTCAGCGTGACCGGGTTGCCGCCGGCGAGGTTGCCGTCAGCGCCGACGTCGGCGCCGACGTTCACGCGGTTGTCGATCTCATAGAGCACACCGGTGGTCAGGCGCGTATTGGCCGTCAGGTTGCCAGAGAGGCGGCAGACTTTCTGACCAGCAAGGGTTGAGCTCGTGTCAGTTGTTCCGGCCGGGCAAGTCGCGGCCGGGAACACGTTGAACGTCCAGCCCGAAGCCCAGTTGGAGGTCGGCGTCTCGGTCGACGAGAACGCGCCGACGTAAGGCGCCGAGGTGAAGAAGGGCGAGATCGCAGTCGCATTGAACGGCGTGATCGCGAGTTCGTTCGGGCCCGGGAAGTAGTTCGCCGACAGAGAGTCTGCACCCTGGACGTTGTTGGCGTCGGCGGCGACGGCTGCGGCGGGCGCGGTAGCGTCCGAGTTGGCAGTGGCGAGGCCGAGGTCACAGTCGAACAGGACGGAGTTGAAGTTCGGGTCGCCTGCGGCGGAGAAGCCGGCCACGCCATCACCGGCGGTAGCTTCCCAGCGCATGCACTGTGCGCCGTAGTTCACGACGCCGTTCATGTAGCGGCCCACGGTGCCGGTGTTCAGGCGGAACGCGTTGGTGCGGCTGCCGACGACCGTGAAGTTGGCGATCTTGCCGTTGGACAGCGGCGTGGTGCCCGGCGCAACGCTGGACGCTTCGAAGATGTTGTCGCCGCCCGCAGCACGCTGCTGGACGAGCAGGAACTGCACGTTGCCGTTCCAGCCGTTGTCGGTGTCGAAGGAGTCGTCGTCGTTGCCGGTGAGGACAACGTGGCGCAGGTTGGCGGTGCCGCCGAACATCTCGATGCCGTCATCGGAGTTGTTGTGGACCTGCACAAAATCGACAGTGGTACCCGAACCGACACCGCCGAAGCTGATGCCGTTCAGTTCGTTACCGGTGGCCAGCGGGAAGCCGGCGAAGCGGACCTGCACATAGCGCAGCGTGCCTGAATTGTCCGCAGACTGAGCGCCGCCGTAGATGGCGTCCGGGTTGGTGACGCCTTCGATGGCGTTTTCGCACTGGGCCGAGCCCGGCGTGACAGCCGTGGCGCAGCGGTTGATCGGCGCGCGGCCGAGGATGACGATACCGCCCCACTCCCCGATGGCGTCGCCGCCGGTGTCGTTGGCGGGGTCCGCATCAGTGCGGCGCGTCAGGTCCGCGGCGCTGGTGAAGATGATCGGGGCGGCGGCGGTGCCGGCCGCTTCGAGGCGCGAGCCGCGGTTGACGACCAGGTGGTCAGCGCCCGTTGCACCGATCAGGGTGACGCCCGGCTCGATGGTGAGCACCGCGGGTGCCGCGCCGGCCTTCGCACCGTCAGCGCCGACATCGACGCCGACATCCACGCGGCCGTTCAGGCGGTAGACGACGCCAGCAGTGGCGCGCAGCGTAGTGTTGGTGAGGATGACGCCCGAGATGTTGCAGGTCGTGAAGGTGCCAATGGGCGTGCCGGCCGTGAAACCCGTCGGGCAGGTTGCCGTGCCACCGCCGCCACCGCCACCGCCGCCGCCGCCCGTCGGCGGCGTGCCGCCCGACGACGAACCCGGCGACGCGATGTCGCTGCCTTGCGAACAGGCTGCCAGCAGCCCGAGCGCCACCGCTCCTGCGATCGATCGAATGCGCATGAAATCACCCCTTCCAGATGCTCTTTGGAACCCGTCAGGCGGCGTATGGAAAAGAACCGAGTGCCTGACGCTCAGCGGGGGGCTTAATAAAAGTTTATGACGATCAGTCCTTGGCGAGCCTCATGATCTCTGTAGGTTCCGCGGATTCATTCCGAACGCGGGCACCAAGCCGGGACATTGTTGTATTTGCACCACACCGGATATTGGCAGCACACGCGGCGGCAGCGCGCGGGCGTCAGAAATTCGATGCGTGTTCGCTGATTCATTCTGCGCCTTCATTCGGTCCCCCGGACCGAATGATCCGCTGCGCGGACCGGCTTGAATGGTGCGGTCAAGAGGACTCGAACCTCCACGGGTTGCCCCACAGCGACCTCAACGCTGCGCGTCTACCAATTCCGCCATGACCGCACGACTGGTCTCTATCGAGGCAGACGGGCCGTATAAGGCGGCGTTCCGGCTTTGTGAAGCCCTGAAAAACGCCTATATGACGGGCGCATGACGAATTCCCCGGACATCGAGTGGGCGGTCTCCGAGACCCCTGTTTCCTATGGCGCGGCCCTGGCTGTGATGGACGCCCGGGCCCGGGCGATCCGTGAAGGTACAGCCCGGGAACTGGTCTGGTTCCTGGAGCATCCCCCGCTCTACACGGCGGGCACCTCGGCCAAACCGGCCGACTTGCGCGATCCCGGCCGTTTTCCCGTGTTCGATGCCGGGCGCGGCGGGCAGTACACCTATCACGGGCCCGGCCAGCGGGTGGCCTACGTGATGCTGGACGTGGCCGCGCGGGGCCGCGATGTGCGGGCCTTCGTGGCCGATCTGGAGGCCTGGATCATCCGGGCGCTGGCGGCGTTCAACGTGGACGCGGGCGTGCGTGAAGGCCGGGTCGGCGTATGGGTAGACCGCACTGCCCCCGGCGGCCCCCTGCGCGAGGACAAGATTGCCGCCATCGGCGTGCGTCTCCGGCGCTGGGTGAGCCTGCACGGCATTTCGCTCAACGTTGAGCCGGAGCTGGAGCATTTTACCGGCATCACGCCGTGCGGCATCGCCGACGAGCGCTACGGCGTAACCAGCCTCGCGGGCCTCGGGCGCGTCGTGACGATGGCCGAGGCCGACATGGCCCTCAAGGCGGCGTTCGAAGAGGTGTTCGCGAGCCGGCTGGTGCGCGTCGAGGCGCCCGAACCGGCAGGCGTAGCCTGAGGCCGGGGCCTCAGATGCCCGCTTCGATCTCTTCCGGGGTCAAGTGGCTGCCGGTGCGCAGGACGCCCTGACCGCCGTTCGGCAGACGGGCCACATACATCAGCGTCCAGAGCATCACGCCAAACGAAGCCAGCAGCCAGATCGGGAAGCCCATGCCGAGCCCGGTGGAGATCGCCATCTGGCGCTCACTTTGCGGCGGCCCCTGGCGCTGGGGCGGACCCTTGCGTTCAGGTTGCTTCTTTTCGTCCGCCTTCGCTTCGCTTTCCTTGGCGGCGTCTGCGGCCTTGGGTGCTTCGGCGGCCGCAGCAGGCTTGGGCGCATGCTGGGCGCGGTGGTCTGCAGCGCCCTTGCTGGCGCCGGCGGTGTAGGCGGCAAGACCAAGGATCATCGGTACAAGGACGATCGCGGCCAGCCAGGTCGGCCGCTGCGCATCCGCTAGGCGGCGCATGTGGGCGACGAAGGAAGCAAGATCGGTGAAGAACGCGAATACCGCGAACGGCGCCAGAAGCATCGGCACGGCCAGCAGGCCGAGGTTCACGGGCGCATTGAGGAAGTCGACCTTGACACCTGCGATGCCGAGGATGCCGGCGGTGAAGGACGGGATCAGGTAGAGCAGCAGACGGCCCATGAAGCTGAACGTCCAGAAGCGGCTGAAATGCAACTTCGACGATTCCCCGAACGGGTTGGCCATCGTCTCAAGCCAGTTCATCGCACCCGGATCATCGCGGTGGTCGCGGATCCACGGGCGGTGGTGATCGATCTCACCGGAATTGGTTTCCATGGGCCGGTCGCCTTCTGCTTGGGTCAGGAGAATGTGCCGTGGACGCGCGCCGAATCGTCGGTCGGCGGGCCGTGGCGGTTGGTGGTCTTGTCAGAGCGCATGCGGTAGGCCGCAAAGCCGGTGAGCGCGCTGGAAATCAGGAAGGCCGCAACCGTGGTGACGACCGAGAGGTGGGCAATCTCGCCCGCGCGCTCAGCCATCATTTCGAAGCCCGCCGCAAGACCGCGCGTCTCCATCGCCTCCTGCATCTCCGCTTGGAGCGCGAAGGCGTCCGGCGACAGGACAGGCAGCAGCAGGATCGAAATGAACATGTTCAGCGCGCTGAAGCCCAACAGGTAGGCGAGCCAGAGCCAGGCGCTGAGGCCCGCATCGTGCAGGCGTTTGCCGAACAGGCAGATGTACGGGAACACGAGGGCATACTGCAGCACCCCGATGCCAGGCGCGGCAATCGCAGCGGCAATCGTGATCAACATGAACACAGCCGTGAGCAGCACGAAGCCGCGGCCGAAAGGTTTCGGCGCAAGGCGGCCCTGCGGCTCGAGGAACAGGAAGCGGAAGTCCATGGCGCGAGGCGTGTGTCCCTGAAGGTCGAGGCCGGTATGCATACCGGCCCCTTATCAATAAACGATAAAGCGGCGCAACAAAAAAAGAGCCGGGCACCCGGCCCGGCTCCCTGATCAGTGTGCCAGACGGCGCGCCTCAGACAAAGACGTCTGCCGCCGCCGCGGGATTTTTCGGGTCGGGGCCGTACTTGTTCGGGCCGACCGTGCCCGGGATCACGCCGATCACGATCTGCGCGATCGACGCAAGCAGGCCGACAATCGGGACCACGCCGAGGATGTAAAGGCCGAGCGCGATCCAGCCGGTCTGGTTGATGTCGTGAAGGCGGCGCACGAACAGCGCGATGCTGGGCACGATGATGGCCAGGACGTAGATCGCCAGGATCCCGATCAGGACCATGCCGATAGGGTTGATGTCACCACTGCCGTAGCCGCCGAGGACAGCAAGCAGGATGCCGCCGACGAAGCCGACGATCAGGTTCATGAGAAACACCCACCAGTATTCAGAGCGGCGAGAACGGCCCTGGAAATCGGTGTAGCGCTTGAAGAAAAGCTGGATGGCTTCCGGAAATGTGACCATGCGGGTCCCCTTTTTGGTCAGTTGGCGGAGGGCGTGAAATCGAAGCCGGAGCCGGCGGGGCCGGGACCGTGCACATTGTCGTTCGGATCAGTCTTGAACAGGCTCATCACGAGCCCGATGATGCCGGTGGCGATCAGGGTGGAGATGATCTCGGGCACCATGCTCGCCTTGGCAGCCTCGCGCGCGGCGCTGAAGAACGCCTGGAAATCCGGGCTGCGGCCCGACAGGGCGTCGGACATGGCGCTCGAAGCGGCCTCAATGTCGCCGCCGACCAGCGGCGCCAGGAAAAGCTGAAGGACGTAGAGCACGAGCCAGGCAAACAGGATGACGAACAGTTGCAGCCAGCCGGTCTTGCCATTGTCGTGGAACCGCTTGGCGTGGACAGCGATCCAGCACCACATGACGACGAAGCTCAGCAGGCCGATTATCCCGGTCACGTAGGTCGAGAGCACCGTCACCGCCGTGCTCGCCACAAACAGGATCAGCACGGCGCGCCAGTAGGTGGGCTGGTCGATCCGGCCGTTCGGATTGAACAACAGGTCCATCATGTCCGGACTCCCTCGCCTGCGGCTGCGCGCCGCCGACTTCTCCGCTCAGGGGAGAATAGCAGGCTGAACCGGTTTCCGGAACGTTAAGTGCGTGTCAGGCGAATTCAACCATGATCTCGTCGGCGGCGACGCTGTCGCCCGCCTTGACGTTGATCGCCTTCACCTTCCCGTTGGCACCGGCGCGGATGATGTTCTGCATCTTCATCGCTTCGACGATGCAGACCGCCTCGCCTTCCTGCACTTCCTGGCCGAGCGCGACTTCCATCGACACGACCAGCCCCGGCATCGGTGAGATGATCAGCTTCGACGTGTCCGCCTTCGGTTTTTCCGGCAGTCGGCCATGCAGGTCGGCAACGAACGGTGTGCACACCAGTGCGCGCAGCGCGACGCCGCGGGCGCGGAAGAGGTAGCCTTCCGTGCGATCGGCGAACTTCACGGCGAACGACTTGCCGTCGAGCACGCCTTCGACGAGGTGCTGGCCGGGCTGCCAGGCGGTCACGAAGCTGTGCGCCTTGCCGCCGTTCACGGTGATCTGCGCTTCACCGGCGGCGCCGAGATCGATGCTGACGGGGTGGTGCTTGTCGCCGAGGATGACGACCCATTCCTTGCGCGAGGCGCCGGGCGACATGCGGCCGGACACCTGCTTGGCACGGCGATCGAAGAAGGCGTGGACATAGGCGGCCGAACAGATCAGCTGCAACTCCTGCGCCTTGGTCGGCGCGACGCCTTCGAAGCCCTGCGGGAACTCGTCCTTGATGTAGGCAGTGGTGATGTTGCCAGAGCGGAACCGCTTCTCGTCCATCACCGCCGCGATGAACGGGATATTGTCCTGGATGCCCTCGATGTGGAACCGGTCCAGCGCCTCGCCGTGCACGTCCAGCGCGGTGTCGCGGTCCTTGCCCCACGTCACCAGCTTGGCGATCATCGGGTCATAGTACATCGAGATCTCGTCGCCTTCGCGCACACCGGAATCCATGCGGACCTCGCCCTTGCCCAGCTTTCCCTCCGTCGGCGGATGGAAACGCTTCAGGCGGCCGATCGACGGCAGGAAGTTGCGGTAGGGATCTTCCGCATACACACGGCTTTCGACCGCCCAGCCGTTGATCTTCACGTCGGACTGCTTGAGCTTCAGCTTCTCGCCATACGCCGAGCGGATCATCTGTTCGACGAGGTCGATGCCGGTGATCATCTCGGTCACCGGATGCTCCACCTGCAGGCGGGTATTCATTTCAAGGAAGTAGAAGCCCTTGTCCTTGCCGGACGCGACGAACTCCACCGTGCCCGCGCTGTCATAGTTCACGGCCTTGGCGAGGGCCACGGCCTGCTCGCCCATCTTCTTGCGCGTCTCCGGATCGAGCAGCGGCGACGGCGCTTCCTCGATGACTTTCTGGTTGCGGCGCTGGATCGAGCATTCGCGCTCATTCAGCCAGAGGCAATTGCCATGCTTGTCGCCGAGCACCTGGATTTCAATGTGGCGCGGCTGCAGGATGAACTTCTCGATGAACACGCGGTCGTCGCCGAACGAGGCCTTCGCCTCCGCCTTCACCGCCGGGAAGCCTTCTTCGACCTCCTTGTCATTGTCGGCCACGCGGATGCCCTTGCCGCCGCCGCCGGCCGAAGCCTTGATCATCACCGGATAGCCGATCTCGCGGCTGATCTTCACGGCTTCCTTGGTGTCTTCGATCAGGCCCATATGTCCCGGCACAGTCGACACGCCTGCCTCGGCGGCGAGCTTCTTCGAGGAAATCTTGTCGCCCATCGAATCGATGGCGTGGGCGTTCGGGCCGATCCAGCCGATCTTTTCCTTCTCGAGGCGTTTGGCGAAGGCCGCATTCTCCGAAAGGAAGCCGAAGCCGGGGTGGATCGCCTCGGCGCCCGTCTGGCGGACCGCGTCGATGATCTTGTCGGCAAGCAGGTAGCTCTGCGCAGCGGGCGACGGACCGATATGCACGGCCTCGTCCGCCATTTCGACCGCCATGGAGCCGGCATCCGCGTCGGAGTAGACGACGACTGTCTTGATGCCCATCCGCCGGCACGTCTTGATGACGCGGACGGCAATTTCCCCGCGATTGGCGATCAAAATCTTGCTGAACATGCGCCGGGAAACCCCTCAAACTGGAAAAACATGTCGAATTAAGCCGCGTATCCGCCCTTGTCCATGCTTGCCGCACCGGCAATTTGGCGCGCTTCCCCTTGCAGCGCTGCAGGGCGCCATTAGGCTGCGCCATCGGGAAACACCTTGGGGGATGTGAGGGATGTCCAATACGCAGACTTGGCTTGGCCGGCTGGGCGTGGGGCTTGTGGTTCTGGCGGGGCTGGCCGGCGCCGGCTGGTGGCTGATCGGGCCGGACTGGCGGGCGCTGATCGCCAATCCGCCGTCCGGGCGCGACGTACTTTTCTGGTCCGTGCCGCAGCGCGACGCGGCGTTCCGGATGATCGACCAACTTCCGATGATCATCGAATCGCGTCCCATCAAGGCGGGCGGCGATGCCCATTCCCTGCCCGAGGGCACGCCGCTGGATCTGGCCCCGGCGGTCGACCTCGACGCCTTCATGCAGACGCAGAACGCAGCTTCACTGGTGATCCTGCAGGACGGCAAGGTGCGGCTCGAGCGCTACGGGATCGGGTTCACGGCCAAGGGCAAGTGGACGAGTTTCTCGGTGGCGAAGTCGCTGACCTCGACGCTGGTCGGCGCCGCGATCAAGGATGGCCATATCAAGCGTCTCGACGACAAGGTGACCGACTACATTCCGGACCTTGCAGGCTCGCCGTATGACGATGTGACGGTGGCGCAGTTGCTGACGATGACCTCCGGTGTGGCCTGGAACGAAGACTATGAAGACCCGGCCTCGGACGTCGCGTTGTTCGACAAGCAGGAGGTTGAACCTGGCAAGAGCGGCATCGTCGCCTACATGCGCACGCTGGAGCGCGCCCACCCGCCCGGCGAGCAGTGGAACTATTCGACCGGCGAGACCAATCTGATCGGTGTGCTGGTCAGCGAGGCGGTGGGCAAGCCGGTTGCCGAATACCTCACGGAGAAGATCTGGACGCCGTACGGCATGGAGTCCGATGCGTCCTGGCTGCTTGGCGCCGATGGCCACGAGATCAGTGGCTGCTGCATCCAGGCGACGACGCGGGACTTCGCCCGGTTCGGCCAGTTCATCCTCGATGGCGCCGCGACACCCGAAGGCGCCGTGGTGCCGGCTGACTGGCTGCCGGTGGCGACCACCCGGCAGGCCGATATCGGCGAGCCGGGCTTCGGCTACGGGTATCAGTGGTGGACCTGGGATGATGGGTCGTTCCAGGCCGACGGCATCTTCGGGCAAGGCATCTTCATCGATCCGAAGCGCCGGCTTGTGATCGCCTCGAACGCCAACTGGAAAACAGCGCTGGGCGCCGCAGATGGCGAGTGGGCCGCCCGGGCAGACTTCTACCGCGCCGTGCAGGCGGCGGTCGATGCGGAGACTGACCAACCGGACTGAGTTTGAAGGGTGCGCGACAACCCTCATCCCGCGGGTGTTGCGGACATCTCAAATTTATGTTAGTGAACGCTCACTAATTGGAAATCAGCCCATGTCCATCATCCGGCTCGACCTGACGGCGCTGCTCGCTTCCGGCGCATTGACGGCGGCAGAGGCCGACCGGCTGCGCGGCCTCGCCCTGCCCGACAAGCGCGGCAGCTTGCTCGTGAACGTGCTCCTGATCTTTGGCGCGCTCGCCGTGGCGGCCGCAGCCATCGCCTTGATCAAGACGCCCTCGATCGGCCTGCTGCTGGCGCTCGCCGCATTGGCGGGGGCGGAGAGCCTACGGCGCCTTCAGGTCGGGGATGAGTTCAAGGTGCTCTCGACAGGACTGGCCCTGATGGGCACGCTCGGGCTTGCAGGCTGGACGGCGTGGGAATTCGGTGAAGCCGTTTCCCCCACCCTGCCGGCTGTGCTGATCACGATCGTGCTCGGCGCCGGCGCGCTCTGGTTCCGGTCGGCCTTTCTCGCCGCGCTCGCCGTCGTGGCGCTCGGCGCTGTGTTCGGCACGGGCAGCGGCTATTGGCACGCCTCTTACGCCCTGTTCGTCGAGGAACCGGTGCTGACCATCGGCGTGTTCGGGGCGCTTGCGGCGGGCGTTTACCGCGCCCGCAGCGTTGCGGCCGAGGCGTGGAAAGGCCTTGCGACGGTGGCCGCACGCACGGCGATGTTCCTCGTCCACTTCGCGTTCTGGGTCGGCTCGCTGTGGGGCGACGTCATCGGCGACAGCAGCTGGAGCCAGACACGCTGGGACGACTACGCCTCGTATGAGGCGTGGGAGAAGACGGCGCTGACGATCCCGGAATGGCCTTTCTCCGCCGGCTGGGCCGCGCTCTGCCTGGCGCTCGCCTTCCTCACGCGGCGCGGCGGTTTCCTCTCGGTCAGCGCGCTCGTGTTCCTCGCGATCCATGGCTACACGCAATACTTCGAGGTGTTCGGCGCCGAGCCCATGACGCTGCTTCTGGCCGGCGCGGTGCTGGTCGCGCTGGCGGTCGCCGTCGCCCGTATCCAGCGCCACAAGACGCCAGCGGGATGAGGACCCCTACTTCTCCAGTTTTTCGATCCTAGCTTCGAAGGCGCGCAGCCGGCCGGTGAGGGAAACGAGGAAGGCGGTCGACCAACCGATCAGCAGGAAGCCGTTCGCCCCTTCGGCCGCTCCGAGCAAGCGCCAGTTTTCGGAGGGGATGACATCGCCGAAGCCAACGGTCGTGAAGCAGGCGATCGAGAAATAGAGGGCGGTCTCGACCGTGCCGAACTCGCCCAGCGTGAGATAGGCGAACGCATACAGCCATATCTGGACCGAATGGAGCGCAAAGAGGCCGAATACAGCGGCGAGGATCGACCGCCCTTCACGGAACACCGACGCGTCCGGCCCGGCGCGCCTGCCGGCCCGGTGGAGCATCAGCGTCAGTCCCATCAGGCCGATGAAGTGGACCGAGAAGGTGATCGCCACCATGAACCCGGCGACGAGCAGATTGAGCAACAGTATCATCGGAGCCTCCCGCGCTTCCGGCGTTGTGCAACGCGCCGGGCTTCGTTGACGGTCCCGGAAACACCGGCCACAAGCAATGCGACACAGAAATCAGACCGTATCGGGGAGAGAAAAAATGGCCGACCTGAAAGACCTTGCCGGACGCCGGGCCATCGTGACCGGATCGGCCACCGGCCTCGGCCGATCGATTGCGCTTCGCTTGGCAGAACGCGGCGCCGATGTGATCATCAACTGCACCAAGTCGGTTGCCGACGGTGAGGCGACAGTGGCCGATTGCCAGAAGGCCGGCGCGCAGGCGCGGCTGGTGCAGGCCGATGTGTCGACCGAAGCCGGCTGCAAGGCGCTTGCCGATGCCGCCGCTGCCTGGGGCCGGCTCGACATCCTCGTCAACAATGCCGGCATCACGCGCCACGCCCGCGACCACGCGGACCTGAACGCGCTCTCGCGGCAGGACTTCCTCGACATCTACGCCGTCAACGTGGCGGGTCCGTTCCTGATGATGCAGGCCTGCAAGGACCTTTTGGAGAAGACCTACAAGGACACCGGCCGGGCCGCCGCCGTGCTCAACGTCTCGTCCATCGCCGGCGTCACCGGCATCGGCTCGTCCGTCGCCTACGCGGCTTCCAAGGGCGCCTTCAACACGATGACGATCAGCCTGGCGCGCGCGCTCGCCCCGGCGATCCGGGTTAACGCGATCTGCCCGGGTTTCATCGGCACGCGCTGGTTCAAGGACGAGATGAGCGCCGAGCAGTACGCGAAAATGGAAGCCGGCGTCGCGGCTTCGGTGCCGCTGCATGTGGCGAGCGGGCCGGATGACATCGCCGATTCGGCCGTGTTCTTCCTCACCGATGCGTCCCGGCACGTCACCGGCGAGACGTTGCTGGTGGATGCCGGCATGCATCTCGGCTACGCGCCGATGGTGGCACGCTAGCTGCCGCAACGTGTTGCGAATCCGCCACAGAACAGTGGATTCGCTGCAACGCACAAACCGAAGGCAGGGCGCCCAATGCCTGCCCAAAAGCCCGGCGAACCGGGGCTGTACAGACCGTTTACCTTGCGTTCGGCATCGAAATTTCCGTCGCTCCCCGGCAGCGTCGGGCGTGGCGCTCGATCAGGAGCGTGATGAAAGAAGCGAGGTTTCCTCCAATGAAAAACACACTCACACGGGCCAGCTTGCTCGCAATCGCCCTCGTGTCTGCCGCCGGCGCCGCCGCAGCTGAAGGCGATCTTTCGGCCAACGTGGCCGTGGCAAACGACTATGTCTGGCGCGGCATTTCGCAAACCGACAACAACGCCACGCTGCAAGCGGGCGTCGACTACACCAACGGCGCCTTCTACGCCGGGGCCTGGGCATCCAACGTCGATTTCGGCTCGGACGCTGACATCGAAGTCGACCTCTATGGCGGCTTCCGGGGCGCCTTCACGGAAACGCTGTCCTGGGACATCGGCGTGATCCAGTACGTCTATCCGGGCGAAGACGACCTCAACTTCCTCGAAGTCAAAGCCGGCCTCGGCTTTGCCGTGGATGCGGTTTCCGGCGGCGCAACGGTCTATTATGACCCCGACAACAAGAACACCTATGTCGAGGGCACCGGCGCCTATGCCTTCACGGACAAGCTCAAGGCCCTCGCCAGCGTCGGCAACTACAGCTTCGATGCCGGCGGCGACTACACCAACTGGTCGCTCGGCGGCGCTTACAGCTTCGACCTGTTCGACCTCACCGTGAAGTACACCGACACGGACATCGATGACGCAATTGCCGGCGATATCGCCGACGAGAACTTCGTCGTGATGATTTCGAAAGTCTTCTAAGGGTCGGACCTACCGATATCAGCGGGATGGAAACATCCGGCACGTTGTCCCCTTCGGTCCTGCCGGAGGGGACAATTTTTTTGGCGGGCCAGCCGCCGCGCGCCGGGTCGCGTGTGCTGCGCCGCGTGAGGGCTGGAAGTTGCCGGAAAGGAAAGCTATAGGCATGGACTTTCCCCGGGGAGAGGCTGCATGCGCATTGGCGTTCCAACTGAAATCAAGAAACAGGAATCCCGTGTCGGGCTGACCCCGGAAAGCGTGGGCGAACTGGTACGGGCCGGGCACTCGGTTCTGGTTCAGGCGGGCGCGGGCATCAATTCCGGATTTGCCGATGCCGCCTATGTTTCCGTCGGTGCCGCTATCGCGCCCGATGCCGCCGCCGTGTTTGCCGACAGCGAACTGATCGTGAAGGTGAAGGAGCCGCAACCGGAAGAAACGGCGCGCCTCACGCCCGGCCATACGCTGTTCACCTACCTGCACCTCGCGCCCGATCCGGTCCAGGCCAAGGGCCTGATGAAGTCCGGCTGCCTTGCCATCGCCTATGAGACGGTGACCGACCATGAAGGCGGCCTGCCGCTGCTGCGCCCGATGAGCCAGGTGGCGGGGCGCATGTCGATGCAGGTGGCGGCCTGGGCGCTGATGCGCACCAAGCGGGGGCGCGGCATCCTCCTCGGCGGCGTGCCGGGCGTGGCGCCGTCGAAGGTGGTGATTATCGGCGGCGGCGTGTCAGGCACCCACGCAGCAGAGATCGCGGTGGGCATGCGGGCGGATGTGACGGTGTTCGACCGCAACAATATCCGCCTCGGCCAGCTCGACGAGCAGTTCCGAGGCAGCCTTAAGACGATGTACTCGACCGCCCATTCATTGGCTGAAGCGATCAAGGAAGCAGACCTCGTGATCGGCGCCGTGCTGATCCCCGGCGCCTCAGCGCCCAAACTGATCAGCCGCGAACAGCTCAAGACCATGAAACCCGGCGCCGTACTGGTGGACATTGCGATCGACCAGGGCGGCTGTTTCGAGACGAGCCATGCGACGACCCACGAAGACCCGATTTATGACGTGGACGGAATACTGCATTACTGCGTCGCCAACATGCCGGGCGCTGTGCCGCGCACATCGACTTATGCGCTGAACAACGCGACCCTGCCCTTCGTGATGCAGATTGCGAACCTCGGCGCCCGCGGCGCGATCAACGCGAACCGCCACCTCGCCAACGGCCTCACCGTCGATCAGGGCACCATCGCCCACAAGCTCGTGGCGCGCGACCTCGGCGAGACTTATGTGCGGCCCGACTGGCTGAACGTCGCCTTTACCTGACGGATCGATCCGCCGGCGGAGCGTTATGAACTGAGGGCTGCGATCGCGTCGTCGATCGTCGCGCGCGGCTTGTCGAGGATGGCGGCGATCTGCGCGCGCTGCTCGATGGCGAGCCAGAGGCCAAGCACTTCGACGTCCACAACGCGCCACTCATTCTCGCGCTGCATCACGCGCCAGCGCACCGTCATTGCCTCGCCATCCTTCGGCACGATGCGTGTTTCCACTACTGAGTCGGTGGGGCTGCGGTCGACCGAACCGATCACATCGATCTTCGCGTTGGCGAAGTCTTCGCTGTGCTCGACGTAGGTGTCCGCGAGAAAACGGTCGAAGGCCGCCGTGAAGCGCTCGCGCTCCGTGGCACTGATCCGGTTGGCATACTTGCCCAGCGTGAAGCGCGCGACCGTCGGCACATCAATTGACTCGCGGAAGGCGTCCTGCCCGGCAGCGGGGTCCGCAATGCGGCTGGCCGCCTGCACGATCAGGGCTTCGGCTTCCTCGCCGGCGAAGGCGGCGGGCGCAGCGAAAGCGATCGCGGCGGACAGGAACAGGGCACGCATGGACATCAGGTCGGATCCTTCAAGCTTCTGCACGTGTTCAAGTAATGCGTGCGGCTGTGAATTGCTCCCGGCCCTGACGAATTTTTTTGCATGCCCCTGCGTGAGGCCAAACGAAACTCTTGGAAAGGTTTCGTTAACGCGCTGGCGGTGTGACATCTCGGCAACACAGCGCGCGCCGAGGACGCGTCTTGCCTACTGCTCGATCACCTCGCCGCGCGCCATGACGAACCCGACGGATTTCAGCACCTTCACATCTTTCAGC
Source organism: Acidobacteriota bacterium (assembly GCA_016712445.1). Classification (NCBI taxonomy): domain Bacteria; kingdom Pseudomonadati; phylum Acidobacteriota; species Acidobacteriota bacterium. The sequence goes on along the minus strand of JADJRB010000001.1, from coordinate 2,126,052 downwards.
GGATCGCCCTTCACGGCAATCAGGTCAGCGCTCTTGCCGGGCTCGAGCGTCCCGATCTCGGCGGAAAGGCCGAGGAGATCGGCTGCGTTGACGGTGGCGGCCTTGATTGCTTCGACCGGCGGCATGCCGAACTTCACCATCAGTTCGAACTCATCTGCATTACGGCCGTGCTTGGAGACGCCGGCATCGGTGCCGAAGGCGATCTTCACGCCGCGCCCGTAGAGTATCTCGAGGCTCTTGCCGGTGATGCCGATGCGCCATTCGATCTTGGCACGGACATCCGGCTCATAGGCGTCAGGATTCGCGGCGAGACGCTCGATATATCCGTTCACGGTGGACAATGTCGGGACATAGTAGGTGTCGGACGCCGCGAAGGCCTCGATGGTTTCCGGATCGAGGATCGTGCCATGTTCGATCGAATCGACTCCCACGCTCAGCGCAAGCAAGATCCCGTCGGCGCCGTGCGCATGCACCGCGACCTTCTTGCCGAACAGGCGGGCTGTCTCGACGATGGCGCGTGCTTCGTCCTCGAACATCTGGCGGCCGAGACCGGCGCCGATCCGGCTGTTGACGCCGCCGGTGGTCGCAAACTTGATCACGTCCGCCCCGCGCGCGACCTGCAGGCGCACCGCGCGGCGGCAATCCTCAGCGCCGCTGCAGGTATTACCGGCCGCATTGAAATAATCGCGCAGCTCGTCGCGGTAGCCGAGCGAGCCATCCATGTGACCCGCCGTGCCGGAGATCGAGTTTCCGGCATCGAGGATGCGCGGGCCGGTGACCTGGCCATCATTGACGGCATCACGCAGCGCGAGCACCGCGCCGTCGCCATCGCCAAGATTGCGCACGGTCGTGAAGCCGGCGCGCAGCGTCTTCATGCCGTTGTCCCAGGCGTTGAAAGCCTGCGCCGCCGGCGAGAGCGTCACGTCCTCCAGCTGCGAGGCGATGCCGCCGGTGTCAGACGTGAGATGCACGTGCGCGTCGATGAGCCCCGGCAGCACATAGCTATCCTTGAGGTCGATAACCGCCGTCTTCTTGTCCCGGGGCGTCTTGTAGCCGTCTTCCAGCGAAACGATCCGTCCGTCGGTGACGATGATCGTCGTCTCGCCGCGCACGGCCTCGCCCGGCACAGCCATCACCTTGCCGGCCTGGATATAGGTCGTCTCGCAAACCGCCGGAAGCGCGATCAGGGACAGTGCGACAGTCAGCGCCGCATGCAGGACAGGTTTCATCAGCCGGGATTCCTCTTCTTCTGCGCCCGGGCTTAGCAAGCCGGGCGCGGGCAGGAAAGCCTGACCCGTTTTCCGCACCGCTTTCGCCTCCGGGAATGACACCAGACCCGGCCTGAAGGACGAATGACATGAACCACGCCCCCACTCCTGCCCGCAGCCGCTCGAACGGGCTGGTCGCCGCCTTGTTTGGACGCAAGGCGAGCGCGCCGCCCGCGCCGGCAGTGGATCCCTGTGTCGCGGAATTCCTGGCCTGGCCCTGGGTGCCGGTGCACGACACGGCAGCGGCGCCCTTCGGCCCGCTGACGCCTCACGCAACCTCCCGGAAGAGCGGCAACTGGCGCATGGAACGCAACGCCCGCGGTCTGCGCCTCCACGGCAACACCGACCCTTCATCGGCGATCACCTTGGGCGGCTCGATCGCGCCGGGCATGCCGGGGTGCCGGATCACTGCGGAAATCTACGTGCGGCGCCTGCGCGGCGATGAATCGCTGGCCGCTCTGGTCGTCTCGGCGCACGGACATGACCGCCTGATCATGGGCCTGCTCAGCGATGGCGACCTGATCGTGTTCCGGATGCGCGGGACCGACACCGAGATCATTGGCCAATGCCCGCTGGCGCCGCATCCTTCGGGCGAGGCCGCGCGCCTGACGCTTCAGGCAATGCTGTTCGAGGAGAACGGCATACTGTTCGCCAACGGACAATATCTCGGAACGGTGACCGACAAGGAGTTGGTCGGCGAGTCGGCTGGGACGGGCTTCCAGGTGAAGGGCGACAGCGACGTCACCCTGCGCAGCCTGACCGTCGAAGGGCTGGACCTGACGCGCCCTCCGCCGCGGCCATAAGTGTTATCCCGCCAGCGGCGGCACAAAACACTTCGCGGTGCCCGGCGTTGCCGCTAGGTTGCGCCCAGCAGAAGGAGCGCGCCATGATTGATCTCATCATCGACAAGCGAACGCGCGACCTCGGCGGCGGGTTCGAAGTCGGCCGGGTGCTGCCATTCGCCAAGCGGCGGATGGTGGGACCCTTCGTGTTCTTCGACCAGATGGGGCCGGTGGACTTCGCGCCCGGCATTCCGCGCACGCTGGACGTGCGCCCGCATCCGCATATCGGCCTGTCGACCGTCACCTATCTCTATTCCGGCGCGATGACCCATCGTGACAGCCTCGGCTTCCAGCAGGAAATCAAGCCCGGCGCGGTCAACTGGATGACCGCCGGCAAGGGGATAACCCATTCGGAGCGCCTCGAGCATGCGCGCCTGCACGGCGCCCACATGCACGGCATCCAGGCCTGGGTCGCCCTGCCGAACGAGGACGAGGAAACCGCGCCCGGCTTCTGGCACCATCCCGCTGAAAGCCTGCCGACATGGACCGAAGCGGGGCTCAGGGGTCGTCTGATTGCCGGCAAGGCGGACGGACTCGATGCGAAGGTAAAGACCAACTCGCCGCTCTTCTACATGCATTGGGAGATGGACGCCGGCGCCGCCCGCGCCGTGCCGCAGGAGTATACCGAACGCGCGGTGTATCTCACCCGCGGCGCCATCGAAATCAACGGACAGGCGCTGCAGCCCGGACAGATGGCGGTGCTGGGCAAGGGCGGGGCGCGCGTTTCGGCGCAGGCCCCCTCCACTGTGATGGTGCTGGGCGGTGAGCCGGTCGGCGAGCGGTTCATTTTCTGGAATTTCGTCTCCTCGTCAAAAGACAGGCTGGAACAGGCGAAGGAAGACTGGAAACAGGGCCGGATGAAACTGCCGGACGGCGACGACTTGGAATTCACGCCGCTTCCGGAAAGCTGAACGCGAGGGCCGCGCCATGAAAACCGATACCGTAACTTTTACCGGCGCAGCCGGGCACGTGCTGTCCGGGCGACTGGAGCGGCCACCGGGCGCGCCGCGTGCCTGGGCCGTGTTCGCCCACTGCTTCACATGCAGCAAGGAATCGGCAGCCGCCGTGCGTGTCTCGCGCGCGCTCGCGGCGCATGGGTTCGCGGTGCTGCGGTTTGACTTTGCGGGGATCGGCGCCTCGGGCGGCAGCTTTGCCGATACAACCTTCTCGTCCAATGTCGATGACCTCGTGGCGGCGGCCGATTATCTGCGTGCGGAGCATGGCGTCCCGTCGATGCTGATCGGTCACAGCCTCGGCGGCGCGGCGGTTCTGGCCGCCGCGGCCCGCATTCCTGACGCCGCGGCGGTGGTCACGCTCGGCGCACCGGCAGATGTCGCACATGTCGAACATAACTTCGCCGGCGCTGTCGCGGCGATCGAAGCGGAAGGCGCCGCCGATGTGACGCTCGGCGGCAAGATGTTCACGATCAACCGTGCTCACCTGAAGGACTTCCGCAACCAGCCACAGGCAGAGCGTATCGCCGGCCTTCGCAAGGCGCTGCTTGTGCTGCATGCGCCCGCCGACCATCTCGTCAGCATCGACAATGCCACGGCCATCTTCGTGGCGGCCCGGCATCCCAAGAGTTTCGTGTCTCTCGACGACGCCGACCATTTCCTGACGCGGCCGGAGGACGCCGCCTATGCGGCCGAGGTGATCGCCGGCTGGTCGGCGCGCTACCTCCCGAAGCCTGCCCTTCCCCGTCACCCGGAAGGCGCCGTGGTCGCCGAAGAGACCGGCGCCGGTCCGTACACGAACATCATCCGGTCCGGCGCGCATATCCTGACGGCGGATGAACCGGAAGATGTTGGCGGAAACGACGCCGGCCCTTCGCCTTACGACTTGCTGGCAGCGAGCCTTGCAGCCTGCAAGTCGATGACAATGCGGATGTATGCCAACCAGAAGAAATGGAACGTCAGCCGTATTGCCGTGTCGGTGAAGCATGACAAGGTTCATGCGGCCGACTGCGCCGATTGCGAAACCCGCGAAGGCAAGATCGACCTGTTCCAGGTTGGCCTCACGCTTGAGGGCGATCTCGATGCGGCGCAGCGCGCCAAGCTTGCCGAAATCTCTGCAAAGTGCCCGGTTCACCGCACGCTCAGCAGCGAAGTCAAGATCGTGACGGCACCCCTCCCCGGACAGCAGTAGGCGCAACAGACACTCTGTTGACAAGCGCGCGCCGGGCATTTAGTTGCCTAGTCAACAAAGGTCACCCCATGCCTCCCCTGAAGCCCGCCTCCGACCTGACAGACCATCTCGGATTCTGGCTCCGTCTGGTGTCCAACCAGGTATCGCAGGCCTTTGCGGCGCGCCTGGACGCGCGCGGCGTCACGGTGGCGGAATGGGTCATGCTCCGGGCACTGTATGATGCGCCGCCAACTGCGCCGACCCAGCTGGCTGAAACCATGGGCATGACCAAGGGCGCCATAACCCGTCTGGCGGACCGGCTGATTGCCAAGAGCCTCTTGCTGCGCCGTGCAAATGAAGAGGACGCGCGCGCCCATACGCTGTCGCTGACTCCTGAAGGCAAGCGCCTCGTGCCGCAACTGGCGGCGCTCGCCGATGCGAATGATCAGGCGTTTTTCGCCGACCTCAGCCCGGCTGAACGCGCGGCGCTGGAGGACACCTTGCGCCGGCTCGCCGCGCGCTTCGGCAAGACATCTCTGCCAATAAGTTAGGATGCACCATGACACCGCAACAGCAAGCCACCGCCGCGGCCTGCCTCAACGGCGCCGAAACTGGCGCGATGGACTTCCCCGCAATCGTGGGACAACTCATTGCTGCCGGCTTTGAAAGCTATTCGGTCGATTTCCGCCGGGCACGGAACATCTACTACCTGCCGTCTGGTGACAGCCTCGAACTGGCCGCCCATGACGCCGGCACGCCCGTTGCCGCCGCGCTCGATGCAGCGTCGCTGCAAGCCGCCATCCGGGAAGCCCAGACGAATGCCCCCGGATACACCTATCCCGGCTTCTGCCGGAAAGCCGCGCGCGCAGGCTGTGCCGGCTACATCGTCTCCTTCAGCGGCCGCCGCGCTGTTTATTTCGGCCGCACAGGGGAAACGCATGTGGAGCATTTCCCGGACTGACCGGACGATCCGCTGCGCGGGATGGTGCGGGCGGCCGGGCTTGAACCGGCAAGGCCTTGCGGCCGAGGGATTTTAAGTCCCTTGCGTCTACCAATTTCGCCACGCCCGCAGCGCCGGCAACGGCCCGAGGGTTAGGGCGAGCCCGATGCGAAGGCAAGCGGTCCCGGCGGTTCCCCCTCCCCGCAAAGCAGGCTAAGCCTGCCCCAAAGATCAGGGGCCGAGGACACCATGACCGAGACGGGCGAGCCACTCCCGCCGCGCACAGCTGCGCCATCCGACGCGTCGGGAGGCGGACGCGGTGCGCGCCTTGGCCTCCTGCTTGGCCCGGCGCTCGCGCTGCTGGTCGCCGTCGCCCCCGCGCCGGAAGGGCTCGAACGCGGCGGCATGCTGGTGGCCGGCGTGCTGACGCTGATGGCGGTGTGGTGGGCCACCGAGGCGGTGCCGATTGCAGTCACCTCGCTGCTCCCGCTCGCGCTCCTTCCCCTGATACAAGTCATGCCCCTGAAGGCCGTCGCGGCGCCCTACGCCGACCCTGTCGTGTTGCTGCTGCTCGGCGGCTTCATCGTCGCGCTGGCAATCGAGAAGTGGAACCTGCACCGGCGCATCGCGCTGAATGTGCTGGTCGTGTCCGGCGCCCGGCTGAAGCTTCTGGCGGCAGGCTTCATGCTGACCACAGCGCTCCTCTCCATGTGGATTTCCAACACAGCGACGAGCCTGATGATGGCGCCGATTGCGCTGTCGGTGGCGTTCGCCGCCGGCGGCGGCATGCGGCTGGCGGGCGCCTTGCTGCTCGGTGTGGCCTACAGCGCCTCGATCGGCGGCCTGGCGACACCGGTTGGCACGCCGACCAACCTGATCGCGATGGGGTGGCTCTCGGAAAATGGTGGCCGCGAGATTTCCTTCAGGGAGTGGATGTCGTTCGGTTTGCCGGTGGTCGCGCTGATGCTGCCGGCCGCCTGGCTGGTGGTGACCTGGGGCCTGAAGTCCGACCCGGCCGGCGCGCGGGCGGCCCAGGCAGAAATCCGCGACCAGCATCGGGGATTGGGCAAGATCACCACGCCTGAAGCGCGTGTCGCAATGGTGTTCGCGGTGATTGCCTCGGCCTGGATATTCCGTGAGCAGCTGGTGAAGGTGCCCGGGCTCGGCGGGCTGACCGACATGGGAATCGCCATCATCGGCGCGGTGGCAATGTTTCTCGTGCCGCACAGCGACGCAAAGACACGTGCCTCGGGGCGCGGCTTCGCCCTGCTGGACTGGGATGACGGCAAGTCGATCCCCTGGGACGTGGTTCTGCTGTTTGGCGGCGGACTGTCGATTGCGGCCGCTGTGCAGGAATCCGGACTGGCCGGATGGCTCGGCAATTCGCTCGCGGGTTTCGGCGCGCTTCCGGCAATCATCCTGATACTGATCATCGTCACGCTACTGATCTTCCTGACCGAAGTGATGTCGAACGTGGCGGCGATGACGACCTTCCTGCCCGTGCTGGGCGCGCTGGCCGGCGCAACTGGCATCGATGTGGAAACGCTGGTCATCCCGTGTGCAATGGCAGCGTCCTGCGCGTTCATGCTGCCGATCGCGACCGGCCCGAACGCCGTCGTTTTCGGCACCCGCCAGATCTCGATCGCCCGGATGGCGACGGCCGGCATCTGGCTGAACGCAGCCTGCATCCTCATCGTGACCCTGTTCTTCGGCCTGTGACACGTAAACGTAAGTTTTTGTCCGGATCTGTCACAAAAGTTCAATGAAACCCACGTAGAGGCGGATCATTGAATGGCCGCGCAGAAGCAGCGGCCGAGGGACCGGGAGTTTCCAGATGTTGCGCAACCTGCTCTTGGCCGCCCTTGCGGCACTTCTGCTCGCCCCCGCCGCGACGGCCGAGAACCAGATCTGGACAACCATTGGGCTCAAGAAAAAGCCCGATGCTGACTCGCGCTACGAGTTCGAACTCAACAACGAGATTCGCTTCCAGCCCGACGGCTATCTCGACACCGTCGAAATCCGCCCCGGAGTCTCCTACAAGCTGGACAATGGCATGAAGCTGAGCGGCGGATACCTGTTCGCCCTCAACCGCCGCGACGGTCCGGACCGGCGCGAACACCGCCTCTGGGAACAGCTGTCATACGACATCGCCGAGATCGGTGACGGCAAGATCGACGGCCGCTCGAAGATCGAACAGCGGTGGCGCGAAGGCGCTGACGGCACCGGCTGGCGCCTGCGCCAACAATTCGCCTTCGAACATCCCATCGCCGGCACAGACCTCAAATTCAACATCAGCGATGAAGCCACGATCGGCCTCAACGACACGGCCTGGGGCAACAGCGAAGGCCTGCAGGAAAACCGCGCCAAGGCGGTGGTGAAATGGAAAACCGGCAAGGCAACCTGGGAAGCCGGTTACATGAACCAGTACCGCAACGGCGTGAACGGCGCTGCCGACCAGGACAACCACCACATCGTGCTCGGCCTGTCCGCCGGCTTCTGAAACGCGCGCAAAAAAAAGCGCGCCCCGTTGCCGGGACGCGCCTTTTCCGATTTGCCGCTGAGGCAGCCACGCAAAGCGCAGCGCCAGCAGCTGCCGATCAGGCCAGTTCGATCGTGCTCACGGCGATTTTGCCCGAGCGCTGATCTTTTGCCGTGTCGAAGTTGACCTTCTGGCCTTCGTTCAGGGTCGCGATGCCCGAGCGCTCAAGAGCGGTGACGTGAACGAACACGTCGTTGCCACCGTTTGCAGGCGCGATGAAGCCGAAGCCTTTTTGGCTGTTGAAGAATTTCACAGTACCGTTCGTCATATAAGTAGTTCTCATACCAGTTTGTGGACTGACAATGCGTCAGCCCTTGCATATCGAAGTTTTGGAGGGGGTCTTCTGAAACTGCGCCCTTTCGGGTGCTGCGCCTGATCGTCCGGCCAATGTCGATGCGGGGCATATGCGCCCCGCTCCGCCAAATAGCAAGTTATTTATCCGTAGGGTTTGAATTCGCCCGGCCGACCGGCGCGCTCAGCCCGGCCCCGGCAGGCCGTCCAGCTTTGGCACAGCGCCCAGATCCGCGTCCCATCCGGCGCGGCTCGCCCAGCAGATGTGTGCGTCCGGGCGGATGTCGACCTCGCTGTCGAGCGCGCCCGCGGGCACGACCAGGAGCGCGCCGTCCATTTGCAATTGCGGCAGCGGCGATCCACATTCCGTACAGAAACATTTCTGGTGACGCGTGTCCGGCACGCGGTAGACCTTCACGCACGCCTCGCCGGAAATCCAGCTGAGGGCGGCGCCCGGCGCAAACAGGTTCGCCGCATTCGCCGATCCGCTCCCCTTCCGGCAGCGCCCGCAATGGCACAGGAAAAAGCTGGCGAAGGCGCCGCTAATCTCGAATTTCACAGCGCCGCACAGGCAGCTGCCGTGGGCCATATCCGCCATGCGAGCGCCGGTCAGTTCACACGCTCGAACACCGCCGCAAGCCCCTGCCCGCCGCCGATGCACATGGTCTCAAGGCCGTAGCGAGCCTCGCGCCGGTCCATCTCGCGCAGCAACGTCGCAAGGATGCGCCCGCCGGTCGCGCCGACCGGGTGGCCGAGCGAGATGCCGGAGCCGTGGACGTTGAGCCGCGCATAGTCATCGTCCGTGAACCCCATCGCCTTGGTGCAGGCCAGCACCTGCGCGGCGAATGCCTCATTCAGCTCGATCAGGTCGAGATCCTTGAGCGTCAGCCCGGCGCGCTTCAGCGCTTTCTCCGTGGACGGAACAGGGCCGATGCCCATGACCGCCGGGCCAACCCCGGCAACTGCCCAGGAGACCAGCCGCGCCATCGGCTTCAGGCCGTACTGGTCAGCCATCTCGCGCGTCATCACGAGGCAGGCCGAGGCGCCATCATTCTGGCCGCTCGCGTTGCCCGCCGTGACCGTGGCATCGGGATCCTGCTTGGCGCGGATGGCGCGCAGCTTGCCGAGCACCTCCACCGTGGAATCCGCACGCGGATGTTCGTCCTTCGTCACCACCGTATCGCCCTTCCGGCCGGGCACGGTCACCGGGATGATCTCCTCGTCGAACACGCCGCTCTTCTGCGCCGCCACCGCCTTCGCGTGCGAGGCAGCTGCAAACTCGTCCTGCTGCGCGCGAGAAATCTGATAATCGCGCCGAAGGTTTTCGGCCGTCTCCAGCATGCCGCCCGGCACCGGGAAGTTCTTGCCGCCCGCTGTCAGGCGGCCGGTGATCAGGCCGTCATTGACGGTCATGTTGCCCTGGCCGAGGCCCCAGCGCCAGTTGGTGGAGTAGAACGGCGCATTGCTCATCGACTCGGCGCCGCCCGCGATCACGCAGTCCATCGCGCCGGTCGCAACCTGCATCGTCGCATTGATGATCGCCTGCAGGCCGGAGCCGCAGCGCCGGTCGATCTGCATGCCGCTGACTTCGATCGGCAGGCCGGCATCGAGCGCCACGACGCGGCCGAGCGCCGGCGCGTCCATCGAAGGATAGCACTGCGCGAAGATCACATCGTCGACCTTATCCTTCGGCAGCTTCGTGCGCTCCATCAGGCCCGACACGACCGCCGCGCCCAGCACATGCGCCTGCACGTCCCGGTAGGACCCGCCAAAGCCGCCCACGGCCGTCCGCACCGGTTCACAGATCACGACATCGCGCATGGTAGTCTCCTCTCGGGTTTGCGGGGATGGTGATAGGACGGGCGGGCGCCTGCGCGCAACGCCTAACCCGTCATGCCGTTACGGCATAGGTGTTACGCAGGCCCGGCAGGCTGACGTATCTGCGCGGACAGCCTACATGGGCAGTGGACGCGCTGGCGCGCTCCAAAGGAGTGCCTGATGATTGCCCCCCTCTTCGTTTCCCACGGCTCGCCGACGCTGCTGTTCGACGACGTGCCGGCGCGCGACTTCCTCCGCGAGCTCGGCCGCACCTTGCCGCCCCCCAAGGCGGTCCTCGTCGTCTCGGCGCATTGGGAGACGAATATCCCCGCGCTGAATGCGGTCGAGGTGAACGACACGATCCACGATTTCGGCGGCTTCCCCCAGATCCTGTTCGACCAGCGCTATCCTGCGCCCGGCGCGCCGGCGCTGGCGCAGCGGATTGCGGCACTGATCCGGGCGGCCGGCCTGCCCGCCGGCATCGACACTGCACGCGGGCTCGACCACGGCGCCTGGGTGCCGCTCAAACTGATGTATCCGGCGAACGACATTCCGGTGTTGCAGCTTTCGGTTCAGACCCACCTCGGCGTGGCGCACCATCTCAAGCTCGGCGAAGCGCTGCGTCCGCTCGCGGAGGAGGACGTGCTGATCCTCGCCAGCGGCAGCTTCACGCACGACCTGCGCTCTGTGTCCTGGCGCGGGCCGAACGAGGAACCTGACTGGGTGCGAGGCTTTGCGGACTGGATGGTCAAGGCGCTTGCCGAAGGCCGAACGGACGACCTTGTCGACTACCGCCGCCTCGCGCCGAACGCGGCGCGCAACCATCCGACCGAAGAACACATCCTGCCGCTGTTCGTCGCGCTCGGCGCCGGCGGAAGCGCCCATGCCGGACACCTCCACCAGTCGCTGACCTTCAGCGTACTGAGGATGGATGCTTACGAGTTTGCAGCCTGACGGTCGAAGCCCCTTCTCCCTTGGGTGAAAGGGTCCTGAAGGTCAGCCCTGCTGGTCGCGCCCGCGCGCCGTCACCTGCTTGCGCGCCTCTTCCACGGCTTCGGCAGAAACCGACGCCGAATGCTCGATGGAGCGCTTCACTTCTTCCTTCATCGCGGCGGCGAAGTTCATGCCGAAGCCGTCATCGATCAGCGCCTTGTACTTGCGCAGCAGCACCGGCTGCGTGCCGGTCATCTCCTGCGCGAGCTTCATCGCCGCCGGCACCAGTTCGTCGTGCGGGTAGACCCGGTTGACGAGGCCCCAGCGCTCGGCGGTGTGCGCATCGAGGAAGTTTCCGGTGAAGGACAACTCCTTGGCGCGGCTGATGCCGATCAGGCGCGAGAGCTTCTGCGACAGGCCCCAGCCCGGCACGATGCCGACGCGCGCATGCGTGTCGGCAAATTTCGCATGCTCCGAGGCCAGCAGCACATCGCACATCAGCGCCAGCTCGAAGCCGCCGGTGATCGCGAACCCGTTGATCGCGCCGATGATCGGCCAGGGATAGGCCTCCAGCGCGGCCAGCATGTTGATGGCTTTCGAATCCTCATCGGCGCCGAGCGCAAATCCGGTCTGGCCGGCTTCCTTCAGATCAATGCCCGCAGTGAAGGCCCGGCCCGCGCCGGTCAGCACGACCGCGCGGATGTCGGGGTCGTCCTTCAGCTCGGTGAACACTTTCACGATCTCGGCGCGCAGCGCGCGCGACAAGGCGTTCAGCGCATCGGCGCGGTTCAGCGTGACAAGGGCCACGGCGCCGTCGCGCTCGACTAGGACGATGGGTTCGGACATGGGCGGGCTCCTCTGGTTTCGGTCTCAGTCCTGATACCGCCCGGAAGCGTCCCGCGCCAAGCCTGACCTTGGGGAGGCTTCAGGCTGCCGGTTTGCGGACCATGCGGAACACCGCAATGCCCAGCGCCACCAGCGCAATCAGGGCGGCGAGATAGAACAGGTTGAACTTCAGCGGCGTGATCCACGCCTTCGGCTCCAGGAAATCACCTGCCCCCGCCAGTGTCAGGGCCTGCAGCGTGTTCTCCGTCAGGTCGACGATCATCACCGCAAAGGCGGGCACTGCGGCAAGCCGGCCCCACCGCCCGAAGAAGCGCAGCGCCATACCGGCAAAGAACAGGCCGTAGGCGAACGGATAGGCCGTATCGAGCAGCACCGTGATCCAGAAATGCGCTGTCCGCTGGCTCTCCGACAATCCGGCCACCAGCGCCCGGCTTGCTTCTGGATCCGACAGACGGTCGAGAAACTGCCCGCCTGCAGCCGGCGCCAGCACGACAAACCCGCCAGTGATGGCCAGCGTCAACACGAACAGCGTCCACAGCACCGGCGTGCGCGTGATCAGATTCATGGCATTTCCCCCCGCCGTCTTGCTGCGGCGGTTCAAGACTAGCGTCCGGCACACCCTCTTGTCGATGACCTGCTCGTCGCCGGGAACCGCCCGGAGCGTGCGCCATTAGTTCTGGGTCAAGACTGACAGAAGGGTCTGCCCATGCTCGATCATACCGGCTTTGTCGTCACCAATCTGGACGCGTCTCGAAAGTTCTACGACGCCGTCGCGAAGGCGCTCGGCCTGCAGACGGTCGACAATGGCGAGCACGGCTTCCTGCTCGGCAAGGGCCCGGAAGAGTATCCCTATCTGTGGATTGGAACCCTGCGTCCCTCCTACTGGAAGGAAGGCTCCCATGCCGGCGTCAACCAGTCCCATGTCGCCTTCCGAGCCAAGAACGAGGCGATGGTGCGCGCTTTCCACAAGGCCGCCATCGAAGCGGGCGGCACCGATTTCGGCGCACCGGGCCCGCGCGAGGGCCTGAAGGCGTATTTCGGCGCTTTCGTGCTTGATCCGGACGGGAACAATATCGAAGCCTGCTTTCGCAAGGACGGCTAGGCGACCACTTCGGGCTCGACGCCCAGCCGGCGTGCCAGCGCTTCCAGCTCGCCGCGCACCCGCGTCAGTGCCTCCACGTCCGTCGAACGGGCGACCAGCGCGACCCCGTGATCTTCGATCGATCCGTACCAGGGATAGGACCCGATCGCCACGTTCGCGTGTTCCTTGGCGATGGCACCGAGGCTCTCGGCCAAGTCCCCCTCGCGCAGGCCTTTGCCGCGCACGGTTACCTTGTGCACCACCGCGCCGGACTGCAGCCGCGGCCCGATGTCTTCCAGCATCGCGCGCGCAATCTGCGGCACGCCGGCCATCGTGAACACGTTCTCCATCTGGAATCCGGGCGCGCCCGACACGGGGTTTGCCACCAGGCTTGCGCCATGCGGCACGCGCGCCATCCGCCGGCGCGGCGCGGTGAATTCAGTGTTCATCGCGGCATAGCGCGCCGCCATGTCGCGGATCGCGTCCGGGTGTTCCGATATGCCGACCCCGAACGCCGCCGCGATGGCATCTGCCGTGATGTCATCATGGGTCGGGCCAATGCCGCCGGTAGTGAAGACATAGGTGTAGCGGGCACGCAGCGCATTCACGGCGGCAACGATCTCCGCCTCGATATCCGGCACCGTCCGGCACTCCATGACCGGGATGCCGAGCGGCTCCAGGAATTGCGCGACCTGTTGCAGGTTGATGTCGCGGGTGCGGCCGGAGAGCAGTTCATCGCCGATCAGAAGGACGGCGGCAGTCGGTTGTGAGCGTGTCATGGCGGTGAAATGGCACGACCCCGAGGTGTCGCCAAGCCGGAACGTAGAGGCATCTGGCGCTTTGATAGGACGTTCCCCTCCCACCGAAGAAAGGAAACCCGCGATGAAACGCACCGCCAAAGCCATCTGGAAAGGCAACCTGCGCGACGGAACCGGAACGCTCGACACCCAGAGCGGCGCCCTGCACTCGGCGCCCTATTCCTTCAAGGCGCGCTTCGAAGACGAAAGCGGCAAGGCTGGCACCAATCCCGAGGAACTGCTCGCCGCCGCCCATGCCGGATGTTTCACCATGCAGCTGTCGCACCTGCTGGCGGAAGCCGGCCATCCGGCGGACAAGCTGGAGACGAGCGCCGCCGTCTCGGTCGAACCCAAGGACGGCGGCGGCTTCAGGATCACCCGGAGCGACCTCACACTGACCGCCCACGTGCCGGGCATCCCCGAGGACGTGTTCGACGCCATCGCCGGCAAGGCAAAAACCGGCTGCCCGCTGTCGGTTGCGCTGCAATCCATCGAGATCACGCTGACTTCGACGCTCAATCCGGGCTGACCCGGGCCCCGGTCATTGCGCCGGGGTCAGAGCCTCATACACCATCCGGGCCGACGTCTCGCGCGCATCAAAGGGCGGGCCGCCTTGCCCGAAGCGCTGCACCATGCCGATGAAATAGAGATTGTTGACCGGGTCCACCCAGAACCAGGTGCCGGCCGCGCCGCCCCACATGAAAGCGCCATCCGGAAAGCCGTTGCCTGTCGCCGCGCCGTCTGTGACGACGCCGAAGTCGAGGCCGAACCCACCGCCCGCCGGGTCCGTGCCGGAAATGCCGTCATGTCCGACGAACACGTTCTCGGGCAGCACGTTGGTCGCCATCATCTTCACGGTTTCCGGCTTCAGGATCCGCACGCCGTCAAGCTCGCCGCCATTCGCGAGCATATGCGCGAACCGGTCATAGTCGCGCATCGTCGAGACCAGTCCGTGCCCTCCGAGTTCGGCGGCGACCGTGTCCTTGCGGAACTGGAAGGCCGGCATCGGCAGCGGCACAAACGCGAACTGTTCCGGGCTCCAGCCCCAGACATCCGAGAACCGGTCATAGTCGGCGTCGCGCACGTAGAAACCGGTATCGCCCATGCCGAGTGGGGCGAGCACACGCGCCTTCAGGGCATGGCTGAACCGCTCGCCGGTCAGCAGCTCGACAAGCCGGGCCTGCAGGTCGACGGATATCGAATAGGACCAGGTCGTGCCCGGCTCATACATCAGCGGAATGGTCGAAACCCGCGTGGCAAGCTCCGCAAGGTCGGGTGACTGGAACACCTGCTTGGCCTGGAACTGGTCGTTGACATAGTCGCCGCTGCGCAGGCCGTAGCCGAACCCTGCGGTGTGGCTCATCAGGTCGCGCACCGTGGCCACCCGGGCCGGCGTCTCGAGGATGGGCTGGCCGGCTGCATCGAGGCCCTTGAACACCTTCATTCCCTCGAATTCCGGGAAGTATTTCGTGATCGGGTCATCCAGCTGGAAAGCGCCCTCTTCCCACAGGGTCATCAGGGCGACCCCGGTCACCGGCTTCGACATCGAATAGATCCGCCAGATCGTGTCATCCTCGACCGGGGCCTCGTCCGCGGCGCGCCGGATGCCGGCTTTCATCTCGCTGACCACCTCGCCGTCCTTGACCAGCCGGGTGGCGATGCCCTGCACCGCGCCGTCATCGACATAGGCCTGCATCCGCGCTTCCAGCGCGGCGAGGCCCTCGGCGCTGAATGCGGGCTGCGGCGCGGCCTTCGCCGCCTCTACTGCGGGCGGGGCGACCGGCGCATGGCTGCAGGCCGCCATCATCAAGGCCGCCGCCAGCGCCCAACCCGTTCTGCTCGTCCGCATCATGCCTTCCCTCCGGTGATTTTCTGCCCCGTTAACTGGCAGCGACCGCTCGTTTCGGCAAGTTGGCGCACAAGAAGCAGTGGAATCCCCCGCCCCGACCTGCCATATTGCCAGCATGACCGACACAAACCTCCTCCTGCCCATGCGCACGGGCGAAATCCGCATCCACGATGCCGAAGGCTTCGAAGGCATGCGCCGCTCCGGCCGCCTCGTGGCGGAATGCCTCGACATGCTGGTGCCCGAAGTGAAACCGGGCGTGACGACCGAGTATCTTGACCGGCGCGTCTTCGAATTCGTGCACGACCATGGCGCGACCTCGGCCACGATCGGCTATCGCGGCTATCGCCATGCCTCGTGCATCTCGGTGAACCACGTCATCTGCCACGGCATCCCCGGCCCCAAGGCCCTCAAGGATGGCGACATCGCCAATATCGACGTGACGCTGATCATCGACGGCTGGCACGGCGACCATAGCCGGATGTACGGCGTCGGCGAAGTGAAGCGCAAGGCCGAGCGCCTGATGGAAGTGACCTACGAAGCGATGATGGCCGGCATTGCCCAGGTGAAGCCCGGCAACCGGTTCGGCGACATCGGCGGCGCGATCAGCGAAGTGGCCCGGCTCAACCGCTATTCGGTCGTCGACGATTTCTGCGGCCACGGGCTGGGCAAGCTCTTCCATGACGAGCCGAACGTCGTGCACTCCTCCGCCTACGGAACGGGACCGGAGCTGAAGCCCGGCATGTTCTTCACCATCGAACCGATGCTGAACCTCGGCCGCAAGGATGCCGCGATCTTGCCGGACGGCTGGACGGCCGTGACGCGCGACCGCCAGCTCTCGGCCCAGTTCGAACATTCGGTCGGCGTGACCGAAACCGGCGTCGAAATCTTCTCCGCCTCGCCCAAGGGCTGGCATGAGCCGCACAAGGTCCGCGCCGGATGAAATTCGCAGCCGTAGCGGCAGCCCTGCTGTTCGCCGCGGCCTGCTCCGGCGCGCCGGACGTGCCGGCTGTTCCACAGGCGGAAATCGAAGCCGCCGCCGCGCAGCTCGTCACCTACCCCCTTTCGCTCGATCCCGCCTGCCGGGGCGGGCGCCAGCGTGCCTATGACGAATGCTCCAACCAGCTGGACCTGTTCAATGCCGCCCTCGACCGCGCGAACGCGGAGGACAAGGCCTTGCTGGTGGTCATCGGCGCGGAGTGGTGTGGCTGGTGCCGCGCCTTCGACGCCCACCTCGACGGCGCCACGGGCCCCTATGACCGGCTGAACGCCAAGAAGCGCGGCGATGTCAGCCGGGCGGCGCTGGAACTCGTGACCTACACGGCCGGAAACTACGTCATCGTCCACATCGAGGACGAATACGCTCCGGGCACGGATGAGGTCGTCGCGGCGACTGAAGTGGGCGACAATTTCCAGCACTACTACCCGACGATCTTTTCGGTCACCCCGGACGGCAAGTTCGCTGCCAAGCTCGACCATCCCTATGTAAAGATCCAGCTCGGCGCGCCGCAGCCCTACCAGGGCTATGACCGCGCCCGCGTCCTCTCCGAACTGAAACGCCTGCGCAAGGCGGCGCGCGCAGCATGAGCGATGCCGCTGATCCCCCGCCCCACTGGCAGGGTCACCGGGAACGGCTGCGCACGAAGCTGCTGGCGCGGGGTGCGGGCGCGCTGGACGATTATGAAGTGCTCGAAGTGCTGCTGATGGCCTTCATTCCGCGCCGCGACGTGAAGCCGATTGCCAAGGCGCTGCAGGCAAGGTTCCGCAGCCTGTCGGCCATCCTCGCTGCGCCGGCCGAAGATCTCGTGAAGGTCGACGGGGTCGGCGAAACCGTCGCCGCCTATATCAGGGCGACTGCGGAGCTGAACTCCCGCGCGGGCCGCGAGACACTTCAGGGCCGCGAAGTCATTTCCTCCTGGACCGCGCTCGTCGGCTACGTGCAGCGCGAGATCCAGCACGAGAGCCGCGAGCAGTTCCGCGTGCTTTTCCTCGACCGGAAGAACCAGCTCCTCGTCGACGAGATCATGGGCCGCGGAACAGTGGATCATGCCCCGGTCTATCCGCGCGAGATCGCCCGGCGCGCCCTCGAAGTGCAGTGTTCCAGCCTGATCCTCGTTCACAACCATCCGTCCGGCGACCCGAAGCCCTCGCGCGCCGACATCGAGATCACGCGCGAGATCATCGACGTGCTGCAGCCGTTCGACATCACCGTCCACGACCACCTGATCGTCGGCACGTCCGGCGTCGTCAGCTTTCGCTCGGCCGGCCTGATCTGAGATCGATCCTGCGCGCGATGCCGATGCGCTCCAGGAAGGCCGCATCATGGCTGACCACCAGCAGCGCGCCGTCATAGGCGGAGAGGCCCGCCTCGACCGCTTCGAGCGAGGCGATGTCGAGATGGTTCGTCGGCTCATCGAGGATCAGGAGCTGCGGCGGCGAAAGCCCGCCGAGTACCGCCGCGAGGCCCGCGCGCAGCCGCTCTCCGCCGCTGAGCGAGGCCGCCCCCTGAAGCGCCGCCCCGGCCCGGAAACGGAAGCGTGCAAGCGCCGCCCGGCAGGCGTTTTCGTCCGCCTGCGGATTAAGACGCCGGAAGTTTTCGAGGATGGTCTGGGCCGGATCCAGCAGGCTGACATCCTGATCCAGCATCACCCAGGGCACATGCACACGCACCTCACCTGCGAAAGGCGCAAGCGCGCCCGTGATGACCTTCAGCAGCGTCGACTTGCCGGCCCCGTTCGGCCCGCTCACGGCGACGCGTTCCGGCCCGCGAATCTCGAAGCTGAGCCCGCGCAGCACCGGCGCTGACGGCGCATAGCCCGCCGACACATCGGCCAGCTTCAGCACGACCTTGCCGGGCGCCAGCCTCGAGGGCGGCACCGCCACCTTCATCTTCTCGAGCACTTCGATACGCGCCCGCGCCGCCGCTGCCGAGGCTTCCGCTTCGGCGACGAGGCGTTCGGAGAGGTTCTGCAGGTCACCGCTGGAGGCTTCGGCGCGCCGCTTCATGGCACCGAGCAGGATGCGCGGCGCGCCGCCCCGCGCGGCCTTGCGCTTGCCGGCGCCGTCGCGCCGGGCCTTGCGTTCGGCGGCGCGCTGCACCTTCTCCGCCGTCTCGTCCAGCTGGCGTTCGGCCTCTGCGAGATCCTGCCGGGCGGCGCCGAGCTCGAGCGCCTTGCGCGCCTCGAACGCGCTCCAGCCGCCGCCATAACGGGCCGCGCCCAGCGTCGTGAGTTCGACGATCGCGTCCATGCCTTCGAGCAATTCGCGGTCGTGGCTGACGACCAGCGCGCCGCCCTTCCATTCCGCCAGCATCTGCGCCACCGCCCGCCGGCCGTCGCGGTCGAGATTGTTGGTCGGCTCGTCGAGCAGCAGGAAATCCGGCGCGTCGAAAATCAGGGCAGCGAGGGCGGCGCGGGTGCGCTGACCGCCCGAGAGCGCCGAAAGCGGAGTGCCCGGCGCTGCTTCGAGCCCGGCGCGGGCGAGCGCCTCGGCGAGGCGCGCGTCCAGCGTCCAGTCGGCCGCGCCGAAGTCAGCCTCGCTGCCCTCGCCGGCTTCGATCCGGCTCAGGCAGGCAAGCGCGCCGGCGATTCCGAACAGGTCCGCCAGCGTTTCGTCCGGCGAAGGCGCCAGCACCTGACGCAGCACCCCGATCCCGCCGGTAACCGACACGGTCCCGGCGGCGGGCGCCGCCTCACCCGTGATCAGGCGAAGCAGCGTCGACTTGCCGACGCCGTTCTGGCCGACGAGACCAGTGCGTTCCTGATTGAAACTGAAATCAAGGTCTGAAAAAAGAACCCGGCCGTCAGGCAGCGCGAAGGTCAGGTGAGACAGGGTAATCGAGGCAGGCATGAGCATGGGTCTTCCGGCAAACTGATCCGAGGGCGGTCGATTTGCTGAAGTGATCCATGATGCAGGCTCTCCTGTTCCGGGCGTGCGACGGCGAGTTAAGCATACAAGCGGGCGGTTACAACTCCCGCCGGGGAAGAAAACCGGCCCGCGCCAACCTGACCTGACGATAAGACTTGCAGGGCGCAGCGGTCACGTTACCGTCCCGCAAAGATCAAGGCGCGCCGGCAGAAGCGCGTTTATCCCCTGGGAGGCGACGGACAATGACGGCCACTGCGGCTACGGCTGACAGCGCGAACGGACACATCACGGGTTTCGGCACCAAGGGGTACCGTTCCTATGTCCTGATCGCCCTGACGCTCATCTACACACTGAACTTCATTGACCGCACGGTCATCACGGTCGTCGCGCAGCCGATCATCAACACGTTCAACCTGACCGATGGCCAATGGGGCCTGCTGACCGGCCCGCCCTTCGCGCTGTTCTATGCGCTGATGGGAATCCCGATCGCGATGTGGGCCGACCGCGGCAACCGCGTCTTCATCATCGCGCTCTGCGTCATTGTCTGGTCGTTGATGACCGTGCTGTGCGGTCTCGCCGCCAGCTTCATCTGGCTGCTGCTGTTCCGCGTCGGCGTTGCAATCGGTGAAGCCGGCTGCACCCCGCCTGCCAACTCGATCATCACCGATTATTACCCGCCCAAGAGCCGCGCCAATGCCATCGGCATCTACTCGATGGGTGTCACGCTCGGCGGCGTCCTCGCCCAGCTGTTCGGCGGCACGATTGCCAGCATCAAGGGGCCCGACATGGGTGCCTGGCTCTCGTCCATCGGCCTCGGCGGCCTGTTCAGCGGCATCCAGTGGGAAACCGTCGAAGGCTGGCGCCTCGCCTTCGTGCTGATCGGCGCCCCCGGCATCCTCGTGGCGATCATCCTCTGGCTCACCGCCCGCGAGCCGCCGCGCGGCTTCTCCGATCCCAAGGGCACCGCGCCGGTCGAGAAGGCCGGCTTCTTCGAGGCGTTCCGGGAATTCGGCACCAAGCCGACCTTCTGGACCCTTTCGCTCGGCGCCGCCTTCGTGGCCTTCGTCGGCTATGGCCTGATCAGTTTCCAGGCGCCGTTCCTGATGCGTGTGCACGGCGTCAGCGTCCACGAGGCCGCCATCAACTACGGCGCCCCGCTGGCAGCGGTTGCCGCCTTCGGCACCTTCCTCGGCGGGTTCCTGTCCGAGAAGCTGTCGACGCGCTTTCCCTCAGTGGCCGCCTGGCTGCCGGGCGTTGGCCTGCTGATCGCCATTCCGGCTTACGTCCTCGCCTTCCGCAGCCCGACCCTCGGCTTTGCCTTCTGGATGTGGATCATCGCGGCGATCGCCCATTATGCTTACCTCGGCGCGCAGTACACCGTGTCGACCTCGATCGTCAGCCCGCGGTCGCGCGCCACCACCGTGTCGGTGATGCTGCTGATCATCAGCCTGATCGGCAACGGCATCGGCCCGCTGTTCACCGGCATGATGAGCAGCGCCTTCATGGGCGGCATCGTGAAGAAGGCGGGCCTCGAAGAAGCGTTCGCCAACTTCAATCCCGGCTGGTGCGCAGGCCGGATGGCCGAACTCGGCGAGACCGGCCCCGCGCTCTGCTCGGCCTATGCCGAGGGGCTGCGCCAGTCGATGGTGGCGACCGTGATGTTCTTCGTCATCGCCGCCGCCTTCTATTTCCTTGCTGCCCGAACCTACCAGAAAGATCGCTGGAGCCCCGCCACCTGATCCCATCCGCCTTTGCCTGACTGTCGTGGAGACCCGAATGACCGACGCCGCCACCCCTAGCCAGACAACCGCCGAAGCCGAACCCGGTTACAAGACCGGATTCGGCACACCGCTTTACCGCGGCTATGTGCTCTCTTCGCTGCTCGTTGTTTACATCTTCAACTTCATCGACCGCTCGATCTTCGCGATCCTGACGGAGCCGATGAAATTGTCCCTCAAGCTCGAAGACTGGCACATGGGTGTGCTGGGCGGGCTCGCCTTCGCGATCTTCTATACGACGCTCGGCATTCCGATTGCCCGCGTCGCCGAACGGCGCAGCCGGATGCTGATCATCGTCGTCTCGCTCACGCTGTGGAGCCTGATGACGGTGCTCTGCGGTTTCGCGACGAGCTTCATCACCCTCTTCATCTTCCGCCTGATGGTGGGCGTCGGCGAAGCCGGCTGCACGCCGCCGGCGCAGTCCGTGATCGCCGATTATTTCAAGCCGACCAGCCGCGCCACGGCCGCCTCGATCTACGCGCTGGGCGTGCCGCTCGGCGGCATGCTGGCGGGCCTCTCCGCCGGGCCTATCAACGACTACATCACCGGCCACAACGTCCACGCCGTGCTGGGCTCGTGGGGCTGGACCTGGGCGCAGAACCTGATCGCCTGGGAGAATGTCGAAGGCTGGCGCATCGCGTTCGTCGCCGTCGGCCTGCCCGGCGTGATCTTTGCGATCATCATTGGACTGACGGTCAAGGAGCCGCCGCGCGGCTATTCCGATCCGCCGGACGCCGCCCGCAAGGCAACGCCTGACGGCTTCCTGACCGCGCTTCAGGGCTTGATGAAAAAACCGACCTATGTGCACGTGGTTGCAGGCGCCGCGATTGCCTCATTCGCGGGGTATGGCATCGCGGCCTTCTCGACCTCGTTCCTGCTGCGCACCCACAACCTGACGCTGACCGAAGCGGCGCTCATCTTCTCGCTGGTGCTCGGCCTGATGGCGGCGCTAGGCGTCTTCCTGTCCGGCTTCCTCGCCGACAAGATGTCGAAGCGCTACCCGACGGCCCTCTCCTGGATGCCGGCCCTCGGCATGGGCGTTTCCGTCCCGCTCTACTGGATGGGATATCTCAGCCCGACGGTCGCCGGGATGATCCCGCCGCTGATGCTGGCGGCGACGCTGCACTATTTCTACCTCGGCCCGATGTATGCCGTCTCCGCCGGCGTGGTCGACAGCCGGACACGGGCGACAGCCGTCGCGATCACGCTGTTCGCGGTCAACCTGATCGGCATCGGCCTTGGCCCGACGCTGGCCGGAATCCTTTCCTCGGTCATCAAGGCGAACATGCTGAGCGGCGCGGATCTCGGCCTCTCGATCGAAGCCTGCAAGGCGGTCGCCGACCTGACCGCCGAACAGGTAGCAGCCTGCACCACGGCCAATGCCAAAGCCTTGCAGTGGACCATCGTGACCTTCTGCACGCTGTATGGCTGGGCAGCGATCCACTACCTGCTGGCCGGCAAGACGCTGCAGCGTGACATGCTGTCAAAAACTGCGTAAGTCCGCCGCCGATGGCGGTTTACACGCAAGTTTCCGATGAGGCGCTGACGGAGTTCCTCTCCGCCTACGACCTTGGCGCGGCCCTTTCCTTCAAGGGCATCGCCGAGGGCGTGGAGAACTCGAACTACTATCTCGAGACGGAGAAAGGCCGCTTCATCCTCACCCTGTTCGAGAAGCGGGTGAACGCGGCCGAGCTGCCCTACTTCATCGGCCTGAAGCAGCATCTCGCGGCGAAGGGTTATCCCTGCCCCGAGCCGGTGATGGGCCGCGACGGCGAGGCCCTGCGCACGCTGGAAGGCCGGCCGGCGGTGATCATCACTTTCCTTGAAGGCCTGTCGCCGCGCCGTCCGAACGTGCGCCAATGCCGGGCGCTGGGCGAAGGACTGGCGCAGATGCACCTGGCGCTCGCCGACTTCGCGATGGTGCGGGAAAACTCGCTCGGCCCGAAAGCCTGGAGCCGCCTGTGGGAGGGGCGCAGCGAAGACGCCGAGGCGTTGCAGGCAGGGCTGGCCGCAACGGTGGACGACGCCTTCGCGGTGATCCGCAAGGCGCGGGCCTTCTCGAGCACGCTGCCGCGCGGCACCATCCATGCGGACCTGTTTCCCGACAATGCCTTCTTCCTCGGCGACAGCTTTTC
The DNA here is from genome assembly GCA_016712445.1 of Acidobacteriota bacterium. Taxonomy (NCBI): domain Bacteria; kingdom Pseudomonadati; phylum Acidobacteriota; species Acidobacteriota bacterium. Next base: position 2,102,947 of record JADJRB010000001.1, on the reverse strand, counting down.
AGGGGCGATCGACTTCTATTTCGCCTGCACCGATGCGCTCGCCTATGATCTCGCGGTCTGCCTCAACGCCTGGGCTTTCGACGAAGGCAATGCGAGCGATGCCTCGCGGCTGGAATACAATTTCTCCAAAGGCGCGGCGCTGATCGCCGGTTACCAGTCGGTGCGCCCGCTGGGCGACGACGAGCGATCAGCCCTGCCCGCGCTGTGCCTTGGGGCGGCGATGCGGTTTTTCCTGACCCGGCTGGTCGACTGGACCTCAACCCCGGCGGGTGCCTTGGTGAGGCCCAAGAACCCCCTTGAATATGCCGCGCGGCTGGCTTTCCATCTGCGCATGGACCGCGCAGAGGGATACGGGGCATGACGACCGGGGCGGAAAGCAGCACAGCGCTTCCCGCCTATGCGACCTCGCCCCGTCCGAAGCGCGTGAAGCGGATCCGGCTGGCCCTGCTGGTGGCGTCCTTCGCGGCCTGCCTGAGCGTGACCTTGCTGGGCTACATACTCCTTGGACTGATGAGCCTTGCTTTCGGCATCCTCGGCTTCGGCGGCCTCGCGGTCGGCCAGAGCGGGGTGCTGGGCGGTATGCAGATGGCGTTGCAGCTGGCGGCGCTGAACTTCTTCCTGTTCTTCATCACGGTGCCGGCCGCCGCGCTGGCGCTCGGCCTGTCAATCGGGCGGTTTCCGCACCGGGGCATCACGGCGCGGCTCCCCTACCTGCGCTGGGGGGCGATCTGGGGCGCCATCCTCGTCGGCGGCACGACGTTCGTGTTCGGCTGGTTCGGCGGCTGGGCGTCGGCCACCGGTGCGCTAGTCGCTGGAGGCAGCGTAGGCGCCGCCGCCGGCACGCTGTGCGGCTATCTCGTTCACCTGATCGTCGCGCCGGCGCGGCAGCTGCAGGACGTCGACCTCAGCGTGTTCTGAACTTGACGCTCCGGGCGAAGCGGGCCACCTCGCGGGCATGACCGACACGATCGAGATGTGGACAGACGGCGCGTGCAGCGGCAACCCGGGCCCCGGCGGCTGGGGCGCGCTGATCCGCTGGAACGGCCACGAGAAGGAACTGTTCGGCGGCGATCCGGCGACCACCAACAACCGCATGGAAATGATGGCGGTGATCGAAGCGCTGAACGCGCTGAAGCGGCCTTCGAAGGTCACGCTGCATGTCGATTCCACCTATGTGAAGGACGGCCTGACCAAATGGATCAAGGGCTGGAAGCGCAATGGCTGGAAGACCGCCGACAAGAAGCCCGTGAAAAACCAGGATCTGTGGATGGCGATGGAAGAGGCCTGCGCGCGCCATGAGATCACCTGGAAATGGGTCCGCGGTCATGACGGCGACGAAGGCAACGAGCGGGCCGACGAGCTGGCCCGGCGAGGCACGGCGGAAGCGCGCGCGAAGAAGTAGCGCGTGCGGCCGGACGCGGGGATGAGCCGGCCGGTTTCTGGTTCTTGATGTGAGCTCTCCGCAGACCCCTGCGCAGGCAGGGGTCCAGTTCTTGCGGCGGAGGCGAAGTCTGGATGCCTGCCTTCGCAGGCATCTGCGGAGAGGGTGCAGATTGATGCACTGGGTCCCGGCTTTCGTCGGGATGAGCGGCGTCTAGGAGGTGTCGAGGAGGGTGAGGGCTCCGGCTCCCTCCGTCACCCGCGGTGACAACTTACCCGCTATGTATGGGAGGATGACGTCGGGCGTTGCCTCGGTTTGCAGACAGGCTGGAACGGCAGACTCCCAGGAGGGGTCCGTCAGGGGACGGAAGGTTCGCTGGGCGGGTTTGTAGGCGTTCGGGTCTGGCTTGGCGACGACACAGTGGATGTCGACGAAGCCCCATTCGTTGACCGAATAGAGCGCGTTGCCAATTCCGTGTGCGTTGAACCATCGGAGCAGACGATTGAGCTCCCACCAGAGGATCAGCCAGCACAGCGGGTGCACATGCGCGAAGAAGGGCGCGAAGTGCGGGTGCTGGCGGAGGCGGGTGATGGCGTACATTCATGCAGTTTACCCCCGGCGCAGGCGGAGGCGGACAAGTTCGGGGCAACTATTTTGCAACGCGCTGACGCAGCAGGATTTTCAGGGTGCGTTTGGCCTGAAATGCGTTGCATAGAGGCCTGAAATGCAAACACCCCGGCGCAGGGCCGGGGTGTTTTTACTTCCGGGCACAAAGCGCCTCAGGCGGCTTCGTCGATTTCGGCAGACTTCGAGCCCGGACGCGGGTCGCGAAGGACGTATCCCCGGCCCCAGACGGTCTCGATATAGTGGTTGCCGCCGGTCGCCTGCTGCAGCTTCTTGCGGAGTTTACAGATGAACACGTCGATGATCTTGAGTTCCGGTTCGTCCATGCCGCCATAGAGGTGGTTGAGGAACATTTCCTTGGTGAGCGTGGTGCCCTTGCGCAGCGAGAGCAGCTCGAACATCGCGTATTCCTTGCCGGTCAGGTGCACGCGGTCGCCTTCGACTTCGACCGTCTTGGCATCCAGGTTGACCAGGATTTCGCCGGTGCGGATGACGCTCTCGGCATGGCCTTTCGAGCGGCGCACGATGGCGGTGATGCGGGCGATCAGCTCGTCCTTGTTGAACGGCTTGGTGAGGTAATCGTCGGCGCCGTAGCCGAGGGTTTTCACCTTCGCTTCGATGTCCGGGTTGCCCGAGAGGATCATGACCGGCGTGTTGACGCGGCTCATGCGCAGCTGTTTCAGGACTTCAAAGCCCGAGATGTCCGGCAGCGACAGATCGAGGAGGATCATGTCGTACTCGTAGACCTTGCCGAGGTCGACGCCGTCTTCGCCGAGGTCCGTCATATAGACGTTGAAGCCCGCGGCTTTCAGCATCAGCTCGATGGAGCGCGCAAGGGCCCGGTCATCTTCAATCAATAGGACGCGCATCGCTCGTCTCCCGAATCACTTGAGGCTGGTTTAGCCCGATTGTTAACCTTTGTGAATCTTAACGCCGCATTCTTTTCAACAAGTTAATGAGGCCTCAGTCCACAGACGAAATCTTCATATTTCCCAGTACGGATCAATTTCCCAACGAGGGCTGCTGCCCCTCGCCGATGAGCATTTGGGCGATTGCCATCACATCCTGGACAGGTTGGGCCTGGGGATCTGTGGAAATCAATGTCTTCTGACAACGGATGGCATCGCGCACCTTCGGATCCCGCATTACGGTGCCGGCATGGCGCGGGCGGAAGCCGAGGAAGGTGGTGCAGGCGCGGGCGATGGCTTCGTAGGTGCGTTGACCTGCGGCGCGCGTGTCGGCCTGGTTGATGGCGATGATGGGTTCGACGTTCGGGGCGTAACCGCGCAGCACCTTGATGAAGGCATAGGCGTCGGTCATCGAGGCAGGGTCGTCGGTGATCACGACGAGGGATTTGTCGGCGGCGCGGGCGAGGCGCATGCAGTTGGCCTCGATGCCGGCGCCGAGGTCGAGCACGAGGTGGTCGTACTGGAGGGCGAGCGCGGAGAGGCCTGCAGCGAGACGCGCGACTTCCTCGGTGGGCAGTTCGGCGAGCGCGCCGGAGCCCGAGCGGCCCGGCAGCACATCAAAGCCGCCGCCACCTGCCCCGCCATCGACGGGGGTGACAGCGTCGTCGAGTTCGACCCAGCCGGCGACGACGGCTGCGAGGTCAGTTTCCGGCGCGATGCCGAGCTGGACATCGACGTTGGCGAGGCCGAGGTCGCCATCAACCAGCAGCACGCGGCGGCCGGCTTTCGCCAGCGCGGAGGCGAGCGTGATGGACATGAAGGTCTTGCCGACGCCGCCCTTGCCGCTGGCGACGGCAATGATGGAGGCGGGCGTGACCCGCGGCGGCGGGCGGACGGTGGGACGGTCCTGCGATCGGCGCATGGTGAAGCTCATGGGATCAGGCAGCTCCTCTGAGGGCGATGACGTCGCCGCGCGCTTCCTCGATGAGGAGTGCGGACAGCCGCGACGGCGCCGCCGGCACCAGGCCGCCGCCGATGAACGGCGTGATGGCGAGGTGCGAGAAGGCGATGCCCGCTGACGTCAGGGCCGAGATGGCGCCGCCGCGGCGGCGGACCACATCGAGTTTGGTGAGAATGGCGCGGCGAACACCGGCGCGCTGGAAGGCGCGGGCGGCTTCGGCGAGATCGTCCGGATGGCCTTCGGCCGACAGGACGAGGATGGGTTCGGCGCGGATCGCTGCGACGAGATCCGACAGGCTGGCGAGGTCGTCGCCTTCGAACGGGTTGATCGCCGGCAGGTCGATGACGCAGCGGCGGTTCTCGCTGCGCAGGGCGCGCAGGGTGGCGAAGAGGTCGTCCGGCGTTTCGGCGACGCGGATCTGCTCGCGCTCGAGTTCGAGGTAGGCGGCCAGCTGGGCACCGGCGCCGGAGCCGTCGAGGTCGGCGGCGAGCGGCACGATCTCGGCGCGGGCGACCGAGGCGCGGCGCGTCAGCTTGGCGGCAGTAGCAGTGCGGCCGTGGCCGGGCGGGCCGACGAGGAGGATGTCGCGGTCGAGGCGGGCCGGGATCGGATCGCAGGTGATCATCCGGCCGAGGCCTTCGGCCATCGCCTCTTCGGGCGACTGGAACTGGCCGGGATTGCGGCCGGCGCCTTCCTGCGCCACGCGGTCGGCGAAGCGCTGCGGCGCGCCGTGCCAGAGCAGCGCGTCGCGGACCCGGGCGAACATCGGATTGTCGACGCCGCGGCCATGGCCGCCGGCGCGGGCATCGCGCAGGAACACCGGTTCGTTGCCGACGGCGGCGGCGCCCATCCGGTCGATGGCGGCGCGGACTTCGACCCCGCCCTCGACTTCGCGTTCGGAAAGAATCACGGCATCAGAGCCCATCTCCGCGAAGATCATCGCCTTGGCAGCTTCCATCGACTCTGCGGCGAACATCTTCATGCGCATAGGGCGGCTTCCTCGCAACGCTGGGCGGCCGGGACAGTGATTCTCCCAAGGACCGCGGAACTCAGGCTCCAGAGAAGCCGCGAAATAGTTAATTTTTTGCCAAGCGAAGTTAGGGTTTACCGGCTATTCACCTCCCCCGGCGATCAGTGGGCAGACCATCGACACGGGAAGCATGACCGTCCGCACCCTGCCCATTCCGCTGCAAAGTGCGCCCCGGCCGCAGGTTCGGGGGATCGCCCGCCTGTTTGACCAGGCGGTGGTGTTCGCCGGCGTGCTGATGCTGCTGGAAATCATTAAATTTGCGATCACCGGCAACGGCGAGCCGGAAGACCTTGCGGGCGCGGGAAATCCGCTGGCGCGGGCCGCCTGGTATCCGCTCTATCTGGGCATCCTGGTGGTGCTGGCGGCGCGGATCGGCGCGCTGGCCCGCGCGGCGGTGGCGGCCTGGCCGGTGTTTGCGCTGCTGGCGCTGACGGCGGCGAGCGTGGCCTGGTCCGTTGCGCCGGAAGTGACCGCGCGGCGTGCGGTGGCGGTGGGGTTCACCGTGCTGTTCGGCGTGTTCCTCGCGCTGAGGGAAGACCGGCTCGGCACCCTGCGCCTCGTGGGGGCCGCGATCCTGACCGGGGCCGCCTTGAATTTGCTCGTGATTTTTGCCCTGCCGGGGGCCGGCGTCGACCATGACCTGCATCCGGGCGCGTGGAAGGGCGTGACGGTCGAAAAAAACGCGCTGGGCGGCGACATGGCCCGCGCCGCGCTGGTGATGCTGGCGCTGTGCGGCCTCGACCGGGCGCGGCGGGGGATCTGGCTCGCAGGGCTGGCGGTGACGGTCCTGCTGGTACTGGGATCAGCCTCGCGCACGGCGCTGCTGGCGCTGATCGTGCCGGGCGCGCTGTACGGGCTCTACCTGATCGGGCGGCGTTCGGCGGTGACCGCGCTGGGCGTGTTCTACATGGCGACGGTGGGGGCGGTGGCAGCCGGCGCCTTCATCCTGCTGGCGCCGGATACGGCCGCAGGCCTGATCGGCAAGGACCTGACCCTGACAGGGCGGACCGACATCTGGGAACTGGCGCTGGCGCAGATCAAGGCCGCTCCCTGGACGGGGTACGGCTTCGGCGCGTTCTGGGCGGACCCGTACGGACCATCTTATGCGATCACTTCGCGGCTGGAATGGGCCGTGCCGAGCGCCCACAACACCTGGCTGGAAACCGGGCTCGCGCTGGGGATTCCGGGGATGGCGCTGCTGGCGGTCGCGGTGGGCTGGCCGCTCCTGAAAAGCATGCTGGCGGTGCTGGGCGGGGCGGCGCCGTTTGCCGGACTGGGACTGGTGCAGCTGCTGCTGTTTTCCCTCTCCGAGAGCGCGATCTTTTGGCAGCCGAATGCGTTAAGCTGCGCCCTGTTCGGCTTCTATGCGGCCGCCGCCCTGCAGGCGAAGGCGAGCGTGGCCGCGCCGCCTGCCCCTGCGCCGCGGCCGAAACTGGCCCGGGCCCGCACAGCTTAACTGGTCGACAAGACCGCCCGGCCTATCTTTGCGGCCAGTGTCCAGAAAGGCCGGCGCGCATGCATTACGGTGAAATCCTCTCCCTGCTCGGGCTCGGCTTCGGCGCACTGCTGGGGCTCGGCGCGCTGTTCTCGCCCGACTGGGCCGCGCGTTTCGTGCGGCTGAAGGCCGATCCGGAGCGGCCGGGTGGCTATTCCGAGTTCCGGGCGACGTATGGCGGCCTGTTCCTGATGGCGCACCTGATGACCTTCCTGCTGGTGCTTCAGGCGCCGGAAACGGTCGCCGTGTTTGCTGTCCTGCCGCTGGCGGCGGGCTGGCTGGGCGCGGCGATGGGGCGGGCCTTTTCACTGGTGCTGGACCGCGACAAGGGCAGCGGCGCGCGGATCGTGCTGATCTGGATGGGCAGCGAAATCCTGCTGGCGCTTGCCATTGCGGCGCCAATCCTCCAGTTCACGGGCTGAACACCAACCGAAAGACAAGATCATGACGGAGCGTCGCGAGACGGGCCGCCCAAACCGGAAGCCTTCCGGTGCGCGCCCCACTGCAAACCGGAAACCGGCTGCGCCGCCTGCCCCCAAGACCGATGAAGAATGGAACGAGGGCGGCGAGCGGATTGCCAAGTACCTTGCCCGCGCTGGCATCGCCTCGCGCCGCGAAGTCGAGCGGCTGATCGAGGCCGGCGAAGTGAGCGTGAACGGCAAGACGCTGACCTCGGCAGCGTTCAAGGTGACCGGACGCGAGACCATCAAGGTGGGCCGCCGGACAGTTGAAGCGCCTGATGGCACGAGGCTGTGGCGGTATCACAAGCCGTCTGGCCTGATCACCACGACCGACGACCCGGCTGGGCGGCGCACGATCTTCGACGAGTTGCCCAAGTCCCTGCCCCGCGTCGTGACGGTCGGGCGGCTCGACCTGACGACCGAGGGTCTGCTGCTGCTGACCAATGATGGCGAGCTGGCGCGGTTCCTGGAACTGCCGAAGTCTGGGCTGGAGCGCACCTACCGCGCCCGCGCCAAGGGCACGGTGACCGATCAGAAGATTGCAGAACTGGCGAGCGGCATGACGGTCGACGGCGTGCGCTATGCGCCGATCAAGGCCGTGTTCGACCGCGAGATGGGTGCCAATTCCTGGCTGACGGTGACTTTGTCGGAAGGCAAGAAACGCGAAGTGCGCCGGGCGCTGGAAGCGGTGGGCCTGACCGTCAACCGGCTGATTCGGGTGAGCTATGGCCCGTTCTTGCTCGACGTGTTGAAACCCGGACAGGTGGAGGAGATTCCACCGGCCCTGCTGGCCGAAGCGCTGGCGAGCCTTGGCGCCCCGCGCGATGCGGCGCCGCCCGCCAAGGCGCCTGCCGCTAAGTCACGCCTTGGCAGGGGGCCGCGTCCGGATACATTGAAACCCAGGCGGAAAAATCCGCGACGCACCTGACATTCCGGAGGAAACACAATGGCCGACACTGTCGCCCTCGCTACGCCGCCCGAGACGAAGTTCGATCCGGCGCGCACCATGAGCGAGGCGGCGGCGCAGACGTGCGACCTGATCGTCACGCCGGCCGTGTATGCCGACCAGAAACTGCTGGACACGACCTTTGCGCGGTTGCGCAAGGAAGATCCGCTGGCCTGGTGCGAGCCGGAAGCCTTCCGTCCCTTCTGGGCCGTGACCAAGCATGCTGACATCATGGAAGTGTCGCGCCAGAACGCGTTGTTCACCAACGGCGAACGCGAGATGCTGTCCTATCACGAGGCGGAAAAGGGCGTGTACGCCAAGTTCGGCCAACCTCACCTGTTGAAGACGCTCGTGCAGCTGGACGACCCGCTGCACTACAAGCTGCGCCACCTGACCCAGGAATGGTTCATGCCGCAGAACGTGAAGAAGCGCGAAGACGCGATCAAGACGATTGCCAAGCAGTATGTCGACCGGATGGAAGACCTTGGCGGCGAGTGTGATTTCCAGCGCGATGTGGCGCTCTACTATCCGCTGCGCGTGATCATGCAAATCCTCGGTGTTCCGGAGTCGGACGAACCGATGATGCTGAAACTGACGCAGGAGATTTTCGGCGCGCAGGACGAAGACCTGATGCGCGACAAGTCGCTGGCCGAAGAGCGCGATGTCGAGAAAGGCCTCGCCTCGATCCAGGCAACGCTGGCCGAGTTCTTCATGTATTTCACGGCGATCACCGCCGACCGGCGCGCCAATCCGAAGGACGATGTCTCGACCGTGATCGCCAATGGCATGGTCGACGGCGAGCCGATCGGCCAGCTGGAAGCGATGAGCTACTACATCATTACGGCAGCGGCCGGCCATGACACGACGAGCGCCTCGACCGGCGGCGGCGTGCTGGCGATGCTGCAGGACCCTGCCCAGCTGAAGAAGATGATGGCGGACCCCAAGGGAATGTCGCGCACGGCGGTGGACGAGGCGATCCGCTGGACGACGCCGGTGAAGCATTTCATGCGCACGGCGCAGGACGACTACACGCTGCGCGGCAAGAAGGTGCTGAAGGGCGAGAGCCTGCTGCTGTGCTATCCCTCCGGCAACCGCGACGAGGAAGTGTTCGACGAACCGTTCCGGTTCAAGGTGGACCGCAGCCCCAACAAGCTGATCTCGTTCGGGCATGGCGGGCATATGTGCCTCGGCATGCACCTGGCGCGCCTCGAAATGCAGGCGATCTACGAAGAATTGTTCAGCCGCGTGAAGTCGATCGAGCTTGCGGGCGAGCCGAGTTTCATCAAGGCCAACTTTGTCGGCGGTCCGAAATCCATCCCGGTACGGTATAAATTCTAATCTCAGGAGATCGTCATGACCGCTGCAGGCAAGTCTGTCATCGTAACAGGGGCCTCAAGCGGCATCGGCGCCGCGACGGCCAAGGCGCTCGCGGGCGCCGGCGCGCAGGTGATGCTCGCCGCCCGCCGCGAGGACCGGCTGAAGGAGCTCGCAAAGGAAATTGGCGGCGATGTCAAATGGCGCGTCACCGACGTGACCAACCATGCCGACACGCTGAAGCTGGGCGAGGAGGCGATCAAGGCCTTCGGCAAGGTGGATGTCATCGTCAACAATGCGGGCATCATGCCGCTCTCCCCGCTCGCCAACCGGCGCGTGGCGGAATGGGACCAGATGATCGACGTGAACATCAAGGGCGTGCTCTACGGTATCGACGCGGTGCTGACGCACATGCTGGAGCGCGGCGACGGGCATGTGATCAACGTATCGTCCGTAGCCGGACTGATGACCAATCCGACCTCCGCCGTCTATAGCGGCACCAAGCATGCGGTGAAGGCGATCTCCGAAGGGCTGCGTAAGGAGACTGCGGGCAAGATCCGGGTCACCTGCGTCTATCCGGGCAAGGTGAACACGGAACTTGGCCTGTCGATCAAGGATCCGGCCGTGATTGCCGGCATCGGCGCCCGCTTCAACTACAAGGGCCTTGAAGGCGAGGACATCGCAAACGCGATCCTCTTCGCCGTCGCGAGCCCTCGCAACATGGGCATCAACGACATCGTGATCCGCCCGATCGAACAGGAAATGTGAGACCCGCGCCATGACTTTCCAGAACGTCACCGACACCTACCAGGAAGAAGCGCCGCCGGCGCCGCCGCGGCGCACGCCGGTCTACAAGCTGGCGCCGCCGGTCGACCTGACGCAGCCGGAGGCCTTCTCCTCGCGCGGCGGCTATACCCACGACGCCTTCGCGAAGATGCGCAGCGAAGCGCCGGTGATGTGGCATCCCGAGGCGACCGGCGCGGGCTTCTGGGCGGTGACGAGCTATGAACTCGTCAAGAAGGTGGAACTCGACCCGGCGACGTACTCCAGCCAGCGCGGCGGGATCCTGATGACGTACGGCCGCCCCGACCAGCCGCGCCATCCGTTGCTGCATTCGTCGTCGCTCAACTCGTTGATCAACCTCGACCGGCCTTATCATACGCCGCTGCGCATGGAGCACATGCAGTTCTTCCGGCAGGGCTTCGTCGCCGAGCTGCGCAAGCGCGTGGATGTGTATGTCAACGAGCTGCTGGACGCGATGCAAAAGCAGGGACCGGTGGTCGACATGGTGGAGATGTTCTCTGCCGAACTGCCGCTGTTCACGCTGTGTGAGATCCTCGGTGTGCCGGCGGCGGACCGGCCGAAACTGGTGCACTGGATGCACTTCCTCGAAACCTCGCAATACCAGGCCCAGCAGGAAGGCCTCGGCAATGTGACGCCTGAACAGATCATGGCGTTCATGGGCGAGATCCAGGCGATGTTCGAATTCGGGCGTCACATTCTGGAAGAGCGCCGGCGCGAGCCGAAGGAAGACCTGCTCTCGGCGATCGCGAACGTGAAGATCGACGGCAAGCCGCTGTCTCCGGAGTTCCTCGACGGCTCGTGGCTGCTGATCGTGTTTGCGGGCAACGACACGACGCGCAACTCGCTGTCCGGAACCATGCGCCTGCTGACGGAATTTCCCGACCAGAAGGCGAAGCTGATGGCGGATGACAGCCTGTTCCCGAACTTCGTGCACGAGGCGATCCGCATGGTGACGCCGGTGACCTACATGCGCCGCACCGCGACCACCGACACTGAGCTGGGCGGCCAGGCGATCGCCGAGGGCGACAAGGTGGTGATGTATTATCCGGCCGCGAACCGCGATCCGGAGAAGTTTGCGAACCCCAACCAGTTCGACATCACGCGCGAAAATGCGAAGGAGCATCTTTCCTTCGGGCACGGGCCGCATGTCTGCCTCGGGCAGCGCGTGGCGAACATGCAGCTGGAATCAGCCTATCGGGCGATCCTGTCGCGGTTCCCCAATGCGAAGTGGACGGGCGAGCAGGTGCTGGCGCCAAACCAATTCGTGCATGCAATTTCTTCCCTGATGGTGGATCTCGGCACATGAGCGATCTCGTTACTCGCACCAACAAGGACGGCCTGGCGATCCTGACGCTGAACCGTCCGGACAAGCTCAACTCACTCACGGTCGGCATGTTCCGCGAACTGCGCGACCATGTCAGTGATCTGTACAAGGATGACAGCATCGGCTGCGTCGTGTTGCGCGGGGCGGGCAAGTGTTTCTCGGCCGGGCATGACCTTGCGGACATTGCGGAGGGCGAGAAGGTCCCCTCGCGTGGCTGGCATTCGGAGACTTTGCGGCTAATGGAGAAGCTGCCGAAGCCGGTGATCGCAGCGGTGCACGGGCACTGCTATACCGGCGCGCTGGAAGTGGCGCTGGCGGCTGATTTCATTATCGCCGCCGAGAGCGCGCGCTTTGGCGACACGCATGCGAAATGGGCGCTGACGCCGATCTGGGGCATGAGCCAGCGCCTGCCGAAACGCGTCGGCATCGCGACGGCCAAGCGTCTGATGTTTACCGCCGAGATGATCCGCGCGGATGAGGCCTTCCGGATCGGGCTAGCCGAAAAGGTAGTTCCGGATGCGGAATTTGACGCGGCCATCGAGGACATGACGAAGCAGATCCTCGCCAATTCGCCGTTCAGCCATGCGGCTAACAAACGCTTGCTGGAGGCGACCGACGCGCGCGACATGGATAGCGGGCTCCAGTGGGAGATCCTTAACAATGAGGGCGTAGGGCCTGACATGCAGGCGCGAATCGGCGCCTTCATGGGCAAGCAGAAGACTTAAGGCCAAGGGGACGGCTTCAATGGCAGACTTCCTGATCAAGCGCGCAAACCTGCGCGACGGTGTGTGGACACAATCGAAGCTGGGCAAGCTGGCGCCCGGCGCTGCGCGCCTGAAGGTGGCGGCGTTCGCGCTGACGGCCAACAATGTCACCTACGCGTCGTTCGGCGAGGCGATGGGCTACTGGAACTTCTTCCCTGCCGCCGATGCCGCCTATGGCCGGGTGCCCGTGTGGGGCTTTGCGACGGTGGCGGAATCGAATGCGGACGGCGTGCCCGTGGGCGCCCGGGTTTACGGATACCTTCCGATCTCGGACGAGTTCGATGTGACGCCGGTGCGCGCCGGCAAGGAGAGCTTCATGGACGGCGCGGCGCACCGGCAGGGCCTCGCACCGATCTACAATACTTACATCTTCACCGCGGCCGACCCGAGCTATGACGCATCGATGGAAGCCCAGCAGATGCTGTTCCGGCCGTTGTTCACCACCGGGTTCATGATCGACGATTGCCTGATGGAGTCGGGCGACAACGTGCCGGAGACGGTGGTGATCTCCAGCGCCTCGTCGAAGACGGCGCTGGCGCTGGCCCATTGCCTGAAGCAGCGCGGCGCTGTGGAGGCCGTGGCGCTCACCTCGCCCGCCAACAAGGCCTATGTGCAGGGCACAGGCCTCTATGCGCGGGTGTGCACGTATGACGAGGCCGACCAACTGCATGCGCGCGGGCTGACGGCCTATGTCGATTTCCTCGGCCGCCCGACGCTGACCGCCGACGTTCACAACGCGCTGCGCGACCGGTTGGTACGCAGCCTGGTGATCGGCGTGACGGACTGGGAGGGCAACCGGGCGCCGATCGCCCTGCCCGATCCGCAGCCGGAATTCTTCTTCGTGCCGACTTACGCCGCTGACCGCGCCAAGGCGCTTGGGCCGGATGTGCTGAATGCACGGCTCGGCAAGGCGCTCCTCGATTTCTACAAGGCGTCGCCGCAATACCTTTCGGTCGAGACGGCGAAGGGTCAGGACGCCATTGCGGCGGCGTGGACGAAAACGCTCGATGCCAAGGTGCCGCCGTCGAAAGGGCTCATCCTCCGCTTTTGAGGCAGGTCAGGCCGGGCGAATGCCTTAGCGCGCGATGACCTTGAATTCGGTGCGGCGGTTCTTGTCGTAGGCTTCCGGTGTCGGCGCCGGATCGAGCGGACGGGTTTCGCCATAGCCGACCGACAGGAGCCCCTCTTCGGAGACACCCTTGCCGGCAAGGTAGGCCCGCACGGCATCGGCGCGCTCCTGCGAAAGCCGGAGGTTGAAGTCATCGGCGCCGCGGGTGTCGGTGTGGCCTCCGATCTCGATGACGAACTGGCTGCAGAGCGTGGCAACGCCGGTGACGGCGTCGAGCAGGCGGGCGCTGACCGGCGAGATGCGGGCATTGCCGGATTCGAAGGTGATGTTGCGCCCGTTCATCGTCTCGTCGAATGCGCGCTGGCAGCTTTCGAGCGTGGCGCCGGTATCGACGAGTACGGCAAGGCTCTCGCCGACGCCGCGTTCGCCGCCTTCCACCGAGATGCCGTCGATGACGAGCACGCCGGCGCCTTCCGGGCGGGCGGCGATGGCGGCTTCACCGGCGGTGAGCGCGGCCGCCTTGGCTTCCGGGCTTGGCGCCGCACCGATCAGCGTGGCAACGCGGTCGCGCACCTTGAGGCTCATCCAGGGAAAGCCCTGCGCTGCAAAGCCGGCGGCGACTTCGCCGGCCCAGCCGGTCGCCCCATTCAGGGACACATCGGCGGCGGACACGGCAAGGAACTGGCCGTCTTCGAATTCGTAGAAGCCTTCGGCGAGCGTCACGCAGTCCGGCGAGACCGGCGCCTTGGCGGTGCCCGGCGGCGGCGCATCGCACGCGCCGAGCACGGCCAGCGTAAGGACGGAAGCGCAAAGTGTGCCAGTGCGGATTGCAAACATGTCTCGTCTCGCAGCTTACGGGCGACAGGCCCGGTCGTTAACCGCCCGCCCATGCAAGCCTTAAGCCGGGCGGATGCGCAGGTCAAAAACCCGGCGCACCCTGCCTGTCCGGCCGCCTAGTCCAGTGGCTTGTAAACCTTGCCGCCCTTCATCACGAAGTCGACCGATTCAAGCTCCGTGACGTTCTTGAGCGGGTCCTTGGTCACGGCCACGAGGTCGGCAAACTTGCCGGGCTCCAGCGTGCCGATGTCCTTCGCCATTTCGAGGTGCTCGGCGGCGACCACCGTGGCGGAGCGGATCGCTTCTTCCGGCGTGAAGCCGGCCTGCACCATCAGGGCAAACTCTTTGGCATTCTCGCCGTGGCGGGAGACGCCCGTGTCGGTCCCGAACGCGACATTGACGCCGCCTTCGTGGGCACGGCGCAGCATGTCGAGCAGCAGCGGCGCGACGATGGCGGCCTTGGCGCGCGACGGCGCCGGAAGCCAGGGCTCGTTGACCCAGGTGCCGACGGTCGCGCCCGCGAGCACGGTCGGCACAAGCGTGGCGCCGTTTTCCTTGAACAGCTCGATCGATTCCGCATCGACGTAGGAACCGTGCTCGATTGAATCGACGCCGGCGCGCAGCGCCGCATCGACGCCGCCCTTGCCATGCGCGTGCGCCGTGACCTGACGGCCCATAGCGTGCGCCGCCTCGACGATGGCGGCGAGTTCCTCGTCCGAGAACTGCTGCTCGAGACCGGCAGCCGTGTTCGAGAGAACGCCGCCGGTGGCCGTGATCTTGATCAGGTCGGCACCTTCCTTGATCTGCTGGCGGACGGCCCGGCGGCAATCGTCGGCGCCGTTGCAGATGGAGCTGCCGGTGAAGGCGGCCATGACCTCAGCGGAATAGCCGTTGATGTCGCCGTGGCCGCCGGTGATCGAGATGGCGCTGCCGGCAGCGCGCATGCGGGGCCCCGGAACGGCGCCGCGAGCGATGGCGTCGCGCAGGCCGAACACGGAGTCGTTGGGGCCGCCGACATCCTGGACGGTGGTAAAGCCGGCAAGCAGCGTCTTCAGCGCGAAGGCTGCGCCGTCAAAGGCGGCGTCGACGTCGGAATCCTCGAATTCCTTGATCCGGCCGGTCGGGCTGAATTCGTTCGTGATGTGCACATGGCTGTCGATCAGCCCCGGCAGGATGTAGGCCGACTTGAGATCGAGAACCGGGTATTTCTTGTGCGTCTTGTAGCCCGGCGAGATCGAGACGACGCGGCCGCCTTCGATCAGGATCGTCTGCTCGGTGAGGTAGCCCTCACCCGGCACGGCGAGCACGTGACCGGCATGGATGACGACTTCCTGCGCTGCGGCAGCGCCGGCAAGCGAGAGCGCCGCGAGCGCGGCTGCGATGGTTCTGGACATGGATTGGGGTCCCCCGTTTCTATGGCCCGGACCTTAGTCCAGACCGCCACAGAAGCAATCGGGTCGCGCGGGGCAATATCCGTCAGAGGATGTAGCCATCGCCGGTGGCGCGCACTGTTACGTCGCCAAGCGAAACGCCCCAGGGCTGGTCGATGGCGTGAAGCACCTGGTCGGCGATGAAGCCGGGATCGAGGGCGAGGTAGGCGGCGTTTTCCGGGTCGAGCCCGGCGGCGGGCGCGGTACCCGCCAGCACCGACTGCATCGCCGGCAGGTAGGTTGCCGCATTCTGGCCGAGGATGCCGACGATTGCCGCCGGATTGATCACCGCCGCGCCGAGTCCCGTGGCGGGCACACCGGTCGGCTTGATGATCGTAACCTTGATCTTGCCCTGGCTTTCGACCCGCAGCGCTTCGGACAGGAAATTCACCGCCGCCTTGGTCGCGCCGTAGACGCCGGCGCCGGCTACCGGGAAATTGCCGTAGATCGAGGAGATGTTGATGATGTGGCCGCGCCCCTGCGCGATCATCTGGTCGTGCACCGCCAGGATGCCGTGCAGTACGCCCTTGATATTGATGTCGATGCAGCGATCCCAGGCGGCGTCGGCGCGGGCATGGTCAGCGTAGAACGCGAGTGGCATGATCCCGGCGTTGTTGATCATCACGTCGATTGCACCGAAGGTGGCCACGGCATGCGCCGCAAGCGCGCGCATCGCGGCGAGATCGGTCACATCGGTCACCAGAGCCGACGCCGCGCCACCGCTCGCGGTGATTGCATCCACCGTTTCTCTCAGGGCGGCGGCATTGATGTCCGCCGCGACGATCTTCGCGCCCGCCGCTGCACCGCGCTGGCAAATGAGGCGGCCGAAACCGCTGCCGGCGCCGGTGACGACGATGACCTTTCCGCTGATTCTGGATGACATTCCTGGTCTCCTGGTTCGTGATCTGAAAAGCGGCGTCAATCGCCGATGAGGCGCCCGTCCGCATCGCGGGTTTCCGGCCCGTCCACCCTCGCCCGGCCATCGCCGAAAGCGGCGTCGCGCGCGCGCAAGGTGGCCTTGAGGCCGTTCTCGGAGACCGACTTGCGGAAGCCGGCCGCTGCCTTCGTGTTGTGCCCGCGGATATCGTTCTCGACAGCGAGGCGCTGCAGCGTGCGCGCGCCCATCAGCTCCATGGCGAGATTGACGATGCGCTTGTTGGCGGAGAGGAGATCGGGGTCGATCAGGGCGAGGCGCGCGGCGAGGCCGGTGACTTCGGCTTCGAGGTCCGCCTCCGGCACGGCTTTCATCACGAGGCCGATCTGCTGCGCTTCGCGGCCCGTGATTGTGTCTCCGGTCAGCATCAGGCGCTTCGCCCATTGAGGCCCGCAATGATAGACCCAGAACTGGTTCGGCAGCGCGCCAAGGTCGCGCGCCGGCGGGAAGCCGAACGTCGCATCGTCGGCGGCGATCACCATGTCGCTCATCAGCGCAAGGTCGCAGCCGCCGGCAAGGCAATAGCCATGCACCTTGGCGATAACCGGCTTGTGCATGTCGAAGATCGCCATGCGCCAGCGCTGCTGGCGTTCGAGCTGCCAGGCGTCGTCATCAATGGAGCGGTGGCCGCGATACCTGCGCGAGGCCTTGTCCTCGACGGCCGAGACGGGAACCTCGCCATCGGCCCCCGAAAGGTCGTAGCCGGCACAGAAGGCACGGCCGGCGCCTTCGAGGATCACGCTGTGTACGGACGTATCATTGTCGGCTTCCCAGAGCGCCTCGCTGAGCTCGTTCTGCATGACATAGGAGAGCGCATTGAGCTTGGCGGGCCGGTTGAGCGTGATGCGGGCGCAGCCGTCCTGCGCGCTGTAGACAATGGTTTCAAAACCGGACATGGCGCACGCTCCTGATGGCTGTGCGGACTATCCCCCGGCTTTCCGGGCTTGCCAAGGCCCGGCAGGCGTCACGCCTCAAGCGCGCGGGAGACAGCTTCGGCGATCGCCGGAACAGGGTGTTTCGTCAGGTCCTTGTCGATCCAGGCGATCACCCGCTTCGACAGGTCGCTGCTGGCGCGTTTGCGGATCCGCCCCAACGCCACGGGCGGCGCCACCACAACGAGCGCCTTGCATGCGCCTTTCGCAGCATCGGTCTCGAGGTCGGCCACGATCTGCTCGATGAAACGATCTTCGGCCAGCTGATGCAGGTCCGGCGCCTCCTGCGAAGAGCGCCGCCCGTCAGCAGACTTGATCGAGCGAGGTGCCTGATCCCGGCCAAGCTCGTGCGTACGCGGCACAGCCTGATCGTAAGTCCGCCGCGCTTTCAATTCCGGATGCACGGCCGTTCCCTGGTTCTCGAATATGACGCAATGACCGCCATCCGCCACGGCTACCCACACGCCTGTCTTCAGCTTCATGCCGGTCTCCTTGCCTGTGTGCGCAGGCGGCAGTCACCGCCGCCTGCAGTCAAAGCTAAGGGCCACAACCGAACAGGTCAGTCAGGAGGTCTACCTAACCCGAGAAGGGCGGCAGGTTTGCCTGCACTTTCTTCGTGAGGCCGCCGCGCACGATGGTGTAGGCCAGCGACAGGCGCTCTTTTAATTCTGTAGCCGGCATGTCGCCCGGCGCCACGCGCACCCACTTCGCGCGCGCCAGATACGGCGCAGGTGCTGCAGCGCCCGATTCCGTCAGCACATGGAAGGCCTCGTCGCTGCATTTGAACGAGACCTTCGTGCAGGCCTTGTCGGTCGCCGCGAACATCTTGCCGGCAATCTTGTAGACCTGGTCGTCGCCCCACTGCTCCACGCATTCGGCGCCGGGCAGCGACAGGCAATGCTTGCGGAGCGCGGCGGGTGTCATGCCAGGCGCTCTTTCGGGTAGTGCGGATAGCTCGCCTTCATCACGCCGTGGTTCAGCAGCATCTCGGCGACCTGCCGCTTGCCGGTCGCGTCGAAGAATTTCGTCCGCACCCAGTAATTCTCGACGCGGCGCGATTCCGACAGCGCGACGACCTCGCGCTTCAGGAGATATTCCTCGCCAACCAGCAGCGGGCCGTCGACCATGCGGATCTCAAGGTCCGCAAACAGGCCGATGCTCGGGTTCTTCACCGGGAAGCGTGCGCCATGGCTGGAGTAATTACCCAGCACACTGACCATTTCCAGCGGCACGATCGGCTTGCCCCAAGGCGAGGCTTTGGCATCGGAATAGACCGGATCGTTTTCGGTGATCACCTTCAGCTTGTCGGCAAGCGAGAAGGGATAGAGGTCGCCCATGTGCTGGTCCGGCCCCATGCTGACGATCTCGTTGTCGCGTCCGGTCATGCCGACCTTCAGATCGGCGAGAATGACGAGGTCGTCGGCCGGGCGCAGCTTCTTCATCCGCTCTTCGAGCAAGGTGTCGCCGTGATCCGGGCCAAGGCTCGCGCTGGCCTCCAGCACCGGCGTGCCATCTTCCTTGAAGGCGCGGCACAAGGTGCGCGTGGCGCCGGGCGCCGGACGGTCGATCTCGGCGCGCACCTTTTCGCCCTCGAACACCATGTTGAGGAAGTGCGCCGAGAAGCAGCCGCGCTCGTGCCAGGCGTTGCCCCAGACCTCGACCAGCAAGGGCACGAATTGCGAGAAGTGGGTCGGCCCTTCGATCGGTCCGGCCTTGATGCCGAGGCGCGCCGCTTCCGCATCATCATGGAGGGACTTGTGGCCGGCATATTTCTGCTCGGTGAGAAGGTTTACCGGACTGCGCAGCTCACCTTTCAGTATCGTGGTCATCGGCCCGTCTCTCCCTTTGTGTTGTGTGGGTCATTTCAGGCGCCCGGGCGGGGTTTGTCCAGACGCAGGCCGAGAAATGCGAGGACGACGAGCGTCGCAGACAGGCCCAGCGACAGCATGGCGGTGCCGTGCCAGCCGGCATGTTCGTAGACCCAGGTCGCGGCCCAGCTGGCGAGGCCCCCGCCGAGGAACATCAGCACGATGTAGGCGGTCATCAGCCGCGTGCGAACGCCGGGCGGCTGGCTGAGGAAGGTCATCCGGCCGGTGATGTCGATCATCGGGCCGACGAGGTTCATCACGAGCAAGGGCATCAGCAGGAGCCAGAGATTGTGCCCGAACAGGCCGAGCAGGCTGACCGCGCCGAACTGGACGAGCGAGATCAGGAAGCGCGCGCGCCGGGGACCGGTCCGGTCAGCCCAGGCGCCGAGAAAGGGCGTGGTGACAAGGTTGAGCAGCGACATCGCGGCAAGGTAGCCGACCGTGTCGGTGCCATAGCCCATTTCCGGCGAGGTGAGGTGAAGGCCGAGTGCTAGCCAGACCGACAGGAAGATGCCGAACCCCAGCCCCTGGATCGTGCCGGACAGCAAAACCTCCGGGTGCCGCCGCACGATCGGGAACACCGAGAAAACGAGCGCCAGATAGCTGGTCGCCGGCGCATCGGCCGCGGATTTCTCGCGACCGTCCATTATGCGCGGCAGGAGCAGCGTGATGCCCAGCATGACGGCGGCGGCAAAGTAATACACCGTGCGCCAGCCGAGATGTTCGCCGATCCAGCCGGCGCCGACCCGCGCGACCAGGATGCCGGCGATGACGCCAGTCGTCAGCGTGGCGGTGGCCTGCCCGAGCCGCGCAGGCTCGACGCGCTTCGAGGCATAGGCGGGCAGCAAGTAAGGCGTGATCGTGGAGAAGCCGAGAAAGGTTGATCCGGCCACGAACAACCGGAAGTCGGTCGCAAACGCCATCAGGGCAAGTCCCGCCAGCTGCCCCGCGGCGAAGATCGTGGCCAGCTGGCGGTTGCTGAAGCGGTCGCCCAGCGGAAGCAACAGGAAGATGCCGGCAGCAAGCGCGATCTGGTTGAGCGCCGGCACCAGCCCGATTTCGGACGGCGAGACGCCGAAGTCGCGCGCAACCAGCGCGATGATCGGATGGATGTAGTAAGCGTTGGCGGTGACAACCGCTGCGGCGAGCGCGAGGAGCAGCAGCTGGCGGCGGCTGAGCAGGCGGCGCGCCGTGTCCTGGCCAGGCGCATCTGATGCGGGCGTTGTCACTTCCCGGCGCCTGCGCGCCGGAAATCCATTTGCCAGTTGGTCTCCCAAGTGACGCCGCCGTCGGCCGACAAGGCCTGCTCCCAGCGGGGCCCTTGCCCTGCATCGACCTGCCAGAGGAAACGCAGCTTCACCGGCTTGCCGAGGTGGGTATCGTCGGTGACGAACTCGCCGCGCCCGCCGCTGAAGCGGCCGACAACGGGCACGCCGATGGCGTCCGGGAAGCGCATGTCGAGCCACCAGATGCGCCAGAGACCGGTTGCAGCATCGTAATTGCGAACGGCCAGCGCGCGGTAGGTGCCGTTCGGATCCATCAGGACATTGTCCTCGATGTTGCCGAAGCCGCCGAGCACAGGCCGCGTGGAGCTTAGTCCTTCGAACTCGTACCAGTCGTCAGCCCCCGCGAGACGCGTCGCGAGCTTGCGATGGTGCACGGTCCAGTCGTGATACAGGAAATCGAAATCACCCGGCGGGGAACCGGCGGTCGTCATCCCTAGCCGTCCATGCCGGCGCGCTGGGCGTACTCGTAGGCGAATTTCGCCAGCGGAACGACGCGGGCCGCATTCGATTCGGCATTGGCGCTGTTGGCGGTGCCTTCGCGGACGCGGCCGATGATGCCCTGCAGGATGCCGGCGAGGCGGAAGGCGTTGTAGGCGAAGTAATAGTCAAGCTCCGGCAGGCCTGCGCGGCCGGTATGCTGGCAATACAGCGCGACATATTCTTCCTTGGTCGGAATACCCCAGGCCTTGAGGTCCGGGATTGCCATGATCGAGCCGCGCGTCGTGTCGCCCGGCGGCATCACCCAGTTCATCAGGTGGTAGGAAAAGTCCGCAATCGGATCACCCAGCGTCGACAGTTCCCAGTCGAGCACGGCGATGACTTTCGGCTCGGTGGGGTGAAGCACCATGTTGTCGAGACGGTAGTCGCCGTGGACGATCGTGGTCTTGTCGCCCGGCGGGATGTTCTTGGGCAGCCAGTCGATCAGCTTTTCCATCTCCGGGATGTGCATCGTCTCGGAGGCCTTGTACTGCTTGGTCCAGCGGTGGACCTGGCGGGCGACATAGTCGCCCTCCTTGCCGAAGCCTTCGAGGCCGGCCTTCTTCCAGTCGACATTGTGCAGGTCGGCAAAGGTCTTGACCTTCGCCTCGTAGATCTTGCGGCGCATCGCGGGCTCGTAGTCCGGCAGGGTGCCGTCCCAGAGGATTCGGCCCTCCATCATGTCCATGATGTAGAACATCGTGCCGACCACGCTTTCGTCCGTGCAAAGCCCGTAGGGGCGCGCGACTGGATAACCGAGCGGCCAGAGCGCATTGATGACGGTGTATTCGCGGTCGACCGCATGGGCGCTCGGCAACAGGTTGCCGGGCGGCTTGCGGCGCATCACGTATTTCTTCTTCGGGGTGACGAGCTGGTAGGTCGGGTTCGACTGGCCGCCCTTGAACTGGCGCACTTCCAGCGGGCCCTCATAGCCCTCGACATGTTCCTGCATCCAGGCTGCCAGATTGGCCTCGTTGAACTTGTGGGTCTCCACGACCGGTTTGGTGCCGGAATACAGGTCCTGCGCGTTGGGGGCCTCTGCCATTTCCGTCTCCCTAAATTCTGCCGGATTTCGTATCCTAACATAACGATACCGCCCGGCGCGCCAAGGCCTACCGCGACGTCGCCGGAGCCGGCCGCCCCACAGGACCGCTGCATGATCCGTTTCGCCTGCCTGTTGAGTCTCGGCTTCGCCGCCCTCCTCGCCCCCGCCGATGCCAAGGCCCTTGATCCGGAGGGACGCATCAGGCCGGAGATCCTGGAGCGAGCGATAGATGCGATGGACGCGCGCGGCCATCGCGGCAAGGAGTCGGGCCGACTTGTCGTCGTGGACTACAGCCTGCCGTCCAGCGAGCCGCGCCTGTTTGTGGTCGATCTGGCGTCCGGTGCGGTCGACGCATTCCGCGCGGCGCATGGCAAGGGCTCCGACCTCGACCATGACGGCTATCTCGACAGTTTCTCCGACGCGCCCGGCTCGGGGGCTAGCCCGGAAGGCCTCTACCGCACGGCGGAGGAGTATTATGGCGGCCACGGGCGCTCCCTCCGCCTCGACGGCCTCGACGACACCAACGCCAATGCCCGCTCCCGCGCCATTGTCATCCATTCCGCCGTCTATGCCGAACCCGAACACCTGAAGAAGTACGGCAAGCTCGGCCGTTCGAACGGCTGCATCGTGTTTTCGGCAGACGACCTGGCCACCTTCCTCGATGAGGTGCCGAAGGGCACGCTGATCTTCGTGGGGAAGTAGCCGCCTCTTGATCGAACCGGCCCGGCAAGGCTAAACCCCCGCGCATGACCGATACACCCCCCGACCGCCTGTCCGTGAACCCGCGCAGCCCGCACTATGACTACGACATCCTGATCCGGGGCGTCGGCGTGCGCTTTCGCGGTGAGGAAAAGACCACCGTCGAGGAGTATTGCGTCTCCGAAGGCTGGATCAAGCTCACCGCCGGCAAGGCGCTGGACCGCAAGGGCAATCCCCTGACGATCACGCTGAAGGGCCCGGTCGAGGTCTGGTTCAAGGACGAACCCGCCGCCTCGTGAAGCTCAGCGCCCGCTCAACACCCGGTCGCAATGCGCGACATGCTGGGCCTTTATCTGCGCCAGCGCCCGGTTGATCATTGCCCGGTCCGGATCGAAGGTCAGTTCAAGCGTGATGCCGCGCAGGCTTAGGATCAGGATACGGCCATGCACCAGGCAAGTGTCGATGTCTGCCTCGCGGACACCGGCTTCGCGCGCCCGTTCGGCCGTGTACTGATCGATCTCCTGCTCGATGCGACTGGCGACCGGAAGAAAAGCTGCCGCCAGCGCGGAGTCGCGGCGCGCCGCCAGCAGGATTTCAGTTACCGCCGTGCCCTCGGGCATCTTCTGACCTGCCCAGGTGACATCAAACATCGCGCGGTAGCGCGCGACCGGGTCGGCGATCGCGTCCATGCGGGTGCGCGTGTCGGCAATCATCGCCTGCATGGCGGCATCGCTGGTGGCGACCATCAGGTCGATGCGCGTCGGAAACTGGTTGAGCACTGATCCCCGGCTGATGCCGGCGCGCGCCATCACCGCTTCGATCGAGGTGCCGGCATAACCAAGCTCGTTGAGGCAGGCGATCGCCGCACCGAGAATTTGACGGCGCGCCGCCTCCCCGCGCTTCGTGCGGCGGCGGAGCGGGCTGGCAACAGTGAGCGTGGCGGACGCGGTCGAGTTTTCCATGCCGGAACTAATCCTGCTCCGACCGGATTCGTCAACGTCCGCCGGATAAACAATAGTCAATATTGACTATTGAGAATAGCGCATGCACTCTCTGCCCGA
Organism: Acidobacteriota bacterium; assembly: GCA_016712445.1. Taxonomy (NCBI): domain Bacteria; kingdom Pseudomonadati; phylum Acidobacteriota; species Acidobacteriota bacterium. Next base: position 2,079,297 of record JADJRB010000001.1, on the reverse strand, counting down.
GCGCGGCATTTGGCCGGTATGCTGGCGCAAACAAAATCCGGCCCCGGAGGAAAATGATGGCCGACACCGTTCACACACCAACTGCCACCTCCAGCGGCGGTTACGAGATCTACCGCACCGCGTCGGCGCCTTCGCTGGACGAGACAGCCCACATGGAAGTCATCGGCATGAACCCCGAGTTCGAGGCCGGCATCACCAAGGCCCTCGAAGCGGGATTCGCCGAAGGCAATATCGTCAAGACACTGTTCTCCCGCCCCGGTTTCAGCCTGACCTATGCCTGGTTCAAGAGCGGCTTCCCGCTTCCCCTCCACACGCACAACGCCGACTGTCTTTACTACATCGTGGCCGGCTCGCTGCAGCTCGGCGCTGACACGCTTGGCCCCGGCGACGGTTTCTTCCTGCCAGCTGACAAGGCCTATCGCTACACGCCGGGCCCGAACGGCGTTGAAGTGCTGGAGTTCCGCACGCAGGAAAACTTCGACATCAACTTCCTCGCCAAGTCCCTGCCCGCCTGGGAAAAGATTGCGTCGGCCGTAACCGCGCGCAAGCCAGACTGGGAGAAGGAAACTGCCCCGCCGAGCGCCGTGCTCGCCTGATGTCCGGCAAGCGATTCGAGAACAAGATCGCCGTCATCACGGGCGCAGCGTCCGGCATTGGCGCCGCGACCGCCCGCCTCCTCTGGCAGGAAGGCGCGCATGTCGTGCTGGCAGATATCGGCGATGACGGCGGCAAGAGCCTCGCGGCCAGTCTGGGCCCTTCGGCCATGGCGGTGAGGTGCGATGTCTCCAAGGCAAGCGATGTCGAGGCGTTGGTCAAGGCGGCCGTTGCCGCGCACGGGCGCATCGACATCCTGTTCAACAATGCCGGCATCGGCAGCTTCGGCACATCCGTCGAACTCGCGCCGGCGGAGTGGGAAAATGTCATCGCTGTCGACCTCCACAGCGTGTTTTATGCCTGCCACTATGCAATCCCCCACATGCCACCCGGCAGCGCCATCGTGAACACGGCGTCGATTTCGGGCATGGGCGGCGACTACCGCTTCGCGGCGTACAACGCCGCCAAGGGCGCCGTGATCAACTACACGCGCGCACTCGCGATCGACCATGCGCGTGACGGAATTCGCGTCAACGCGCTCTGCCCCGGCCTGGTCGATACACCGATCACGGCGGGTGTCTCGCAGATGCCGGGCCTGCGCGACGAATGGGTCGGGCGCATTCCGCTGAAGCGCGCTGCGCAGCCGGAAGAGATGGCGAACGTGGTCGCCTTCCTGGCATCTGACGCGGCTTCCTATGTCACCGGCACGATCATGGTCGCCGATGGCGGCACGACCGCGCATACCGGCCAGCCGGAAGTCGCCAACTTCATGCTGCCGCCGAACAGCTGACATCAGGGTACGGATCATGCGCGCCGCCACGCTCCAGGGCAAAGCCTTCACCATCCGGGACCTGCCGGATCCTTCGCCCGCCGCCGGGCAATTGCTGGTGCGGCCGATCTATACGGGAATCTGCGGCAGCGACCTCAGCCTGCGCAAGCAGCTGGCCGCGCTGGCCGATACGCTGCCGCCGGCGCAGCTGCCGGTGATCATTCCCGGCCATGAGTTTTCTGCCGAGATCGTCGGTATCGCGCCGGGTACGCAAACAAACCTGAAGGCCGGCGACCTGATCACCGGCCTGCCCTTCACGCACACCCATGACGGCCCGCAAACCATCGGCATTTCGCCCGGACACGACGGCGGCCTCGCCACGCTGACCTGCATCGACGCGGTGCGCAGCTTCCGCATTCCGGAAAGTGTGCCCGCCGATCTCGCAGCGCTGACCGAGCCACTGTCGGTCGGCCTGCACGCGGCCAATCTCGCAAGCCGCCACAGGGGCCCGAACGTCGTCATCGGCTGCGGGCCCGTTGGCCTTGCGGTGATCCTGGCGCTCAGCCTCGCCGGACGCGGCCCGATCCTCGCGGCCGACTTTTCGCCGGAGCGCCGCAAGGCAGCCGCCGCGCTGGGGGCCGACATCATCATTGATCCCGCCGCCGATTCGGCCCTCACCCACTGGGACCAGCTGGGCCTTGCGGCCTACCCGATGTCGCCGCTGCTTGACCGCGATTTCCGCGGTCTGCCGCCCGGCGCCAATATCTTCGAATGCACCGGTGCGCCGGGCCTGATCGACCAGGTCATCAAGGGCGCCCCGCCACACAGCCACATCATTGTCGCGGGCGTCTGCCCGCATGAGGAGAAGCTGACACCACTCGAAGGCATCATCCGTGAGCTGACGCTGGAGTTCAGCTTCGCCTACCGGCCCGAAGAGTTCGCCGCCGCACTGGCGATGATCGAAGCCAATCCGGACAAGGCCGCCCGCCTCATCACCAGTCGCCAACCGCTTGCCCGCACGGAAGCAGCCTTCGACGCCCTCTCCAGGAACCCGAGCGAGATCAAGATCCTGATCGAGCCGGGCGCCTGACGCGTCAGTTGTAGAAGCAGGTCTCCGTCTTCGCGCCGGTCTGGTAACAGCGCGGCTCTGCCATCGGCGGGCGATATTCGGACTTGTAGCCCTGGCTGAACTGCTTCTGGCTGTAGCGGTCCGCCTCCCGCTTGGCCGCCTCGCGCTGGCCCTGCGAGATATTGTCCGCCCACGCATAAACGAGGCTACACTCAGTGCTGGACGAACCGAACCGGCGGCAGATGTCATACGCATCGGCTGAATGCGGCAGCTGTCGATACTTGTTCCAGTAAGCTTGCAGGTATTTTCCGCCTTTGGTTCGGGCGATGTAATAGAAGTCACCATTGAAATCGATGCCGTAGCCGCCGGAGAGCGCGCTGTCCGCGGCCGCCAGGAGGTTGCGCTCCTGCTGGGCCTGCGCACGCGCATACTCGGCGTCCCAGTCGGTTTCCAGGTATTCACGATAGGCCGCCTTGGACTGCCACTCCTTTCTCATCTCCGCGATGAGCTCCGGCGTCGCCAGTGCCTGCGGATTGTCCGGGTGTGACATGCGCCCGGCCCGCGTATTGTAGACCTTCTGGAAATTCTCCGCACTTGGTTCGGACCCTATGAGGTACCAGTCCGTCACGCCGCCCGCCGACTTCTTTGCCGGATTCTCGAAAAAGCGCGCCGCGACGCGATAGCTCGGCGGCGGAATGTCCTTCGGGTTTGCAGTTGCAAACAGCGCCTTGTGCGTCTCCTCCGACAGCGTCCCGATCCAGATATCCGCCAGCGGCAGGTACTCGTTCGGCTCCCACAGGTAGACCCGCACGGACGAGGGGGTGAGTTCGTCCCACCGGCCCAGTTTGTCCGCATGATATTCATCCGTCTTCGGCGCATGCATGACCAGCTTGTACCACTGGTCGGTTGCATTCTCGTACACGATCAGCCATCCGCGAATGCCGCTAATCTGGCCTGGCAAGCGCAGCGGCACCATTCCGCGCGTCGCTTTCGGGTCTTTCAGCGGTTCCGGATCGGCCTTCCACTCGCTCAGAGGCTCATAGATGTCCGCAGACAGAAGACCCTTGCCGGAGGGCATCTCGCCGATCTTCTGGAAGGGATAGAATTTCATGTCGTGCTTGTTGTCGTCCCACTTCTCCGTCAGCGCATAGCCGACATCGAGAATGTCGAATACCGGACCCATCTTCTCCAGTTGCAGTGTGATCGTGTTGAAGATCACCGAGAACTCGCTCCCCTCCGAGCGCACGGGAAAGCCGATATAGCCGGCGTAGAACTTGTAATAGTCATTCGCTCCATGCGCGTTCGGAATGACACCGCTGATCTCATAGGCCGCGTTCCCGTCTCCATCGAAGATCGTGTAGGTGCGCAGGTCGTCCTTCGTCTTGCCGTCCAGGCGCGCCATGACGGTGAAGGGCCGCTTCGGCTCCGTTCCGTCGAGCCATTTCAGGGATGTCCAAGGCAATGAAATGGGCGTCAGGGTGGTCTCTTGGGAGCCAAGCGTCGCCAATCGCCATTGTCGCTTCACCGTCAGCACCAGCGCCATCCGGTCGCTGAGCGGCAGCACTTGCGTGAACTCTGGCGGCAGCAGCACGGTCTTGCCGTCGAGCGCCGTCAGGCCCTGCAGCGTCATGGCGCGCTTGTAATACTCCTTGTCACCCGGGTTGATGAACCACTCATGGTACTTGCCTTCATGCATCCCGTACTTGCGCATGAGGGTGTCGAACTGGTCCTGCGGCAGGTTCCGGCGCAGCAGCAGGCGCACCGCAACCGTGCCGGATTCGGTGCCCGTGTCCGTGCGCACATAGCGCCCGCTCTTGGTCACGCACTCGTCGGACGGCGTCTCGTCCAGGCAATCGCCGGTCTGCCGCGCATCGCCGACGGTGATATCCTTCCAGGCATGCGCCTCAAGCGTCAGGAACAACGCGGCCAGGGCCAGCGCAGCAAATCGGAACATCCGGAATCCCCCTTTGACTCAACGGGTTGTGTTCCAGCAGATTCTTAAAGTCTGGTGACCGGAGGTCTACCCCTTTTTGCCACCTAGCGCCCGCCAGCCGATGTCGCGCCGGCAGAATCCACCAGGCCAGTGAATGGCGTCCACACCGGCATAGGCCCGGTCGACCGCTTCGCGCAAAGTCGACCCGCTTGCGGTCACGTTCAGCACACGCCCGCCCTTGGCGACCAGCGTGCCGTCAGCCAGAACGTCCGTACCCGCATGAAATACCGTGACGCCGTCGAGCGCGCCGGCTTCCTTCACGCCTTCGATGACGCTACCCTTCTCGTAATGGCCGGGATAGCCGTTCGCCGCCATCACGACGGTTGCTGTCGGCGCAAAGTCGCTCAGTTCCAGCAGGCGTTCGAAATCCTTCTCATTGCCTTTCAGGCCGCCGGTCGCCGCCACGAGAATCACGGGCACGATGTCGCCCTTGAGCCCCTTCATCAGCACCTGGCACTCAGGGTCGCCGAACCGCGCATTGAATTCCACGACCTTGGGCCCGTCGGACGTCACCATGACGCCGATGTACAGCACGCCCTGATAGGGCATGCCGTCTTTCGCCATGCCCTTCAGCATTGGCTCGGCGATCTCGCGCTTCACCTGCGCCATCACCGCGTCGGTCACCACCGGCGCCGGCGCATAGGCGCCCATGCCGCCGGTGTTCGGTCCGGTGTCACCGTCGCCGACCCGTTTGTGGTCCTGCGCCGCCGGGAGATAGACCGCGCCTGTGCCATCGGTGATGACGAACACGCTCGCTTCTTCGCCGTGCATGAATTCTTCAATGACCAGCGTCGCCGAGGCGTCGCCGAACTTGCCCGACAGCATCTCGTCGATCTCGGCTTCCGCCTGGGCCAGCGTCTCGGCGATCACCACACCTTTGCCGGCCGCTAGGCCGTCCGCCTTCAGCACATAAGGGGCCGCCATCTTCTTGAGGAACGCCTTGGCAGGCGCCGCTTCGGTGAACTCGCCGTAAGCCGCTGTCGGCACGCCGTACTTCACCATCCGCGCCTTCGAGAAAGCCTTCGACGCTTCAAGCTTCGCCGCTTCGCGCGACGGACCGAACACATCGAACCCGCGCGCACGAAGGATATCCGACAGCCCCAGCGCCAGGGGCGCCTCCGGACCGATCACAATGAGGTCCGGCTCGATCTGCAGGGCCAGCTTCACCAGCCCGTCGACGTCGTCCGCCGCCACGTCGAAACAGGGGCCAACCGCGTCCATGCCGGGATTGCCGGGCGCGGAATGCACCACATCCACCAGCGGCGACTGGGCCATCTTCCAGGCCAGGGCGTGTTCGCGGCCGCCCGATCCGATGAGGAGAATGTTCATGGCGCCGCTCCTTGCGGGGAGCGGCGCCCGAGATCAAGTGGAAAGAGAGAGGTTCCGGCCTGACCTAGACGGTGACGGTGGCCCGCAGGAACGTTGCAGGCAGGATGGTCCGGCCAGATGCCATGCTCGTGTTCTGCCGCTCGAACAGCTCGACCAGCTCGCTTTCCAGGTCGGCGGCCTTGCCGTTCGCCGTCGCCGCCGCAAAGGCGTTCATCGTGGGGCCGTAGTAATCACGGAACACGCCGACGAAGGCCTGCGGCGTTCCGTCGAAATCGAAGGTGAACGTCTCGCGATCGCAGGCGACCTTGTCGGCGGCGATGCCCGCCTCGCCAAAACGCTGGCGCACCTCGTCCTCGACACCCCACAGCACCGGGCTGATGAAGCCGGCGGGCGGCGGCGGTGAATAGGCCCCGCTGATCTTGAGTATCTGGGCGATCACGGTAGGGTCGCCGGCAATCCAGTTGCCCATGACGATCCGCCCGCCCGGCTTCGTGACGCGTACCATTTCCTTCGCCACATCCACCGGCTTCGGCGCAAACATCGCGCCGAACACGCTGACGACGACGTCAAAAGTATTGTCTGCCACGCCTTCGAGGTTGCAGGCGTCGCCGTGCAGGAAGCGGCAATTTTTCAGCCCCTCGGCGGCGGCGCGGCGATTGCCGGCTTCGACGAGGTTGCGGGCGATGTCGATGCCAGTGACGTCCGCGCCGAGGCGAGCCGATGGCAAGGCGGTCGTTCCGTCGCCGCAGCCAAGGTCGAGCACCTTGTCGCCGGCGCGCACGCCGGTCTTCTCGATGAAGCGCGTGCCGCTTTCGCGCATCGTGGCGGCGAGCTTGGTGAAGTCGCCTTTTTCCCAGAGGGCCTGATTGGGGCTCAGCGCGGCGGTGTCTGTCTGGGTGCTCATTTTATCTCCCGTTCGGTGGGCGGCGAACGACAGGTCTGCCGCGATGGGAAAGGGATACGCCCCGCGGGGGCACAGCAGATAGTTCAGGAAGTGAACCAATCCGCTACAGAATCTGAACTTCACCAAATTTCCCAACTACGACAGGGCGTGGCGGCAAGCGGATTTCCGAAAATTCATCAAATGCCGGATAGCGGCCTTGGCGGCGGTCGCCCGGGCTGGCACTAATCGAGTTCCGGCTAGCATGGAGACGCGCATGGAAACGCTCGCCTGCCAGGTCTGCGTTGCGGGCGGAGGCCCGGCAGGGCTGATGCTCGGCTACCTGCTTGCCCGCCAAGGCGTCGACGTCATCGTCCTTGAAAAGCACGCAGACTTCCTGCGCGACTTTCGAGGCGACACGATCCATCCCGCCACGCTGGAAATCTTCCATGAACTCGGCCTCGACACCGGCCTCCTCGCCCTGCCGAACCAGCCGACCGAGCGCATCTCGCTGTTCATCGCCGGGCGAACCTTCCACATCGCGGACTTTTCGCGCTTGCCGGTCGCTCATCCCTTCGTTGCGATGATGCCGCAATGGGACCTGCTCGACTTCCTGGCCGACGAGGGCCGAAAGCTGCCCACCTTCCGCCTGCGGATGTTGACCGAAGCGCGCGGCCTCATCGAGACCGGCGACCGCATCACAGGCCTCGTGGCCGACGGGCCGGACGGAAAAGTCGAGATCAAGGCGGACCTCGTGGTGGCCGCTGACGGGCGAGCGTCGCACCTGCGCGATGCGTCGGGTCTCGCCCTCGACGACATCGGCGCGCCGGTCGATGTCTTCTGGATGCGCCTCGACCGCAAGGAAGATGGCGTACGCGAATCCTTTGGCCGCGTCACCGAGGACGGGTTCCTCGTCCTGATCAATCGCGGCGACTACTGGCAGTGCGCCATGCCGCTGCCGAAGGGCGACGCCGACAAGATCCGTGCCCAGGGCCTGCCGGCATTTCGCGACCGCATCGCCCGCATCGCGCCCCACTTGTCCGAAGCCGCGGAGAAACTGATCGACTGGGACCAGGTGAAACTCCTCACCGTGCAGGTGAACCACATGCCGAAATGGTGGCGCCCCGGCTTCCTGTGCATCGGCGACGCCGCCCATGCCATGTCGCCGGTCGGCGGGGTCGGCATCAATCTCGCCGTGCAGGACGCGGTCGCCGCGGCCCGCATGCTCGGCCCGTTGATCGGCAAGGGCCCGGTGCCGGATGAGGCGCTGGCCGGCGTTCAGAAACGCCGCCACTGGCCGGCGCGCATGATCCAGCGCGGCCAGGTTATTGCCCACCGGTTCGTGCTCGTGCCCGCGATCACGGCGAAGGGCACGCTGAAGCCGCCTTTCCTGCTGAACTTCTTCGAATGGTTCCCCATCCTGCGCCAGATTCCGGCGCGCCTGATCGGCCTCGGGCTACGCCCCGAGCACTGGCCGGCGGGCAAATGAGCCCCTTGCGGGGCGTGCCAACCGCCGTCACAACCACGCCATGACCGACACACCCGTCTCCAACGACCATGCCCAGTCCGTCTCCGAGCTTGCCGCGAGCCTGAAACGAACGGTCGAGACCAACTATGACCATGTCGTCGTGCGCGGCGAGCTCGGCCGCGTGACCATCGCCAAGTCCGGCCACATGTATGCCGACCTGAAAGACGACAAGGCGGTCCTCAACACGATCATGTGGCGCGGTCAGGCCGACAAGCTGACCTTCCGGCCCGAAGAGGGCCTCGAAGTCGTCGCTACGGGACGCCTGTCGACCTATGAAGGCCGCTCCTCCTACCAGCTGATCGCCAACACGATGCGCCCGGCCGGCGCCGGCGCCCTGATGCAGCTCCTTGAGGAGCGCAAGAAAAAGCTCGCCGCCGAGGGCCTGTTTGACCCGAAGCACAAGAAGCCGCTGCCTTACCTGCCGCGCACCATCGGCGTCATTACCTCCCCGACCGGCGCCGTCATCCGCGACATCCTGCATCGCATCCGCGACCGGTTCCCGGTGCGCGTGATTGTCTGGCCCGCCCTCGTGCAGGGCGACCGCGCCGCCGAACAGGTGACAGCCGGCATCAAGGGTTTCAACGCCATGACCGGCGCCGATCGCCCCGATGTGCTGATCGTCGCACGCGGCGGCGGCTCGATCGAAGACCTCTGGCCGTTCAACGAGGAAATCGTCGTGCGCGCCGCCTTCGACAGCGATATCCCCCTGATCTCCGCTGTCGGCCACGAGACTGACACGACCTTGATCGACTACGTGTCCGACCGCCGCGCGCCGACGCCCACCGGCGCCGCCGAGATGGCCGTCCCGGTACGGACGGAACTGCTGCTGTCGAGCGGTGAGCAGGGTGAGCGCCTGAAACGCGCCCTCGCGCGCGCCCTCACCCGTGCGCGCGACAAGCTTACCGCCGCGCGCCTTCCCCGCGCAGAAATGCTGCTTCAGCCCGCCCGGCAGCGGCTTGACTATGCGAGCGCGAACCTGCCGAAAGCGACGCTCGCGCTGACGCAGAAGGCGCGGGTGAAACTCTCCCGGCTACAGCTCTCGCCGGCTCTTTTGAAGTCCGAAATCCGGCAAGGCCGCCAGCGCCTGCGCGACATTGCCGTGCGTGCCCGCCCGGCGCTCGATCGGCTGATGGTGCGCCAGAAGACGGCGCTGGACGCGCAGGGCAAGCTGCTGGAGACCCTCTCCTATCAAGCGACGCTCAGCCGGGGCTACGCGATCGTTCGGGGTACTGACGGCCACGTCATCCGCTCGGCTGCGGTTGCTTCTGGTACGGACCAGTTCAAGATTTCCTTCGCGGATGGTGACGTTACCGCCGCGCCCGTCGGCGGCACACCAAAATCGAAAGCTCCGCCCAAAAAGCCCGGCGAGCAGGGCAGCCTGTTCTGACGCCATGCACCCCGCCCCGCTCTTTCGCGAGTCCGATCCGGAAAAGCTGATCGCCCGTTTGCGCGCGCGTCCGCTTGGCCTCGTCTGCGCCAATGGCGAGGTTGCTCCGCTCGCCGCCCACACGCCCGTCCTTGCCTCACTGGAAAATGGCCGGCCGCGCCTGCGTTTTCATCTGTCTGCGCACAATCCGCTTACGCGCGCCATCGAGGCTGGCGCCGGCGTGCTCATCGTTTTCACGGGCCCGGACGCCTACATCTCGCCCGACTGGTATGGTCCAGTGCCCAATCAGGTGCCGACGTGGAACTACCTCTCCGTCGAAGCAGAAGGCACGCCCGCGCCGGCGGATGCCGCCACCTTCCTCGACGATGTCTCCTCCGAATTCGAAGCCCGCCTCGCGCCCAAGCCGCCCTGGACGCGCGCCAAGATGGACCCCGGCGCGTTCGGCATGATGGTGCGCGGCATCCGGGCGTTCGAGCTCTCGCCGATTCGCTTCGAAGGCATCTCGAAGCTCAGCCAGAACAAGACGAGCGAAGCGCGCGCCGGCGTCCTCGAAGCCCTGTCGGCCATGCCGGATGGCCTCGCCATTGCCGCTGAAATGCGTAAACTACAGACATGACCCCGCCCCCGCCCACCCCCTTCCTCGCTGCCGCCAAGGACTTGCTCGGCCCCAAGGGCTGGAGCGACGATCCGGAGAAACTCGCCGCTGCTTCCACACCCTGGCGGGGCGGCTGGGCGGGTGAGACGCCATTCCTGGCGCGTCCTGCGTCAACCGACGAGGCCGCCGCGCTCGTCAGACTTTGCGCGCAGCACCGTGTCGCGATCACACCCCAAGGCGGCAACACGGGGCTCGTCGATGGCGGCACGCCGCACGGCGAAATCTGCGTGTCGATGACCCGCATGAACGCCGTTCGCGAGGTCGACCCGTTCAACAACTCCATGGTCATCGAGGCCGGCGCCACGCTCGTCACCGCGCAGGAAACGGCGGAGAAGGCAAACCGCCTCTTCCCGCTCTCCCTCGGCTCGCAAGGCACCGCCACGCTGGGCGGCCTCATCTCCACGAATGCCGGCGGCGTCGCCGTCCTGCGCTACGGCATGATGCGCGACCTGATCCTCGGGCTCGAAGTCGTGCTGCCCTCCGGCGAAATCTGGGACGGTCTTTCCGGCTTGCGAAAGAACAATACCGGCTATGACTTGAAACACCTCTTCGCCGGCGCAGAAGGCACGCTCGGGCTGATCACGGCGGCGACGCTGAAACTCTTTCCGAAAGTGCAGCGCGCCTCGGCCTGGGTGATTGCATCGTCTGCAGACGATGTCGTGAAGCTGCTCGCGCTGGTGCGCGACCATGCAGGCGATTCCGTCACCAGCTTCGAGATCATTCCGGCGAACGCGGTGGAAATGGTCGTCGCCGACGTGCCGGGTACGCGCGACCCGCTCCCGTCGAACGCCGACTGGCGCGTGCTGATCGAAATCTCGCAGCCGCATGCGGCGCAGGCCGAGGCCCTCCTCACGGCCGCGCTTGAAGCCGGGGCCGAGGCAGGCCTCGTACAGGACGCCGCCATCGCCTCCAGCGAAGCGCAGGCGAAATCCTTCTGGCACATCCGTGAGACGATCCCGCTGTCCAAGCGCGCCTACGGCACGGCGCTCAACCAGGACATTTCCGTCCCCGTCAGCCGCATCCCGGCCTTCATCACCGCCTGCAACGGCGCCGTGCGCGCGCATGTTCCGTCGGCAGACTTTGTCATCTTCGGCCATGTTGGCGACGGCAACCTGCACTATTCGGTGGTCGAGCCGGCAGGCGCCGGCGCGCCGATCCTCAAGGCACACGAAGCGGCCGTCACGCGTACGGTCTTCGACACCGTGATGGCCTTTGGCGGCTCGATCTCGGCCGAACACGGTGTCGGCCGCCTGAAGCGCGACGAGCTTGCCCGCATCCGCCCGCCCGCCGCGACCGGCGCCATGCGCGCCATCAAGCAGGCGCTCGACCCGCTCGGCATCATGAACCCCGGCCGCGTCGTCAGCGTCTGAAACCGACTGTTTTCGCGAGCTTTTTTCAATGGTTAACGGCCCGCTAACCCTTTTGCGACTAGCCATGTCCTGCCCGCAGAATGCGAGGGGACAACGGCATGGTCTGGTACAACGATCTGCGCAATCCGCGCCTGTTCACGCCCGCCGAGCGGGACTGGACCTCGCGCCGCCTGCTTGACCTGCGCGCCCAGCTTGCCTCGCCCGCCCCGAAAGGCGTGCCGCGCCGCACCAAGAAATCCAGTCTGATCATCGGCACCTGGAACATCCGCGATTTCGACAACAACAAGTTTCGCCACGGCCCGCGCCGCCGCGAGAGCCTGTTCTACATCGCCGAAATCCTCTCCGCCTTTGACATCTGCGCCCTGCAGGAAATCAACGAAGACCTGACCCCGCTGAAAGATGTCATCCGGCTGATGGGTCCCGACTGGGACTTCATCTCCACCGATGTCACCGTCGGCAGCTCCGGCAACCGCGAGCGGATGGCCTTCGTCTACGACAAACGCAAGGTCCGCTTCCGTCACGTTGCCGGTGAGATCGTCTTGCCGAAACACGCCCTGCTTCCGGGCGAGCAGCAATTTGCGCGCACGCCCTTTCTCGTCAGCTTCCAGTCTGGCTGGTTCCGCTTCTCTCTGTGTACGGTGCATATCTATTTCGGCGAAGAGTCGAAGGGCTCGGAAGGCTACCAGCGCCGCGTGCAGGAAATCGAGTATCTCGCCAAGGAAATGGCAGACCGCGCCGAGCGGGAGAACGAGAACTACATCCTCCTCGGCGACTTCAACATCAAGAACCCCATCGACGAGACGATGCAGGCGCTGACCAAGGCCGGCTTCCAGCTGCCGCCCGAACAGCACGCCTCCAACATGCTGGGCGATGCCTATTACGACCAGATCGCTTTCCGCACCCGCGCAGACGAGTTGACCTTCCTCTCCTCCGGCGCGTTTGAATGGACGCAGAGCCTGTTCCGGCCCGAACACTACGAACACTACGCGCCGGCCCTTCCGGAACGTCACCGGGACCTCGCCGAAGACGGGACATTGAAGGACAAGGGCAAGGACAAGGACTACTATTCCAAACGCTGGCTCACCTGGCAGATCTCCGACCACCTGCCCCTGTGGGTCGAACTCGCGGTCGATTTCTCCGACGCCTTCCTTCTCAACAATCTTGATGGCGAATATGAAAGTGCCGGGCCGGCCGCGCAGATCGAGGCGGCGGATGACGAGGCCGCCCCCGAACTGGACGAACCCACACACCCGCCACCGGCCCGAAAGAAGCCGAAGGGCCGCAAGCGTCCGAAAGTGGCGCCGCCCGAGAAGAAGGGCACGCTGGCCCCGACCCCGAAGATGACCTTCGCCGAAGGCTGGCGCATCTTCTGGTGGGTCGCCGGCGGCGGCATGGACCGGATGCACAAGCGCCGGACAGCAGGCAAAAAGGCCGAGAAGGCCAAGCAGGCACCGAAACGCTGACTGCCCGCGCTTGTGACCACCAATTCCCGCGTTAGACTTGCGCAAACCTCGCTGATTGGAGTTCACGATGAAATTTGTATCGCTCGCGCTGGCGCTCGCTGCGCTTAGCCTTTCAGCGGCGTGCCAGACCGCGCCCGCAGATTCCGAGGGTCCAGCTGAACCGGCCGAAACCGCGCCCGCGCAGGAAGCGCCGGTGCTGCCGGTAAAGCCGAAAGTCGGTGGGCCATGCGCCTACGAGTATTCCGTGATCGACGCCGTTGTGGTTGCGGTCGCGGAAAACGACGTGCGCCTTCAGGAAGGCACCGAGCGCGCTTTTTCCCTCAGCCGCGCGCAGTTTCCTTCGGCACCTGAAGTGGGCGAAACCTACAAGGTCACAAAGCAGCAGATCACCAAGGGCACCTGCGTGCCTGTGATGTACCGCCTCGTTTCTCCGCCTGCGGATAATTAACGCCGGCCGAACAGGCGCTCGATATCTGCCAGTTTCAATTCGACGTAAGTCGGGCGGCCATGGTTGCACTGCCCGGAATGCGGCGTCGCTTCCATGTTGCGCAGAAGCGCGTTCATCTCGTCGCCGTTCAGCCGCCGGCCCGCCCGCACGGATGACCGGCACGCCATGTTGCCCATCACCTCTTCGAACCGTTCCTTGAGCGCAAGGCCGGCGTCATACTCGGCGAAGTCGTCCGCAAGGTCGCGCAACAAGCCGGCCGTATCCATTTCGCCAAACAGTGCAGGCGTCGCCCGCACGCACACCGCGCCCGCCCCGAACGCTTCGATTTCGAGGCCCAGCGACGCGAGATCATCGGCGCGTTCCAGCACGCGCGCGGCCTCGTCTTCCGGCATCTCGACGATGTCGGGGATCAGCAGCGCCTGCCGCCGCACACCGCCGTCAGCCATCTGACGTTTCATCGCTTCATACACCAGCCGCTCGTGCGCAGCATGCTGGTCCACGATGATCATGCCATCCGCCGTCTGGGCGATGATGTAGGTTTCATGCAACTGGGCCCGCGCTGCTCCGAGCGGATAATCGGCAAGCTCCCGCGCCTGTTGAGGTGGCAGGCTTTCCATGCGCGCGCCGGGCGCAGTATCGGGCGCACCGTCACGCAGGGGCTCCGGCGCATAGCCGCTGAACGCGGCCGGCGCGTCGTAGACCGCGCGCGGCGGCGCTTGCGGCCGGATACCCGGCGAGGCGGGCGCCTGCCACAAGAGGCCAGATGCCGCTTCTTCGACCTTCGCCCGCCCCAGCGCAAAACCCGCGACCGTCGTGGACGCCCGGTGGCCCGCGCCCGCCAGCCCGTGCCGGAGCGCACCGATCATCAGTCCACGGATTCCGGCGCCGTCGCGGAAGCGCACCTCGGTCTTCGCCGGGTGCACGTTGACGTCCACTTCCTCCGGCTCGACATCGACGAACAGGGCAAGCAACGGATGCCGGTCACGCGCCAGGAAATCCTGGTAGGCAGCGCGCACAACACCGGTCAGCATACGGTCCTTCACGGGCCGTCCGTTCACGAACAGGAACTGCATCTGGGCATTGCCCCGGTTCAAGGTCGGCAAGCCGGCAAACCCGGAAAGCCTGGCCCCGTCCCGCTCCGCGTCGATCGCAATCGCATTTTCGCTGAATTCGCGCCCCATGATTGCGCCGAGCCGGGCCAGACGGCCGGCTTCGTCATCGCGCTCTGCAGCATAGCGCAATACGGTGCGCCCGTTGTTCTCGAGCGTGAAGCCCACCGAGGCGTTGGCCATCGCAAGACGCTTGACCACATCCGTCACCGCGAGCGCCTCGGCGCGCTCACCGCGCATGAATTTCAGCCGCGCCGGTGTCGCATGGAACAAATCCACCACGTCGATCCGTGTACCGGTTTCGCCGCGCCCCGTGAAGGCCGCCGGCCTTGGCCCGTCGACCCGTCCGGCCTCGGACAGGATCTCCGCCGCGGCCTCGCCCGCCGCACGGCTGACAATCCGCATACGGCTGACCGACGCGATCGACGGCAAGGCTTCACCGCGAAAGCCCATCGTATGGATGTTCAGCAGGTCAACCCGGCCGTCGGAATCCGGCACCAGCTTCGATGTCGCGTGCCGTTCCAGCGCGACCGCCAGGTCGTCCGCCGTCAGTCCGCACCCGTCATCCTCGACGCTGATCCGCTTCAGGCCGCCCTCCTCGATGGCGACCGAAACCTGCGCCGCGCATGCATCCAGCGCGTTTTCCACAAGCTCTTTCACGGCCGCCGCCGGACGCTCGACCACTTCGCCGGCCGCGATGCGGTTGACCACCTCCGGCGGCAGCCGGAGGATCACGGGACGGGGGCGTGCAGAATCAGGCATCAGCTGGGCAGTCTAGTCCTGACAGGCGCAGATGTCGCCTTAGATGATCGGCTGGTCGCGGTCGCGGATCCAGACCGACAGCAGCCATTTCTCGCCGAGCGTCACCGGCAACCCGGCGTGCAGTGAACGTTTGTCGGGCGAACCGTCATGCAGCACGTTGTCGAAGGCGATCATGCCGCCGGTCGGCGTGCGCGCATGTTTCTGGATGCTCTCGAACCAGGTCTGCCCCTCCATGAAGTTCTGGTTGAGGTAGATCAGCGCCGTGGTGCGCCGCTGGCCATGCTTGGCGAGGTCGGCCGCGAAGTGCGGCACTTCGGGATCGAGGAAATCGTAATGGAGGCCGTATTCTTCACCCACCGCATAGTGCAGCACGTTCGGCGCTTCCTGCCATTTGCGCGGCCGGCCGGTCGCCACCGCGATGCGGGCGAGACAGAGCTGCATCACCACATCGGTCTGCAGGATGCCGAAGCCCGTGCCAGAATTGGTGCGTATGCCGTCCTGGGTGCGCCCGCCCATATCCGGATTGTGCACCCGCGCCTTCTGCAGCTGGCCAGCCGCCGCCGCGATCCACCACTGGCACATCGGCTCCGGCAGGATGTGCTCGGCAGCGGTCACCCAGGGCGATTCCGAAAACAGCAGCGGCGCCGGTGGATTGAGAAAAGCGGCCAGGGCCTCATCGTTGACGAGGCCGGCCGCACGAATGCAGTCGAGCTGGGCCTGTGACGAGGGCTCTCCGGATTGCGCCGCCGCTTCCAGCATGTTCAGGGCGCCGCCAAAGTCCGGCTTGCCGCCGACACCTGCGGCCAGAAGCAACGCGCGCCAGCGTACGGCTTCAGGAAAGCCCGCTTTGACAGCCGCATCGATCCATTTGACGCCCACCGGCGGATCGTTCGGCGCGCCGATGCCGACAATCAGCTTGAGACCCAGCTCGGTCGCCGCGACCGGGTGGCCATCCTTCGCCGCCTTGAGGATCCAGTCGAAGCTGTCCTGCGCCTTTCCCTGCTGCACCAGCAGGCGGGAATAGAGCAGCGCCGCTTCGGCATCGCCCGCTTCCGCACGTTGCGCGATTTCAGCCGGCGACAGGCCGGCGGCGGTGGTGTCAGTCATGATCGGTTCCTCGGGGAAATGTCGTTTGGCCCGTTGATAACAGGCAGACCCCCGCCGGACAAACCCTCGGATCACAGCGCGCACGGACGTTTCACAGGGTGGCTAAATCGCCGCGCCCGCCACCGGTTGAGTTTGCCGGGATTCGGCGCGAATGTTGCCTCGCTCCACAGGCGAGGATCCCTTGAATGCGCACCGATATTCGAACCTGCTTGGCCGCTGCAGCGGCCATCCTGCTCTCGGCCTGCGGCGGCGGGACCGATACCGCAGCCGAAGCACCCAAGCCCGCTGCCTCGGCACCGGCAGCCACTGCTGAGGCGGCCCCCGCCCAGCCCGCCGCTTCGCCCGGCGAGCCGAGCCTCGAATTTGCCAGCCTGCCCGAGCCCTACAAGTCCGCCAACTATGCGGCCGGCGCGCGCACCTTCAAGCTCTGCCAGTCCTGCCACCTCGTTGCGGAAGGCGCAGGAAACCTGGTCGGCCCCAACCTCTACGGCCTGTTCGGCCGGCAGGTGGCCACCGCGCCGGGGTTTGACTATTCGCCTGCGATGAAAGCGGAAACCTTTGTCTGGACGCCGGAGCAGCTTGACCACTGGCTCGCCAATCCAGGAACGTTCGTCCCCGGCAACCGGATGAGCTTCTCGGGCGTGCGCAAGGAAAGCGACCGCACCGCCGTTGTCGCCTACCTGATGACCCACACCGGATACACCGCTCCCGAAGCGGCGCCCGAATGACAGCTCACCGGCGCGCGACGAGCGCCACGAGAATTGCGGTTTCCTCGAACTCGCCGCCGATTTCCTCGCGGTAGCCGAGCGAGACATCCACGGCGCCGAGGTGAAGGCCGATCTGGTTCTCGAGTTTGACGGATGTGGCACTCCGGTCGCCGCTCTCCAGCCAGACCTGCTGGGTCAGGAACACGTGATCCGTGAGGTCTGACCCGTACCCGATCTCTGCGCGCCTCCGGGCGCAGCCGTCCTCCTGCTGGATGTAGATGGCGTCCGCGAACATGTAGACCGCACGGCCTTCCAGCTGGCCCGAATAGCCAAGCCCGCCGCGCGTTTCAAAGCCGAGGCCTTCGCAGCTGTTGAGGCCCGTTGTGGTGCCGCCATAGATTGGCCCAGCCTCCACACCGACCGACCACTCGTCATGCACCAGCAACTTGCGGCGAAGTGTGAGCCGGTAGGCTTCGCGGTTGAATTCGGACGCACCTGGATACGCCACTGCCTCGGTCTTGGCCGTCAGGGTCCAGTTGTCGGTCAGTCCGTATTCGCCATACAGGTCGGCGCGCCAGCCATCGGCGCCGTTCAGCGTGTCGTGCGCAATCAGCGCCCGCGCATACCAGCCGTCATCGTCGCGCACCCAGGGCGCGGCATTTGCCGCGCCGGCGATCGATGCCGCCGTGAAGACCTGTGTGATGAGCCCCCGCATGGGCGGAAACCCTAGGGTGGAAACATCCTGTGGAAAAGTGGGTTTCCGGGTTGCACGACAGATTCTTTGGCTCGGCCGCGCCGCTCACAGCTGGATATAGTCCGACACGATCCGCGGGCCTGCCGCCGATCCGTCCGGCGCGCCCACTCGGATGTGGAAGCCTTGGGCGCCGAGCAGCGTGTTGACCTCGATCACGTCATCCACCGTCGCGAGATTGTCCTTGTGACGGGTGGTCCAGTCGGGCGAGGCGCGCCGCGCGCGGGTCCAGATTTCGGCTTTCGTTGCGCCGACCATGAAAAGGTAGAGATGCTGCTCGCCGAACAGTTCCGGCGTGTAGCCGCCGACATTCACGAACCAGAGAGACGCCTCCGGCGAGGCCGGCGCCGGGCCCGGTGCGATTTCAATCCTGCGGCCTTCGACATGCGTCAGCTCGGCATAGCCATCAATGTGCAGTGACGCCGGCGTTCCCCACCAGGCCGCCCGCAGCTGGGGCACGGTATCCTCGATCGTCTCGCCGGTCGCAAAGCGAAGGTCGTGCAGCTCGATGTTTGCCCGGTCGTGCTTGCCGCCGACGAAGACTGCGAAAAGTTTCATGCGGCGCGCCTCCCTGCGCACGGCAGGTTGGCCGCCGGCGGCGAGACTGGCAACCCGGTCATTGACTTTGTGTTTCAAAGTTCTTTGTTGACAGTGGCTTTCACTTTGAAATACAAAGTGAGCAACAGCAGCCCCAGGAGACCCGAAATGCCCCTGTCCAGATACCTTATTGCCACCACCCTCGCCCTTGCTGCCGCGGGCGCCGCGTCTGCCGCGCCGCTGACCGTCACAGCGGACGGCATCGAGGCGCGCGGCGGCACGCTTTATGTCGGCGTCCAGACGCAGGCGCAGTTCATGCAGCAAGAGGGAATCGCCGGCGAGCGGATCGAAGCGCCGGCCAACGGCGCGAAGACTTTCACCTTCGACGTGCCGGAGGGCGAATACTCTGTGTCGGTCTGGCATGACTTCAATGCCAACGGCCAGTTCGACATGAGCGAGACTGGCCTGCCCGCCGATGGCTGGGCAATGAACAATGGCGACGCGCTGCGCGGTCCGCCTACGTTCGAAGATGTAAAAGTCGCCGTCCCGACGACAGGCGCGGCCATTACCCTGACGGTCGCCTATCCGGAATAGGATTTCATCCCTATACGGATGAAGGAGGCCCCCGGCGCACGAACAGTGCGCCGGGGTTCCCGTTGAGTGGCAGGACCAGTCGCCAGCCGCCTAGAGGCGGTAGCGGATCTGGTCGGACCAGAAGCGCTCGAGGCGCGAGATCGTCTTGTTGAGCTGCGAGAGATCGTCAGCGCGGACGCTGGCGGTCGGCTCAAGGGCAGTCGCCTGCTTCTCGAACAGTTTCTCGACGCGGGCCCGAACCTTCTTGCCGCGATCCGTCAGACGGAGCGTCACCGTGCGCTTGTCGTCTTCCGAACGCGTCTGCACCAGGTAGCCGCCTTCCTGAAGCTTCTTGACGTTGTAGGAGAGGCTCGTGCCGGCAAACGCGCCGCGGGCACGCAGCACCGAAGCCGGCGCTTCGCCTTCGCCGATTTCGTACAGCAGGAGCGCCTGGACGCCGGTCAGCGAACGCTCGCCGCCCCGCTCAAGGTCGTCCTTGACGACATCGTGCAGACGGCGGTGCGCCTGCTCGAGAAGTGAAAGCGACTTCAGGAAAGAATCGCCGATAGAAGTATTTGCAGTCTCCTGCATGTCGATCATCATCATTTCAACCACCACTCAACTTTTGTTGTAGTTTGAGCAGAGTTACATGATGAGAACTAATATTTTGATAAGCACGTTTGGCTTGCGCAAGTTGAGCGTTAATAAAAACGCGCGGCCGTTAACCGTTACTGGCCCGTAACGGCTCCCCTGTCAGGCGAAAACCTCTACCGTCTGTGCGCCGCCATACTTGGGGCTCGCCCCGTGTTTGTTCGGTTGCACGCGGGAATCGAAGAACATCAGAATAAAGAGGATGATGCCGCCAATATAAGACAGGAAATACAAGAGGAGCAGCCAGGCGGAGATTTCCTGATCGTGCAGCCGCCTTGATGTCACCGCCATGCCCGGAATGAAGCAGTAGACGAAGAACAACAGCGACAACACCGGCCAGACTTCGCCGCCGCCTTCGCCATCATACCCGAAGAATACCAAGTAAATCCCGATATCGGCCATGTATAAAGCTATCAACACACAAACAAAGACGAGGTTGTAGCCGAAGTATTCGGCTCGGCGCGCGCGGCCGCTGAACTTGAAGTAATTGCCGGTAATGCCGCGCCAGAAATACTTGAACATGCCGTCAGACTTTGCCGCGACAGCGGGCACATAAGCCGCTTCTATACTTGGCGCGCCTGACTTCTGGGCCACGGGCGACAGCGCATAGATGTCGCGCGCCTCTTCGCCGAGCGCGATGAAGTCCACAGCGGCCCCTGCCGCCAAGGCCGCGCCCTTGTGCACGCGCGCGGTGAGAAAGGTGTAGCGCTTTCCGTCCTCGCCGAGGATCAACCCCGGCCCGGTATCGTCATCGGTCTTGAGAATTTCGCCGCGCATGCGTCATGTCCCTGCTTGCAAGGCAAGTATCGGACGCGCGGCGCAGCACTGTCCAGCCCCCGCCCTAGCGGCCGAAAGTGAGTTCGTCGGTGCCCAGCGGTGCAAAATATCGGGCGACATCTGCCTCGCTTACATCCTCGAGCCGCGAAGGTTTCCACACCGGCGCGTTGTCTTTGTCGATGATCACCGCGCGCACGCCTTCGAGGAAGTCCGCGCTCTGCACCTTGCGCCAGCCGATCCGGAATTCCATCCGCATGTTGTCTTCGAAGCTCGCCGCCTTGCGGCCTTCGCGCAGCTGGCGCAGGGCAACTTTCACGGTCTCGGGGCTTTTGGCGCGCAGTGTGGCCGCTTCCGTGCGGGCCCAGTCCCCGCCATCGGCGTCGAGCGCCGCGAGAATGTTCTCCGCCCGGTCAAACGCGAAGCAGCGGTCGATGACGGCGCGATGCGCCTCGAAGCTCCCCGCCGGCACAGCATGCGAAAGGCGGCCGAGGATCTCGTTCAGCAAGTCGGCCGCGCCGCCGGAAAAGTCCGCCGCCTCCAATTGCATGATCAGCGCCGGGATGAGTTCCGAAGGCATGTAGTGCGTCGCAACGCGAAGGGCGGCCACATCGGCGCCCTTCAGCCGCGCGCCGGACAGCGCCAGCCAGGTGCCGAGTTCCCCGGCCAGGCGCGGCAGGAACCAGCCACCGCCGACATCCGGGAACAGGCCGATCCCGGTCTCCGGCATGGCAAACACCGTCCGCTCCGTCGCCACCCGGTGCGAGCCGTGCACGGACAATCCGACGCCGCCGCCCATCGTGACACCGTCAATCAACGCCAGGATGGGCTTCGGGAATGCCTCAAGCGCCGCGTTCATGCGGTATTCGGTGCGGAAGAAGCCGCGCGCCTCGCTCGCATCCCCGGCGCCGCTTTCCGCCAGCATCCGGATATCGCCGCCCGCGCAAAAGCCGCGCGTGCCTTCCTGATGGTCTATCACGACGAGATGCACGCTCTCGTCCGCTGACCAGGCCGTCACGGCGTCGAGGATCGCGGCGCACATCGGCGTGTTCAGCGCGTGCAGCGCACCGGGGCGCGCCAGCGTGATCCGGCCCAGCCCGCCCTGTTGGCGGATCAACACATCAGAAGTCATGTCCGTCCTCGTCCTTGAAAGGTAGCCGAATGGTAAATGCAGTGTTCCCAAATTGAGACAAGCGGTTTCGGCAAGCCTTTACATGTTTGTGCGACAAGAGGCGCTGAAGCCTGCTCCAGTTCCAGTTCCGGAAGTGCCATGTCCAGCCAGTCCTTTCAAAGCCCGCGTCTCGACGTCGGCAAGTTCAACCGCCGCGGCCAGCGCATTCGCGTCGACGCCCGCGGCTTGATCAAGCTCGGTTGGTTCCGCAAGCAGGAAGTCGAAGTGCGCGACGTGTCGCCCGGCGGTGCCCGCCTTGCGGTGCCGGAGGGCGTGTTGCTGCCGGACGAGTTCGAACTGCGCATCCCGCAATTCAAGTACCCCCGCACCTGCCTCAAACGCTGGGAAAGCGGTCTCGAGATCGGCGTCGAATTCAAGTTCGAATAGCGCCTAGTTCAGCGCGCAGCCTTCGATCGTGATGCGGTGCATCAGGCGCCGTTCGCCATGATAGTCGTTCATTGCCCAGTGCCAGGTGGAGCGGTTGTCCCAGAAGGCCACCGAGCCCGGCTTCCATTTGAACCGGTGCGCATGCGCCGGGTTCATGGCTTGGGCGTAGAGGCGCATCAGCAGCGCGTTTGACGCCTCATCGGAATAACCGGCGATGCGCACCGTGAAGGCGGGATTGACGTACAGCGCCTTCTTGCCGCTCAGCGGATGGGTGATCACGACCGGGTGCACGACATCGTCCAGCACGTCTGCGGCCGCCGTGTTGCCGATGCGCCCGTCCGTATCCTGGTTCGCCTTGTAGAAATTATCGTTGCCCGAGCCGAAGATATGCTTCGCCGAATGCACCGCGCGCAGGCCGGCAATCTCGGCCTTGGTCGCGTCGTCCAGCGTCTCATAAGCGGTGTACATGGAGGCAAACCAGGTATCTCCGCCCTCGTCCGGCAATTGCCGCGCGACGAGGACCGAGCCCATGGCCGGCTCCGCATCATAGGAATGATCCGTATGCCAACCGCCGCCGATATTGGTTTTCTGTTCCTTCTCCTTCAGCACCAGCGCAATCTCCGGGTAGCGCTCATGCGCCTGGAAGAAGCGGTTGATGTTGATCGGTCCGAACCGGCGGGCAAACGAGATGTGATCGTCCTCGCTCAGCGACTGGTCGCGGAAGAAGATGACCCCGTGCTCGGCATAGGCGGCACGGATGCGATCAAACTCCGGCCCGGTCATCTGGCGGACATCGACGCCCGTGATCTCGGCGCCGGCGCCCGGCAGTGCGGAAATCTGCATTTGATCCTCCCTGCCCGCATCTGCGCGCGGGTCTGACCGGTCGAGCATACGACCGCTGCACTGTGCTTGGCAATCAGGCCGGCGGCGCGCCGGAAACCATGCGGGCGACGGTGCCGTCCCGGTCCAGCAACAGGTGCTTGAGCGCGCCTGCCACGTGCAGCGCGATCAGCCCGGCGAGGATCCAGGCGGTGACGACATGCACCGTGTGGCCGAGCTCGCCGATCGCTTCGATCTTGGCGACCGGTGGCAGCATGAACAGCCCATAGACATCAATCGGCCGGCCGCCCAGCAACGACATGCCGACACCCGACAGCGGCATCACCAGCATCGCGGCGAGCAGGCCCCAGTGCGTGATGCGCGCCGCCGTCTCCTGCCAGGCCGGCATGCCCGCCACCGGCGCCGGAAAGCCCTGCCTGATCCGCCAGACGACCCGCCAGGCGATGAACAGCAGCAGCACCGTGCCGGTCGCCTTGTGCAGTGCCATGATCGGCCCACGTTCTTCGCGCGAAAGCCCGCCGAATTCGAGGTAGAAGCCAACCGCCACCATGCCCAGCACACCGAGCGCGACAATCCAGTGGTTCAGCCGGGAGACGGCGCCATAAGTGCCGGTCTGTGCGTCGGTCATGTCTGCGGTGTCCCCTGTGCCCGGTTTGCGCTGCGGCCAACCTATGCGACGGCGCGGGGCAGCGCCAGCGCTCATTCGATGGCGGAGATGTCGGCCAGCAATTCCGTCCAGGCCGCCTCGGTCTCGCCCGTCCAGCCGTCCCCGACGAGGCTGCGCAGCGTATCCCGGATCGCCACGAACATCAGCCCGAAATCCTGCTCCGAGACGCCATAGCCGCCATGCGCAAAGCGCGACGAAGAGATGATCACGCGCTGGGTAGGACTGTCTTCGGTCACCCCCAAGATGGCATTGAAACAGGTCTCCAGCATTGCGCCGCGCACGCCGCCATCCGAATCCATCACGAACAGGTCTTCGAATTCCGGGCGCAGCTCGAACAGCCGGCGATAGACCAGCGGCGCCGGGTCGGCGCACTTCTCACTGGCGCGTTCGAGCGTATCGAGGACGAGGTCGGCGCGGGACATGGCCGCAATCTGTCAGACACCCTCGCCCCCGTCAAAGGCTGACGCTGCGTCGTTGATTGCGCGTCGCCGTCAACACGCGCAGGGTAGCCGAAAACAGGGAGGAACCGCAATGAAATCGCTCGAAGGAAAGGTCGCATTCGTCACCGGCGCCGCATCCGGCATCGGTCTCGGCATCTCGACCGCGCTGGCGCAGGCCGGCGTCAAGGTGATGATGTGCGACATCGAACAGGCCGCGC
The DNA here is from genome assembly GCA_016712445.1 of Acidobacteriota bacterium. NCBI lineage: Bacteria > Pseudomonadati > Acidobacteriota > Acidobacteriota bacterium. The sequence continues at coordinate 2,055,118 of JADJRB010000001.1, read as the reverse complement.
TCGACAAGGCCGTCGCGGGCCTGAAGGCCACGAATGCGGATGTCGCCGGCGTCATCGCGGACGTGTCGCTGAAGGACAACCTGCAGAAGGCCGCCGACGAAACGGTCAAGCGCTTCGGCAAGGTCCACATCCTCGTCAACAATGCCGGCGTTGGCGGCGGCGGCGATTATGGCACCTGGAACGATGCCGGCTGGAACTGGGTGATCGGCGTCAACCTGATGGCGGTCGTCTGGGGAATCGAGATCTTTGGCCCGCTGCTGGAGAAGCATGGCGAAGGCGGGCATATCGTCTCGACCGCGTCGATTGCCGGCATGATCGCCGCGACCAATCCCTCATACGACGTCACCAAGTTTGGGGTCGTCGCGCTCTCGGAGGGTCTTCGCCCGAAACTCGCCGCGCGCGGCATCGGCGTGTCGGTGCTCTGCCCCGGCATCATCCGCACCAACATCCTCGAATCCTCGCGCAACATCCCCGATCGCTACGCCGGCAAGATCGCCACCGGCATTCCGGCGGAAGGTCCGGGTACGGAAATGCTGCAGGCGATCACCGAGGCGATCGCCGGCGGTATCGATCCGCTCTATGTGGGCGAACTCGTGCGCGAAGCCATCGAAGGCGACTGGCCGCACATCTTCACCGACCTGCAGTTCGAACCCCACATCGAGGCGCGCTTCGCGACGATCAAGCAAGGCTTCGACCGGATCCGGGCCCGAACGCCGCGGCATTGAGAACAGAGGTCGGGGGCCCAAGCCCCTCACCTCCCACTGCTTCGCAATGGACCCCTCTCCCGCAAGGCGGGAGAGGGGTTTACGCGCTTCGAATGGCTCCCGCCTTAACCCCTCTCCCATGCAATGGGAGAGGAGGGACCCGCGCCCAATGGGCGTGGGAGGTGAGGGTCTAACCCTAGCCCTTCAGCATATCCCTTGAAATGATCACCCGCATGACCTCGTTCGTGCCCTCGAGGATCTGGTGGACCCTCAGGTCACGGACGACCCGCTCCACGCCGTAGTCCGCGAGGTAGCCATAGCCGCCGTGCACCTGCAGCGCGTCATTGGCGACCTTGAAGGCCGTATCGGTCACGAAGCGCTTCGCCATCGCGCACCAGCGCGTCGCGTCCGGCGTCTTGCCGTCGAGCCGGCCGGCCGCTTCATACAGCATCACGCGCGCCGCCTGCAGCTCGGTCTCCATGTCGGCGAGCTTGAACTGCGTGTTCTGGAAATCCGCAATCGCCTTGCCGAACTGCTTGCGCTCCTTCGCATAAGCCACCGACTTGTCCAGCGCGAACTGGGCGCCGCCGAGGGCGCAAGCCGCAATGTTCAGACGCCCGCCATCCAGCCCCGCCATCGCAAAGCGGAAGCCATGGCCTTCCTCGCCGATCCGGTTCGCCGCCGGCACGCGCACCTCGTCGAGGATCACCTGCCGCGTCGGCTGGCTCTTCCAGCCCATCTTGCGCTCGTTCGCGCCGAACGAGAGCCCCGGCGTGCCCTTCTCGATGATGAAGGCCGAAACGCCTTTTGCGCCGTCATCCGAGGTCCGCGCCATGAGGACGTAGACGTCCGACGTGCCGGCGCCCGAGATGAACTGCTTGGTGCCGGTGATCACATAGTCGTCGCCGTCGCGCACCGCCTTGGTCTTGAGGCTCGCCGCGTCAGACCCGGCGCCCGGCTCTGTCAGGCAGTAGGAGGCGATCAGCTCCATCGAGGTCAGCCGCGGCAGCCAGGCCTTGCGCTGCGCGTCGGAGCCGAACGTGTCGATCATCCACGAAGCCATGTTGTGGATGGAAATGAAAGCGGCGGTCGAGACATCGCCATAGGAGAGCTGTTCGAAGATCAGCGCCGCGTCGGTCCGCGTCAGGCCGGAGCCGCCCACATCTTCCTTCACGTAGATGCCGGCAAATCCGAGCTCGGCGGTGGAGCGGATCACGTCCACCGGGAAATGGCTGTCCCGGTCCCATTCTTCCGAATGCGGCAGCAGCCGGTCCTCGGCAAACTTGCGCGCCATGTCGCGGATCATCACGCGTTCGTCGTCAAACATGAGGCTCATTGGCAATCCGTCCCAATCCCAATATGTCTGGCGCCGACTTGGAATAGAGCCTGCCCCGATGTCAATGCGACGCCTGCCGGATGGATATACCCTGACCCCGGCCGCCCCCGAGGACATCGCCGATCTCGTCTTTACCGACCTCGCGGCCAGCCGCCTGTTTGAGGGCACCGGTTACCTGCCCGACGACGCCCTGACCGACCATGTGCCCATCCCCACGCTCGAAGCGGCCATGCAGCTGCGCCACCTGACGGTGGTCCGGCACAAGGGCGACGCGGTCGGCTTCGCGCTGACCTCCGAGCGCGGCGCCACCCTCTATCTCGACCAGATCAGCGTCGACCCCAGGCATGGCCGCAAGGGCCTCGGCGGCGAGCTGATGCGCCATGTCATCAAGGATGCCGCCCGGCGCGGCCTCAAGAGCGTGACCCTGTCGACCTTCCGCGACCTCGCCTGGAACGGCCCGTTCTATCGCAGCCTCGGCTTCCGCGAATTGCCGCGCAGCAAGCTGCTGCCCTGGATGACGGAGATCGAGACAATCCAGGTCGAGAACGGGCTGGATGTCTCGAAGCGCTGCTTCATGGTGCGGCGCGCGGGCTGGTTGTGAGCCGCCGGGAATTGGCGCAAAAGAGCGCCATGACCCAGTTTCCCCAGTCCTTTCCCGCCACCCGGATGCGCCGCCTGCGCCAGGCGTCCTGGGTGCGCGCCCTCACCGCCGAACATGTGCTGACCCCGGCAGACCTCGTCTGGGCGGTATTCGTCCATGACGGCGAGGGCCGCGTGCCTGTGACTTCACTGCCGGGTGTCGACCGGCTCAGCGTCAAGGAAGCCGCCGGCGCGGCGAAGCGCGCCAGGGCGCTCGGTATCCCCGCGATCGCCGTGTTCCCGTATATCGGCCCGGAGGGCAAGGACGCCGAAGGCACCGGCGCCCTGTCGCCGGACGGCCTCGTCCCGCGCGCCCTGAAGGCCATGAAGGACGCCGCTCCGGAAGTCGGCCTCATCACCGACGTCGCCCTCGACGCCTATACCAGCCACGGCCATGACGGCCTGCTCGACGAGGACGGCACCATCCCGAACGACGCCACTGTCGAACGCCTCGTCACGCAAGCTCTCGTGCATGTCGGCGCCGGCGCCGACGTCGTCGCGCCCTCCGACATGATGGACGGCCGCATCGGCGCCATCCGCGCCGCCTTCGAGGAAGAGGGCTTCACCAACGCCATGATCCTCGCCTACGCCGCCAAGTATGCCAGCGGCTTCTACGGCCCCTACCGCGAAGCCATCGGCTCGGCCGCCGCCCTCAAGGGCGACAAGAAAACCTACCAGCAGGATCCTTCGAACACGGACGAAGCCTTGCGCGAAGTCGCGCTCGACCTCGCCGAGGGCGCCGACATGGTCATGGTGAAACCCGGCCTGCCCTATCTCGACATCGTCCACCGCGTCTCCACCACCTTCGGCGTGCCGACGCTCGCCTACCAGGTCTCCGGCGAATACGCCCAGATCATGGCCGCCGCCCAGAACGGCTGGATAGATGGCGACCGTGTCATGATGGAGACTTTATTATCCTTCAAGCGCGCCGGGGCCTCAGGTGTCATAACTTATTTTGCCGAGAAGGCGGGCGTGGTACTGAACGGGTGATCCTTACCTCCCGGAGACCCGACATGATCCGTTCCCTGATGATGGCCTCGGCCCTGTCCTTGCTTGCGCTCAACGCGTCCGCGGCAGAAGGCGAGAACAAGCTCGCGTCCTGCATGATTGCCAACACCACGCCGACGCAGAAATCCGGCATGAAACAGCTGATCATCCAGGCTCTGCAGGAAAACAAGCAGGCCGCCACCGAGTCCTTCCTGAAGCTCACCTTCGAGGCCATGTCGATCGCCACCACCCAGTGCGGCATGTCCTTCGCGGACGTCCAGACACCCGCCTTCGAAGCCGCGCTGGAATCCTACGGGCAGAGCCTCGGCCAGGAAGTCATGAAAGACGCGCTGCGCTTCATGGACATTCCGGTCGACTGACGCCCGCCGGAACTCCCGCGTCTCCGCCGCATTGTTTCGGTTGGAGAACAATTCATGGCACAGCGCGCATACTGGAAGGGCCACCTGCGCCTTTCCCTCGTGAACATCGGCATCGAGCTCTACACGGCGACCGCATCCGCTAGCCGCGTCTCGTTGCACCAGATCCACAAGCCCTCCGGCAAGCGCATCCGCTACGAGAAGGTCGTCGAGGGCGTCGGCCCGGTCGACCATGACGAGATCGTCAAAGGCTTCGAGACCAGCAAGGACGAATACGTGATCCTCGAGCCGGACGAGCTCGACGAAATCAAACTCGAAAGCAAGCGCACCATCGACCTCGTCCAGTTCGTCGACGCCTGCGAGATCGACCCGCGCTATTTCGAGAAGCCTTACTATGTTGTCCCGGCCGGCGACGAAGTCGCCGCCGAAGGCTTCACGGTCATTCGCGAAGCGCTGCGCAAGGCCAAGATGGTCGGCCTCGGCCAGATGGCCGTCCGCGGGCGCGATTATGTCGTAGCCATCCGACCCTGCGGCGACGGCCTGTTGCTGGAGACGCTGCGCTTCGCCAACGAGATCCGCGACAGTGATACGGTGTTCGACGACATCCCGGACATGAAGCCCGACAAGGAGATGATGGACCTCGCCAGCGAACTGATCGAGCGCAAGGTCGCGCCCTTCAAGGCGGAAGCCTTCAAGTCGAAATACGCCGCCGCCCTGCGCGCGCTCATCAAGGAGAAGCAGGAATCGGGCGCCGTCGCGGAAGACACGTCGGGTGATCGCGCCTCCGGCGGCGCCAAGGTGATCGACCTGATGGAAGCGCTCAAGAAGAGTGTCGCGAGCGAGAAAGGCAGTGCGTCTGCGAAGACGCTTTCATCATCAAAGAAGACAACGACCCGGAAGAAGCCAGCCTCCAAGGCGAAGCCAAAGTCGAAAGCCAAGTCCTCGAAGGCGGCTTGATGCGTCATGGCCGCCCGCAGCTCGGACCTTCTCGAAACCTATCGCAAGAAACGCGACTTCTCGCGCACACCGGAACCTGACGGCTCCAAAAGTTCGAAAAAGGGAAAGCGCAACAGCGGCAAGCTCTCCTTCGTCATCCAGAAACACGATGCGACCCGTCTCCACTACGATTTCCGGCTCGAACTCGACGGCGTCCTGAAAAGCTGGGCCGTCACCAAGGGCCCAAGCCTGAACCCCGCCGACAAGCGTCTCGCTGTGCGCACGGAAGATCACCCGCTCGACTATGGCAGTTTCGAAGGTGTGATCCCGGACGGTTACGGCGCCGGCACCGTCATGCTCTGGGACGAAGGGGAATGGATCCCGCGCGAGGATCCCCACGAAGGCCTGAAGAAAGGCTCGCTGAAGTTCGACCTGAACGGCAAGCGCCTCACCGGCGGCTGGGCCCTCGTGCTGATGAAGGCGAAGAGCAGCAAGGACCGCGAGAACTGGCTCCTCATTAAGGAGCGCGATGACGCCGTCGACGAAGACCACGACCCGCGCGAAACCTGGACCGAGAGCGTCACCACCGGACACGACTTCGAGGAAATCGAAGCCGCCGCCGCGCAGGGCAAGGCCGGCATGCTGCGCAAGGCGGACGACCCGAAGTTCCCAACTTTTGTGGAGCCCCAGCTGGCAAGCCTGCGCGATGCGCCGCCCGAAGGCGACGACTGGCTGCACGAGTTGAAATTCGACGGCTACCGGATCCAGGCCCTGCTCGCCGGCCGCCGTGTGAAACTGATCACGCGCGGCGGCAAGGACTGGACCCACAAGTATCCCGCGATCGCCACCGCACTTTCAAAGGTCGACGTGGACTCCGCCATCCTCGACGGCGAACTCGTCGCGCTCGACGAAAAGGGTCGCAGCCGCTTCTCCGCCCTGCAAGCCGCCACCAATGACGGCGCCGACGCACACCTTGCCTACTACGCCTTCGACCTGCTGGCGCTCAACGGCAAGAGCCTGCGCCGCAAGCCGCTGACCGAGCGCAAGGCCGCGCTCGAGAAACTCATTCCCGCAGGCGACGGCACTTTGCGCTTTTCCGACCATATTGACGGCAGCGGCGCACGCGTGATCGGCAAGGCCTGCGGCATGGGCCTCGAAGGCATCGTCTCGAAGAAGAAATCGTCCGCCTACGTCTCAGGCCGCGGCGCCGGATGGCTGAAATCCAAATGCGTCGGACGCGACGAATTCGTCATCGCCGGATACCGGAAGTCCGACAAGAAAGGCCGCCCCTTCGCCTCGCTCCTCCTCGGCGAGTTCGAAGACGGCCAGCTCCTCTATCGCGGCCGCGTCGGCACCGGCTTTGACGAGGCAACAATGGACGCGCTCGCAGCTTCCATGGCGCCCCTGAAGCGCAAGACGTCGGCCTTCGAGAGCCTCCCCGCCGACGCCCGCCGTGCCGCCGTCTGGCTGACTCCCAAGCTCGTCGCCGAGATCGCTTACACCGAGCGCACCCCCGACGGCGTCCTGCGCCATCCGAGTTTTCTCGGATTGCGCGAAGATAAGCCGGCGCGCGAGGTATCATCCGACAAGCAGAAACAGGCCGAATCAATGGACAACGACACTTCCGGCGACACGATCCTCGGCGTGAAGCTGACGCATCCTGACCGCGTCGTCTTCGATGGCCAGGGCGCGACCAAACGGGACATCGCCGCCTACATGGCGGAGATCGCGCCGCGCATGCTGCCCTATATCAAGGACCATCCAGTCAGCCTCGTGCGCTGCCCGTCCGGCGCGTCCGGACAGTGTTTCTTCCAGAAACACCACACGGACTCGACGCCGGACGCGATCACCGAAACGAAGATCAGGGAAAGCGACGGGAATTCCGCCAGCTACCTTCTGCTGAACTCCGCCGAAGCACTCGTCGCCGCCGCCCAGATCGGCGCTCTGGAGCTGCACATCTGGGGCTCGCGCACCGACATGCTGGAAAAGCCGGACCGGGTCGTCATCGATCTGGACCCGGATGAAAGCCTCGGCTTCGACGACGTCAAGGTCGCCGCCCTCGAAGTACGTGATGTGCTGAAGAGCGCTGGCCTTGAGACCTTTGCGCTGCTGACCGGCGGCAAGGGCATCCATGTCGTCGCGCCGCTCGAACGCCGCCGCGACTGGGCTGACGTGAAGGCCGCCGCGCGCGGCCTCGCCCGCCAGATGGAACGGGCGCACCCGGAGCGCTACGTCTCGGAGATGTCCAAGAAGAAGCGCAAGGGCCGCATCTTCATCGACTGGCTGCGAAACGAACGCGGCGCCACCGCCGTCTGCCCCTATTCCCTGCGCGCACGCGAAGGCGCACCGATCGCCGTGCCGGTGCGCTGGGATGAGCTTCCGCGCATCAAGGCCGCAAACGCCTACACGCTGTCGAACATCCGCCAGCGTCTCGCGTCCCTGAAGAAAGATCCGTGGGCGGGGTATTCAGGCCTTCGCCAGTCGATTTCGGCCGGCGTGCTGGACATCCTCACCCGCGACTGACGCGCATCAGGCCGCCTTCTGCACCGAGACCAGCTCGATCTCGAAGATCAGGTCCTTGCCCGCCAGCGGATGGTTCGCATCGAGCGTGACGACCTTGTCGTTCGATTCGACGACGGTCACTGGGACGGGATCGCCAGACTGCGTGCGCATCTGCAAGCGTGTGCCAACCTCCGAAGGCACGTCCTTCGGAAAGTCCGCACGCGGTACATCCTGGCGCATGTTCGGGTTCACCGGCCCGTAGGCTTCGTCGCACGCGACTTCGACCTTTTTCGTCTCGCCGACAGCCATGCCGGGAATGGCGGCATCGAGACCCTTGATGATCTGGCCTGCGCCGACCTGGAAGACGAGCGGCTCGCGCCCCTCGGAGCTGTCAAAGGTCGTGCCGTCGGGCAGTGTGCCGGTATAGTGAAGGTGTACGGTGTCACCGGGTTGAGCCTGTGTCATGGGATATCCAATCGTTGGGAGTTGCAATCTCGGAGGCCTTGCTGCGCGAGGCAAGCTGGCCGCTCTGATCGAGATTGGGGACAGGGCGAGGGGCAAGGGTACCCCCTCAGCCCCTCATGTAAACCCACAACACGGTAATTTGGCTGCTCAGGCGTCGGAAGTCTTGTAGTTCTTGCGAACGTAGGTGACGCCGTCCCGCACGATCTCTTCGAGCACGTCCATGTCGACCTTGTCGAGACTGCCCAGATAGAGACAGCTTTTTCCGGTCTTGTGCGGCCCGAGCCGCGCGAGCTTCTCTTCAAGGCCTTTGTAGCCTGACAGGATATAGACAACCATGTTGGCCTTGCGCGGACTGAAGCCGGTCATGCACATTTCGCCGGAATGGCCGCTGTCATATTCATACTGGTAGCGCCCGAAACCGATGATGCTCGGGCCCCACATCTTCGCCTTGAGGCCGGTCACCTTCTCCATCCAGGGCAACAGCTTCTGCGCATCGCGCTTGCGCGGGCCGTCTTCCAGCGAAGCGACGAAGTCCTTCGGTTTGATCTCGGTCGCCTTGGTCTTCGGTTCGTACTTCGCCATGTGCTTCCCCTCAGTTGCCGATCTGAACAGCTTTGCCGAGATCCAGTAGCACGATCAGCGCTACCGAGACGAGCAGGAACAGCGCGGAGAGACCCGCATTCAGCCACACCGCTCGCTTCGCATGCTGCTGCTCGATCCAGGTCCGTGGACGGATCTTGCTGAGCCGGAACACCAGCAAGGCCGACAGGATCAGCGCGGCAACGTTGAGGCTGAGCAGCAGCGTGGCGCGGAGCGCCAGCGTGCCCTGCCCATAGCCGGCGAACAGACCGATCGCCGCGCCGGGCGGCAACAACGCCGCCGCCACCATCACACCCACCAGCGTCGCCGAGGCCCCGCGCGTCATCGACAGCGCCGCCGCCCCGCCCGCCGCCATTGCCAGCGCCAGCCCGTCCAGGCGCACCTCGGCGCGCGACATCAGCTCCCGGCTCTCCCAGTTCGGCGGCAGGAAGAACGCCAGCACCAGCGACACCGCCAGCGCAATGCTGATGCCCGCCAGCAGCGTGATCATCCCCTTGCGCAGCAGCGCCAGGTCGCCGAGCGCCGCGCCCATCGCAAAGCCGAGGATCGGCCCCAGCAGCGGCGCAATCACCATCGCCCCGATCACCGCCGCGACGCCGTCAGACGCCAGCCCGATCGCCGCCACGATGGTCGACAGCACCACCATGATGACGAAGTTCCAGTCGAGCTTCGCATCGCTCGACACCTTCACGTACAGCTCCTCGCGCGTGTTCTGCGCGCGCGCCGCCTTCTTCTCGTCCTTCGGTTCCGGCAGTTTCGGGATCGTCACGTCGAGCGAGGCGACCGTGATCCGCCAGTCCTTGCGCTTCTCGAGCACGGTCTGGAGATTGTCGAGCAGCGCCTGCGCCGGCCCGTCGCGCATGTAGACGTGCACCAGCTTGCGGTCGGTCTGTTCCGGCTGCAGCACCACATAGTCGAACGGGTCCGCCGCCTTCACCGCGCGCAGCGCGAGGTCGAACGCCTCGCCGTCCGGCACGTGCAGGTCGATGCGGCAGATGCCCATCAGTCCGGCTTCCGGCCGAGACGGGCGATCAGGCTCGACGTATCCCAGCGCGCGCCGCCCATCGCCTGCACATCGGCATAGTACTGGTCCACCGTCGCCGTCAGCGGCAGGCTCGCGCCGGTCTCGCGCGCGGCGTCCAGCGTGATGCGAAGGTCCTTGCGCATCCAGTCGACCGCAAAGCCGAAATCGAACTTGCCCTCGGTCATCGTCTTCCAGCGGTTCTCCATCTGCCAGCTCTGCGCCGCGCCGCCCGAGATCGCCTCGATCACCTTGGCCGCGTCCAGCCCCGCCGCTTCCGCAAAGTGCAGCCCTTCGGCGAGGCCCTGCACGATCCCCGCAATGCAGATCTGGTTGACCGATTTCGCCAGCTGCCCGGCGCCCGTCTCCCCAATCAGGGTTATCTTGCGCGCGAACGCATTCATCACCGGCTCGGCCGCCGCAAACGCCGTGTCCTCGCCGCCGCACATGATGGTCAGCTTGCCGTTGATCGCGCCCGCCTCACCGCCGGAAACCGGCGCATCGATGAAGCGCGCGCCCTTCGCCTTGCACCGCGCCGCCAGCTCGCGGGCGAGGCCCGCCGAGGCCGTGGTATGGTCGATCACCGTCATCCCCGCCCCGAGGCTCGGCTCGAATGCCTCGAACACCGCCCGCACGTCCGGATCATCGCCGAGGCACATCAGCACGAACTCCGCGCCGAACACCGCCGAGGCCGGATCCTTCGCCGCCTCGCCCCGGTGCACCCCGGTCCAGGCTGCCGCCTTCTCCGGCGAGCGGTTCCAGACGCTGACCTGATGGCCCGCCTTGGCCAGATGCCCGGCCATGTGGAAACCCATGACCCCGAGTCCCAGGAAAGCCGTGCGCGCCATTGATGTCTCCTTCGCCAGCGGCGCGCTCGGGCGAGTGTGCCGTTCTGGGACGCCAGATAGATCGAATTTCATCGAAATCCCACCCCCGCCCGAAGCGCCGGTTTCACCATGACCTGCTACACGTTGCATTCCGTCAGAATGACAGGACCAAGGAAAATGGCGTACGCCACGACCCATCGGAACCACGCAGGCAGAATGCCTGCCCTCCCGGCCCGCAAGCTCGGGACCTGGAAAATGGCGTATGCCGACTTCCTGACCGCCCTGATGGCCTTCTTCCTCCTGATGTGGCTGGTCAGCGGCGTCTCCCCGGATGATCGCAGCGCCATCGCCGCCAAGTTCCGCCTGAAGGACGCAGCCGTCCCCGCCGCCGCCCTCGCGCCGGAAGGCTCCGAAGCCGCCGACCTGCTGGGCCTGCTGCAGCTTTCCGAGACCCTCAAGGCTGCCGGCGAAAGCGTCATCCTGACCGTCGAGCCGGACGGCGTGCGCCTCGATCTCGTCGATACGGCAGGCCGCCCCCTGTTCGAAAGCGCCAGCGGCGCCCTGTCGGCCGAAGGCGCAGCCCTGGTTGCCGCCGCCGCCACGACGCTGGCGCCCCTGGCCAACGCCCTTTCCATCGAAGGCCACACCGATGCCTTCAGCCTGACCCGGACTGGCTATTCCAACTGGGAACTGTCGACCGACCGGGCCAACGAGGCCCGCCGCCTGCTCGAAGCCGGCGGGGTCGACCCGGCCCGCTTCCAGGCGGTAACCGGTCTCGCCGACACTCACCCCCTCGATCCGGGCCAGCCGCACCTCGCGGTGAACCGCCGGATCAGCCTGAAAGTTCATCTCGGCGCCCAGCCGTGAGGCTTTCGGGTCACGCCTGTGTGGCTTTTTTGCCGCGATGGGCGCCCCCGCCGGTGTTTGCCCCTTGGCGCTGGCCCGGCGAAGTGTATCGTCGGCGGACATGAAGTTCACGGATTCCCATCTGTTGCCGGCCGGCCTTGAGCGGTCGCTGAGGTTCTACGTCACGAACCCCAGCCCGTGCCCGTATTTGCCGGATCGCAAGGAACGCAAGGCGTTCACGAACCTCGCCATTGCGGAAGCAGATGCCGTCCACAACGTACTCAGCCAGTCCGGGTTCCGCCGCAGCCAGTCGATCGCCTACCGCCCCGCCTGCCTGCGCTGCAACGCCTGCCGCAGCGTGCGCGTGCCGACGCGCGACTTCCATGTCAGCCGGAATGACCGCCGCGTCATCCAGCGCAACGAGTCGCTGGTGCGCCGCCCGGTCGTCTCGCAGGCCACCCGCGAACAGTTCCGCCTCCTGAAATCCTACGTGAAGACGCGCCACGACAATGGCGGCATGTCGGAGATGACCTACCGGGACTATGTCGCCATGGTCGGCGGCAGCCCGGTCCAGAGCCTGATCTTCGAATACCGCGATGGTCCGGACGACACGGCGCCCCTGGTCGCCTGCTCGATCACCGACGTGCTGCGAGACGGCTTCTCGATGGTCTACACCTTCTTCGATCCCGAAAAGGCTGACCGCAGCCTTGGCCACCATGTGATCCTCGATCACATCAAGCACGCGCAGGAGCTTGGCCTGCCGCACGTCTATCTCGGCTACTGGGTCAAGGGCAGCCCGAAGATGGCGTACAAACGTCGCTATCAGCCACTGGAAGTGCTTGACGGCGACCGCTGGCGGCTCTTGAGAGACGACGAGTAAGCTGCGACGAGAGGCCCGGACAACCGGCCCGCGCAGCCTGGGGAGGCATTCCATGATCAACCGCCGCAACCTGGTTGGCGCGGGGCTGCTCGGCGCGGCCGGCGCCGCCGCCACCTTCGCCAATCCGAAAACCGGCGAGGCGCTCTCCGGCCCCGCGATCAGCCGCAACCGCCGCCGCTTCAACATGGTCACCACTTGGCCGAAGGGCCTGCCCGGCCTCGGCCGCGCGGCCGAGCGCCTATCGGAATTTGTCTTCGCGATGTCGGACGGCCTGATGGAGATCAAGGTCTTTGCCGCCGGCGAGCTTGTGCCGCCCTTCGAAAGCTTCGACGCGGTCGCCAACGGCTCGGCCGACATGTACCACGGCGCCGACTATTACTGGACCGCCAAGTCCACCGCCTTCCCCTTCTTCACCGCCGTGCCCTTCGGCATGACGGCGCAGGAGATCATGGGCTGGATCGATTTCGGCGGCGGCCAGGAACTCTGGGATGAGCTCGCCGGCCAGTTCGGCATCAAGTCCCTGCAGGGCGCCAATACCGGCCACCAGATGGGCGGCTGGTTCCGCAAGGAAATCCGTGGGCTGAACGATTTCGTCGGCCTCAAGATGCGCATCCCCGGCCAGGGCGGCGAAGTCCTCCGCGCGCTCGGCGGCGCCTCGGTCGCCCTCGCCGGCGGCGAGATCTACCAGGCCCTCCAGACCGGCGCGATTGACGCCACCGAATGGGTCGGCCCCTGGAACGACTACGCCCTCGGCTTCCACCGTGAGGCGCCCTACTATTACGGTCCCGGCTTCCACGAACCGGGCGCCAGCCTCGCCGTCGGCATCAACCGCGGCGTCTGGGACAGCCTGATCCCCAGCGAGCAGGCGATCCTGAAAGCGGCCTGCGCCGCCTGCAACCACCTCTCGCTCGGCGAATTCACCTACCAGAACTCGGTGCATCTCGACCTCCTCGTGCGCGAACACGGCACCCAGCTTCGTTCGTTCCCGGAGGAAGTGGTCAAGCGCATGTCGGAGGCCGCCTACGACGTGCGCGCCGCCAGCGGCAAGGACGGCATCGAAAAGCGCATCTATGAAAGCTTCGAGACCTCGCTGAAGCTGATGCGCGGCTGGGCCGGCGTCTCCGACGGGCCGTACTACGCCGCCCGCGCGCTCGGCAAATAGGCCGGAGACCCGCATGGACAGCCAGGTCTTCCTGACAATCGGCGCCGGCCTCAAGTGGGTCGGTATCGGCCTCCTGCCGCTCTTCGCGCTGCCGCTGATCGTGCTCGCCGTGCCGCGCGTGCTCGACCGGCCCGCCCTCGCCGTCTCCGCCGCCATTGACCGCATCAGCGGCTTTGCCCTCGGCACCGCCATGGTGAGCGGCCTTATCCTGGTGGTCGCCCAGCTCGCCGTGGTCGTCCTGCGCTATGCATTCGGCCTCTCCTTCACCTGGCTCAGCGAGATCGTCACCTACGCCTTCGCCGCGATGTTCATGCTCGCGGCCGCCGGCGCCCTGCGCGACGGCGCACACGTGCGCGTCGACATCCTGCGCCCCCGCTTCGGCGAAACGGGCCGCAACTGGATCGAACTCGCCGGCGCGTATCTCTTCCTCTTCCCGATCTGTGTACGGATCCTCACCACGGGCGAAGCTGGCCTCGCCCGTTCCTGGCTGCTCCTTGAAGGCTCACGCGAGTCCGACGGCCTGCCGATCCTCTACCTCTTCAAGACCCTGCTGCCGGTCTTCGCCGTGCTGCTGATGGCGCAGGGCCTGTCCGAAAGCCTGAAGGCTGCGCTGCGCCTGACCGGCGCGCTGCCACCGGCGGAGCCCGCCGCAGACCCGGAGGCGAGCGGCCATGGAACTTGAAGCCATCCTCGCCATCTCGATGTTCGCCGCCGCCGTCTGCGCGCTGCTCGCCGGCTATCCCGTCGCGCTGACGCTCGGCGGCATCGCGCTGATCTTCGCCCTCGTCGGCATCGCCCTCGGCGTCTTCCCGGACACTTTCCTGAAAGCCTTCCCCAGCCGCATCGAAGGCGGCGCGATCATGCAGAGCCAGACGCTGATCGCCGTGCCCCTGTTCGTGCTGATGGGCGTCATCCTCGAGCGCTCGCGCGTCGCGGAAGACCTGCTGGGCATCGCCAGCCGCCTGCTCGCCAATGTGCGCGGCGGCCTCGGCTTCGCCGTCATCCTCGTCGGCACCCTGCTCGCTGCCTCCACCGGCATCGTCGGCGCCACCGTCATCACCATGACCCTGATCGCGCTGCCGACCATGCTGCGCCAGGGCTACGACATGCGCCTCGCCACGGGCACCATCGCCGCCTCCGGCACGCTCGGCCAGATCATCCCGCCCTCGATCGTGCTGATCCTCCTCGCCGACGCGATCTCCAACGCCGCCAGCCAGGCGAGCCTGCGCACCGGCGCCGGCTCTGCCGTCGTCTCGGTCGGCGACCTCTTCGCGGGCGCGCTGATCCCCGGCCTCATCCTCGTCGGCTTCTACCTCGCCTGGGTCGCCCTCGTCGCCTTCACGCGCCCCGCCGCCTGCCCGCCTGCGCCGCGCGAGGAAGGCACGCCGCCGCTCACCGGCAGCGAAATCGCGCTCGGTCTCGGCGCCCCGCTCGCGCTCATCGTCGCCGTGCTCGGCTCCATCCTCGGCGGCATTGCCCCGCCCACGGAAGCTGCGGCCATCGGCGCCGGCGGCGCGCTGCTCCTCGCGGGCCTGCGCCTCGCGCGCGACGCCGGCAGCCGTCTCTCGCCCGTCATCCTCGCCGGCCTCGCCAGCCTCATCGTCATCCTCGTCCTGCGCAACGCGCTCGACCTGCGCGTCGGCGACATCCAGCATTCCGGTCTCGCCGCCTTTGGCATGGCCATCACCGCACTCGGCTGCCTCGTCTTCGCCGCGTCGCTCGCCGCCGGCGTCCTCGTGCTGCGCAAGGCCGCCCAGCTGACGCCTGCCCTGAAAAGCGCCGCCCATATCACCGCGATGGTCTTCCTCATCCTGATCGGCGCCTCTCTGTTCAGCCTCGTCTTCCGCGGCTTCGACGGCGACGACCTTGTCGCCGAAGTGCTGCACGGGACACCCGGCGGCAAATGGGGCGCTCTCGCCATGACCATGCTTGTCATGTTCGTGCTCGGCTTCTTCCTCGACTTCATCGAGATCGTCTTCGTCGTCGTGCCGCTCGTCGCCCCGCCGCTGATCGTGCTCGGCTGCGATCCGGTCTGGCTCGCCATCCTGATGGCGGTGAACCTGCAGACGAGCTTCCTCACCCCGCCCTTCGGCTTCGCCCTGTTCTACCTGCGCGGCGCCGCTCCGCCGGAAGTCAGCACCCTGCAGATATGGCGCGGAGCCAT
Organism: Acidobacteriota bacterium; assembly: GCA_016712445.1. Lineage (NCBI taxonomy): Bacteria > Pseudomonadati > Acidobacteriota > Acidobacteriota bacterium. The sequence continues at coordinate 2,039,672 of JADJRB010000001.1, read as the reverse complement.
CCCGTTCATTGCGCTTCAGCTGCTGCTCATCGTGCTCGTCGCCGCGATCCCCTCGCTCGCCACCTGGCTGCCCTCCATCGCGGCCCAGTAGTCCCGTGGGACAGGACATCTCCCCCTTCCAGGCGATCGCCATCAGCCGCCGCGCGCACGAGATGAAGGCCGCGGGCCAGCGCATCCTGCACATGGAATTCGGCCAGCCCTCGACCGGCGCGCCCAAGGCGGCCATCGCCGCCGCCCACGGCGTGCTCGACACCGAAGCCATGGGCTACTGGGAAAGCGTCCCGCTCAAGGCCCGCATCGCGCAGCACTACAAGGACACCTACGGCGTCACCGTCCCGCCCGCGCGCCTCGCCATCACCTGCGGCGCCTCTCCGGCGCTTGTCCTCGCGCTCGCCACCGCCTTCAATCCCGGCGACCGCATCGCCCTCGCCCGCCCGGGCTACGTCGCCTACCGCAACACCATCCGTGCCCTGAACATGGTGCCCGTGGAGATTCCCTGCGGCGCTGCCGAACGCTACCAGCTGACGGCCGCCGCCCTCGATGCACTCACCCCCGCCCCGGCCGGCGTCATCCTCGCCAGCCCCGCCAACCCCACCGGCACCATCATCGCCGAAGCCGAACTGCGCGCCATCGCCGATGTCGCCCGCAAGCGCGGCATACGGATCATCTCCGACGAGATCTATCACGGCCTCACCTACGGCCCGAAGCTGCACTCGATCCTCGAGTTCGACCCCACCGCCTATGTCGTCAACAGCTTCTCGAAGTACTTCTCGATGGCCGGCTGGCGCCTCGGCTGGCTCGTCTCGCCCGAAGACGGCGCGGCCCGCACCGGCGCCTATATCGGCAACCTCTTCCTCACCGCGCCGTCACTCGCCCAGCATGCCGGTCTCGTCGCGATGGACAGCCGCGACGAACTCGAAGGCCATCTCGGCGTCTACCGCGCGAACCGCCAGCTCCTGCTGGACGCGCTCCCCGGCCTCGGCCTCGAACGCATCGCCCCGCCCGACGGCGCCTTCTACATCTATGCCGACATCTCCCGCTTCACAGATGACAGCCTCGCCTTCTGCCTGAAACTCCTCGAAGACACCGGCGTCGCCACCGCCCCCGGCGTGGACTTCGACCCCGTCGACGGCCACCGCTTCATGCGCTTCTCGTTTGCGCTGTCCACGGACGAAATCAAGGAAGCAATCGGCAAACTTGAGCCTTGGTTCAAGGCGCAACGCTGAGCCTGCCCTTGCCCACTTGCGCAAATGCCTTGCCGTGCTTGAAGGCGCGCCATACCCTCGTCAAGGTAAGGGTCCGCCCTCCCACTCCTCAGCTGGAGCGATCATGCGTCATTGGCCCCTTTTTGCCCTGCCGGCCCTGTGCCTGTTTGCCTGCTCGCCGCCGGACCGCGCGGCCCTCGCCGACACCCCGGCTGCCCCGGCGCCCGTGGAGAGATCGCAGGAAGAGCTGACCTGGACGACCGGCGCCTGGGAGGCGCCGGAAGGCCTCACCCAGTTGCCGATCTGGCCCGGCGCCGCCCCCGGCGTCGACGCGGCGTCCAGCCCGCCGGAACGCGTCGCCACGCGTTATTCCCCCGAAGCGGTCGGCGGCGACACTTCCCAGGCCATCTTCGATGTCAGCGACCCGACCATCACGATCTATCCACCGAAAGGCGCGAACACCGGCGCGGCGGTCATCGTCTTTCCGGGCGGCGGATTCAACGCTGTCGTGGTCACCCTCGAAGGCACCGAGATCTGCGACTGGGTCACGTCGCATGGCATGACCTGCATCCTCTCGAAATACCGTGTACCGAACACCAACCATTCCTGGAACAAGGAATGCCAATGTGTCGTCGAGCCCAATCCCGCCCCCGCCTTGCAGGATGCGCAGCGGACCGTCCGCATGGTCCGCGCCATGGCGCCGGAGCTCGGCATCGATCCCGCAAAGGTCGGCGCCATGGGTTTCTCCGCAGGCGGCTACCTCACCGTCCAGCTCAGCAACATCTCCGAGCCGGAATATCCGCTTACGGACCGTATCGACGCGTTCAGCAGCCGTCCGGACTTCGCCATCTCCTTCTTCGCCGGCCATATCTGCCGCGCCGGCGACAAGCTCGACCCCCGCCTCAAGATCACCGAGAAGACACCGCCGACTTTCCTGATCCAGGCCTGGGATGACGACGTGAACCCCGTCTGCAACGCGACCGTCTATGCCCGCGCGCTCGACGCCGCCGGCGTGCCCGCCGAAGTCCACCTCTTCGCCACCGGCGGCCATGCCTTCGGCCTCAGGCGCGACCACTCGCCGGACACCGTCTGGCCGTCGCTGCTCGAACACTGGCTGCGAGAACGCGGCGTCCTGCCCTGAGGGCCCCTCAAACCGGTTGCACTTCCTTCGGCTTCGCCGTCCGGCGCACGCGCTCACGCGCCTTCGGCTTGGGCAGCTTGCGGAACCGGCTCTGGCACCAGGCCCAGCCGACGCCGACATCGATCAGCGCATCGGAGCGCCCGCACGGGCAGGCAAATTCCCAGAGGTCGAGCACGCGGTAAGTTTCCCCCGCCACCAGCGGCACGGGTTCACCCGTCACATGGTTCGGGGAGGCGTTCACGCACAGGACCAGATCACCGGGGCCAAGGGTATCGCTCATGGAGGCTGTGCATAGCACAAGACTGCGCCCGGGAGCGATAGCCCTCGACCAAACTCCGGCCGCCGCGAACGGCTCGTCCTCAGCGAAGTCGAAGGAGAGCCGGGGCTTCACGACCGCTCGGCTTGGCCCATCCTTCGACTTCGCTCAGGATGAGTGATGGCTTTTGAAACGGGCCAGCCACCTACTCCGCGCACGCGCCCCAGAAGCTCTCGATGCCGGGAATGGCGTCCTTCGTCAGTTCCAGTTCCGGCACGAACACCTGGAAATCCTCTTCCGGCAGTACACGGATATACAGCGTCCGCGCTAGGCTCGTCGGCGTCGCCTCCGGCTCGTTCCAGCAGCCCGGCGCGACCGCCCCGAAGGTCAGCTCGTTCTCGCCCGGCGCTTCCTGCTTCAGGCGCGCCACTTCAAGGCTGAGCGCCCGCAGCCGTTCGGCATCTTCCGGCATCGTGGCATAGCTCCACATCGTGAAGCCCTCGCGCGCCTCGCTGGCAAGGAATGGGCTGTCAGAGCCTTCCTTGGCGTCCAGCGCAAACTCTTCCGCGATGTCCACGCCGAGGCGCGGATTGATCAGGTTGATCTGCAGGTAGGCCCCGTCATCATAGGCCCGGAAGGTCGACGGAATCCGCATCGCCAGGGCGATCTTCGACAGGTCCAGCTCGGTCGGATCGAGCGACGGCAAGGGGCCGGCCTGTTCCGGAGGCGCAGTCTCCTCCACCGGCAGCGGCGCGGCATCCGGCGCTTTCTCGGTCTTCGGGGAACAGGCGGCAAGCGCGGCGGCAAGGCCGGCAATCAGGAGAAGGCGCATGATCGGTCGTCCTTTCGGGATCGGTCCGCCAGATTCACCCGAATTCAGCCGCCGCGTCCAGCACCTGTATTCATTCGCATTTGTAATCTGCCTCTGCGCCGCCATCCGCCGTGCGCGTCAGCGAAACAAACGTGCAGCCTTCGGGCGCCGCGTCCCGCGCGGCCTGTTCGAGTTCCGCCGGCAGCGTGCTCTCACCCGCCTGGATCGAGAAATCCGGCCCCATCGCCAGCGACAGCTTCAGCTTGAATCCCTGCCCGTCGAGCGGGGCGGCGTAGAAGTTGAAATTGTCGGTGCCGATCGTCTGCGGCGCCAGCCCGTTCCAGCTCGACGCGCTCCATTTGACGTGCGGCGCGCCGCCGCCAGATGCACAAGCGGCGAGCCCGAGAGAGCCCGCCGCAAGGAGGAAAGATATTTTCATGACAGCCTCCGATGCGAAGCCGTCAGTGTAGCGCGCAATCGCCGGCCTAGAAACTCACCTTCGGCGGCTCGTCGAGCGCCGCGCGGCCTTCCACGCCGACATCGAAGAATTCGCGTGGCTCGAAGTTGAAGCTGCCCGCCACGATCGATCCCGGGAACTGCTCGCGCGCCGTGTTGTAGTCCTGCACCGCCGAGTTGTAGAACCGCCGCGCCGCCGCCAGCTTGTCCTCGATCGCGGACAGCTCGTTCTGCAGCTGCAGGAAGTTGGTGTTCGCCTTCAGGTCGGGATAGGCCTCGGCGAGGGCGAACAGCTTGCCCAGCGCCTGGCTCAGCACGCCTTCCGCCTTCGCCATGTCGCCGGCCGTATTGGCCGCCTGCGCCGCATTGCGTGCCGCGATCACCTGCTGGAAGGTTTCCTGTTCGTGGCTGGCATAGCCCTTCACCGTTTCGACCAGGTTCGGGATCAGGTTTTGGCGCTGTTTCAGCTGCACATCCACGTCCGCGAAGGCCTGGTTGACGCGCTGGCGCTTCATCACCAGGCCGTTGTAGATCAGGATGATCAGGCCCACGATCGCCACGATCACAGCCAGCACGACAAGTACGAGATTCATGGGTGCCCCCTTGAAGGAATTCCGGATATTCAAGGGGTAGTCGGGTGCGCCGCCCCGCGCAAGAAAACTTTGCCCCTGCCGCAGACGCGCCCCTGTGGCTGTCCAGCCAGCAGGCATGCTCCGCCCCCCGGTCCAATGGCCGCCTGCGGACCACTCGCAGTCGCAGTCGTCTTCTCCGGCTGGGCAGCTGAAAGCGGTGCACCACGCCGCATTGACCGTGCCCTGCCTGCCGTCGCACTGTCGGCGCACGCCCCACCCGCAAGGACACTTCGCGCCATGGCTTCCCCGTTTCCCGCAGGCGAGCACCACTACGTCCACCGCATCGGCTGGCTGCGCGCCACCGTGCTCGGCGCCAATGACGGCATCGTCTCCACCGCCAGCCTCGTCATCGGGGTCGCTGCCGCCGCCGCCACGCCCAGCGCGATCCTCGTCGCCGGCGTCGCCGCCCTTGTCGCCGGCGCCATGTCGATGGCTGCCGGCGAATTCGTCTCCGTCAGTTCGCAGTCGGACACCGAGCGCGCCGATCTCGAGACCGAGAAAGCCGCCCTGCGCGATTATCCGGAGGCGGAGCTTCAGGAGCTCGCCGACATCTACATCAAGCGCGGGGTTGAGCCCGCCACCGCCCAGGCGGTCGCCCAGCAGTTGATGAAGCACGACGCCCTCGGCGCCCATGCCCGCGACGAACTCGGCATGAGCGACATGGCCGCCGCCCGGCCCATCCAGGCCGCCCTCAGTTCCGCCGCCAGCTTCTCGGCCGGCTCCGCCCTGCCGCTCGCCGCCGCCGCCCTGTCGCCGCACTACATGATCACCCCGGTCGTCGCCGCCGTCTCCCTCGCCAGCCTGGCCATCCTCGGCTGGATGTCCGCAGCCGCAGGCGGCGCCGGCAAATGGCGTGCCGTGTTTCGCGTAGTGTTCTGGGGCGCCGCCGCGATGATCGTTACCGGCGTGATCGGCGCCGTCTTCGGCACCGTCGTCTGAGCCCGCCTCAGGCGTCGTCCGGCTCCAGCGTCCGGCGCGGCTTGTAGACCGGCGTCTCCACGCGGACGAACCGGCGCGCCCGCCCGGCCTCGAGCACCAGCGCCGTCAGCCCGGTGCCATGCACCGCGCCGGTATCGATGCCGGTCGCGTGCGGAAATTCCGCTGGCCCGTCAAAGAACGGCTGGTGCCCGAACACCACATGCCCGAACCGCCCATCATACACTTCCGCCCAGAACCGGTCGCCCGGCCGCTCCTTCCCGAGCCCGACAAACGCGCCGGCCCCCTGCTCGATATACCGTGTGCGGATGATCTTCAGGAACTTCTCGCGGGCCTTCTTGTCCATCCGGTCCACCTCGTCCGGACTGTCCGGAAACGCCTTCAGGTCACCCGGAATGCCGCCATGCACCACCAGCACGCCGAACTCGTCCAGCCGCCAGAACAGCGGCGCTGCGTCCAGCAAGGCCCGCCCGCGCGGCGTCAGCGCTTCCGTCATCTCCGCCAGCCGCGGCGCTTCCTTCGCCGACTGGCGCGCCACTTTCGGCCGCAGCGTCAGGTTCGCCCGGTAGCGCCGGTGGCGTTCCTCATGGTTGCCCTCGACCAGCACGACTTCATACGGCGCCTCCGCCTGCAGCCGCGCCACATCATCGACCACGCCCGCGGAATCCGGCCCCTTGTCGACGAGGTCGCCGACGAACACGAGCCGGTCGCCCGGACCAAACGCCAGCTTCGCCAGCAGCTCCGCCAGCGCCGCGCGCATCCCGTGCACATCTCCGATGATCGCCGTGCGGGCCAAGTGCCTGCCTTTCCGTTGCAACCGGCCTGATACAGGTCAGCGCGCGGGGCGGCAAATCGTTCACCCGCCTTCGAGGTCCGCCTTCATCCGCGCCAGCAGGCCCACGGCGCCTGCCGCATGCGGCCCGATCCAGCGGTCATGGATCTCCTTGATCGGCAGCGCATTGAGGTGGTTCCAGCGCACCCGCCCCACCTTGTGCGCAATCACCAGCTCCGCCGCTTCCAGCACCTTCAGGTGCTGCATCACCGTGCACCGGTCGAGCCCCGCAAACCGCGCGCACAGCTCGCCCGTCGTCTGCGGGTTATCCTTCAGCGCGTCCAGCATCTGCCGGCGCACCGGCGCCGCCAGCGCCCGGAACACTGCGTCTTCCCTCGTTTCCACGTCCACGCTTGACATGTTATATTTTTATAACATGATGGAGAAAAGAACAAGCCCCCGGGAGACCAGACATGGACCTGAAATTCGAAGTCAGCGGCCGCATCGCCCGCCCCGTCGCCGAAGTCTTCGAGGCCGTCGCCGACCCGAAAAAGCTCTCCGGCTATTTCACCACAGGCGGCGCCAGGGGCCGCCTCGAAACCGGCGCCACCGTGATGTGGGATTTCCACGATTTCCCTGGCGCCTTCCCGGTTGAGGTCGTCGAAGTCGAGAAGAACAAGCGCATCATCCTGCGCTGGGAGGCCAATGAAGGCCCGCCCCTGGAAGACGGCAAACCCGTCGACAGCGCCGCCGCCGGCTACATGACCACCGTCACCCTGCGCTTCGAGGATCTCGGCGACGGACGCACCCTCGTCACCATCGCCGAGGAAGGCTGGCGCCAGACCCCCGGCGGCCTCAAGGCTTCCTATGGCAACTGCATGGGCTGGAGCCAGATGATCTGCGCCATGAAGATGTATGTCGAACACGGCATCAACCTGCGCGACGGTATGTACCGCTAGCCACCCGCCGGATTTTCGATAATTTTGACGGCATGACGGAAGCCGACGCCCTCGCCCACATGATCCGCAATGCCTACCGGGTCGCCGTGTTCACCGGCGCCGGCATCTCCACCGAGAGCGGCATCCCGGATTTCCGCTCCCCCGGCGGCGTGTGGAGCAAGATGCAGCCGATCATGTTCCAGGATTTCGTCGCCTCCCGCGACAAGCGCCGCGAAGCCTGGACCCGCGTCTTCAACCGCACCGCTGGCTGGACAGGCGCCTCGCCGAATGCCGGCCACTACGCCATCGCCGAACTCGTCGCCGCCGGAAAAGTCGCCAGCGTCATCACCCAGAATGTCGACAACCTGCACCAGGATTCCGGCGTGCCCGACCGCCAGGTCATCGAAGTCCACGGCAACGCCTCTTACGCCAAATGCCTCAATTGCGGAAAGCGCTACGAGATCGAAGACCTGCGCCACCGCTGGGAAGCCGACGAAGACATCACCTGCATCTTCTGCACCGGCCTCATCAAGACCGCGACCATCTCCTTCGGCCAGGCAATGCCCGAAGCCGAAATGGAGCGCGCCTCGGAGGAAGCCTCGCTCTGCGACCTGATGCTCGTCCTCGGCTCCTCGCTCGTGGTCTACCCGGCCGCCGGCATCCCTTTGCTGGCCAAGAAACTCGGCGCCGGGCTCGCCATCGTCAACCGCGAACCCACCGACCAGGACCCCTACGCCGACCTCGTCCTCAACACCGAGATCGGCCCCCTGATGACAGACGTCATCGCTCGCCTCTAAGCCCCCTCTACCCAAGCGCGGCCCCATAAGCCCCCTCTCCCTTCAGGGAGAGGGGGTTGGGGGTGAGGGGGTGCAACGCCCGAAAATCCGTACACGGCTGCTGGCGAAACACCCCCTCGCCCCTCGCCCTGAAGGGGGAGGGGATCCTGGCCTTATCTTTTCCCTCCGCACACAAACCACTTATGCAACAAAAATCCGACCCAAACCCCAACAGAATCAAGGTGCAAAAACTATTTTCGCCGAACTTGTCCGCCTCCCCTCCGGCCGGGGTTACACTGCGCGCATGGACACGTCTGCCGCCCCGCCTTCGCCCGACACCGAACCGCTGATCTACAAGGCGGCGCACCTTGCGTTCTGGCTGGCGGGCGAGCTGCGCGCCCTGCTCGCGGCCGAGCCCGGCAAGGTCCTCGAGCAGCCATTCCTGCGCCATGTCCTGCACCACTATCTCTTGCCCGCCGAGGCGGCGCTTCGCCGGGCGATCCACCTGTTGGCCGCCGGCCTGCCGCCGATGCGCGCGCCGCCGCGCCGGTTCCGTCCCCTGCCCCGCGCCATCCCGGCGCTGCATCCCGTTCGCCGCGCGCCGCGTCCTCCGGTCTTCCGCCTCTCCGAACGCACACCTGCTCCGCCCACGGATTACATGCCCGAGCACCTGAGCCCCCGCATCCGGATCATCGGCCCGCCCGCCTGCGCCCTTCCGGTCGCACGCCCGCCTGCACGCCCGCCCCGCACGCCCGTTTCCCTTGAAGACCGCCTGCGCCGCCGCTGCGCCGCCCTCGACACTGCGCTGAAAAACCCTGACGCCGAGGCCCGCCGCCTCCTGCGCCTGCGCGCCCGCCTCCCGGCGCCGCGCCCACTCCTGCGTTTCGCAAGGATCCCCGGCTACCGCTCTCCCATCATCACCGAATCTGGCCGCAGCGCACTGGCCGCCATCAACGCAGAACTCGTCGCCAGGCAGCTAAACACGTCCTGACCTTACACTGGCCGTGAATTCTCGCCGTCATAAGCGGTGAACTTCCGCTCAATCAACCCCATCGACCGGGCGGCTTGCCGCCACGGCTCGATGTGCGCAGCCTTGAGGTGCGCCATCAGGCTCGCCTCATTCGGCCATTCTTCCGAGAACCTTATCAGTCCGGGCTCGAACAAATCCTCGGCGACGTCATAGGCAAGGCACCCGTCATGCGTGCGCGTCGCCTCGACCAGGGCTCTCAGATGCGGACGGACCGCAGGGATCGCCTCGGGAGGAAACCGGAGATATCCCACAACCACGACCGTCATCGTCAGCCTACCCCGTAAACGTGCCCGTCCGCGGGAAGCCCTTCGGCACGACCTTGCCGGCCTGGGCGCGGGCGCCGCGCCAGCCCTTCCATTCCTCGAAGGCGCGGTGGCGCCCGCCGGTCACGACGATCAGGCCGTCGCGCTTGTCGAAGGTGATGAGGTCGGCAAGCTCCGCCTTGCCGCTGTAGGATTGCAGCTTGTTGCCCTTGCCGCGCGACATTTCCGGCAGGTCCTTCAGCGGGAAGATCAGCATCTTCCGGTTGGTGCCGACCACGGCGATCATGTCGCCTTCCACGGGCGTGCAGACCATCAGATGGCCCTCGCCGGTGTTCACCACCTGCTTGCCCGCCTTGCGGTTCGATTCCAGTTCCGCCTCCGGCACGATAAATCCGTACCCGGTCGATGAGGCCATGACGCGCTTGCGTTCGGGATCGAACTTGAACATCGCGACGATCGCCACATTGTCCTCAAGCTCGATCGACAGGCGGATCGGCTCGCCGTTGCCGCGCCCGCCCGGCAGCTTGTCCGCCGCCAGAATGAAGGCGCGCCCGTCCGACGACATGAAGACCAGCCGGTCCGTCGTCATCACTTCTTCCATCCAGGCCGGGCCGTCACCCTCCTTGAACTTGATCGAGTCCGGATCAAGCCCGTGGCCCTTCATGCCGCGGATCCAGCCCTGCTGCGACAGCACGACCGTCACCGGCTCCTTCGGCCGCGAAGCTTCCAGCGCCGCCGCAAGGTCCACGTCCGGCGCGTCCTCGAAGGTCGCGCGGCGCTTGCCGAGCGGCGTACCCGGATCGAATTCGTCGCGCGCCGCTTTCAGGTCCTTCGACACGCGCGACCATTGCTTGCGCGGCGAGGCCAGCAGCGCGACGATTTCCTCGCGCTCCTCCTTCAGTTTCTGGTGCTCGCCCCGGATCTCGACCTCTTCCAGCTTGCGCAAGGCGCGCAGGCGAAGGTTCAAGATCGCTTCTGCCTGGATGTCCGTCAGCTTGAAGCGCTTCATCAGCACCGGCTTCGGCTCATCCTCGGTGCGGATGATGCGGATCACCTCATCGATGTTGAGATAGGCGACAAGGTAGCCGTCCAGCAGGTGCAGCCGCTTCTCGATCTTGTCGAGGCGGAACTCCGAGCGCCGCACCAGCACTTCGCGGCGATGGTCCAGATAGGCCTGCAGCACGGCCTTCAGGCCCATCACCTGCGGCGCGCCCTTGTGCAGCACGTTCATGTTCAGACTGAAGCGCGTCTCAAGATCACAGACCTTGAACAGGCTCTCCATCAGCACATCGGCTTCTACCGTCTTGGCGCGCGGCACCAGCACGAGGCGCACGTCCTCGGCGCTCTCGTCACGCACGTCTTCCAGCAGCGGAACCTTCTTGGCCTCGAGCAATTCCGACAGCTTCTCCAGCAGGCGCGACTTCTGCACCTGATAGGGAATCTCGGTGACGATGATCTGGTAGGTGCCCCGCCCCGTATCTTCCACATGCCAGCGCGCCCGCATCCGGAAACTGCCCCGGCCCGTCTCATAGGCCTCCAGCATCGCGGCGCGTTCCTCGACGATCACGCCGCCGGTCGGAAAGTCCGGACCCTGAACAAATTCCATCAGCTCTGCGGTCGTCGCCTTCGGCTTCTCGATCAGCAGGCGCGCCGCATCGATCACTTCCGACACGTTGTGCGGCGGAATGGACGTCGCCATGCCGACCGCGATACCGGTCGCGCCATTCGCCAACAGGTTCGGGAACCCGGCGGGCAACACCACAGGCTCCTCGTCATTCTCGGCATAGTTGGCGCGGAAATCGACCGCGTTCTCGTCGAGCCCTTCCATCAAGAGCTCGGCGCCGCGCGTCATCCGCGCCTCGGTGTAGCGATAGGCCGCCGGGCTGTCGCCGTCGATGTTGCCGAAGTTGCCCTGCCCGTCGACCAGCGGGTAACGCACGTTGAAATCCTGCGCGAGGCGCACCAGCGTGTCATAGATCGAGCTGTCGCCATGCGGGTGATAGTTACCCATCACGTCGCCGACGATCTTGGCGCACTTGCGATAGCCGCCCTCGGGATCGAGCCGCAGCACGCGCATGCCGTAAAGGATGCGCCGCTGCACCGGCTTCAGCCCGTCGCGCACATCCGGCAGCGCCCGCGCCGTGATCGTGGAGAGCGCATAGGCGAGATAGCGCTTCGACAGCGCCTCGCTCATCGTCTCGTTGACAATCCGCTCTTCCGGCGGAGGCGAGGAGCCGCGTTTCACCATTCTGGTCTCTTTACAGTTCGTGCCACATTCTGTGCCTGCCCGGAGGCTAGAATCGCTTCCGACTCACGGGTGGGCGCAGGTTAACAGAAACCCGCGTTTGGTTAAGGAAAGGAAAAGGCTCCAGCTGCAAAAGCCGCTCCTGCGCTACTTCACCCTGCTGATCCTGCCGTCTGCCCTGGCGGTGGGGCTGATCCTTCGATTCGCCCCGCCCCAGCACAACCCGTTTGTGCCGCTGGACCTCAACCACAAGCCCGGCCTCGCCTCGCACTACAAGCTGACCCAGCTGTTCCGCCATCCGTCCGCCTGTTTCAACGCGCTCGATGCGACCGGCGTCCTCTACACCCGGCTGGAGGATTCCCCGCCCGGCGAAGCCTGCGGCAAGTACAATGCCCTGACGCTTGACCGGTCGCTGACGCCCTATTCCGCCACGCTCAGCATGACCTGCGTGGAAACCGCCGTGCTCTACTCCTGGGAACGCCACGTCGCCCGGCCGGCCGCCGTCGAGATTCTCGGCTCACCGATCCGCCAGATCGAGACCTATGGCAGCTTCTCCTGCCGCAACATCGCCGGCACCGATCGCAAGTCCGAGCACGCCCTCGGCAACGCTGTCGACATTTCCGGCTTCTGGCTGGAAGACGGCCGGCGCATCAGCGTCGAGACGCACTGGAAGAATGGCGGCAAGGAAGGCGAATTCCTCGAAGCCGTGCATGACGGCGGCTGCAAGCTGTTCTCGGTCACCCTCGGGCCCGACTACAACACGGCCCACCGGGACCATTTCCATTTCGACATGGGCGACCGGCGCACCTGCCGGTGAAAATTGAAAGCCCCCTCTCCCTTGGGAGAAGGGGCTTCAGCGCCTCAGTTCGCCGGCGCCTTGCAGCGATAGCCCTCGCGGGTCACTTCAGCGACATTGCCTTCGCCGCCGCAGACGCGGACTGCGAGGTCGGTATTCTCGGCAACTTTCGAGCCCGGACCGGTATTGTCCGATACGGCAATGCAGCCCGCGAGCGAAAGGGTCAGCGCGGCGCCCGCCGCGGCAACAAGGAGTTTCTTCATGCAGTTCAGCCTTCTGTGTTGATGTGATCAACGCCCGCCGGCACATTTCCCGCCGCCGCCTGAACGCCTTGTGAATGAACGGCTCTTGCCCGCCCCCACGTCAACCTGTCGAGGGTGACGCCAACCATAACCCGGGAGGAACTTCATGAAGCTGATCAATTCCGTGGGGCCGAACCCCCATGTCGTGCGCATGTTCATGGCGGAGCGCGGCATCACCCTGCCGACCGAAAACATCGACATCATCAAGGGCGAGAACCGCGAAGCGGGTTACCTGAAGACCAATCCCGCCGGCCAGTCGCCCTGCCTCGTGCTGGATGACGGCTCGATCATCACCGAAATCCTCGCCATCTGCGAATACCTCGACGAGACCAGCAAGGGCGACAGCCTGATCGGCAAGACACCGGAAGCGCGCGCGCAGACGCGGCGCTGGACCCGCTGGGTGGACCTCAACATCGTCGAGCCGCTGACCAACGGCTTCCGTTATGCCGAAGGCCTGCCGATGTTCCAGCCGCGCCTGCGCTGCATTCCGGAAGCGGCCGCCGGCCTCAAGGCCAAGGCGCAGGACGGCCTCGCCTTCCTCGACGGCCAGCTGGCCAGCCGCGCCTATGTGGCGGGCGACCAGTTCACGCTGGCTGACATCCTGCTCTTCTGCTTCCTCGCCTTCGGCGGACAGGTGGGCCAGCCGCTGAACCCCGAGCTGAAGAATGTTGGCCGCTGGTACGCGAAGGTGGCCGAGCGCGCGAGCGTGAAGGCCTAGCGTTTCGTCAGCAGGCGGACCATCAGGCGCTCCCGCTCGGGCGGGACGCCGCGATGGACAGCGGAAAACAGGCGGTGCTCCAGGAAGTGCCCGGTGAGCCGGAGACCCGCCTCAATATCGCCCGGCTCGAGCGCCGCACGCGGGTCCAGCAGGAACGCCGGCAGGCGCAGCAGCCGGTCGATATATTCCTCCGCCTCCGAGCCGCGCACGGCCCGGCCGGTCTTCGGCGAGACATGCGTGAGCCCGTCATTGGCGCCGCTGAGCGCGCACTCCTCGAGGTCGAGCCCGAAGCCGAGCGCGGAAAGAAGCCCGAGTTCCCAGCGCACATACAGCGCCGGCCAGACATCCGGGTTCGGAAGTTCATCGAGCAGCAGCACAGTGGCCTCATAGAGGTTCGAGCCCGCCGCGTCGCCTTCATTGGTGCTGGCCCTCAGCAGCGCCGTGATCGCCGAGACGGCGGCCAGCGCCGGGGCATCCTCCAGCAGTCGCGAGGCCCGTTCGCGCCGGGGCTCGGCCACATCGAACCGGCCGAGCGCATCTTCCAGGCGGCCGGACCAGGCCAGCGCGACCGTGTTGCCCGGCTCATACTGGGCGCGCCGCTTGCGGGAGGCGCCGCCATACACGAGCCCCGAACGCCGGCCACGTTCCGCCGTCAGCACATCGAGTATCAACCCGCCTTCACCGAAGCGGCGGCCTCCAAGGATTATTCCGTCATCGGACCAGTTCATCAGACGCTCCGAAGGTGCCCCCTCCGGCTCACGCCTTTGGCGTGACCCACCTCCCCCGCTACGCGGGGGAGGATAAGATTGCATCCGGGTGTCCCCTTATCCTCCCCCGTAACACGGGGGAGGTGGCAGGCCGCGAAGCGGACTGACGGAGGGGGCAACATCCTCCGGGTCCGCACCGCCAGCATCACACATCAAACTCCAGCCCGAAGCCGGAATAGTTCTCGCGCTTCTCCTGCCAGCGCTCGTCGACCTTGACGAACAGGAACAGGTGGACCGGGCGTTCCAGCATCGCGGTCAGCTCGACGCGTGCCTGCCGGCCGATTTCCTTGATCAGGCTGCCGCCCTTGCCGAGCACCATGGCCTTGTGACCCTCGCGCCCGACGATGATCGCCTGCTGGATTTTCACCGAGCCGTCCTTGCGCTCTTCCCAGTTCTCGGTCTCGACCGTAAGCTGGTAGGGCAATTCCTGGTGCAGGCGCAGCATCAGCTTTTCGCGCGTCACTTCGGCGGCGAGCACGCGCATCGGCAGGTCAGCCACCTGGTCCGGCGGATAGAGCGCCTCGCTCTGCGGCATGCGCGCGGCGATCGCGGCGGCGAGCTTGTCGACACTATCGCCCTTGTCGGCGGAGATCATGAAGATCTCGTCGTAGACGCCTTCGCCGTTCAGTTTCGCCATCACCGGCAGGACGCGGTCATGCGGGAAGAGGTCGATCTTGTTCAGGGCAAGGATCGCCCGCTTTCCGGCTTCCTTCAGCTGGGCGATGACGCGCTGGTCGTCCTCGATGGAGTTGCGCTGCGCGCCGGTGGTCTTGCCTTCATGCTCGGCGACCCAGGCGGACGCGTCGATCAGGTGGACAACCGCGTCGGCATCATCCGCGCCGCCCCAGGCCGCCTTGACCATCGCGCGGTCGAGCCGGCGCTTGGCCACGAAAATGCCCGGCGTGTCGACGATGACAATCTGTGTACTGCCGACCTGCGCGACGCCGCGCACCGGGAAGCGGGTCGTCTGCACCTTGTGGGTGACGATCGCGACTTTCGCGCCGACGAGGCGGTTCGTCAGGGTCGACTTGCCGGCATTCGGCGCGCCGATGATGGCGCAGAAACCGGCATGCGTGATGACGGGGTCGCTCATGTATTTCCTCTCAGTTGGGCCAGCATCCGCGCGGCGGCATGTCGCTCGGCGTCGCGCTTGGAGGGCCCGGTTGCAGCCGCCGTGCCATTGTCGGCAATGCGGACTTCGACTTCGTATTCCGGCGCATGGTCCGGGCCGGACCGGCCGATGACCACGTAATCCGGGAGCGGATGACCCTGCCCCTGCGCCCATTCCTGGAGCAGGGTTTTCGGATCCTTGGTTTCGGCCGGGCCGCTGTTGAACTGCGGCGCCCAGCCCTTTTCGATGAACTTTCGCGCCGGGCCAAGCCCGCCATCGAGATAGATCGCCGCGATCACGGCTTCGCAGGCATCACCCAGCGTCGACTCGCGCTCGCGCCCGCCGCTCGCCTGCTCGCTGTCGGAGAGAAGCAGGAAGGCATTGAGGCCGAGATGCCGGAAAGCCTCCGCACAGGCGCCTTTTTTCACGAGCCGGTTGAGGCGCGGCGCGAGGTCGCCCTCGGTCTCGTTGCGGCGGCGCTCGATCAGGCGTTCGGCGATCACGAGGTTCAGCACCCGGTCGCCGAGGAATTCGAGCCGCTGGTTGGCATGCTGCAATGACTCGGCCGCGCTCACTGCGCTCGGATGCGTCAGCGCCGTCAGCAGCAGCCCCTTGTCGCGAAAGCGGTGGCCGCAGGCTTCCTCGGCGGCGCTGAGGGCGGCGTCGGACAGGCGCGGACGCACCGCCTTGACGGCGGCGCGCTGGCGCGTGCGTTTCGGCCGAGGCGGTGTCATGGGGCGCTCATCGGCACAGCTTCGATGATCACCTGGGCCTCCGCCCACGGATGATCGTCGGTCAGAGTCAGGTGCACCACGGCGGTGTGGCCGGGCGGCGTGAGGCGGGCGAGGCGCGCCGCGGCGCCGCCGGTCAGCTCGAAGCCCGGCTTGCCGGATGGCAGGTTGATGACGCCAAGATGCTGCCAGTGCACACCGGCACGCGGCACGCCGGTGCCGAGCGCCTTGGCGCAGGCCTCCTTCGCGGCGAAGCGTTTCGCATAGGTCTCCGCCACGCGCCGGCGCCCGCGCGCCTTGGCGATCTCATAGGGAGTGAAGACGCGGCGCTCGAACTTTTCACCGAAACGGTCGAGCGAGCGCTGGATGCGCTCGATATTGCAGAGGTCGTTGCCGATGCCGATGATCATGCGGCCGCCGCTGCGCCGCGCGCGATGTCCATGCGGCGGCGCATTTCGCGGATCGACGCTTCGAGGCCGATGAAGATCGCCTCGCCGATCAGGAAGTGGCCGATGTTCAGCTCGGCGAGTTCGGGGATGGCGGCGACGGGGCCGACATTCTCGAAGGTGAGGCCGTGGCCGGCGTGCGGTTCGATCCCGCGGCGGCGCGCGTCGGCGGCAGCGAACTTCAGGCGTTCGAGTTCCGGCGCAGCGGCGCCCGCGCCGCCTTCCAGCCAGAGCTCCGCATAGCGGCCGGTGTGCAGCTCGACGACCGGCGCGCCGAGCACTTCGGCCACCGCGATCTGCACCGGGTCTGGTTCGATGAACAGCGAGACCCGCGCGCCCGCTGTCTTCAGCGCACTGACAATCGGCGCGATCTGGTTGTGCAGGCCGGCCACATTGAGGCCGCCTTCGGTCGTGCGCTCCTCGCGCCGCTCGGGCACGAGGCAGGCCGCATGCGGACGAAAGCCGGTGGCGATCGCCTTCATCTCGTCGGTCGCGGCCATCTCGAGATTGATCGGAAGACGCGTCGCCTTGCGGATCGCCTCGAGGTCGCCGTCGCGGATGTGGCGGCGGTCTTCGCGCAGATGGATGGTGATGCCGTCAGCGCCGGCGGCCTCGGCAATCTCGGCTGCGCGCACGGGGTCCGGATGCGGCCCGCCGCGCGCGTTGCGGATGGTCGCAACGTGGTCGATATTGATGCCGAGGCGCAGGTGGCCTGCCATCAGGCGAGGCCCCGCGAGCCGGGCTTCACAGCCGGCATGGCTGCGAGCTCCGGCGGCAGCGCGTCGGGCGCATAGTCCGGGAAATTCACCTGCGCAAGCGAGACGAGGCGGCAGCCGACATCCGCCTTGCCGCCCGAGCGGTCGATGATGCAGGCGCCGCCAACCACTGTGCCCGGCAGCTTGCCGAGCGCGACGACCGTCTCGCGGAACGACAGGCCGGTGGTGACGATGTCCTCGGCAATCAGTACACGGTCCTTCTCGCCAATGGAAAAGCCGCGGCGGAATTCGAGATTGCCTTCCACGCGCTCGGCGAAGATCGCGCGGGCGCCGAGATGGCGGGCGAGCTCGTAGCCCGGGATGATGCCGCCGACGGCGGGGCCGGCGACGACGTCGATCTTGCCGAACTCGGCCGTCAGCTTGGCGGCGAGCGCCTTGCAGAGTTTCTCCGAGAGGTCCGGCCGCGAGAAGACGAGCGCCTTCTGCAAGAAGACCGGGCTGCGCCGGCCGGACGAGAGGATGAAATGCCCCTCCAGCAGCGCGCCGGCATCGCGGAACACATCAAGCACCTGATCACTGTTCATCCTGGCCCTCCTGGTCGCGCACGGCGCGGTCAACGACGGCCAGCGAGCGTAGGGCCGCCAGGATCTGGGTGAGGCGCTTCAGGTCTTCCACTTCAATATCCATTGTAAGTTCGATGAAATCGGGATGGCGCGCGCCGGTGACGAGGCCGACAATGTTGCCATTGGATTCGGCCACGGCGGAACACAGCTTGGCGAGCACGCCTTTCTGGTTCGAGGCATTGATCCTTATACGGCCGGTCGCGACGGCGCCGGTCTTGGCAAGCTCGGTCCATTTCAGGTCGCGCCAGAGTTCCGGGCGGTCGTCATACTCGGCGAGGCGCGGGCAGCTGGAGACGTGGACGACGAGGCCCTTGTCGGGCACCTGCACGCCGATGATGCGATCGCCCGGCAGCGGACGGCAGCACTGGCCGAGGTGCAGCGTGACGCCCGGCATCAGGTCCTTGCCCTCGACGAACAGCGGCGCATGGCGGTTGTCGATCGGCGTCTTGTCGGCGTCGTCGGTGCGCTCGGCGGCGTAGCCCGGGAAGGCGGCATTGATGATCGCCGAAGTCTGGATGCGGCCGCGCCCGGCGCCCTCGCGCATGTCGTCCACGGACGGAATGCCGAGCTTCTTGGCGACATCGATCAGCATCACGTCGACGGGGTCGACGCCGGCGCGGCGCAGGGCCTGGTTGATCAGGCCTTCGCCGAGACGGCGGAATTCGGCTGCTTCGAGATCGCGTTCCAGCTTGCGCTGTTTCGATTTCGCCCGGCCCGTATAGGTCATTGCCTCCCAGCCAATCACCGGCGCCGGCGCGCGGCCCCGGATGATCTCGACCACATCGCCATTCTTCAGCGGGCGGCGCATAGATTTCGCCTCGCCATTGATCCGTGCACCGATGGTGGAATCGCCGACCGCCGAATGGACAGCGTAGGCGAAGTCCAGCGGCATCGCGCCGGCCGGCAGGATGATCAGCTTGCCCTTCGGCGTGAAGGTGAAGACGTGCTCGCGGTACATTTCGAGCTTGGCATGCTCGAGGAATTCGCCGGGCTCCGCCCCGTCGCGCAGCAGTTCGGCGAAGGCCTTGAGGTTGGCTTCGGGATCGAGGCCGGCGGCGCGGGCGGAGTCGAGGTCGAAGCCATAGGCACGGTTCTTGTAGCCCCAGTGGGCGGCGACGCCGAATTCGGCCGTGCGGTCCATCGCTTCGGTGCGGATCTGCAGTTCGACGCGGCGGTTGCCGGAGGCGCGCACGGTGGTGTGCAGGCTGGCATAGCCGTTCGGCTTCGGCACCGAGATGAAATCGCGGAACCGGTCCGGGATGCAGGCCCAGTGGGTATGGATGGCACCGAGAGCGGTGTAGCAGTCGCGCGGCGTATCGAGGATGACGCGGAAGGCGAAGAGGTCGGCCACGTCGCGGAACGAGATCGACTTGCGCTCCAGTTTGCGCCACAGCGAATAGGGCTGCTTGCGGCGGCCCTTGAGGCGGTAGTTCAGGCCGGTGCCTTTGAGGAGCTTGTCGAGATCTGTCCGTATACGGTCGAGGTCCCCGCTGTTCTCGCGGTCGAGTTCCTCAAGCCGGTAAAGGATGGCGCGGCGCGCTTCCGGGTTCAGCTCCTGGAAGGCGAGGTCGTCCATCCGGGCCGCGACATCATAGAGGCCGACGCGGCGTGCGAGCGGCGCATAGATGTCCATGGTCTCGCGGGCCGTGCGCTGGCGGCTTTCGGCCTTCTTGCGATGGTGCAGCGTTTCCATGTTGTGCAGGCGGTCCGCCAGCTTGACCAGCAGCACGCGGATGTCGCTGGTCATGGCCAGGATGAACTTCTGGAAGTTCTCGGCCTGCGCAGCTTCCTTGGAGGAGAATTCGAGCTTGTCGAGCTTGGTGACGCCGTCGACCAGTTCTGCGACGTCGGCGCCGAAGCGCACTTCGATATCGCCGATGTCGATCTCGGTATCCTCGACCACATCATGCAGGAGGCCGGCGGCGATGGTCACCTCGTCGAGGTGCACATCGGCGAGCAGGTTCGCAACGCGGATCGGGTGGGAATAGTAGGCCTCGCCGGAATCGCGCGTCTGGATGCCGTGATGCTTCTTGGCGAAATCGTAGGCCTGGCCGAGCAGTTCGGATTTCACGCGCGGGTGATAGGCACGAACCTTGGCGATCAGTTCTTCGCGGGTCGGCACCGGGGGCAACGCATCAGCGGCCTCCGGCACATCGGCTGCCTTGCCAGCGTTAGCGCCAGCCCCTTTTTCCGATGCGGAAAGGGCGCTGCCGTCCATCTGGGCTCCTAGAGGCGATCGTCGCGCCCGGATTCGATTTCAGCCTGGTAGGCGCGCAGGACATCGTCCTCGGTCGCAGCCGGCGACGCCATGAGGGCCTGACGGTCGGCCTCGCGCTCGTTCTCCTCGCCCGGACGGATGTCCTGCAGGTTGGAGATCAGGGCTTCCTTGACGACTTTCAGGTCGATCGACGCATCGGCAATCTCGCGCAGCGAAACGACCGGGTCCTTGTCATTGTCGCGGTCAACCGTCAGCGGCGAGCCTTCGCGGATCATCCGCGCGCGGTGGCCGGCCAAAAGGACCAGTTCGAACCGGTTCGGGACCTTTTCGATGCAATCTTCGACGGTGACGCGTGCCATTCGGACAATTCTCCTGTGAACCGCCCTTTATATGCGCTGCAGCACACCCCGGCAACCCATCCTTGCAGGCTTTGGCAAGGACCGGTAATCGGAGGGCTTTGATCGTCCGGGCAATCGATTGGCCCCCCTCCTATTGCAGTTAAAGGACCTTGCCAATGGCCTTCTACAAGGATGAGCGCATCGCCCTGTTCATCGACGGCGCCAATCTCTACGCGGCGGCGCGGGCGCTGGGGCTGGAAATCGATTTTCGCAAGCTTCTCAAGGAGTTCCAGGCCCGCGGGCGGCTGGTGAGGGCGAATTACTATACTGCCCTGGTGGAGTCCGACGAGTACAGCCCGGTCCGCCCGCTGGTCGACTGGCTGGCCTATAACGGGTTCAACGTGGTGCGGAAGGCCGCGCGGGAGTTCGTTGACCGTGACGGGCGCAAGCGGGTGCGCGGCAACATGGATGTGGAACTGGCGGTCGACATGCTGGAGGCGGCCGGCTGGGCCGACCATATCGTGCTGTTCAGCGGCAACGGGGACTTTCGGCGGCTGGTGGAGGCCGTGAAGGCCAAGGGCGTGCGCGTCTCGGTGGTCTCGACGCTGAACGCCACCCCGCCAATGCTGTCCGACGAGCTGCGCCGGGAGGCGGATGCCTTCATCGAGCTGACCGACCTTGGCGAACTGGTCGCCCGCCCTCGCCGCGACACCGCCGAAGCGGAACCGGACAGCGGCGACTAGCCGTCCTTCAGGCCGAGCAGGCCACGTACGCCGCCGGAGGTGAGCAGCGCCACGGCCGCGAGCGCCACCGGCAGGGACACGCGCGGCGGGGCCGCGATGAACAGGGGCCGCCAGTCCGGCTGGAACTTCGACTTGTAGGCCCTGAGCCCCCGGAAGCCGTAGAGGCTTTCGCCCTGGTCGTAGACGATCTGTCCGATCTTGGAGAGCGCCGGCGAGAAGCGCCCTGCCCGCATGCCGGACAATGGCGCCATGCCAAGGTCCAGCGTCTGGAAGCCTTGCGCCTTGGCCCAGTCGAGGAGGCCGATGAACAGGAATTCCATCACCCCGTTCGGGGCCTCCTTCGTATGGCGCATCAGGTCGACCGCGATCTCGCGCCCTCCGGGGCCGGGCCAGAGCGAGGCGAAGGCGACCGGCGGCGCGCCGGGCTTGCGCACCAGCGCGACCGGGAACCGCGACAGGTATTCGAGGTCGAACCGGCCGAGGGAGAAGCTCTTCTCGCGGCCGGACTGGTCGGCGAGCCAGGCATCCGAGACCCGCTTCAGCGCCTCCCAGGGCGCGGCCCCGCCAGCGGGGATCACCTCGACGGTCCAGCCATCACGGAGCTGGCGGTTGTTGGCCTGACGCAGGCGGGCGCGGGCGGGGCCTTGCAGGCTGAACGCCTGGACATCGACGCAGGCGGTCTCGCCGATCTTGCGGATGACGTAGCCGAGTTCGACCAGCGCCGGCAGCAGGTCGCCCCCGGCGGCATAGATCACCGGTGACTTGCCGGCCCGGTCGGCGGCCTCATGGAAGGCGGTGAGCGCGGCGACCGTCTCACCCGGATCGCCCACCGGATTGCCCATCGAGACCCATAGCCCACCGCGCGGGCGGTACATCACGAACGAGCGGCCGGACGGCGTGAAGACGAAGGACTTGTCGCCGGAAAACATCAGGTTGGCGTCGGCATGGCCTTCGGGCGCCGACGCGAAGATGGCGGCGGCTTTCGCGAGATCGCCGGCATCGGCGCCGCCGGTCTGGCGCACGCCCGCCACCTGCCAACCCGCGACCAGCAGGCCGCCGACCACCGCAGCGGCGAGCGCGCGCATCGAACGCGGCGCATCGGAATCGCCGAGGAAGGTCCACCACAGGTCGTCCGTATAGGGAACGTCGCGGTAGGCGGCGAGCAGGATGCCGACGGCGATGCCGGCCACCGCCAGCATGGCGAGCACGCTGGGGACGGAGAGGAGATTTCCGGTGAGGTGGCCCTGCCGGTAGAAACTGGCGCGGAACGGCAGCAGCGCGAGCGCCGCCAGCGCCAGCATCAGCGATTCCTCCCAGTGCAGCCCCTTGAGCAGCGTGAACCCGGCGCCCGCCGCCAGTAGCGCCAGCACCATCCAGTAGGCCGCATCGATACGGCGCCAGATGCCGGCCGCGAGGAACAGCAGCAGCATGCCTACCATCGAGGCCATCAGGTGCGAAAGCTCGGCCACCGCGACGCCGGACCAGGCGAGCAGCGCTTCCATCCGGGCCGGCAGGCTCGGCTGCGCCGCCGAAAAGATCAGCAGCACACCGATGACGAAACAGACGACCGCCGCGACCGGCGGCACCATCGCATCGACGAACACCCGCCAGCCGAACTCGCCCCCACGCACGCTGGCCGCAGCGGCGCCGGCCGGCGCGGGCGCCGAGGCGTCCGGAGAGGAAGTGTCGTCGCTCACGCCTTGCCCTTCAGATCAGGCGGGCAGCATGGGCCGATCCCTGCATCGCCTCAAGCCCTGCCCGGCTGCGCCCTTTTGCCCGTGCGGGGATGGCTGTAAGGCTGGCGGCATGCCGACCCTTCCGCATCCCCGCTTCGCGGCCTTCCTCACGGTCTTCATCCTCACCACGGGCCTGTCGCTGGCGGTGCTCGCGCCCGAGCGGGCGTTGGTGGGCGGCTTTGACCTGGCCGCGCTTGTCTTCATCTTTTCCTGCATCCCCCTCTGGCGCGAAGACAGCGCCGGCGCCGCCCGGCGGCGCGGCGCGCGCGATGATGGCGGCCGGGTGCTGCTTCTGGTGGTCACGGCGGCGTCCTTCGTGGCGGTGCTGGTGGCCACAGCGATCATGTTGTCGGGACGCACTGCCTCATCGGGCAGCGATATTGCGCTCAGCCTCGGCACGCTGGTGCTCGCCTGGGTTTTCGCAAACCTGGTGCTGGCGTTCCACTATTCGCACCTCTACTACGACCAGGTTCACGGCAAGGACAGCAAGGGGCTGGACTTTCCGGGCACGGACGAACCGTCATTCGCCGACTTCTGCTATTTCGCCTTCGTGATCGGCATGACCTGTCAGGTGTCGGATGTGGCGATCGATGACCCTACAATGCGAAAAACCGCGACGGTGCATGGCGTCGCGGCTTTCTTTTTCAATCTGGGCGTCCTGGCGCTGGCCGTGAACATCACGGCCGGGATCATCTGAGGATCAGCGGCGCATCGTGAAGGTGATGCCGGCGAAGTCTTCCGAGTCCGACAGGCTCTTGTTGCGGTCGCTGAATTCGATTTCGCGGCGGATATAGCTGAACGACAGCTCGCCGCCGCCGCGCTGGATCGAGACGCCGGCCTGCAGGTCGCCGACGGTAAGCTGGTCGGTCATCTGCATGTCGGAGAAGCTGCTCATGCCAATGCGCTGGACGTCAGCATCCCAGACGAGGGCTTCACCATCGGCGCCGACGAACACGTACCAGCCTTCAGGCGCCTTGCCGGAGTCGAGGCCGAGGCCCTGACCGAGGCGGACTTCACCGCCGACGCGCTGGGCGGACAGGTCGCCGCCTTCGCGGATGGCGACGCGCGGCGCAAGGCCGACATCGAAGCCGAGGCCGGTTTGGCCGCTGGTGGCGGCAAGCGCCAGGCCGAATGACATGTCGTTGTATTCAGGATCGGGCTGGCCGTAGCGCGAGGTGGCGACATCGGCGGCAACGGAAGCGAGCAGTGGGTTGCCGCTCCAGCCGAAGCTGCTGCTGGCTTGCGGCGTGCCGCTGAGGCCCGAGCCGGTGAGGCTGAAGGCGGACGGCGCGGGGGCGGTCGCGAAGACCGAGATGTCAGCGCCCTGCCCGCTCAGGCGGATATCCGGACCGGCCGGCAGGATCGCCGGCATGGCGTTTCCGGCGAGGGCGGAAGCGGACGGTGAGTTCAATGCCCCGCCTCCGAAGGAGCCGGGCACAGCGAGGGTCATTCCGAGTGATTGTTCAGCGGCCGGTTCGGAATATCCGTAGCCGGCGGCTGCTGAAGAGACGCATCCCTGGCAAGCCAGGGTGACAAGGCTGGTAGCAAGCGCGAACACCATTACCCTAGTACCTCTCACGGCCTAAATCCTTACTCCACTTGCGTAAGAAAATGACCCTGTATGTCTAACCTATCATGAAGGCGCGGCGGCCCCAACCATCTTTAAAACCACCAAAGATTAATTCAGTGATACGAAGCCGCAACGTACGGACATGGCCACAAGTTCCGGTTTTTCGCCGATTTTTCTCGCAAGTTCCGCGCCAGGGCGGACCCCCGCCCTGTTAACCGGTTGAGATAAAAGGCGAAAATGGGGCATCTCGCGCCCGCACCCAAAAGATGAACGGCCCGCCTTGCGGCGAGCCGTCAAAATTAAGGTTTTGGGGGCCGAAAACGACCTATTGGCAGGCCAGGCACTCGTCGTAATCGGTGCTTTCGACGTCCATCTTCTCGATTTCAGCCTTTTCCGAGCCCGCAAAGGCGGCGCGCTGGACCGATTTCGAGCGGCAGTAATAGAGGGATTTCAGGCCGCGTTCCCAGGCGGTCCAGTGCAGCATGTGCAGGTCCCACTTGTTGATGTCGCCCGGCAGGAAGAGGTTCAGCGACTGCGACTGGCAGATGAACGGCGTGCGGTCGGCGGCCAGTTCGATGATCCAGCGCTGGTCGAGTTCGAAGGCCGTCTTGTAGATGTCCTTCTCGTCCTGCGTCAGGCAGTCGAGGTGCTGGACCGAGCCTTCATGCTCGAGGATCGAGTTCCAGATCTCCGGCGTGTCGAGGTCTTTCGAGGCCAGAAGTTCCTGCAGCTGCTTGTTCTTCACAGTGAACGAGCCCGACAGGGTCTTGTGGGTGTAGACGTTAGCCGGGATCGGCTCGATGCCGGCCGACGTGCCGCCGCAGATGATCGAGATCGAGGCGGTGGGGGCAACGGCGAGCTTGTTCGAGAAGCGGGCCATCATGCCGACATCGCGGGCGTCCTCGCAGGGGCCGCGTTCCTTGGCAAGCTTCACCGAGGCCGCATCGGCGCCCTGACGGATATGCTTGAAGATCTTCATGTTGAGCGCCTTGGCGGTCGCGCTCTCCAGCGAGACGTTCATCGCCTGCAGGAAGGAGTGGAAGCCCATGACGCCGAGGCCGACCGACCGCTCACGCTTGGCCGAATAGACCGCGCGGGCCATTTCCGGCGGGGCGCGCTCGATGAAGTCTTCCAGCACATTGTCGAGGAAGCGGAACACGTCTTCCATGAACATCGACTCTTTCGACCATTCGAGGAAGGTCTCGGCATTGACCGACGAGAGGCAGCAGACCGCAGTGCGGTCGACGCCGCGATGGTCGACGCCGGTCGGCAGAGTGATTTCCGAGCAGAGGTTCGACTGGGTGACCTTCAGGCCGAGGCGCTTCTGGTGCGCCGGCATGGCGTTGTTCACGGTGTCGGTGAACAGCAGGTAGGGCTCGCCGGTCTGCATGCGCAGTTCAAGGATCTTCTGCCAGAGCTTGCGGGCGTTCACCGTTTTCAGGACTTCGCCCGACTTCGGCGAGATCAGCGGGAACTCTTCATCGTTGCGAACGGCTTCCATGAAGGCATCGGTGATGTTGATGCCGTGGTGGAGGTTCAGCGATTTGCGGTTGAAGTCGCCGGAAGCTTTGCGGATCTCAAGGAATTCCTCGATTTCCGGGTGGTGGATGTCGAGATAGCAGGCGGCCGAACCCCGGCGCAGGGAGCCCTGCGAAATCGCCAGCGTCAGCGAATCCATCACGCGGATGAAGGGGATGATGCCGGACGTCTGACCGTTCTGGCCGACCTTCTCGCCGATCGAGCGGACATTGCCCCAATAGCTGCCGATGCCGCCGCCATTGGAGGCGAGCCAGACGTTCTCGGTCCAGGTCTCGACGATATCGTCGAGCGAATCGCCGACCTGGTTGAGGAAGCAGGAGATCGGCAGGCCGCGGTCGGCGCCGCCGTTGGACAGGACAGGCGTCGCCGGCATGAACCAGAGCTTGGAGATATAGTCGTAGATCCGCTGGGCATGGCCGGCATCGTCCGCGAAGGCGTTGGCGACGCGGGCGAACATGTCCTGATAGGTTTCGCCGGGCAGCAGGTAGCGGTCGTCGAGGGTCTTCTTGCCAAAGTCGGTCAGCAGCGCATCGCGCGACGGATCTGTCACGATGGCATGGCCGGTGACCAGCGCGATCCTGGCTTCTCCGCCGGCTTTGGGTTTGCCCTTGCGAGCGGCTTCCTTGGCGACGGACTTGGCGTTGGTTGCCGACATGGCGACCCTCCTGATCTTCCTGCAATTACTGGGATTCTCGGGGCGTTTGACCACATCTGGTCCGGCGCCTCTTCCCTGACACAACATATAGTGTCCGAAGGTTAATTTCCGGTCAACGGCCCATTTCGCAAAACCGTCAAAGAAGCGTGGAAAACTCCTGAATCAAAGGTTAACAACGCGCCCGGATCGCCCGCGTTGCGGGGATTTGAGAGCCAGTGTAGCGTCGCGCAAGGGACGCATGAAAGGCGCTAACATGAAACCCATTTTTGTGGCGATTGCCCTGGTGGCGATGGTCCTTCCAGCCACCTCGCAAGGCAACAATCATTCCGGCAACCCCGGCAGCCCGGCGCAGTACGAAACGACGCCTTACGAGGCGGCGCCGATGTCGACGCTGGCGCAGCAGGCCTTCGACACCTGCCCGGCCCTCATCGCGCGCACCGAATCGGCGGTCGCGAGCGGCCATCAGCAGTATTATTACCAGTACGACTGCGAGTGCATGGCCCGCTCGATCGACTACAATTCCTGGGACGAAGCCTCGGCCACCTATTCCGGACCGAAGATGCCGGGCTCGGACGCCTATGCGATCATCGGTGCGCTGGCGAGCTCGCCGACCATTGAAGACGCCTTCTCGGCGATCGATTCGAATGTCAGCGAGACGGGGTATTCCGCCGTTTCGGCATGTTACGGAAAATAACCGCTGCGGCCTTGGCCTGCCTCTGGGCGGCCATGGGCGCGCAGGCACAGGTGTCACCGGACGCGCTGACCGGCCTCAAGGCCGGGGACCTGATCTTCAAGGGCGCCGAGACCGGCACGGGTACCCGCGTCGCGGCGGGCTGGTCGCTGGGCGACAAGCGGTGGGGGCATGTGGGAATCGTCGCGGCGCATCCGGGCGGCGGGTTCGACGTGATCCATGCCGATACCGGCCAGCCGGGCGAGGCCGGCGAGGTGCGCCGCGTGCCGCTGGCCGCGTTCCTGGCGGACGTCTACACCGCCGGCATCTATGAGGTGCACCTCGAAGGCGACCAGCGCAAAGCCTATCTCGCGGAGGCAGAAGCCGAGATCGGCCTGCCCTTCGACCGGGGCTTTTCGCTCGCCTCGACCAATGCGGTGTATTGTTCGGAACTGGTCTGGCGGGCGCTGTCGGCGGGCGCCGGCGGCGACATCCAGCCGGAAAAGACCAAGCGCTTCGGGCGGGTCTATATCTCGGTGTCGGACATTTCGGAGAACCCGCTCGTCGAGGAAGTGGCCGTGATAGCGGCGGAGCGGCCTCACAAGAGCTGAAGGTGGAGACAGGCGAGCGACCCGGGCTGAAGCTCGTTAGGGCTGCTCGGTTCCCCGCCTGACCCGATTGGCGAGCGACCCGTCCGCCGCCTGCCTCCGAGGGCTATATGCGCGGGGGCGATTCGAATCGCAAGGGCAACCGGCAGACGCCGGTCAGCCAAGTTCGGCGATCTCGTCCGGGGTGAAAGTCCGCGCGCGGGACAGGAAGCGGCGCTCGCGGCCATTGTCGAGCGAGAACATGCCGCCCCGGCCGGGAACGACATCGAGGATGAGCTGGGTATGCTTCCAAGCCTCGAACTGGCTTTCCGAGATGTAGACCTTCACGCCGTCGACCTCGCCGAGGCAGACATCGACCTCGCCGATCCGGAAATCCGAAACCGGATAGCACATCGGGCTCGACCCGTCGCAGCAGCCGCCGGACTGGTGGAACAGGATCTCCGGATGGTCCTTCCGGATTTCGGCGATCAGGTCGCGGGCGGCGGGTGTGGCAGTAACGCGCGGCGGGCTCATGACGATCCTCCTGCTACGGACGAAAGGGAAAGTTCCGGCGCGCATCTGGGAGGAAAGCGCGCCGGAACCCTGCATCGGCCATGGGGGTGGTAGGGACGCAGCCGATCAGAAGAAGCCGAGTTTCTTCGGCGAGTAGCTCACCAGCATGTTTTTGGTCTGCTGGTAGTGGTCGAGCATTTTCGAGTGGTTTTCCCGTCCGATGCCGGACTGCTTGTATCCGCCGAAGGCCGCGTGGGCCGGATAGGCGTGGTAGCAGTTGGTCCAGACGCGGCCGGCCTGGATGGCGCGGCCGAAGCGGTAGCAGGTGTTCGCCTCGCGGCTCCACACGCCGGCGCCGAGGCCGTAGAGCGTGTCGTTGGCGATGGCGAGCGCGTCGTCGGCATCCTTGAAGGTGGTGACCGAGACGACCGGGCCGAAGATCTCTTCCTGGAAGACGCGCATCTTGTTGTGACCCTTCAGGACGGTCGGCTGGATGTAGTAGCCGCCCGAGAGGTCGCCGCCATGATCGACCGCCTTGCCGCCGGCCAGGACTTCGGCTCCTTCCTGGCGGCCGATGTCGAAGTAGGAGAGGATCTTTTCCTTCTGCTCCGAGGAGGCCTGCGCACCGACCATGGTGGCGGCGTCGAGCGGATTGCCGAGCTTGATGGCGGCGACACGCTTCAGCGCGCGGTCCATGAAGCGGTCATAGATCGACTCGTGGATGAGCGCGCGTGACGGGCATGTGCAGACTTCGCCCTGGTTGAGGGCGAACATGACGAAACCTTCGATTGCCTTGTCGAGGAAATCGTCATCCTCGCGCATCACGTCGGCGAAGAAGATGTTCGGCGATTTGCCGCCGAGTTCCAGCGTGACCGGAATGATATTCTCCGACGCATACTGCATGATGAGGCGGCCCGTCGTCGTCTCGCCGGTAAAAGCGATCTTGGCGATGCGCTTGCTGGAAGCGAGCGGCTTGCCGGCTTCGAGGCCGAAACCGTTGACGATGTTGAGCACGCCGGGCGGCAGGAGGTCGCCGATCAGTTCTGCGAACACCATGATCGAGGCGGGCGTCTGCTCGGCCGGTTTCAGCACCACGCAGTTGCCGGCAGCGAGCGCAGGCGCGAGTTTCCAAACGGCCATCAGCAGCGGGAAGTTCCACGGGATGATCTGCCCCACGACGCCGAGCGGCTCATGGAAGTGATACGCGATCGTGTCGTTGTCGATCTCGCTGATGCCGCCTTCCTGCGCGCGGATGCAGCCCGCGAAATAGCGGAAGTGATCGACCGCCAACGGAAGGTCTGCGGCCATCGTCTCGCGGATCGGCTTGCCGTTGTCCCAGGTTTCGCAGAGCGCTAGGTGTTCGAGGTTTTCCTCCATCCGGTCGGCGATCCGGTTGAGGATCAGCGCGCGCTCGGCGGCGGAGGTGCGGCCCCAGGCGTCTTTCGCGGCGTGGGCGGCATCGAGCGCAGCGTTGATATCGTCCGCATCCGAACGAGCAACCGAGCAGATTGTCTTGCCGGTGATCGGCGAGGGATTGTCGAAATAGCGCCCGGCCTTGGGCGGGGTGAACTTGCCGCCGATGAAATTGTCGTAACGCGCCTTGTAGGGCGACTTCATCGAGCGGGAATCGAGGGTCTGGGTGTCGGCCATTGATGTTTCCTCCGGATGGTTCTTCGTCTTGGTGCGAAGACATGGGGGGATGATTGCGCCGGAGCGCGAATGTGTCATCGGGGGCGCGGGCGCGCCGGACGGACAAGTGTCTCAGGAGTGAGACAGGTGAGCGCGGATTCCGTCAGTCCTGGCTGACGCCGAGACGTTCCATGCGCCGGTAGAGCGTGGCGCGGCTGATGCCGAGGGCGCGGGCGGCGGCCGCCATGTTGCCCTCGGCGCGGGCGATGGCGCGTTTCAGCTCGCGGCGCTCGGCGCTGTCGAGGCCGATACCGCGCTGGTCCGCGTCGCCAAAGATATCGCCTGCAGGGCGCGGATTGAGGAAGGTGTCGCGGCCGAGGCCGTAGACCTGGCGCGCAGCGCGGGTGGCGCCGATGACCAGATCGTCCGCATCCACCGCAATCAGCACAGCGCCGCGCTGGCCGTCGCCCTGCCCGCGCACGATGCGCTGGCCGGCGAAAAAACTCTGGAAGTGATCGGCTTCGATCTGGCGCGCTGCGTCCGCGACGGTCTGCGCGATCAGCGTGGCGAAAGGCTGCGTGAGGTCAGAGCGGCAGGACGAGACATCGAGCACGGCGGCAAGCTCGCCGGCTTCGTCGAAGACCGGCGCGCCCATGCAGGTCATCACCGTGTTGCTGTCGCGGAAATGCTGGTCGCGGAAGACCGTGATCACGCGCTCCTCGGCGATGCAGGTGCCGATGCCGTTGGTGCCTTGCGCCGCTTCCGACCAATCGGCGCCCTGCCAGAGGCCGGCGGAGCGAAACGTGCCTTCGTCCGAATCCGGCGTGCGCTGGCCAAGCACGATGCCTCCGGTATCGCACAGGAAAATGCTGCAGCCGGCAAGGCCGAGGCTTGCGTGCAGGCGGTCCATCACCGGATTGGAAATCGCCAGCATCCGGCCGAGCGCTTCGCGCCGTTCTGCAAGGCTGGCCGCGTCGATGCGGACGTCTTTGTGCGGTGCATCAGGCGTGAGGCCGTGTGTGGTGAGCGAGCGCGCCCAGGACGCGGCGATGGCGGAGCGTGCGGCGGCGCTGGACGACATCGCGACTTCGCGCACGCGGTCTGCGTGGCCGGGTGTGCGCTGCGGGGGGCCGGGATCAGGCTTCCTGTCCATGACCTCAACGTATCACGGCGGCGGATGCGGTCAAAGGCGGTGCGTGTTGTCGCCGCCGGACGAGGCTGCTAGGCCTTTGCCACCGACTAACTGGTTGATGGGGAACAGAATGAAACTCCGGAACATCCTGCTGGCAGGCGCCTGCGCGCTGCTGGTCTCGCAAGGCGCGTTTGCCAAGGACGACGAAACGCCCTCCAGACGCTTCACGGCCGAGCGCGTGTTCGACATGGAATACGCCACCGATCCGCAAGTCTCGCCGGACGGCAAGACGGTGGCCTATGTGCGCCATTCGATGGACCGCATGACGGACCGCGACAAGGGCCAGATATGGATCCTCGATCTCGCGGACGGATCGAACCGGCCGCTGGTGACGGGCGGCGCGGGCGCCTCCTCGCCGCGCTGGTCGCCGGATGGATCGCGGATGATCTATTCAACCTCCACGGACGGCAAGCCCGAGATCCGGGTGCTGTATCTCGACACCGGGCGCAGCTTCCCGCTCGCGCAGTTCCTCGAAGGTCCGTCGCAGGCCGTCTGGTCGCCGGATGGCAAGAACGTCGCGTTCAGCATGTTCGTGTCCAGCGAGACGCCTTCCTTCGCCAAGCCGCCGGCAAAGCCGGAAGGCGCGACCTGGAATGACGGCGTGAAGGTGTTCGACAAGCTGACCTTCCGCTTCGACGGTGCGGGTTATCTCAAGGACGGCGCCGAGCAGGTGTTCGTGCTGCCGGTCGATGGCGGCACGCCTCGGCAGGTGACGTTCGGTGATGCCGAGATGGGCCGCCCGGCCTGGCTCGACAATGACACGCTGCTGGTCTCGGGCAATGCGGCGGAGGATGCCGACCTCGATCCGGTGGAAAGCGAGATCTATGCGGTCGAGCTGTCCGATCTGTCCGTCCGTCCGCTGACGACCCGCGACGGACCGGACTCAGGCCCGGTGGTTTCGCCGGACGGCAAGACGATCGCCTATTTCGGTTTTGACGACAAGACGCTGTCCTACCAGCAGGCAGACCTCTACCTGATGGACGCCGATGGCGGCAACCAGCGCGCACTTGCCGAAGACTTCGCCGGCGAGATCGGCCAGACCGTCTGGGCGCCGGACAGCAAGAGCCTGTATGTGCTGTCGGAAGACCACGGTGTGCTGACGCTCTTCAATATCGACCTTAAGGGCAAGGTCAGCCAGGTGGTGACAAATATCGGCGGCGCCTCGATCGGCCGTCCGTATGCGGAAGGCAGCTTCTCGGTCAGCAAGGGCAAGAAGCCGGTGGTGGCCTACACGGCGGGCTTCGCCGACCGGCCTTCGGAAGTCGGCGTCGTGGGCGCCGATGGCAAGAATGCGAAAGTGCTGACGGCGCTGAATGCGGACGTGCTGCCTTATCTCGACATCGCGCGCGTGGAGGAGATCAAGGTCGCCTCGAAAGCCGATGGCCTGGAAGTTGAAGGCTGGATTGCGTTCCCGCCGGACTTCAAGGCCGATGGCAGCTTCCCGATGATCCTCGAGATCCATGGCGGGCCCTACTCCATGTACGGACCCTTCTGGGGCAGCGAGATCCAGCGCTATGCGGCTGAGGGCTATGTGACCGTGTGGACGAACCCGCGCGGCTCGACCGGCTATGGCGAAGACTTCGCCCTGAAGATCGACAAGGCCTATCCGGGCAATGACTATGACGACCTGATGACCTTCGTCGACGAGATGGTTGCCCGCAACTATGTCGACCCGAAACGCCTGTTCGTGACCGGCGGATCGGGCGGCGGCATCCTGACCGCCTGGATCGTCACCAAGACCGACCGGTTCGCGGCGGCGGCCTCGATCAAGCCGGTGATCAACTGGATGACGATGGCGCTTGCCGGTGACATCGCGCAGGTCGTGCGCCGTCACTGGATACGCGCCGAGCCCTGGTCCGATCCGGAAGCCTTCCTGAAATTCTCACCGATCCGCTATGTCGACAAGGTGGTGACACCGACGATGATCATGGTGGGCGAGGAAGACTGGCGCACACCGGCCTGGGAGGCGGAGCAGTTCTACACCGCGCTGAAGATGAATGGCGTGGACACGGCGTATATCCGCGTGCCGGGATCACCGCACTATATCGCCTCACGCCCGAGCCGCCTGATTGCGAAGACGGACAATATCATGGGCTGGTTTGCGAAGTATGATCCGGCGAAGAAGGCGGACGCGGCAGAAGACAAAGCCCCGGAATAGTTCCGGACAGCGCGAGACCCCGGCGAGAGCCGGGGTCTTTTTTTGTGGCGGCAGATGCGCCGTTCAGTTCTCGTTGGCGGGCGACTCGTCGCGCCGGCGCGTCTTGCTGACGGCGGTGATGATGCCGAAGCCGACGAGGACGACGGCGCCGGTGCCGATCCAGGCGGGCTGCGCGCCGAGCAGGTAGGCGCCATAGGCAAGGCCTGCGATGAGGATCACAAAGCCGATCAGGTAAAGCGAAAACGAGGACATTGGACACCCTTGGCGTTGTTGGCGTGTGAGCCTTTAACGCTTCCGGATGCGCCCGGTTCCTCGCCTCAGCGGGCGGGCACGTGGGCGGCAATGAGCTGGGGTCCACCAGCGGCAAAGGCGCGCGCGAGGGCGGCGTCGAATTCCTCTGCAGTCGTCGCATTCACGGCGGGCACGCCCTGCGCTTCCGAGAGCTTCACCCAGTCGATTTCCGGCCGGCCGAGACCGAGCAGGTCTTCGGCGACGCGGCCGGGATTGCCGGCGCCGGTGCGGGCGAGTTCGATGTTGAGGATGCGGTAGGAGTGGTTGACGAAGATGACGTTGACCACGTCAACGCCTTCGCGGGCCATGCTCCAGAGCGCCTGGTTCGTGTACATGGCCGCGCCGTCGCCGGAGAGGCACAGCACTTTCGCACGGCCCTTGGCGGCAACCGCCGCGCCGAGCGCGAGCGGCAGGCCCTGCCCGATGGCGCCGCCCGTGAGCATCATCCATTCATGCGGACGGGCCCGGCCTGTCATCATGAAGGCCGGAAGGCCGTTCGAGACGCCGTCATCCGAAACGAAGGTGCCTTCCGGCATGTGGCGCGCGATCGAGGCGCCAACGGTGGCGGCGTTGAGCGCTCCGGTTGGCGCGTTCGGCAGGTCGAGCGGCGCGGCGTCGGCGGAAGCCCTGGCGCCGAGTGCATCGGCGAGCGCGCCGAGGATGGCGGCGCTGTCGCTTTCCGGGCCGCCGATGATCATCGGCGTGCAGCCCTCCGGCACGAGCACGCTGGGCTTGCCGGGATAGGAGAAGAAGGCGACGGGCACCTGCGTGCCGGCGACCAGCATCAGGTCCGAGCCTTCAAGGTCGGCCATGGCGCCTTCAGCGAAATACTGCATGCGGTCCGGCGCGAAGAGGCCGGCGCCGCGCGCCTGTCGCGGGAAGAAGGTATCCGTCAGCACACGGATGCCGGATGCCTTGAGACGGGCCGCGTGGGCGAGGCCTGCGGGGGTGAGCGCGGTGCCGTTGATCAGGATCACCGGCTTCATGGCATTGCGCACGGCCTTGGCGGCGGCGCTGATCCGGTCGGCGTCTGGTGCGCGCAGCGCGGGGCGGCGGCGAGCGAGGCCGGGCTTGCCGCCTTCGGTCCAGGCCGAGTCGGCGGGCAGCAACAGCGTCACCGGTCCCGGCACGGGGCCGAAGCTGGCCTCCCAGGCCTGCGCGGCGAGGTCGCCGGTATCGGCGACGCGGTCGGCCGACTTGATCCAGACCGAGTTCGGGCCGGCAAGGCCGAGGATGTTCGAGGTGAGCGGCGCATCATAGCGCAGGTGCGGCACGGCGTGGTCGCCGACGACGTTGATCATCGGTGTCCACGCGCGCTTGGCATTGTGGATGTTGGCGCCGCCGTTGAGGAAGCCGGCGCCGAGGTGGAGCAGCGTCATGGCCGGGTTGCCGGTGACACGGGCATGGCCGTCGGCGGCGCCGGTCGCGACGCCTTCGAACATGCAGAGCGAGGAATGGATGCGCGGCTCTCGGTCGAGCGCGGTGACGAGGTGCATCTCGGACGTGCCGGGATTGGCAAAGCAGGCGGTGACGCCGTGGTCGGCGAGGGTCGAGACGAGCGCCTCCGCGCCGGTCATGCTGGTGCGTGTGTCTGACATTTCCGCCTCGCGTTCTTGTTCTTGCGAGAGGTGCTTAGGCGAAAACCCGGCGGGGCGCAAAAGCGAAACGGACCGCAGGCCGTTCGGGAAGAAAGGGGATCCTCCACGAGCGGCCTGCGGCCCGCCATTAGCCAAAGGGGAATGGCTGGGCTGCAGCATTCGCTACAGCTTACGCGTGAATATACAATCGAAGCGTCAGAAATCGAGCTTTTTTCGACCCCTGCCACTGCATACTGCCGGTACGAAAAGACAGAGCCGTTTCAGAACAGCAACTTACCCGGCATCGGGTCGGGTGCGTAAAGACGCTCGATCTCGGCGGCACGCAACTGCTGGGTGCGCGACTGGTTGATGTAGCCCTTTTCGGTGATCTCGCCGAGGTCGGCCTGGGGTTGGCTCGTTTGCAGCAAGAGGCGCGCGATCCGCGCCGCGGCGTTGGGGTTCTTTTTGTTGTGCGCGGTGATTCCCTCGCGCAGGGCTGCTTCAACCGCGGGATGGGAGACGAGCGCATCGAGCGGCAGCGCGCTGCCGGCGAGTCGGCGGCAATAGGCTTCGTTGAGAAATCCGAGAAGGCCGATTTCGTCGCGGTTCAGGCCGCAGACGATGGCATCCGACAGCACACCGCCGGAGGCCGTCACCGCCGCCATGCGCACGGAGCCGGTGGCGACCCAGGTGCCGCTGACGAGTTTGAACTCCTCGACCGTGCGCCCGTCGAAGGCGAGGCCTTTCGCCGGATCGGCAGGATCGACGAACTTCACGGCATCGCCGAGCCGGTAGAAGCCTTCCTCGTCGAAGGCTTCGGAGGTCTTCTGCGGATTGCGGTAATAGCCCGGCGTGACGTTGACGCCTTTCACACGCACCTCGAGCTTGCCGGCGGTCGGCACCAGCTTGAACGTGTTGCCCGGCAGCGGCAGGCCGATCAGGCCCATGATGCCGTTCGGCCAGTGCACGTTCGAGGCGGTCGGGGCGGTCTCGGTCGCGCCGAAGCCGGCGGACAGCGAGATGCGCTGGCCGGTGACGCGAACGGCGACCACCTGCAGGCGTTCGTAGATGTCCTGCCCCATGGCGGCGCCGCCATAGGCCATCGAGATGAGGCGCGAGAAGAAGATCTCGGCGAGCTCGTCGTCTTCCTCGAGCGCGGTGGCGAGCGCAGCCCAGGCCTGCGGCACGGTGGTATGCTGCGTGGTCGGGATTTCCTTCATGTTACGGAGCATTTCCGGAAGGCGCTGGGGCGTCGGTGCGCCCTGGTCGATATACAGCGTGCCGCCCCAGTCGAGCATGTTGTGCAGGATGGCGTTGGCGCCGTAGGTGTGGCTCCAAGGCAGGAAGTTCACCATCACCTGCGGCCCGCCGGTGATCTCGTCGAGTCGCTTCTCGTCCCAGACGGAGCGGATCATCTTCGAGTTGGCGGCAACCATGCCATGCGTGTTGATCACGGCCTTCGGCTCACCGGTGGAGCCGGAGGTGAGCATGTACTTGGCGATCGTGGCGGGGGTCAGCGCGGCGTAGGCGGCGTCGACGGCAGGGCCCGCCTGCCCGGCGAAGTCCTCGATGCTGACCGCGCGCGGCACGTCCGGCGCATTGCGGGAATAGATCACCAGGCGGTCGTCTAGGTTCAGGCTATTCAGAGCTCGCTGGTATTCGGCGCCGTCCTCGACATAGATGAATTTCGGCTCGGTCAGCCGGTCGATATAGTTGAAACGGACAAGGTCCTCGCTGAGCAGCGCATAGGCAGGCGTTACCGGCACGACGGGACTGCCGGCCCACATGGCGGCGTACATCAGCAAGGCATTGTCGACAGAGTTTTTCGACAGGATCATCAGCGGCGCCTTTTCGCCTGCCCCCTCACTGAGGAAGGCGGCGGCGAGGCGCTTGACTTGGGCGAGGCCGTCCGCATACGTCACTTCGCGCCAGCCAGGCGCGGACGGGTTCTCCGGCCAGCGCTCGGCGAGCCAGATCTGGTCCGGCCGCTCCGCTGCCCACCTGACGAGCGGCGCCAGCATGTGCGGCGGATACGGCTTCAGCGGCTGGCCGTTCTCGAGATAGATCGTGCCGTCGGGCCGCTTGTCGACCTTCACCTTGAGTGGCAGGTAGGGCACTTCGCGGAACGGGATATGGGCGGTTGAGCTCATGGGATTCTGGTCTCTCGAAACAGGCGCAGGAGTGCTGGCGCAGCGCGCGGGAAAGGGCAAGCCCCCTCCCGCGTTCGGCGATCAGCCGGCGAGTTCCTTGATGACTACGTACCAGTGATCCAGGCCGCCATAGAAGGCATCGACCAGCATCCGCTCATTCAGGCCGTGGGCGAAGGTATCATTGGGCTTTGCGGCGCCGCCGCCGATGCCGACCGTGTCATAGCCGAGATTGCGGTAGTGCATGCCGTCGGTTCCGCCGGACGACATATGCGGCAGGATGGCCATGCCTTCGAGGCCGCGCGCCTTCAGGGCGGCGCCGACCGCAGTCTGCACCTCGTCCGGGATCTTTGACTCGGGGCTCTCCACGAGGTTCGAAATCAGTTTGAACTGCACGGCATCGTTGCCGACGACCTGTTTCAGCGTGTTTTCGGTCGCTTCGATGCCGACGCCCGGGAAGATGCGGCAATTGACCGTGGCGGTCGCCCATTGCGGCAAGGCGTTGTCGGCATGGCCGGCGCGCAGCATCGTGGCGATGCAGGTGGTGCCGGTGGTGCCGACGGTCGAAGGATCGGCGCGCAGCGCTGCGATTGCCGCTTCGTCCGTCGGATCGGCGGCGAAGGCGAGCATGGCCTCGCCGAGCGGACCCGGCGTTTGCTCACCGGCTGCCTTGAACGAGGCAAGTGTCATCGGGCTGGACATGACGGGGAACTTGTAGGCTTCGATCTTCTTCAAGGCGTCGGCGAGCTCATAGATCGCATTGTCCGCCCGCGGAGCAGACGAATGCCCGCCGGGATTGGTGACCGTGATCTCGAAACTGGCATAGGTCTTCTCGGAGCCCTGCACGCCGTAGAACAACGCCTTGCCGTCTGCATCCAGCGTCAGGCCGCCGGCATCGGCGTTCAGCACATAGGCCGGATCGACATTGGCGGCGATGTACTCAGCTTGGGCGCGGGTGGAGACCATGCCGGTCTCCTCGTCGCCCGAAAGCGCGATCACGAGGTCGCGGTCCGGCTTGAAGCCTTCCTTCTTCAGGCGGATGAAGTTCGCGACGAGGCTGACTACGCCGTACTTGTTGTCAGACGTTCCGCGGCCGAAGAAATAGCCCTCTTCCTCAATCAGCTCGAACGGATAGCGCACCCAGCTTTCCGGGAGCGCGTCGACGACATCCATGTGCGCGAGGAGGACGACCGGTTTCTTCGCCGGCGCGCCATCTGCCCTGTACCAGATCATCAGGCCTTGCACCGGTTCGCCTTCATTGTCGTGATCGGTGACCATCAGGTCTGCGTCGCTGAACCCGGCGGCCTTCAGTTCGCGGACGAGGTAGTCGACCAGCACCGGGGTGTTGGCCTGCCCGCGTGCTGTGCGCACTTCCACGGCGGTCTGGTACATTTCTCGCGCATACTGTTCGAACTCCGTGCGCTCCTGCGCAAAGGCCGTGGGCGCCGCAAGCAGCAAGGCGGACATGAAAAGGACGGGCTTGAACATCGGGCAACCTCGGATCGTATGGAACGTCATGGAACTCAGGTCCGCCATTGGTTGACCGGTCCGGCAAAAAGGGCAAGTCCCTGCTCAGGGCTCGAAGCCCTCGTTCTCGATATAGATGACATTTCCACAATGGCGGCAGTGGACCGAATCCTTGTCGTGCCGGCGCAGGCCGCATTTGGTGCATTCCACCTCGATCTTCTCTGACGGCGTGACCAGCTCCTTCAGGAGCCTCAGAAAAAGGGTCACACCGAGCAGCATGATCATGATCGGCAGGACGCGGCCGCCCCATCCGACCAGCGTGACGTCGCCATATCCGGTCGTGGTCAGGCTGGTGACGGTGAAATAGAACGCGTCGAGGTAGTTGTGGATATCAGAGCCGGGCTTGCGGACCTGGTTTGCGTAGACCAGCGCCGACATGATGAAGAGGAACACTACAAGGTTGGTTGCGCGTTCGATGAGGACGCGGTGAAGGCGCAGGTATTTGGCGAGCGGGCTGCGGTCGCTGAGGATGCTGAACGCCCGCGCGACGCGCAGCGCGCGGATGACGCGCAGGAAGCCGTAGTTCTGGGAAATCAGCGGTGCGAACATCGAGAACACCACGATGAGGTCCGCAATGTTCATGAAGCGCATGAAGAAGCGGCGCTTGGTCGGCGCGATATAGAAGCGCGCGGCGACATCGAGGGCGATGACCGAGCCGATCACATAGTCGAGCCAGTGATGCACCCCGGAATGTGGCAGGAAGGGAGAGACGAGGAAATAGCTGATGGTCGCGAGATCGAAGACCAGAACGGTCCAGCGAAAGGCGACCGGCCATCTGCCGATCCCTTCGTACAGCCAGATCAGTGTGCGGCGCAGGCCGAGGCCCTTTGACTTTTCTGTTTCCGCCATGCAGTCGCCTTTCGGGTCCATGTATCCTCAATCGGGGCAAGCGTGTCACGCCAGTAAGAGACCGGCGCGTCATCTTGACCGGCAACAGACGGCCCTTAATCTCTCGCCATGGCCCGTATCGTTCCGCTTCTCGAACTGCCTGGCATAAGGGTGCACCGGTTCGATCACCCGGTGGAGCACGAGGACCAGCCCTATGAGGAAGTCGCCGAGACGTTCATGGCGAGCTTCGTCGAAGACGGCGCATTCGACCTGCACGTAGGGGAAAAACGTTGGCGGGCGCGGACTGGCGACGTGATGATCAGCCATCCTGGCATGCGGTTCCGCGCCGAGTTCGAGGGCAAGGGGTTCAGTGATACTTGCCTCTCGCTGACTTACACGGCTGCGCGCGAAGACGGGTTTGATCCCGGACAGAGCTGGTCGGCGCGCAGCGAGGCCATCCGGGCGGGCAGCAATAGGGTGCGCTACCTTTACTGGGGCCTGAGCCGCGCGGTCAGCGAAGGCCTGCCCATGCTGGCGGAATACTGCGCGACCGAAGTGTTCCGCGCACATGACGAGCCTGGCCGTGCGCCCTACCGCGCGCGGACGATGGCCTGGTATGCCGAACGCGTGCATGCCGTGCGCGAGCGGATCGAGCGCGAGTTCGACCGTCCGCATACGGTCACCGAGCTTGCAAGTTCTGTCGGCATGAGCCTCTTCAACTTCACGCGCGTGTTCACGGAGCTCACCGGCCAGCCGCCACACACTTACCTGCGCGACGTGCGTCTCGACCAGGCGCGTGCGATGCTGCGCGCCGGGCGCAGCGTGACCGAGACCTGCTACGCCTGCGGGTTCAACAATCTCAGCCATTTCAGCCGCAGCTTCTCGCGCCGGCACGGGGCGCCGCCGTCGGCGGCCCTCGCGTGAAATCAGCAAGATAGTGCAAGCGCCGCCGGGCCGCGGGCTGGTAGGCCGGTCTCATCTTTCACCCGACACATGAGACTGACAATGGACCCGCGTTCCTTCGCCTGCCCGCTGCTCGCCCTGCTTGCGGCCTGCGCCTCCACCCCCGCGCCCGAAGACGACATCCGCGCCGTGGCCGCGCTCGACACGGTCTACCAAGCTGCGGTTGAGCGCAACGATGCCGAGACGATGGCCACCATCTTGCACGAGGACATGATCGTCGTGCTGGGCAACGGCAAGGCCTACACGCGCGGCGACCTGCTGGACTCTGCCCGCACCCGCCACATCCTTTACGAGCGGCAAGTGGAAGACCCCGGCACGCAAACCGTGCGCCTCTATGGCCGCGACACCGCCATCATCACGGCGCGCCTCTGGCTGAAAGGCACCTCTGCGGAAGGCGAAGCGATGGAGCGCAGGCTCTGGTTCAGCGACACATACGTCCGTACACCGCAAGGCTGGAAGTATGCGTTCGGGCAAGCGTCGCTTGCGTTGCCGCCGGAGGAGTGAGGCATCCCTGGAACGGCGTCAGTGCATTCGCTCTGATACGACCTAGTCGCGAGGACTGAGCGCAGAGATAGCCCGTTTCAGGTTTGCGCGCGCGGGCGCGTCCCAATCGGTATGAGCGAGGTCCGTCAGGTAAAGCCGCTCGCGGGCGAGGAAGCCCTTGAGGATGGCGCCGCGTCCGGCGCGGTAGGCCTCGAGCGGTACGAAGGCGTATTCCTTGCGGATGTCGGTTTCGTAGCGGTCGTAGACGTGGGTGGGCGCTCCGAGGATCGAGAGATCGAGATCAAGGAAGAGCGCTGTATCTTCCTTGTCCTTGTCGCCGATCTGATCTGGCACCTTGTGGGCGGTCGTCGCGCGGACGATGGACGCCGCGAGCGCGATATCCTCGGCAGGCAGATGGTCCCGCGCCTCCTGCTCGAGCAGGACGGCGCTCTGCTCCTCATTGTCCTTGGCCTGCGGATCGTAGATCGCGTCATGCCAGTAGAGTGCCCAAAGTACCGGGACCGGGCGATGGAAGTGCGCTTCCCACCGGTGAAAATGGCGCAGCAACGCCTCGATATGATCCCAGCTGTGATAGTGCCGCTTTGGCTCGGCATATCGGGCGCGCAGGCCTTCGATCAGCGGGCTGGGGATCAAGCCTGAGGCTCCAGCGTCTCGTTGAAGCGCACCGGTTTGCCGCCGCCTTTGCGCGTGATCTCGCCGTTGCGCATCACGAAGCCGCCGCGGATGATCGTCGCGACGGGCCAGCCGGTTGCCTCGAAACCGTCGAACTGGGTCCAGCCGCATTTCGACTTCGACCATTCCTTCGTGATCGTTTCCTTGCGCTTCAGGTCCACGACCGTGAAGTCGGCATGATAGCCCTCCGCGATGCGGCCCTTGTCGGCGAGGCCGAAGACGCGCTGCGGGCCAGCGCTGGTGAGTTCGACAAACCGCTGCAGGCTGAGCTTGCCGTCATTCACATGCGTCAGCATCACCGGCACGAAGGTCTGCACGCCCGGCATGCCGGAGGGCGAGGCCGGATAGGGCCGCATCTTTTCTTCAATCGTGTGCGGCGCATGATCCGTAGCCAGAACATCAACGATGCCGGCATTCAGCGCGCGCCACAGCGCGTCCCGGTGGCGGGCCTCGCGCACGGGCGGGTTCTGCTGCGCGAAGCCCTTCAGCCGGTCATAGCAATCTGGCGCCGCAAGCGTCAGGTGGTTCGGCAACACTTCAACGCTGGCAACATCCTTGGCATTGACCAGCAGCTCCATTTCCTCGGCGGTGGAGATATGCAGCACATGGATGCGCTTGCCGGTCTTGCGCGCGAGGCGCAGCAGGCGGCGCGTCGACGAAACCGCCGCCTCGACATCGCGCACGACAATGTGGCTGTTCCAGTCACCGGTCACCGCCAGCGGGCGGCGCTCCTCAAGGCGGTACTCGTCCTCCGAGTGGAACGCGGCCCGGCGCTTGATGGCGCGCAGTACGGCTTCGACGCCGGCATCATCCTTGATCAGCAGGTCGCCCGTCGAAGCGCCCATGAACACCTTGACGCCGCAGCAGCCTTCCATGCGCTCCATCTCGGCCAGCAGGCCGACATTGTCGTGCGTGGCGCCGGCGTAGAAGGCATGGTCGGTGTCCATGCGCCCCTTCGCGCGGGCGAGCTTGTCGAGCATTGCGTCCGGCGTGATGGTCGAGGGGTTCGTGTTCGGCATCTCGAAGACGGCGACCACACCGCCGAGCGCAGCGGAGCGCGCTTCGGTTTCGAGATCGGCCTTGTATTCGAGGCCGGGCTCGCGGAAGTGGACCTGGCTGTCAATGACGCCGGGCAGGATATGCAGGCCAGCCGCTCCGTAGATTTCACCGGCGGCCGCCTTCGAGAGATCGCCGATGTGGGCAATGCGTTCGCCGATCACGCCGATATCGGTCTGGGCGGCGCCGCCGGGGGTCACAACCGTGCCGCCGCGCAGGATGAGATCAAATACCTGTGTCATGGGCGCCCTTATGCGCCGCACGGAGGCAGATGTCATCCGCAACCCGCCGTAGGCGCTGCACCGGGTTGACCGGCGGTTGGGAGGCGCACACAAGGAACCGCTACCAGACCGGAGCCTCCCATGTCCCAACTCGCCCGCCCGCTCAGCCACCCTGTCCTGCGCCCGGTCCTGATCGGCCTGTCAGGTATCGCCGTGCTGACGATGTCGTCCTACGTGGCACTGCCGATGGTGCCGGTTCCGGTGACGCTGCAGACGCTGGCCGTGGTGCTGATGGGCGCCGTCCTGGGCCCGCGCGCGGGCGCTGCCATCGTGCTCGCCTGGCTGGGCCTCGCACTCGCGGGCGCACCCGTGCTGGCGGGCGGCAAGGCCGGGCTCCTCGCCTTTACCGGGCCGACGGCGGGCTACCTGATCAGCTTCCCGGTGGCCGCCTTCCTTGCGGGCTACCTGCCGAAAGGCCAGACGCTGGCGGGCCATGGCCTGCGGTTCGCCGGGTTCATCGGCCTGCACGCGGTGATTCTGACCGCCGGCTGGGCCTGGCTCTCGAACTTCGTGGGACCGCAGGTGGCCATCGCGTCGGGCGTTGTGCCCTTCCTTGCCGGCACGCTGCTGAAGAGCGCCCTCGCGACAGCCGTGATCGCCGCAAAGGGCACGCTGAAGGGCTGACGCCGCACCGCGAAGCGCCTAGATAGGGCGCATGCCTTTCCCGAACCGCGCCATCCTTCGCCTGACCGGCCCCGACACGCTCGCCCTTCTGGAGCGGACGGTGACTCACAAGGTGGCCGACTGGCGCGAGGGCGAGATGCGCTATGGCGGTCTGCTGACGCCGCAGGGCAAGGTGATCGCCGACTACCTCGCCAAGCGGACGGCCGACGGCGTGTTGATCGATGTGCACGAGGAGGCCGCCGACGACCTGTTGAAGCGGCTGAAGATGTTCCGCCTGCGCTCGGCGGTCGAGATCGTCCGCGACGAGGGACTGGCGGCGGTTTCGGACAAGAGCGGCGATGATGATCCGCGCAGCCTGAAGCTGTTCTGGCGCGACATTGTCCCGGCGGGCTCCGTCAGCGGCGATGTGGATCCGGCAACCTGGAATGCAGCCCGCATCAAGGCCGGCGTGCCGGAATGGGGCGCGGATTACCGCGCGGCGGAAGTGTTCCCGACCGACATCAACATGGACCTGATGGCCGGCATCGACTACCGCAAGGGATGCTTCGTCGGACAGGAAGTCGCGAGCCGGATGAAGCGGCGCGGGAAAATCCGTAAGCGGACGGTACGCGTGACCGGAACGGGTCTTGCCAGGGGCGCGCCGCTCCTCGCGGCTGCGGAAGTCGGCACTGTAACAAGCGTTGACGCGACCGGCGAGCACGGGCTCGCGCTTGTTCGGCTCGACCGAGTGAAGCAGGCGATGGACCAGTCGCTCGCCTTCAACTGCGCCGGCAGCGCCGTCACATTTGATCTTGAACAATGGGCTCTCGACGAAATGTCGGCCCTCGCCAATGAGGGCGCCGATGACTGAAACGCCGTATTGCGGCTGGGCGCCGCTGAGCGACAAGCTCTACCGCGATTACCATGACGAGGAATGGGGCGTGCCCGAGCGCGACCCGCGCGCGCTCTGG
Source organism: Acidobacteriota bacterium (assembly GCA_016712445.1). Classification (NCBI taxonomy): domain Bacteria; kingdom Pseudomonadati; phylum Acidobacteriota; species Acidobacteriota bacterium. The sequence continues at coordinate 1,995,033 of JADJRB010000001.1, read as the reverse complement.
GAGAAGCTGCAGCTCGACGGCATGCAAGCGGGCCTCAGCTGGATCACCATCCTGCGCAAGCGCGAAAGCATCCGCGCCGAGTTCGACGGATTCGATCCGGAACGCCTCGCCCGCTGGACGCCGAAACGCGCCGCCAAGGCACTGGAGAATCCTGGCATCATCCGAAGCCCCAAGAAGATCGAAGCCGTGATCGGCAACGCGCAGGCCTATCTCGACATGCACGCGGCCGGCGAAGATTTCTCTGAGTATTGCTGGAGCTGGGTGGGCGGCAAGCCTGTCATCGGCAAGTGGAAGAATTTCCGCGAGGCGCCAACCTTTACGGACTGGTCGGAGCGGATGTCCAAGGACCTGAAGAAACGCGGCTTCAAGTTCGTCGGTCCGACAATCGTGTACGCATGGGCGCAGGCAGTTGGCATGGTCAATGACCATGAGGTAAGCTGCCCCCGGCACAGGGAGTTGAGGGATCGCCGATGAAGAAGATGATGATGATCGCCGCCGTGGCGCTGATGGCGGCGACGGGCGCCTGCCGCACCAGCGAACCGGTCGCCGCTTACGCCAATCCGGTCGAGGCCTGCGAAGGCAAGGCGACGAAGGAAGCGCAGGACGAGTGCATGCAGAACATCGTTGCCGACGTACGCGCCTCGGTGAAGCGCGAAGCCGAGCGGAAGCCGCCGCGGTGATCCGCTTTCCGGCAGCGCTGGCCGCCCTGGCCGCCCTTGCAAGCCTTGGCGGTTGCCAGACCTGGAAAGACCAGGCCGATGCTGAAGCGCTGGCGGCCTGCGCCCGTATCGCCGATCCGGACAAGCGCGAGACCTGCCAGACCGAAGTGATGACAGCCTATGGCGACGCCGAACGCGACCGGGCGCGCAAGCAGAGCGAGGCGCAGCAGGCCGCCGAAGACCGCGAAGCGCTGCGCAAGGCGTACGGCATCCCGAAACGGGCGGTCCAATGACACGCGCGCGGTTCTTGGCGCCGGGCAGAACGCGGGCTAGTGGATAGTCACGGAAAAGATACAGGAACGCGCAGGCCCCAAACGGCGCGCGAACGGAGAAAAAACCTTGAGCAATCCCGTGATCTCGGCGACCGGCCTCTGGACCCCGCCCCATTCAATCTCCAACGCCGAACTGGTTGCCAGCTACAATGCCTGGGCTGACAGCTGGAACCGCGAGAACGAGGCGGAGATCAAGTCCGGCCTGATGGATCCGAAGATCCATTCCTCGGTGGAGTTCATCGAGAAGGCATCCGGCATCAAGTCTCGCTATGTCGTCGACAAGGAAGGCGTGGTCGATCCCGATGTGATGGCGCCCCGTATTCCGGAGCGGCCGAATGAGCAGATTTCAGTGCTTGCCGAAATGGCCGTGTTCGCGGCCCGGGATGCGATGAAGGCGGCTGGCCGTGCGCCGGAAGACATCGGCGCAGTGATCTGCGCGGCGTCAAACATGCAGCGCGCCTACCCCGCGATGGCGATCGAGGTGCAGGATGCACTCGGCATTGAGGGCTTCGCGTTCGACATGAACGTCGCCTGCTCGTCGGCGACCTTCGGCATCCAGACCGCCGCAGACTTCGTCCGCGCCGGGCATGCGAAATCGGTGCTGATGGTGAACCCGGAAATCTGTTCGGGCCACCTGAACTTCACCGACCGGGATAGCCATTTCATCTTCGGCGACGTTGCGACCGCCGTGCTGATCGAGGCCGAGGAGATTGCGCCCAAGGTGCACTGGCAAATCCTCGGCACGAAACTGAAAACCCAGTTCTCGAACAATATCCGCAACAATTTCGGCTTCCTGAACCGGACCGCGCCGGAGGGCATCAATGCACCAGACAAGTTGTTCGTGCAGGAGGGCCGCAAGGTGTTCAAGGAAGTGGTGCCCATGGTGGCCGAGATGATCGGCGAACACATGCAGGAACTCGGCCTGACGCCGGCCGGCGTGCGCCGCATGTGGCTGCACCAGGCGAACGCCAACATGAACCGGTTGATTGCCTCGAAAGTGCTTGGCCGCGAGGCAACGGAAGACGAGAGCCCGACCGTGCTCGACACCTACGCCAATACCTCGTCGGCGGGCTCGATCATCGCGTTCCACAAGCACGCCAGCGACATCAAGCCCGGCGAAAAGGGCCTCATCTGTTCGTTCGGCGCCGGGTACTCCGCAGGCACGGTGTTCGTGCAGCGCGCAGGATGACGCGGCGCGCCGCAAGCTTCGCAGTCCTCTGTCTTGCAGGTCTGACGGTCGCTTGCGGCAAGCCTCATTCTGACGCGGTTGTCCCGCCGCCCCGCCCAGCAGATGCGGTGCCGGCCGGGCCCATAGTGCTAGACCAGTTCGGCTACCGGCCCGGCGATCCCAAGACCGTCCGTGTGCGTGAACCGGTGCGCGGCTTTGATACCGCCTGGTCGTCAAAGCCCCGGCTGACCTATTATGTCCGCGATGCCGCCACGAACGAGCCGGTCCGTTCCTTTTCACTCGAGCCTGAAGAAGGCGACGCCGAGGACCAGCTGTCCGGCGACCGGGTGTGGACGCTCGACATCTCGCGCATTTCCGAGCCTGGCGAGTACATCGTCACATCCGGTGACGGCGCGCAGGCCTCTGCGGCTTTCTCGGTTCGGGACTCAGTCTACCGGCCGGTGTTTCGCGAAGCTTTCCGGACCTTCTTTTACCAGCGCGCCGGTTTCGCCAAGTCGTCGCCCGCCGCCGGTGAAGGCTGGACTGACGCGGCAAGCCATCTCGGCAAAGGGCAGGATGCCGAGGCGCGCCTCTACTCTGCGCCGGGAAACGCCGCCACTGAACGCGACCTGCATGGCGGGTGGTTCGACGCCGGAGATTATAATCAGTACACGAACTGGACAGCGGACCAATGCCGCACACTGCTGCTTTCATATGCGGAGAATCCCGGCGCCTGGGGCGATGATTTCGGCATTCCCGAAAGCGGCAATGCCGTGCCGGATGTTCTGGATGAAGTGAAGTGGGGGCTGGACTGGCTGCTGCGCATGCAGAATGAGGATGGCTCGGTTCTCTCGGTGCTCGGCCGCGATACGGCAAGCCCGCCCTCCGCCGCCAAGGGTCCAAGCCGGTATGGCCCGGCCAGCACATCGGCCACCCTGTCGGCCGCGGGCACCTTCGCCCTGGGGTCCCTGCTGCTGCGCGACAATCCTTCGCCTGCCCTCGCCGCCTACTCCCAAAGGCTCGAGAAGGGGGCGATTGCCGCCTGGCTGTGGGCCGAGGCCAATCCCGCCGTGACCTTCTACAACAACGACAAGTCCGCCGGTTCGGAAGGTCTTGGCGCCGGGCAGCAGGAAATCGATGCCGAATACCTGAATGGCAAGCGCTATGCCGCCGCCGCTTATCTCTCGGCCCTGACCGGAGACGAAGCCTACCTTCGCGAAATGGATGCGGCCTTCGCTGAAACGCAGATGGTGACCAGCGGGCTCGTCGATGCCTACCGTTATGAAGTGCAGGATGCCGCGCTGTTTGTGGCGCGCCAGCCCGGCATGCCGCCGGAGGTGCGCGCCTACTATGCCGAGATTTTCAGCCGCCGCCTCAGCGGCGATGCGGCGCCGGGCTACGGTGTGCCGGTCGACGCGCTCCATTGGGGCAGCAACGGCGTCATGGCGCGCACGGGCACGCTCTATCTCGACGCCGCGCGCCTGTCCGGAGACGCCGACCAAGCGGCGAGGCTGACCGCCCGGGCGCTCGACTATGTGCATTACCTGCACGGCGAGAACCCGCACGGCACGGCCTACCTGACCAATATGGGCGCGTTTGGCGCCGAGCGCTCAGTGATGAAGTTCTACAGAAGCTGGCACACCGAGACGCCGATCCCCGGCTTTGTCGTCGGCGGACCGAACCCGACCTATGACTGGGATGCCTGTTGCCCGGAAAGCTGCGGCAATGCGCAGCTCAACGCGGCCTGCGGAACGAGCCGGTTGTCACCGCCTCACGGGCAGCCGCCGCTGAAATCCTATCTCGAGTTTGATGACGGCTGGCCGCTGAATTCCTGGCAGATCTCGGAAAACTCGAACGCCTACCAGGCCGCCTACCTGCGCTTGCTCGCGAATTTCGTGGATTAGGCTGAAGCCTCTATTCCTCGAAGTCTTCGGTGAACATGTCGCCCCACAGGGCCCGGCGGCTGGCGCGCACGGCTTCCACCACCACGACCAGCGTACCGCAGGCCAGCATCAGCATGGCGAAGGTCTGGCCGGAAAAGAAGTGGAGGAAGGCTTCGGTCATGGGTATCGGGGCTCGCCTGTTGCGTGCGACCGTTATGCGCCAAACGCCTTAATGCGGCATTGGGGAATGGTGTCTGCAATGCGGCGAGTTTGTAAGCGGATCGCCGTGGTTTGTTTACCCGTGCTACCAATCCCTTAAAGATGCCCCGATGGAGACCCCACGTGAAGCGATCTGTTAAGCCGCCCCGCGTCTGGCAGCGGATGTTGTCTGGCCGGAGGCTGGACCTCGCCCATCCTTCGCCGATGGATATCGAGATCGAGGACATCGCGCACGGTCTTGCCCGTGTGGCGCGGTGGAACGGCCAGACGCGCGGCGAACATGCCTTTTCGGTGGCCGAGCATTCGGTGCTGGTCGAACGGCTGGTGCGCTGGCTGGAGCCCGGTCTCGGCCCTGCCGAATCGCTGACGGCCCTGCTGCATGACAGCCCGGAATACGTGATCGGCGACATGATCTCGCCGTTCAAGGCGATCCTTGGCGAAAGCTACAAGGGCGTCGAGGCGCGCCTTCAGGAAGCGGTGCATATCCGCTTCGGCCTGAAGCCGGTGACGCCGGCCACACTGAAGAAGGTGATCAAGCGCGCCGACAATATCTGCGCCTGGTTTGAAGCGGTGCAGCTCGCCGGGTTCACGCCGGCGGAGTCCGACGGCTTCTTCGGCAAGCCGCCGGAAGGGCTGGAGCTTGCCCTTACCCCCTTGCCGCCGACTGAGGCGCAGGCCTTGTTCCTGGCGCGGTTTGGCGACATCCAGTCGGCCCTGCTGCGCCATGAGGCTGCCCGATGAAGACGCCCCGCCTGTTGATCGGCCTGTCGGCCGTGATGGTTGCCCTGAAGGACGGCGAACCGCACGTGCTCGTGACGCGCCGGGCGGGCGGCGAGGACGCGCTGCCGTTCGGCCCGTTCGATCCGCTGAACCATCGCACGTTCGACCTTTCCCTGCGCGGCTGGGTGCGCGAGCAGACAGGTTTCGAAATCGGCTATGTCGAACAGCTCTACACGTTCGGCGACAAGGACCGCGAAACGCCGGAAGACAGCCTGACTGACATTCCGACCGACACGAGGGTGATCTCGATCGGCTACCTCGCCCTGACCCCGGAAGCGCGGCCGGCCGGCGCCGCATTCGGCGCGCGGTGGCAGGACTGGTACCATTATTTTCCGTGGGAGGATCACCGGGTGCGCCGGCCTGCCTTGCTTGAGGCCGAGATCGCGCCGCGCCTGCGGACCTGGGCAGCCGGTAACGCGCGGCGTCTCGACCGGGCGCGCACGGCGTTCGGCCTCGACGGCGCGCGCTGGATGGAAGAGCGGGTGCTGGAACGCTATGAGCTGCTCTACGAGGCGGGCCTTGTGGGGGAATGCGCGCGGGATGCGGGCTTGCCGGAAGGCGGCCTGAGGCTCGGCAGCATGATGGCGTCGGACCACCGGCGCATCCTCGCGACCGGCCTGTCGCGCCTGCGCAGCAAGATCAAGTATCGTCCCGTCGTCTTCGAACTGCTGCCGGACCGGTTCACCCTGTCCGCCCTGCAGCGCTCGGTGGAAGGCATCCTCGGCCTGCAGCTGCATACGCAGAATTTCCGGCGCGCACTCGACAAGGCGCAGCTTGTGGCCGGGACCGGCCAGATGGAGACCGGCACCGGCGGGCGGCCCGCCGAACTCTTCAGCTTCCGGCGCGACCATGCGAGCAGCATCTCGGCGCCGGGTCTCGCGACGCCGCGGAAGTCTGCGGACTGAGATTTTTCTCTCAAGGCTGTGCGCGCTGCATCCAGATGACCTGCCGGGTGCATCTTGAAGCGAAAGGGGACCTTCATGCGCGTCTTGAAATGGATTGCACGGGCGGTGCTGTCAGTGATGGCATTGGGCGCAGCCGTGGTCGCAGTACTGGCCTTCTGGCCGGTGACGCCGACCGTGTCAGCGATTGAGCCACGCGAGTCGACCCGGTACTGGACGATGCAGGGCGGTTACCGGATCGCCTACACGCACATTGTTTCTTCGGGCACGCAGCCGCCGATTGTATTTCTTCATGGCGGGCCTGGCGGTTACGTTCACTCGAGCATGATTGGCGAGCTGACGCGCCTGCGCGATCTCGGCCATGACGTTTATCTCTATGACCAGAGCGGGTCCGGCCTTTCGGACCGGCGGGCACGGCCGAAGGACACGACCTTCGACAGCCATGTATCGGACCTGGATGAAATCATCGCGCACCATGTGAACGCCGAGCGCGTGATCCTGATGGGTCATTCATTTGGCGGCACAATCGCGGCGCATTTTGCGGCGCGACATCCGGACCGGATTGCAGCGCTGATCCTGAGTTCGCCGGGCGACCTGAAGCCGAACCTCTATGACGACGAGGGGCGTTGGGTGAATGAAGTGCGCTACCCGCCGCCGCCGGAACTGAAGTTCATCGATACGTCAGCGACGCTGGATCACGATACCAGCCTGACGCGGTTGCCGTTCCGGGCAATCGTGTCGATGGCCCTCGCGCAAGCCTTCAATGTGAAGTTTGCGCCGGATTCCGAAGTGGACGCGGCGCTCAATACGATGGCCAGCAAGTTTACGCGAAGCATGGTCTGTGACGGCGCCAATGTGCAGCCCGAAGAGGGCGGCGCCGGTGCGTATAGCCGGATCGGCGTGAACTTCTTCCCGGACGATTTCCGCGATCCGCGTCAGGACATGCAGGGCATGCTGGCGCCTGTTCTGGTTCTCCACGGACAGTGCGACACGATTCCGTATGAGGCCGTGGCGGAATATGCGGCGCTCTTTCCGAACGCTGAGTATCAGATGATCGAGCGGGCGGGCCACGAGCTCTGGTGGGACCAGCCGGACGCTTACGAAGCCGCGTTGCGCCAGTTTCTCGTGAGGACGGACGGCGGCGCGGCGGGAGACTAGATCCGCCGCGCCCCGTACCTATTCTGCGAGCGCGGGCGCCGCGATGCCTTCGGGTTCACCGACGATGATGAAGGAATAGCGATCCGGGCTGAGATAGGCGTTCGCCACCCGGTTCACGTCTTCCAGCGTCACCGCCTTGATCAGGTCATTGCGGCGATCGAAGTAGTCGACCCCGAGATCGTCCTGGCGCACGTTCATCATCTGGCTGGCAATCTTGGCATTCGAGTCGAAGCCGAGCGGATACGAGCCGACAAGGTAGGCCTTGGCGTCGGACAATTCCTGCTCCGTCACGCCGCCATCGATGAAGGCCTGCAACTCATCCTTCACGCCAGCGACGAACTCGCCCGCGCTTTCGTTCTTGGTCTGGCCGCCGCCGGACCATGTGAGCAGCATCGGGTTCGGGTCGAGGCTCGTCGACACGCCGTAGGTGAGGCCTTTCTGCACGCGCAGCGTCTTCATCAGACGGCTCTCGAAACCGCCCCCGCCGAGCGTGTAGTTCAGGACGTAGGCGGGGAAGAAATCCGGATTGGTGCGGTCGATGCCAGGGCCGACAAAGCGCACGAGGCTTTGCGGCTGCGGCAGGTCGATCACGACTTCGGTCACCGGCGCAGCCGCAACGTCAACCGGCGCGACCTCCGGGATGGTCGCCGTTTCGGCGAGGCCAGCCGCGACTTCGTCGACCAGCGGTGCGAGTTCTTCCGGTGAGACGGCGCCCACGGCCGTGACGATCAGGCGATCACGGGTCATCAGTGTGCGCATGTGTTCGCGGGCAAGCGCCGGCGTGAGCGCCGCCAGGCTTTCAGCGGTCGTTTCGCGCGCGAACGGGTGGTCGGGATAAAGCGCCTGAGCGGTGGCGCGCCAGGCGAGGTAACCTGCGTTCGTCTCGCGTGTCTGGAGGCCGACTTCCTCCTCACGCAGGAAGCGCTGGAACGGGCCTTCGTCAAAGCGCGGCGCGGCGAAGGCGGTCGCGACCAGCGCCATCGCGTCGTCGGCATTGTCGGTCAGCGACGAGACAGAACAGCTGGTCCATTCGGCGCCAGCCGTGCAACCGAAGCTCATGTTGAGGTCTTCCATCGCAGTCTGGAATGCCAGCGAGTCCAGATCGCCCGCGCCTTCGTTCATGCTGTAGGCCACGACTTCGCCCAGTCCTTGCATGCCAGCCGGATCGGCCGCGGCGCCGCCCTTCCAGGCCATCTCGACCGCAAGGATCGGAATGGACGGCTCGGATACCAGCCACACCGAAACGCCGCCCGGCGTGACGAACTGCTGGATCGTGGCGAACTCGCCTTCATGCACTGTGACGGCCAGTCCGGGCTCCGCCGGCGCGGCCAGCTCAGCCGGTTCAGGCTTGCCCTGGAACCATCCGTGAACGGTCGAACAGCCGGAAAGCACCGAGAGGGCAACCGCCCCGAGAAGAAGTTTGGTCGTAGGCATCAGAGGTCTCCCTCAGCCGGCAGAAGGTGGGCTTCGATATAGTTCTTGTCCGGCGCGAACACGGCGCGAACCGCGGCAATGGCCTCCTCAGGCGTCACCGCCCGCACCTCGTCCGGATAGGCCAGCAGCTGGTCCACGGTGCCGCCGATCGCCAGCCATCCGCCGAACAGGTTCGCCATGCCGGACTGGCTGTCGCGGGCATAGATGGCATCCGCCGCCAGCTTGTTGCGGGCGCGCACGACTTCGGCCTCGGTGAAGCCTTCGGCCAGCACCTTCTCGACTTCCGTCATCAGCGCCGTCTCCAGCGTTTCCAGCGACACGCCCGGTGCCGGGCTGGCCGAAAGCACCGCGGGGCCTTCGTCGTGGAGGGACGTGTAGCCATAGGCATTCGCGGCGATGGCGACCTGCTGTTGCTCCACCAGCGACTGGTAAAGCCGGCTGGTCATGCCGCCGCCAAGGATCTCGAGCCCGACTTCCAGCGCCAGGGTTTCCTTCGGCTGGCGAAGCTGGGAATAGCCGAGATAGTAGCGGCTCCAGCTGGGCTGGCGCACTTTCGGGTCGGCATGTTCCAGTGTCAGCGTTTCGCTGAGCGGGGCGACCGCGCGCCACTTGCGCTCGGTCGGCGGCGTTCCGCTGCGGGGGATGACGCCGTAGTTCGCTTCAGCCAGCGCGCGCACCTCGTCCGGCGTCACATCGCCCGCGACCACCAGGATGGCATTCTCCGGGCTGTAATAGTGCTGGTAGAAATCGAGACCGTCCTGCGGGGTGAGCGCGGCAACCTCGTCCATCTTGCCGATGACCGTGATTTCGTAGGGGTGTCCCTTCCAGATCTGCGACAGCACCTGTTCCTGCAGGATCACGCCGGGATTGTTGTCGATGCGCTGGCGGCGCTCTTCCTTGACCACGTCGCGCTCGGAAATGAACGGGCCCTTGGGATCGTCGTTGATGATGAGGTTCACCATCCGCTCGGCTTCAAGTTCCATCATCTTGCCGAGCTGCGGCTTGGCTACGCGCTCGTAATAGGCCGTGTAGTCCCAGCTGGTGAAGGCGTTCAGCTGGCCGCCCGAGCGCTGCACGATGGACGTGAACTCTTCCGGGCCGATATTCTTGGTTTCCTTGAACATCACGTGTTCGAACAGGTGCGCGATGCCGGACTTGCCGGGCGCCTCATCGACCGCGCCGACCTTGTACCACACCATATGGGTGACGACGGGCGCGCGGTGATCGGGGATCACCACCACTTCCATGCCGTTGTCGAGCGTGAACGTCGAGGGAGTCCAGACTGCCTCCTCTGCGACTGCGTGGGAAGCAAACAGGGCGAATAGCCCGGCGGCGAGACTCCGTTTCATGGACGTTCTCCGGGTTGGTACGAAAGGCTTTAGTGTCGGACCCTCAGGTCCCGGGCAACCGGATACGCGGGCCGCCGCTGGTACGTTCGATGGTGACTGCCTGGTCGCCGGTGGCGTTGTCGGTGGCGGCCGAGGTGGCATCCTCCGCCTTGTCCTTGCGCCAGAAGAAGATGCGGTCCGAGACGGTCGATGACTTGCGGATCGACTTGGTCTCTTCGTAATCGACCTGCGCACGCACCGCAGAATTGGCGGCATTGGCGCCAGCAGCAGCCACGAGGGCCTTTTCCGACGCACTGGCATCCTGGCCATGGGTCGTGCCGAAAGCCGTCGTCACGCCGGTGGTGGCGGCTTCGACTTCAGCGGGTGTGGTGGTGCCCGCCGCCGGCGGGCGCAGGCTGTATTCCGGCGGCACGCTTAGCGGCGCCTTGGTGACCACGCGGAATTCGTTCGGGGTCGCGCCGCCGTTACCGGAGGACGTGCAGGCCGATGTCGCGGCCAGGGCGGCGCCAGCGGCGAGAATGAGGAGAGACTTCTTCATGGGCTGGGGCAGATCCGTTTCTGGAGGGCTGAGGGCCGGTCTTAGTGGCTGTTAGCCTGTTTTGGCCGGGAAAGTAAGAACTGGTCAACAAACAGAAGCACCGCGCCAACCGAGATGGCCGCATCTGCAATATTGAAGATCCAAGGGAAAAACAGGCCATTGGCATCGATGAAATCGACCACGGCGCCGAAGCGGACCCGGTCGATCAGGTTGCCGAAGGCCCCGCCGATGACGAGGGCGAGCGCCAGCCTCAGCCAGCGGCCTTCGGCCCGCAGCAGCCAGACGAGGAAGCCGATGGCGATGGCGAGCATGACGGCGGCGAGGATCCAGCGGCCGATTCCGTCCGACTGGAACAGGCCGTAGCTCATACCGCGGTTCCAGGTCATCGTGAAGTCGAGCGGCCCCGACAGAGGTATCCGGCCGCACATCTGCGGGTCTGCAAAGCACGCCGAAGAGTTGAAGCGTGGTTCTGCAAGCACGAGCCACTTGCTCACCTGGTCGGCCAGCACCACGAACGGCACCAGAATGTATGGCCAGGCGGATTGTATCGACAATTTCATGCGGCTGAGATTGCAGACCGGGCCGGGGGGATCAAGCGTTTGTGTGCAGGCATGGCCTCATCCCGCCGCCTTGTCCCAGGCCTTCACCGCCAGCGCATCGCGCGGGGTGATGTCCGGGAAGGCCGGATTGGCGGTGGCCGGGTCGAAATATTTCCAGCTGCGCCGGCATTTCACCCCCGAAGCCTTCTGCGGTAGGACCCAGATGCCGGGCGAATCGTCGAGCGCAAAGGCGCCCGCTGGCCCTGCGGCCGCCTGAACCAGTTCGGCCCCGGACGTGATGAACACGTCGCCGGCGTCCTCGCCTTCAAACGCTGCCACGAGCGCGGCGTCCGCGATCACCACCTTCGGCGCCGCTTCGAGCGAGGCGCCGATACGCTTCTCGCGGCGTTCGACTTCGAGGGCGCCGGTGACCACGCGGCGGACCTTGAAGATTTTCTCCCAGCGCGCGGCGAGCGCCGCATCGCGCCAGGCGGCGGGGGTTTCCGGAAAGAGCAGCAAGTGGACGGAAGGCGCCGAGCCTTTCAGGTGGCTTTCGCCAAAGGCTTCGTCGGTCGTGAACGGCATGACCGGGGCGAGCCAGCAGAGCAGCCGTTCCATGACAGCGGCCATCACCGTGCGGACCGCGCGGCGGCGATTTCCGTAGACGGAGGTTTCAGCGTCCCAGGCTTTCGCCGTGACGAAGGACGGGTCGCAATAGAGTGCGTCCTTGCGGATGTCGAAATAGACGGCCGAAAGCTCGACGTTCACGAAGTTCACGATCGCGGTCATCACGCGTTTGAAGTCGAACACCTTGAACGCGGCGCGCACCTCGCCGTCGAGTTCGGCGAGTCGGTGAAGGATAAAGCGTTCGAGGCCCGGCATGTCCTTGGCTTCTATGACTTCAGCGGGCGTATAGCCGTCCAGCGCGCCGAGCAGGTAGCGCAGCGTGTTGCGCAGCTTTCGGTAGGTCTCGATTGTGCCTTTGATGATCTCATCGGAGATGCGGGTATCGTCCCAATAGTCGGCAGAGGCCGTCCAGAGGCGGAGGATTTCGATGCCGTGCTGCTTCTGGAACTCGTCCGGCTCGATCGTGTTGCCGATCGACTTCGACATCTTCTTGCCTTCGGCGTCGACCACCATGCCGTGCGTGACGACCTTCCTGTAAGGCGCCATGCCGCGCGTGGCGCAGCTTTCCAGCAAGGACGACTGGAACCAGCCGCGGTGCTGGTCGGAGCCTTCCATGTAGACATCCGCCTGCCCGGTCGCGTTATCGATGATGCCCCGCTTGCGCAGCGCGAAAGCGTGCGTCGTGCCCGAGTCGAACCAGACGTCGAGCACGTCGGTGACCTTCTCCCAGCCATCTGGCGAGACGCCGGTGCCGGCGAAGAAGTCTGCGTCCGGTGTGGCGAACCATCCGTCCACGCCCGTCTTCTCAATCGCCGCCTTGATGTTCGCATTGAGCTTGTCGGCCTGGTCCCTCGACAAGGCCGCAGTGTGCGGCTCGCCCTTGGCGTTCACGAACAGCGTGATCGGCACGCCCCAGTTGCGCTGGCGCGAGATCAGCCAGTCCGGACGGCTCTCGACCATCGCGGAGAGACGGTTGCGTCCCGTCGCCGGGAAGAATTCCGTATCCGAGATCGCCTTCATCGCCAGTTCGCGCAGCGTCTTGCCGGCATGCACCGGCTTGTCCATCGCGATGAACCATTGCGGCGTGGCGCGGCGGATGACCGGCGCTTTCGAGCGCCAGGAGTGCGCATCGCGGATCGTCGTCATGCCGCGCGCGAGCAGGTTTCCGCTCTCGGCGAGGAGGCGGATCACCTCATTGTTCGCCTTGCCCGCCTCGCCGCGCTTCTTGCCAGAGGTGACGATGATGTCGAGACCGGCGAGGGGCGCAGGCACTTCATCCGTATAGCGACCATCCGGATCGACGATCTGGCGGATTTCCTGCGTCGTGTGACCCGTCGCCACCCAGACCTCGAAGTCATCCTCGCCGTGAGCCGGCGCCGTGTGCACGAAGCCTGTGCCGGCATCTTCCGTGACGTGGTCGCCGGCAAGCATCGGGATGCGATGGGCAAAGAAGGGCGCAAGGGCATGCAGCGGATGGCGCAGTCCCTCGCGCAAGTCGGCGGGGTTGATGTCGACCACCCGCGACCAAGCCTTGGCTTTTGCCGCCGTCAGCGCGTCCGCGGCCAGCTTGTCGGCGAAGATCACCTTGTCACCGCGCTTCACATACGGCGCAAAGCCAAGCTCTTCCTCCGACATCACATCAGTGACCTCATAGAGGCCATAAGAGATTGCCGGATTGAAGCTGACCGCTTGGTTGGCAGGGATCGTCCAGGGCGTGGTTGTCCAGATCACGACGCTGGCATCTGAATCGACGACCGGAAACTTCACCCACACCACGGGCACCTTGCGGTCGTGGTATTCCACTTCCGCTTCGGCGAGCGCCGTGCGTTCCACCGGCGACCACATGATCGGCTTGGCGCCGCGCACGAGGCCGCCTTTCATCGCCATGTCGAGGAATTCGGAGACGATCATCGCCTCGCTGTCGAACGCCATCGTGAGGTAGGGATCGTCCCATTCGCCTTCGATGCCGAGGGCGCGGAATTCCTTGCCCTGCACCTTCACCCAGTGTTCGGCATAGGCGCGGCAGGCCGCGCGGAACTCGTCGGCGGGAACCGAATCCTTCGGGCGGTTCTTGGAGCGGAACTCCTCCTCCACCTTCCATTCGATCGGCAGGCCATGGCAGTCCCAGCCCGGCAGGTAGGAGGCATCGAAGCCCTGCATCTGGTGCGAGCGGACGATGATGTCCTTGATGATCTTGTTGAGCGCCGTGCCGAGGTGGATGTGGCCGTTGGCGTAGGGCGGGCCGTCATGCAGGATGAAGGGCGCGCGGCCCTTGGCGGTCTCGCGGAGCTTGGCGTAGAGACCCATCGCGTCCCAGCGCTTGATCCATTCGGGCTCGGCCTTGGGCAGGCCAGCGCGCATCGGGAACTCGGTTTTGGGCAGGAACAGCGTGTCGCGGTAATCGCGTTCAGTCGCAGCAGTATCGGTCATCTTCGGTCAGGTCTTCGTCAGCGGATAACGGGAATGGGCGAGCGGCCTCAGGCCAAACGGGCTTACCCGGCCGCAGCTGAACAAAGGGTTCAGCCGGCAGCCGGGCCGCTAATTCGTATGGTCTGGATCGCCCGGGTCCGTGTCATCGGGCAGCGGTTACCACGCCGCCCCCGGCCCTGTCACCCCACCGGGGCGCGGCGCGGTTACCAGTCGTCGCCGTCCGGCGCATAGTCGCCGACTTCCCAGATATAGTCGGCCGCCTGCGGGGCGATCGCCAGCAAGTTGGCAAGGTTGTCCTTGATGTTGCGCACGGTCATGCCGCCATCCAGGATGACGTAGCGCGTGATGCCGACCGTCGGCGTCGCGCCGTCATAGCCATCCGGCGAATACCAGGCCGATGTTGCCGCCCACATCAGGTTCACGTCGTTGATCCGCTCCAGCGTCTCGGTGCCGTCCGCGTCGTAGCGAACCTGCATGTTGATGCCGAGGCAGCCATCGGTGCCCTCCACTTCGCAGGCCGTGCCGAGCAGGTTGAAGATCAGGCCGGTCTCGGCCTCATCGGTCGCCCGGATCGAAATGGCACCGTCATCGCCAGTGCTGTTGATGGTATAGCCTTCCTCGGCGAGGATGCGCTGCAGGTCGGCCAGCTTGACCGATTTGACGATGGCGTTGTCGTCCGCAAAGGCGGGCGTGGAGGCGGTGGCCAGGATGGCCAGAGTTGTCAGAAGGCGGCGCATGGATTCCCTCCCCTTGGGCTGCTCAATACCGCCAGCATCCTCCCGTTTTCCAGCCTTGTGAAGGGCGGCGAAGCGGTCAGATTGCGGAATTTTTATGTTTCAGCCGGGCGTTGCCAGGATTGCGCGCGCCTCGGCCGCATCCTTGTGCATCTGCTCCACCAGCAGGTCCAGGTTCGCAAACTTCAGTTCCGGCCGCAGGAACGCAACCAGCTGCACTTCCAGTTTCTTGCCGTAGATGTCGCCCGAAAAGTCGAAGATGTGGGTCTCGAGCAGCGGGTCGCGCAGGCCCGTCGTCGGCGTGCGCCCGAAATTGGCAACGCCCGGGCGCCAGTCCTTTTCGCCTTCAATCCGGGCGCGAACAGCATAGACGCCGTGTTTCGGATGGATCAGTTCGCCGAGTTGGAAGTTGGCCGTGGGAAAGCCGAGTTCGCGGCCGTTCTTCTCGCCGCCTTCCACCACGCCGTCAGCAATCCAGGGGCCGCCCAGCATCGCAGCCGCGATTTCGGGCTCGCCCGCCATCAGCGCCTGCCGGATCGCAGTAGAAGAAGCCTTGGCGCCGTACCCTTCGACCTCCTCGACAATCGTCACGCCGAACCCCAGCGCCCGGCCAAGGCTCGAGAGGCGCTGCGCATGGCCCATCCGGCCACGGCCGAACCGGAAGTCGAACCCGACCGATACGTGCGTCACCTTCAGCCCGTCGACCAGCACGGCCCGCACGAAGCCTTCATCAGTCATCGCCGCCATTTCGCCATTGAACGGCAGCTCGAACACCGTCTGCGCCCCGGCCGCCAGGATCGCCGCATTGCGCCGCTCTGGCCGGAAAATACGGAACGGAGGGTCGCCCGGCCTGAAGTAGGCGCGCGGCGGCGGCTCGAAGGTCGCCACCGAAAACCGGCCCTGCCCGGCGAGCCGGGCGGCTTCCATCACGGCGCGGTGGCCATCGTGCAGCCCGTCAAAATTGCCAAGCGCGATCGAGGCGCCCTGCGCGCCTTCCGGTAGTCCGCGGTAGTCGGCGTAGACCGCCATCACTTCCCTCGGCTTGGAGCCACCACTTCGGCCTCGCCGCTGATCACGCGCTTGCCCTCGACAATGCACTCGATCTTCAGCGTCACGCGGTTGCCCCGGTCCTGCTTCTCGGCCACTTCGGCCCGCACCGTCACGACATCCCCGATGTGGACCGGGCGCTTGAAGCGCATCGACAGGCCCACGAAGATGGCGCCCGGACCCGGCAGGTTGTTGCCCAGGATGCCGGAAATATAGCTGGCGGTCAGCGCGCCGTGGGCGATCCGCTTGCCGAAGATGGTGCCGGCGGCAAACTCGTCCGACATGTGCAGCGGATTGAAGTCGCCTGACACTTCCGCGAAGCGCTGGATGTCATTCTCGGTGATCGTGTGCACGGTCTCGTGCGACTGGCCGATCTGCAGGTCTTCATACTTGAAACCGCTGAACTGGGTCATGCCTTGAGGGCTCCTGAATTCTTGTCTGTTTTTTCCGTTACACGGCGCACCGCGCGGCGTCACCATCTGAGTCCTGTCATGGCGAAAGTGGCCTGTTCCCCGTAATCGGCGAGCAAATCCGTAACTTCTGCCTGAAAATTGGCCCCGTGCTGCTTCAGCCCCGTGCCGACATAGAGGCTGTCAAAGCCCTGCAGGCGCGCGCCGCGCACGTCGGTCGCCGGGCTATCGCCGATGCAGAGAATGCGCTGCGGGGCCCGGTTGAGCGCCGTCAGGCGCTGGATCGCCAGCTGGTAGATCGGCGCGTAGGGCTTGCCGGGATAGATCACCTGGCCGCCGAGGTCCTCATAGATCGCTGCCAGCGCGCCGGCGCACCAGTAGAGCTTGCCGCCTACGCGCACCTGCTTGTCCGGGTTGGCGCACAGCATCGGGATGCCTTTGGCGACCGCCGCGGCCAGCTCGGCCCGGTAGTCCTCCGGCTGGTCGTTCACCTGGTCGCGCAGGCCGATGCACAGCAAGAGGTCGGCCTTGTCATTGTCGATGAACCGGTGGCCCAGCCCCTCATACAGAAACCGGTCATGCTCCCAGCCCTCGTCACCGCCCATGCGCCAGACGCTCATGTCCGGCCGCGCGGCCAGTTCGGCCCGCGTTGCATCGCCCGACGAGACGCAGAGGTCGAAGGCGTCCATCGGCACGCCAAGCGGCTCGAAATAGCGAACGACCTGAGCGTCCGGCACCGGGGCGTTGGTGATCAGGCTCACCTGCCCGCCCCCGGCGCGGAACTTCACCAGCGCCTCGCACGCTTCGGCGAAGGCCGCGCGGCCGTTATGGATCACGCCCCAGACGTCGCAGAGGATCGTATCATAGCGGCTGGCGATGCCGGCAAGGCCGGCAGGAAAATCGGGTGCTGTCATGGCGCCGGGGCGTAGGCTGGCCGGCCCGCGCGGTCAATCACCCAGCCCGCAGGCGTCCGCCGGCAGCGGGTTCAGCACCCATTGCACGGCTGTCGGGATCGATACCGACTGCGGCAGGAAACATCCGCGCAGGCGGTAGACGACGCCCGGCGACTCGTCGGTCATCTCCGCCGGATCGTAGTCGCAGCTGAGCAGGTTTGCCGGGTGGTCCACCGGCGTGCCGAGGCGCACCGACATCAGCATGTGGTTCGAGCCCGTCGGCACCGACACTTCGCTCACGTCCACCGGACCGAACCCGCACTCGCCGACCGGCTCATACAGCCCGTCCGCGCCAACCGCGTTCAGCTGCAGCGGTGGGCGGATCGTCAGGTCGAGCAGCACCGGCACGCGGTCCATCAGCGGATCGAGCGCCGCCGGCGGCAGGTCGTTGCCTTCTTCCGGCAGCGTTCCGGTAATGCCGACATAAGCGATGCGCGCCTCGGCGACCGATATTGGCGAGGCCTGCGCGGGGGCGGCGAGCTCGGTACTGGCCGGGGCGATCACGCAGGCAGCCAGCAAACCGGCCAGTCCTGCGGCGACAAGGGTATAGGGTTTCATCGATGCGCATCCTCCCACTGGACGCGCTAAGCAGGCCTGCAAACTTTGGCTAAATCAAGCCGGCCCCGTTCAGCCGAACTTCGACAACCGGTCGATCAGTTCCTGCGGCGGGGCGGTGTCGTCCATCAGCGACGACTTGATCGGGCGCGGCGGACCGAAGATATGGCCCTGGCCATACGGCACTTCGAACTCGAGGATTTCCAGCACGCTCGCCTCATCCTCGATCTTCTCGGCAACAAGCGTGATCGCATAGCGAGACAGGACCGCGCTGACTTCCGTGCCTTCGATGCGGCGATTGATGTTCGACACCGGCCGCTGGCCATGCGGGTCGCGCAGCTGCTCGATCAGCATCGCGCAGTTCATCTTGACGAAGCGGACTCCGGCGCCCTGCAGGCGCGGCAGGTCGAGCGCGAGGCTTTCGACATGATCGACCGAGAAGCGGAAGCCGAGCGCCGCGAGCTTTTCCATGTTCGCGCGCATGGTCGGCGAGCGGATCTCGAACTTGTCGGCGGGCAGCTCGAAGATCACCGCGCCGGACAGGTCGCGGTTCTCGGTCATGTAGTCCAGCACGATGGGGAACAAGGCCGGGTCTTCGAGAGACGAGGCGGAAATGTTGCAGAACACGCCGACGCGGCGGTCACGCTCGGCCAGCTTGCGCACGATCTGCACGCAGCGGAACAGGGTCAGGTTGTCGATGATGCCCATCAGGTTGGCGCGCCGGCCGGCATCCAGGAAGTCAGCCGGCAGGATCAGCGACCCGTTGGCCCGGCGAAGGCGGGTCAGGCCTTCATAGAAAGTCACACGGCGCTGCGGCAGTGACACGATCGGCTGAAGGTGGAGGTCGACCCGGCCGTAGTGGAGTGCCTCGCGAACATCGCGCAGGATGGCATCGTCCACCGCATTGGCGTGTTTCTGCGCCGGGGTTTCGACCAGCTTGTTCTCGAAGCTGCGGGTCAGCCGGTCGATCAGGCCTTCCAGTTGTTTCATTTCCTTGACCAGCGCATCGCGGCGCTCGGTCAGCTCGATCTTCACGGTCTGCTCGACCGCATCCGTCCGCGCTTCGACCACGTTCACCGTGCGGATAACGTTGGTGAGGTCTTTTTCGATCGTGTTCAGGCGGTCATCGAGCTTTTTCGAGGAAGCACCGGCCCGCGCGAGGATATGGACCTGCCCGAGCACGGCCGTGGTGATGGCGCCGCCTGCGATCGAGAGCGGGAGTCCCACAGCGGTCAGGCTGAAGAGTCCATAGCCCACGCCCGCGCCGGCGGCGAGGTATACGAGGAACAGCAAGAACGTCATCAGACCAGCACCCGGAAACTTCTCATCAATCTTAAAATTATGGCCGAAATGGTTAACGAATTGCTCGGAAGTGGCTTGATTTGGCCCTGCCCGCAACCCGGTCACAAACCGTTGCCATAACGCAACACGCCGCCAATTCTTCTGCCGCCACGGCACATCCGGCATGGACCACAACGCCTACAGGCGATTAACAAAGGCTTAAGCCTCGTTAAGACGCGCCGGTCCGCGGCCACTATTGGCCGGAGCGGGGGCGTCTCGGGGGAGACAGGGGCCCTGTTCGCAAGGATGGGGCCCTGTCGTTCCTCCCCGGCCAGCAGCGCCTCAGCCGATACGCGCCGTCTGGGGTTCCTCCACAACTTTGTTTTCGATCTCCCCGATGCGGTCGATCTCGACCCGAACGGTGTCGCCCGCCTTCAGCCATTTCGGCGGCGTGTGGCCAGCGCCGACGCCCGCCGGGGTGCCGGTATAGATGACGTCGCCGGGTTCCAGCGTGAACGCCGCCGTCAGGTGCTCGATCTGGGCAGCAATGTCGTGGATCATCAGCGAGGGGGTCGCCGTCTGGCGCAGTTCGCCGTTCACGAAGGTGCGCAGCTGGAGGCCGGAGATGTCGCCCGCCTCATCCGGCGTCACCAGCGCCGGGCCGAACACGGCATGCGTATCGAACCCCTTGCCCATGATCATCGTCTGGCTCGCCCGTTGCCAGTCACGCACGGAATAGTCGCAGCCCACGCAATAGCCCGCCACGATCTCCATCGCGCGGGCACGGGGCACATGCCGGCCGTGCTTGCCGATCACCACCACGAGCTCACCTTCATAGTCGAGCTGGGACGAGACCTTCGGCAGGTGCACATCATCGAACGGGCCGTTGACCGCTGTGACCTGCTTGTTGAACCACTTCTGCACTTCGGGTTTCGACGCATCGACGAAGCTGACGCTTTCAGCCGCGTGGGCCGCATAGTTCACACCGATGCCGAGGATCTTGCCCGGCCGCGCCACCGGCGCCAGCAGGCGAACATCCGCCAGTGCCACCGGCGCGCCCGCCGGCGCGCCGGCGAGCGCCTCAGCCAGCGTATCGCCGGCCACCGGCCGGATCGTGTCGCCCTCGAGACGGCCATAGCCCGTCTTCCCGCCTTGCCTGAATCGCACCAGCCGCATGCGTTACTCTCCCGTCACACTCTACCGTGAATTACCTTGCCAACCGTTCATGTCTCGTTGTGATCGCGTTTGGCAAGGGCTAGGGAGAGGGCCTTGTAGAGGGGTAAAGGCATGCATCTCGGAGTCCGGGCGCAGGAAAGCTCTTTGAGCGACGTCTTCGCGCCGGGCGAGAAGCTGCGCATGCCGCCCTATCAGCGCAGCTATTCCTGGGGCGAACCCGAAGCGCTGGAACTGCTCGGTGACCTTCTGGAAGCGACCGAAGCCCAGATTCCGCACTTCATCGGCGCCGTCGTCTTCGTGCACGGCGACGAGCCCGGCATCCTTGAGATCGTCGACGGCCAGCAGCGACTGACCACCCTCACCATCCTGCTCTGCGTGTTGCGCGACCTCGAGAGCGACAAGGACCGCGCCAACGCGCTGAACGCCCTGATCGCCGACGAAGCCCGACCGATTCTCGGCGAAGGCGCCAACTGGCGCATCGCCCTCAACTACCAGGACGGCGCCTTCTTCCGCGACACGCTGCAACGGCCCGGCGCCACGCTCGCTCTGGATTCCGACCCCGGCGAAAGCGAAAGCCAGACGAGGATGCTGGCCAACGCCGCCGCCTTCCACAAGGAACTCGGCGAGATGACGCCGGAGCAGCGCCGCGCGCTTGCCGAGATCGTCACCAAGGGCTGTGCCCTCGTACGCGTCGTCGTCGACAACAAGGACCAGGGCTTCAAGGTATTCCGTGTGCTGAATACACGCGGCAAGGAGCCCGGCGCCCACGACATCATCAAGACCGAGCTCTTCCAGCGCGCAAGGTTTTCCTCCGCCGATGCCGCCCGCTACGCCGAACGCTGGGCAGAACACGAAGCCACGCTTGGCGGCAATGCATTCGACGACCTGCTGCGCCAGATCCGCACCATCTTCGACCGGGGCACCCGGGGCGACATCGTTGCCGCCTTCCAGAAAGGCGCGCTCGCAAAGATCGACGCCCGGAAGTTCCTCGACGAAATGCTGCCCGCCTATGTGCGCGCCTATCGTCAGATCGAGACGGCGCAGCTGGAGGAAGGCCCGCGTTCCGAAGCGATCGCCAACTCGCTCCACCAGATGCGTGCACTGGAACAGCACAATTGGCGCGCGCCGGCCCTGCATTTCCTGGCGGAACGCGGCGCGGACGACCCGGCCGCGCCCGAATTCTTCTCGAACCTCGAACGCCTCGCCTACGTCATGCAGCTGCTGGTGCACGACCGCGACCAGCGCAGCCGCCGTTTCGCGCGCGTCACCGAAGCCGTGCGCAACGACCGCGTGCTGCTGTCGAAGACGGGGCCGTTCGCCATTTCGCGCGACGAAGGCAAGAAGACACGCGAGCGCCTGATCGGCCGGTTCGCGACCTTCGGTCAGCGCCGGGCGATTGCGCTTCGCCTGTGCGCCGCGCTCGCAGGCGGCAAGACAATCCCGCCGGAATCGGATGCGACGGTGGAGCATGTCCTGCCCCGCACCATCCCGGAAGACAGCCACTGGCTGAACACCTGGCCTGACGTGACCAAGCGGCGCGAGCAATGCGACACGATCGGCAATTTCGTGCTGCTGACCACGAAAGTGAACCAGAAGGCGGACCGGCTGGACTACCGCGCCAAGAAGGAAATCTACTTCAATGGCGGCGGCGGCCAGGAGTTTGCCCTGACCCGCGACCTTATGGAACAGGACGCCTGGACCCCCGAGATTGTCCGTAAGCGGACGGAAAAGCTGGCCGGCATCCTCGCCGACGCCTGGGGCATCTAGGCGTTAGCTCGGCGCAGGCGCCCTGCTGCGTTGACGCCGGTGTCGACCAGCAGCGCAATCAGCAGCGTGAGACCGGCCATCGGCAGGAACACGGCCAGCACCGCAATCAGCACGACGACGCCCGCGGCGAGCTTGCGATCTGCCGGCAGGGGCGGCGTACCAAGCCGGCCTTTCGGTCGCCGGCGCCACCACATGATCCCGCCCGTCAGGCTCAGCAGGAGAACACCCAGCGCCGCGATGACACCGACCGCCTGGTTCAATGGCCCGAACAGGGCACCCTCGTGGAAGGCCGTACTCTGCGCAACGAAACGGTCGACCGGATTGTGGTCCGCAAACGAAATCCGCATGATCTCCGCACCGGTCCATTGATCATAATGCACCGTCACCCGGCCCGCGCGCGATGCGCCTATCGAGCGTAAGGTCCACACGCCATTCTCTCCGCGAGGCGGCTGTATCTCCACCGGCGGCTGATAAGCCTGCGGGCCCGCAATCTGCATCACCTGCTCGAGCGGCAGCCGCTGTACACGGCTACCCGGCATGCCTGACATAATGTCCGTGACCGGATCCTCGCCCCCTGTGCTCCAGAGCTCGCCGCCCGTCTGGTGCATCGAATGGTCCGCATGCGGATCGGAGGATTCGAGCGTCACGAACCACTCCTGCCCCGGTGCCTCGAGACCCGCGAACGCCTTCACCCGCTTGAACCCGTCGCCCCAGACCTGCGTCCACGGGAGTCCTGACAACAGGAGCGCAAGGATCAGCCCGCCGATCCAGGCGCCGCCCATCCCGTGCACCTTCCGCCATGTCTCGCGGCGGCCGTTCCGCGCCGAAAAATCGGGCACGAATACGCGCCACCATGGCAGCTGCCTCGGCCACCAGAGGTACACGCCTGTGACGATCAGGATCACGAACCAGCTCGCCATCGTCTCCACCACCAGCGAACCCCGGTCGCCGCCAAGGAGGGTGCCGTGGATGCGTTTGATGAAGTTCATGAACCGGTCCGGCGTGCGCGTCTGGTGAAGCACCTCGCCGGTCGACCGGTCAACCCAGAGCGTGTGCACCCCGTCGGCGCCCCGCAGGTCGAACTCGATCGTCGGGTCGCCCGCCGCCGACGGCGCGACCAGTTTCGCGAGACTTGCGCCGGGATAGGCTGCACGTGCAGCGTCCAGCAGCGTATCGGCCGCCAGAGGCGCGGCGGCCAAAGGCCCCGCCCGCGCATTGATGCGCGCCTCGACCGCGGCGTCGAATTGCGGCTTGAACAGATAGATCGCCCCGGTGATCGCGAGAATCACGGCGAACGGGATCACCACGAGCCCGGCAAAGAAGTGCCAGCGCCACACGCGGTGCTGGAGCGTGGAACGTGCGGCGCTGGCCATGGCTCAGAACCTCGCGCGGATACCGCCGAACACGCCGCGGCGTTCGACCGGATAATAGATCGCCGAAGCCGGCGATGCCACGATCACGGCCGACACGTCACCGGCGGCGTCTTCGTCAGTGAGGTTGCGGGCATCGAGGAAAAGGTCGATCTTGTCACTCGCCTTCCAGCTGGCGGTGAGGCCGAACAGTGTGTAACCGTCCGTCTGGACCGAGTTGACATAATCCGACCACGGACCCTCGGGCACCCATTCCAGGTTCGGCGCCAGCGTCAGGCGCGGCCCCGCATAGCGCAGTTCGGCGCGGTACACCTGCTCCGGAATGACCGGCAGCGTGTTGTCGCCATACTGGGCGTCGCCATCGAACTTGAAGTCCGAGTACTGGTAGACCTGGCGCAGGCTGATGCGGTCCGTGAGGTTGAGGCCGAGCGCCGCCTCGATGCCGTTATGGATGGTCTTGTCCGCATTGAAGGTCGAGGCCGGAATGTCCGGTCCCACTGTGAACTGCAGCATCTCGCCGTCGAGCTTCGCCGAGTAGAGCGACACATCCCACTCCGCGATGCCGGCCGCGCCGCGCGAACCGACTTCGGCCGTCCACGCCGTCTGCGCGTCCACCGGCACAAATGACGCGACCTGCGCGACTTCTCCGAAGCCGGGGAACTCCGCCGAACGGCTGTAGTTCGCATAGAACTGGATGTCCGGTGCCGCCTCATAGAGCAGCCCGAACTTCGGCGAGACTTCTTCGAAATCGGCCGTCCCGAAGGCGGCCGCCGGCAGCACCTGGGTCTGCTCGCGCTTGCCTTGCGCGGCAATCAGGCCGGCGATCAGGGTCATCTTTTCGGTCGCGCGCCAGCGGCCTTCCGCATAGACGTTCGCCGTCCAGGCTTCCTGATCGGCTTCGAAGGTCAGCGCCCCGCGTGCGCCGCTGAGGTTCACATATCGCTTCGCATCGGTCTCGCCCTCACGGGCATCGAAGCCGACCGTGGCGGCGAACCGCTCGCCGGCCCACTCATACCTCGCCCACGCACCGCGATCGAGCGACTGGTAGTCGATGACCTGGAAGATCGGGTGGTAGAGCTCCTTGGAGTTCACCCACACACCGACTGCCAGATCGCCTTCGCCGAGATCGAACCGCGTCTGGTTCTGCACACGGATCGAATTGATGTCGCGCGCCTGGTCGCCCGCGAAGTTGCCCTTCGTCGGATTGTTCACGGCGTCGGAAAGGTTCAGCGCGCCGGGCAGTTCCTGGTTGATGTTGTTGAGGCTGAGATAGAACCGGGTTTCAATGGCATCGGTCACGTCGTACCCGACATTGCCCTGAAAACGATAGGACTGGCGGCCCGCGTGATCCCGGTCGCCGCTCGACGTGTCGGCGCTGACGGCGCCCCACGCATCCCACTGGCCTTGTTCCATGCCGCCTGAAACCAGGCCGCGCAGCGTCTCGAAGCTGCCCACGTCCCCGCGCACATAGAGGCCCGGCGCTGTCTCGCCTGTCGGCGTCACGCCATTGATTGCGCCGCCGAGCGTGCCCGACCCGAACCGCAGCGCATTGGCGCCGCGATAGACTTCAAGGTGGTCGAAGAAGATCGGCTCGAGTTCCTGGAAGTCGCCATTGTCATCGGCGAGGTTGATCGGCGCGCCGTCCTGCAACAGCGTGAGCCCGCGCATGTGGAAGCCGCGGCTGAGACCCGAGCCGCGGATCGAGAGGCGCACTTCCTGGCCATAGCGAGGCTGCAGGTAGACACCCGGCGAGAAGGCCAGCGTGTCGCGCAAGGATACGAGAAAGCGGTCGGCATAGTCCTCGTGGGTCACGACGTCTGCACCGCCTGGGGTCGCGGCGACTTGCCGTTCGGCCTCGCTGGCGAGCGCCGTGGAGGTGACGATGATGGTGTCCTCAACGCGGACCTGGTCCTCGCCGGCCTCTTCCTGGGCAAGGGCCGGCTGGCCGAAGGCGAGTGAAAGGCTGAGGGCGGAAAGGCTCACCGCGGAGCCGGAAAAAAATTGCGATTTCATTGGGATAGCTTTTCGTGAACAGACTCCGGACGCGCAGCGTCCGGCCAATATCCTTCGGGCGAAGGACGGCTGGGATCAGGCGTTCACGAGGGCGGGCGGCGCGCGGGAGCCGACAGGCGGACCGCGCGGGACCTGCGCGAAGCGAACCTCGAAGCGCGGCGCAGTTTGGGCTGCGGCGCGGCCTTGAGGCGCTGTGAGGACCACCGGCTCGGGCAGCGTGGCCGAATGGGCGAGCACGCAGGCCGGGCAGTCGTGGTCCATGTCCGTGGAGTCGGACTGTTTCTTCTGGATGAGGCGGGCGAGATCAACGCCGACGCCTGAAACCGCGGCCATGTCCTGTTCGGGCATGGCGCACAGGATCGCGGCCATGTCGGGACGGCTGGTCGAGGCCGCAGCCATCGCGCCGGGCATCAGCGATTGCGTCGCCAGGGCGAGCAGCGCCAGCATGCGCGCAATCGGTTTTACAAGGCGTCCCCACATGCGCCCCTCCTACCACGGACAATCCCGCCCGGCAGTATCAAAGTTGCCGCAGGCGAATTCGGGCGCGAGAGTCGCCCCGCGAGCGGTCAAATTCCCCTCGCGGCACCCCTAGCCGATGCGTCCCGCCTCCCCTAGGGTCAGCGCTTGAGAATAATTAACTAAATCAGGGAGGGCCGCATGAGCCTGTTCGATCTCAAGGGAAAATCCGCCATCATCACCGGCTCGTCGCGCGGCATCGGCCGAGCCATCGCCGAAGCCATGGCCGACCAGGGCGCCCGCGTCGTGATCTCCTCGCGCAAGCCCGGCCCGTGCGAGGAAGTCGCCGCCGGCATCAACAAGAAGCATGGCGATGGCACCGCCATCGCCATCCCGGCCAACATCTCCTCGAAAGAAGACCTGCAGGCGATGGTCGACGAGACCAACAAGTCCTTCGGCAAGGTCGACATCGTCGTCTGCAACGCTGCCTCGAACCCCTATTACGGCCCGATGTCCGGCATCACGGACGACGCCTTCACCAAGATCCTCCAGAACAACATCATCTCGAACAACTGGCTGATCCAGATGTGCGCCCCGCAGATGCGCGAGCGCAAGGACGGCGCGGTGATCATCGTCTCGTCCATCGGCGGCCTGCGCGCCTCGCCCGTCATCGGCGCCTACAACATCTCGAAAGCGGCGGACTTCCAGCTCGCCCGAAACCTCGCCGCCGAATTCGGCGCCGACAATGTCCGCGTCAACTGCATCGCCCCCGGCCTGATCAAGACCGACTTCGCCAAGGCGCTCTGGGACAATCCGGAAACCCTGAAACGCTCCCTCGCGGGCACCCCGCTGAAGCGCATCGGCGACCCGGAAGAAATCGCCGGCGCCGCTGTTTATCTCGCTTCGAAAGCGGGGTCGTACATGACCGGCCAGATGCTCGTCGTCGATGGCGGCGCCACGGTCACCTGATGCATCTTGTCGATCCGCCGGAAAACCCTCCGGCGCTTGAAATCGCTTTCGAGGATTTCCGCCGCGTGGATATCCGTATAGGGACAGTGCGCGCCGCCGCCCCGCTCGAAGGCGCGCGCAAGCCGTCGATCCGCCTCGTCATCGATTTCGGCCCCGGCATCGGCGAGCGGAAAAGCTCCGCGCAGATCACCGCCCACTATGCGCCTGAGGCGCTGGTCGGCCGGCAGGTCGCTGCCGTCGTGAATTTCCCACCGCGCCAGATCGGCAAGTTCATGTCGGAAGTCCTCACCCTCGGCTTTGCCGACACTGCTGGCGAGATCGTCTTGTTCTCGCCCGACCAACCCGTTCCCAATGGAGCCCGCCTCGCATGAGCCGCACCGAACTTTCCGCCCAGCAGTCCGCCTTCTTCGAACGCCTGAAAGCCGGCACCTGGGATTTCCCGCCCGGTATCCGCAACATGGGCATCCGGCCGGACCTCTGGCTGAAGGAAGTCTCTTATGGCCGCGTCTTCTAACCAATGGCCCAATACCGGCGACCGCGACATCCAGACCGAACGCGTCTTCGGTGGCTGGGTCGCTGGCCTCTCGGACCATATCGTCTCGATGACGATGGCAAGCGCGCTCGACGATGGCGAATGGTTCACCACGATGGAACTGCAGACGCGCATCCTCCGGCCAGTGCCCCACGGCCTGATCAGCATCGAAGGCCGTCTCGTCAGCCGCGGCAAGACAACCGGTCTCGTGGAAGCCGACTGGCGCGACGAGAAAGGACGCCACCTTGCGCGCATCACGGCGGCCAAGGCGATCCGTTCGATGGCAAGAACTGCGCCCCGGCGGTTGAACTCGAAAACCTGACCGATTTTTAATGGAATGAAGCGTCACCGCTTGCGTTGATCGGATATCCGCAATGGAGGCGAATATGAAAAATCGCATCAAATATATTGCTGTAGCGGCCGCCACTGGCCTCGCGGCCTCGCTCGCGGCCCTGCCTGCCAGCGCCCAGCTGCGCGTTGGGGTCGGCCTGCCGGATGTCGATGTAGACGTCGGCGCTCGCACCGATGTGCGCACCGAAACCTACGTCTATGACGGCTATCAATCCGGCCATTGGCACACCCATGGCCGCGTTCACCGTGACCACTACTGGGACGCCCGCTATCGTGGCTATGATTGCTACGACGCTTTTCAGTACACGTACGAAGACGGCCGCCGCGTCCGTTATGACAGCACGTTCTGTTATGACGACCGCGGCCGCCCCTATGAGGTGCGCGATACGCGCGTGGTGGTCCGCGTCCGCTGAACCCCGCGCTCGGCTCCGCGCCTGGATCCCCGCGTCGCCCCCCCGGCGCGGGGATCAACCTGCCGCTAACACAAGAGCTGCCTTGACCCTGCCATTCACATCGCTAGGCAGATCGCCATGATCGAAGCACTGAACAATACGCCCGGTGTCAGGAACGCCCTGCTTGATATCGAAGACAAGTTGCGCGAACGCGGCTTTCTCGTGCGCCTCACCGCCGACCCGGAATCCGACGTCACGCTCCATTATGCGGAATGGGGCGAAGGCGATGAACGCGGCCCCTGGCTCGTCATCGCCGTCGACAGCCCGGCCGCGCCGGAGGGTATCGGTACCGAAGAGGCCGAGGAACTGTCCGACTATGTCAGCGACAAGGTTGCCGATGCGAGCTCCGATTGGCCGGCTGATGCCGTGGACCTGCTCGGCGCGGTGCTCGGACAGGTCGTTCTGGTCAACGGATTGAAAGTCTACTGACGCGGCGCCTGAGGCAGGAGCAGGCAGGCATCTCCGTAGGAATAGAACCGGTAGCCCTCGCGGATCGCGTGTGCATAGGCGGCCTGCATCACATCCGTTCCCATCAGTGTACAGACGAGCATGAACAGGCTCGATCCCGGCAAGTGGAAGTTCGTCACCAGCGCGTCCGTCGCGCGGATCCGGTCGCCGGGCTTCAGGAAAATCTCGGTCGGCCCGGTCGCCGCATGCACGCGGCCGTCAATTTCTGCGCAGCTTTCCAGCGTCCGCATGGCGGTGGTGCCCACCGGCACGATCCGGTGTCCGCTCGCCCGCACGGCGTTCAGCGCCTCCGCGGTCTCGGGCGTTACCCTGCGCCATTCCGCATGCAGACGGTTCTCTTCGATCTGGCGCTCCTCGAGCGGCTTGAATGTGCCGAGCCCCACATGCAGCCGCACCCGCTCGCAGAGGATACCGGCCTTGCTGATCTCGTCGAGCAGGCGCTGCGTGAAGTGAAGCCCGGCCGTCGGCGCCGCCACGCTGGCCGCTTCCTCACCGGCAAAGCACGTTTGGTAGGTTTCCCGGTCCTTCGCATCGGCGGGCCGGCGCCGGGCAATGTAGGGCGGCAGCGGCATCGCGCCATGCGCGTCCAGCGCCGCTTCCAGCGCGGCGCCCTCGCGGTCGAATGTCAGCTCGATCTCGCCGCCTTCCCGCCGCCCGGACAGCTCGGCTGCAAACCCGTCGGCGAAGCGGATGCCATCGCCTTCCTTCAGCCGCCGCCCCGGCCGCGCGAGCGCCAGCCAGCGCCGCCCGTCAAGCCGCTCGACCAAGTTCACGTCGACCTCGACATCCCGGCTCACCCCGTCGCGCGCCGGACGCACGCCTTTCAGCGCCGCCGGCAACACCCGCGTATCGTTGAAAACCAGCATGTCGCCGGCCGACAGGTAGCGCGGCAGGTCGCGCACATGCGCGTCTTCAAGCCGCCCGTCGCCGTGCACCACCAGCAGGCGCGCGGCATCCTGCGGCTCGGCCGGCCGCAGCGCGATCAGCGCTTCGGGCAAATCGAAATCGAAATCAGAAAGGTTCATCCCCGCGCTCATCGCGCGCGCGGGGCCTGTGCGTCAAGCGCCCGGCCCAGCTACTTCACGATTGCCGGAATCGCCGGCAGCTCGCACACGTCCACCTCACCCCGGGTCGCAAGCTCCGCCTTGAACGCATCCGTGTCCGTGCGCAGCACCCAGGCCTTCGGCCGGGACTTTTCCGGAATGTCGGCGGCAATCTTGATCGAGGTCAGAAGGTCGGGATCGGTCACCTCGCCGCTGCCCGGCGCGCCCTTCTTGAGCGCCTTCACGACCGCCTGCCCTTCGATCACCCGGCCCCAGGCCGTGTAGTTCTTGTCGAGATGCGGCGAGTGTTCGCGCATCAGGAAGAACTGCGTGTCCGCCGAATTCGGGTCATCTGTGCGCGCGGTCGACAGCACGCCCTTGCAGTGGGGAATGTAGGTTGAAACCAGTCCGTCCACGGACATTTCCGAGAAGAAGGCCGGCTGGCCCGACATCGGGAAACCTTTCATGTAGCCCGAACGGCCGGTATCTTCAGGCCCGATCACGGCATCCCAAGGCATCGCAGCCACATCGCGGCGGAACATGAATTCGCCCGGAATGCCCGGCCAGCCCGGATCCTTGCCCATCTTCGTCCACACGTCGCCGCCCTGCGCCATGAAGTCGTCGATCACGCGGTGGAAAGTCGTGCCGTCAAGGTCGCCCGACTGGATCAGTTTGGTGAACTGCGCGAAGTGCTTCGGCGCCGCTTCCGGCAGCGCCTCGACAAGGATGCGGCCCTTGGTCGTTTCCATCACGATCAGGTTTGCGGGGTCCACGGCGCGCCAGGCGGCGGCGTCCGGCGTTCCGGCGCCCGCATCGGCGGCCACTGTCCACGGCGCCGGCTCGGTGACTTCGCCGCATGCCGGCAGCACCAGCCCGAGAAGGCCGGCTGCAATTCCAAACGCTACACGTTTCATTTTCCGTACTTCTCCAACAGCGCCCGTTTCACGTCGGGCGTCACAAACGGTGTGATATTGCCGCCGAGGCTCGCGATTTCCTTCACGAGCCGGGAGGCCACCGCCTGATGGCGAACATCCGCCATAAGGAACACGGTTTCAATGTCGGGATTCAGTTGCTCGTTCATCGCGGTCATCTGGAACTCGTATTCGAAGTCCTGGACCGCGCGCAGGCCGCGCACGATGATCTGGGCGCCGCAGGCCTCGGCAAACTTCATCAGCAGGCCGTGCATCGGCATGACCTTGATTTCCGCCAGTCCCGGCCCGTTCAGGCGCGCGCATTCGGCCTTCACCATCGCCACCCGTTCGTCGAGCGTGAACAGCGGCTTCTTGGACTCGTTCACCGCCACACCGATGATCAACTCGTCGACCAGCTTCATGGCCCGGCCGAAGATGTCGATATGGCCATTGGTCGGCGGGTCGAAAGTTCCCGGGTAAAGTCCTACTCGGCGCAACTGCAGCCCTCCTGTGGCCTGTAATTTCCGTCGGCCTCTCAGCCCGGTGTGTCCTCGGCTTTATCCATACCGGCTTCGCTGTCTTCGACAAGCCGGGCGACCGAAACAACCTTCTCGTCGCCATTGGTGCGCAGCACCCAGACGCCGCCGGTCGATCGCCCGGCAATGCGGACCTGGTCCACTGGCGTGCGGATCAGCTGGCCCGCATTGGTCACCAGCATCACCTCGTCGCCGTCGCCCACCGGGAAGGATTGCGCGACCTTCTTGACCGGACCGCCCTTCTTGTCGCGGCCCCAGATGTTCTGCGCCACGAGCCCCTTTCCGCCGCGCCCGGTGACCCGGTAGTCGTAGGCGGACGAACGCTTGCCCATGCCGTCATCGGCGACGGTGAAAATGAATTCTTCGGCTGCGCCAAGCTCCGCGATGCGTTCCGGCGAAAGCGCCGCTTCCGCCACGGCTTCCTCCTCGTCCTCGGAGACCTCTTCCTCCTCGCCCGTTGCCGCCCGGCGCATCGCCGCTGCATGCTTCAGGTAGGCGCGCGCCTCTTCGGAGGTCACATCCATATGCCGCAGGATGCCCATCGAGATCACCTCGTCGCCGTCGGCGAGGCGGATGCCGCGCACGCCGGTCGAATCCCGGCCCGCGAACACGCGCACTTCGGTCACGTCGAACCGGATGCACTGGCCGAGCGCCGTCGTCAGCATCACGTCTTCCTTGTCGGAGCAGACCTGCACCGACACGATTCCGTCGCCGTCATCGAGCTTCATGGCGATCTTGCCGGCGCGGTTGACCCGCACGAAATCGGCCAGCTTGTTGCGGCGCACGTTGCCGGAGCGTGTGGCGAACATCACGTCCAGATGCTCGGCCGCCTTCTCGTCTTCCGGCAGCGGCAACACGCTTTCGATGCGCTCGTCTGCCGCCAGCGGGAAGATGTTGACCAGCGCCTTGCCGCGCGAAGTCGGCCCGCCCACCGGCAGGCGCCAGACCTTCTCCTTGTAGACAAGACCCGCCGACGAGAAGAACAGGATCTCCGTATGCGTCGTGGCGGTGAACACGCGGACGATGAAGTCCTCGTCCTTCATCGCCATGCCGGAGCGTCCCTTGCCGCCGCGGTTCTGCGTGCGGTAGGCGGCCAGCGGCGTGCGCTTGACGTAGCCGCCATGCGTCACGGTCACCACCATGTCCTCGACCTCGATGAGGTCTTCGTCGTCCATGTCGACGCCGCCCTCGGTGAAGGCAGACCGGCGCGGCACGGCAAACTTGGTCTTCACGTCGGTCAGCTCACCCTTGATGATCTCTAGGATCTTCGTCCGGGAGCGGAGGATCGACAGGTATTCGGCAATCTTCTCGGCGAGGCCCTTGGCCT
The DNA here is from genome assembly GCA_016712445.1 of Acidobacteriota bacterium. Lineage (NCBI taxonomy): Bacteria > Pseudomonadati > Acidobacteriota > Acidobacteriota bacterium. The sequence continues at coordinate 1,962,664 of JADJRB010000001.1, read as the reverse complement.
CGTTGCCGATCTCGTCGCGGCCGAGGCCGGTGAGGCGGTGCAGCGGCAGGTTCAGGATCGCGCGGGCCTGTTCATCCGACAGGTAGATCGTGCCATCTTCAGGGCCGCGGCGCGTGCGCCGGTCAGCGATCAGGTCGATCAGCGGGCCCATGTCCTGCTGCGGCCAGGCCTTCTCGAGCAACCGCTCGCGCGCCGTCGCCGGGTCCGGCGAATGGCGGATGATGCGGATGATCTCGTCGATGTTGGCAACCGCCAGCGCCAGACCGACCAACACGTGCGCCCGGTCACGCGCCTTGCCCAGTTCGAACTTGGTGCGCCGGACGACCACTTCCTCGCGGAAGGCCACAAAATACTCGAGCACCTTGCGCAGGTTCATCAGCTCGGGCCGGCCGCCATTCAGCGCCAGCATGTTAACGGCAAACGAGCTCTGCATCTGGCTGAACCGGTAGAGCTGGTTCAGCACGACATCGGCGCTGGCATCCTTCTTCAGCTCGATGACCACGCGGATACCGTTGCGATCGGATTCGTCGCGCAGGTCGGAGATGCCTTCGATCTTCTTCTCGCGGACCAGTTCGGCGATCTTGGTGATCATCGCCGCCTTGTTGACCTGGTAGGGAATCTCCGAAACGATGATCGCTTCGCGGTTGTTCTTCGCCTTCTCGATCTCCGTCTTGGCACGAACAATCACGCTGCCGCGTCCCGTCAGCAGCGCCTTGCGGCTGCCCGACAGGCCCATGATGAGCCCGCCCGTCGGAAAGTCCGGCCCCGGAACAATGTCACACAGCGCGTCTTCGCTGATCGCCGGATCGGCAATCAGCGCGAGCGTCGCGTCAATGATTTCGCCGAGGTTGTGCGGCGGAATGTTCGTCGCCATGCCCACCGCGATGCCGCTGCCGCCATTGACCAGCAGGTTCGGGAACTGCGCCGGCAGCACCACCGGTTCCTTCTGCTGGCCGTCATAGTTCGGCTGGAAGTCGACCGTGTCCTTGTCGAGGTCTTCGAGCAGGTAGGTCGCCGGTTTCGACATCCGGCTTTCGGTGTAGCGCATTGCCGCCGGCGGATCGTTGTCGATCGAGCCGAAGTTGCCCTGGCCGTCGACCAGCATCACGCCCATCGAAAACGGCTGCGCCATGCGCACCAGCGCGTCATAGATCGCGCTGTCGCCGTGCGGGTGATAGTTACCCATCACGGCGCCGACGATGTTGGCGGATTTCTTGTACGGCTTGTCCGGCGTGTTGCCGCCCTCGTTCATCGCGTAGAGGATCCGCCGGTGCACCGGTTTCAGGCCGTCGCGCACATCCGGCAGCGCCCGGCTGACGATCACGCTCATGGCATAGTCGAGGTAGGAGGATTTCATCTCCGACTCGATGAAGATCGGCTCGATCCCGTCTTGCTGGCCTGGCGGATTGCCCGCACCGCCCGCACCATTCTCGGGGGTTTCCGGCTCGTCCGGAGGGGTCGTGGGGTCGCTCATGGGAAGGCCTTCTGCATGTCCCGGAGGCCGCCTCGAACGGGGGCTCCGAATCGCCATTTTTCGTTGCTTTCCAGCCTAGCAGCCGGGGGGCGCCGGGGCTACCGTCCGGGGTCCGAAAAATGCAGTAAACACGGGGCCTTTGCGACGATTTCCACAGGCCGCGCCAGCCACTTCGTCACGGCCCGGACAACCGCTCGGGCAGCGCCCCGATTTCGCGCAAGACCGCCTCGGCGCCGGCCCGCCGCTTCGGTGCATCCCCGGCACCGCCCGGCATGTCCATGTTCAGCGCGAACACGTAGGTGCCCGGCGCCTCGCCGCCCGCCTGCTCCACCCAGCCGACGAACCAGCCGATGTCCATCTCGCCCGCCACGCTCTTCCAGCCGGTCTTGCCGTACATCACCCAGCCCGGCCCGCCTTCCAGCTGCATCATCGGCACCGCCAGCTCATAGGTCCGCGCCGACAGCGGCAGGGTCCGCCGCGCCAGCCGCGACAGGAACGCCACCTGCTCAGCCGCCGAAATCGCCAGCGGACCGTCCAGCCAGTAGCGCGTCAGCGCCTCCGGTCCGCCGATCTCGGCATTGCCATAGTCGAACGCCTCAAGCCCCGCCGAGAGCCGCTCCGCGCCGATCCTCGGCACGACGATCTGGTAGACCCAGACGGCCGAGCGCTGGAAGGCCGTGGCAAAGTCCATGTCCTCGTTCCAGGTCGCGAGCCAGCGCTCCGTGCCGTCCCACTCGAACATGTCCTCGGGCCCGTTGACCGCGCCCGTCTCGAAGGCCAGCAGCGTGTGCGGCACTTTCGCGGTCGAAGCCGGCGTGAACCGCTGGCTAACTCTCGGCCCGCCGACGGTCCAGGTCTTGCCGTCCTCAAGCCGGTAGATCACCAGCGCCGCCGCCGACGGGTCGACGCCCTCGGCCGCCAGCACCCGCGCCAGCGGCGCCCCGGTCAACCCGGCATGCGGCACCGCGGTCACGCAGCCAGCCAGCACCAGCAGCAGGAGACCTGTGAGATAGCGGTAAAGGCGTCCAATCATGGCTGGCTCCGCCCGGTTTCAGGCCCTGCTAGAACGGGATCTCGTCGTCGAGATCCTGGTTGAAGCTTTCCTTCGGCCCGCTCATCTGACGGCTGGAGCCGCCACCGGAATAGCCCATGTCGCGGCCACCGCCGCCGCCGCCCGCGCCGCCGCCTTCGCCGCGACCGTCCAGCATCACCAGCGTCGCGTCAAAGCCCTGCAGCACGACTTCGGTCGTGTACCGGTCGTTGCCATCCTTGTCCTGCCACTTACGGGTCTGCAGCTTGCCCTCGATGTACACCTTCGAGCCCTTCTTGAGGTAGCTCTGGGCGACCTTCACCAAGCCTTCCGAGAAGATCGACACGGCGTGCCACTCGGTCTTTTCCTTGCGTTCGCCGCTCGCCTTGTCGCGCCAGGTCTCGGAGGTCGCGATCCGCAGGTTGCACACCTGCCCGCCATTCTGGAACTGCTTCACCTCAGGGTCCGCCCCGAGATTGCCGATCAGGATCACCTTGTTCACTGAGCCCGCCATGAGGACCTCCGTTTTCTGTTTCGCTATCGATTCGAACGCTTCTACGCTTTTGCCGTTGCCCTGTCGCCTCACGGGCGATGAATTCCACCGGCGCTTTCAGGTGCTGCGAAAAGCAGCTTGCCGCACATGTTCATATTTTGTTCTTGTCGTCAATCTGGACTCGCGCCACACATAGCGCCTAGCAATCCTTCCCAGCCTTTTCTCCCAGCGAGCAGAACGCCCCATGGCCGAATCCCCCTTCATCCGCGTGCGCGGCGCCAAGGAACACAACCTCAAGAACATCGACGTGGACATCCCGCGCGGTGAGCTTGTGGTGATGACCGGCCTGTCCGGCTCCGGCAAATCCTCGCTCGCCTTCGACACGATCTATGCCGAAGGCCAGCGCCGCTATGTCGAGTCGCTATCGGCCTATGCGCGCCAGTTCCTCGAGCTGATGCAGAAGCCGGATGTGGAATCCATCGAAGGCCTGTCGCCCGCCATCTCGATCGAGCAGAAGACCACCAGCCGCAACCCGCGCTCCACCGTCGGCACGGTCACCGAGATCTACGACTACATGCGCCTCCTCTGGGCGCGCGTCGGCGTGCCCTATTCGCCGGCCACCGGCCTGCCGATCGAAAGCCAGACCGTCAGCCAGATGGTCGACCGCACGCTGGAGCTGCCCGAAGGAACCCGCCTCTACCTGCTCGCCCCCATCGTCCGTGGACGGAAGGGTGAGTTCCGCAAGGAATTCGCAGAGCTTCTCAAGAACGGCTACCAGCGCGTCAAGGTCAACGGCGAGTTCCACGAACTGGAAGACCCGCCAAAGCTCGACAAGAAGTACAAGCACGACATCGACGTCGTGGTCGACCGGATCGTCGTCAAGGCCGGCATGGAACAGCGCCTCGCCGAAAGTTTCGAGACCGCGCTCTCCCTCGCGCAGGGTATCGCGGTGGCCGAATATGCCGACCTCGCCGCCGGCGAAACCGAGCCGAAGCGCGTCACCTTCAGCGCCAATTTCGCCTGCCCGGTCTCCGGCTTCTCGATTCCCGAAATCGAACCTCGCCTTTTCTCCTTCAACAATCCGTTCGGCGCCTGCCCGTCCTGTGACGGCCTCGGCGAGCAGCTGAAGATCGACGTGGCGATGGTCGTGCCCGACAAGGATCTCGGCCTGATGGACGGCGCCATCGCGCCCTGGGCGAAGACCACTTCGCCCTACCAGACGCAGACGCTGCAAGCCCTGGCCGCCCACTACAAGTTCGACCTGACGAAGCCGTGGAACAAGCTGCCCGAGAAGGTGCAGGACATCATCCTCTTCGGCACCGGAGATGAGGAAATCCAGTTCATCTATGATGACGGCATGCGCACCTACAAGACGAAGAAGACCTTCGAAGGCGTCATCCCGAATCTCGACCGGCGCTACCGCGAAACGGACTCGGCCTGGGTGCGCGAGGAAATCGCGCGCTTCCAGTCCGCCGCGCCTTGCCCGGCCTGCGGCGGCAAACGCCTGAAGCCGCAAGCGCTCGCGGTGAAGATCGCCGGCCTCGACATCTCGCAGGCCGGAGACTTCTCCATCCGCAAAGCGGGTGACTGGTTCGGCGGCGTCGCCAAGACGCTGACGAAACAGCAAAAAGAAATCGCCGCGCGCATCCTGAAGGAGATCAACGACCGCCTCATCTTCCTCAACGATGTCGGCCTCGATTACCTTTCGCTCGGACGCGCCTCCGGCACCTTGTCCGGCGGCGAAAGCCAGCGCATCCGGCTCGCCTCGCAGATCGGCTCCGGCCTCACCGGCGTGCTTTACGTGCTCGACGAGCCATCGATCGGCCTGCACCAGCGCGACAACGAGCGCCTGCTCGAAACGCTGAAACGCCTGCGCGATCTCGGTAACTCCGTCATCGTCGTCGAACACGATGAGGACGCGATCCTCACCGCCGACCACGTCATCGACATGGGACCCGCCGCCGGCGTGCATGGCGGCGAGATCATCGCCGAAGGCACGCCCGAAGAGATCCTGAAGAACCGCAAAAGTCTGACGGCGGACTATCTCAACGGCACGCGCGAAATCGCCATCCCGAAACGCCGTCCGGTCACCAAAGGCTCTCGCAGCCTCGTGCTGAAAGGCGCCACCGGCAACAACCTGAAGAACGTCACCGCCTCGATTCCGCTCGCCACGTTCACCTGCATCACCGGCGTCTCCGGCGGCGGCAAGTCGACGCTGATCATCGAAACGCTTTACAAGGCGCTCGCCCGCAAGCTCAACGGCTCATCGGATTCGCCGGCGCCGTATGAAAGCCTCGACGGCCTGCAGCATCTCGACAAGGTCATCGACATCGACCAGTCGCCGATCGGCCGCACGCCGCGCTCGAACCCCGCCACCTATACCGGCGCCTTCGGCCCGATCCGGGACTGGTATGCCGGCCTGCCCGAAGCGAAGGCCCGCGGCTACGCGCCCGGCCGGTTCAGCTTCAACGTCAAGGGCGGTCGCTGCGAAGCCTGCCAGGGCGACGGCGTGATCAAGATCGAGATGCACTTCCTGCCGGATGTCTACGTCACCTGCGAGACTTGCAAGGGCAAGCGCTACAACCGCGAGACACTGGAAGTCCTGTTCAAGGGCAAGTCGATTGCCGACGTGCTCGACATGACGGTCGAAGACGGCGCCAAGTTCTTCGTCGCCGTGCCCGCCATCGCGTCCAAGCTCGATACGCTGAACCAGGTCGGCCTCGGCTATGTGAAGGTCGGCCAGCAGGCGACCACGCTGTCCGGCGGCGAAGCCCAGCGCGTCAAGCTCGCCAAGGAACTCTCCAAGCGCGCCACGGGACGTACACTGTACATCCTCGACGAGCCGACCACCGGCCTCCACTTCGAGGACGTCAAGAAGCTGCTCGAAGTGCTGCATGAACTGGTCGATGCCGGCAACACCGTCGTCGTCATCGAGCACAATCTCGACGTGGTCAAAACCGCCGACTGGGTGCTCGACCTTGGCCCCGAAGGCGGCGATGGCGGCGGCAGGATGGTTGCTACCGGCACGCCGGAAGACATCGCCGCCAACAAGGAAAGCCATACCGGCCGCTTTCTCGCCGAAACCTTCCGCCGTCAGGACGAGCGCCGCGCCGCGCGCAACCGCCGCGAAAAACCGGCTGCCAAATCCGAGCCGTCCGAGAAGAAGCCTGCCCGCAAGTCCAAGGCGGGCGCCAGCGCGAAGTAACCGGGCGGGCTAGTCGAACGCGCCGACCTGTTCGGCCTCTTCGACGCCGCCGCGCGGGTCATGCCGCACGGCCAACGCCGCCGGTCCGCCAACAACGTGCTGCAGCAGGCCCTGCAGGAACAGCGCCACAAACATGTAAAAGCCCATCGGCACCATGAAGCCGGCGGAGAAAATCAGTGAACGGATATCTTCGCCGCGCTCGGCGGCATTGGAAAACGACGCCATCGCGGGCATCAACACCAACTGCGCCACACCCGAGATCACCTGGCCAATCAGGCTGCCGACCACAGCCAGGATCACATAGGCACCCAGGATCGGCCAGAACCGGCCGCGCGAGACATTCCAGGCATCGAAAAAGCGGATGCGCTTCTCTTTCAGCGTCAGCCCGAAGCAGGGCGCCAGCCGCGTCGCGAGGAACACATAAACCGGCAACATGACCAGCGTCACGCCGAACGCCCCCAACATCTGCATTGCCGCCCGGTTCGAGAATTCCGGCGAGTTCAGCACGTCCGGGTTGTTGATGTTGGCGAAGATTGACCAGAACGTGGATCCCACCACCAGAAACATCGGTATCGCCACAACCACAAACCCGATCAGACCGTAGAACAGGCCGACCACCATCATCCGCAGCTCGTCAGCGCCAAACCCCAGCGAAAAGCCTTCACCGCGGATGTAGCGCCGCTGCGAGGCCGTTTCGAACATCGCCCAGATGATCCAGCTCACCAGTCCGGACACCGCGGCCCAAGGCAAAAGGCGCGCAAAGCTTGCCATGATGGCGGCGAATTCCTCGTCCGGATCGGTCGAGCCTTCGATACGCTCGACCGTCGAAATCCAGGCCGTCATGTCGCCGGCGGCCAGGAAGCCGATCACGCCGAACACGGCGAGGAACAGGGCGGCATAAGCCAGGCCGAACAGCCAGGGAAAAGTCGCGATATGCGGCGCGTTGAATGGCCAGCTTAAGGCCCGCTCGAAAGTGAATCCCCGGATCACGCAGCATCCTCCGGCCAACCGTCCGGGAAGCCTAACCGCGTTTGCCCTGCCGCATCAATCCGCCATCGCGCCCGCCGCCTGCTCCGGCTTCAGGCGCCGGTAGGCGCCCACCGCCATTGCGTGCCCCGCGGCGAGGAAGGGCAGGAAGAGCAAGATCCCTGCCGCGCCTTCAATGAAGACGCCGGCCGGCGTGTCCGCCACCACCGACCGCAGCGCGAGGTTGGCGGCAAATCCCAGCGCGAATGGAACAAGATGCGTCGCCGCCGCTACAAGACCGAGCTTCGCCACATGGCCCTTCGTCCAGCCAAACGTGCGGAACACATGCGCCGTGCCCCGGTCGACGGTCGCAGCCCCCATCGTTGTCAGCCGCAGCGCAAACCAGGCGAGGCCGCCGAACGCCGCCAGGCAGGCCAGCACGAACGCGGCGCCATACATCGACGGCAACAGGTCCGCCGTAGCCGCCAGCACCTGTTCGGCGCCTGAGTCCTTGTCGAGTACGAACGTGCCCTTCGCCTGAATGAGGATCCCCTGAAGCAGGTTCAGGAAGGGACCGATGAACACGATCAACACAAAGAAGAAGAAATAAACGGCAAGGTTTGCATGCGCGAGCGCGAGGAAACCGCCCGGACGCGGTCCGAGCAGCGTCTGGTACATGCCGCGCGACAGCTGCACGCCTGCCAGGAACGCCGCGATCGCCAGCACCAGCGAGGCCCAGAACGCCGCCGTGCCCGGCCAGTGGAGGCTCACGCTATAAGCCCCGCCCGCCAGCGCGAACAGCACGGCCCACGGCCAGTTCGGCACCAGGACGCCGAGGCTCTGTCGCCAGCTTTCGAGCATGAGGGTGCGGGCAGGAATACGCGTCGTCATCGGCCAGACAGGTAAAGCCCTGCTGCCGCCGGGGCAAACGCCATCTTGACGCGCCCGGCTCCCGTGGCCCATGTCCCGGCCATGACCCTGAAACCCATCCACATCATCGGCGGCGGCATGGCCGGCTCCGAAGCCGCCTGGCAGATCGCCTCGGCCGGCGTACCCGTCGTCCTGCACGAGATGCGCGGCACGCGCGGCACCGATGCCCACCAGACCGACAAGCTCGCCGAACTCGTCTGTTCGAACTCCTTCCGCTCCGACGACCACACGTCCAACGCCGTCGGCGTGCTGCACGAGGAAATGCGCCGCGCCAACGGCCTGATCATCACCACCGCCAAGGCCCACCAGGTTCCCGCCGGCAGCGCGCTCGCGGTCGACCGCGAAGGCTTTGCCGAGGCCGTTACCGCGAAACTCGAAGCGCATCCGCTGGTCACGATCGTGCGTGAGGAAATCGCCGGCATTCCGCCCGAGGACTGGGACTCGGTTATCGTGGCGACCGGCCCGCTGACATCCATCGCGCTGGCCGAAGCGATCCGGGCGCACACCGGCGAAACCGACCTCGCCTTCTTCGACGCCATTGCGCCGATCGTGTATTTCGACTCGGTCGACATGACCAAGGCCTGGCGCCAGAGCCGGTATGACAAGGCCGGCCCGGGCGGCGACACGGCCGCCTACATCAATTGTCCGATGACGGAGGAAGAGTATAACCGCTTCCTCGATGCGCTCCTTGCCGCGCCCAAGACCGAGTTCCGGGACTGGGAAAAGAACACGCCGTATTTCGAAGGCTGCCTGCCCATCGAGGTGATGGCGGAGCGCGGCCGGGAGACGCTGCGCTTCGGGCCGATGAAGCCAATCGGGCTCACGGATGCACACAACCCGACGGTCAAGGCACATGCGGTCGTGCAACTGCGGCAAGACAATGCGCTCGGCACGCTGTGGAACATGGTCGGCTTCCAGACGAAGCTGAAATATGCCGCCCAGACGGAAATCTTCCGTATGATCCCCGGCCTTGAAAAGGCCGAGTTTGCCCGGCTCGGCGGAATCCATCGCAATACCTTCCTGAATTCCCCGAAGCTGCTGGACCGGCAGCTCCGTATGAAGACGATACCGCGCCTGCGGTTTGCCGGGCAGGTCACCGGTGTTGAAGGATATGTCGAGAGCGCCGCGATGGGCCTGCTCGCCGGACGCCTTGCTGCGGCCGAACGCCTTGGCCGCCGCCTCGATCCGCCGCCGCCGACCACCGCGATGGGCGCGCTTGTGGCGCATATCACGGGCGGCCACCTTGCCGACGGCCAGACCTTCCAGCCGATGAACGTCAACTTCGGCCTGTTCCCCGACATTGAGGACTATTCAAAGACCGGTCCGGACGGCAAACGCCTTAGGGGCAAGGACAAGGGCAAGGCAAAGAAGATGGCGCAGGCCGTCCGCTCACTGAGCGATTTCGATGCCTGGCTCGCCGGCGAGACCGTCAGCGCAGACGCTGCGTTCCAGGCCGTCAGTTCGGCGTGACCCTCCAGATCCGGTTGCCCACATCGTCCGCGACCAGCAGCCCGCCCCTCTGGTCGACTTTGACGCCGACCGGGCGGCCACGCGCTTGGTCTTCAACGAGGAAGCCGGTGAGCACCGGCTGCGGGTTGCCACTGGGGCCATCCGCGCCGAAGGGAACGAAGATCACTTCATAGCCGCTTCGCGGATCGCGGTTCCATGACCCGTGCTGGCCGATGAAGGCGCCGGCGCCGAAGCTGGACGCGAGGCCCGCGCCCTTGCCGTCGGTCACGTCGAGACCGAGCGAGGCGGTATGGGCGCCGAGGGCATAGTCCGGCGCGATGGCCGCGGCGACGAGCGAGGCATCCTGCGGTGCGACGCGCGTATCCACGTTTTGGCCGAAATAGCTGTAGGGCCAGCCATAGAAGGCGCCTTGCTTCACGGAAGTCAGGTAGTCGGGCACGAGGTTGTCACCGAGCTCGTCGCGTTCGTTGACGACGGTGTAGAGCAGGCCGTGGGAGTCGAAATCCATGCCGACCGGATTGCGCAGGCCGGATGCGTAGACCTTGCCTTCGCCGGACGCGAGATCGATTTCCCAGATTGCGGCGCGTCCTTCTTCGGCTTCCATGCCGTTTTCCGCGATGTTGCTGTTCGAGCCGACAGCGGCGTAGAGTTTTGTGCCATCCGCGCTCGCAACGATGTTCTTGGTCCAGTGATGGTTGATCGGTCCGCCCGGCAACTTGAACACCGTTTGCGGGGTGGCCGTGTTGACGTCTTCACCTTCCGTGTACGGAACGGAGACAATGGCATCGGCATTGGCGATGTAAAGCGTGTCGCCGACGAGCGCCATGCCGAAGGGCGACATGAGATTGGTGAGGTAGGCGGTATGCACGTCCGCGGCGCCGTCGCCATCCGTGTCGCGCAGGAGCGAGACACGGTCCGGGCTGGGCACGGCCGCGCCGGCTTTCGTCATCGCGCGCTTCATGAAGAAGCCCCGGATGCCGCCGCCATCTTCGGGGCGCGGCGGCGCGTTGGTTTCGGCGACGAGGATGTCGCCATTCGGCAGCTCATAAATCCAGCGCGGATGATCGAGACCTTCGGCGAAGGCCTTCACCGCGTAGCCCGGAGCGGCAACGGGCTTCTCGCCGTCTTTCCAGGCGCGCGCTTCTGCGACCTTCACGGTGGGAATGAGCTTGGACTGGGGCTCGGGCAACTGCGGCGCGGTGCCGAAAACGGTTGCGACGGGGGCAGGCTTTTCGAGCTGGCAGGCTGCGCTCAAGACGAGCAGCGCGGCGGCGCAGGGAAGCGCGAGTTTCATGCGCTCATTTCCTTTTGGTTGCCGCAACCAACGTGAGGAGCCGGAAAAGGTTGCCTGCGGCAGCACGGGCGTCCGGTCGCAGCGGAAGCTGGCCGGTGTCGGGACTGAATTCCGGAACCGGCGCTCGCCGGGCTGGTGCGCTAGGAGGAATCTGGATCGAGGCCGAGGCAGGCCGCCTCGGCGCGCGGCGAGGGATCACCTTCCGAAAGGTGCAAAGGCGTGCCGTGCGGCGCGCCCGGGCCGAGGCATGCGGGAACGGACGTGAACCAGACGGGATCGTCGAAGCGGGGGCGGACCAGCGCAAACGGGTCTGCGGTGGGCACTTCGATCCGGTCGCCGCGATACGCAATCGTGACACCGCCCCACCAGGTGACGGCGAGCAGGAAGCAGGTGAGTTTCTCACGCTGAAGGGCAAGCCAGGCGCGCTTCAGCTGCCAGTACAGGACCGGCCAGAAGAACGGATGCACGCGGTCGAAGAATCTTCGGAAGTGCACGTCGTTCCGGATGCGGAGGAAAGCCGACATCTGCGGAGGATAACCCCAGGCGTTGTCCCGCCGGATTGGTGATGCGGAAAAAAGTTCAAAGTGCCGGCCCTGCGGCGTGCGCCGGTGCGCTGCGACTGTTGCAGCGGCAGGAAAACAGGGCCGCAGGCAGACGCTGCAAAAATTCGGCGCAGGGCGCGCGAACACGTCCGGTTTTGTTGCACAAGGCGACGCGGGCGCAACCTTTTCCGGCGCGCTCAGACCTCGCCGGTGTTCATCGCCTTCATGATGGAAAAGCGTTTGGACAGCGGGTTCGGGCGCTTGCCTTCGCAATACAGTTTGCGCAGGCGGAAATGCGCGATTGCCGGGCGCAGCGGCTTGGGGGCGGGCGAGACATGCGGGCCGAAGGCATGCCCTGCCTGGCGCCGCACCGCGGCATAGGCGGCCGAGACGCCGCGGATCTCTTCCGCCCAGTTGTGCACGGGGATCAGGATATTGGCGGCGGTCAGCGCGATCCAGGCTTCCGGTTCCTTGGTGCGGTCCTGGTCCACGAAGGCGGACTGGTAGCCATCGACCAGTTTCTGCAGGGCGCCGGTCTTCAGGCGTCCGGCCGCCACTTCCTCGCCGATGGCCATGCACACGTCGTGGCTGCGCGCGGCGCGTCCGGCGTCGATCTCGCTGATGGCTTCGCGCCACCACTGGAAACGGATGAGGCCGAGCGTCTCCTCGCTCACCACTTCCTGCACGCGCGCCAGCTCGTAGTTCAGCGCGTAGAGCGCCACCAGGGCGCGGCGCTGGGAGGCGGGGGCAAACCGGCTGGAAATCCAGCGATCCTCGTCGACGCGGCGCACGCGCTTGTCGATCTCGTCCCAGGGAGTCTTGGTCAGGGGTCTGGTCTCGTTTGACATGGACCCCATATGTGCGAAACCGCTGCGAAGCGAAAGACATCAAAACCTGCGAAAGGACCTTTGCCCATGGCCTTCACCCTGCCCGACCTGCCCTATGCCCGCTCTGCCCTGGCGCCGCACATCTCCGAAGAGACGCTGAATTTCCACTACGGCAAGCACCATCAGGCCTATGTCACCAACCTGAACGGCCTCGTGAAGGACACCCCGCTCGAGAAAGCCTCGCTGGAAGAAGTCATCAAGGATTCCGCCGGTGACAAGGCGAAAGCCGGCATCTTCAACAACTCGGCGCAGGTCTGGAACCATACGTTCTACTGGCACTCGATGTCGCCGGATGGCGGCGGCAAGCCGAAGGGCAAGATTGCCGAGCTGATCGAGCGCGACCTCGGCGGCTATGACAATTTTGTAAAGGAGTTCAAACAGGCCGGTGCGACGCAGTTCGGTTCCGGCTGGGCCTGGCTGTCGCTGAAGAACGGCAAGCTCGTGATCAGCAAGACGCCGAACGCCGAGACGCCGCTGACTGAAGCCGGCACGACGCCGCTGCTGACCATGGATGTCTGGGAGCACGCCTACTACCTCGATTACCAGAACCGCCGCCCGGACTATATCGACACCTTCCTGTCGAGCCTCGTGAACTGGGATTTCGCGAACCAGAACCTGGCTGACGCCGGCGCCTGAAACGGTTAGGCTCCCCTCTCGGATTCGGAGAGGGGAGTGACCCGCATGTTCTGTACACAGTGCGGAAAAGAGGCGCGTCCGGAGCACATGTTCTGTGCCGGATGCGGCGCCGCGCTCGCGCGGGAGACGGCCGCGCCGATGGGGCTGACGGGCGCCGCGCCCGCGCCGCCGGCGGCGCCCGGCCCGCCGCTGGAAGACTGGCGCGAGACCACCAATTACCGCACCGTGCTGGCGCATCCCGACGTGAAGGCGCTGGTCGCCGAAGCCTCCAAGGCGAACCGCGCCGGCATGAGCGCCGACGAGTTCATGAAGCTCGCGCAGCCGATCCTGAATGCGGCCGGCTCCGGCGGCGTGCCGATGAAGCTGATCTCGGACATCGCCACCCCCATTTATGCGAAGATGGGCGTCAAGATCGGCAAGGACGCCAAGAACGGTTACTCGACCCCGTTCGGCCGCGTGCTGGCCGCGATCCTGTGTTCGATGGCCAGCCGCAGCCAGACACTGGTGTCGGTGCAGGAAGGCGCCGATGGCTGCGTGGTGCAGGCGGAGGTGCCGTCAAGCATCACTACCGGCAAGGGCAAGCTGACCCTCACGCTCGAGCGCAAGGCGGAAGGCACCCTTGTCACCAGCGCGGTCGTGTTCGAGGGCCAATCGTCCGACTGGGGACGATCCAAGCGCGTGCTCGACGAGCTACATCAGGACATCCTGAACTACCGCACGCTGCAGCCCTGAGCGCCGTCAGGGCTGGGCGGCGACGCGGAAACCCGTCACGTCGTCCCGCACCGCCGAATCGTTGCGGGCCCGCGCTGCGATGCGCAGCTCGGCGGGGCTGGACTTGTAAGACCCTCCGCGCAGCACCCGCAGCTTGCACGCGGCGACTTCCACCGCGCGGCCGTCCAGCGGCGCATTGGCGAACGTGTTCACATAGCAATCCTGCACCCATTCGCGCACGTTGCCGGAGACGCCGGTGAGACCGAGGGCGTTGGCGGGCAGATCTGTCACCGCGATCGGCGCATCGCCGGCGGCCGCCTTGTCAGCCTCATAGAGCGCGCCCCACCAGAAGGGTGTCCCGGTGCCGGCACGCGCGGCAAATTCCCACTCCGCCTCGCTCGGCAGCCGGTAGACGCGGCCTGTCTTCTGCGTCAGCCATTTGGTGTAGGCCTGCGCATCCTTCCACGACACTTTCGCCACGGGCTGGGCGCCGCGGCCCTGTGTGCCTGCGGTTGGCGAATACCCACTGCAGCCGCCATCGGCGACACAGGCGTCCCACTGGTCATAGGTGACCTCCGTGGACGCAATCGCATAGGGCGCCATCGCGACCTTGCGCTGCGGGCCTTCCCAGGCATTGCGCGCGAGCTCTTCATCCGGCGCGCCCATCAGGAACGTGCCGCCGGGTATGTTGATCATGTCCGGGCACATGTCGCATTCGCGGAATGTGACCGGCCCGGCTTCGGCGACCGGCTCGGCGACGGGTTCCACGGCGGCGGCCGGCGCTTGCTCCGCAGGCGGAGGAGGTGTTTCGGCAGCGGGCTGCTCGGCAACCTGGGTGGTCGTCGCTTCGGCGGACGAGTTGGACGCGGCGAGCGCCGAGAGCTGGTTCAGCACGGGGGCGACAAGGTCTGGCCTCAGAATGTAGATTCCGGCGGCACTGACCAGACCGAAGAGGAAAGTCAGTGTCACCGCCGTCAGCATGCCGCCGCCGGAGCGCTTTTCCTTGCGCTTGGCCGGCTTGATGCGCTTGCGGGATTTTGACGGCGCCGGGCCGCCGCGGCTTTCACTGCCCTTGGAAGGGGCGGGCGTGGCGGCGAGACGTTTCTTGATGACTTCGATGAAGTTGAGCCAGGCCGGATCGTTCCGGTCCCCGGCCCAGCCAGACAGGTCGGTTGTCTGGATCAGTTCGAACATGACCGGCCGGTCGCAGGCCTCGATCATCAGGGGGACGAGCGTGTTCTTGCGGGCGCCGATGGTCGCCTCGGCGCGCACCCAGCGCGACTTTACCGAGCGGCTGGACCAGAGCACGACCACGGCGCGCGCCTTGTGCAGGCGGTCTTCCGTGATTTCGTCGTAGTTTTCACCGGCCTGGAGGTTCATGTCCATCCAGACATCGAACCCCTCCGCGATCAGCCCATCGACGATGACCTGGGCCGTTTTCAGGTCCTCGCGGTTGTACGATACGAATATTTCCGACATAGGTCCCCACCTCGCCGGCTCCGTCCGGCGCGCAAGAAAGCGCCGGAATTTGCACGAGTGCAAGAGGCCGGTGCTTGTTTCTGCAATGGTAGTGCCTATTTCGCCTGAAGCGTGGGCTATACGGCACTCATAAAATGCAGTATGGGCCGCTTCTATGTTCCGGGCATGGGATTCGCCCGGCTGCAGTCCGTTGGGTCATGGGGACCTTAAGGACGCAGGACGAGCGCCGCCAATACGGGCGGCCAGGCAAATCAACCAGACATCCCGGAGACGACCCCTTTGACTCAGACTCAAGTGACTTTCGCTGATCTCGGCCTGGCCGAGAACATCCTCAAGGCCGTGACGGAATCCGGCTACACGATCCCGACCCCGATCCAGGCCGAAGCCATCCCGCACATCGCCATGGGCGGCGACGTGACCGGCATTGCGCAGACCGGCACCGGCAAGACGGCAGCCTTCGTGCTGCCGATGATCCAGCGCCTTTCCACCGGCCGCGCCCGCGCCCGGATGCCGCGCTGCCTGATCCTCTGCCCGACGCGCGAGCTTGCGGCGCAGGTTGCCGAGAACTTCGAGAAGTATGGCAAATACCTCAAGCTGACGATGGCGCTGCTGATCGGCGGTGTCAGCTTCAAGGAACAGGAAGTGCTGCTGCAACGCGGCGTGGACGTGCTGATCGCCACGCCCGGCCGCCTGATGGACCAGTTCGACCGCGGCAAGCTCCTCCTGATGGGCGTCGAGACGCTGATCATCGACGAAGCGGACCGGATGCTCGACATGGGCTTCATTCCCGACATCGAGAAGATCTGCTCGAAACTTCCGCCCGGCCGCCAGACGCTGCTGTTCTCGGCGACCTTCCCGAGCGATATCCAGCGCCTTGCGAAGACCTTCCAAAAAGATCCGAAGAAGATCGAAGTGGCGCGCCCGACCGACGCTGCCAAGACCATCACCCAGCACGTCGTTCATCTGCCTACGAACGATGGCAAAGCCCGCCGCACGGCGCTGCGCCGCGTGATCGAGTCCTGCAACGTGAAGAACGGCATCGTGTTCTGCAACCGCAAGGTTGAGGTGGACATCGTCGCCGCCTCGCTGACCAAGCACGGCCACGACGCCGCGCCGATCCACGGCGACCTGCCGCAATCCGTGCGCTCCGATACGCTGCAGCGCTTCCGCGATGGTTCGCTGAAACTGCTCGTCGCCTCGGACGTCGCCGCACGCGGCCTCGACATTCCGGATGTCGGCCATGTGTTCAACTTCGGCCCGCCGCCGAAAGACGAAGACTACATCCACCGCATCGGCCGCACCGGCCGCGCAGGCCGCAGCGGCGAAAGCTACACGCTGGTCTCGCCGGGCGATGAAAAATCCTGGGGCTTCGTGCTCAAGATGATCAAGCAGGACGTGAAGGAATTCATGCCCGAGGGCCTGCTCGAAGAACTGAAGGACCTTCCGCCGGAAGAAAAGCGCGACCGCGGCGACAAGCGCGGTGGACGTGAGCGCGACCGGGGCCGGGGTGGCCGCGGCGAACGCGGTGATCGCGGTGATCGCGGCCCGCGCCGCCGGGAGCGCAGCGAGGATGCGCCAGCCGCTGTGGAAGCCGTTGCCGCGGAAACCGTTGTCGCTGAATCGGACGAAGCCGTTGTTGCGGAGGCACCTGCTGCCCGCGAGGATGCACCGAAACGGGAACGCGGCCCGCGCGGCGGCAGACGCCGGGATCGCGGCGACGCACCGCGCGGTGAGCGCAGCGAGCAACCGCGCGCGGAGCGCCCCGAGCGCCCCGAGCGCTCTGATCGCACCACCGAGCGCACGGAACGCACCGACCGCGACCGCAGCGAAAAGCGCGACCGCCCGCAGCGCGACTTCAAGCGCAAGGACGACGACCTGATCCTCGAGCCGGCACCGGACCGCGTCAAAGGCTTCGGCTCGGACGTTCCCGGCTTCCTGAAGAAGCGCTGATCCACACGGGCGGCATATCGTTTGAGTTCCGAAACGATCCTCCGCCTTTGCCTGACGCTTGGCGGACTGAGCCTGTTCGCCCTGCTTGAAGCCGCTTTTCCTGCCCGGGCCCGCGTCCTGCCGCGCCTCGGGCGCTGGATCACCAACCTGTCACTCGGCGGCGTCTCGTCGCTGGCCGTGCGCCTGATGGGTCCGGCGACGGTGGCCGGCGCGGCGCTGGCGGCGGGCGAGGCGGGCTTTGGCCTGTTCAACCAGCTCACGCTGCCGGCCTGGCTTGTCGCCTCGCTCGTCCTTGTGCTGATGGACCTCGCCGTTTGGGCGCAGCACCTTGCCATGCACAAGGCGCCGCTGCTCTGGCGCCTGCACCGCGTGCACCATGCCGACCGCGACCTCGACGTGACCAGCGGCCTGCGCTTCCACCCGTTTGAGGCGGCCGTTTCGATGGCGTGGAAAGCGGCCGTGGTGTTCGCCCTCGGCGCGCCGGTAGCCGCAGCGCTCGGATACGAGATCCTGCTCGGCCTGATGGCCCTGTTCACGCACGCCAACGTCCGCCTGCCCGGCCGGCTTGAACGCGCCTTGCGGCTGGTGGTCGTGACGCCGGAGATGCACCGGACGCACCACTCCATCCTCCGTGCCGAGATGGACTCCAACTATGGCAATGCCCTGTCCCTCTGGGACCGCGTGTTCCGCACCTACACACCTGCCCCTCAAGGCCCGCTCGTGCTGGGCCTCGGCGGCGGACAGGATGCGCAAGGCGCGAGCCTGCGCGGCATGCTGTGGATGCCGCTCGCCTAGCGCGCGGCCGGGCGGTTGACGCCGCTACCGGAAAGGCAGTTGATGCGGGCGGATCAGCCAAGTGAGGTCGCGATGCCGGTATTGGGAATTGGGGGCGTGTTCTTCCGCGCCGAGAATCCGGAGGCGCTGGGCGCCTGGTATGACCAGCACCTTGCCGTGGGCGCCGGACACAACGGCACCGGCACCAAGGTCGCAGACGAGTGGTTCTGGCAAGTCGAATCCGGGCCGGTCGTGTTCGCGCCGTTCAAGGCGGCGACCGATTACTGGCCGGCGGGAAAGTCCTACATGCTGAACTTCCGCGTCAGCGGTCTCGACGCCCTGCTCGCCTCCCTGCGCGCAGCCGGTATCGCGGTCGAGACGCGCAAGGAATGGGACACGCCGGAGACCGGACGCTTCGCCCGCGTCCACGATCCCGAGGGCAACCCGATCGAGCTGTGGGAGCCCCCTTCCGGGGACTGACGGAATTTCGGGGCGGCGCCCTCCCGGGGGAGGGCGCCCTTCCGTCTACTTCTTCATCCGGCCTTTGACCTGCGCGCGGTACTTGTCGCCGTAAGGCGGACGCATCATCGCCAGCAACTCGCTGCCGGTCTGGGTGTAGATCGCCTTCTTGTGGCTGAACTCCAGGAAGCCGTCGCGGCCATGGTAAGAGCCCATACCGGCCGGGCCAACGCCGCCGAAAGGCAGGTCTTCCTGTGCCACGTGGAAAATCACGTCATTGACCGTCACGCCGCCGGACGTGGTGTTGTTCAGTACAAGGTCTTTCTCGGCGGCGTCCTCTCCGAAGTAATAGAGACCGAGCGGACGCGGATGGGCGTTGATGTAGGCGACCGCATCCTTGGCATCGTTGTAGGACTTGATCGGCAGGATCGGCCCGAAGATCTCGTCCTGCATCACCTTCATGTCGTCGGTCGGATCGACGATGATGTGCGGCGGAATCTTGTGGTGCGGCTGCTGGGCGAAATTCTCCGCCTTCGGATTGATCTCGATCACCTGCGCGCCCTTGGACCGCGCGTCTTCGAGATAGCCCTGGATCCGGTCGAAGTGGCGCTGGTTGATGACCGAGGTGTAGTCGTCATTGTCCTTCAGGCCGGAGGCATACATCGTCTCGACCGCGCGGGTTGCGGCGCCGACGAATTCCTGGGTCTTTTCCTTCGGCACGAAGGCATAGTCCGGCGCGAGGCAGATCTGGCCGGCGTTCAGCGTCTTGCCGGCCATGATGCGGTTGGCGGCTTTCTGCATGTCGGCCGAGCGGCCGAGGATGACCGGCGACTTGCCGCCAAGCTCAAGTGTGAGCGGCACGAGATTGTCGGCGGCGGCGCGCATGACATGATGTGCAATCGAAGTCGCGCCGGTGAACAGGATGTGGTCGAACGGCAGTTTGGTGAATTCCGCGCCCGCGTCCGGGCCGCCGGTGACGACGACGCATTCTTCCGGCGAATAGTATTTCGCGATCAGCTCCTTCATCAGCTGCGAGGTCGCCTCGGTGAATTCCGACGGCTTGATCATCGTGCGATTGCCTGCCGCGAAGATGCCGGCGAGCGGCGTGAAGGTCAGGTTGACCGGGAAGTTCCAAGGCGAGAGCACACCGATCACGCCCTTAGGCTGGTACTGCACTTCGGCCTTGGAGCCGAGCAGGCCGAGCGGGAACTCCACCTTGCGCTTCTCGGATTTCATCCACTGGGCCAGGTGTTTCTTCGCGTGTTTCAGCGCGCCGATGGAGCCGGCGATGTCGGTGAGGTTCGACTGGTCTTTCGAGCGGTGGCCAAAGTCCGCACACATCGCATCGTTGAACGCATCACCATGCGTGGCAAGCAGGTCGATCGACTTGTCGAGCCACTCGATCCGTTTGGCGACAGACGGAATGCCGTCGCGCAGGTGAGCGGCTTTCTGCTTGTCGAGCAACGCGCGCATTCCGGTGCCGGGGGTGCCGTCGAGGGCCATGACGAATCTCCAAGTGTGACGTGTGAACCTGTAGCGTTGTAAACAGTGTAGCGCCTGTTCAGCGTTTGCGCCATTCCCCCGGGCAAGCCTTGCCCCTGCGTGAGGCGTTCACGGGGTGGGTCAATCGCGGTAATTCAGGCCCAATTCGACACAAGGGAGACCGCCGGATGGCCAAGTACGAGAAGATTTCCTACGAGCGCGACGGCGACATCGCGGTCATCGCCTTTGATGACGACAAGACGCTGAACGCTTGCGGCGTCGATACGGCCATCGAACTGCTGCACGCCTTTGAAGTCGCGGCCGCCGAGGCGCGTTGCACGATCCTCACCGGCAAGGGCCGCGGCTTCTGCTCCGGCGCAAACCTCGGCGGCATGGGATCCGGCCCGTCGATCGCGCATCCTGATTCGCAGCCAGATGCCGGCAAGGCGCTCGATGCGTTCTACAATCCGCTGGTTACCGCCATCCGCGAACATCCCCATCCGGTGATCACTGCCGTGAACGGGGCCGCCGCCGGTGTCGGCTGCGCGATCGGCCTGATGGGCGATCTCGTGATCGCCGGGAAGAGCGCCTACTTCCTCCAGGCTTTCCGCCGCATCGGCCTCGTGCCGGATGGCGGCTCCAGCTACCTGCTCGCCAAGACGATCGGCCGCGTGCGCGCCATGGAGATGGCACTTCTGGGTGAAAAGCTGCCGGCCGAAACGGCGATGCAATGGGGCCTCGTCAACCGCGTGGTCGAGGATGCCAAGCTGATGGAGACGGCGAAGGAATTTGCCCAGAAGCTCGCTACCGGTCCGACCGTGGCGCTGTCGCTGGCGCGGCAGTGCATCTGGGACGCCTGCGACGACGATTTCGGCGCCGCCCTGCACAATGAGCGCATCGCCCAGCGCACGGCAGGGCGCACATCCGACTTCCGCGAAGGCGTTTCCGCCTTCCTGCAGAAGCGACCCGCCGAGTTCAAAGGCAAGTAACTTCAGATTGCAGGCCGGAATTTCGTTTCCCTTAAAGATTACGAAACTCATTTCAGGATACGGTTCGCCCCGGATGGATATTCGGGGCGGACGCCATGGACTACAGGCTGGTGCACTTCAATTGCGCGCGCCCAATGGGAAAGTTCGACTTCAGCAATGAATTCGTTCAGGTTTTTGTCGCGCTGCTGCCCCGCATTTTCAAGGACGGCGACGCGTTCGAGGGCCTCGTCCACCACGACCACGGCCTGCGCTGCCCGGATGGCAGCTGGCGCGGATTCACGAATGCGTTCCCGTATCCGCCGGAATGGCGCGCGCCGGACATCTCCACCCTCGCCGTCTGGCGCTCGATGGAAGACCTGAAGGCCTTCAGCCACAATGGCCGCACCCACCCGCCCGGCATGCGCCGCCTCGCCAACGAGATCGACCGCAGCGACGGCCCCGGCTTCGTGATGTGGTGGGCCCCGAAAGGGGAGCGCTTCACGCTCGAGGATGGCTGGCAACGCCTGCAGCACCTGCGCCAGCATGGCTCGTCCGAGTACGCCTTCTCGCTGGAGCAACCGGCCCGCCGGCCGGCGGTGGCCTAGACCTTTTTCCGCTTCCTTGGCGGCGGCGCCTTCAGCTTCGCTTCTCTCGCAACGCCGAGTGCCTTGCGTCCCCAGGTCACTGCTTCATCCGCGTCGTCGAGCGCCGAAGATGGCAGGCTGACATAGCCGAGATCGATCTGCTTGCTGTCGGAGGGACGCTCCCAGACGAACGGGTAGCTGCCTTCCTCGGTCAGCGCGGCGCGCAAGGCCGGGTCCGCCTTCAGGAAGATCGTGTCATCCGCCAGCAGCGCGAACATCACGCCGTCCTGCCAGACGCCGGCGCCGCCGAACATGCGCTTGATCGTGACCGGGCCGAGGCCGTGGAAGAGTTCGGCCACGAACTCGTGGAACGGGTCCGGCGCCTTTGCCATCAGGCCGGCAGGCCGAGCCGGTAAACGCCCTTGAACGTATCCGGGTCATCCACCGGTTTGCCTTTCCGGTAGATCGCGATGGCACCTGCCTTGTGCAGGCGGATCGCTTCGGCGCGCACATCCTTCAGCACACGCACGAAATTCTCCGGGCTGACCGCCTTGGCGGCGTCTTCCGGCGCAATCGTCTTGCCCGCGCCTTTGGCGGCGGTAAGCGAGAGGATTGCTTCCCGGACCGAGGCTGGCTTTGCTTCAGTCATTTTCTCCATACATCTCTCTCAGCGTCTGATCAATCAAGCTAAGTCTCTGCTTGTCCTCGGGAGACAACGAAAAGCGATACTTTAACTGCTGCACCTCTCCGCGGAGGACGGCTGCATGCAGAACCGGCGGGATAAGGGTACCAACGCAGCCTGCATAATCTTTCCAAGCTGCATCCCAAAAACGTTCATCAAGACCGGCCGATGACCCTCCGTATGGGTCGTTTTCAAGATAGGATTTGTGATACGTCAGCAGAAGATTCGTGGACCGCTCCAGATTATCCAGTGCGCTCGCGGGGTAGTGAAGCATTCGCGCGAGCACAACAATGTCGGTGCGAATGAGGAATTCGCGATAGCCGTCACCGTGCACATCAGGGCTGTTTCCCGAGAAGCCCGAATTGCAGCCAAAAAGGCATGGATCGCCATTCGGTCCAAGCTCGGCAAGGTAGTCTTTTTCGAAAGCTACAAATCCCGATCGGTCAAACTCCGCGATCAAATGATGATAGCGCGAGAGTAATTCTGGTTGCCTCAGCGCCTGTCCGTAAGCGGACAATGCTGCCGGTAGCATCGTCGTTATGCAGAGGAGAAACCGAAGCCAAGTCATCTCACCAGTCAATCGCCGCGTAGACGAGTTGCTGGAATTGCATCCGCATCGGATAGGTGGAGGATGGCATCAGCTGCGTGGCCTGGATGGCGATGATCTCTTCCTCGGAATCGATCCAGAAGAAGGTCGAGGCCAGCCCGCCCCAGCTGAACGTGCCATTGCTGCCCGGCTGGCGGGTCTGCACATAGTCCGTCACCACCGAACCCCCGATGCCGAAGCCGACGCCGTCGGCCATGACTTCGGTGAAGGCCGAGCGGCCCATGCTGCGCATCGTGTTGCCATCTGGCAGGTGATTCTGGTGCATGAACTCCCAGGTCTTGGGGCTGATGATGCGTGCGCCGTCCAGCGTGCCGCCGCGCATCAGCATCAGCGCAAAGCGGTGATAGTCCCGCATGGTGGAGACAAGTCCGCCGCCGGCGTTCAGCAGGTTCGGGCGTTTCGCATAGAGCTTGGAGGCCGCGCCGGCCGGATCGGCGAGGGTCGTCTCGCCGGTCTGCGCGTCTTTCTGGTAGCAGGCCATCAGGCGGTGGATCTTCTCGGGCGGCACCCAGAAGTCCGTGTCCTGCATGCCGAGCGGTCCGAAGATACGCTCCTTGAAGAATTCGTCGAGCGGCTGCCCGCTGACAATCTCGACAATCGCGCCGAGCACATCAATCGAATGGCTGTAGCGCCATTCCGTACCCGGAGAGAAGGCCAGCGGCAGCTGGCCGATCTGGCGCGCCATGTCCTGCAGCGTGTCTTTCGGGTGGCCGACCTTTTCGCGGCGGTAGATCTCGTCGGTTTCATCCTGGAACAGGAAGCCATAGGTGAGGCCGGAGGTGTGGGTGACGAGATCGAGCACCTGCATCTCGCGGTCGGGCTTGCGCAGTTTCGGCGCCGCGGCGGTGCCGCCGTCCCAGACCATCGCGTTCTTGTATTCGGGAATGTAGCGGCTGACCGGATGGTCGAGCCGCAGCTTGCATTCCTCGACCAGCATCATGATGGCGAGCGTCGTGATCGGCTTGGTCATCGAATAGATGCGGAAGATCGTGTCCGGACCAATCGGCTTGTCGCCGCCCATCTCGGTCGTGCCGGTATAACTCTCATGCGCAATCTCACCACCGCGCGAGACCAGCAGGCCCATGCAGGGCAGCTTGCCGGTGTCGATGTAGTTTTCCTTGAAATAGCCAGGCATCGCCGCGAGGCGGTCTGCATTGAGGCCGACTTCGTGCGGGTCTGTGGGGTCGTGTTCGAACATCAGAGGTTTCCTGTCTTTGCGGCCCGGGCCAGTTCCCGGGCAATGATGATCTGCTGTATCTGGCTGGTGCCTTCGTAGAGGCGGAAGATGCGGACGTCTCGGTAGAAGCGCTCGATGCCGTAATCGGTGACGTAGCCTGCGCCGCCGAAGATCTGCACGGCGCGGTCGGCCACACGGCCGCAGGCTTCGGTGGCGAAGAGCTTGGTGCACGAGGCAAGCATGGTGACATCCTCGCCCGCATCGCGGCGGCGGGCCGCGTCGAGGATCATGCATTCGGCGGCATAGGTTTCCGCCTGCGAATCCGCGATCAGCGCCTGCAGCATCTGATGCTCGAAGATCGGCTTGCCGAACTGTTTGCGCTCCAGTGAATAGTTCACCATCTCGCGGATCAGGCGCTTGGAGACGCCGGTGGCGACCGCCGAAATGTGCAGCCTGCCCTTGTCCAGCACGCTCATGGCGACCTTGAAACCTTCGCCTTCCTTGGCGATCATGTTGGCGGCAGGCACGCGGGCATTCTCGAAGATCACGTCGCAGATATGCGCGCCCTGCTGGCCCATCTTCTTCTCGGGCACACCGACCGACAGGCCCGGTGTGTTTCGTTCCACGATGAAGGCTGAGACGCCCTTGGCGCCCGGCTCGTTCGGGTTCGTCCGTGCCATGACGGTGAAGAGGTCCGCCTTGTTGGCATTGGTGATGTAGCGTTTGGTGCCGTTGAGAATGTAATGGTCGCCGTCGCGCGTGGCTTTCGTCTTCAGGCCTGCGGCGTCGGAGCCCGCTTCCGGCTCGGTCAGCGCGAAGCTGGCGATCAGGTCGCCCGAGGCGATGCCCGGCAGCCATTTCGATTTCTGCTCGTCCGTGCCGAACAGGATCAGCGCCTGGCTGCCGATGCCGATATTCGTGCCGGCCACCGAACGGAAAGCCGGGGAGGTCTTGCCGAGCTCGAACGCCACCAGGCATTCGGTTTCCATGTCGAGATCAAGCCCGCCATACTCCTCGGGCACGGCAATGCCGAACAGGCCGAGGGCCTTCATCTCGTCGATGACGTGCTGCGGCACCGCGTCTTCCTCGCCCACCTGCGCCTCGACCGGCACACAGGTCTCGGTCACGAAGCGGCGCACCTGTTCGATCAGCGCGGCGCGGGTTTCGGCGTCAAAGGCCATCGGTGTCGTCTCCCGGTTTTCGTTTCTGGCGCCCACTTTATGCCGCAACGGCACGCTTGTCGAAGGGGGCCGTAAGGGTATGGTTGCCGCAGCCAGAATGACAGGGAGTGAGCATGCCACCGGTGACCGTCGAAACAGGGGAATGGGCCGGCTGGGCCAACTGGCCAGACGAACCGTTCGAAGCTCAGACGGCCGGACCATTCTACTACAGGGTTGACGCGGCAGGACCGGTCGCCGCCTTTCGCGCCGAACGCAAGCATATGAACGGCGCCGGCGTGATGCATGGCGGCTGCCTGATGACGTTCGCCGACTTCGCGCTGTTCGCGATCGCCAACGACGTAATGAATGGCGGCTATGGCCTGACGGTCGCCTTCACTTCGGAATTCCTCGACGGCCCCAAGGAAGGCGAACTTGTCGAGGCGCGCGGCGAGGTTCTGCGAGCCGGTGGCTCGCTGGTCTTCGTCCGGGGTATCGTCACATCAGAAGGCCGCCCCTGCCTGAACTTCTCGGGCACACTTAAAAAACTGAGGAAACAGCCATGAGCCAACAGCCGCCCTATCAAGAACTTTCGCGCTCCATCAAAGGCAAGACCGCGCTGATCACCGGCGCAGCCAGCGGCATGGGCCGCGCGACCGCCCACCTGTTCGCCCGCGAAGGCGCGAATGTCGCCGTGACCGATCTCAAGCAGGAAAACGTCGACATCGTCGTCGAGGAAATCAAGGCGGCTGGCATCAAGCATGTGAAGGGCTGGGCCCTCGATGTGGGTGACGGCGCCGCGATCAAGCGCGTCGTCGACGAAGCAGCCGCGCACTTCGGCGGCATGGATATTCTCGTGAACAATGCCGGTTTCGCCATTCCCGGCCAGGTCGGCGAGGAAAGCTACGAGGACAGCTGGGGCCCGAGCATCAACGTGATGCTGACCTCGCACCAGCGCGCCATCCGCGCCGCCTTGCCGTACATGCGCAAGAATGGCTGGGGCCGCATCGTCAACATCGCCTCCACGGAAGGCCTTGGCGCAACGCCCGGCAACTCGCCCTATGTCGCCGCCAAGCACGGCGTCATCGGCCTGACACGCGGCCTCGCGGTGGACCTTGGCCGCGAAGGCATCACGGTCAACTGCATCTGCCCCGGCCCGATCAAGACCGGCATCACGGCGGGCATTCCGGACGAGCACAAGGAAATCTACGCCAAGCGCCGCGTGCCGCTGCGCCGGTATGGCATTCCGGAAGAGGTTGCCAACATGACGCTGTCGCTGGTGCTGCCAGCCGCGAGCTTCCTCAACGGCGTGCACATCCCGGTCGATGGCGGGCTGACGATCAAGAACGCCTAGCGCGCAAAGGCCGTGCGGGCAGCCTCCGCCTGCACGGCGCACAGCGACAGGTATTCCTTGGTCTCGGCGAGCGACTGCGCATGACCGGTTGCCAGCGCGGCATGCTCCGTAAACAGAGCGTCGAGTTCAGGAACGATGGCCGGGTCGCAGAAAACCCTGGCAAGGCGCGGCGTTGCCCGGCGAGACTGGGACGGGATCACCGCCAGGAAGGCCGGGAAGTCCGACTTGAGCCGCGCCCAGGTCTTCGCCCGGTGGAGCGGATTGGCCATCAGGCTTGAGGCGATCGAATAGCTGGCATTCGGCCCGAGTGTGCCGTCGATCATCAGGTCTTCGGCGCTGCGCGCGAGGTCCGGCTGCACCACAGCGCCGATCGCGTCCGCCACCGCCTGCGTGAACGCCGCATCGTCGATTTGCGGGCGCGCTTCGAGCACGGCGCCGAAAGCTTCCGCGCCGCCGTCGGCAAAAGCCACCCGCAGCGCCGGCAGGTATTCGTCGCTCGAAAGGCCGCCCGCGCCGCTCAGGAAAGTATCCAGCCGGCGCCGGAGCTCGCTGCGCGCCGCAGTGTCGTGCAACGTCAGGGCACGGAACGCTGCGAGACGTGCCTCAAGCTCGGCGCCGGTGGCCGCCATCTGCGTGTCCAGCCGCGCGGAGATCGCGGTGCGCAAGTCGCGCGCGGCGGGTGACATGCCAAGCTGACGCAACAAGTGTTCCGCGTCCGCAAAGGCCGCCGCGACGACCGCGGCATCGGGGTGCGAAAATGCCGGCATCAGGATCGCCAGCCACGCGTCCTTCTCCATCCCGCCCGCATTGAACGCGGCCTCGGCCGAGTCGAGCGCCGCCAGCGCCTCGGCCGCCGGCAGGCGCGTGAACGCTTCGCCGAGCGCCGACCAGCCCTCGGCCGGCAGGTTGAACCGGTAATAGCCGGCACCGTCCGCATTCGGAACAATCAAGGAAGGGCACATTGCGCCCTTGAGCCGCATCACATCGCTCGCCGTCTCCAGCAAGGTGCACGACCGGCCACTGTTGGCGCCGTCTTCCCACGCGACGCATACAGGGATCGTCCAGAGCGCAGCCGGGTCGATCCCGGATCCCAGCGGCTTGTAGCGGCTTTGCCGCAGCGCGATTTCCGGCCCGGTCGCCTTGCAGGTCAGGGCAGCTTCGACGACCGGCACGCCGGGCTTGGTCACGAAGCTCTCGAACACCCGGCCGATCGCCGGCTCACCCGTCGCCTCGCTGATCGCTTCGAAGAAATCCGCGCTGTCCGCATTGCCGTCCGCAAACCGGGCGATGTAGCGCCCGAGCGCCGGCCGGAAGCGTTCCGGCGTGAAATACTGGTCCACCATGCGGATCACCGCCTGGCCCTTCGAATAGGTGATCGCGTCATACGCGCTGCGGATATCCTCGTTGCGCAAGACCGGCCCGGCCACGGCGCGCGCACTGGCAAGACTGTCGGCGCTCATTGCGCTCAGCCCGTCAACGACCGAGCCGACGCCATTGTCGCCGTCCGGCATCAGCAAGGCCAGCACCGCCGACTCGCTCCACACCGCAAAGCTCTCCTTCAGCCAGAGATCATTCCACCAGGGCGGCGTCACGAGGTTGCCGAACCACATATGCGCAATCTCATGCACATGCAGTTCCGTCAGTGACCGGATGAAAGCCGGCCCCGCATTCGGCGGCTTCAGGATGCGGCTCTCGCGGTAGGTGATCGCCCCCGCCAGCTCGGTCGCGCCCGACGGCCACTCGGGCGCCGCGACGAGGTCCAGCTTCGGATAGGGATAGGGCTCGCCCAGCATCTCCTCGAACGCGCGCACCACCGATGGCGTCAGCGCCAGCGCATAGCCGAGCTCCTCGCCCTTGCCGGCCCGCGCATAGCCGGTCAGCGGAACTTCGCGCCGGCGCACACCGTTCGCCGGTATCGCCGGCCGCTCCACCCGGTCGAACTCGCCCACTGATGCCGAGAGCAGGTAGGTCGGCAGGGGCCGCGTCGGCGCGAACCGGATGGTCTCAAACCCCGCCCGCGCGGGCGCACGGCTCACTTCCGGCGTATTGGCAATCGCATGCATGCCGGCCGGCACGGTGATCGACAGTTCGAAAACGGCCTTGAACGCGGGCTCGTCAAAGCCGGGCAGGAACCGGCGCGCTTCGGTACTCTCGGATTTCGCCAGCGCATAGAACCGTCCCTGCGAGCCGACGCGGAACAGGCCGGCGAGGCTCGTGTTGAACGGCGCCTCATAGTCGACCGCCAGCGTCACGCGCCGCGCTTCAAGCCGCCTCGGAAACCCGACCCAGACGACGCCCATGCCCGGCATCTCGGTCCAGGTGGCCTCCACCGTCTCGCCGCCCGCCGTCGCGGTCACCGCGCTCACATGCAGCCCGTCGCCGTGCAGCCAGAGGCCGGTCGCCGCGCCCTGCATGCGGATGTCGATTTCGACATGCCCGCTGAAATGCGTCTCGCGCGGGTCCAGATCCAGCTCTGCGCGGTAGGCTTCAGGACGCGCGATGCCCGGTAGGCGTCCGGCCGGCGCGGTGAGGGCCAGTTGCTGCGGCGTCACATCGCGCACCGGCAGCGTCCAGGCCGAGCGCTGGGCGCAGGCTCCCAGCACGAGCGCGAGCAGGCCGGCGAGACAGGCACGCATCATCTGCCGTTTCCTCCGTCTGCGGACCAGCCGGACCGCACCGCCCTAGCCCGCGAATCCCCGCGCCGTCATCGCCTCATGCCACCGCCCGAGATTGGGAAGTTCCTTGTGCGGCGCCCATTTCATCACCCGCGTGAAGCCGCACGTGATGTAGAGCGTGATGTCGGCAATCGAGAACCGGTCGGCGGCCACGAAGTCGTGGCTCGCAAGGTGCTCGTCGAGCCGCTCTGCCATCTTGCGCGCCGCCTTCTCGCTCTTGGCCGCCGCTTCGGCGCTCTGCGGCACTTCCAGCGGCGCCATCGCCGGATGCGCGTTGCGGAACCAGCCGGCAAACTGGATGAAGAACATCAGCTCCACCCGCCGGTCCCACATCTCGATCAGGGCCTTCTCCTTCGGATCGCGCCCCATCAGGTTCGGCTCGGGGAAGATGCCTTCGAAATAAGTGCAGATCGCGCGGCTCTCGGTGATGTTGGTGCCGTCATCCATGATCAGCGCGGGCACCTGCGCATACGGCGACACTTCTCGGTAGCCTGACTGCTTGTGCTCCTGCTTCATGATCGAGATCTCTTCCAGCTCGACCGCATCCAGCTTGCCCTTGGCGCGCAGGAAATAGACGACGCGGTCCGGGTTCGGCGCCTGCGGGCTGTGATAAAGCTTCATCGTGTCCTCCTCGGAATTTTCTGGCTCAGAATTTCTTTTTGATGCCGAAGGTCGCGCTCAGCGGCTCTCCGGGGAAATAGCGCTCATTGCCGAAGGCCACATCGGCACGGTCGGCATAGGCCTCATCCGTCAGGTTACGGACGATCAGGTAGGCCTGAAGCGTATCCGACACATCCCAGCCCGCCCGCGCGCCAAGCACCGTATGACCGGGATAGGTCACCGTGTTGGCAGGGTCGGTGAAATATTCGCCCACATGTTCCAGCGTCAGCGACAGCTCCAGCGTTTCCAGCGCCTGCCAGTCAAGGCGCGCATCCGCCATCCATTCCGGCGCCGTGTCGATCCGGTTGCCGTCCACGATCCGCTCCAGCGCAGCCACTACCGGCCGGTTGAACGTGTAGGTCTGGTCGCTCCAGGCAACATTGCCGCCCACGCTCAGCGTCCGGGAAATCTTCAGGTCGGCCGCCGCCTCGATGCCCACATGCCGCGTTGATCCGTCCACCACGTTCAGACCGTCGGAATCCCGGAAGAAGAAGTTCTCCTTGTCCATCCAGTAGGCAGAGACCTCGTAGGAGAGGTGGTTGTACAGCGCGTCGCCGCGTATACCGATCTCGACGCTGTCCAGCGTTTCAGCCTTGATCTCGCCCGGCACCTGCAGGTTCTGCAGGCGGTAAAGGTCGGACACCTGCGGCGCACGCGCCCCGCGTGCATAGTTCGCATACAGACTGTAGGCGCCCCGGTCCCAGACCAGCCCCAGCTTGGGCGTCACGAAGCTGAAATCATCGGAGCGGTCTGCCGGCACATTGAACCGGCCATTGATGTCGGCCGGCGCGCGCGTGTCATAGGTATAGTCATGCGTCTCGCCGCGCAGGCCGGCGAGCAGGCGCAGGTCATCCGTCAACGCGATCTCGGCCTCGCTCCACAGCGCAAGCACCTGCGTATCCACAACATAGTTGTAGTGGACACCTTGAGGGAAGGCGGGGCTCGGATGCGGATTCGGCTGCACTTCCTTCAGGTAGCCCGAGGCAAAGTCCGTATCGGCGCCGAATCGCCAGTCGATGCGCCCGTCCGTGTCCAGATCATAGCGCACCATCAGGCCGCCGCCCGTATGGGCATTCTTCTCGACGCCGCCATAGGGCAGGAAGTGCTGCGAGAACACCATGCCCTGGCTGTGCAAGTTCGGCGTCAGCACCAGCCTGCCCGGCCCCAGCGCGCGCTCCAGCCGGAGAGCGGCGCGCGCCGACCAGGCATCGCGGTAGGCTTCCGGATTGGGATTCGTTTTCGCGAGGTCGCGGTCCTCATAGGCGCGCGGGCCCTGAATGAAACTTGCGGTCTCCTGGTTGAGGCTCGAGGCGGAGGCCCAGGCCGTGATGTCCCAGTCGCCCGCCGATTGGCGCGAGAGCAGGGACAGCTTCTGCTGCTGGCTGCCCGTCGCATCGCGCCAGCCCTTGTCGTCGAGCAGCGAAAGGTTCAGCCGCGTACTGTCTCCAAGGCCCACCGAGGCATCGCCGCGCCAGCGGTCCAGCGTGCTGTAGCTTCCCCGCACGAAGGCTTCGTCACCGGGCGAGGGCAGGATGACATTGACCAGTCCGTGTACGGCGTTCGAGCCATATTTCGCACTGCCCGGCCCGCGGATGATCTCGATGGCCTCGGCGATCTCCAGGTGCGGCTCGATCAGGCTGTTGACGTTGCCGAACGCAGGGGAGCGGACGGGGACACCGTTCTCGAGAATCAGGAAGCTTCCCTGCCCGGCCCCGCCGCTGAGCACCGGCGAGCGGATCGCGATCAGGTGCTCCTGCCCCGAATTCATCTGGATATTGACACCCGGCGCCTGGTTCAGAATTTCGGCGGGCCGGTCGGCCGCGGTGTCAGCGATCGTCGCGGCGTCCAGCACCGCCCGCGCGCCCGGGCTGCCCACCTTGCGATCCCCCCAGACCTCGACCGAATTCAGACGAAGATCTGCGATGATGATCGGTGCGTCCTGCGCCGTGCCCGGGCCGGGCGCGCAGCTGCCCGAACACGCGCAGGGCGGCGTCGTCACCGCTTCACATTGCGCCAGCTGGTCCTCCGTCTCCGGAACATCCTGCGCGGCGGCTGGCGGCGCAAGAGCCGCCAGGGCGGCGGCGAGCCCGAAGACCCAGTCAGCTCGCCTCACCCATGCACTCCTGCGAACAGCTGGTACGGCAACGCGCCGACGACCGCCGCCGAAAGGCACGTCGCCAGCGTGCCCGCAAGCAGCGTGCGCCAGGCGAGCGAGAGAAAGTCATCGCGCCGGTCAGGCTCCACGATCGACAGGCCGCCGATCAGGATGCCCATCGAGCCGAAATTGGCGAAGCCGCAAATGGCGTGCGCCGTGATGATCCGCGTGCGCGGGTCCATCGCATCGACCGGAATGTCCGCCAGCTGGATGAAGGCCACGAACTCGGTCAGCACGGTTTTCACGCCCATCAGCGAGCCGGACTTCGCCGCCTCGTCCCACGGCACGCCGACCATGTA
Organism: Acidobacteriota bacterium; assembly: GCA_016712445.1. Taxonomy (NCBI): domain Bacteria; kingdom Pseudomonadati; phylum Acidobacteriota; species Acidobacteriota bacterium. The sequence goes on along the minus strand of JADJRB010000001.1, from coordinate 1,930,564 downwards.
CATCAGCGGCGCGAAGATCCAGCCGAGGATGCGCTCGATCGACAGCGGCGCGCCGAGCACGTCCGGGAAAGCGCCGAGGCCGGCATTCACCAGCCAGAGCAGGGCAAGCGCCGCGATCAGCATGGTCGCAATGTTGAACACGATCTTCAGCCCGTCCGTCGCGCCGGTCGAGAACGCATCCATCGTCGAGGCATAATTGAAGTCCGGATTCTGCACGCGCTGGTCGGCCGGCGTCGTCTCCGGGATCATCGTCAGCGCCACGGCCACAGCGGCCGGCGCGGCCATGATCGAGGCCGTCAGCAGCTGGGCCAGCGGGTTGGCCATCTTGCCTTCCAGGAATGCTCCGTACACGACCAGCACCGAACCCGCGATGGTGGCAAAGCCCGCCGTCATCATGATCAGCAATTCAGACCGCGTCATGCCTTTCACATAGGGCCGGATCAGCACCGGCGCCTCGGTCATGCCCATGAACACGTTGGCCGACACTGCCAGCGAGGTCGCCCCGCCGAGGCCCATCGTGCGGCGGAACACCGCCGCGAAACCGTTGGTGATCCAGCGCAGGATGCGCCAGTGCCAGAGGATCGCCGACAGCGCCGCCACCACGATCACGATCGGCAGGATCTGGAAGAAGAACAGCGGCGGCGCAAACCCGCCGATCAGCTCACTCGCCGCCACGTTGTCGCCGACATAGCCGAACACGAATCCCGTGCCGGCGCGCGTCGCCGCCTGCAGGCCGCCGACCACGTCGTTCGCCTTGAACAGCACCTGGCGCACCACCGGAATGCCGAACAGGATGAGCGCGAAAGCAAACTGCATGAGCGTTGCGCCCAGCACGATCTTCCACGGGAACAGGCGCTTCTTCTCGGACAGCACCCAGCAGATCGCGTAGATCACCAGGATGCCGAGCAATGCGCGGCCATTGTCCCAACCCCATTCAAATCCTGCCGGCATCGTTCCCGCACCTCCCTGATGATGAGCGCCCGGCCAATGGCTTAGCCGCCGGGCTCCGGCTTGGAAAGCAGGCAATGCCTGCCCGCCGTCTTTCGCGCCGGGGCTGCATCACGGCGCCGCCCTAGCCCACCGGGCGAGTTGCGTTGACGCGGCGCAGGGATTGCAGGACGCCTCGTTCACCGGCTCTGGAAGGATCCCCACCCCATGCCACGGCGGGCCATATGGTTGACGGCAATCCTGCTCGCCGCCTGTTCGGCGGAAACCCCGCCCGTGCGCGCCGCGCTCGCCGGCGACCGCAGCGCCGAAACACCCGCCGCCGCGCCTGAGCGCGACCTCGCCGCCGAAGCGCGCTCTTTCTTCCTGGCCCAAGCCGAACTCCTCCTCGCCGGCGCTGACCCCGCCGCCGATCCGCACCTGTCTGACGCCCTGCGCGCCATGGGCCGCGACGACCTCGCTGGCCCCGGCGACGGCGCCCGCAACGCTTGCCCGCGCCAATGGGTCGATCCGGCCGAACTCGTCGCCCAGTCGGCCACCGGCAGCCGCATCCTCATCATCGAAAGCAACCGCCACGCCCCGGCCCAGACCGCTTTCCTCGAAACCCTCGTCCGCCGCCTCGCGCGCGATGGCTTCACCGCCTTCGCCGACGACGGGCTCACGCTCGGCCCCGCCGGGTCCGGCCATCCGGACGTGCTGCTTGTCTCCGAAGGCCTCGTCACCCGCGATCCCGGCCACGGCCGGCTGCTGCGCACCGTCAAGGCGCTCGACCTTCAGCTCGTCGATGCCGGCATCTGGTGGCGCAGCGCACGCGAGCTGTCGGAACTCCCGCCGGAGGTCCTCCTCTCGCAGCGCCAGACGGCCCTCGCCCTGCAGGTCAGCCGCCGCGCCTTCGAACGCAATCCGGATGCCCGCGTCATCATTCACACCGAACAGGCCGCCAGTCCCGACGCCGCCGCCGCCTTCAAGACCGCCGTCGCCTCGCTCACCGGGCACCACCCGCTGCTTATCGCCCTCACCGACTGCGCCTCGCCGGGCGCCGCCCCGGCCTTCCTTCCGGGCTTCGGCGACGGCGGTGGCCCCGGCGACGCCGCCGACCTCGTCTTCGCAGTGCCTCAGGCCCCCGACATCGGCGGCCGCCGCGCCGCCGGCCAGCTGCGGGCAGAGCGCCTCGTGGCGGTGCCGTCCGGCTTCCTGCCCGCCGGCCAGCCCGTGCTGGTCGAGGCGCGCCGCGACGGCGATCCCGCCCTCGCCATCCCGGAAGACCGGCTGATGCTGTTTCCCGGCGACCGGCTCCCGCTGGTGCTGCCGCCCGGAGACTACCGGATCGAAGCCTGGACCCGCGATGGCCCGCTCGCAGATCCGTTCGCGGTGGAAGTGACCTGACCGGTGTTTGACGTGCGCGCCCGACAGGGCATAGGTTTTACCTTGAAATTCAAACAACTGGAGACGGGGCAGCAAATGAAGATACGGGCAGGGATGCTGGCATTGGCCATGGCTTTCGCGCTACCGGCCTTCGCCGCGCCGGACGAGACGACGCCCGCCGCCGCCGAGAAACCCGACAAGCCGATCCCCGCGCCGCTGATGTTCCGCAGCACCCACACGGGCACCTTCGGCGGACAGAAGATCACCTACCGCGTCGAGGCCGGCGAAACCCAGATCAAGGGCGAGGACGACGAGCCCGCCGCGAGCCTCTTCACCATCTCCTACATCCGCGAGAACGCGCCCGGCCCCCGCCCCGTCTCGTTCGTGTTCAATGGCGGCCCCGGCTCGGCCTCCGTCTGGCTGCACCTCGGCCTGCTCGGCCCGAAGCGCGTCAAGGTCGCCAGCGACGCCGATGCCGATGATGGCGCCGCCCCCTATACGCTGCTCGACAACCCCCTCTCGATCCTCGACGTCACCGATCTCGTCTTCGTCGATCCCGTCGGCACCGGCTACAGCCGCACCATCGGCAAGGGCGAGGACGCGGATTACTGGAACGAAGACGGCGACGGCGCCTCGATCGCCGAACTGATCCGCATCTGGATCACCGACCACCAGCGCTGGAACGCGCCGAAATACCTGATCGGTGAAAGCTTCGGCACCACCCGCGCCGCCTATCTCGCCAACCGCATGGTCAACGGCGAAGTCGACATCGCGCTCAACGGCCTCGTTCTGATCTCGCAGGCGCTGGACTATGAAGGCTCGACCTCCGCGCACGACAACATCTATTCCTACATCACCTACCTGCCGAGCATGGCCGCCACCGCCCAGTATCACGGCAAGGCCGGCGCCGGCGTCGAGCAGGCCGCCTTCCTCGCGGACGCACGCGCCTTTGCCCGCGACGAATACGGCCCCGCCCTGATGAAAGGTGCGCAGCTGAAGCCCGCCGAACGGGCCCACATTGCGGAGCGCCTCGCCTACTTCACCGGGCTCGACCCCGCCTATATCGAGACGTCCGACCTGCGCATCCTGATGGACCGCTTCCAGAAACAGTTGCTGCGCGACAAGGGCGTCGCGCTTGGGCGGCTCGACGGGCGCTATCTCGGCGACGAGGCGGATGACGCCGCCGAAAGCCCGGCTTCCGACGTCTCCGGCTATGCCATCGGTTCGGCCTATTCGGCGTTGATGCACCACTACCTGTCCGCCGATCTCGGCGTGAAGATGGACCGACCCTACATCCTTTCCAGCGACGCGGCCGGCGAGGGCTGGAACTACCGCGACGTGCCGGAAGGCGAATACTGGGAGCCGCACTACCTCAATGTCGGGCGCCAGCTCAGCACCGCGATGCGCGTCAACACCGCGATGAAAGTCTTCGTCGCCAATGGCTTCTTCGACATGATCACGCCCTTCTTCGACGCGGAGATCACCTTCGCACGCTACGGCATCCCGCAGGACCGCGTGGCGATGACCTACTACCAGGCCGGCCACATGATGTACCTCAACGAAGGCGCCCTCTCCGCCCTCGCGGCCGACCTGCGCGCCTTCTATGCTGGCAAGCTGGAAGACTCCCGGCCAGACTAACCGGGCTTCGCCTCTCCGCTCATCCCGGCGAAAGCCGGGAACCAGGCTGGCTACGTTGCCAACGCGTCAGTTCTGTTTCTTCGGGCACCCATTCCATCATAGCGTCGAACAGGTCCTGCCAATGCGGGTTCTCGCGTTCGATCAGGACCAGCTTCCAGTTGCGCTTCCATTCCTTGATCTGACGCTCGCGCATGAAAGCCGAGTCGCGCGTATCGTGCGCCTCACACCAGACCAAACGGTTGCAGCCATACTTGCGCGCAAACCCGGGCAAGTGACCGCCGCGATGCTCCCACATACGGCGCGCAAGATCATCTGTGTGCCCCGTATAGAGCGTGCCGTTGCGCTTGTTCGTGATGATGTAGGTGTAGAACATGCGTTAGAACATATCATGAACATTGGGTGCGTAAACAAGTTTCTGGTTCCCGGCTTTCGCCGGGATGAGCGGGAAGTGAGCGCAGTCCCGTCGAAAATGAGGTGTATCCTTCGCCTTGGGTCCGCTCACCCCGGCGAAAGCCGGGAACCAGGCTGGCCCGCAAGGCTGTCCGGAGCGCTGAAACGCGTTGCACTCGTTCCGGCTTGCGCAACAGAATTGCTGCAGCCCGGAAACAAAATACCGAGCCGTATCAACACGTTGCAAAATAGTGCCGCGCCGCCAATCCGGCCGGGTCCGCAGCGGCGGTATTCTCTCCCGATGCTCCACGGCGGCCCCTCCCTCGACGAACTCTGGCGGCTGGCGGCCCGGCATCACGGCGCGCTGAAAGGCTTCGTGCTGCGCATGGCCGCCCGGTGGACCGACCCCGCCATCCGGCGCACCGCCAACCATGGCATCGCGGTCCTCACGGCAATGATCCGCCGCCTGCTCCACCTGCTCGCGCTCGAGGTCGACCTCGGCCCGCTCGCGCCCCGCGCCGCCTTGCCGCCCATCGCGCGCCTCGCGCCGCCGCGTGCGCGCCGACACAGGCTGCGTCTCGGCGATATTCCCCGCGATCGGTGCCGGCGTGACAGGAACCCTGCCGCCAACCCCGAGACGCCAGACTTCGCCCGCGCGCGTCTTCTCGAACGCCTCGCCGTGTTGGCAGACGCCTACCGCGCCCGCCACCGCATCGCCCGCCGTCTAGCGCGCCGCGCTCAGTCTGCCGCCTTGCGCCGGCGCGAACGCGCCTTGCCGCCTGCCCTCCATGTCCGCATCGCCAGCGGCTTCACGGACGTGCTGGACTATATAGATGAGGCCATCGCGTCGAAGGCGCGCGCCCCGCCATGAGCCAGGCCGCAAAGAAAATCCCTCCAGCCAGCGACCGGAGGGATCTTCGAGCTGACGGACGATCCGCCCTAGCCGAGCTTGCAGACGCAGATCTTGTTGCCGTCCGGATCACGGAAATACGCGCCGTAGAAGGTCGGCATCCGGTTGCCGGGCGCGCCTTCATCGGCGGCGCCGAGGCTGATCGCCTTGGCGTACACCTTGTCGACCGTTTCCTTGTCCTTCGCGGCCAGCGCCGGCATCACACCATTGCCGGCCGTCGCTGCGTTCTTGTCGTAGGCATCGCCGATCGCCAGCATCGGCTGGCCGGGTCCCACGCCGTAGAACTGCAGGCGGTCATTCGCGAAAAAGCGCTTGGCGCCCATTTCGCCGAGCACCGCATCATAGAATGCAAGCGCCTTCTCTTTATTGTTGGTACCGAGGGTCACATAAGCGAGCATGGTTTCCTCCCTTTTCGCTGGCGTCAGCAATCATGCCGCAGCCCGGCCAGCAAGAGGTGACGCAGCGGACATGCTTGACGTTGACGTGAACGTCTGGTGTGACACCGCCCAAATCGTCCAACCGACCCTAGGAGTTCCCCATGTCCGAGATCCGTTTTGACGGCCGCGTCGCCATCGTCACCGGCGCAGGTGGCGGCCTTGGCCGCGCCCACGCGCTTGAGCTCGCCCGTCGCGGCGCAAAAGTCGTGGTCAACGATCTCGGTGGCGCGCGCGATGGCTCCGGCGGAAGCTCGGCCGCCGCTGAAGCGGTGGTGAAGGAAATCGAAGCCTTCGGCGGCGAAGCCATCGCCAACGGCTCGTCGGTTTCGGACGTCGACGGCGTCAAGCGGATGATCGACGACACGATGGCCAAATGGGGCCGCATCGACATCCTCATCGCGAACGCCGGGATCCTGCGCGACAAGTCGTTCTCGAAAATGACGGTCGACGACATCGATCTCGTGCTCGCCGTTCACCTGCGCGGCTCGTTCCTGCCGATCCACGCCGCCTGGGACATCATGAAGGCCCAGAATTACGGCCGCATCGTCGTGACGACTTCTTCGACCGGCCTCTATGGCAACTTCGGCCAGGCCAACTATGGCGCCGCGAAACTCGGCGTGGTCGGCATGATGAATACGCTGAAAATCGAAGGCGCGAAAAACGACATCAAGATCAACGCCGTCTGCCCGATTGCTGCAACCCGCATGACCGAAGACATCATGAACGAGCAGATGCTGTCGGCGCTCAAGCCCGAATACGTGACGCCCGGCGTCATCAACCTGGTCAAGGAAGATGCCCCGACGGGCATGGTCCTGTCGGCGGGCGCAGGCGCCTTCTCGATGGCCCGCATTGTCGAAACCGCCGGCGTGTTTGTCGGTGCCGGCGACGCGCTGACGGCCGAGGCCGTTGCCGCGAAGTGGGACCAGATCACGGACGTCAATACCACCCGCCCCGCCTTCAAAGCTGGCGGCGAGCATGGCCAGAACATCTTCTCGGCCGTCGCCGCCGCGACCGCCAAGGGCTGAGGCTTGCCAAAATCGGGCGCGGGTCGCAGGCTGACCTGAAACTTGGAGGACCGCCATGCGACTCGCCCTGATTGCCCTTTCCCTGACGCTGCTTTCGGGCTGCGCCCTCTGGAAGAAGCCGGCTGAAACGGTGGAGGCCGACGCCGGAAACATCAGTCGTCCCGTCGCCGCCGCCGGCGAAATGTGTGGCGGGATAGCAGGCATCCAGTGCGCCGAAGGCCTCGCCTGCTATTTCGAGGAAGGTGCGTGCCACAAGATCGCCGATGCGGCGGGCAAATGCGCGGCTGCGCCCACAATCTGCACACGGGAATACATGCCGGTCTGCGGCTGTGACGGAGAGACCTACAGCAATCGCTGCGAAGCCCGCGCACGCGGGGCCAGTGTCGCTTATGTCGGAGAATGCCCCGAAAGCGGCAGCTGATTTTCCGAATGAAATCCGGGCGCTTGGGCCGGAAGCTCAGGAATTGCACGCTTCGCCATCGACCGGTTCGGGTTTGCGGCGACGTGTTTCGTCAGGCAGCCGGTCCAGCCTGCTCCGTTCGGTTGGCAAGATCGGACCGCCATCGTCATCATCCCGCCCGTCATCGCGCGGCGGAGGGCGGTTCCGGGTCGAAAACGCATAGAAGACCGCGGCGACAAGCAGGGCAAGGACGAGAAATTTCAGCATCGCGCCCTTGCCCGGTCACATCAGGTTATTTCTGCATTGCCTTGAGATACATCGAGTTCTTCGGCGCAGCGAACAGGCGCTCCACCATCGGGATGAAGAATTCGAGCGGCTCGCTCTCATAGTCCGGATCGAACGCCGCCTGGTCGTAGAGATGGCAGAACTGCGCGCAGTATTCGAAGTGCGGGCTGTCGCGGAACTGGTCGCGCATGTTCCGGTCGAGGCCGAGATGGTGGAAGAAGTAATAGCCCTGGAACGCGCCGTGATTGGCGACCATCCAGAGATTGGCCTCCGACACGAAGGGCTTCAGGATCGCGGCGGCCACATCCGGGTGATTGAAGCTGCCGAGCGTATCGCCAATATCGTGCAGCAGGGCGCAGACCACATATTCTTCATCCCGGCCATCTCGATGAGCGCGGGTCGCCGTTTGAAGCGAGTGGGTGAGCCGGTCGACCGGAAAACCACCGTAATCGCCATCAAGCAGCTTGAGGTGATCGATCACACGCTTGGCGAGCCCCTTGTTGAAGCCCTTGGCGTGCTCGGCGATGATGTCCCAGTCTTCCTTCGTGCCCTCCAGCATTTCCCGGAACTGTGCGTGTTCGCCAACCTTGTGACCGTCTGCCATGTCGTTTCCTCCGTTGCCGAAGAGACTAACGCGGAATGAAGGCGGTGCAAAGCAGGAGCCCCGGGGCAATGCCCCGGAGCTCCCCATCTTTGACGTCAGTCCCAGAGGTTTCCGAGACCGAGCTGCGAGCGCCAGCTGACCGGCTGGGCCGGTGCCACATTCGCCGGCGTGTCGTCGGCGCGGTCTTCGAGGCGCCGGTGGAGCCAGCCCCAGGATTCACCGGTGCGGACACCTGCTTCACGAACGGCCACGACAATTGCCATCAGGGCCTCGTCGCCGAGGTCAATGTTGTCGCGCCCACGCGCTTCGGCAAGTCGCCAACCGGCGGGGTCATGACGAAGTGCCACGGCGGCTGGTCCGCCTTCACCTCGCCAGATGAACACCGCCATCCGGCCCGAAGCGATGTCGACCACAAAGTCCCGCAGGCAGTTGCGGAACTCGAGGGCCGTCGCCGCGAGCAGGTTGAGGCGGCCAACCAACTGGAATGGCGGCGGCAGCATCGGCGCCGCCGGCGTGACGGCGAACGCTTTCGGCGCGATCACCTCGCGAGCCATTTCGAACAGCGCCGCCCGGCCGGGAGCCCGGCCAAAACGCTGTGCGAGTTCGCCGCTTGATGCCTCGCCCCGCACCCGAAGGGCGATTGCCCAGGCGGCTGCAAGGTCGGCCACGGCTGCTTCGTCCGCACCCAGATGGGTTACGATCGAAGCCTGGCGGAGCGGCGGCGGCAAGGCCGCCACAACCGCCAGCGTGGCGGGCTGCAAGGCTTTCATGTGCCGGATGAGGACGCAGGCCTCGGCCTCGCCAAACAGGGCGAGGAAGCGGCTGTAATCCTCCGCCGGCCACAGGACTTCGCCCATTCGGCCGAGGGCTTTCATCAAGCCGCCCGGCGCATCATGGCCGAAAAGTTCGGCCGCGAGGTCGCCGTCGCGGGCCCGTGCGACCATCCATTCGACATGCGCCGGCGAACTGTCCGGGCGGCTGGCGAGGATGGCGGCCGCATGGCGGCGTGCAGCCGGGAGCGCGAGGAATTCCCCGTGCGGCGCCGGCCAAAGGCGTGCAATTGCCTCCGCGTGCTCCCCTGCAAGGAAAGCAAGCAGCGGCGAAACCGGCTGTACACGAACTTTCCCGTGCATGGCCGGAAGGGTCATGGGCGTGCCCATGATCCACCTCCTTCTACTTTCATCAGGACGCGGAAGGCCAATGGCCGCGCGCCGCTCAGTTGCGATTCAGGATCGTCAGGCGGCGCCCGGCAAACGCGCGGGAGCCGCTGACAGCGCTCCCCGGTTTGAAGGGGAGCAGGTATGTATCTCGATACTCTGCTTCATCTTGTGTTCCATTGTTGGTCTGAAGGGCGATCCGTCTACGGATGGATCGCCCTTCAGCGAAGCGGCGTAATGCCGGAGGTGCGGCAAGTTGTCAACCTTTAACACAAACAACCTGTTTCAGCGTGTGGACGACGTCCACGAGATCCGCCTGCGCACCCATGACGGCGTCGATGTCCTTGTAGGCCATCGGCGTTTCGTCGATCACGCCTGCGTCCTTGCGGCATTCCACGCCCGCCGTGGCGGCGATGTGGTCGTCCAGCGTGAAGGTGCGCTTGGCTTCGGCGCGGCTCATCGTGCGCCCTGCCCCGTGGGAGCAGGAGCAGAACGAGTCTGCGTTGCCCTTCCCGCGCACGATGAAGGACTTCGCCCCCATCGAGCCCGGGATGATGCCAAACTCACCTTTGCCGGCGCGCACGGCGCCTTTCCGGGTGACCCAGACATCGGCGCCGAAGTGATGCTCCCGCTCCACATAGTTGTGGTGGCAGTTCACTGCGGACTTCTCCAGCGTGAAAGCCGGCAGCACCTCGCGCATGGCCATCAGCACACGGTCCATCATCACTTCGCGGTTGAGACGGGCATAGTCCTGCGCCCAGCCGACGGCTTCCACATAGTCCGTGAAGAGATCTTCGCCCTCCACGAAGAAGGCGAGATCCTTGTCCGGCACGTGGTAGCCGAGCACCCGCTTCTCCAGCGCCTCACGGGCTTCCTGGATGAAGTAGGTGCCGAGGATGTTGCCGGTTCCGCGCGAGCCCGAATGCAGCATCACCCAGACACGGGCCTCCTCGTCGAGGCAGAGCTCGATGAAGTGGTTGCCGCCGCCGAGCGTGCCGAGCTGCTTCGCGAACATCGTGCGCTGGATGCGCTTGTGTTTCGCGAGCACCTTGTCGAGACGCTCATGCAGCCCCGAATTGCGCAGCGCAGTCGCCGCGCGCGCCGGGGTGTCCTTGTGGTTGCCGCCCGGGCCGTTGCCCACCGGCACCTTGCGTTCGATCTGATCACGGACGGCCGCGAGGCTGTCCGGCAGGTCGTTAGCCGTGAGGCTGGTGCGCATTGCCATCATGCCGCAACCGATATCGACGCCGACCGCGGCCGGAATGATCGCGCCCCTGGTCGGGATCACCGAGCCCACAGTTGCGCCGCGCCCGAAATGAACATCCGGCATCACCGCAAGGTGCGAATGCACGAACGGCAGGCCGGCGACATTCTCCAGCTGCTCGCGCGCGGCCTCTTCGACGGCCACGCCCTTCACCCAGGCCTTGATGCGCCCGCCAGCAAAGGATTCGAAGGCTTCAAACTCTTCCATCGTATTCCAGCTTCCTCCCGGAAGCTCCTCCTGTTCAAGCCCTCCGCGCGGCCCCATCCGGTTTCCAGACATGAAAAAACCCTCCGGGCGAAACGCGCGGAGGGCGGCAAAAGACCCGTCAGGGCCCCGGGACTGATCGTCAGCCCCTATCCAGCAACCTCCATGCGGAAACGCGCACGACCTGTCTCGCAGGCCGCGCCTTTTCCTGGCTGAAATAGGTACCGGCAGGACATCTGCGGGCGCTCCGTTGCTGAATGGAGGCGCCGTATGATGGAAACGGATTCCGGCGTCAACCGGAAAAACGAAACGCCCCGGAGGATCTCTCCGGGGCGCACTGATTTCCTTGCGGAAAAATCCTTGGGCGGATTATTCGCCGGCTTCGAGCTCAGCCTCGTGGCGGGCCTTGTCGGCGGCGCCTTTGGCGGTCTCGTCGCGGTCGACCAGCTCGAGCACGGCGATCGGGGCGTTGTCGCCCTGACGGAAGCCGGCTTTCAGGACGCGGGTGTAGCCGCCATTGCGGTTCTTGTAACGGTCGCCCATCACGTCGAACAGCTTGCGGACAGCGTCCTCGTTGCGGACGGTCGAGATCGCCTGACGGCGTGCGGCCAGGTCGCCCTTCTTGGCCAGCGTGACGAGCTTGTCCATGATCGGCGCCATTTCCTTCGCTTTCGGAAGGGTGGTGACGATCTGCTCGTGCTCGATCAGGCTCGCCGCCATGTTGGCGAACATCGCCTTGCGGTGCGAGGTGGTCTTGTTGAGCTTGCGGTGTGCAACTTGGTGGCGCATGGCGGTTTCCTTCCGAGGTGGTCAAGCCCCGGTCATATACTGGGCTAGATGTGGTCGTCGTATTTCTTGGCGAGGCCTTCGATGTCTTCCGGCGGCCAGTCCGGCACTTCCATGCCGAGGTGCAGGCCCATGCCGGCGAGAACTTCCTTGATCTCGTTCAGCGACTTGCGGCCGAAGTTCGGGGTACGGAGCATTTCCGCTTCCGACTTCTGGATGAGGTCGCCGATGTAAACGATGTTATCGTTCTTCAGGCAGTTTGCCGAACGCACCGACAGCTCAAGCTCGTCGACCTTCTTGAGGAGAACCGGGTTGAAGCCCAGGTCCGTCTCGTCGGCCGAACCGCCGGTTTCGAGGGTCGGCTCTTCGAAGTTGATGAACAGCTGGAGCTGGTCCTGCAGGATGCGCGCGGCATAGGCCACGGCGTCTTCCGGCGAGACCGAACCATCGGTTTCAACGTCGAGGGTCAGCTTGTCATAGTCGAGCACGGTGCCTTCGCGCGTGTCTTCGACCTGGTAGCCGACGCGGCGGACCGGCGAATAGATCGCGTCGATTGGGATATAGCCGATGGGCGCGTCTTCCGGACGGTGCGAATCGGCGGCGACATAGCCCTTGCCGGTCGCGATGGTGAATTCCATGCGGACTTCGGCGCCGCCGTCCAGCGTGCAGATCACGTGGTCGGGGTTCAGGATCTTCACGTCGCCCGAGGTTTCGATCTGGCCGGCTTTGACTTCGCCCGGGCCTTTCGCGCGAAGCACCATGCGCTTCGGCGTTTCCGATTCCATGAAGATGGCGACCTGCTTCAGGTTCAGCACGATCGTCGTGACGTCTTCGCGAACGCCCGGAATGGCCGAGAATTCGTGGACGACGCCGTCGATCTGCACGCCGATGATGGCGGCGCCTTGCAGCGAGGACAGGAGAACGCGGCGCAGGGCGTTGCCCAGCGTCGTGCCGTAGCCGCGCTCGAGCGGCTCGACGACGAGCTTGGCCTTGCGCTTGGAGTCGTAGCCGGCCTGGACGACAGGGCGGTTCGGACGGATCAGCACTTTCCAGTTGCGGTCATTCACGTTGGTCATTCGGTTTCCTCGGAGGGAACGCCGCGCCATTGGAGGCGCAGCAAGGGGTATCGTTCGAAACTAGACGCGGCGGCGTTTCGGCGGGCGGCAGCCGTTGTGCGGGATCGGCGTCGTATCGTTGATGGCGGTGACGGTCAGGCCGGCAGCCTGCAGGGCACGCAGGGCGCTCTCACGGCCCGAACCCGGACCGCGCACGCGCACTTCAACCGTCTGGAGGCCATGCTCCTTGGCTTTCTTTGCAGCGTCTTCAGCAGCCATCTGGGCGGCGTAAGGCGTCGACTTGCGCGAGCCCTTGAAGTCCATGACGCCCGACGACGACCAGGAGATGGTGTTGCCTTGCGCGTCGGTGATGGTGACCATCGTGTTGTTGAAGCTCGAGTTGACGTGAACAACACCCGAGGTGATGTTCTTGCGCTCTCTGCGGCGGATACGGTTTGCTTCGCGGGCCATGGGGGTTCAGTCCTACTTCTTCTTGCCGGCGATCGGCTTGGCCGGGCCCTTGCGGGTGCGGGCGTTGGTGTGGGTACGCTGGCCGCGGACCGGGAGTTTCTTGCGGTGACGCAGGCCGCGGTAGCAGCCGAGGTCCATCAGGCGCTTGATGTTCATCGACGTCTCGCGGCGCAGGTCGCCCTCGACCATGTAGTCGGCATCGATCGTTTCACGGATCTTGATGACTTCTGCGTCGGTCAGCTGGTTGACCCGGCGCGATTCCTCGACGCCGACCTTGTCGCAGATCTCCTTGGCGAAGGCCGGGCCGATGCCATGGATGTAGCGCAGCGCGATGATGACGCGCTTGTTAGTCGGAATGTTTACGCCTGCAATACGGGCCAAAGCCGTTTCTCCTCAAGCGGATGATCAAACATGAAATGCGCGCCAGCCGGGTGAACTACCCGTCGCGCGCACCGGCGGTTAAGCCTGAAGCTAAGAAACGAGGCTTATAGCCGCGCTTTTTCGCCCGTCAACAGAAGAACTGTGCGGTTCAGGCCGATTGTTTCAGGGCCGCATCAATTGCTGCGGCGACCTCCTCGATTGACCCCATCCCGTCGACTTCAACGAGAACGCCGCGTTCCGCATAAAGCGGGACCAGCGGGGCCGTATCTTCGTAATATCGCTCGAGTCGGCGGGAAAAAGTGGCCGGATTGTCGTCCGCCCTTCCCTGTTCCTCGAAGCGTTTGGTGACTCGGGCGAGCAGACGTTCATCGTCCACCCGCATGCGGATCACCAGATTAACCTGTTCATCCCGCGATTGCAGCAGGCGGTCCAGGGCCTCGGCCTGCCCGATGGTGCGGGGAAAGCCGTCAAAAATGAAGCCCGGCGCGCCGGCGCGGGCTGTAAGCTGTTCGGCGATCAGGTCGATCACGATCTCGTCCGAGACCAGACCACCCTCGTCCATGATACGGGCGACCCGGGTGCCGAGCTCGGAGCCGGAGGCCCGGGCGGCGCGCAGCATGTCGCCGGTGGACAGCTGAACGAAACCGCGACCTTCAACAAGCCGCTTGGCCTGCGTTCCCTTGCCGGCCGCAGGCGGTCCAAACAGGATCAGATTCACTTACGCTTGCCCCCGAGCTTCGACTTCTTGATCATTCCCTCATACTGGTGGGCAATCAAGTGCGACTGAATCTGCGTGACCGTGTCCATGGTGACCGAAACCACGATCAGCAGCGAGGTGCCGCCGATGTAGAACGGGATCTGCGGGAAATAGCGGCGCAGCAGTTCCGGCAGGATACAGATGAAGAGCAGGTAGAGCGAACCGATGGTGGTGAGGCGGGTCAGCACGTAGTCGATGTAGGCGGCGGTATTGGAGCCCGGACGGATGCCCGGGATGAAACCGCCATACTTGCGCAGGTTGTCCGCAGTTTCCTGCGGATTGAACATAATCGACGTGTAGAAGAACGAGAAGAACAACACGAACACCGAATAGGTGATGATGTAGGCCCATGAGCCCGGCGAGAAGTTCGCCGCGAGCCAGCCGAGCGCGCCGGAGGCGACATTGGTGTTCTCTGCGGCGTTTCCGCCAAGGAAGCCGACGGCCGTGAGCGGCAGCATCAGCAGCGCGCTGGCGAAGATCGGGGGGATGACGCCTGCGGTGTTGATCTTCAGCGGCAGGAAGCTGCGCTGGCCCTGGGCAAAGCCCTGGCTCTGCTGGCGCTTGGGGTAATGGATGATCAGGCGGCGCTGCGAGCGTTCCATGAACACGATGAACACGATCAGGCCCAGCAGCATCACAACGATGGCGAGGATGAAACCGATGTCCACCGACGTGGTGCGCGCCTGCGCGACGAGGTTGTAGATCGCGCGCGGAAGCTCGGCGACGATGCCGGCGAAGATGATCAGCGAGATACCGTTGCCGATGCCGCGGGCGGTGATCTGCTCACCCATCCACATCAGCAGCATGGTGCCGCCGGTCAGCGTGACGACGCCGGTGAGGATGAAGAACCAGGAGGAAATGCCTTCAAGCCGGACCGCCGCGAGGCCGCCCGAGATGGCGAAGGACTGCACCAGCGCGAAAACCAGCGTCAGGTAGCGGGTGTACTGGTTGATCTGCTTGCGGCCGGCTTCGCCTTCCTTCTTGAGCTTTTCAAGCGTGGGCGAGGCGGTCGTCATCATCTGGATGATGATCGAGGCCGTGATGTAGGGCATGACGTTGAGGGCGAAGATGCCCATGCGCTCGACCGCGCCGCCGGCAAACAGGTTCATGGAGCCGAGAATGCCGCCCGCCTGGCTCTGGAAGAGGCTGGCGTACTGGGCCGGGTCGAGGCCCGGCAGCGGAATGAACGTGCCGAGACGGTAGAGGACCAGGATACCTAACGTGAAAAGGATCCGCGCCTGCAGGTCCTTGGCTTTCGCAAACGTCCCGAAATTGAGATTGCGGGCCATTTGTTCGGCAGCATTCGCCATCGGCTACACGAGCCTCCCTGAAAGACGTTCGCCGCCAAAGATCGGCGGCGAGGTATGGTTTGTGAAGGGGTGTCGAACAATACCCCCGGATTATTCCGCAGCTTCGTCTTTGCTCGGACCGGTCAGCGTGACCGACCCGCCTGCCTTTTCGACGGCTTCAACAGCAGCCTTGGAGGCGCCGGTGACCGTGATTTTCAGCTTTTCCGGGACATCGCCCTTGGCCAGAAGACGCACGCCATCGAGCGGCTTGCGCACGAGGCCGGCAGCCACGAGGCTCGCTTCGGTCACATCCGACGCGTCCAGCGTGCCGGCGTCGATCGCCTTGGCGATGCGGCCGAGGTTGACCCAGGCGTAGGATTTCGTGCCCGGCGCGGTGAAACCACGCTTCGGCAGGCGCATGTAGATCGGCATCTGGCCGCCTTCGAAGCCATTCACGGCCACGCCGGAACGGGCGTGCTGACCCTTGACGCCGCGACCGGCCGTCTTGCCCTTGCCGGAACCGACGCCGCGGCCAACGCGCATGCGCTTCTTGGTGGAGCCTTCAGCGGGAGAGAGGTCGTTGAGTTTCATGACACTGGACTTTCGAATGCGGTTTGGAAGGGCCGGAGCGCGCGGGACGCCTTATTCGCCGACGACTTCCACGAGATGGGAGACCTTGCGGATCATGCCGCGCACTTCGGGCGTGTCGACAAGTTCCTTGCTGCGGCCAATCTTGTTCAGGCCGAGGCCCTGCAGCGTCTGGCGCTGGTCAGGCTTGCGGCCGATCGGGCTGCCGATCTGGCGGACGGTGAGTTTCTTCTGAGCCATGTGACCCTAATCCTTCTCAGTTCGCCGAGTCGGCCATGCCGGCTTCGGATGCGCCGTCAGCGCGGCGGCCGACAACGTCCTGGACCTTGAGGCCGCGTTTCGAAGCCACCGAACGCGGGCTGGCCTGCGTCTTGAGGGCATCGAAGGTGGCGCGCACCATGTTGTACGGGTTCGACGAGCCGATCGACTTGCCGACGACGTCCTGGACGCCGAGCACTTCCATGACGGCGCGCATCGGACCACCGGCGATCACGCCCGTGCCCGGAGGGGCAGCGCGCAGGACCACCTTGCCGGCGCCGTGACGGCCGTTGCCGTCATGGTGCAGGGTGCGGCCTTCGCGAAGCGGGACGCGGACGAGGTTGCGCTTGGCTTCTTCGGTCGCCTTGCGGATCGCTTCGGGAACCTCACGGGCCTTGCCCTTGCCGAAGCCGGCGCGGCCCTTCTGGTCACCGACCACCACGAGGGCAGCAAAACCGAAGTTCTTGCCGCCTTTCACGGTTTTCGCGACGCGGTTGATACCAACCAGCTTGTCAACGAGTTCAGAGGCTTCCTCGTCACGTTCGCGCGGATTCTCGCGATCGCGGCGACGGCCCCTCTTCTCTCCTCTTTCCTCAGCCATCAGGCAAACTCCTTCAGAATTTGAGGCCGCCCTCACGGGCGGCGTCTGCCAAGGCTTTCACCCGGCCGTGGAACATGTAACCGCCGCGATCGAAGACAACGTCCTCGACACCGGCTTTCTTGGCGCGCTCTGCGATGGCCTTGCCGACCAGTGCGGCCGCGGCCATGTCGCCGCCCGTCTTCGACGAGCCGAGAACGTCTTTCTCAAGCGTCGAGGCCGAGGCGAGCGTGATGCCCTTCTCGTCGTCGATCAGCTGGACCGAGATGTTCTTGTGGCTGCGCGAGACCGACAGGCGCGGAAGGCCTTCGGCGACCTTGCGGAGTTTCGTGCGGACGCGCTGGGCGCGGCGTTGCATCTTATCGCGTGACGTCTTCATGGCGTTACTTCTTCTTGCCTTCCTTGCGGCGCACGTATTCGCCCTGCAGGCGGATACCCTTGCCTTTGTACGGCTCTGGCGGGCGGAACTTCTTGATCTCGGCAGCGACCTGGCCAACGGCCTGCTTGTCAGCGCCGGTGATCACGATCTCGGTCGGCTTGGCCGAGGCGAGCGTGATGCCCTTCGGCGCCTTGAAGATCACGTCGTGCGAATAGCCGAGCGCGAGTTTCAGGTCCGTGCCCTGCATCTGCGCGCGGTAACCGACGCCGACGAGTTCGAGCGTTTTCGAGTAGCCCTTGGTGACGCCTTCAACCAGGTTGTTGGCGCGGGCGCGGGCCGCGCCCCACTGGGTGCGGGCGTTCGGGTCGAGCGATTCGGCCAGCGTCGGGGCGCGTTTGCCCTTGGCTTTCGCCGCTTCGATCACGTCGTTCGCGGCCTTCATCAGGTCGGCGCGCGGCATGACCGAAAGCTCGTTGTTCTCGAACTTCGGCGTGATGACTTCCGGCAGCACGAGCTCAAGCTCGCCCTTCGGGCCTTTTGCCTTGATCTTCTGTCCACTGACCGAAACCGTAGCGCCGGCCGGAATGGTGATCGCAAGTTTTCCAATACGTGACATCGAACTTGCCTCCTAGAATACGCGGCAGAGCACTTCGCCGCCGACATTCTTGGCGCGCGCAGCGTTGTCCGACATGACGCCCTGCGAAGTCGACAGGATCGAGATGCCCAGACCATTGCGCACGAGCGGAATGTCAGAGACCGAAGAATAGACGCGGCGGCCGGGCTTCGAGATGCGCTTGATCTCGGAGATGACCGGCTGGCCTTCATAATACTTGAGTTCGATCTCGAGGGACTTGTGACCGTCCTTCTCGATTTCAGTGTACCCGCGGATGTAGCCCTCGAGCGCGAGCACATCGAGCACGCGGCCACGCAGCTTCGAGGCGGGGGTCACGACTTTCGTCATGCCGCGCATCTGGGCGTTGCGGATGCGGGTCAGCATATCACCGAGGGGATCAGAAATGTTCATGTCTTCCCTCCTCTCCTACCAGCTGGATTTCACGAGGCCGGGAACCTGGCCGCGCGAGCCGAGCTCACGCAGTGCAATCCGCGACATCTTAAGTTTACGATAGTACGCACGCGGACGACCGGTGACTTCGCAGCGGTTACGCACGCGGGTCGGCGCGGAGTTACGCGGCATCTGGGCGAGCTTGATGCGCGCCTTGAAGCGTTCTTCCAACGACAGGTTCTCGTCCATCGCGGCCGCTTTCAGGGCGGTGCGCTTGGCAGCGTAACGCTCGGCCATCGCCTTGCGCTTGTTGTTCTTCTCGACTGCGCTCTTCTTTGCCATCTAAGCAGATCTCCTGGCGCTAATTACGGAACGGGAAGCCGCACTCGGCGAGGAGTGCCTTGGCTTCTTCGTTCGTTTCGGCGGTGGTGCAGACAATGATGTCCATGCCGCGCACTTCATCCACCTCGTCATAGTTGATCTCCGGGAACACGATGTGTTCCTTCATGCCCATGGCGTAGTTGCCACGGCCATCGAAGCTCTTGCCGTTCAGACCACGGAAGTCTTTCACGCGCGGAAGCGCGATCGTGGTCAGGCGGTCGAGGAACTCATACATCCGGTCGCGGCGAAGCGTGACCTTTGCACCGATCAGCATGCCTTCGCGCAGCTTGAAGCCGGCGATCGACTTGCGGGCCTTGGTGGCCACAGGCTTCTGGCCCGCGATGCGCTCCAGCTCAGCCAGGGCCGACTTGATCTTCTTGGAGTCGGAGACGGCTTCGCCCACGCCCATGTTGATCACGACCTTGTCGAGCTTCGGAACCTTCATCGGGTTCGAGTAGTTGAACTGCTCCTGCAGCTTCGCCCGGATCTCTTCCCGGTACTTCCGCTTGAGGCGGGGTTCATATGCCTCAGACATCGATCGATTCCCCTGAGCGTTTTGCAAAGCGCGTCTTGCGGCCATGCTGGTCAATCTTGAACCCGACGCGGACGGCTTTGCCGTCGCGCGGGTCGACATGCGCAACGTTCGACACGTGGATGGCGGCTTCGAACGACTTCATGCCGCCCGGATCCATCTGCGTCGGTTTCTGGTGGCGTTTCACGACGCCGACGCCGCGCACCACAACCTTGTTCTCGTCGACGAGCACCTTGAGCACTTCGCCCTGGGTACCCTTGTCCTTGCCCGAGATGATGACGACGGTGTCGCCCTTCTTGATCTTCGCAGCCATGACTACAGCACCTCCGGTGCCATGTTGGCGATCTTCACCTGGTTCTTCGCGCGCAGTTCACGCGGAACAGGTCCGAACACGCGGGTGCCGATCGGCTCGCCGTTGTTGTTGATGAGGACGGCAGCGTTCGAGTCAAAGCGGATCGTCGAGCCGTCAGCGCGGTTGATGTCTTTCGACACGCGCACCACAACGGCCTTGCGGACGTCGCCTTTCTTGACGCGGCCCGTCGGGATCGCTTCCTTGATCGAAACGACGATGATGTCGCCCACCGAGGCGTAACGGCGGGCAGCGCCGCCGAGCACCTTGATGCACATCACGCGGCGGGCGCCCGAGTTATCGGCGACGCGCAGGTTTGTCTGCATCTGGATCATGCTTCGGTCCCTTCATCGGTGACGAGTTCCCAGCGCTTCAGCTTGGACTTCGGCGCGCACTCGCGGATGGTCACGGTCTGCCCTTCGACGGCAACATTGCCTTCGTCATGGGCGTGGTAGCGGTTCGACCGGCGAACGATCTTCTTCATCACCGGATGGGTGAAGGTACGTTCGATGCGGACGATGGCGGTCTTGTCCTGCTTCGCGGAAACAACGACGCCTTTCATGGTACGTTTGGGCATGGGTGTCTCCTTACGCCTTTCCAGCCTGGGCTTTTTCGCGAAGGATCGTCTTGATCCGTGCGATGTCGCGGCGGACTTCCGTCGCGCGGCCGGTCTTTTCCAGCTGGCCGGTGGCCGCCTGGAAACGCAGGTTGAACTGTTCTTTCTTCAGCTTCACGAGCTCTTCACCGAGCTGGTCAGCCGATTTGGCTCTCACGTCAGCAGCTTTCATGGCTCAGATCCCCTCGATGCGCTTGACGACTTTGGTCTTGATCGGAAGCTTGGCGGCTCCCAGCGACAGCGCCATGCGGGCGATGTCTTCCGGCACGCCGTCGATCTCGAACAGGATACGGCCCGGGGCGACGCGGGCGACCCAGCGGTCGACGCCGCCCTTGCCTTTACCCATACGCACTTCGATCGGCTTCGCGGTGACCGGAACATCCGGGAACACGCGGATCCAGACCTTGCCCTGACGCTTCATCTCGCGGGTGATGGCGCGGCGCGTGGCTTCG
The DNA here is from genome assembly GCA_016712445.1 of Acidobacteriota bacterium. NCBI lineage: Bacteria > Pseudomonadati > Acidobacteriota > Acidobacteriota bacterium. The sequence continues at coordinate 1,910,045 of JADJRB010000001.1, read as the reverse complement.
ATCTGGCGCGCGGTGACGCGCTCCGGCTCAAGAGCCTTCAGGCCGAACTCACCGAAAGCCAGCGTGAAGCCGCCTTTCGATTGCCCGCTGATGCGGCCCTTGAAGGCCTTGCGGAATTTGGTTCGCTTCGGTTGACGCATGACTGGTTACGCTCCGGCAGCTTGCGCGCCCGAGGCCGGGCCGCGCTGGTTGGCGTTGGCGCGTGCGCGCGACTGGCCCGAGGTCTCAAGACGCTTGTCCTGGGCCATCGGATCGTGCTCGAGGATCTCGCCTTTGTAGACCCAGACCTTCACACCGATGATGCCATAGGTCGTCGACGCTTCGGCGGTGCCGTAGTCGATGTCGGCGCGCAGCGTGTGCAGCGGCACCGAACCTTCGGCGTACTTCTCGGTACGGGCAATCTCGGCGCCGCCAAGACGGCCCGAAACGACAACCTTCACGCCTTCCGCGCCGAGGCGCATGGCGGACTGGATCGAACGCTTCATGGCGCGGCGGAACGAGGCGCGGCGCTCGAGCTGGCGGGCGATGTCGTCGGCGATCAACGTGGCGTCGATTTCCGGCTTGCGGATTTCAACGAGGTTCACGCGGACTTCGTCCGTCGTCATCGAGGCGAGTTCCTTGCGGAGCACTTCGATGTCGCCGCCCTTCTTGCCGATCACCAGGCCCGGACGGGCGGTGTGGATCGTGATGAGGCATTTCTTGTGCGGACGCTCGATGATGATCTTCGAGATGCCGGCTTGCTTCAGCTTCTCGCGGATCGACTTGCGGATCGCGAGGTCTTCATGCAGCAGGCGGCCGAAGTCGGAGCTGTCAGCATACCAACGGCTGTCAGACGTACGGTTGATGCCCAGGCGAAAGCCGATCGGATTAACTTTCTGACCCATTATGCGGCCTCCGCAGTCTGGCTGACGTCCCGCAGGACGATGGTGAGTTGGGCGAACGGCTTCTGGATCGGCGCAGCGCGGCCTCGGGCGCGGGCCCGGATGCGCTTCATCACCAGGTTCTTGCCGACATGGGCTTCCGCAACGACCAGGCTGTCGATGTCGAGGCCGTGGTTGTTGTCAGCGTTCGCAATGGCGCTTTGCAGCAGCTTGCGAACGTCCTTGGCCGGACGTTTCGGCGAGAACTGCAGCTCGGCGAGCGCGCGCTCGACCTTCAGGCCGCGGATCTGCTGAGCCAGCAGGTTCAGCTTCTGCGGGCTGGAGCGGTACATACGCAGCACGGCGCGCGACTCGTTCGCGGCCTGCTTCGGAGGATTCTTGGCCTTTGCCATGACTACTTCCGCTTCGCTTTCTTGTCTGCGCCGTGGCCGTAGTAGGTACGGGTCGGAGCAAACTCGCCAAACTTGTGGCCGACCATCTCTTCCGAGACGGTGACCGGGATGAACTTGTTGCCGTTGTGGACCTGGAAGGTCAGGCCAACGAATTGCGGCAGGATTGTCGAACGGCGCGACCAGGTCTTGATCACGGCGCGCTTCTCGGACGAACGGGCGTCTTCTGCTTTCTTCAGCAGGTAGCCATCGACGAACGGGCCTTTCCAGACAGAACGGGGCATGTCTCGCGGCTCCTCTTAGCGTTTCGCGTTGCGGCGACGGATGATCAGACGATCCGTAGCCTTGTTGGTGCGGGTCTTGGGACCGCGGGTTTTCTTGCCCCACGGGGTGACCGGGTGACGGCCGCCCGAGGACTTGCCTTCACCACCGCCGTGCGGGTGGTCGACCGGGTTCATGACGACGCCGCGAACGGTCGGGCGAACGCCCTGGTTGCGGGTGCGGCCAGCTTTCGAGCTGACTTCGTTCATCTTGTCCGGGTTCGAGACGGCGCCGATCGTAGCCAGGCAGGTGTCGAGCACCATGCGCAGCTCGCCCGAGGCCAGCTTGATCTGGGCGTAACCGGAGTCGCGGCCGACGAGTTGGGCATAGGTGCCGGCGGAGCGGACCATCTGCGCGCCCTTCTGGGGCTTCAGCTCGATATTGTGGATGATCGTGCCGACCGGGATCGACTTCAGCGGGAGCGTATTGCCCGGCTTGATGTCGGCGGTGGCCGACGTGATCACGGTGTCGCCGACTTCAAGGCGCTGCGGCGCGATGATGTAGGACAGCTGGCCGTCTTCGTACTTGATCAGGGCGATGAAGGCCGTGCGGTTCGGGTCATACTCGAGGCGCTCGACAACCGCCGGGACGTCCCAGCGGTTACGCTTGAAGTCGACCTTGCGGTACAGGCGCTTCGCGCCGCCGCCCTGGTGGCGCACAGTGATGCGGCCCTGGTTGTTGCGGCCGCCCTTCTTGTTGAGACCCTCGGTGAGCGCCTTGACCGGATCGCCCTTGTGCAGGGTCGAGCGGTCGACCAGCACGAGCTGGCGGCGGCCGGGCGAAGTCGGGTTGAATGTCTTCAGTGCCATATGCTTCGTCCCTCTTCCTTACAGGCCCGTCGAAATGTCGACAGACTGGCCTTCAGCGAGCGTGACGATGGCTTTTTTCACGTCAGAGCGACGGCCGAGGAAACCCCGGAAGCGTTTCGTCTTGCCCTTCTGGACCAGGGTGTTGACCTTCGTGACGCTGACCTTGAACAGGGCTTCGACAGCTTCCTTGATCGCAGCCTTGTCCGCCGTCGGCGAGACTTCGAAGACGATCTTGTTCTGCTCAGCGACGAGCGTGGATTTCTCGGTGATCAGCGGACGGCGGATCACGTCGTAGTGGTGCGGTTTCACGTCAGCCATGGTCTCAGGCCTCCACTTCTTCCTGGACGCCGTCGAAGCGGGCTTTGATGCCCTCTGCGGCTTCCTTGGTGATCACGAGCGTGCGGCGACGCAGGATGTCATAGACGTTCAGGCCGGCGACCGGCAGCACGTCGATGTTCGGGATGTTGCGCGCGGCGCGGGCGAAATTCTCGTTCACTTCAGCGCCCGAGATGATCAGGGCGTTCTCGATGCCGAGCCCCTTGAACGCGTTGACCAGGTCTTTCGTCTTGCCGGCAGCCATCTCTGCCTTGTCGATGACCAGGATGTTGCTGTCCTTGGCTTTCGACGACAGGGCGTGCGCCAAGGCCATCTTGCGGATTTTCTTCGGCAGGTCGTGCGCATGGCTGCGAACGCGCGGGCCGTGGGCTGCACCACCACCGACGAAGATCGGGGCGTTGCGCGAGCCGTGGCGGGCGCCGCCCGAGCCTTTTTGCTTGATCGACTTTTTCGTCGTGCGGTTCACTTCCGAACGCGACTTGGCCTTGTGGGTACCGGCCTGACGGCGGGCGAGCTGCCAGCGCACGGTGCGCTGCAGGATGTCGCCGCGGATTTCGTCGATGCCGAAAATCGCGTCGTCCAGCTCGATCTTGCCGGCAGCCTTGCCGGCCAGGGTTTTAACTGAGAGTTCCATTAGCCTTCACCCCCGGCGGTCAGCTTTTCCGGTGCCTTGAACGAGCCGGCTTTCGGCGCGTCGGCGTGCAGCGGCTTTTTCACTGCATCACGGATTTCAACGAATGCATCGTCGTGACCCGGGACAGCGCCCTTCACGAGGATGAGGCCGCGCTCGACATCAATGCGCACAACCGTGAGGTTCTGCGTGGTGACGCGCTCGTCGCCCATATGGCCGGCCATTTTCTTGTTCTTGAACACGCGGCCCGGATCCTGGCGCATACCGGTCGAGCCGTGCGAACGGTGCGACAGCGACACGCCGTGGGTGGCGCGCAGGCCGCCGAAGTTCCAGCGCTTCATCGGACCGGCGAAGCCTTTACCGATGGTCATCGCGGTGACGTCGACCTTCTGGCCCTCGACGAAGTGGTCGGCGAGAACGGTCGAGCCCACTTCCGGCAGGTCGCCGGAGACGCGGAATTCCTTGAGCTTCAGCTTCGGCGCAACGCCGGCCTTGGCGAACTGGCCGCGCAGCGCTTTCGCGGTGCGCTTGGCTTTCTTTTCGCCGGTGCCGAGGATGACAGCCTTGTAGCCGTCGGTACGGGTGACTTCCCCGCCCTTCTTGGTGGTGACGGTGCGCGCCTCTTCAGTGCGCACGCCGACGACCTGGCAGCCGTCGAGCGACAGCACGGTCACCGGGATGTGACGGCCATCGGCGCCGAACACGCGGGTCATGCCGACCTTGCGTGCGAGGACGCCGGAACGTGCAGCTGGCTGAGCCATTAACGGCCTCCCTCGAGTTTGATCTCGATGCCGACGCCGGACGACAGGTCGAGCTTCATCAGCGCGTCCACGGTCTGCGGGGTCGGGTCAACGATATCCAGGATGCGGGTGTGCGTGCGGATTTCGAACTGGTCACGCGAAGCTTTGTCGATGTGCGGTGACCGGATGACCGTGAAGCGCTCAATGCGTGTGGGCAGCGGGACCGGACCGCGGACTTCAGCGCCGGTGCGCTTCGCCGTGTTCACGATTTCCTTTGCCGACATGTCGAGCGCGCGGTGATCAAAGGCTTTCAGCCTGATCCGGATATTTTGTTTTTCCATCTTGCTTCCGTCCGCGCAAAACACTTAGGCCCTGGGCGCGCAGCTCGTCAGCTTCGAGCGGCCCGGGGGCTTCGGTAGGGTTAAATTGTCAGTTTCGAGGGAGCGTTCGCTCTTCAAAGCGCAGCCTTCCCGGCGAAGTGGGGCTTCTAGTTGAGAGAATCGGCGGCGTCAACCGCCGTTAAGGGGGAATCTGCAGGGCTGGACCGGCCCGCCTGGCCGCTATTCTGACAGGAAGGTCCTGATCTCTGATTTGGTGGAGGAAAGCGTGCCGGCGGGCCATTCCTCGGCGGCGATTGCCGCATTCATGAGCCGGGCGGCTTCAGCCGCGATCGGGCCTGCGATGGTTTCGGCCAGTTTCGTGGTTTCGCGCGTCAGGGTGGGTTGCGCCTTAACCCATTCCTCTCCTGATGGGGTTTCGAGAAATGACCGGAAGTCCGCCAATCCCTGCGGGGACATCGAGTGCACGTAGGCGGATGCCATTTCTTCGCGCATGCCCTCCGTCAGCAAGGGAATCATTTCCGCGAACAGCATCGACCCCATCACCTCCGCCGCGTCTTCGCTCAGCAGCTTACCGGCTTTCGCCGCCTCGTTCTGGAAAGTTGCTACAGAAAGATCTGAAAGCGCCTCGAAGGCCGCTCTAAGAACGTCTTCCGTGACCGTGTATTCCACGATCGCCTGCGCATCCTCTCGCGGACCGGCCGAAGCCACAGGGACGGCAAAGGCGAACAAAAGTACCGGAGCTATCAGCGCGCGCATCGGGGTCCCCTCTCTCGATTCAGGCAAGCCTAGTGATCGCGCGAAACTATTGCAACTTCCCGGCCCCGCTTCCAAACCTGCCCTTTCGTTTTAGGTGGCGGGGACTCGACAAAGGCGTTCATAACTTGTGGACGGTTTGTGGAGTGCTTCGGGGGCCCTTCCGGGGCTCCCGGCGCAAGCAGGAGGGACGCAGCGTAATGAGCCGCATTTTCGGGAAAGTCTGCCAGAACGGCTATGTCGTGCGCGACATCGAGGCGGCCATGGACCACTGGATCCATGTGATGGGCGTCGGCCCGTGGTTCTACATCGAGGACGTCAAGACCGACTGGTTCCGGCACCGGGGCGCCCCGTCCGACGTGAAGATGAGCATTGCTCTGGCCAATTCGGGCGACCTGCAGATCGAACTCATCGAACAACGCAATGCAGCACCTTCAATGTACAAGGAATTCCTCGATTCGGGCCGGGAAGGCCTGCAGCATATGTCGTACTGGACCGAGGATTTCCAGAGGGTCTACGACAAGGCGCTCGGGCTTGGGTACCGGATTGGCCATGAAGGATGCATCGGCGGCGAGAAAGGCCGGTTCGCCTATTTCGACACCGAGGCCCATCCGGGCACCGTCGTGGAGATCTCCGACATCAGCGGCACCAAGGGGCGCACCTTCGCCCACATCCGGAAAGTGGCGGAAGGCTGGGATGGCAGCGATCCGATCCGGATCATCAAGTAACCCTTCCCCGCTCGCTTCTCCCCCCAAAGCAAAAAGGCCGCCCTTGTGGGGCGGCCTTTTCCGTTCGGCTTCTTGCGAAGCTTACTTCTTAATCTCGGAGACAACGCCGGCGCCGACGGTGCGGCCGCCTTCGCGGATGGCGAAGCGCAGGCCCTTGTCCATGGCGATCGGGTTGATCAGCTCGACGTCCATCTTCACGTTGTCGCCCGGCAGGACCATTTCCTTGTCGGCCGGCAGTTTCACGATGCCGGTGACGTCCGTGGTGCGGAAGTAGAATTGCGGACGGTAGTTGGTGAAGAACGGCGTGTGACGGCCGCCTTCTTCCTTCGTCAGGATGTAGGCCTCGGCTTCGAACACCGTGTGCGGCGTGATCGAGCCCGGCTTGCAAAGCACCTGGCCGCGTTCCACGCCTTCGCGCTCGACGCCGCGCAGCAGCGCGCCGATGTTGTCGCCGGCCTGGCCCTGGTCGAGCAGCTTGCGGAACATCTCGACGCCCGTGCAGGTTGTCTTGACGGTCGGGCGGATGCCGACGATCTCGATCTCTTCACCGACCTTGATGATGCCCTGCTCGACGCGGCCGGTCACAACCGTACCGCGGCCCGAGATCGAGAACACGTCTTCGACCGGCATCAGGAACGGCTTGTCCAGCGGACGCTCAGGCGTCGGGATGTAGGTGTCGACCGCTTCCATCAGCGCAAGAATCGCCTTCTCGCCGATTTCCGGATCGCGGCCTTCAACGGCGGCCAGCGCCGAGCCCTTGATGATCGGGATGTCGTCGCCCGGGAAGTTGTAGGACGAGAGCAGGTCGCGCACTTCCATCTCGACGAGCTCGAGCAGCTCGGCGTCGTCGACCATGTCGACCTTGTTGAGGAACACGACGAGGGCCGGCACGCCGACCTGGCGGGCAAGGAGGATGTGCTCGCGCGTCTGCGGCATCGGGCCGTCAGCTGCCGAACACACCAGGATGCCGCCGTCCATCTGGGCCGCGCCGGTGATCATGTTCTTCACATAGTCCGCGTGGCCGGGGCAGTCGACGTGCGCATAGTGACGGTTGGCCGTCTCGTACTCGACGTGCGCCGTGTTGATCGTGATGCCGCGCGCTTTCTCTTCCGGCGCCGCGTCGATGTCGGCGTAGTTCTTCGCCGTCGCACCGCCGGATTTCGCCAGGATGATCGTGATCGCTGCCGTCAGCGTCGTCTTGCCGTGGTCAACGTGGCCAATCGTGCCAATGTTCACGTGCGGCTTCGTACGCTCAAACTTTGCCTTGCCCATAGGGCCTCTCCTTTGTTCTGAACTTGAGGGACCCGGTTACGAGCCCGAGACTTCCTGGATGATTTTCTGCGCTTCGGCGCGCGGGACTTCGTCATAGTGATCGAACAGCATGGTGAACTGTGCGCGGCCTTGCGACATGCCCCGAAGGTTGGACACGTAGCCGAACATGTTGACCAGCGGCACCATCGCCGTGATGGCCGTGGCAATACCGCGGGCTTCCGAGCCCTGGATCTGGCCGCGGCGGGAGTTCAGGTCGCCGATCACGTCGCCCATGTAGTCTTCAGGCGTCACGACTTCGACCTTCATGATCGGCTCCATCAGGCGCGGATCACCCTTGCCTTTCAGCTCGCGGAATGCGCCGCGGGCCGCGATTTCGAATGCCAGCACGCTGGAGTCGACATCGTGGAAGGCGCCGTCAACGAGACGGGCGCGGAAGTCGGTCACCGGATAGCCGGCGAGCAGGCCGTTTTCCTTGGCCATTTCGAGGCCCTTGGACACGCCAGGGACGTATTCCTTCGGAACCGCACCGCCAACGATCGCGCTTTCGAACACGAAGCCCGAGCCGGGCTCCAGCGGTTCGAACTCGAGCTTGATACGCGCAAACTGGCCGGTACCGCCCGACTGTTTCTTGTGTGTGAAGTCGACGGTTGCGGCGCGGCCGAGCTTCTCACGGTAAGCCACCTGCGGCTGGCCGATATTGGCCTCGACCTTGAACTCGCGCTTCAGGCGGTCGATCAGGATGTCGAGGTGAAGCTCGCCCATGCCCTTCATGATCGTCTGGCCGGATTCGAAATCCGTCTCGACACGGAAGGACGGGTCTTCTGCAGCGAGGCGCTGCAGACCGACCGACATCTTTTCCTGGTCAGCCTTGGTTTTCGGCTCGACGGCGATTTCGATCACCGGCTGCGGGAAGGTCATCGTTTCGAGCACGACCGGCTGGGCCGGATCGCAGACCGTGTCACCGGTCGTGGTTTCCTTCAGGCCGGCGAGCGCCACGATGTCACCTGCGAAGGCTTCCGTGATCTCGTCCTGCTTGTTGGCGTGCATCATGACCATGCGGCCGACGCGCTCTTTCTTGCCTTTGGTGGCGTTCAGGAACGCATCGCCTTTCGACAGCTTGCCCGAATAGATCCGGGTAAACGTCAGCGTGCCCATGTAGGGGTCGTTCATGATCTTGAATGCCAAGCCGGCAAACGGCTGGTTGTCATCGGCCGAACGCGAGATGTTGCGCGTCTCGGTCTCGTCGCCGGGCTTGAAGCCCATGTAGGCCGGCACGTCGAGCGGGCTCGGCAGGTAGTCGACCACGCCGTTCAGCATCGGCTGGACGCCTTTGTTCTTGAACGCCGAGCCGCACAGGATCGGGACGAACTTGAGGCCAAGCGTTCCCTTGCGGATCAGGCTGCGGAGGGTCGGCACGTCCGGCTCGGAGCCATCCACGAGGAAGGCTTCCATGACCGCATCGTCCATCTCGACAGCGAGTTCGATGAGCTTCGCGCGCCATTCGTTGGCTTCGGCCTGCATGCTTTCGCGGATCGGCTTCAGAACCCAGCTCGCGCCGAGGTCTTCGCCTTCCCAGACCCATTCCTTCATGGTGATCAGGTCGATGTGGCCTTCGAGGCTGCTCTCGGAGCCGATCGGCAGCTGGATCGGCGCAGGCGTCGCGCCCGTGCGGTCGCGGATCATCGAGACGCAGTTGTAGAAATCGGCGCCGATCTTGTCCATCTTGTTGACGAACACGATCCGCGGCACGCCATAGCGGTCAGCCTGGCGCCAGACGGTTTCGGTCTGCGGCTCGACACCTGCGTTACCATCAAGCAGAACGACGGCGCCATCGAGCACGGCGAGCGAGCGCTCGACTTCGATGGTGAAGTCAACGTGTCCGGGCGTGTCGATGATGTTGAAGCGGAACTTCGGCGATTGCGCGGTGGAGCCGTCCTCGGTGCGTTCCCAGAACGTCGTGGTCGCAGCCGACGTGATCGTGATGCCGCGCTCCTGCTCCTGCTCCATCCAGTCCATGGTGGCAGCGCCGTCGTGGACTTCGCCAATCTTGTGCGACTTGCCGGTGTAATACAGGACGCGCTCTGTGGTCGTCGTCTTGCCGGCATCGATGTGGGCGATGATGCCGAAATTCCGGTAGCGCTCCAGCGGGTATTCGCGGGCCATGGGATAAACCTTCGTGTTCTGTGTTCCAGGAGTCGAGAGCAGCGCGCCCGGGCGAGTTGCTCATCCGCCCGGACGGTTGGTGCTGGTTACCAGCGGTAGTGGGCGAATGCCTTGTTGGCGTCCGCCATGCGGTGCGTGTCTTCGCGCTTCTTCACGGCGTTGCCGCGGCCTTGCGAAGCATCCATCAGCTCACCAGCAAGACGCTCACGCATCGTGTTCTCGTTGCGGCCCGCAGCTGCAGCGGCCAGCCAACGGATGGCGAGGGCCTGACGGCGCTCGGTGCGGACTTCGACCGGAACCTGATAGGTCGCACCACCGACCCGGCGCGAGCGCACTTCGACGGAAGGCGCTACAGCTTCGAGGGCATTGTGGAAGACCTCGATCGGGTTCTTCTTCGAACGGGTCTCGACCAGCTCGAACGCGCCATAAACGATGCGTTCGGCGACCGACTTTTTGCCGTCGCGCATGATCTGGTTCATGAATTTCGAGACCACGAGATCCTTGTATTTCGGATCCGCAAGGACTTCGCGCTTCTCGGCTTGGTGACGACGGGACATGAGCCTCTGGACCTCTTACTTCGGTTTCTTCGCGCCGTAGTGCGAGCGGCGTTGCTTACGGTTCTTGACGGGTTGGGTATCCAGGGCGCCGCGCACGATGTGGTAGCGCACGCCCGGAAGGTCTTTCACGCGGCCGCCGCGGATGAGCACGACCGAGTGCTCCTGCAGGTTGTGGCCTTCGCCCGGGATGTAGCACAGCGATTCAAATCCGGAGGTCATCCGCACCTTGGCCACTTTGCGAAGTGCCGAGTTCGGCTTCTTCGGGGTCGTGGTGTAGACGCGCGTACAGACACCGCGGCGCTGCGGGCAAGCCTTGAGGGCCGGAGTCTTCGTACGGGTGCGCTTGGGTTCGCGCGGATTGCGGATCAGCTGCTGGATTGTGGGCATTCGGGCCTACTGTCTCTTCATACGTTTGGCCCGGGGGCCGATAATGAAAACTGCCCCGAAGGCCTGAACTGGCTTCCGGGACGGCGGGAAATTGGGGGCCAGATTGACCGGTGCGTTGCGGCAGCCGGTGCGGTTTGCAGGCAAGGCGCCCGTTTACCTCTCTGACGATTTGCGGGCGTGTAGACTCGCGCGGGCGTCGCGTCAAGGGCGGCAGGCTGCAAACGGGCCCGCTGATTCACCCTTCAGAAGGGTAAAATTCCGCGCCAGCTGCGGAAACACATCCAGGCGATCAGGGCGATGGCCGCCGCGGCGCACCCTGCCCCGGCCAGGTCGGCTTTCGAGAAGTTCATCTGGACCCCTCCCGGGCATGAAAAAGCCTGCCAGAACTGGCAGGCTTTTCCGGTTTGTTCAAGCACGCGACGGGGCCGTTCAGGCGTCCGTCTTGTCCGGTGCCGGCAGGCCGGTGAGCACGAGGGTCTCTTCGGCCTTGGCCATCGCGGCAGCCCGTTTCGCTTTCAGCTTCGCATCGCGCTCGGCGGCCACACGGCGGTACTGGCGGATGCCACCACCGGTACCGGCCGGGATGAGGCGGCCGACAATGACGTTCTCCTTGAGGCCTTCGAGCGTGTCGACCTTGCCCTGGACGGCCGCTTCGGTCAGCACGCGTGTCGTTTCCTGGAACGAGGCGGCGGAGATGAAGCTCTTCGTCTGGAGCGAGGCCTTGGTGATGCCGAGCAGCAGCGGCGTTGCCGTCGCTTCCACCTGGTCCTTCTTGCGCGAACGGCGAACGGCCTCGTTGGCCTCCTCGAACTCGCTGACGTCGATGTGCTCGCCGACGATGAACGGCGTGTCACCGCCATCGACGATCTCGACCTTCTGCAGCATCTGGCGAACGATCACCTCGATGTGCTTGTCGTTGATCGGCACGCCTTGCAGGCGGTAAACCTTCTGCACTTCGTCGATCAGGTAGTTGGCGAGCGCTTCCACGCCGAGCGTCGACAGGATGTCCTGCGGCGCCGGGTTGCCGTCCATCAGGAATTCGCCGCGCTTGATGAAATCGCCATCCTGGACCGCAAGGTGCTTACCCTTCGGAACCAGGTAGTCGATCGGGGCACGCCCCTCTTCCAGCGGCACGATCGTGACCTTGCGCTTGTTCTTGTAGTCGCGGCCGTATTCGACGCGGCCATCAACGTCAGCGATGATGGCGTGGTCTTTCGGACGACGGGCTTCGAACAGTTCTGCCACGCGCGGCAGACCGCCCGTGATGTCGCCGGTCTTGGCACCGCCCGTGGTGACGCGCGCGAGCGTGTCGCCGGGCTCGATCTTGTCGCCGTCGGAGACGGAGAGGATCGCGCCGACCGAGAGCACGTAGGACGCGGTAGAGCCGTTCGGCAGCTTTACCGGCTTGCCGGACTTGTCGACGATCTGGATCGACGGCTTGAGGTCGTTGGCCTTGGAGGTCGAACGCGGGTCGATGACGACGCGGGCCGAGATGCCGGTCGCTTCGTCGGTCTCCTCGCGGACGGTGAGACCGTCCGACAGGTCGACGAAGCGGGCTTCACCGGCGACTTCCGAGACGATCGGCTGGGCGAACGGATCCCAGTCGGCCAGCAGCATGCCGGCCGTGACCTTCGCGCCGTCCTTGACCATCAGGCGCGTACCATAGGCCGGGCGGAACGACTGGCGCGTGCGCCCTTCGGCGTCCACGATCTCGACCTGCATGCGGCGGCCGACGACGATGATCGTCTTGTCCTTGCGGGTCACGAACTCGCCGTCCACGAAGCGGACCGTGCCGTCGAAGCTGGCTTCCAGCGACGACTGGTCGGCCACCTGGGCCGCGCCGCCGATGTGGAAGGTGCGCATCGTGAGCTGCGTGCCGGGTTCGCCGATCGACTGGGCGGCGATGACGCCGACCGCTTCACCGCGGTTGACCGGCGTGCCGCGGGCAAGGTCGCGGCCATAGCAGGCCACGCAGATGCCGTTCTTGGCTTCGCAGGTCAGGGCCGAGCGGGCCTTGACGCGGTCAACCGACGCCGCCTCGATGGCGGCCGCCACGTCTTCGTCGATATAGGTGTTGGCCGGGATGACGAGCTTGCCATCGGCGCCCTTGACGTCTTCGGCCGTGACGCGGCCGAGCACGCGCTCGCCGATCGAGACGATGACGTCGGCGCCTTCCATGACGGCGGCAATGTCGATGCCCTTGCTGGTGCCGCAATCATCCTCGTTGATGATGCAGTCCTGCGCGACGTCGACGAGGCGGCGGGTCAGGTAACCCGAGTTTGCCGTCTTGAGCGCCGTATCGGCCAGACCCTTGCGGGCACCGTGCGTCGAGTTGAAGTACTCGAGAACGGTGAGGCCTTCCTTGAAGTTCGAGATGATCGGCGTCTCGATGATCTCGCCCGATGGCTTGGCCATGAGGCCGCGCATACCGGCGAGCTGCTTCATCTGGTTCTTCGAACCACGAGCACCGGAATCGGCCATCATGTAGATCGAGTTGACCTGCGCCTTGCGGCCGGCCGTGGCGGCCTGGGCCTTGGAGGCCGAGTCCATCATGGCGTCGGCCACCTTGTCCGTACACGTGGACCAGGCATCGACGACCTTGTTGTACTTCTCGCCGCGCGTGATGAGGCCATCCGCATACTGACGCTCGTATTCGGACACGAGTTCCTTGGTCGCGTCGACCAGCTTCTTCTTCGCTTCCGGGATGACCATGTCATCTTTGCCGAAGGAGATACCAGCCTTGCAGGCTTCCTTGAAGCCAAGCTCCATGACCTTGTCACAGAAGATGACCGTCGCCTTCTGGCCGCACAGGCGGTAGACTTCGTCGATGATCTTGCCGATCGCCTTCTTGGTGAGGACGGTGTTGACGAGGTCCGGGCCGATGCCCAGCGCGCGCGGCAACAGGTTCGCCACCATGAAGCGGCCCGGCGTCGTGTCGATCACGTAGCGGCGCGGTTTGCCCTCGGCGTCGATGCCGTCATAGAGCGCCTTGATCTTCGTGTGCAGAGAGATCAGGCCGGCATCGAGCGCATGCTCCATTTCGGCGAGGTCGGCGAACTTCATGCCCTCCCCCGGCTCGCCCTTCTGGTCGAGCGAGAGGTAGTAGAGGCCGAGGATGATGTCCTGCGACGGCACGATGATCGGCTTGCCGTTGGCCGGCGAGAGGATGTTGTTGGTCGACATCATCAGCACACGGCATTCCAGCTGGGCCTCGAGGCTCAGCGGCACGTGCACGGCCATCTGGTCGCCGTCGAAGTCTGCGTTGAACGCGGCGCAGACGAGCGGGTGCAGCTGGATGGCCTTGCCTTCGATCAGCTTCGGCTCGAACGCCTGGATGCCGAGACGGTGCAGCGTCGGCGCGCGGTTGAGCAGCACCGGGTGCTCGCGGATGACCTCGTCGAGGATATCCCAGACTTCCGGCTTCTCTTTCTCAACGAGCTTCTTGGCAGCCTTGACGGTGCCGGCGAGACCTTTCGCGTCGAGGCGTGCATAGATGAACGGCTTGAACAGCTCGAGCGCCATCTTCTTCGGCAGGCCGCACTCATGCAGCTTGAGGTTCGGGCCGACCACGATGACCGAGCGGCCCGAATAGTCGACGCGCTTGCCGAGAAGGTTCTGGCGGAAGCGGCCCTGCTTGCCTTTCAGCATGTCGGAGATCGACTTCAGCGGACGCTTGTTGGTGCCGGTGATCGTGCGGCCGCGGCGGCCGTTGTCGAACAGGGCGTCCACCGACTCCTGCAGCATCCGCTTTTCGTTGCGGATGATGATGTCCGGCGCGCGAAGCTCCATCAGGCGCTTCAGGCGGTTGTTCCGGTTGATCACGCGGCGGTAGAGGTCGTTGAGGTCCGACGTCGCGAAGCGGCCGCCATCGAGCGGCACCAGCGGACGCAGGTCCGGCGGGATGACCGGGACGACCGTGAGGATCATCCATTCCGGCTTGGCTTTCGACTGCAGGAACGACTCGACCACTTTCAGGCGCTTGGAGGCCTTCTTCGTCTTCAGTTCCGAAGTCGATGCCTTGAGGTCGTCACGCAGCTGGTCTGCGAGGACCGGCAGGTCGAGCGACTTCAGGATCTCGCGGATGGCTTCAGCGCCGATCAGGGCGGTGAACGCGTCTTCCCCAAGACGGTCCTGGGCATCCATGTATTCTTCTTCGGTGAGCAGCTGTTTCGGCTCAAGCTCGGTGAGGCCCGGCTCGATGACGACATAGCTTTCAAAGTAGAGCACGCGCTCCACATCTTTCAGCGGCATGTCGACGAGCGTCGCGATCCGGGACGGCAGCGACTTCAGGAACCAGATGTGGGCGACCGGCGCGGCGAGGTCGATATGGCCCATGCGCTCGCGGCGAACGCGCGCCAGGGTGACTTCCACGCCGCACTTCTCGCAGACGATGCCGCGATACTTGATGCGTTTGTACTTGCCGCAAAGGCACTCGTAGTCCTTCGTCGGTCCGAAGATCCGGGCACAGAACAGGCCGTCACGCTCCGGCTTGAACGTGCGGTAGTTGATGGTCTCGGGCTTCTTGATCTCGCCGGAAGACCAGGACTTGATCTTCTCCGGGCTCGCAATCGAAATACGGATCGCCTCGAAAGTCGGGGCGGGCGTATTCTGGTTGAACATGTTGGCGACGTCCTGGCGCATCGGGGTCTGCTCCTTGGGGTGGGCGTTTGGAGGCTTCGGCCTCCTGCCCTGGTAAATCCGGTATCAGGCTCGGCCCCACTCGCAGATCCGGACTGCGGGCGGGGCCTTAACTCTAAGCGACGCGATTATTCGGCTGGCACCGATGCCTCGCTGTCGGCTTCTTCGCCATTCTCTTCGAGAAGTTCGACGTTGAGGCCGAGCGAGCGCATTTCCTTGACCAGCACGTTGAAGCTCTCCGGGATGCCGGCTTCGAAGGTATCGTCGCCGCGGACGATTGCTTCGTAGACCTTGGCGCGGCCGGCGGTGTCGTCCGACTTCACGGTGAGCATTTCCTGCAGCGTGTAGGCGGCGCCGTAAGCCTCGAGGGCCCAGACCTCCATCTCGCCGAAGCGTTGGCCACCGAACTGGGCCTTGCCGCCCAGCGGTTGCTGCGTGACGAGCGAGTAAGGGCCAGTCGAACGGGCGTGGATCTTCTCGTCCACGAGGTGGTGCAGCTTGAGAAGGTACTTGTAGCCAACCGTGACCGGACGCGTGAACGCGACACCGGTGCGGCCGTCGTAGAGGCGGACCTGACCCGACGTGTCGAGACCCGCGCGGGTCAGCATGTCGTTGATGTCTTCCTCACGGGCGCCGTCGAACACCGGCGTTGCCATCGGCACACCGTTGCGCAGGTTGCCGGCGAGTTCGACGATCTCTTCGTCCGTCTCCGGAAGTTCCTGATCCTTGCCATAAGCCGTCACGAGCGCCTTCTTGAGGCCCTTCATGTCCTGCTTCTGGTGGAACTCGTCGAGCGCCTTGTCGATGATCCGGCCGAGGCCGCGGCAGGCCCAGCCCGTGTGCGTCTCGAGGATCTGGCCAACGTTCATCCGCGACGGCACGCCGAGCGGGTTGAGCACGATGTCGACCGGGGTACCGTCCTCGAGGAACGGCATGTCTTCGCTCGGGTTGATCTTCGAGATCACACCCTTGTTGCCGTGACGGCCGGCCATCTTGTCGCCCGGCTGCAGCTTGCGCTTCACGGCCAGGAACACCTTGACGACTTTCATCACGCCCGGAGGCAGGTCGTCGCCGCGCTGGACCTTCTCGACCTTGTCGTTGAAGCGGGCTTCGAGTTCGCGGATCGACACGTCGAACTGTTCGCGCAGGGCTTTCAGTTCGGCCTGGGCCTTCTCCGATTTCAGCTCGATGTCCCACATCTGCTTCTCGGACAGCTCTTCAAGCGCGCCGGCCGTGATGCGGCCAGGCTTGAAGCCTTTCGGGCCGGCAGCGGCTTCCTTGCCGGCCAGCAGTTCGTGCAGGCGGGCATAGGTGTTGCGCTCGAGGATCGATTGCTCGTCCTCTTTGTCTTCCTGCAGCTGTTCGATCTGCTCACGCTCGATCTGGAGCGCGCGCTGGTCCTTGTCGATGCCGTGACGGTTGAAGATGCGGACATCCACGACCGTACCGGAATCACCCGGCGGCACGCGCAGCGACGTGTCGCGCACGTCGGAAGCCTTCTCACCGAAGATGGCGCGCAGGAGTTTTTCCTCCGGCGTCATCGGGCTTTCGCCCTTCGGCGTGACCTTGCCGACGAGGATGTCGCCCGCCTTCACTTCGGCGCCGACGGCAACGATGCCGGCTTCGTCGAGGTTGCGCAGGGCTTCTTCGCCAACGTTCGGGATGTCGCGCGTGATCTCTTCCGGACCAAGCTTCGTATCGCGGGCGGCGACTTCGAATTCCTCGATGTGGATCGAGGTGAACACGTCGTCTTTCACGATACGCTCGGAGATCAGGATCGAGTCTTCGAAGTTGTAGCCGTTCCACGGCATGAACGCGACGAGCACGTTGCGACCAAGAGCCAGCTCACCAAGATCCGTAGACGGACCATCGGCGATGATGTCCATCTTGGCAACCGTGTCGCCGACCTTCACGATCGGGCGCTGGTTGATGCACGAGTTCTGGTTCGAGCGGCGGAACTTCGCGAGACGGTAGATGTCGACGCCCGACTTCGAGCCGTCGAGGTCTTCCGTTGCGCGCACCACGATGCGCAGCGCGTCGACCTGCTCGACCACCCCTGCCCGGCGGGCAACGATGGCGGCGCGGCTGTCGCGGGCGACGACCGCTTCCATGCCGGTGCCGACGAACGGCGCTTCCGACTGGACGAGCGGCACAGCCTGACGCTGCATGTTCGAGCCCATGAGCGCGCGGTTGGCGTCATCGTTCTCGAGGTATGGGATCAGCGAGGCGGCGACCGAGACGACCTGTTTCGGCGAGACGTCCATGTACTGGATCTCGTCCTTCGAAACCATCGTCGCTTCGCCGGCAACCCGCGCGTTGACGAACTCGTTCTGCAGTTCGCCCTTGGCGTTCACGGTCGCGTTGGCCTGAGCGATCTTGTAGATCGATTCCTCCATCGCCGAGAGGTACACGACTTCGCTGGTCAGCTTTGCTTTCTGGACCTTGCGGTACGGGCTTTCGATGAAGCCGTACTTGTTCACGCGGGCATGCGTCGCCAGCGAGTTGATCAGGCCGATGTTCGGACCTTCCGGCGTTTCGATCGGGCAGATGCGGCCATAGTGCGTCGGGTGAACGTCGCGCACTTCGAAGCCGGCACGCTCGCGCGTCAGGCCGCCCGGGCCGAGGGCCGAGAGACGGCGCTTGTGGGTGATCTCGGAGAGCGGGTTGGTCTGGTCCATGAACTGCGACAGCTGCGAGGAGCCGAAGAATTCACGTACGGCGGCCACAACCGGTTTCGCGTTGATCAGGTCGTGCGGCATGACCGTGTCGATATCGACAGCGCCCATGCGTTCCTTGATCGCGCGCTCCATGCGCACGAGACCGATACGGTAGTTGTTTTCCATCAGCTCGCCGACCGAACGGACGCGGCGGTTGCCGAGGTTGTCGATGTCGTCGACTTCGCCTTTACCGTCTTTCAGGTCGAGGATGACCTTCATCACGCCGATGATGTCGTCGTTGCGCAGCACGCGCATCGAGTCTTCCGCCGACTCATATTCCTTCACGGCGACCGACAGGCGCATGTTCATTTTCACGCGGCCAACCGCCGAGAGGTCATAGCGCTCGGAATCGAAGAACAGCTGGCCGAACAGGGCGTCTGCGGCTTCCTGCGTCGGCGGCTCGCCGGGGCGCATGACGCGGTAGATGTCGGAGAGCGCTTCGAAGCGGTTCTCGTTCTTGTCGGCTTTCAGCGTGTTACGCAGCCAGGGGCCACGGCCGCCCGCGTCGATGTCGAGCACTTCGATCATCTTGAGGCCGTAATCGCGCATTTCGGCGATTGCCTCTTCCTCGAGCGTGTCACCGGCTTCGCCGAAGATCTCGCCGGTTTCGAGGTTCACGACATCGCGCGCCAGGAACTTGCCGATCAGGGCTTCCGACGGAACGAGGATCTCGTCCGTGCCGCCTTCGGAGATGCGCTTCGCCTTGAGCGCGGTGATCTTCTTGCCGGCTTCGGCGACAACCTTCTTCGACTTCGCGTCGACGAGGTCGTATTCCGGCTTCACGCCGCGCCAGGCATCCGGGCGGAAGCTCGTGATCCATCCCTTCTTGTCGAGGCGGAAGATCGAGCGGGTGTAGAACTCGTCGAGGATCTGCTCGGTGTTGAAGCCGAGCGCGTAGAGGATCGTCGTCGCCGGCAGCTTGCGCTTGCGGTCGATGCGGATGTTCAGGATGTCCTTCGCGTCGAACTCGAAGTCGAGCCACGAGCCGCGGTACGGGATGATGCGGGCCGCAAACAGCAGTTTGCCGGACGCGTGGGTCTTGCCCTTGTCATGGTCGAAGAAAACGCCCGGCGAACGGTGCATCTGCGAGACGATGACGCGCTCGGTGCCGTTGACGACGAACGTGCCCTTCTCGGTCATCAGCGGGATGTCGCCGAGATAGCATTCCTGCTCTTTCACTTCCTTGACGGAGCGTGCGCCGGTTTCCTCGTCCACGTCGAACACGACGAGCTGGAGACGGACCTTGAGCGGCGCCTGGTAGGTCAGGTCGCGCTGCATGCACTCTTCAACGTCGAACTTCGGCTGTTCGAATTCGTACGAAACGTATTCGAGGGTGGCGCGTTCGGAGAAGTCGGTGATCGGGAAGACCGATTTGAAAACGCCGCCGAGGCCATCATCCGTGCGGTTTTCGCGCGGGGTGTTCATCTGGAGGAACGCTTCGTAGGACTCGCGCTGAACCTCGATCAGGTTGGGCATTTCGATGGCTTCGGGAATGCGGCCGAAGTTTTTGCGGATACGTTTCTTTTCCGTGAAGGAGAGTGCCATCCCAAGTTCCCATTTTTTCGGCGCCGCCCGGTGGAAGCGGCAAGCCGGAGTTTGAAACGCGAGCACGCGGCGGCCCCACAAGGAGACCGCCGCGCTAATCCACTACAGACGGCGCCTCGCGCGAACACCGTCCGGATACACGCCCAAGGGCGCTTACTTCAGTTCGACTTTGGCGCCTGCGTCTTCGAACTTCTTCTTCATCGCTTCAGCGTCAGCTTTCGAGACGCCTTCTTTCACGGTCTTCGGAGCGCCTTCGACGAGGTCTTTGGCTTCTTTCAGGCCGAGCGCCGGAACGACTTCGCGCACCAGCTTGATGACTTCGATTTTCTTGCCACCAGCGTCGGTGAGCACGACATCGAACTCGGTTTTCTCTTCAGCAGCAGCAGCCGGGGCAGCACCGCCGCCAGCAGCGGCAACGGCGACCGGCGCAGCGGCCGAGACGCCCCACTTTTCTTCGAGCAGTTTCGCGAGTTCAGCCGCTTCGAGAACGGTCAGAGCCGAGAGGTCTTCGACAATCTTTTCGAGATTTGCCATGGTTGTATGTCCTGTTGTTTGGTTCGGTTGATAAGGTCGTTGGTTGCGAAAACGGGCGGATTAGGCAGCGTCTTTCGACGCGTAGGCCGCCACCACGCGGGCCAGCTGCGACGCCGGAGCCTGGATGACGCCAGCAACTTTCGTTGCCGGAGCCTGCAGGAGGCCGATGAGCTTGCCACGCAGTTGGTCGAGAGAGGGGAGTTTCGCGAGCGCTTCGACGCCTTTGGCGTCCAGCACTTGCTCACCCATCACCGCACCGATGATCACGAGTTTGGAATTTTCCTTCGCAAACTCGTCAGCCGCTTTCGCAGCCGACACCGGGTCCGGAGAATAGGCGATCGCCACAGGGCCCTGGAACAGGTCCAGTGCCTTGTCGCCACCCGTTCCGCCGAGGGCGATCTTCGCCAGGCGGTTCTTGACCACTTTGAAGTGCGCGCCGTCCTTGCGGAGCAGGCCACGCAGCTTCGTCATTTCCGCGACGGTCAGACCGGTATAGTGGGTCACGACGACCACACCCGACCCTTCGAACACCCCTTTCAGGGTATCGAGAGCCGCGCTTTTTCCAGCTTTATCCATTGCGGGTCTCCATTGAGGCGCCCGGACCATCCGGCCGCCCTAGGTGTTCGCCTTCTGCCTTGCGGCTTCCAGCGCCTGCCCAGGGATTGGCCTGCCCGATGCGCCCTTTCCCGGAAAAATCCAGAAAAAACCGAACCGTATCTACGCCTCACCCCGTCTGCATAGGTGGCCTTGCGGCCCTTGGCTTTCCAGGAAGGAATGGCCTATGGTCTGTGACAGGAAACGGGAGTCCCCCGAATGCACATCGGTGAACTCCCGTCAAGCGGCGGGCATTAACGCTTTTTCCACCGGGCCGCAACCCCCTCAGCGCTTTTTTATGCGGCAAGAAAAAACCCGGCCCGCGCAAGGCGCAGGCCGGGCTTCTTCAATGTGGTGCCGTTGCGGCAGCCCAGGCTCAGCCCTTGGCTTCAGCCAGGTCGATCGTCACGCCGCCGCCCATCGTGGACGAGAGCGAGATCTTGCGCACGAACGTGCCTTTCGCGCCCGACGGGCGGGCCTTGACCAGCGCCGAGAGGAACGCGTTGACGTTTTTCTCGATGTCGGCCTGCGAGAAGCTCGCCTTGCCGACGCCGGCATGCACGATGCCTGCCTTTTCGACCTTGAACTCGACGGCGCCGCCCTTGGCGTCCTTGACGGCCTGGGTGACGTTCGGGGTGACCGTGCCGACTTTCGGGTTCGGCATCAGGCCGCGCGGGCCGAGCACCTTACCGAGACGGCCGACGAGGCCCATCATGTCCGGCGTAGCGATGACGCGGTCGAAGTCCATGAAGCCGCCGTTGACCTTTTCGAACAGGTCGTCAGCACCGACGATGTCGGCGCCGGCTGCGAGGGCTTCCTCGGCCTTCTTGTCCTTGGCGAACACGGCGACGCGGACGTTCTTGCCGGTACCGGCCGGCAGGTTGACCACGCTGCGGACCTGCTGGTCAGCATATTTCGGGTCAACGCCGAGGTTCACGGCGAGTTCGATCGTCTCGTCGAATTTCGCCTTGGCGTTCGACTTCACGAGCTTGACGGCTTCGGCGATCGTGTAGGTCTTGGTGGCATCGATCGTCTGCTCGATGGCGCGGGTACGTTTTCCTTTGGCCATGGTGCTTACTCCTCAACCCGCAGGCCCATCGCGCGGGCAGAGCCGGCGATGATCTTCGAAGCGGCTTCGAGATCGTTGGCGTTGAGGTCGTTCATCTTGACCTTCGCGATTTCACGGACCTGGTCCATCGTGACCTTGCCGGTCGACTCGTGGCCCGGCTTTTTCGCGCCCGAGGCCGGTTTCTTGCCGAGTTTCAGGCCAGCGGCCTTTTTCAGCAGCACCGAGGCCGGCGGCGTCTTGGTGACGAAGGTGAACGACTTGTCCTGGTAATACTGGATCACGACCGGGATCGGGATGCCTTCTTCAAGACCTTGGGTCTTGGCGTTAAAGGCCTTGCAGAATTCCATGATGTTGATGCCGCGCTGGCCCAGGGCGGGGCCCACGGGCGGCGACGGGTTGGCCTTGCCGGCCGGAATCTGGAGCTTGATCTGCCCCAGCAGTTTCTTAGCCATTTTGTCCTCACAACGTTGGCGAAGGGGCGGTGGTCTTTCGATCCGCCCGGTTGAATCGAGGCTCCGCGGTACGGCTGGCGCCTCCCGCAGAAGCGGCGCGTATGGCCCAAAGCCCCCGCCCGGTCAAGCATCGCCATGAAAAACCCCGGACGGCGGGGCCATCCGGGGCAATTCGGGGTTTGCGGGGTGCAGCCTAGATCAGCGCATAGCCCTTGGCGTTGATGTAGTTGCGCAGCTCTTCGGCGCGCCGCACCGGATCCGGGTGGGTCGACATGAACTCGGGCGGGCGCTGGCCTTTCGACTGGGCGTCCATCAGCTCCCACAGCCGCACTGACTGTTTCACGTCATAGCCGGCGTTGTGCATGTAATCGACGCCGAGCTTGTCCGCCTGCAGTTCATGCTTGCGGCTGTAGGGCAGCACCACGCCGAACTGCACAGCGGCGCCGCCAAGGGCGCCGATCGTGGTGCCGTATTTCGAAAGCGTTTCCGACGAGGCGACGGCGATCTGGCCGGCCATCAGGCCAACCTGCGCGGCGGTCGACACCGACAGGCGCTCGGCGGCATGCTTGCCCACGACGTGACCCGTCTCGTGGCCAAGCACCGAGGAGAGCTGG
Organism: Acidobacteriota bacterium; assembly: GCA_016712445.1. NCBI lineage: Bacteria > Pseudomonadati > Acidobacteriota > Acidobacteriota bacterium. Next base: position 1,887,574 of record JADJRB010000001.1, on the reverse strand, counting down.
TCGTCGTTCTCGGTCAGTTCGGTGATACCGCGATACACGCCCACACGGTTGCCCGGCATGACGAAGGCGTTGACGTCGTCGGTGTCGAACACGGCGACATCCCAGTTGTCATTCGGGTTGATGTGGCCCTGCGCGACGGCGCCCTTCACTGTGCGGTCCCACACATTGAGCACGCGGCTCTTGAGCTTGGAATTCGACGTCTGCGGCGTCTGGGTCTTCATGTCGGTCCAGGCGGTGGCCGCCATGCTGGCCACTTCGGCATCCCCGAAAAGCAGCAGCTGGCTGTCGCCCGTCGCCGCGTTGGTGGCGCAGCCCGTCACGAAGGGAAACACGCTGCCGGCGGCAAGGCCCATGATGATGCCGCGCCGCGACAGGTGCACACGCGGCGCATTTGCGAGCAACGCGCTGTCGAACTTTTCTCCGAACTCGATTTCACGCGACATGGGGTCCGTCTCCTGTGACCAGCTTCTGCGGCAAGCCTAACGCCTGCCATGGTAAATGCAAAGCGGCCTGCCGGGTTGCAACAAGGTTAGGACCCGGGGCGTGAACCCGTTCTGAATGGCGCCGGCCTCAGGCGTCGGCGGCTTCATCCACCAGCACGGCGGCCTGCTCCACCCAGCCCTCCCGCGTGATCCGGCCGGAAAAGCTCAGGTAGTCATCGACCCAGGCAACATTCTCAGGCGTCCAGTCTGCAATCTGATCAAAATGATAGATGCCGAGACTGTTCAGCACATCCTGAATCTTCGGACCGATTCCACCAATCAGCGTGAGGTCAGCCGCCGCGCCTTCTACCGGCCGCTCGAGCGCGACGGGGCGCACGCGCGCAATCTGCCCGGTAGCGGCCGCTTCGGCGCGCTCATCGGCTTCTTCCAGCTGATCGAGGATCGTCTCGGCGGCGCGCTTGGCAGGCGCGGCTTCACCGGAAGCTGGCGGCGCGTCCGCGTTGGCATCACCTTCGAAATAGGCGAGGCGACCTTCGAGGAACCGCACGCGCCAGCGCAGGCGCGCGATCTCTTCCTCCACCGGTCCGGTCGACTCCGCTGCAGCCGCTGGCGCCGGCGGCGCCTCGGCGACGGGCTCCGGCGCGGGGGCTGGAACAGCCGCCAGCTCAGCCTCGAGCCCCTTCACCCGCGTGCGCAGGTAATCCACTTCCCATTCAAGCTTGGCCGTATCGACCGGCGTCGCGACCTCCACAGGCGCCGCGACCGGTGCGGCGGGAACCTGCGCTTTCGCAAGTTCGGATTCGAGATGCACGACGCGGCTTTCCAGGTGGCGGTTGCGCCAGACCAGCGTCTCTTCGACCGGCGCGGCGGCAGCTGCAGCAGCCGGCGCGGCCGCAACCGGCGCAGCCGATTTCAGTGCGTCGATCTCAGCCGACTTGCGCGCCAGTTCGGCGGTCAGCGATTCAACCTTGCGGGCAAGGATCGGATCCGGCGCAGCCGGCGCCGGCGTGTCGCCGTTCGCGAGCTTGCGCTGCGCCGCGAACAGGCGCTCGATCTCGTCCTTCGCTTCGCCGAGTTCGACCTTCACCATATCGCGCTCGACCATGGCCTGGCGCATCTTGCCCGACAGCAACATGCCGCGAATCGACCAGCCGAGCAGCAGCGTCACGACCCCGGTCGCCGCCAGGGCAATCCACATATGTGCCAACAGCCACGTCATTGTGCACTCCGCTCCCGTACCGTGAATTCCGGCCGCCGGTCCGAAGGCCCGGCAGCCCGAATGTCCATACCCTCGACCGCCGCAAGGGAGCCATAGCCGATTGCAGCAATCCGGGGCCGCGCCATCCCTGCCCGCTCGATAAATCCTGCCAGAGCGGCAGCCCGCGCCTCGGCCAGCGCGTCGCCTTCCACATCAATGTCGAAGGCGCCGTTCGGCGCACACTCGCCCGCCATGCGCGCCAGCGCGTCGAGCCCTTTGGCGCTGTCGCGGCTGAACTCCGCGCGGCCCGGCACAAAGCTGATCGCCGGGCTCGCGAGCATCTCGTTGATCGCGTCGGCGCACCCGGCCGGCGTGGCCCACTCCGGCGCTGAAGGTGCAGCCGGCTCGGCGTTCGCCGCCAGCACGAACCGCCAACGCCCGGCCGCCCGCACCATGTCCTCGTGAAGGAATTGCAACGTGCTCGCCGGCGCCGTGCCTTCGAACGTGAAACCGTTGACCGCCGGGTCAAACGTCATCACGCCGTCGCTGAAGTCCGCAAGGTGGCCGAGCCCGGCCTTTGCGCCGTCGATCCAGCCTTCTGCCGGCGTATCCGCGGTGACCATTTCATCGCGCACCTCGCCGGCAAAATCTCGCCGCGCCGCGCTGATCAGAGACCGCCGTTCATTCTCGCCCGGCACGGAACCAGACAGCACGAGCGCGTCACCGGTCCGCGTGGCTAACCAGAGCGGCTGCCCCCGGATCAGCGCCACGCCCCGGAACGGTCCGGCGACGGCCGTCGTCGTCGCCGTCAGGCGCGCCCGCAGCGTATCGTCGCCGACGTTGCCGCGTACGGTCAGCACATGATCCATCAGCCTCGCATCGCCAGCGTCCAGCTCGGCAACCTGCCGGATCGCCAGTTGCGCGATGCCTTGCCAGTTACCCGGCGGCACACCGGTCGCCATCAGCATCCGGTCTTCCACCGCGCCGCCGGACACCGTCTCTGCTTCCGCCACCAGCGCGGTCCGCACAGCCTTCGAAGGCACATGTCCGCCCAGCACCAGGCCGCCCGTGGGCAGCTTCTCCACCGTCCAGCTGTAGGGCCGCACCGCGTCAGCCGGATGCACCCGCGTCTCGACCTGAGCCACCCCACCGAACAGCAGCCCGCCCTTGCCACTGCTGCGCAGCACCGTTCGGGCAGCATCTTCGACCGCATCTTCGGACGGTGCGGCGCCGCTCAGGATCGCCGTCTGGCCGTCCATCTCAACACGCGCCCAGTCAATGCCCTCGCTCAGCAACGCCTGCTGCGCCCTTGTTTCAAGGCGCTTTTCCAGGTCAGCGGCGCTATGGGGGGATTGGTTCACGCCCCACCACAGGATAAAGGGCAGCGCGAGGAGTGAAATAAGGCCCGTGAGGTAGTCAAGCAGGCGCACGACGTCGCTGACCTCCCGTAACCATTGTCCCTGTCCCGAGGGATGCCCTATCCGTTAACGCATCGCAAGACTCCAGCCCACAGGCGCCCGCCCCTGATGAAACGCCCGCCAGAAACCCTGACAAGCCCGTCAAACCCGCTCATCAAGGCCCTGAAAGGCCTCGAGCGGAAGAAAGAGCGCACGGAGACCGGCCTCTTCCTCGCCGAGGGCGCGCGGATCGTCGGCGAAGGCCTGGCGCGCGGCTGGACCGCCGAAACTGTCGTGATCGCTGCAGACATGGCCGAGCGGCCCCAGATCGCCGCGCTTGCCCGTGAGGCGGAGAAAGGCGGCGCCCGCGTGGTGCTCGCCCCGGAACGGCTGATGTCGAAGATCACCCAGAAGGACAACGCCCAGAGCGTCGTGGCGGCCTTCCACCAGCGTCATCTGGCCCCGGCCGACCTGCCCACCCCCAAGGCGGGCGCGCCGCTTTATGTGGCACTCTATGAAGTGCGCGACCCCGGCAATCTCGGCACCATCCTGCGCACAGCCGACTGCGCCGGCGCCAGCGGTGTCATCCTCATCGGCACCTGCTGCGACCCTTACAGTTTCGAGGCTGTCCGCGCCTCGATGGGCTCGCTGTTCGACATGCCGTTCGCGCATGCCTCGTTCGAGGCTTTCGAAACCTGGCGCCGCGCCCGGCGCCTCACCGTGTCGGCCGCTTCGGTCAACGGCACCGTGCGCCACGATGCAGCGCCCTTTCAGGGTCCGTCCGTCATCCTGATGGGCAACGAGCAGGCCGGCCTGCCCTCGGCGGTCGAAGCAACCTGCGACCAGCTCTGCCTGATCCCGATGCGCGGCGGCGCCGACAGCCTGAACCTCGCCCAGGCGACAGCCATCATGGTCTACGAAGCCTGGCGCCAGCGGGGTTATGCCTGATGAAAACCGAGACCCGCCTGCTGGTTGCCGACGACTGGGAAGACTACGCCCTGCTCGATTCCGGCCACCTGCAAAAGCTCGAACGCTTTGGCAGTCAGACCGTCATCCGCCCGGACCCGCAGGCCTTCTGGAACCCCGCCCGACCCGCGCAGGGCTGGAAAGCCGATGCGCGCTTCTCCGCGAAGGGGCCGGACGAAGATGGCGCCGGCCAATGGGAGGTGCTGAACGCGCGCGCGCCCGACACCTGGCCGATGCGCTGGAACGGTCTCACCTTCTCGACGCGCCGCACGGCCTTCCGCCACATGGGCGTGTTCCAGGAACACTCCGTACACTGGCGATTTGCGCAGGAGCGGATCCGCGCCGCGAAGCGACCGGTTAAGGTTCTGAACCTGTTCGGCTATACCGGCATGATGTCACTCGCTTGCGCGGCCGCAGGCGCTGAAGTCGTGCATCTCGACGCCAGCCCCAAGTCGAACGGCTTTGGCAAGGAGAACCAGTCGCTCTCAGGCCTCGACGACCGGACGATCCGCTGGATCGCCGATGACGCCATGAAGTTCGTCGCGCGCGAGCAGCGCCGCGGCAGCAAATATGACGCCGTCGTGCTTGACCCGCCGAAGTTCGGTCGCGGCACCAACAACGAGACCTGGCGTTTCGAGGAAGACCTGCCTGCCCTGCTCGACGGTGTACAGGCGCTGCTGAGCGACAACCCGCTGTTCGTCATCGCCACCGTCTATGCCGTTCGCCTGTCCTATCTCGCGCTGGCCCAGACCCTCGCCGATCGCATGTCGCCTTACGGCGGCATCATGGAACAGGGCGAGATGGCCTTGCCGCAAGCCGGATCGGAACGCCTGCTGCCGACCGCGCTTTATGCCCGCTGGCGGGCGGGCTGACCTGCGCTAGACTGACCCGATGTCCAACGCGCCCAGCCCGCTCGAACGCCAGGCTCTTGCCCGCCTCAAGGCAGGCGACGCCGCCGGTGCGGAAACGGAGATCGCGTCCCTGCTCGCAGGCGCGTCAGGACCGGCGCGCCAGCGTCTCACCGAAGCGCTCGCCGAAGCCCGCTTCGCGCAAGGCTACGCGCTCGAAGCTGCCCGCGCACTTGAGTCCGCCGGCAACGACCCGCGCGTCGCGCTCCGGCGCGCCTTCATGTTGGTGCAGGCCGGGAAGTTTCCGGCTGCCCTCGCTGCGCTGGCCGCCTTGCCCGCATCGGCCCGGCAAGGCTTCGACTTCTGGTCCCTGAAGGCTGACGCCTTGCGCCAGACAGGCCGGTGGCATGACGCCGCCGACGCGGCCGCGCGCGCGCTGAAGGCGAATCCGTCGAGCCGCAACATGACCCTGATCCGCGCCGCGGGGCTCGGCCATGGCGGCGAGTGGCGCGAGGCAGCGCCGCTGTTCGCGAAATATGCAGACTTTCCGCCTGCCATCGAAATGCACGCCGGCGCGCTGGTCGGTTCCGGACGGACAGCTGAGGCTCGCGCGCTGCTTTCGTCCGCCCTCGAACGGTTTCCGGCCGATGCCAGCCTGCACCGCGCCCTCGCGATGATCGCCTGGATGGCGGGCGAGAAGAAAACCTTCGCATCAGGCCTGATCGCCGCCTCCGATGCCCGCCCTCAGGACATAGGCCTCGGCATGGCGGCGGCGGACCTCCTGCGCCGCGCTGGCCAGCTCCCGGACGCGCTGGGCAGGCTCGACCGGCTGCGCGCCGCTTTCCCGATGCCTCATCTCGACAGCGCGGCAGCGATCGTACTGTCGGCGATGTCGCGCCATGCCGAAGCTGCTGCGCTGGCGCGCCGGTCCGCCGCGCAGGCACCTCGCGTGGACTGGATCCGCCGCAATGCAGCCTGCGTGCTGATGTCGGCCGGCGACCCGCTGGGCGCGCGCGCTCATTCGGAATGGGGACTGTCGCTCGATCCCGGCGATCAGGAATGGATCGCTATCGACGCGGTCGCGCGCCGGGCCAGCGGCGACCCTGCTTACCGCGTGCCTTACGACTACGACCGTTTCGTGCAGGCGTTCGATCTCGAGCCGCCGGAAGGCTATTCGACCACGGACGACTTTATTGCGGCGCTCGCCGCACGCCTGCGCGAGCTGCACGGGTTCAGCAACCATCCGCTCGACCAGTCGCTTCGGGGCGGGTCGCAACTGCAGCTGAACCCGGATGTGCCGCAGGACCCGCTGGTCGAGAAACTGTTCGACGCCTTGAAAGGGCCGATCAACCGCTACCTCGCCGCGCTGGGCCACGATGCTGGCCACCCGTTCCTTGCGCCGAACACAGGCAAGTGGCGGATGCAGGGCGCCTGGTCCGTGCGCCTCGTGCAGGGCGGCAGCCATGTGAACCACATCCACCCCGAGGGCTGGATATCAAGCGCATTCTACGTCGTCGTGCCCTCGTCGGTCCGCCCGGAGAGCAATTCGCAGGAGGGCTGGATCACATTCGGTGCGCCCTACTTCCCTGTCGAAGGACTGGCCGCCGAACACGCCGTCTGCCCGAAAGCTGGCAGGCTCGTTCTCTTCCCCTCCTACATGTGGCACGGCGTGAATGCCTTCAACGAAGACGCTGAACGTATCAGCGTCGCTTTCGACCTGGTGCCGGAATGAAAAGGCCCACCCGTCCGTAGGCGGAAGGTGGGCCCATTCAGTCAATCGTCGCAAATCGCCGGATCAGGGCGTCCAGCCGGGTCCGATGTTCCGGTCGAAGAAGTCCTTGCCCTTGGTCAGGACCACCTTCCAGTCATCGCCCTGGTCGGGGCGCAGGTAGTGGTCCATGTCCTCGATCTCGACATATTCGTAGGGCTTTTTCGCGCGCTTGAGCGCCGCCACCATGTCGCGCGACTGTTCGACTGGCACCGTATAGTCCAGTTCGCCATGCACGATCAGGATCGGCATGCCCACCTGGTCAGCGTGGCGCTTGGCCGAATACTTGTCGAGCTTGGCGGCGTCGGCGTTCGGATCGCCGATCGCTTCCGCCCAGTACTTGTAGCTGCTGCCTTGCTTGCCGCCCTGTTCCTTGCGCACCCAGGCCTGCATGTCGCGCAGGTCCGACACGCCGGCGCCGGCCAGCGAGCATTTGTAGAGGTCGGTGTCGCGGTAGCTGGCCGTGAAGGCGACATAACCGCCATGCGACCAGCCCGCGATGCAGATGCGGTTCGGATCGGCGATGCCCTTGGCGATCAGGTCCAGCGTGCCGTCATTGATGTCTTCCTGGATCAGCTGGCCCCACTGGCCCTGACCGGCTTCCACCCAGCCGCGACCGCTGCCCGAACCGCCGCGGAAGTGCGGTTGGAACACGGCATAGCCTTGCGAGGCCCAATAGCCCGCGAGCGGATCGAAGCCCCAGACATCACGCGACTCCGGCCCGCCGTGCGGCAGCACGATGGTCGGCAGGTTGCGCGTCTCGGAGGTCGCCCCCGGCGGCAGCCAGAGATAACCCCACATCGCTGTGCCATCCTTCGCCGCGTATTTGACGACGCTGGACGTCGGCATCAGCTCCGGACTGGCAACGGTACGCGCCGTCTGGAACAACTCAAGCGCACGGGTCTTGGTGTCGTAGATATAGAACGTGCCGGGGTCCTGCGGCCCATCCGTGCTCACCAGCAGGCTTCCATTGATGTTGCCACCAGGCTCCAGATACACATTGTGCCCTTCGCCGATCGCATCTTCGATTGCCAGCCAGTGCGATGCAAAGGTCTCGTCGCTCGGCAGGCAGCGGACCTTGTATTCGATATAGCAGGCGCCGATCACGGCCGACGTCGACGGATCCCGGATGACGGTGCTGACGTCCCACAGATCGTTCGTGTACAGCGCTTCGTCGAATTTTCCGGTGCTGGTGTCGTACACGTACAGGCCTGCCGTGTCGCGTTCCGGCGTGCGGGCGCGCACGATCGCGGTGTCGGGGCGCGGGCCGCGTCCGAGGCCCTGGAAATCGGCGCCGGAGTTTGCGTTGTCGGCGCCCATGTAGCGGGTGATCTCGATCCACTTGCCGGAGGCATCCCTGCGGAACCAGGCAGACCCCTTGCCGCTGGCCACCGAATCCACCCGCATCACCGGTTTCATGTTGCTGTCGACGAGCCAGCCCGACGTCTTGCTGCTGCCGGTTTCGACAAGCGTATAGGCTCCCGTGCGCACATTGACCTTGCGCAGCTGCGTCCCGCCGGTCGACGGCGTGCGCATCAACACGTGATCCTTGTCGTCAGGCAGGCTGTTGTCGATGCCGGCGCTCAGCCAGCGCGGAAACCCTTGCTCTGCCGCCGGATCGTAGAGTGAAACCAGTCCGGTGCCGTCGAGGTTGGATGCATAGACGCGAGAAACAAAACGAAAGCCTTCGTCGCTGTCTTCTTCCTTGACCGGAACGATGGTCGATTTGCCCTGAACGATTTCAAATTTCTGCTGAAGCACGAAGAGAAGCCGGTCATTGCCCTTGAATTGCACCGAGCTCAGCTCAAGGTTCTGATCCGCGCGGGCGCGCTGGATCGGCTTGGTGGTCCCGGTGGTCCGGTCATGGATGATCAGCAGGTCACCGTCCTTGTCGCGCAGCACGCCGGCGACATACCGCCCGTCCGGCGACAGGGTCGGTGCCCGGAACGTGTCATAGCCGACGAACATGTCGACCGTCGCGCGGGCCGGTTCTGCCTGGGCCGGCGCGACGATCGCCGCGCCCATGGCCAGGGTTGCGAGTGCAGCCATAGCTGCGCCAAGCCGTTTCACGTGCATGAGGATAGCTCCCGCTAGAGATAGATGTTTCAACGCCCTTTGAGGGTAGATAATCGGTCGCGTTCCCCTCCCGTCAAGGAGTTTTGGTAGTGACCCCGCCTGCCGCCTCCGCTAACACACCGGCATGAGCTTACCCCCCGGAACCCGCACCCTCGCCATCACGCCTGCAAATGCTGCAGCGGTGCTGAACGAAGGCCAGGCGCGCCTGCGCCGCGGCGACCTGCCGGGCGCAGCTGACATTGCGCAGGCCGTGCTGGCGGCCGCGCCGCGCCATCCGGATGCCTGGGTGCTGCTGTGTGCCGCCTTGATGCGCATGGGAAGCGGCGACGACGACCGCGCACTGGGCGATGCGCTGAGGGCGCTGCCGCCATCCAGCCCCGCCTACACGCTGCTGGCCATCGAGCGCTGCCGCGTGCTCGCAAACCGCGGCCGCTGCGGCGAGGCGGTTGAACTCGCCCGCCAGGTCAGCGGGAATGCTTCGCTGAGCCCGCGCCAGCACGATGTCCTGTCGAATGCCTACACCAGTTGCGGCCTCTACGAGGAGGCGCGCTCGCATGCCGACATTGCCGTTCGCCACATGCCGCAGGACGCCGCCGCACTTTACAACCGTGCGCTCGCGCAGCGGTACCTGGGTGATATCGACGACGCGATCTCCGGTTTCGAGCATCTGCTGACGCTCCATCCCGGCCATCCGCTCGCCCACTTCTCGCTGGCCGACTGCCGCAAGTGGACCGCCGAGCGGAACCATATCGACCAGCTGCAGGCGGCCCTGCGCGCGCCGGGCGGACACGACCTCGACCGCACGCGCCTGCTCTATTCGCTCTTCAAGGAAGCGCATGATGCCGGCGATCGCACCCTCGCCTGGTCGTCCCTGACAGAAGGCGCCCGGCTGGCCAACCTGGCTGCGCCCTTCCCGCTCGAAGACCGGCGCGCCTATGCCGAAGGCCTGATGCGGCAATTCACCGGCGGCCTCGATCAACGCACCGAACCGGCCGACGGGCTGATCCCGATCTTCATCGTCGGCCTGCCGCGTTCCGGCACCACGCTGGTCGAGCGCATCTTTTCGGCGCATCCGGAAGTCACCGATCTCGGCGAGACGCACGGCCTCGCACTGGCAATCCGCGATGCGCTGAACCTGCCGCGGTTCGGCGATCTCGACCTCGCCAGCGTCGGCAGCATGGACAATGTCGACTGGAACCGGGTCGCCCAGAACTACCTGCGCAGTTTCGAGTATCGGGGCGTAACCACCCGTTTCTTCACGGAAAAGCTGCCGCAGAACTACCACCTCGTGGGCGCCATGCGCCGGGCGTTTCCGCAGTCGCGCATCGTGCATCTGCGGCGCGCGCCGATGGATTCGCTGTTCGGCGCCTACAAGATCCTGTTCGGCGAGAGTTCCTACACCTGGTCCTACCGCTTCGAAGACCTCGCCGCCGCTTATGGTATCTACCGTCAGCTGACGGATCATTGGCGCCGCGAACTGGGCGATGTCTTCGTCGAGGTCACGCTTGAACGGTTGATCGCCGATCCGGACACCGAGATCCGCGCCCTGCTTGCAAAGTCGGGCCTGTCTTTCCACGAGGACTGCCTCGCACCCCACAAGGCCAAGGGCGGCGTGTCGACGGCGTCGAGCGCGCAGGTGCGCAATCCGATCAACAGCCAGGGCGTCGGCGCCTGGAAAACCTATCGCGACGAGTTCGAGCCTTTGCGCGCCCGTCTTGAGCAGGCCGGGTTCGTGGACGCTGCCGGCGATCCGGTCTGGTAGCCTTCCGAAGGCCCGCTCCGCGCTAGCCGGAGCACTGCATCTCCCCATCCCCGCACTGAGGCCGCGAGACGGCGCCCTCCGGCACGCCTTGCTGTGGCCTTGCCGGAGTCGAAGGCGACGTCCGGGCAAAGAAAAAGGGCGGCAGGTTTCCCTGCCGCCCCTCTGTCTGGATCGACTGAAGCTTAGAACTTCAGGCGGGCCTGGATCGAGAACGTCCGGCCGATGACCCACGGAGCGTAGAGCGCTGCGTCGGTGTTGGCCTGGTCGAACGTACCGGTGATCGTCTGCGGCGGGAACTCGTCCGTGATGTTCGAGATGTTGCCGACGAGACGGAAGCGGTCCGTGACGTCCCAGGCGATCGAGCCGTCGAAGTTCGACAGCGCCGGGGTGTCCGGAGCGCCGGTACCATCGAACGTACCACCCGGATAGTCCTGAGCCAGGCTCGGGACGTAGTTGTGACGGAGCTGGAAGGTCCAGTCGTCGAGGCGGTAGTCAACCGTGGTGATCGTCTTGTACTCCGGCGTGGCCGAACCGATACCGGCTTCCGTCGTGCCGACGAAGTCCGTGCCGTTGACTTCCCACGAGTCGGTGAGGGTCAGCAGCAGGTTGACACCAAGGGTACCCGGAAGCGTCGAGACAACTTCGTCAAGGCCGAGTTCGTAGTCGAGTTGGATATCCCAGCCCTTGATCTCCGTCTCGCCGAGCGAGTTGGTGAGCGAGGTGTTCACCGACGTGATCTGGCCGGTGGCCGGGTCACGGATGATCTGTTGGCAATCCGAAGCCGACTGCGGGGTGGCACCGAGGCCGCCGTAGCAGGAGTTCAGGATCGTCTGGGCACCACGCGACACGATCGCGTCCGTCAGCTTGATGTCGAAGTAGTCGACGGTCGAGCGGAAGGTACCAGCCGGCAGGAAGTCGGGCTCGAACACGAGACCGATCGTGGCCGTCTCACCGGTTTCAGGCGACAGGTTCGGGTTACCGAACGCGAAGGCCTGGACCTGAGAGCTGCTGGCGGCGAAGGTCGGCGCCACACCAACCGGGACGAAGCCGCCGCCGATGTTGCCGTTGCCGGTGCAGAAGGCGAGCAAGGCCGGGTTGCCGGCAGTCTGGCCCGAGCGGCAAGGCTCGACGAACGACGGGAAGCCCTGGTCACCGGCCTGGAAGGATTCCAGGGCCGAAGGAGCACGGGCTGCCTTGTTGTAGACGCCGCGGAAGCGGAGCCATTCAACCGGTGCGTAGCGGAAACCGTACTTGTACGATTCGATGCTGCCGACCGTCGAGTAGTCCGAAGTCCGGTAGCCGAGGTCGACCGAGAGCTCTTCAGCGCCCGGCAGGTCGGCGAGGATCGGGATCGAGACCTCGGTGTAGGCTTCGTAGACATCCAGGGCGCCATTGATGTCCTGAACGGCGTTGAAGCCGGCGATCTCACCGCGGCGCTGGGCATCGTCCACGCGCAGGCTCACGTCGTCCTGGCGGTATTCGACACCCACAACCGCTGCAACTTCACCAGCCGGCAGCTTGAACAGCGGACCGCGGATGAAGCCCGAAAGGGCGGTTTGCTCGATCGACTGCGACGTCTGCACGTTCGTGCGGATGAAGCTTGCCGATGCGGCGCTCGGCGTCAGTCCCGGCGGGCCGAAGATGTCGACGTTCACGCAGCCCGGCAGGCGAGCCGAAGCCGGCACGTTTGCGCAACCTGCAACGCCCTGGAGCAGTGCAACCGTGTTGACGTTGTTTTCCAGCGTCGCGTTGAACTGACCCTGGCCCCAACCGGCCGAGAAGTTCCACTCCCAGTCGTCGGTGATGTTGCCGTCGAAGGTGACGCGGCCGATCAGGTTCGAGTTGATGAACTCGCCGGTACGCGGACCGACGCCGTTCGAGCGCCAGGCGTAGGTGAAGTTCGCGCCGGGGGTCGGACGCGAGTTGAGGGCAGCCGACAGATCCGGGTGCGGATCGTCTGCGGTGCCCACGATGCCGTCAGCACCGGCGATGGCCGGGGACGAAACCGGGATCGACAGGCCGGTGACCGGCGTAGCAGCCAGCTGGACCTGCGTGATCGAGCGCACATAAGACAGGAAAGTCTTCATGTGGATCGAGTCGGTCACGTCATAGTTCCCGAACGTCTGAATGCCGAAGCGCTCAGCCGGAAGGTAGATGTAGTTGTCTGGCGCGTAGTTGTATCGCGAAGATCCGCCGTCGCGCAGCGGGACGGCACAGGGGCCTGAACCGAAGTAAGGCGTCAGCTGACCCTGGTCGTTGAACGAAAGGTTGGCGTTACCTGCAACAACCGCTCCGGCGGTGGCCGGGTTGCAATCCGTGTTTGCCGCGCCGAACTGGCCAGAAAGCACCGGGTTGAGGTTGAGGTTGTTCGGGTCACCAGCCTGCCAGCCGGTAACCAGCGGGTTTGCGTCAGCGCCACCGAACGGGTTCGAAGCGCTGTTGGAGATCGAACCCCAGGGCGGCGTTGCCGAACCACCACCGACGAACGTGCCGGCGAAGTTGACCTGGTTGGCGTTGGCCGGAACAGCCAGGAGCGCCGCGCGAGCTGCGAGGTACTCTTCGAGGCTGTCTGCCGCGATCACGCCGGTGTAACGGCCCGACGAGGTCGAGTAGTCGTACTGGTAGCCGTACACGAGGGCCTGAGCGACGCGCGAGTAGTCGTACTGGCTCTGGAACACGCCGTCGCGGTTGAAGTACGACGCGTAGGCAACCATGTTGCCTTTGCCGTTGTCGAAGTTGCCGCCGAACAGGAAGTCAGCGGTTTCGTACTGGGCGTTGCCATCGAAGCCGCCGCCGCCACCGATGGTGACTTGTGCGCCTTCGTAGTCGTCTTTCAGGATGAAGTTGACGACGCCGGCGATGGCGTCCGAACCGTACACGGCCGAGGCGCCGCCGGTCACGACTTCAACGCGGTCGACGAGGCCGGCCGGGATGGAGTTCAGGTCAACCACGCCAGTGGTCGAGGAACCCGGCACGCGCTCACCATCGACGAGCACGAGGGTACGTGCCGGGCCGAGGCCGCGAAGGTCGATGGTTGCGAAGTCTTCACCGCCCGAGTTGTTCGAGGTGACGGTGTTACCCGGGATCACCTGCGGCAGCTCGTTCAGCAGCGTTTCGAGGGTCAGGGTGGCGTTCAGTTCGATCGCTTCCGACGTCACCGACGTGACCGGGCTGATCGCCTGGAAGTCGGCGAGCGCAAGACGCGAACCCGTGACCGTAACTTTTTCCTGACGGGCTTCCGTCTCGTCTGCAGCCGGCGCAGTCGTTGCTACCGGCTCATCCTCTGTCTGTGCAATCGCCGGCAGTGCGGCAGACGCGATCAACGCACCCGCAAACACCGAAGACGTAAGAAGACGTGTCTTCCAGTTCTTCTCGCTCACCTGAAACCTCCAATGTGAAATAAAGAGTTCCCGCCCCTCGCGGGCAATCCGACTCCCCGGAGCCAGACCTTGCGTTTTAGTAACGATACCGGTCAGGGGGCCGTCAATGCCGGGATTCCGGAAAATGTGGCGAATTGGTGCAAGTGTGACACAAAGGCATCAGTCTTTGTTGCGATATGCGGCCCGATCGTGCATCGGCTTGCCTCTCGCGCTATGAAGGCCGGAAAACGTGACCAGATCCTGTCAGGAGCCAGCAATGAAATTTCCGCGTACCGCCGTTGGTCTTGCCATGTCTGCGGTGTTTTCTGCCTCGCTTGCCGCCAACGCGGAAACGAAGTCGCCGCGCCCCACCGATACGCTCTACGTCTGCGCAAGCGAGACCGACGACACCGCCCGCCTCGCCTGCTTCGACAAGGCCGTGGCGGACCTCAAGGCCGCTGAAAATGCAGGAAAAGTGAAGACAGTCGATGTCGCGTCGATCGAGAAGATCGAACGCGAATCGTTCGGCTTTTCGCTGCCCTCGCTGACCGAGGTGTTCCGCCGCGACCAGCCGGACGGCCAATCCCTGTCGCAGCCGGTCGACGAGGTCGAACTGGCGATTGCCTCAATTTCGGTCAACCGCGTCACGAAGAAGGCGCTGATCAAGCTGGAGAACGGCCAGGTCTGGGAACAGATCGATTCGACCGAGCTGCCGCGCTCGAAAGTGCGCAAGGCCAAGATGGCCGCCATCAAGAAGGCCTCGCTCGGCAGCTTCATGATGGTCATCGATGACAGCGGCGCCGGCATCCGCGTCCGCCGCATCGCCTGAAGCTGACCCTAGGTCAGGAAAAAGCTGAGGGCCACCAGCCCGGCGGCCAGCAGTGACAGCGCGACCAGGGCGGCGATCAGCAGCACGAAGGCGCGCAGAAATGACAGGATATGCCCGGTGTCATACGTGACCCGCAGCATCCGCATCAGGTAAATGAACACGATCACGAACGACAGCCCGCCCGCAAAGGGGGCGATGACCGGCCAGGCGACCGAGGCGAGAATCAGCACCGTCGCCAGGATGTGGACGTAAGTCTGGAAATGCAGGCCCGTGATCAGGTGATCGTAGAAATATCGCTTGCGGTGCCAGCCATAGGAAACCGCCAGCAGCATCGAGAAGATCGGCAGGAACAGCAGCGTGAACCGGGGCGCCCATTCCTTCAGCCTAGTGCCGAACCGCTCCTGGTTCTCGTAGAAGTTCGCGAACCGCTCGGCGGTCGCCTGCGCCGTGGCGAGCTGCGCCGGCGTCAATTCGGGGCTCGCCTCGGCGACCGAGGCGCGCAACGCTTCGCGGTCGACCGTGCCGTCTTCCCTGATCACCATCTGCGCGACCGAATCGGCGGTCTCGACCCCGTCGCGCACCTGTTCCAGCTGCGCCCGCCGTTCCGGCGTCAGGTCATCGCGCGCAAGTTCGGCTTCGAGCGCCGCGCGGTCCAGCTCGCCCGCAATCTTGAACCGCTGGTCGCCCATCACGACAAATTCGCCCTGCGGCTGGTCGCCGGGCGTGAACTTCATCTCCTTCAGCCACGGCTGGTGTTCCAGCGTTGTGAACAGCGTCAGGAAGAAGATCACCGACGACAGCAGGAACAGGCGGAACGGCGGCACGAACCGCGCCCGCTTTCCGTCGATGTACGCGCGCGTCATCCGGCCCGGCCGGAACATCAGGAGCGGCAGCGATTTCCACAGCCGCCCGTCGAGCGAAAACATATCCGCCACGCTCGAGCTGACGAGATCCCAGACCGGGCGATGGAAGTCCGTCCCCAGCTGGCCGCAGTTCGAGCAGAAGCGGACCTCGATCGGCGTTCCGCAGTTGCGGCACAACACACCCGCCTCAACCGGATGGTGCGTGCCGCCATCGAGCCCGCCTACCGAAGCCAGGCCACCAGCTTCGACCTCATGCTCCATGCTTCCCTCCCCCGGGAATGAAGATCAGGGGGACTTCATACCGTCCCGGCAGAGGAAACGCGAGCGGTGGTTATCCTTCGCATTGTCCACCCAACCGGTCAGCGTCGGGTCGACAAGGCTCTGCGTCACCTGCACCCACATCGGCGTGATCGGATACTCGTCGAGCATCAGCGCTTCAGCCTTCGCGAAGATCTCCGCGCGTTTGGCGATGTCGAGTTCCTGGTTCGAGGCGTTCAGCAGCGCGTCGTATTCGGGGTTGTTGTACTTGCCGTAGTTCTGCTGGCCGGTCGTCGACTGCAGCAGGTAGAGGTAGTTGATCGGATCGTCGAAATCCGCGAGCCAGGCCGCATCCGACACCTGGAAATCGGTCTGGCGCAGGCGGGCATACAGCACCTTCGTATCCTGCTTGACGATCACCGGCTGCACCCAGGGCGCAATCTCGGCCCAGTTCTGCTGCGCGACCGGCGCGACTTTCGGGTTGTCGCCGGTGGAGCGGTGGATGAATTCGAACTTCAGCGGCTTGGACGGGCCGAAGCCGGCTTCCTCGAGCAGGCGCTTGGCCTCCGCCATACGCTCGGCGCGCGGCGTGTCCTTGAACGACACTTGCGGGCGCGGCACGTCATAGTTCGATATGCCGGGCGGCACCAGCGCATAGGCCGGCTGGAAGCCCGGTGTCAGCACGTTGCGCACCATGAATTCGCGGTCGAGGGCGAGCGACAGCGCCTTGCGCACGCGCACGTCATCGAATGGCGGCTTGGTCTGGTTGAACGACCAGTAGGTCGTCAGCAGGCCCGGCGAGGTGTGCACCCAACCCGGGAACTTCACTTCCAGCTCCGCTTTGCGCGGGCCGGAGAAGACGTTGTTGATGTCGAGTTCACCGGCCGCGATCTTGTTCTCGTAGGCCGCTTCGTTCTCGATCTCGAAATAGGCGACCCGGTCGAAGCAGGCCTCTGCGGCGCCGAACCCGGTCGGGTTCTTGTCGGCGACAAGCTGGTCACCCGTGCGCCAGTAGGCGAGCTTGTAGGGACCGTTGACGACAATGTTCTCGGGCTGGATCCAGGCGTCGCCAAACTTCTCGACCGCCTGGCGCGGCACCGGGAAGGTCGTGTAGTGCGACAGCAGGCCCGGCAGGTAGGGCGCGGGATAGTTCAGCGTGATCTCGAGCGTCTTGTCGTCGATCGCGCGGATGCCGAGGTCTTCCGGCTTCATCGTGCCGTTGTTGACCGCTTCGGCATTCTTCACGAGCCAGAGCATCGAGGCGTATTGCGACGCGATCACCGGCTCCTGCAGGCGGCGGAAGGCGAAGACGAAGTCACCTGCCGTGACCGGGGCGCCGTCCGACCAGACGTAGTCGCCGAGATGGAAGGTCCAGACCGTACCGGTCGGGTCAGTCTCCCAGCTGGTCGCCATGCCGGGCACCGGCTTGCCGTCCGCGCCGTCGGTGGTCAGGCCGATGAACATGTCGCCGATGACGATGTTTTCCCATTGCGCCGAAGACTTGTGCGGGTCGAGCGTGTCCACCTTGGCCGAGATGCCCCGGCGAAGGGTCGGCACATCGCCCGGTTTTTCCTTCGCACCGCCGCCGCAGGCAGCAAGGGCGAGCGCGGCAAGGCCGAGCATGGACGCGGTGATCACCGAACGGCGTGTTCTCATGGGAAGCAAACTCCTGATCGCAAATGGCGCGGGGCTGAGTGAATTCAGCCCGCCTCGCCGGAAATGACGAAAATTCTGGCCCCTTGCTGCCAGAGGCGCGCAAGATTGCAAAGCCTTAAGACAGGCCGATGAACAGTGGCTGACTGCGGCTCAGGCGCGCGCCGTGACCAGTTCGAAGCGCGAGCGCACGGTCGGCGCGCTGTCGGGCGTCACCACCACGCCGCGCGAGATCAGGTCCAGCATGTGGCCCAGCACGCTCATTGCGGCGGCCGGGTGCAGCCGCAGGTCCACGTCCTTGTACATGCGCGCGACCATGGCCGGGATCGAGGTCTCGCCGCCGCGCAGCTCGGCCAGGATGGCCGCTTCGCGCGCTTTGCGGTGGGCGCCGTACTCGGTGATGAACGTGTCGACGAAGTCGCGCCCCCGAACGGGATCGCCATGGGTTGGCCAGAGGATGTCGAACTGGCGCGCGTGCACCTTGTCGAGGCTGCGCATGTAGTCGCCCATGTTGCCGTCCGGCGGCGCGACCACGGTCGTCGACCAGCCCATGATATGGTCGCCGGTGAAGCAGGCATTCTCTTCGCGCAGGCCGAAGCAGAGATGGTTCGCCGTGTGGCCCGGCGTCTCGATGACATCGAGCGTCCAGCCGGGACCGGACAGCACGTCCCCGTCCCCGACCCGCACATCCGGCGTGAAGCCGAGGTCGTCGGGGCTGCCGAGTTCGTCTTTCGCGGTGTGGATGCCGCAATCCTTCGCGTAGGTCTTGCAACCGGCCCATTCGGCGAGCGGCGCCGCGAGCGGAGAGTGGTCCGAGTGCCCGTGGGTGACCAGCACATGGGTGATGCGCTCACCCGCGAGCGCCGCCTTCAGCGCCTCGAAGTGTTCTGCCAGCATCGGGCCCGGATCGATCACCGCGACCTCTCCCTTGCCGACGATGTAGACACCGGTGCCAACATACGTGAACGGGCCGGGATTGTTGGCAATCACGCGGCGGATCAGCGGGGACACCTGGTCGACGCGGCCGTATTCGAACTCGATGCCGCGGACGTAAGGAATTGCCATGCGCTCAGAAACCTTCAGCTAACGGACGAGCGGCCTGCTATCGTTTCTTCGGCGCGAACGTTTCGGCGAAAGCCCGGGCCATGCGCCGCGTTGCCCGCAGCTTGCTTCCGAGTTTCAGGGCCACTGGCGGGCCCATGTCCGTCTTGTTCGCGTCGACGATGTAGATTCGTCCTGTCGACCGATCGCGTAGGACATCCACCCCGCCCCAGTCGAGCCCGATTTCAGCAGCGAAGGCCTCGATCACGCGTATTTCATCAGCGGAGTAGCAATTCTTGGGCTCGTCGAGCAAAACTTGGACATTCTCGTTGAGAAAGCGGCGCTCGAGCGGGCGGCGCTTGCGGAACACGATGATCGGGGTGCCGCCAACGAGGCAGCAACGCAAGTCTTCGACGAGGCCGCCGGCAATCTCGTTGTCGATCAGGCGCTGGTAGGCCTTGCCTTCGACCGGCTCGTCGAGCGGGCCTTCGATCACGCGGCCGTCATGCGCGGCATTCAGTTCCGACTTTTCCACCATCCGTCCGGCAAAGGTGCGCGGATTGACGGCGAGCGAATATCCGCTGGCGGCTTCGAAGGCTTCGGCGACCCGCGTCTTCGAGATGTCGGTACAGCCGAAATTGATCAGGCGTGCGCCGGGCTTGATCGACGGCGTGACGTGCGAGGCTTCGGTCGAATCGTCGAACTGCATCACGATGTCGGCCTGGGCGACATCGTCCACCAGCTTCGCGCCGGAAACGTGGAATACCGACCAGATGAAATACCAGGGCCGCGGCTTGTCGGGATGGAAGGCGATGGTCGGGCGCTTGTGCCCGGTGATCAGGCGCCAGGTGCGCCAGTTCTGGACGAAGAAGTAGAAGCAGAACCAGGTGAAGATGCTGTGCAGCAGGGCCAGGTCCGGCACGATGCGGGCGCCGGTTTTCTTGACCAGGATAACGCCTTGGTCGAGCTTGAAATCGCTGGTCCACAACCGGCCTGACATTCACACTCTCCCGTTATCCTGCCCTCGGCGGCCGGAAACTTTTTGCGCGCTGACGCGTTACACGCGTCACGCCCCCGTTCAAGTCAAGTTTTGCCGTGCAACTGTCACAGCGCCGCCGCCTTAGAGCAGTTCCCTGAGGCTGGAAAGATCGTAACCGGCCCCGGCGGCGGCGTCGATGATGTCCTCCCCGGCGCCCTGTCCGGCATGTACCAGCGCCCAGGCCGTGATCGAGCGCGTGCCGGTCCGGCAATAGGCCAGCACCGGCTGCGGCGCTTCGTTCAGGATATGTCCCATCCGCTCGACAATTTCGGGCGTCGGCGCGCCGGAAAACGGCAGGGCGGCGAATGTCAGGCCGAGGGATTCGGCTTTCGCGCGAATCTGGCCCATGCGCGGCTGGTCAACGCCGCCTTCCCCGTCCGGGCGGTTGGCGATCAGCGTCTTGAAGCCGGCTTTGGCGACGGCCTCGATATCCGCTTCTGAAAGCTGCGGGGCGACCGCGAAATCGGGCGTTACCTGACGGATGTCGGCCATGAGAGTCCTGTCCTTGTATGCAGCGTGTCGCTTGATCGCTTCTGTTCTCTAGCTAAGGAATGTATTGCTCCCTGCCAAGCGGGGCATGGCCGCCCGGCCAATCAACCTGCTGTGACCAGAGGCTTTTTCCTCACGTGATGATGCTGCAACGCGCATTCCGCCGGATTCCGTGGGGCTATACGCTCCGGCGGCTCCTGATCGCGATCCCCACGATGCTGGCGATCATCAGCGTCGCCTTCCTGATGATGCGCGCCGCGCCCGGCGGGCCCTTCGACGGCCAGCGCAAGCTGCCGCCCGAAACCGAGCGCGCGATCGCCGCGAAGTTCGGTTTGGACAAGCCGCTGCACGAACAATACCTCAATTATGTCGGCGGCGTGATCCATGGCGATTTCGGCCCCTCCTACAAAACCCTCGGCAAGAGCGTGAACGACCTGATCGCCGACGGCCTGCCGGTCTCGCTGACCATCGGCGTGCTGACCATGGTCATCTCGCTGATTGTCGGCACGCTGCTCGGCGTGTTCGCGGGGCTCAGGCAAAACTCGGCGACAGACTACGGCGTCATGGGCATCGCGATGGTCGGCATATCGGTGCCGAGTTTCGTCATCGGGCCGCTGCTGATCCTCGTCTTCGCGCTCGGCGCCGGCATCTTCGCCGTTGGCGGCCTCGGCACCTACCCGAACATCGGCATGACCTGGCACAACATGACCCTGCCGGTGCTCACCCTCACGCTCGCGCAGGTCGCCATCATCTCGCGCCTGATGCGCGCCTCGACCATCGAGACCATGCGCGCCAACCATATCCGCACCGCACGCGCCAAGGGCCTCAGCGAATGGCAGGTGATCACCCGCCACGCCCTGCCCTCCGCGCTGCTTCCGCTGATCTCGTATGCCGGCCCGGCAATGGCCCGCGTGATGACCGGCTCTGTGGTGATCGAGAAAATCTTCGGCCTGCCCGGCCTCGGCTCCTACTTCGTCGATGGCGCGCTGAACCGTGACTACACGCTCGTGATGGGCGCCATCATCGTCTATGCGGGCTTCATCATCATCCTCAATCTCGTGGCCGACATCCTGTACGCCATGCTCGATCCCAAAGTGAAATACGACTGATGGCGCACCTCGATCCGGTTCTTGATCCGACGGGCCGCGTCGAAGCGGTGACGCAGGCCATCCAGGGTGGCCGCTCGCTGTGGGACGACGCCCGCGCGCGCCTGTTGCGCAACAAGGCGGCGGTGTTCTCGATGATCCTGTTCGGACTCATCTCGCTGGTCGCCATCATCGGACCGATGGTCTGGGTGCACGACTACCGCACCATCTCGGACCTGCGCACCATCGCGCCGACCTTCGAGAACATGCACATCCTCGGCACTGACCTGCAGCGCCGCGACCTGTTCGCCCGCCTGCTGATCGGCCTTCGCATCTCGCTGCTGGTCGGCATCGTTGCCACCGCGGTCAGCCTGTTCATCGGCGTCACCTGGGGCGCCGTGGCCGGTTATCTCGGCGGCCGCATCGACAACTTCATGATGCGGATCGTGGACGTGCTCTACGCCCTGCCTTTCATCTTCTTCGTCATCCTCCTGCTGACGGTCTTCGAGCGCAACATCGTGCTGATCTTTGCTGCCATCGGCGCGATCGAATGGCTGACCATGAGCCGCATCGTGCGCGGCCAGACGCTGTCGATCAAAGGCAAGGAATTCATCGAAGCAGCCCGCGCCGCCGGCGTCTCGCGCCGCGACATCATCCTGCGCCACATCCTGCCGAACGTGATCGGCCCGGTCGCCGTGTATGTGACGCTGACCATCCCGGTGGTCATCCTTGCGGAGAGTTTCCTGTCCTTCCTCGGTCTTGGCGTGAACGAACCGCTGACCTCGCTCGGCGTGCTGATCTCCGACGGCGCCAAGCTGATGGAAGAAAAGCCGTGGATGCTGATCGCGCCTGCCGTCACCATGTCGGTGACGCTGCTCTGCCTCAACTTCATCGGCGACGGCCTGCGCGATGCGCTCGACCCGAAAGAGCGCTAGACCCGCGTTCACGGCGCATTCACCCGGCTGGGCGCATACGCCCGCTCCGGTCTGAAAGGAGGGCTCACATGGCGAATTTCAAACGCAAGGGCCCGAAATCGACCCGCGCCGGCTGCCTGTTGTGCAAACCGCACAAACGTCAGGGCGCCAAGTGCACCCACACCTTCCGCGACACCGCCAAGCGCACCTTCGCCGCCGAAGACATCCGCACTGGCGGCGACTGAGCGACGCGGCAGACCGAAGCCCATCCCGAGCTGAAAACCGTTGCGCAAGTTTCGCCTTGCGCAACAAAATCAGCCCGCTTCGCCCCGCCTCGAAATTTTATTTCCCGTGTCATCCCGGTGAAAGCCGGGACCCGGACCTGCTGTATCTGCTGACCATCGCGCGGATGCCGGCGCCCGGCAGTCGGACGCGCCCTTGAAAAACTTGCCCCCTCCCAATCCGGCGGGGTCCGTAGCGGATTTATACTCCGCCGATGTCCACCTTCCTCAGCATACGGAACTACGTGTACTTCCGGCATCTCTTCGATGCCGTGCACCCGTTCTTCTGGCCGGTCCTCTACTGGCAGCTGAAGGCGGCCTGGATTTCCCTCCAGCGCGAAAAGCTCACCGGCGTGATGCTCGCCGTCACCTGGTGGGGCGGCGTGCGCATCGTCTATCGCGGCGACCGGATCGAAACCCCGAAGCACGATCCCCTCGCGCCGCTCCGGCCACGCTTTGACGACCCCATCTGGTCCACCCGCCTCCCGGCCTGCCTCGACATTGAAGCAACCTGCAACGCCCCCCTCTCCCGCTTCTCGGGGGCTTGTCGGGACCAGCGATCGCACTGCGATCGCCCCGGCAAGGAATCATGGCCCCTTTTGTTCCCTAATACCTCGTAGGCCATGACGAAATCCCGCCTCACGCCATCCACGCCGGACAGCCCCGCTGCGCCGGACGCTTCTGCTGACTGAATCACGTGCGGCGCTAGCTCGTCTCTGCCACGCGCCACGGAGGGAACCGACGGTTTTGCCCCGCCACATAAAGACACACACGGTTGCCCGCCGGATCCCGGAACCAGGCTTCCGTCCAGCGCCAGTCTTTCCTCTCCGGCTCGCCGAGCGGATGGATGCCGTTCATGCAGCGCCCGCCCACCTCGATGAACACGTCCTTCACTTCGAAATAGACCGCAGGCCAATCGGTCGTCAGCGGCGCATCGACCTGATGGATCGACAGCGTGGCGGGCTCTTCGCCGTCCTCGGCCGGACATTCAAAACGCGCATAGCGCGGCGGCGAATCGACGATCAGCTTGAGGCCGAAGCGCTGCCACCAGCTGACGCTGGCGGCGTAGTCCGTGCACGGCAAGGTCACCTGGTTGAGGCGCATGGAACGTCTCCTGATCGCTCGGCGTTGTGATCTCGTATGCGAAAGGGGCTGATGGCAAGGCCTTCCGCAAATTCCTCCCGCGCAGAATGGCTGGCTCTTGCCGCCCCAATGGCGGTAAAAGGGTAAGGGCAACAGCGCAGGCGCGCCTGCTTTCAGGGAGACGACCGATGAAATGGCAAGGCGGACGCCGCGGCGGCAATGTTGAAGACCGGCGCGGGCTTGGCCCCGGCGCAGCGGCCGGCGGCGGCCTCGGCGTCGTGCTGGTCGCTCTGATCGGCTATTTCGTGTTCGGCATCGACCCGCAGCAGACCCAGTCGGTGCTCGGACAGGCCACCTCCTCCGAACAGCAGGCCGGTGTCGAAGGCACGCCGGAAGACCAGGCCGGCCTGTTCGTGGACGTCGTGGGCGCCAACATCAACGACGTGTGGAGCGCGTCGCTGCAAGGCTACACGCCGCCATCAGTCGTGCTTTACGAGCAGGGCACGAATACCGGCTGCGGCTTCGGTCAGGCCGCGATGGGGCCTTTCTACTGCCCCAACGACCAGACCGTGTATCTCGACCTCTCCTTCTGGCAGGAGATGGAAGACAAGCTCGGCGCCTCAAGCGCAGAATTTGCGAGGGCTTACGTGATCGCCCACGAGTTCGGCCACCATGTGCAGACGCTGACCGGCGCTTCGCAGCGGGTGCAGCAGGCGCAGCAATCCGCGCGCAGTCAGGAGGAGGCGAACCAGTATTCGATTGCGCTTGAACTGCAGGCCGACTGCTATGCCGGCGTCTGGGCCGCGCGCGCGTCCGACGCCTCCGGCGGGGCGGTGGCGCTCGAACGCGGCGACATGGAAGAAGGCCTGAAGACCGCGCAGGCAATCGGCGACGACATGATCCAGAAACGGATGCAGGGCAAAGTAACCCCCGAAGCCTTCACGCACGGCACGGCGGCGCAGCGGATGGAATGGCTCGGCCGCGGCTACCAGACCGGCGACCCGAACCAGTGCAACACGTTCAAGTAGCTGGACGGCGCCCCTACTCCTCGTCGAGCAGGGCTTCCATCCTGTCCATGATGTTGTTCATGCGGCGCACAACGGCCTGGTAGGCGTCGGGCTTGGTCATGTCGAGGCCGGCCTCGTTCATCAGGATGTTGTGCGGATAGTCGGAGCCGCCCGCCTTCAGCACGTTGATGAAGTTGTCGCGCACCTTGTCATCGCCGGCGAGGAACTGCTCGGAGAACCAGGCCGCGCCTGATACCGACGTGGCATACTGATAGACATAGAACTCGTAATAGAAGTGCGGAATGAAGGCCCATTCGACCGCATACGCATCATCGATGGTCATCACGCCTTCGGCTTCGCCGTGATACTTGCGCAGCAGTTCGCCATAGATCTCGGTGAGCTTGGCGCCGGTCAGCGGCTCGTCGCGCTCGGCGGCTTCGTGGATCGCCAGTTCGAATTCGCCGAACATTGTCTGGCGGTAGAACGTGCCGCGCAGGCTCTCGAGCGCGTAGCCGAGATAGTAGAGCTTCTCTTCCTTCGTCTGCGCATTTGCGATCATGTACTCTTCGAGCAGGATCTCGTTGATGGTCGAGGCCATCTCCGCGATGAAGGTCGAGTAGCCGGCATTCTCGAACGGCTGCTCGGACTTCGCGAGCATCGTGTGGACGGCGTGGCCCCACTCATGCGCGAAGGTCGACAGCGAGTCGTAGTCGTCATTGTGATTCAGCAGGACGTACGGGTGCACGTCATAGGCGGAGCCGGACATATAAGCCCCGGTTTCCTTGCCCTCCTGCGGATAGGCATGCATCCATTGCTCGGCGAGACCTTCCTTGAGGAGGCCGAGGTACTCGTCGCCGAAGGGCTTGAGGGCTTCGAGCGTGATCTCCGTCGAGCGCGGAATGTCGAAGGTGCCGGTGTCGGCCTCGATGATCGGCGGGTAGATGTCGTAATAGCGCAGGTCTTCCACGCCGAGCATCCGTCCACGGAGCTTCAGGTAGCGGTGGAACACCGGCAGGGCATCGTTCACCTGCGTCACGAGCTGCGTGTAGATTTCCGGCGGCAGCGCGTCGTCGTCCATGTTGCGTTCAAGGACAGACGTGTAGTTGCGCGCTTTGGCGCGGAAGATGGCGGACTGGACCTGCGCGTTCAGCGTTGCGCCCATGCCGTTCTCGTACTGCTCCCAGGCAGCCCAGAACGTGTCGAACACGGCCTTGCGATCGTCGCGGTTGGCCGCGCCGCGATAGCGCGAATAGCCCGCCTGGTTGAGCTTCACTTCGGTGCCGTCGGCGAGCGTCAGCGACGGCCACGGGATCGAGGCATTGGCAAACAGGCTGTAGATCTGGTTCGGCTGCGACAGGGCGAGCCCCGCCTGCGCGAGCAGCGCTTCGCCCTTGTCATCCAGCGTGTGCGGCGCGCTGCGCAGCGTGTCCTCGAGGCTGAACTTGAAATCGGCGAGCGCGGGCTCGGCTTTGAGATAGGCGTTCACCTTTTTCTCGCCGAGCTTCAGCACTTCGGGATCCATCCAGCTCGTCGCCTCCCCCAGCGACTGGAACAGGTTCTGCGCCTTGCCGAAGCGCTCCTGCGCGGTGGCGTCGCGTTGGTCCTCGTCATTCTTCAGCGACGCGTAGGTGTAGAGGCGGACGGCATCCTTCGCGACGTCCGAGGTCGTGCGGTACACCGTCGCCATCTGTTTCGCGCTCTTGCCGAGCGTGCCCTTGAAGGCAGGGATTTCCGCGATGCGGCCCTGCACGTCGGCATAGGCGGCGTCCCAGGCTTCCGGCGTTTCATAGAGGTCAGTCAGGTCCCAGACGACGGGTTCGCGCTCCACCGGCGCCGGCGCTTCGGCGACGATTTCTGCCGCGACAGGAACCTCTGCAACCGGCGGCGCTTCGGCCGGCGCAGTGGCGCAGGCGCCCAGCGCGATGAGGACGCCGGCAGCGGCCGTCGACTGCAGGAATCGGGAAAAATCACGGATCATGGCACCTGCCCCAACTTATCGTTTATCGAGAAACGGACAGGACCACGGAAAGCCCTTTTCCACAAGAGTGTTCCTCGGCAAACAGCCGCCTTCACCCTTGTTCGGTGTCCGCGTGAACCACTTGAATCCGGTACGCGACACCCGGAACCGGTCATCCCTTTGCTCGATCCCTGTTTCTGTGCATCCAATTCAACAGGGAACTTACCCAAGAAAGTTCGGCGCCCGTTTCGCCAGCGAGACCTCGGATTACATCGGCATTAGTCAGACAAAAACTCCACACCGCATTCAAAAGAGTGGACAGTTCCGTCACCGCCATCACACCGGGAGCACTGGTTACAACGGCATGAGAGACTATCGCGGCACCTGCGACACCTAGTGGGGTGGTAACCAGCTTGCCCATCGCAACGACGAGGTTGGTGTTCGCGCTCCGCGCAACATCCAAAGACCGTTCAGGGTGGCGGCCAGATCCAATGTCCTCTATCGCGTCGCTAAGTATTTCTTGGCTTTCTCGTTCAACGAGATTTTTTGCATCTTTGATAGCGAGAATGAACGCTCGAGCTTGAGATTTGTATTCCGCGACTTGCGCTTCAGTTTGATGGTATTCCCTAGACCTCGATACAAGGGTTCGTCCTCTTTCCGTGCCCATCACCATGGGGCCGTGAAGCGCGATCACACTGTCCAGAGCTTCGCCTATCATTATACCCTGATCGGGCAAGTCTCCGTTCCTAATGTCCCGATCTATACGGACCTTCGCGTTCTCCAACCTGACACCTTGCGCAAATACCTTATCAATTGAAACTGAATGCGATGAAACATCGATCGCGGAACGATACCGATCGACAATCTGTACAAGGAACTTAAACGCATTGGACCCTTCGCACGAATTTTTCAGATCATCCAACGCTTGTAGTAACGCTTCTTTTGATAGCTCGAATTCTTGTTGGTCGTGCGCACTCGGAGTACCACTATCGGCGATTTGAAACTTCGCACCAGGACCGGGCTCGAAGCTTAGCCCAGGGCTTTGGTCCGGAATAAGCTCTGCGATGTCTTGCTCGATGGAATCGCGACGGTCATGAGGATCAACCCACCTCCTATGCGCATAAACTCCTCTATCGATCCGTTGAATTCTTCCGTCAGCTGTCAATTCGTTCAATCGTCCGCGCACTGAGGGCACAACGACTGTAAAGCCATCAGCTTGAAGCGCATCTCTTACCTCTTGGATGGTCGCGGGTCGATCAATGTCCTCGAGGTAGTGTTCAATGTAGGACGCAAGCGAGCCAGTGTCTGGCTCGGTTATTGAAAGCAGGCTGGCAATGACACGATCTGGCTCGCCTACCCAAAAATCGTGGGGCTGTTTAACGATTTCCCCGTCAACCGCGCTTCCAAAAATGCTGCCTGATCTTCGCTTGCCGCCAGCTTGAAGGATGTCACGATACCAATTGATCCAAAACAACCAAGCTGTGTCATATTTTCTCATCGTAACTTCAAGATCGCGAAGCTGATGCTCCGCCTCTTGAAAATATGCCCAAGCCTCGGGACGCGACTTGTCTAGCCACAAAGGCAACGCCGCCAGCGACTGTGTAGATTCCTGATCAACTAGAAAACTTGCATCCCTTGCCATCTCTTCGAAAAGAGCTAGCGAACTAAATTCAGAGGGCACCGCTGATCTAGTGTATTCAAACAGGCGATCAATGTTGGCGAACTCTCGTTCAGCAATGTATTTAGACGCAAAGTAGAGTACGCCCCCGGCGGAATGGGGTAGTAATTCGGGACCAACATTTTTTCCAAATACGTCTGACGCTGCTTGGCTCAGTAAATCCGCAGCGTCTCGAAACTTTGTTCTTGCCACGCCACGCGAAACTTGGGTTTGGCGCCACAAGCAAATAGCAACGTGAAAGCACTGAAGCAAATATGCCTTCGCAAAACGTCCGTTCGGATCGTTCCTAGATTTCGCGCTGAAAGTCATAGGCAAGACACGTAATGCGTGCCTCGCAATCACAAAATTTGCCCGCTTCGGATCAGTTCCCGCGGCCCAAGTCACGAAATCGTTCGGCGAGGTGAAGTTGAATTCCGTCAAACTTCACCCCGTCGAAAAATAATCAGGTATCCAGGAAGCTGCGGAGCTTCCGCGAGCGGCTCGGGTGCTTCAGCTTGCGCAGCGCCTTCGCTTCGATCTGGCGGATACGTTCGCGGGTAACCGAGAACTGCTGGCCGACTTCTTCCAGCGTATGGTCCGTGTTCATGCCGATGCCGAAGCGCATACGCAGGACGCGTTCCTCGCGCGGCGTGAGCGAGGCGAGGACGCGGGTCGTCGTCTCGCGCAGGTTCGACTGGATCGCGGCGTCCACCGGAAGCAGGGCCATCTTGTCCTCGATGAAGTCGCCGAGGTTTGAATCCTCGTCGTCGCCGATCGGGGTCTCCAGCGAGATCGGTTCCTTGGCGATCTTGAGAACCTTGCGGATCTTCTCGAGCGGCAGGCCCAGCTTCTCGGCCAGTTCTTCCGGGGTCGGCTCGCGGCCAATCTCGTGCAGCATCTGTCGCTGTGTACGGATGATCTTGTTGATCGTCTCGATCATGTGCACCGGGATACGGATCGTGCGGGCCTGGTCCGCGATGGACCGGGTGATCGCCTGGCGGATCCACCAAGTGGCATAGGTCGAGAACTTGTAGCCGCGGCGGTACTCGAACTTGTCGACCGCTTTCATGAGGCCGATATTGCCCTCCTGGATGAGGTCCAGGAACTGCAGGCCACGGTTGGTGTATTTTTTCGCGATCGAGATCACGAGGCGGAGGTTGGCTTCCACCATCTCCTTCTTCGCGATGCGGGCTTCGCGCTCGCCTTTCTGCACCGTCTGCACGATGCGGCGGAAGTCGTCGATCGGGATGCCGATCTCGGTCGCGATCTCGGTGATCTCGCCGCGGACTTCTTCGATCTCGTCGCCCTTGCCGTCGATCAGGCGTTTCCACTTGGCGGAAATGCCGTGCACGCGCTCGGCCCAGTTCGGCTCAAGCTCGCAGCCGATATAGTTCTCGAGGAATTCCTTGCGCGGCACGCCGTGCGCGTCGGCAAGGCGCATCAGCTTGCCCTCAAGGCCCATCAGCTTCTTGTTGATGGCGTAGAGCTGCTCGACCAGCGCCTCGATACGGGCGTTGTTGATGTGGATCGTCTTGAGGTTCTCGACGATGATCAGCGACAGGTCGTCATACTCGTGCTGCGCCTTCGGCGTCAGGTCCTTGCCTTCGAGACGGCGACCGACGAGACGGTCCTGCAGCTTGCGGAAGCGTCCGAAGCTGTCAGCGATCTCGTCGAGCTTAGCGAGCACGCCTTCGCGCAGTTCGCCTTCCATCGCCGACATCGACATGGCGGCGGCGTCGTCTTCCTCTTCCTCTTCCTGCTGTTGCTGGCGCAGGCGTTCGGCTTCGACCTCGTCGATCTCTTCCTGGCTCTGGCGCTTCTTGCCCTTCACGGGCGGCGCAGGCTCGGGGGCTTTCTCCTCGATGACTTTCGGCTCCGGCGGCGGGTTTTCCGCGCCGTAAGTCGCTTCGAGATCGATGAGGTCGCGCAGGAGGATGCGCTCGTTCATCAGCTCGTCGCGCCACACCATCATGGCTTCGAAGGTCAGCGGGCTTTCGCAGAGGCCGCGGATCATCGCATCGCGGCCGGCTTCAATCCGTTTCGCAATGGCGATCTCGCCCTCGCGCGACAGGAGCTCGACGGCGCCCATCTCGCGCAGGTACATCCGCACAGGATCGTCGGTACGGTCGGAGCCGCGCGCGTTGCCTTTCTTGGCGAGGACTTTCTTGTCCTCGAGCTTTGTCAGGGCCTTGCCCTGCTCCTCGGCTTCTTCTTCCGTCTCGACGACGGCAATGCCCATCTCGGAGATCTGGGACATCACGTCCTCGATCTGATCCGAGCTCATGTCGGCATCGGGCAGCAGCTGGTTGATCTCGTCATGGGTGATGAAGCCGCGCTTCTGGGCGCGCTTCAGGACCTTCTTGACGTCTGTCGCATTGAAATCGACAAGCCCGCCTTCGGTTTCCTTGTCGTCTTCACCCTCACCGTCACCGGCCGTGTTTTTCTTCTTCTTGGTGGCTGTCGCCATATTTCAGTCTCTCCCTGACGAAGGGGGCCGCCTCTTGCCGCCCTGCGTCCGTTGCCTGTCGCCGTTCCGTCAGCTGTCGCCGCGCTTTCCTGCTGCCTCGTTCATGCGGGCCTTGAGGGCCCGTCGTTCCGCGACCATTTGGTGCCGTCTCCGCCAACCTGAAGGCGACGTCGAGGCTCCCCCGCTCGCATCATCCATGCCAGAGCCGGGGTTTTCCTGGCCGGGACGTCCATGTGCCACATACTGCTCGAGGGCGATCAGCCACTCCCGTGCCTCGGGCCCATCGGCCGCTATCTGAGACGTTACGGGATAATCTTTGAGCAAACTGGCAGCACGCATGTACCCAGTTTGCGTTAAATGGGCGGTCAGCCCTGCCCGGTCAATAGGCTTTCCCGCATTTGCGAAGTCGAGCAGCACATCGCGGATTTTGGCGACATCGGCGTCGGCCAGCGCACATTCCGCGAGCGTTTCGGTGCCGAGGGCCAGCAGGAAGGGGCTGTCGATGGCGCGCACGAGGGCGCCGAGGCCACGCAGCTTGGCGGGCGGGCCCTGTTTCAACTCGGCCTGGGCGGGCTCGCCTTCCGCGGGAACCTGTCCCGAACCGGGCCTGCCCTTCCTGTAGCTGTTACTACGCTTTGCGTCCCGCAGCGCCCACATGTGATCGCGCAGCCGGGCCTTCAGGTCGCGCTCATAGGCGGCTCTCACCGCGCCGTGGCGGATGTGGGCGCACGCGGCCATCAGGCGAGCTTCGAGGCCGGCCTGGCGCTCGGGCGTGTCGAGCGGTTCGGCTGCCAGTTCGCGCCGCCAGAGCAGCTCAGACAAGGGCAGCCGGTTCTGCAGCTGGTCGTGCATCGCCGCGGCGCCGCGCGCGCGAATCAGGTCGTCCGGGTCCATCCCGTCCGGCAGCAGCACGAAGAAGACCGACCGGCCCGGCTCGACGAACGGCAGCGCCCGGTCGAGCGCGCGGTAGGCAGCGCCGAGGCCGGCCTTGTCGCCGTCGAAGCACATCACCGGCTCGGGGCCGGCTTTCCAGATCAGCTGGAGTTGCTCCTCGGTGAGCGCCGTGCCGAGCGGCGCGACCGCCTGGCCAAAGCCGGCTTCAGCGAGCGCGATGGCGTCCATGTAGCCTTCGCAGACGATCAGGCCGCCGCCTTCGCCGCCGCCAAGCGCCTCGCGGGCAGCGCGGTAGCGGTAGAGAATGGTCGACTTGTGGAAGAGTTCGGTATCGCCCGAGTTCAGGTATTTCGGCTTGGCGTCCGGGGTCAGGCCCCTGCCCCCGAAAGCGATGACGGCGCCGCGCACATCGGTGATCGGGAACATCAACCGGCCGCGGAAGAAGTCGAACGGCTCGCCGCCCTTGTCGCTTTCGCGGATCAGGCCGGTCTCGATCAGTTCCTTGTCGGTGAAGCCCAGCTCATGCAGGTGCGCGCGGGTACGCCGCCAGTCGTCCGGCGCGTAGCCGAGGCGGTGGCGGCCCCAGGCGGCGGGATCGAGGCCGCGGGCATCGAGATAGGCGCGCGCCGCCGTGCCTTCGCTGGCGCGCAACCGGTCTTCGAACCAGCTGGCGGCGGCTTCGCAGGCGGCCACCAGACGCTTGCGGTGATCGTATTCCTCGGCGGCCTGCGGGCTCGCCTTGGGCAATTGCATCCCGGCTTCTTCGGCCAGTTTCTCGACGGCTTCCATGAAGGACAGCCGCTCGGTTTCCATGATGAAGTTGATGACGTCGCCGCCGGTACCGGAGGAGAAGCACTTGAAGATGCGCTTCTGGTCGTTGACGTAGAAGCTCGGCGTCTTCTCGTTGGTGAAGGGCGAGAGGCCCACCCACTCCTTGCCCTTCTTGGTGAGCTTCACCTTGCGGCCGATCACGTCCGATGGACGGATGCGCGCTTTCAGCTCCTCCACGAAGCCGTCAGGAATGCGGACGCCCTGGCTCATGAATTAACCTTAGCGCGGGCGTGGCCCACGCGGAACGGCTGAAATGTAGACGCGGCGGGTTACCGGGCCCGGGTGAGCATCGTGCGGACCGCCTTGCCGGCGCTCGCAGCCTCGATCAGTCCGGGATAACGCTCCTTGAGCGCCGTAACGGCGCGGCCAAGGTCTGTGAGCTTGGTGGCGCCGATGTCCTCGATCACCTGCTTCACCGCGATGTCCAGCGCCTTGCCGGCCAGAGGCTTGGGCAGGTATTGCTGGATGATCGCGATTTCCTCGCGCTCGCGGATGGCGTCTTCGATACGGCCTTCGTCGTCATGCTCGTCAGCGGAGGCTTCGCGCTGGGCGACCAGCGTTTCGAGCACGCGGCGCACGTCTTCGTCCGGACAGCCTGCCCCCTGGCCCCGGCCGCGCGCGCAGACGTCCCGATCACGGATCGCGCATTCGATCAGACGCAGGGTTGCCCGCTTCGTCTCGTCGCCGATGGATTCGGATTCGTCCTTGAGTGCCTGTAGAATGCGGGCCCTGAGCCCCATACATGCTGACACGTCTTCGCGGCCCATGCCGTCCTATGCCTTTCTACACCCGCATGCCCAGCACTTTGCTTGACGATGCAGAGACTCAGCCCCAATAAGCGGCCAAGTTTTAGCCAGACTGGTTAACGGCAAGTCAACCAGACTGAACGCGCTGAGGTAATCCTTCCGTGAGCAAGAATCAAGATATGGACTCAGCCACAGGCGCCCTTGCGCTGGCAGATGGAACCGTATTCGCCGGGCACGGCGCGGGCGCGGTCGGCATGCGCACCGGCGAGCTCTGCTTCAACACGGCAATGACCGGCTACCAGGAAATCCTGACCGACCCGTCCTATGCCCAGCAGCTGGTGCTGTTCACCTTCCCGCATATCGGGAATGTCGGCGCGAACCCCGAAGACAATGAAGACTCGACCGCCCCGGCCGCCGACGCCGCCCGCGGGGCGATCTTCCGGGAGCCGATCACGGCGCCATCCAACTGGCGCGCCACCGAGGATTTCGGCGTCTGGCTCGCCCGCAAGGGCATCGTGGGCCTCTCGGGCGTCGACACGCGCGCGCTGACCAAGCGCATCCGGGAACTGGGCATGCCGAAGGCTGCGATCTGCCACCAGCCAGAGGGCAAGATCGATTTCGACGCGCTGGTCGCCGCCGCCAAGGCCTGGGCCGGCCTAGACAATGCCGACCTTGCGGCGGACGTGGTGCAGGACGAGTCGTTCGAACACACCGAAGGCCTTTGGGCGCCGGGCGCCGGGCATGCCGCGATGGGTAATGCCGAGTTCCATGTGGTGCTGGTCGACTTCGGCGTGAAGAAGAACATCCTGCGCAATCTCGCCAGCGCCGGCATCCGCGCGACCGTGCTGAACGGCGACGCGAGCGCGGCGGACATTCTTGCCCTGAACCCCGATGGCGTGGTGCTTTCGAATGGCCCCGGCGATCCGGCGGCCACCTATGTGCGCTCCGGAGAAATGATCCGCACCCTGATCGCCAAGGGTATCCCGATCCTCGGCATCTGCCTCGGCCACCAGATGCTCGCCCTCGCGCTCGGCGCGAAGACGATGAAGATGGCGCAAGGCCATCACGGCGCGAACCACCCGGTGAAGGACCTCGCGACCGGCAAGGTCGAGATCGTCTCGATGAACCACGGCTTCACCGTGGATGTCGATACGCTGCCGCCGGGCGTGGCGGAGAGCCACCGGTCGCTGTTTGACGGCACGAACTCGGGCCTCGCCGTGGAAGGCAAGCCGATCATCTCGGTGCAGCACCACCCGGAAGCCTCACCCGGCCCGCAGGACAGCTTCTACCTGTTCGAGCGATTTGCCGGCCTGATGCGCCAGCACCGGGGCAAGTAGGCCCGCAGATGTGCGGCCGCTTCTTCCGCGAGGGTGTGACCTGGGCTGAATACTACGCCGCGCTCAACATCATGGACGAGCCACCGGAGGGCGTGGAGCCGCCGCCGGCCACCTACAATGCCGCGCCGACGCAGATCCATCCGATCGTGCGCCTGAACGAGGTGACTCGCGCGCGTGAAATGGTGCCGGCGCAATGGGGGCTGGTGCCGTCCTGGTGGACAAAGCCGCTGTCGGAGAAGAAGTTCACGACCATCAATGCGCAGTCCGAGACGGCGGCGGAGAAGCCGGTGTTCCGCGGCGCTTTCCGGCACAAGCGCTGCCTCGTACCGATCAGCGGCTATTACGAATGGTCCGTGAGCGGAAAGACCAAGACGCCATTTGCCTTCAAGCTGAAGAACCGCCGCTGGTTCTGTGTGGCGGGGTTGTGGGACGCTGCCCTGATCGATGGCTCGGAACTGCAGACCTTCACGATCCTGACGACGAAGCCGAATGACTTCACCGCCGGTATCCATGACCGGATGCCGGTGATCCTGTCGCCGGAAAACTATGGCTGGTGGCTTGATCCGGCGAAGGGCGATCCCACGCCCCTGTTCGAGCCCTTCCCCAACGAAGACATGATGGCCTGGCCGATCGGCAATGCGGTCGGCAACGTGCGCAACAATTATCCTGAACTCCTGGAAGAAGTCTGATCCCTTGCTCGAAATCCGGCCCGTCATCCATGGCGACCTGCCCGCCCTGTCGGCACTGGCCGCGCAGACCTTCAGCGAGACGTTCGCACATCTCTATTCTCCGGAAGACCTGAACGCATTTCTCGATGCATCGTATGCGCCTGAGAAGCTGGCAGCGGAAATGTCCGGCGACGGACAGTTCTGGCGCATCGCCTGGGACGGCAGCACACCGGTTGGCTACGTGCAGGCCTGCCCCGTCGGGCTGCCGCATGCGGAGGCTGATCCGTCCTGCCAGGGCGAACTGAAGCGCATCTATGTGACGGCCTCCCACCACGGACGCGGGCTTGGCGGCGAGTTGCTGGCACTGGCGCTCGATCACCTGTCCGCGCGCTACGGCGACGCGCCGCAATGGATCGGCGTGTGGAGCGAGAACCACCGGGCGCAGGCGATCTACAAGGCGCAAGGCTTCAAGAAGGTCGGCGAGTACGGGTTCAAGGTCGGCGCGACGACCGACCGCGAGTTCATCCTGCGCAAGGGCTGACGCCCGCTTTCAGTGAAGTCCGCGCAACAGGCGTTCGAAGGTTTCAAACGCCTGATCGGCGGTGATGACAGGGTGTTCGGCCGACATGGCAAACCCGGCGCCGTTCAGCGCCGACTGCAACATGATGCCGGCCGGCCGGGCAAGCTCGATCGGGAAATGCCCCTGTTTGGCGAGGAATTCCGTTCCCCGGGTCATGTTATCGCTGCCGAGCTCGAAATCGAGCCTGTGCCAGCGCTCCATGCCGAGAACGGCCGGGCCATCGACCAGTACAATCCGCTGGTAGTCCGGGCGGGCGCACCAGTCGAGATACACCCGGCAACCGGCCAGGAAGGCGGCATAGACGTCCGTGCGCGAGCGGCTGGCGACGGCCTTGACCCGTGCCTCGGCATCCATTTCGATCTGCAGCTGTCTCCAGACTTCGAGAAAGACCTCTTCCTTCGAGTCGAAGTGGTGGAAGAGCGCGCCCTTGGTTACCCCGGCCGCCTCGACAATCGCGGCGATGCTGGCGCCGGCATAGCCGTTTTCGGCAAACAGGCCGCGGGCCGCGGCGAGAATTGCCTCACGCGTTTCGGCAGCCTGTTCAGAGGTGCGTTTGGCCATGCATTTGCCCCTTGAGGCACTTTCATACCAGTGGTATGAAAAATGCGTAACTGCTTCTCTCGCAGGCACAGACAGCTTTTTTTCAGCTCACTTACAGGTTGCAGGCTGGGTGGGGCCCGTTCGCGGGACCGGACTGCACCGATAACCGCGCAAGCTGCCCTCAAGGCGCCGCTTGCGCGGTTTTCTTTTGTGCGAGCCGCGCGGTACGCAAGGCGGCGAGGTCGGCGGAGAGATGCTCCTCGAAATACCGGTCGCAGCCGAGACAGGGATTGGTGACCGTGCGGCCAGCGCCGTCGACCGAGGACGACTTCGCCCGGAACGCATCCCGGCTCCAGCCGCTGGCGAGGCCCATACCTTCAGGATCGCCCTCGTTGAGGGCGCGGATGGCCGGAAGGGCGGCGACACTGCCGAGGATGTCACCGAGGCGCTCTTCCGCAAGCGAGCCAAGAGGCGCTTTCGTCTTGAGGCAGCAGGGATAGATTGAACCGTCCGGCTCGACCGCGATTTCGCTGCCGGCCTCGTGCATCTTCAGGAAGTTTTTCGCGCCGGACCAGCGCGCGCAGAAGTTCGTCGAATACCCCGCATTCGACAGCCCGTTCGCCCAAGCCCGCCCACGCGGCCAGAGTTCGCCGATCCACAGATCTTCCTGCGCTCCGAAGAACAGGAAGGTCGGCTCGCCGCTGCGCGGGCGCGCGGCGGGATCGGGGGATTTGAGCTTGTCGCTCTTCGCGCCGCCCAGCGAGACCTCGCGCACGCCGCGCTCCGCCATCATCGCGCGGATACGATCCATGAAGCGGAACTTGCGCTCGCCCTTCATGCCGGAGTGATAGTCGTCGATCGAGGCGATCGCGATGGTGGTGACGCCGCGGGCGAGCATGTCGTCGAGATAGGCAAGTTGCAGCACGTCGCCGGTGGTCTGCATCGACAGGCGCGGCGGCGCCTCGGGCCAGCGCCGGCGGATCGCTTCGAGCACCGGATAGAACAGCTCCTCTCGCACCCCGTCGATCAACAGCTCCCCACCTGCCAGGATCAGGGTTGTGGGCTGGCGAACGCCCGCTGCGTCGGTCCAGGTCATGTCATCCGGGAGATTGGCGAGGATGGCGTCGTAGGCGCGCCTTCCTTCACCCACGACCGCGTCGAGCGCGCCCCGGACATAGGGACGGAAGCGATCATCATAGCAGTGCACGCATTTTCGGTGGCAGGCCCAGGTCAGCACCCAGTAGATCGATTGCATGCCATGTCCCCGTCGGCTCGGTGGCCATGCTACCGGGCGCCGCCGGCTTGTCGAGCGCAGGTCGCGCAATCGTGACGGCGCGGGCGTCCGGCTCAAACTCAAAAAAATCTTCCAATCGCCGGGAACCCTTCTGTTGCCGGCGCGTTGAGGCAGAAATTCGGGTCTACATGAAGTCACACGTTTCCCTTTTGGGCGCCTTGCTCCTGGCATGCTTGGCGGCCTTCACCGCGAGCGTGGTGATGGTGCTGCTTGCAGCGGGCGCAGAAGAGAGCCTGCGTGAGCAGTCGCTCAAATCGCGCGAGGTCCTGGCGGAACTCAGCCAGCTGCAGACCCAGGCCCTGGAAGCCGAAACGGGGCAGCGCGGCTACCTCCTGACCGGAGAAGACGTGTATTACCAAGGCTACCAGTCAGGCGTCGAAAACCTGCAGGCGCGGCTTGGCACATTTGAGGCGCTGATCGCGCCGCGCATCTCGCCGTCTCAGCAGGAGAACCTCGCCGCACTCAAACGCGTGTCGGAGGCCAAGACCTCCGAGCTCGCGCAAACCATCCAGCTGTTCCGCACAGGCGACGCGCAAGGCGCGCTCGAACTCGTGCGCACCAATTCCGGCGCCGCGCTCATGGCCGAGTTGCAGGCAGTTACGGCCCAACTGGTCGCCGAGGAAGAGACTATCCTGGCCACATCGCGGGCGAAGGCGCTCGAAATGCGCAAGATGCGGGCCTGGGCGATGTCGCTTCTGGCCGCTTTGGCGCTGGCCGGGTTCGGTCTCGCCTACCGCAACCTGCGCCGGGCGCAGAAGCTGGACCGGGTGGAACAGCATGCCCTCGAACTGGCAGATGAGCGCGAACGCACGGACCTGCTGGCGCGCGAACTCAGCCACCGCGTCAAGAACCTGTTCTCGATCGTTCAGTCGATCATCAGCGCCACGGCGCGTCAGGAAACCGATGTGCGCGTTGCCGCCGCGAAGATCCGCGAGCGGGTGCATGCCCTTTCGCGGGCCCATTCGCTGACGACCTCGCTGGACCTGCAGCAGCAGACCTCCGTGGAAGAACTGATCGCCATGATCGTTGCAGCGCAGGCGACCGGAACGAGCACCCTGACAGCGGAGGGCCCGCCGGTCATCGTGACCGCCCAGCATGTCACCCCACTCGGCATGATCCTGCACGAACTGACCACCAATGCGGTCAAGTACGGCGCCTGGTCGGCCGATGGTGGTCACATCAACGTGAACTGGGCTGTTGGCGACACTGTAAAGGGGCGCGAAATGACCCTGAAATGGAAGGAGATTTGCGTGGCGGACGCGAATCGCGGTCCTGTCGGCGAAGATGGCTTTGGCAGCCGTATGATCAATTTGTCGCTGGCCCAATTGTGCGGCAAAAGCGTTCGGGACTGGAACCCGGCAGGCCTGCAAATAAGTCTGGTACTGCCAATCGATAATCACGGTGCGTTGAAGGGCCGGAACGCACCCGAAGATTGATAGTTATGTCAGCATGCTCAAAGAAAAGAAAATCCTGATCGTCGAAGACGAAGCGCTGATCGCCTTTGATCTGGAAGATGTCGTGCTGAGCCGCGGCGCGCGCGCGTCCGTGTGCCTGGACCTCGAAACGGCCCTGGCGGAAGCCGAAGCCGGCGAATACGACGTTGCGATTCTCGACTATAACATCAGCGGCCGGACGGTCCTGCCGGTGGCGGACACCTTGCAGCGCAAGGGTATCCCGTTCGTGTTCAACACGGCGATGGCGGATTTCGTGAACCTCTCCGGCCGGTATGAGGGCGCTTATGTCTGCCGCAAGCCGGTCAACGAGAAGGAACTCGTAACCGCCCTGGAGGAGTTGATCACCACCCGGCCAGGCGGCACTCCACCGGAACACGCCGGCGCGTAACGGCACGGCCGTGCGGCGTTGCATGTTGTTCAGGTTCGCCCCGCTAGACCCCTTCCCAAGGGTGGGGGGCGCACGCGTCTCCCGATTCAGGGGAATGGCCCTTGAGCGGCCTCCGCGTCACCGCGGGGGCCGTTTTCCGTTCCGCTCAGCGTAGCGGACCGCAGCGGGATTCGTACTCGGCAATCGCGTCCGGCATCCACTTGCGGAAATTCTCGGCGCGCGTTGCTGAGGCGGGGTGGGTGCTCATCCATTCCGGCGGGCGCTGGCCGCCGCCGATTTCGCCCATCCGCTCCCAGAGCTCCGGCGCCTCGCGCGGGTCGTAACAGGCACGCACCAGCAGATCGAGGCCGATCTTGTCGGCCTGCGTCTCGTGCTCGCGCGAAAAGGCGAGGAAGCCGCCCTGCGCCGCTACACCAAAGGCCTGCATGACGACCTGCTGCTGCGTGGCGCTCATGTCGCCGAGGCCGACGGCGACTGCCATCTGGCCGACTTGCAAGACCTGCTGGGTGCTCATCCGCGCGGCGCCGTGGTGTGCAAGCGCGTGACCGATCTCATGGCCCATGACGACCGCGAGTTTGTCGACATCGCGCACATCGTCGAGCGTGACGCGGTTGTCGTAGTTGCCGGTGATGTCGAGGATGCCGGTATAGACGGCGACGTAGCCGCCGGGCAGGCAGAACGCATTCGGCGTCGCTGAGTCGACCACGTAATAAGTCCAGTCGAACTTCTTCACGACCTCAGGCATGTCGTAGCCCTGCGCGCGGTATTCGTTCTCGAGTTCGAGCGCTGCGGCCTGCAGGCGCGCACCGATCTCGCGCACCGTTTCGGTCAGCGTGCGCGAATCGCCGCGGCAACTGGCTTCGTCGGCGCACAGCACCGCGTTGCCCTGCCCCTGTTCCTGCTGGAGGATCTGAAGATAGGATTCGGCGCCGAGCTTGACCTCCTGGTCGATGGACAGGGTGTTCAGCTGTCGCTTGCCCGGGGCGAACGGCACGTCCTTCTGGTTGGCCTGCCAATAGATGAAGATGCCGGCCAGGGCGACCAGCAGGATGCCGAAGCGTCCGCCCAGAACGTCGCCAAGGCCGTTCGAACGAATGCGATCACCTGCACGGTCCATTCAAGTCTTTCCCGGCGCCCTCGCCCAAGCGGATTTGATAACCGAGCGGCAGGAGGAGGGAAAGCGGGTTTGCGAACGGCCGCCGGCGTCGCTATGTCTGGACGCATGAGCGAACAGACCCCTGCCGCGAAACTCGAAATCCGGATCATTCCGGTGACGCCGCTGCAACAGAACACATCGATGATCTGGTCGAGCGAGACGAAGGAAGGCGTGTTCGTCGATCCGGGCGGCGACATTGACCGGTTGATGGGCGCGGCCGAACATTTCGGCGTGAAGATTGTCGCCGTATGGCTGACGCACGGGCATCTTGATCACGCGGGCGCGGCCACCCAGGTGGCCGAACGTACCGGTTGCCCGATCATCGGCCCCCACAAGGACGACCAGTGGCTGCTCGACGAGATCGAAGCGCAGGGTGCGCGCTATGGCATCACCGACGGCAAGAACGTGACGCCTGACCGCTATCTGGAGGACGGCGACGTGCTCGAACTCGCCGGCAACAAATTCGGCGTGGCGCATTGCCCCGGCCATACGCCCGGCCATGTCGTGATCTACAATCAGGAAGGCGCCCTGGCCTTCGTGGGTGATGTGCTGTTCCGGGGCTCGGTCGGGCGCACCGATTTTCCGCGCGGCAATCACCAGCAGCTGATCGATTCCATCACCGGCAAGCTCTGGCCGCTGGGCGACCAGATGCGCTTCGTTCCCGGGCATGGTCCGATGTCCACCTTTGGTCAGGAACGTCAGGACAATCCCTTCGTCGCAGACGTGGTGACCGGCTATGCAGGAACGGCGCGCGATGACGTTGACATGATCAGTCAACGATTGGCCAAGCGCTGGACCTGACAACCTTGCAATAGACCGGAACCGCCTTTGCGGCCGGACGTTTCTTTCCCACGAACAGAGGAAAGGAGCGACCCATGTTGGTTTACCTCAAGATTGCCGCCGTTGGCGCAACTGCGCTTGTTCTGGGCGCGTGTACGTCCACAGGCGTGACCGAACGCAATGCCGCCTATGGCGCCGCTGGCGGCGCGATTGCCGGCGCCGTGATCGGCAACAATGTCGGCGACGGTGATGCCGGACAGGGCGCTGCGATCGGCGCCGTTCTCGGCGGCGCGGCCGGTGCAGCCAAAGGCTGCTCGGAATCGGAAGACTGCGACCTTCCGGGCGTGAAGGACCAGGAAGACGAACGCGACTCGGATGGTGACGGCTACGCCAACGCCTATGACCGCTACCCCTACGACAGCCGCCGCTGGTAACCCCCACTTTCCAGCAGGGCTGTGAGTGTCCCCGCTTGCTCCGGCAGGCGGGGACATTTCTTTTGACGCAGGTCGCTGGCCAGTCCAGCGCTTGCCCCCGGCCCCGACTCCCCGCTATACGCCAGCCGTTTGACCGCCCCGAGGAGAGAGCCCCATGCCGAAGCGCACAGATATCTCCTCGATCCTCGTTATTGGCGCCGGCCCGATCATCATCGGGCAAGCCTGCGAGTTCGACTATTCCGGCGTGCAGGCGGTCAAGGCGCTGCGCGCCGAGGGCTACCGCGTCATCCTGGTGAACTCGAACCCGGCAACGATCATGACCGATCCGGAGCTGGCGGACGCGACCTATATCGAGCCGATCCTGCCGGAGATCGTCGAGAAGATCATCGCCATCGAAAAGCCCGACGCGCTGCTGCCGACGATGGGCGGACAGACCGCGCTGAACTGCGCGCTCGACCTCCACCATGCGGGCATTCTCGAGAAATACGGCGTCGAGCTGATCGGCGCGAAAGCGGAAGCCATCGAGATGGCCGAAGACCGCAAGCTGTTCCGCGAGGCGATGGACCGGATCGGCCTCGAAAACCCGCGCGCCGCAATCGTCGCCTCGCCGGAGATCCGCGGGCCCGACGGTCGCATCAAGGGCTATGACCGGATCAGCGGCCTGAAGGCTGCGATGGACGCACTCGACTCGGTCGGCCTGCCGGCCATCATCCGCCCCGCCTTCACGCTCGGCGGCACCGGCGGTGGCATCGCGTACAATGTCGAGGAATATGAAGAGATCTGCCGCTCCGGCCTCGCCGCGTCGCCGAACGCGCAGATCCTCGTCGACGAGAGCTTGCTGGGCTGGAAGGAATACGAGATGGAAGTGGTCCGCGACACGGCGGACAACTGCATCATCATCTGCTCCATCGAGAACATCGACCCGATGGGTGTGCACACCGGCGATTCGATCACCGTGGCGCCGGCGCTGACGCTCACCGACAAGGAATACCAGGTGATGCGCAACGCCTCGATCGCGGTGCTTCGCGAGATCGGCGTGGAAACCGGCGGCTCCAACGTGCAGTTTGCCGTGAACCCGAAGGACGGGCGCCTGATCGTCATCGAGATGAACCCGCGCGTTTCGCGGTCGTCGGCGCTGGCATCGAAGGCGACCGGGTTCCCGATTGCCAAAGTCGCCGCGAAACTGGCGGTCGGGTACACGCTGGACGAACTCGACAACGACATCACCGGCGTGACCCCGGCGTCGTTCGAACCGACGATCGACTATGTCGTCACCAAGATCCCGCGCTTCGCCTTCGAGAAATACAAGGGCGCCGAGCCGGTGCTGACGACCGCGATGAAATCGGTCGGCGAAGCCATGGCCATCGGGCGCAGCTTCCAGGAAAGCCTGCAGAAGGCGCTCTGCTCCCTCGAGACGGGGCTCTCGGGCCTCAACGACATGCCGTTCGAGACCGAATCCGCGCTGCGTCAGGCGCTGGGTGTTCAGTCCCCGGACCGTTTGCGCGTGATCGCCGAAGCCTTCCGCATGGGCCTGAGCGTTGAGGACGTGCAGGCCGTGACCTCGTTTGACCCCTGGTTCCTGCGCCAGATCGAGGACATCGTGAAAACCGAAGCCCGGATCAAGGCGAACGGCCTGCCGCGCGACAAGGCCGAGCTGATCGAGCTCAAATCGAAGGGGTTCTCCGACAAGCGGCTTGGCGAACTGGTCGGGCAAGCCGAAGGCTGGGTGCGGGGCCTGCGCCATTCGCTCGGCGTGCGCCCGGTCTACAAGCGGATTGATACGTGTGCGGCCGAGTTTGCCGCCAAGACGCCCTACCTCTATTCCACGTACGAACACGCCGCCTTCGGCCAGTCCGCGCCCGACTGCGAGGCGAAGCCCTCGACGCGCCAGAAGGCCATGATCCTCGGCGGCGGCCCGAACCGGATCGGCCAGGGTATCGAGTTCGACTATTGCTGCTGCCACGCCGCCTTTGCGATGGATGACCTCGGCATCGAGTCGATCATGGTCAACTGCAACCCCGAAACGGTGTCGACGGACTATGATACGTCCGACCGCCTCTATTTCGAACCCCTGACCATCGAGCACGTGCTCGAGATCGTGCATGTCGAACAATCGGCCGGCGAGCTGCTCGGGCTGATCGTGCAGTTCGGCGGGCAGACGCCGCTGAAACTTGCTGGCCCGCTCTATGGCGAGAAGGTTCCGATCCTCGGCACGACGCCTTCGTCGATTGATCTCGCCGAGGACCGCGAGCAGTTTGCGCGCCTGCTCGATGATCTCGGCATCCAGCAGGCGCCGTCGCGCACCGCGCGCAGCGTCGAGGAAGCCGAAGTGAAGGCCAACGAGATCGGCTACCCGGTCATGCTGCGCCCCTCCTTCGTGCTCGGCGGCCGGGCCATGGAGATCGCCCGCACCGACGAGGACCTGCGCAAGTTCGCCGCCGAAGCGCTGCTGGTTTCCGGCGACCAGTCGCTGTTCATCGACCGCTACCTGTCGGACGCCATCGAGGTGGATGTCGATGCCATCTGTGACGGCCGCGACGTGCATGTGGCCGGCATCATGGAACATATCGAGGAAGCCGGCGTGCACTCGGGCGATTCGGCCTGCGCGCTGCCGCCGTTCACGCTGAGCCCCAGCCTGCAGGGCCGGCTTGCCGAGCAGACCATTGCCCTCGCCCGCGCCCTGAATGTCCGCGGCCTGATCAACATCCAGTTCGCGGTGAAGGGTGAGGAGATCTACGTCCTCGAAGCCAACCCGCGCGCCAGCCGGACCGTGCCCTTCGTGGCAAAGGCGGTCGGCGCACCGATTGCCGCGATTGCCGCCAAGGTGATGGCCGGCCGTCCGCTGACGGACTTTGACCTGCGCAACGCAAACCCGCGCCGCATCGCGATCAAGGAAGCCGTGTTCCCGTTCGCCCGGTTCCCCGGCGTCGATCCCCAGCTTGGCCCGGAAATGCGCTCGACCGGCGAGGTCATGGGCTGGGACGACGATTTCGGCATGGCCTTCCTGAAGAGCCAGCTCGGCGGCGGCATCCGCCTGCCGTCGGAAGGTACCGTGTTCATCTCGGTGCGCGACGACGACAAGCCGGGCGCGGTGGAAGCCGCCCGAAACCTTTCCGACATGGGTTTCACCATCCTGGCGACCAGCGGCACGGCCGCGCACC
Source organism: Acidobacteriota bacterium (assembly GCA_016712445.1). NCBI lineage: Bacteria > Pseudomonadati > Acidobacteriota > Acidobacteriota bacterium. The sequence continues at coordinate 1,842,871 of JADJRB010000001.1, read as the reverse complement.
TGGAAGCCGAGGGCATTCCCGTGAAGCGGGTCAACAAGGTGCTGGAAGGCCAGCCACATATCGTTGATGCGATGATCAACGGCGACGTACAGCTGGTGTTCAACACGACCGAAGGCGCCGCCTCGCTCGCCGATTCCGGGTCCATCCGGCGCACGGCCGTGGCCCGTAAAATCCCTTATTTCACAACGCTTGCCGCTTCGATTGCCTCGGTTCAGGCGATCGCCAGCATGAAAACACAGGAAATCTCGGTTCGCGCCTTGCAAACCACCTGAGACAGCCCCACTTGACGCGATTGTTTTTTGAAACCACGCTTTTTAGCCGCGCAAGATGAGGGAAACTCACGATGGAACGCATACCGATGACTGCCGAGGGGCATGCCGCGCTTCAGGCTGAGCTGAAGGTGCTCAAGTCTGTCGAGCGTCCGACCATCATTGCGGCCATTTCAGAAGCGCGTTCGCACGGCGACCTGTCAGAGAACGCTGAGTACCACGCCGCGAAAGAGAAGCAGAGCTTCATCGAGGGCCGCATCAGCGAGCTCGACGACAAGCTTGCGCGCGCTGACATCATCGATGTCACCAAACTCGGCGGCAAGAAGATCCGTTTCGGCGCGACCGTCACGATCATCGACGTCGATTCCGAAGAGAAAGCCACGTACAAGATCGTCGGCGAAGACGAGGCGAACGTGAAAGAGGGCAAGATCTCGGTGACCTCGCCGCTGGCCCGCGCCATGATCGGCAAGGAAGAAGGCGATGAAGCCGAAGTCTCGGCGCCGTCCGGCGCACGGGCCTACGAGATCGCGAAAGTCGTTTATAAGTAAGGAGCACGCCCATGGGGCTGCCCACGAGGACGCTCGGGCCTTCCATCTGGGCGGTCTCGGATGGCCGCGCCGGCAATGCGTCGCAGGTGCGCGCGCTGGTCCAGGCGCTCGGCGAACCCGGCCGCTGGCTGCGGATTGCGCACATCACCGGCGCCGCACACCGCGCCGAGCCGATCGTGCTGAGCCCGCGCGCACCTTGGACCTGGCTGCCGGCGGACCGCTGGCCCGCGCCGCTCGCGTCTCTCCCCGCGCCGCAGCGCGGGCTTCTTTCGCCGCCCTGGCCGACAGTCTGGATCGCAGCGGGCCGGCGCTCGGCTGCCTTCACCAAACTCGTCCGTGAACGGTCGGGTGGCCAGACCTTCACCGTACAGATCCTGGATCCCTATATCGACGCCTCCAACTTCGACATGCTGGTGGTGCCCGAGCATGACGGGCTGCGCGGCCCGAATGTCGTGACGACCGTCGGCTCGCCCGCCTATTTCGGCGAGGACATGCTGGAGACGGCCGGCCAGGCCTTCGCGCCGCTGGCAGACGAAACCCGCCCGACCGCGATTGTGGTACTCGGCGGAAATTCCAAGGTGCACACCTTCACGCCCGCCGCCGCAGACCGTCTCGACGCCCAGTTGCGTGCGCTCGCCGCGCAGGGCTGGCGCCTTCGGCTGACAACGTCCCGCCGTACACCGATCGAGATCGTCGCACAGTTCCGGAAAATGGCGGATGAAACAGGCAGCGAATTCTGGTCCGGCCCCCAGGATGGGCCGAACCCCTATCTCGCCTGGCTGATGTTCTCCAAGGCTGCCATCGTCACGGAAGACAGCGCCAACATGCTGTCGGAAGCGGCCTGGCATGGCCTGCCCGTCCACATCGCACCGCTCGAAGGCAAGGGCGCGAAGTTCACCCAGCTGCATGACAGCCTCATCAAGCACGGCGCCGCGCGCCACTTCACCGGCGCGCTCGATCAGTGGACGTACGAACCGCTGCGCGAGGCCGACAGGGTGGCCGACCTCATCGTCGCGAAGCTGCTGGAGCGCTTTCCCGCCCCGGCCTTTAGCGGCGGCGCTGTAGCGCCGGACTGGCTGGATTAGGGTCAGCCTTTCAGCAGCTCGCTGCGGATCTCTTCAAGCAGGGCAAGTTCCTCGGCGCGCACGTCGCCGTCGGCGAGCATCACCTCATTGCACGCCGCGAGCACATCCAGCTGCGCCTGCGCCGGGCGAGCGTTCACGTCGTCGATCGAGGCCCTGATTTGCTCCGGCGTGGGCCGCAGGCGGCGGATGAAGCCCTGCAGCATGTGCAGGCGGTGCGCGTCGATGTCGATGCCGTAGGTCGTCGCGCGTTGGCGCGCATAGGCCACGATCGCTTCGGATTCGGTGAGCGAGACCTGCCCGTCGCTCTCCGACATCGCGACCAGCAGGGTCAGCTCATGCCGCAGCTGTTCCCGGAGGAGGCTGTAGGTCTGGTCGGCAGGCGGCCAGGTGGCGATGACGGTTGTTCCCTCCGACGCGAGCAGCCGGGCATCGACGGGGTCCAGCCCGAAGATTTCCGCCAGGAAGGTCGCCGGCGGCTCGTGCCTGTCGCCGTTGATGTCGACACAATAGCGGATCCGGTCGGCCTGGAATCCCATCATCTTGCGCGTTTCGGCGCACCGCGCGACCAGCAGGATGCGCAGGTCGGACGTGCGCTTGAGCGCGCGCATGACGATGCGCCGCGAACTATGGACGCCCTGCGAGTTGGTGTACCCGATCACGAAGGTCTGCCCTTCCGAATTGGCGCTTTCCGACAGGGCATCGGCGGCGTCATGCGGCTCGTCCGCATCGAGGATGCGGGTCGGAAGGTCCGGCTCGAACCGCACGTCCAGCACGGGCGCGCCCTGCGCCTCTGCCTTGCGCAGCAGGAATTCCGACAATTGCGAACTCAGGCCCATGGTTACCCCCGCACTGCTCGGCCGGACGCTACCCAGCGAAGCTGCAGCGTCAACTAAATTCCCGCCACCCGCTCATCCGCCGGCAGCGCCTGCGCGATGAAACCGCCGCCGAGGATGCGTGTGCCGCCGTCCGGGTCATACAGCACGGCCGCCTGGCCGCGCGCGACACCTTCTTCCGGCACATCGAAAAACACCGCAGGCTGGCCGCTTTCATAGCCGAGATGGCCGGGCACGGGCGGACGGGTCGAGCGAACGCGCACCAGCACGCGCGCGCCGGCGCCGGCCGCGGCGAGCAGGTCGCCCTTCCCCAGCCAGTTGAGTTCTTCGAGCAGCAGGCCGCGCGTCATCAGCGCCTCGCGCGGGCCGACAAGCACACGCCGCTTCGGCGCGTCGATCTTCACCACGAACAGCGGATCGCCCACGGCGACGCCGAGACCGCGTCGCTGGCCGATCGTGTAATTGATGACGCCTTCATGGGTGCCCAGAACGCGCCCGTCGAGATGCACGATCTCGCCTGCGCGGCCTGAACCGGGGCGCAGTTTCTCGACGACCTTGGCGTAGGAGCCTTCCGGCACGAAGCAGATGTCCTGGCTGTCCGGCTTGGCAGCGACCGGCAGCGCAAACCTTTCGGCGAGCGCGCGAACCTCCGTCTTCGGAAGGTCGCCGAGCGGAAAGCGGATATAGTCCAGCTGCGCGCGCGTCGTCGCGAACAGGAAATAGGACTGGTCGCGGCTCGCATCGCGGGCGCGGTGAAGTTCCGGGCCATGCGGCCCCTCTGCGCGGCGAATGTAGTGCCCCGTGGCGAGGCAATCGGCGCCGAGCTCCTTCGCGGTGCGCAGGAGGTCCGAGAACTTGACGGTCTGGTTGCATCGGATGCACGGGATCGGCGTTGAGCCTGCGAGGTAGGTGTCGGCAAAGTCTTCCATCACCTGCTCGCGAAAGCGCGACTCGTAGTCGAGCACATAGTGCGGGATGCCGATCTGGTCGGCGACGTTGCGCGCGTCGTGGATGTCCTGCCCGGCGCAGCAGGCGCCCTTCTTCTCGATCGCGGCGCCATGGTCATAGAGCTGCAGCGTGATGCCGATCACGTCATAGCCTTCCGCTTTGAGCATCGCGGCAACCACGGACGAATCCACGCCGCCGGACATGGCAGCGACCACGCGGGTCATGTGGGGCGGCTTGGCAAACCCAAGCGAGTTCAGGCGGCCTTCAGGCCACGTCGTATCGGTCGTCATCTCTCACTCCCACCGGGTTCAAGGCCCGGAGCAGCTGGCTGGAAGCGGCGCATATAGGGGATATTGTGCGCGAACGCGAGAGCAGGCCTCAGGCGGCGCTGGCCTTGGCGTTGGCAGTGCCGGCAGCGACCCAGCCGAGGCGCACGTCGCTCGCCGGCTCGAGACGGTCGGTGAGGCTGAACAGGCTCTCGCCGTCGCCGAGCACGATCAGACCGCCGGGCGCGAGCTGGTTGGCAAGGCTTTCGGCAACCCGGGCGCGCGCTGACCGCGCCATGCCGGAAAGGACATTGCGGCAGAGAATGATATCGAACTTGCCGAGACCGCCGGCCGGTTCAAGCAGGTTGTGCTGGCGGAAACTGGTACGCGTCCGCAGCGCTTCGGACGCCTGCCAGTCGCCGGAATCAAGGCGCGTGAAGTGTTTCAGCAGCCGCTGGATCGAGAGGCCGCGCTGGACTTCGTAGTGATTGAAGGTGCCGACACGGGCCTTCTCGGTCGCCTGCTTGCACAGGTCGGTCGACAGGATTTCGATCTTGGCACCGGTGAGTCCGACCGGAAGGTCGTCCTCCAGCAGCATCGCCAGCGAATAGGCTTCCTGCCCCGTGCTGCCGCCGGCGCACCAGAGCCGGATGCGGCCCGTAGGCGAGGCGGTCACGCGCTCCGGCAACTTGCTGCGCACGAGGGACTCCAGAGACCCCTGCTCGCGGAAAAACCAGGTGTCGCGCGACAGCAGCGCAGAGGCCACTTCGGCGCGGAAAACAGGATTTTGCCGGGACTCGAGGCAGTGGACGAGATCGTCAAGGCTGCCGAAGCCTTCGCGGCGGGCAATGCCGGCGAGGCGGGCCTCCATGAGGTAGGCTTTCGACGCCGGAATCGCCTGGCCTGAGGCGTTCAGGGCCAGGTCCGCGAGGGCGTTGAATACGGTGTCCTGCATACGCTGCTCCGGCGGGAGGCTGCGGGCGCCTCAAAAGTTACCGTTAGGCCGCCCAATGTTAAGAAAGGCTTCAAATGAGGCCGACTTCGGCAAATTTGCTTTCCAGGATATCGGCATCGAACGGCTTCATGATGAACTCGTCAGCGCCCGAGCGCAGGGCTTCCTGGATGTGGCCGGCGTCGTTCTCTATCGAACAGAAGACAACGCGCGGCGCCTTGCCGCCGTCTTCCCGGCGCAGCGCCTTGACGAAGTCGATGCCGTTCATCACCGGCATGTTCCAGTCGAGTATGACGGCGTCCGGCATGGATTCCCGGCACATTTTCAGCGCCTCAGAGCCTTCGGCCGCTTCGGTCACTACAAAGCCGAGGTCGCGGACAATCCTCGACGCAACCTTCCTGACAACCCGCGAGTCGTCCACGATGAGGCACGTCTTCATGGGGCGAATATCCGCTGGACCTGAGTTTCCTACACCCTGAGGGGTGCCTCAGAGATATTAACAAACCCTGACCGGAATGTTTACGTTTTGGCTCAGGAAGACTGCTGGCGCAGGCCCGTAGCCATGAAAACGACGCCGTCCGGCGTGGTTTTGGCATGCAGAGTGCCGCCAAGCCCGTCGCAGGTCAGTTTCGTGAACAGCGGCTGGATATTTTCCGGGCGCCAGCCGTTTTCGGGCTCCTCGCCGGCGAGGCCCTTGGCCACGTCTTCCTTCAGAACCACCCGGTCTCCCTTGCAGGTGACCACGACATTCTTCACGCCGCCTTCCTCGCGCACCCGGATATGGATGACGCCGCCGCGCACCGTGGCGGTCAGACCAACCAGGACAAGGTTCATGATCAGCCGGGCATGGCCATAGCCAAGCTCGGTCGTGGCAAGGTCCCACTCGAGGCTCGGCTTCTGGAAGCGGACATAGTCGTCGGTGAGCTTCTTGAACTGATGGGCATCGGCGGTGCCGGGCTGCAGGCCCATCGAGCCGAAGGCATAGCGCAGGAACTGCAGCGTGGCCGCGACGCTCTGGGCGCCTTCCCGCAGCGTGCGCTCGCTGTGCGCCTTTTCTTCCGGGCTGCCGGGGCTGTCGAGCATCTCCAGCGACAGCGACATGGTCGCCGCCGGCGAGACGATGTCATGACATAGGCGTGCGGCGAGGTATGCCGCGAAGCGCGCGTGATCGAGGTTCATCGGTTTCAGCCCGTCTTTGGATCCAGCCATGCCTCAGAATCGGGTGCTCCGCCCGGCGTGTCAATCAAGCCTGAGTGACAGGATGTTAACAGACCCGCCGAAACGCTGGTCAGCTGCCCGGCGGCGGGTCGATATCGTCGTGCCCGTGGCGGGAGCTGTAGAAGCTGAGGGCGAACAGGCCGACCGAGAGGCCGAGGGTCAGGACGCCGCCGAGGATGTAGGCAAACCAGCCATGGCCGGACAGGCTGGAGCCGATGCCGCCCCAAAACTGCGTCGCGCCCCAAAGGAGCGCCCCGAGGGCCACGAAGGCCGCGAATATCCAGAAGATGTGTGTGCGTGTCATGCGCCCGCCAAGCTAAGGCCCGGCGGGCGCGACACAAGCCAAAATTACTTCTGAGCCCAGACGCCCGAAGCGTCCATGAAGTACTCACCGGGCTGCAGCTTCGCGATCTGCTTCTCGCCGGCCAGCTGGGCGACGATCTGCACGGTCGTGTTGTTCTCGCTGGCGGTCTTTTCATAGACCGCGCGGCGGCGGTTGTTGATGTCCTGCACCTTGCGGGTGACAGCAGCGTCGGCCGAGCTAACCACACCGAGGTAGCCGTCGATGCGCTCGCCGACCTGGCCGGCCGAGATGGCGGCGTCGATCTGCGGATCGCCGGCCGAGGCGGTCGGGGCGAAGGCAAAGGCCGCAAAGGCCAGGCTGATACTGATGAGAAGGGTGCGAATGGCGGTCATTGGATGTCTCCCCGGCGTCGCGGTCAGAACAGGTCTGGGTTGGACGAAATCAGGTCTTCAACCTCGCGGTCGAGCTGAATTCGCACGGTCTGGTCGATCTTCACATTGAGATCGATCTTGATCGGCTTGTCGGATGGCTCGATCCGCACGGTAGGCGTGCAGGCCGCCAGAGCGGCGGCGCTTGCCGCGACAAGCAGGATGCGTTGGTAGGCCATGACGGCAGACTCCTGTTTTCCAGACGAGACAATGACACGGCCCGGCTTAACGTCAATCGACCGGCCTGTTGCCCGTCATTCAGCTGGCGGGTCCTGAGCGGTTTTCGCCTCCTCGGCGCGCTGGGTATTCAGCAGTTCGATCGTGGCATCGATGACATCCTGCTGGCTGACGAGGCCGAGATTGTTCTCGATCAACTTTCCGATCGGAAGGTCGAAGCCCATCGCGAACTCGAACGCCTGCCCGGCGGGCAACGTCATCTTGTTGCCGAGCGGCAGCGGCTTGATGTTCTCGCCGGCCAGCAGCAGGTCGGCGCGCATGTCGCCGGCGAGGTCGCCGCTGATGCCGATCTCGAGCACGTTGAATTTCAGGTCGCGCAGCGCGTCGAAAGCGAGGCTGGCATTCGCGTCCTGCCCGGCTGCGGCGTCCACGGCGCCGCCGGTATAGGACAGCCGGCCGCCAGGGTCGTCGGCTTTCAGGCGCGCATCCTTGATCAGCACACGGTTGGCCTTGAACTCGATCGGGAACGAGCCGCTGACCGTACCGGTCGCCGTCGTGTCCGGCACCTTCAAGACCTCGACCAGCTGCGACAAATCAATCTTGTCTGCTGTCACGCTGACAGTCTGCTCGTTCAGGCCGCCGGCCAGCGCCCAGTCGAACGGCGCGATCGCGAGCTTGCCGCCGCCGAACGGGAAAGTCACCGTATCGAGGTGCAAGGTCTCGCCTTCGCGCAGGTCGAACACGATCCGTCCGTTCGTGAGCGGAATACCCGGATTGACGCTCGCCAGCCTGAACTCCTGCGCGGGCGACGTGCTGAGCCCCATCAGGTCTTCGAAATAGACGCGCCCGTTGACGCCCGTCACCCGGCCGAGGCGCGTAGTCTGGAATCCGAAATCGCGCACCTGTACGACAGCCGTCCCTGCAATGTCGCCGCCCTCGATGACGAAACGCGCATCGGTGGCGAGACTGCCGGATGCTTCGGTGAAAAGACCCGTGAGCCGCCCCGAGATCATGTCGGGCTGCAGCGCGCCGGGCCGGAAGTTGATGGCGCGCGAAATCACCGAGGCCGTGCCGTCCAGCTTGATGATGTCGAGATCGACCGCCGCATCGGCGAGCGGCACCGACTGCGCCTTCAGCACAAGTGGGCCGGTCATCCTGAGCCGGTTGTCGCCGATCGTGCCGGCGAATTCAGACGTGATCGGTGCATAGATCGGGTCTTCATTGAGATCCGTGATCAGCACGCCGGTACCGGATACCTTGCCCTCGACACCCGAGGCCGCGCTGACCCCGTCGAACGAGAATGCGCTGGCCGACACGTTGGCCGGGATGAGGGTGCCGCCGAATTGTGTCTTGCCGAGGCGGGCCGCGATGGCGGCGGGCCCAGACCCGGTGCGGATGTCGATGCGCGGCGAGCCGCCGGCAATCGTCAGTGTACGTTCGCCCAGCGTCAGCGGCAGGTCGAGCCCTTCGGCGCGCACTGTCAGATCGAATCCCTTGGCCGCCGACCAGTCGATCGCGGCGCCCGCGAGGTTCAACGTTCCGGCGCCCGATTCCATGGTGAACGGCAAGGACACAGCGCCGAGCACGGCCGATCCGCCGGGAACGGGCCCCTGCCGCATGAACCGTCCGTTCACGGGACAGACGCTGAAATCGGCCGGCGCCAGCGCAATGGCACCCAGCGTCAGGCCTTGCGTGTTGATGGCGAGACACGGCGCTCCGGCAGACTGCACGCGCCAACCGGTATCGTCGCGCGCAGCGTCCAAGCCGCCCTTCAGCGTCGTGCGGGCGAGATTTACGCCGCCGACTTCACCGGCAAACGACAACTGCCCTTCCCCGGTAAGCACGAGTTCAGCCGGCACGTTCTCAAGCCGGATGCCGCGCAGTCGCGCGGCGAGCGTCCGTCCGCCCACAGACCAGCTGTCCAGATCAAAAGCATCGGCCTGCAGCGTGACGCTGCCCGGCGCGGCCCTGAACGCCGCCACATCCAGCGCGACCGACGGCGCGCCACCGCCGCTGAGGGCGATTTCGCCTTGCGCCAGCAGTTGTTTCGGCGTCACCCGCACCCATGGCGTGCCGGTATCCGGCGTCACCGTCAGGCGAAGGCCCGACGCTGCCTGCAGCGTGGCGGCATCCTTCGCGGAAACGGAGACAAACTTGCCGTCCGTCTCCGCGAGGATGGCCACCTCGGCATCAAACTTCGACAAGGCCCGGTCCAGCGCGGCGCGCAGCGATCCAACGTGTGCGGACAATACGCCCGGCAGGCTGAACGCCTCGCCCGCACGCGCCCGCAAGTCGGCGTCCAGCGCGGCGCCGGTAACCGACAGCTGGCCGTCGAAAGCGGCCGCGCCGGACGCCTGACGTGACATCTCGCCGGCCAGCGCGATCGAGGTGGCCGATCCGGCCGGCCCGGTCGCGATGCCGGTCTCCGCGATCAGCGGACCCGAGACGACGCCTTCCCTGCCGGACAGCTGCCCGTTGAAGCGAGCCTGGTCAAACGTGTAACCGCCAACGGTCAGGCTCGCAGCATCCCCTTCAAACAGTGCGCCCGCCAATTCGGTGAGAAGGCTGGCCGGTTCGCTCCCCGGAAGCGATGTGAAATCGACGCTGCCATTGGTGCGGATGTCCGTCGCCCGCAGGTCCGGGGACGCAATGCGCGCGGCGCGCACGGACCATTCGAAGGCCGCCGGCTGGCTGGCATCTTCGTTCAGGTCGCCGCGCGCAATCAGGTCGAATCCGTCGAGGCTGTAATCGGACACCGACGCCTGGTTCACCGTGAGGCCGAGTTCGGCCTGCACGACGCCGTTGACCGCCCGGACGTCCAGCCGCCCGCCGGCAATGTCTGCCCGCGCGAAGGGGTTGGAAAGCTCGCCGGCGTCCAGTTTGACCGAGAGGGACCCGTCGCGCGGCAGCGTACCCGTGAAATCCAGCGTCGCGCCCGTGCGACCGGCCGGCGTGTCGAGTTCGATCCGGGCACCGCGAATGTCGACCGGCGGCGCCGGGCCGCCGCCTCCGCCAGACTGCGCGAGGCTCTCAAGCCCGCCAAATTTCAGCCCGCGCGCATCCAGTGTGCCGCGCAGGGCGAGGCCGTTAACCGTGATGCCCGTGACTTCAGGCGTGAACAATCCGGTCCAGCGCAGCGTGGCGTGCACATCGCTCGCCTCGGCCGGCACCGCGCTACCAGCCGATACCTTGAGCGCCGTGACCGAGATGCCGGAGGCGTCCAGTTCGGTGAATTTTGCGTCACACTGCAGGTCGCGCTCGGCGCACCAGGCCGCCAGGGCCTGCTCCGCCACGGGTTTGCGCAGGAACCAGAGCAGCGCCGATCCGCCCAGAAAAACAAAGAGGAATCCGCCAAAAACATACCAGCCGCGACCCGCACGGCGCCTCGTCGCAGGCTCCGCGGGCGTCGCCTGCTCAGGAGTGTCCTCATGCGTCACTGGATCGACCGGCTTGCTTCTTGCTTTTACTAACGCATAAAGTCCTAACTTGGCACCTGACTCTTACGCCTTGAATTCTTGAATCCTTAAGCGGGACGCGAGACGATAGGGCGTGAAGTCAGCGCGTCTGCCCATCGGCCGGGGGGCGTCAGAAGGACAGGAACCCATCTGTGACTCCCTATGAGACGCCTGACAGCGCTGAACCCGAAGCCGGCGCCGCCGCCGCGAAAACGGGCCTGTCGCAAGGCGTGAAAAGCCTGATCGTGCTGGGCGTGCTCGGCAGCGCCTCGGCCATTGCCGGCCTGGTGATGGCGGGCCGCAGCAACGTTCCGTTCGTCGAAACCGCGAGCGCAGCCACCCCCATTCCGCTCGCCGCCCGCCTCGTCTCGGCATGGGATGTCGTGGACGAAAACCCGCTGCAGCACGTCTCCGGAAAGCTTGAACGCAACGAAACCCTCACCGGTCTGCTCACCCGGCTCGGCGCCGATGCGCGCGATGCCAACGCTGCCCTTCACACGCTCAACGGTTCCGACATCCTCGACAGCCGCCGCCTCCTGCCCGGCAAGACACAGGCGGAAGCCTGGTTCGACGGCGCCGAACTCTCGGCCGTCTCCGTGCGCGCCGGCGCCGACAGCAGCCTTCTGATCACCCGCAACGGTGAGGACGGCTGGTCTGCCACGCCGCTCTACGCCAAGCTCACGCCCGGCTATAAACGCGTCGAGGCAGAGATCGACACGTCGATTTATTCCGCCGCCCTCGCGCTCGGCGCCGAAGACCAGCAGGTCGCCGATTTCGCCGCTGCCTTCGCCTACGACATCGACTTCCAGCGCGAGATCTATCCGGGCGACCGCTTCGAAATCCTGTTCGAAACCGCCTATGACGAGCGCGGCAACCGCGTGCGCAATGGCGAAGTGCTTTACGCAGCGCTGAACGGCAAGGCCCTGAAGCGCGGCTTTTATCGCTTCACGCCTTCGGACGACGACGTCGCCGACTATTTCGACGAGAAGGGCGAAAGCGCGACCAAGTTCCTGATGAAGACGCCGATCAACGGCGCGCGCATCTCGTCCAGCTTCGGCAAGCGCAAGCACCCGATTTCCGGCTATACCAAGCTGCACAAGGGCACCGACTTTGCCGCCCCGACCGGCACCCCGGTCTACGCCGCCGGCAACGGCACGGTCGAGCGCGCCAGCCGCTATGGCGGCTATGGCAATTACGTGAAAATCAAGCATTCCGGCGGCTACCAGACCGCCTACGCCCACCTCTCGCGCTACGGCAAGGGCATAAAGGCCGGCAAGAAGGTGAAGCAGGGCGACATCATCGGCTATGTCGGCTCGACCGGCGCCTCAACCGGGCCGCACCTGCACTACGAAGTCTACGTCAAGGGCGAGCCGGTCAACGTCATGTCGCTGAAGCTGCCCAACGGCCGCAAGCTGACCGAAGACCCGGCCATGCTCGCCGAATTCATGGCCTACAAGGCCAAGGTTGACGCGCTGCGGGCCGCCGAAGGCGCCGAAATCACCCCGGCCCTGCTTGTATCAAACTCTGACGTTGCGGCCCCGACCACGCCGTAGAACCGCGCCTGCAGCGCGAGAATCCCCAGTGCCCTCGCCAGTGAGGGGAATCTGGCCCCGAACTTGCTCAGCCCGTGCTTGAAGGCCTGGTCTTCACGCAACGAGGTTAATGCATGGCCCAGCAAAAGCCGCAGACCCCCGCCGCCGTGCGCCGCCTCGAGTCGCCCTACCGGTGGCTTGAGCGCTTCGGCGCGCTAGCCGTGATCGCCGTGATGGCCGGCCTGTTCCTGATGGTGCGGGCAGAGCCTTCGCCGGACTCCGGGTCATCCGCATTCGCCGTGACCGATTTCCGCATGGATGCCCCGGCCGATGTGACGTCGGCACGCACCGGGCGGATCACGGCCAACGTCGCGACCGCCGATGCGCTGGAAGTGCTGGGCGCCTCGGCCGCCGATGCTTCGGCTGCCGCAGCCGCCCTGCGCGAGGCCGCGCCGACGCGGAACGCACGCCTGCGGCCCGGCTCCAACTTCATCGCCTATTTTGACGATTCGACGGGTGAACAGCCGCCTATCCTCGCCGGGGTCAGCATACGGATCGATCCGAAAACCACCCTCGCCGCCACGCGCCGCGAGGATGGCACCTTCTTCGCGAGCCTCCTGGCAGCGAAGACCACGACGGCGCTGCATCGCATTTCCGGCGTCATCGACACCAACCTCGCGGACGCCATTCACGCCGAAGGCGGCACGCGCGGCCACGCAGAGACATTCGCCAGCCTGTTCCCGGAAGACCCCGAGCTCGCCCATGGCGGCCGCAAGGGCGAGCGGTTCGATGTCGTGATCGAGATGATCGCCGACGAGCGCGGCAATTTCCTCGAAGCCGGCGATCTCGTGTTCGCCGCCTTCAACGGCCAGAAAGCCGCAGGCAGCTGGTACCGTTTCACGCCCGAGGATTCCGGCATGCCGGAATTCTTCAACCGCAACGGCGTAGCCGGCGACGAATTCCTGGTGCGCGATCCCGTCCGCGGCGCCGAGATCAGCTCTGGATTCGGCAACCGCATCCACCCGATCACCGGCGACATGCTGCTGCATGCTGGCGTCGACTTCCGCGCGCCGGTCGGCACGCCGATCCGCGCCGCAGGATCCGGCCTTATCACCGACATGCGCTGGGGCGACGGCTATGGCTGGTTCGTCCGCATACAGCATGAACGCGGCTTCGAGACGGTGTATGCCCACATGTCGGCCTTCGCCGACGGCCTGACGCCCGGGCGCACCGTGATGCGCGGCGATGTGATCGGCTATGTCGGCTCGACCGGCTCCAGCACCGGCGCCCACCTTCACTACGAAGTGCTGCGCAATGGCAGCTATGTGAACCCGATGACGCTGGAACTGCCTACGGGACGCGATCTCTCCCGCAACGCGTCGCTCTTCGCAGCCTTCAAGGTGCAGCGCGATGCCATCGACGCAGTCCGCGGCGCCGCGCGTGAGGAAATCCAGCTGGCAGAACAGCGGGCGGACATTGCTGCCCGCCCGCCTGCTCGCCTTCCTTGAACAAAGGGATCAGTTCAAGGCCGACTTGCCCTTGGCAAACGAATTCGGCACGCCGTTGATCGACAGCGCGTCGCCCTCGACGCCGACATGGATCGTCTCGCCGTCGAGGATGCGCCCTTCCAGCAGCAGCCGCGCGAGCGGATCCTGCAGCTCCTTCTGGATCACCCGCTTGAGCGGGCGCGCGCCGTAGACCGGATCGTACCCGCGGGCAGCCAGCCAGTTGCGTGCTGCCAGCGTAAGGTCGAGCTTCATCTTCCGGTCACGGAGCAAGCCTTCGAGGCGGCCCATCTGAATATCCACGATATGGTCGATCTCGCCGCGGCCGAGCCGTTTGAAGAAGACGATCTCGTCGATCCGGTTGATGAACTCCGGACGGAAATGCCGGCGGATGGCTGACATCACGTGTTCGCGCACCGATTCAGACACGTCGCCTTCCTCGCCGCTCGCCAGCGCATCCGCGCCCAGGTTCGACGTCATGATGATGATCGTGTTCTTGAAGTCGACCGTACGCCCCTGTCCGTCCGTGAGGCGGCCATCATCCAGCACCTGCAACAGCGTGTTGAATAGATCCGGATGCGCCTTCTCGACCTCGTCGAACAGCACGACCTGGTAGGGCCGGCGCCGGATCGATTCCGTCAGTACACCGCCCTCATCATAGCCGACATAGCCCGGAGGCGCGCCGATCAGGCGGGCGACCGAATGCTTCTCGGAAAACTCCGACATGTCGAGCCGCAGGATGGCGGTGTCGTCGTCAAACATGAATTCAGCGAGCGCCTTGGTCAGCTCCGTCTTGCCGACACCGGTCGGGCCGACGAACAGGAACGAGCCGATCGGACGGTTCGGATCCTGCAGACCTGCCCGCGCGCGGCGCACCGCGTTCGAGACAGCCAGCAAGGCATCATCCTGCCCGACCACGCGCTTCATCAGCGACTCTTCCATCCGCAGCAGCTTGTCGCGCTCGCCTTCCATCATCTTGTCGACCGGGATGCCGGTCCACTTGGAGACAACCGCCGCGATATGCTCAGGCCGGACAACTTCGGAGACGAGACCGCCATCGGCGTCGCCCTTGCCTTCGACTTCGGCGATCAACTTTTCCAGTTGCGGGATGGTCGAGAACTTCAGCTCGGACGCCTTCGCGAGGTCGCCCTGGCGCTGCGCTTCGGCCATGTCGGAGTAAGCCCGGTCGAGCTTTTCCTTCGCCGAGGCCGCGCCTTTCAGCTTGTCCTTCTCGGCGCCCCAGGCGGTCGAGAGTTCACGCGAGCGCGTATCCAGTTCGGCAATTTCGCCCTCAAGGTTCTTCAGCCGGTCCTGCGACGCGGCGTCCTTCTCCTTCTTCAGGGCTTCCGCCTCGATGCGAAGCTGCAGGAGGCGCCGGTCGATCTCGTCGAGTTCTTCCGGTTTCGAGTCGACCTGCATGCGCAGGCGTGCGGCAGCCTCGTCCATCAGGTCGATGGCCTTGTCCGGCAGGAAACGGTCCGTGATGTAGCGGTTCGACAGGCCCGCGGCCGAGACGATCGCCGCATCCGAGATCCGCACGCCGTGGTGCGCCTCGTAGCGGCCCTTCAGGCCACGGAGGATCGAGATCGTGTCTTCGACTGTCGGCTCATCGACATAGACCGCCATGAACCGCCGGGCGAGCGCCGGGTCGCCTTCCACATGCTTGCGGTACTCGTCCAGCGTGGTTGCGCCAACGCAGTGGAGTTCGCCGCGTGCAAGGGCCGGCTTCAGAAGGTTCGACGCATCCATCGCGCCTTCGGATTTGCCGGCGCCGACCAGCGTGTGCATCTCGTCGATGAACAGGATGACGCCGCCTTCGGCCTGCGTGACTTCGGTCAGGACGGCTTTCAGCCGCTCCTCGAACTCGCCGCGGAATTTCGCGCCCGCAATCAAGGCGCCCATGTCGAGCGCGAGCAGGCGCTTGCCCTTCAGGCTTTCCGGCACGTCGCCGTTGACGATGCGCAGCGCGAGGCCCTCGGCAATCGCCGTCTTGCCGACGCCGGGCTCGCCGATCAGCACGGGGTTGTTCTTCGAACGGCGCGACAGCACCTGGATTGCGCGGCGGATTTCCTCGTCGCGGCCGATGACCGGATCAAGCTTGCCTTCCCGCGCATCCTTGGTCAGGTCGCGCGCATATTTCTTCAGGGCCTCATAGCCTTCCTCGGCATTCTGGCTGTCGGCGGTGCGGCCCTGGCGCAGCTGCGCGATGGCGCCTTCGAGCGATTTCGGGGTCACCCCGGCATTCTTCAGCGCTTCGGCCGCGGGATCGCCCGAAAGGCCGGCAATCGCCAGCAGCAGCCGCTCGACGGTCACGAAGGCGTCGCCAGCTTTCTTGGCGCCCGCTTCAGCCTCCTGGAAAAGTTTCGCGCCCGCCTGTTCAAGCCGCAGGCCGCCTGCCCCGGCGCCGGAAACCTTCGGCAATTTCGCCAGCGCCGCATCGACGCCCTGCACCGCCAGCTCCGGCCGCCCGCCGCTCGCGCGGACAAGGTTCGCGGCCAGCTGGTCGCGGTCGTCAAAAAGGGCCTTCAGTATGTGGGCAGGCGTCAGCACCTGGTGGCCGCCGGCGAGCGCCTGTGTCTGCGCCGCCTGGATCAGGCTGCGCGCACGTTCTGTGTACTGTTCGATATTCATGTGTGTCTCCCCTTTGAAAGGCAGATGGATGTGATGGACCGGGCCCCGCTCAGCGGCAGCCCTCATGTTGCAACGGATTTGGGGAGGCGGCCGCCCGCGCGCAAGTTACCTTGCGCAAATGAAACGCCCCGCCGGTGAGGGCGGGGCGCTATCACTGCGTCGCAGGAAAACTACCTAATCGGTGGTCTCGGCGGGTGTGCCCTCTTCCGGGGCCGACTTGCGCCGTCCGCGGGCGAGCGTCTTCATCACGCCGTCTGTCTCCGAAACGGCCTCGACCGGCTCGCGCGGCGGGCGCGGTTCGCGGGCGGGGCGATCCTCGCGCGGCGCACGCTCCTCGCGGGGCGCTGCACCTTCCTCGCGCGGACGGTAGGGCTTGCGGCCGCGCCGGCCACGATCGCCGCGCGCTTCGGCGGGCGCCGATTCGCTGGCTTCGGCTTCTTCGCGGTCATCGTCATTGTCGATCACGCGCAGCGAATCGCCGTCGTCATCATCGTTACGGCGCGCCGGCGCGGTGGTGACAACTTCGGCTTCACCCGAATCGCTGTCCACCGTTGCGGCATCGTCATTGCCGCCGCCGCGCGGATCGCGGTCCGGGCCGCCGCGATTGTCGCGGTCATCGCGCGGGCCATTGCCGTTGCGGTTCTGTTGTTGCTGCCCGCCCTGTTGCTGGTTGCGCGCCTCGTTCTGCTTGGCCACGATGCGCTGGTAATGTTCCGCATACTGGAAATAGGCTTCCGACAGCACCCGGTCGCCGCTCGTATGCGCATCGCGCGCGTATTGCTGGTATTTCTCGAGAACCTGCTGGGCCGAACCGCGGATCTTCACGTCCGGGCCGACACTCTCGAAGTGGCGGTTCGGGTTGTTGAAGGCGTTCTGCTGATTGCCGCCTGGGCGCCTGTTGCGACCGCGTGAGCGTTTCATATGGATCTTGTGTCCTGTGTTCGTAAACCAGCTGTCACCGGCAAGCCAAGTTTCGAATGGTCATTTTGCTTGCAGGCGGGATTGGGGATTGGACGCTGCCGTTTCCACCGAACCCGAACGAAGGCAGCGTTAATTATCCGCCTCTTCGGCAGACTGCCCCTCGCTGGAAATTGTTCTACTGTGTATCGCGCGGCCCGCCAAGCGGAAAATCAGCCAACCGGGCCCGGCGCGCGGCCCCATACACAGCGATCATTCCCTCCCAGATCAAGGCTGTGTGCCAGATCGGCAAAGCCTTCCGCCGCGAGCATGCCCAGCACGGCCGCCCGCTGGTCATGGCCGATCTCGAGCACCAGCGGCGCCTCCGGTCGCATGCCAGCCGCCGCCAGCCGGATGATCTCGCGGTAGGCGTCCAGCCCGTCCGGGCCGCCGTCCAGCGCCGCCGCCGGGTCGTGCGCCCGCACTTCCGGCTCGAGCGCGGCGATTTCGGCCCGCGCGATATAAGGCGGGTTGGAAACGATCAGGTCCGCCTCGCCCCATCCGGTCCAGGCCGTCCAGCTTCCCTCGAACACGTCGGCGCGCGCCGTGAGCCCGAGCGCAGCGAAATTCTCCCGGGCGAGGCTCGCCGCGCCCGGGCTTGCCTCGACACCGACCCCGCGCGCCAGCGGACGCTGGGACAGGATCGCCGCGAGCAGGCAGCCGGTGCCGGTCCCGAGATCGGCGACGCGAACCGCTTCGCCTTCCGGCAAGAGGTCCAGCGCCGTCTCGACAATCAGTTCGCTGTCCGGCCGCGGGATCAGCGCGCGGGGATCGGTCAGGATTTCGAGACCGTAGAAGCCTGTACTGCCCGTGATGTGCTGCAGCGGTTCGCGCGCGAGACGCCGCGCGACTCCCGCCTCGAACACATCCTGCACCGCTCTCGGCACGGGCGAAGCGCCCGCCGAAATCAGCGCCGCGCGCGTGTCACCAAACGCGCCAAGCATCAGCAGCATCGCATTCTGGCGCGGTTCCGAAATGCCGGCTTCACGAAAGCGGGCAGCCGCATCCCGGAGCAGGTCGTCGAAGGTCGGCGCCGTCACAGCGGCTCGAGCCAGAGCTTGTTCTGTGCGAAATCGATGGTCATGCGGAAATCGCGAAGGATGGATAGGCCGACATTCGCCTGCGCCCCCTCGTCCTTCGGATTGACCGCAGCGGTGACGCCCGTCAGCGTGCGTCCACCGATCTTCAGCATCCCGACACGGACGATCGTGCGCTCGACCGGTCCGCCGATGCCGCCGCCCTCCTTCGTGCCGATCACCCTCGCAGGATCCAGCAGGCCGGCTGCTTGCGCAAAGGGCCGGCTCAACAATACCTCGTTCCCGTTGCCGAGGTCGAAATCCGCCATCACCTTGCGGCCATCGATCTCCACCTCGAACTGCTTGATGCCATCTGCGTCGGTGAGCGGCATCTCGGCGCCGGCCGGTTCGATATCGCGCGAGACCTGCTTCAGCGATCGGCGCGCCACGTCAAGTTCGAACCGTCCGGCATCGAACAGTTCTCGCCCGAGCACCATTGCCACCGGCTGGCCAACCACACGCTCTGAAATATCCGTCAGGTCGAGGATGGCAACGGCTTCGGGCTGCAAGGTCTGACCCGCGGCCTCGATCGTGACGCCTTCGGCAAACTGCACGGACTGTGTCCCGGCACCGCTGCCCTTCATTTCGTCGGCGCCGAAGGCGGCCAGGCGCGCGTCGGCGGCAAGCCGGGTGTCGATCAGCGACATTTCCGCGCCGGAATCGAGCAGCGCCTCGCTCGCCGTACCGTTGACCGTCACCGGAAGGAACATCCGGTTTCCATCAACGCGCAATCCGGGCGCCGCCTCGGGCGCGCTGGCGCAGGCCGCGAGCAGCAGGGCTGCGCCGAGGGAAACAAGACGTGCCCGCATAAAGGCCTCCTCAGCCCGCCTCCATCGCCGCAAGCTTGCGCGACTGGTCTTCCGTGATCAGAGCTTCAACCACATCATTCAGCTTGTCGCCGGACACGATCCGGTCGAGCGAGTAGAGCGTGAGACCGATCCGGTGATCGGTCACGCGGTTTTCGGGATAGTTGTAGGTGCGCACCTTCTGGCTGCGATCGCCCGTGCCGACCATGCTGGCGCGGGCCTCGGCGCGCGCGCTGTCGCGCTCGTGGCGCAGCTTTTCGTAGAGGCGGATCTTCAACTGGTCCATCGCCTTCTCGCGGTTCACGTGCTGCGATTTCTCGGAGCTCGTCACCACGATGCCGGACGGAAAGTGCGTGATGCGCACCGCCGAGTCTGTCTTGTTGACGTGCTGGCCGCCAGCGCCGGAAGCGCGCATTGTATCGATACGGATGTCTTCGGCCTTGATGTCGATCTCGATATTGTCCGGCGCGGGCAACACGGCCACCGTCGCCGCGGAGGTGTGGATGCGCCCCTGCGTCTCGGTCGCCGGCACACGCTGCACCCGGTGCACGCCGCTCTCCCATTTCATCCGTCCGAACACGCCGTCGCCCGACACGTTCGCGATGATCTCCTTGTAGCCCCCCGCTTCGCCTTCGGAGACGTCGACGATCTCCACCTTCCAGCCGTTCAGCTGCGCGTAGCGCATGTACATGCGGTAGAGGTCGCCCGCGAACAGCGCGGCCTCGTCGCCGCCTGTGCCGGCGCGCACCTCAAGCACCACGTTGGCGGCGTCATCGACATCCTTGGGCAGGAGGAGGATCTGCATTTCCTGTTCGAGCACCGGCAGGCGCGCCTTCAGGTCGTCGACCTCCATCTGCGCCAGGTCGGCCATCTCGGCATCCCCGGATGAAGCCAGTGCCAGCGCCTCGTCCAGCCCCCGCCGGGCGGACATCAGTTCGCGCGCCTTCGCCACGATCGGGCGAAGCTCGGAATGCTCCTTGGACAGGGTGATGATTTCCTTGGAGTCGGAGGTCGCGCCCATTCGGGCCTCGACCTCCTCGTACCGGTCGATCACCTGCTGGAGGCGTGTCAGGGAGAGGGAGGCCATGGCCGCCCTTTAATCCGGTTTTACGCCGCTTGGAAGCCTCAGTTCAGCGGTGGCATCGCGAGCACGCGCAGCGCTTCCTTGCCGGCGAGGAAGAAGAGGCAGAACGATGCGGCCGCGAAAACGAGGAAACGCAGCGCCACTTTGCCGATCACCACCTGCACGATCGAGTGGAGCACCCGCAGCCCAACATAGATCCAGGCCACCAGCCCCGCCACGTTGTCGTTGCCCCCGGTCAGCGCCATGAAGAACATCAGGGCGTAGAAGATCACCGGCTGCTCGTGCAGGTGATTGTAGTTGTCGGCCGCAGATCGCACATGCGCCGGCAGCTTGTCGCCATACGTGCCGGGATGGCGCGCATCGTCCGGGTTGATCCCCGCCTTCGCGAACGCCGGCAGGCGCAGGGCATACATCCAGACCCACATCACGCAGGTCCACAGGACCAGCGCCAGCACGGGCTTCAGGAAATTCACGTCGATCGTCATGGCTCAGCCTCCCAACTGATTGTTGCCGGGAAAGGTCTATCGGGAGGTGCCCGTGGCTTGCAACTCGCCTTCGAGCGCCGCCGAGGCCGGCGCGCCGCGCACCTCGAGGAACCGGATGAAGGCGTCGATGTCTTCCTCGACGATGCCGTGCCCGCCGGGCCGCAGCCACCAGCTGATCCCTGCGGACGGGTCAAAGCTGCGCATCCCCTCCCCGTCGAGGCCTTCCACACCGTAAGCCTCCCACATCGCGCTCGCCGCCTTGGCAGCCCGGTAGCTCGAATTGGGATCGGACCAGACATCCCGGCGTCCATTGCCGAGGAACAGGTGACGCGGCGCGACCAGGGCGAGCAGGAGGTGCTGGTCATACGGCAGCAGTGACGGATTGACGGCATATTTCTGCGCGCCGGGCGCCAGCCAGTGCGGATAGGTCTTTGCCATCCGCGCCAGCGTCTCACCCGAACCGGACCGAGACAGCGACGCGCCGGCAAATCCGGACTGGTGCGCCACCACCGCCTCAATGCGCGGATCCCACGCCGTCGCCAGCAAGGCTGACTTGCCGTGCCGCGAATGTCCCATCACCGACGTGTGCGAGGTATCGACACGCGGATCATGCTCCAGCACATCCATCGCCGCCGAGAAGGCGAAGGCCCAGGCCATCAGCGTGCTGGTCGGGTTCACGTCGCCGCCGAGGTTCGCCATCGCCTGCGGCGCGCGCCCAGCGCTGTCGGGAATGAAGTCGCCGGCATGGAAGCTCGCATACACGAAGCCCGCATCGAAATACCGGTCGACCGGCACCTCGGCGATATACTCGCCGAACAGGTTCGTGATGAGGAAATTCGCCATCGGCCCGATCTCCCGCGCCGTACACGGATCACCATCCTCGCTGGTCACCGCCTCACCGGGGAACGACGCGCAATTCGAACTGAACGTCTGGCTGATCACCAGCGGATTGGCCATCGCCGCCGCCGGGAACGCCGCCACCAGCTGGAAGGTCCGCGCGCCCGGCCCGTCGCCGATCGTCACATCAATCTCCTCCAGCGAGCCGCGTCCGCCCAGGAAATCCGGATTGATGATGCGCCAGTCGCCCGCCGACACCTTGAGCCCCTCGGGCCACGGGCCGTAGAGCGTGTCCTCCAGCACCTGCATCGCCTCGGCGCGGCCCTCGGGCGTCATCAGGCGGTCGATGTCAAGTTCGGGCACCGGCGCCGGTTTGTTGTCGGTCTCGAGGCTCGCATAATTCAGCCCCAGCATGGTGCAGCTGGACGCGATCAGCAGCATGAAGCCCGCCAGCAAGGTCAGGCCTGTCCATTTCAATACCCGCAAGATCATCGTGTTCGCCCGCTTCCTCGCTGCGGCCCAGTGCTAACGGGTTCTGGCCGCCGCGCCCAGCCCCGTTCGGGGCGTCTTGCGTCTTCTGCGGCTCACGATAGCGTGTAGCCATGAAGCTTGTCAGCGCCCTCGTCGGTCTTGTCCTTGGCGGCCTTTGCGGCCTTGCCGCGGCGCTCTACGCCGCCGGCATGCTTGGCCCGGGCGCTGCTTTCGGGGGCCAGATAAATGCCAGCGGCTGGCACAGCGACTGGACCATCGGGTCGTCCGCGGCCAATCCCTGGACCCGGGCCCGAGTCGCGCGCCACGGCCTGCTTGCCCTCACCAAGGCCGAAGCCGTCTATTTCACCCGCAACACCGATTCCGCCGGCGCGCGCCTCGAGGAAGCCTGCACCTACCGCGTCTCGGGCGGCGCCCTGCCCGCCCAATGGTGGTCCGTCACCCTCTACAACGCCGAGAGTTTCCTGCCGGACAATACCGACAATGCCCTTTCCTATGACCAGACGGATGCAGCCGCCGCCGGCTCTGCGGACGGCTGGTCTTTCACCATCGCCGCTTCGCCCGCCAAGGGCGGCTGGGTATCGAGCCGCAATGCCGGACAGTTCGACCTGACGCTGCGCCTCTACAAGCCCACCGCAGAACTGATTGAAGCGCCGGAAACCGTGCTCAAGCCTCCGGTGATCGAGAAACTGTCCTGCGGGGAGGCCGGCTGATGCGCATACCCTTCATCGGCCTTGGCGCGTTCCTCGCCGGTTTCCTCGCCGTCCACTTTCTGTTGCTCGGCGCCCTGCCCGGCAAGATCATGTCGAAGGCGCGTGACCGCATGGGCGGCGCCGGTGTCGAACTCCACCAATGGCGCATGAACCCGCGCGTCACGCCGCAAACCCAGACCATCGTGCGCCCGTCGCCGGATCTCGCCTACGCGATCTGCCTGATCGACGTGTCGCAAGGCCCCGTCACGATCGCCGTTCCGACCTGGCCGGAATATGGCTCGCTCTCGGTGTTTGATGCGGACACGGACAATGTCTACGCCGGCTCGCTGGACGCCCGTCTGCCGGGCGCGGCCGGGGTGCGAACCCTCGTCGTGGCCCTCGACGGACAGGAGGTCGCCGTGCCGGAGGGCGCCGATCTCGTCACCCTTGAAAAGCCCGAAGCCCTTGCCTTGATCAGGCGTCTAGCGCCCACGCAGGGCCTGTATGATGCTGCCGCCGCTCTAATGCCGGCCAGCACCTGCGGCCCGGCCTGACGCCTATTCCGCAGGAACTTGCTCGGCCTCGCGCTGCGCCTTCATCCGCGCAGCCTTTTCCTCGACCAGCTGGACGATATGCTCGACCATGTCGGCGTTCGACACGTTGTGGTCAGCCCGTCCGTTCACGAACATCTTGCCGCTTTCCTTGCCGCCGCCGGTGAACCCGAGATCGGTCATCGCTGCCTCGCCGGGACCGTTGACCACGCAGCCAATGATCGACAGCGAGATCGGTTCGGAAATATGCGCCAGCCGCTTCTCCAGCGTGTCGACCGTCGTGATCACGTCGAAACCCTGCCGCGCGCAGGACGGGCACGCGATGATGTTGACGCCCCGCGTGCGCAGGCCGAGCGACTTCAGCATCTCGTAGCCGACCTTCACTTCCTCAACCGGGTCGGCCGACAGCGACACGCGGATCGTGTCGCCAATGCCGGCCCAGAGCAGCGAGCCCATGCCGATGGACGACTTGACGGTGCCGGTGCGCAGGCCGCCCGCCTCCGTGATGCCGAGATGCAGCGGCGCGTCGGTCGCCTCCGCCAGCAACTGGTAGGCCGCCACCGTCATGAACATGTCGGAGGCTTTCACCGAGATCTTGTACTCGTGGAAGCCGAGGTCATCGAGGATGCGCGCATGGTCCAGCGCGCTTTCCACCATCGCATCCGGACACGGCTCGCCATACTTCTCCAGCAGGTGGCGCTCGAGGCTGCCACCATTCACGCCGATGCGCATCGAACATCCGTTCGCCCGCGCCGCCGCAACGACTTCCTTCACCCGCGCCTCAGACCCGATATTGCCCGGATTGATCCGCAGGCACGCAGCGCCGGCATCTGCCGCCTCGATCCCGCGCTTATAATGGAAATGGATGTCCGCGACGATCGGCACCGGGCTCGCCTTGCAGATCGCCTTCATCGCCGCCGTCGATTCCGGCGTCGGGCAAGAGACGCGCACGATATCGGCGCCGGCTTCCGCCGCCCGCAGGATCTGCGCGATGGTGGCGTCCGCGTCCTCGGTCGGCGTGTTGGTCATGGTCTGCACCGCAATCGGTGCATCCCCGCCGATCAGCACATTGCCGACGCGGATCTGGCGGGATTTGCGCCGGTCGATGTTGCGCCAGGGGCGGATCGGATTGTGGCTCATGGCGTCAGGCGCCCTCGCGGCTGGTGTTCCGCCCTCATGTGGCGCCCCCGCGCCCCCGCGTAAAGGGTTCAGCGCGTGGCGTTGCCGTTTGCCGCAGCCGTTTCGGCCACGGTCGGGGCAGCCATTTCAGCGGCATGGGCCAGCTGGTCATCTACGCTCATCGAGAAGACCTGCGCTCCGTCCGGGCCGAGCGGGCCCACGACCACGTCGCCGACGCGCCATTCGAACGCGCCGCCATTGCGGGCCGAAACGGTCCAGCCCGCCTTCAGGCGCGGGAAGTAATTCTCGCCCTCGGCCATAGTGCGACTGAGGAAGATGGTGCCATCGGCGCCGCGCACTTCCAGCCAGGCCTGGCGCACCGCCACGATTTCCAGCGGCAGGTCGGCCGGCGCGGCTTTCACCGTTCCGACATCGGCAAACAGGCTGTCGCGCGCGCCGCTGACGGCCACGACGCTGGGCGAGACGACCTCTTCCGGCCCTTTGCTCATCATCAGGGCGACGGTCACACCGCCGGCCACGAACACCAGCACCGCGCCGAGCGCCGCCGCCAGGATCGGTAACCGGCTCTTGGTCTTCTGGATCTGGCCGATTTTCGGCACCGGCGCCGAGGTCTTCACTTCGTCGACCGCGCCGCACTCCTTGGTGTAGCGCTGGACGACCTCCTGTTCCGGCAGGCCGAGAAATTTCGAATAGGCGATCAGGTAGGGCACGAGATAGCCCTTGGCGATGGTCTGCAGTTCCATCCGCTCGATGGCCATCAGGAAGTTCTCGCGGATGCGAGACTCCCGGGCGATGTCACCGAGGTCAAGCTGAAGAGCCTCGCGGACCCGGCGCAGCACCTGCCCCATGCGGAGCGCTTCGCCTTCATATTCGCCCGAACGGAAGATCGCATCGGCCCGGTCCCGGCGCCCATAGGCATCGAGCTGTTTTGCCGCCTCTGGCGAGATCGGCATTACATTCGAACGGTTCGTTCCGTTATCTTCCACCCGCGTCTCTTTCTCGGGTTGTCCGTTTTCCGGCTCAGGCGAAACATGTTGTGCCATAGTCTACCAGTCTCACTGACCAAAGATGCCACCAAATGAAATCGGGGCAAGTTCCGGTCCAAACCCTACGTAAGACCGGCCCGCGACCGCCGCAACTCGCTTTAGCTGTCGGCGGTGTCGATCCCATGCTCCGCCGCAAGTGCTAACACTTGGTTACGGAACGAACCGTTCGGTTTGTCCATGCAGGCAAAAAGCCGGGTCCGGAAGGCGTTGAGGTCGACCGTGCGCAGGGCCTGCTTGACCGGTCCGATGGCAGAGGCCGCCATCGACAGGCTGGTATAGCCGAGCGCCGCAAAACACAGCGCCACGGGCGGCGACGCGGTCGCCTCGCCGCAGACCGACAGGCGCGTGCCCTGCGCCTTGCAGACTTCTGCCACCATTTTCAGGTAGCGCAGCGCCGCCGGGCTGACGAGATCGTAGCGTTCACTGACCGACGGCGTCATCCGGTCGGCCGCGAAGAAGAACTGCAACAGGTCGTTGGTGCCAACCGACAGGAAGTCTACCTCGCCCGCCAGGTCCTGCATCGAGAAGCCCAGCGCCGGGGTTTCCAGCATCACGCCGACTTCCAGCTTCGAGGGCTGCTTGCCGGTCTTTTCGGCGGTCCAGGCGACTTCGCTCAGCAGCAGCGCCTTCGCCTGCCGGTATTCCTCCGGCACCGTCACCATCGGGAACATCACCGTCAGCGGTCCTTCGCCAGCCGCCCGCACGAGCGCTCTCAGCTGGCGCCGGAACAGGCCTTTCTGGTCGAGCGCAAAGCGGATCGACCGCCAGCCGAGCGCCGGGTTCTCCTCGCGCTGCAGGTTCAGCGCCGGCAGCACCTTGTCCCCGCCGAGATCCAGCGTCCGGAACACGACCGGCCGCCCGGCAGCCCTGTCCAGCACCCGCTTGTAAAGCGCGATCTGGTCATCCAGCGGCGGCAAGGTTTCGGAAACAAGGAACTGGAACTCGGTCCGGAACAGGCCCACACCGTCGGCCCCGGCCTGGTCCAGCATGTCGAGATCGAGGTCGAGACCCGCGTTCAGCATCAGCGCGACGGTCGTGCCGTCCAGCGTTTTCGCCGGCAGGCCCTTCAGCTTGGCATATGCCGCCTGCCGCTCGGACCGCAGCCCGACCCGCGCCTTGTAGGCGTCATAGACCACATCGTCCGGGCGGATATGAACGCTGCCATCTTCCGCATCGACGATGAGATAGTCGCCCTGCTCGATCATGGTGGTAACGTTGTCGATACCGCCGATCGCCGGGATGCCCAGCGCCCGCGCCACGATCGCCGCGTGCGAGGAAGCCGCCGCTTCCTCCATCAGGATGCCCTTCAGGCCGGCCTGCGCATATTCCAGCAGTTCCGCCGGACCCAGCCGGCGCGCCACGAGGATGCTTTGCTCGCCGGCTTCCTTCGGCTTGCCCTCTTCCCCGCCGAGCACGCGCAGCAGCCGGTTGTCGAGGTCTTCAAGGTCGTGCAGCCGCTCGCGCAGGTAGGGATCGCGCGCACTCTGCATCCGTGCCCGGTGTTCGCGCCGCGCGCGGTCGACCGAAGCTTCCGCCGAAAGGCCGGACCGGATGCCTTCATGCAGTTTCTCGGCCCAGGACGTGTCATAAGCCAGCAGCCGGTAGGCTTCCATCACGTCGCGCGGGTCCTCGCCGAGCGCGGCGCCGTCGATCAGCATCATCCGGTCGATCGAGGCCCGCAGGTCCTTGAGGCCGGTGTTCAGCCGGTCGGCTTCGGCCGCCTGGTCCGCCGCAAAGAACTTCGCTGCCGGCACGACCGGATCGTGCAGCAGCGCACGGCCATATCCCAGCCCCTCGCAGAAGATGCGGCCCTTGAGATTCCCCCCGGCCGCCGCACGCGACCGCCGGTCGCTGCTGGCCTGCTGCGCCGGCTGCAGCGTCAGGGTATGGACAATCTCCGCCAGCACCATCGCGATGGTCTGCAGCGTGTCGACTTCTTCCTCGCGGTAAGTCCGCTCGGTCTGGTTCTGCACGACCAGCACGCCGGTCACTCCGCCGGTGCGCAGGATCGGCACGCCGAGGAAAGCGTGGAACGGGTCCTCCCCCGTCTCCGGACGGTAGGAAAACGACGGATGGCGCGGCGCATCCTCGATCGCGATCGGCTCGGCCGTTCGGGCCACGAAGCCGACGAGGCCTTCGTGCGCCTCAAGCCGCGTCTTGCCGACCGCTTCCGGCTTCAGGCCTTCGGTGGCGATCAGCAGCAGCGCGCCGCCTGGCTCGCGCTGGTAGATCGAGCACACGTCGGCGACCATCGTCGTCGCGATGAGGCGCACCACGTGATCCAGCCGCGAACGTGTGTCCCCGTCCTCCGCCATCACCTGGCGAAGGTTGTTCATGAGCACACGGGTGGCCGGCATATTGTAAGGCATGATCTCCCGGATGGGATGGCGGATCATTCCGCGTCGAGACCGAAGGCCGTATGAAGGGCCCGGACGGCCAGTTCTGTATAGGGCGCGGCGATCAGGACGGAAATCTTGATCTCGGAAGTTGAGATGACATCAATGTTGATGCCCTTTTCCGACAGGGCCGTGAACATTTTCTCGGCAACCCCGGTATGGCTCTTCATGCCGACGCCGATGATCGAAATCTTGGAGACATCACGCACGACTTCCAGCCGCTCGAAGCCGACGTCGGCCTTCAGCTTGCCGAGGGTTTCCTGCGCGAACGGGCTGTCGCGCTCCGTGCAGGTGAAAACGAGGTTCGCCTTCGAGGCTTCGCGCGAGCTGGCCTGCACGATCATATCGACATTGACGCCGGCCTTGGCCAGCGCCGAGAAGATCTTCGCCGACGAGCCCGGCTTGTCGGGCACGCCGTAGAGCGTGACCTTGGCTTCGTCCCGCGAATAGGCAACGCCGCTGACAACCTGCTTTTCCACGATTTCTTCCTCTGCACAGACAAGCGTTCCGGGGGATTCCTCGCCGGGCTTCACGAAGCTCGACAGCACCCGGACCGGAACATTGTGGTTCATCGCCAGTTCGACCGACCGCGTCTGCAGCACCTTGGCGCCGAGCGAAGCCATCTCCAGCATCTCTTCATATGAAATCTTGTCGATCCGGCGCGCCTTCGGCACCATCCGCGGATCGGTCGTGTAGACGCCGTCGACATCCGTATAGATGTCGCACACCTTGGCGCCGAGCGCGGCCGCGACTGCCACGGCGCTCGTGTCCGAGCCGCCCCGGCCGAGCGTGGTCACACGGAAATCATCGGTCACGCCTTGGAAGCCGGCCACCACGGCGATCTCGCCGGCGTCCACCGAGTCCGGCAGCGAGGAATCGTCAAACCCCATGATCCTGGCGCGGCCATGGCTGTCATCGGTCTTCAGGCGCAGTTGCCAGCCCAGCCAGCTGCGTGCCTTCAGGCCCCGCCGGCGCAGCGCCAGCGCCAGCAAGCCTGCCGTCACCTGCTCGCCGGACGCCACGACCACGTCATACTCGTCGTCATAGAGATGCCGCGGCAGATCCTTGCCGGCCGCGCCGTCGGCCAGGGCGACCAGCTTGTTGGTCTCGCCCGACATCGCCGAGACGATCACGGCCATGCGTTCGCCCTTGGCAGCCCGCGCCGCCACGATTTCCGCAACGTTGGCAATCCGGTCCAGGTCGCCGACCGACGTGCCGCCGAATTTCAGTACCGTGCGCGCCATTTCGCCCCAACCGACTATGTGCCCCGCCCGGGGCGTCCTATATCGGCCCCTCTAGAAGAAAGTTCGGCGCGGATCAAACAGGATTGCTAAACGATGGCTGGAACAATTGACGCGCCCGGCGGGCCGCCTGTCACCCCGAGCATCGATCCGGCCGAGGTCGCCAAGTTCTCGGCCATGGCCGCGGACTGGTGGAACCCGCACGGCAAGTTCAAACCGCTGCACCGGTTCAACCCGGTGCGCCTGAAATTCATCCGCGAAACGGCCGAGCGGCATTTCGGCCTCACGGCCGGCCAGCGCACGCCGCTCGCCGGCCTGCGCCTGCTCGACATCGGCTGCGGCGGCGGCCTCGTCTGCGAACCGATGACCCGGCTCGGCGCCTCGGTCACCGGCGTCGATGCATCGGAGGCGAACATCAAGACCGCCCTCACCCACGCGTCCGAACAGGGCCTCGGGATCGACTACCGCGCCGGCACCGCCGAAGGCCTGCTTGCCGCGGGCGAAGCGCCGTTCGACATCGTGCTGAACCTCGAAGTGGTCGAACACGTCGCCGACCCCGCGCAGTTCCTCGCCGACACCGCCCGCCTCGTGAAACCTGGCGGGCTGATGATCGTCGCAACCTTGAACAAGACGGCCAAGGCGCTCGCCACGGCCGTCATCGGCGCCGAGTATATCCTCGGCTGGTTGCCGCGCGGCACGCATGACTGGTCGAAGTTCCTCGACCCGGAAGATGTCCGCCGTCCGCTCGCCGGCGCGGGCATGGACATCGTGGACACTATCGGCGTCGTGTTCCAGCCGCTGTCCGGCCAATGGAAACTCGCAGGCGACACGTCGGTCAACTACATGGTCGTCGCCCGGAGGCCGGCAGCGTGAGCGCTCTGCCCTCCCCGGAAGCGGTGCTCGATTTCTGGTTCGCAGATGCCGCCCGAACGCCGGAAGGCCTCGCTGCGCAGAACAAGTTGTGGTTTCGCGGCGGTGAAGCATTCGACCGTGAACTGACGGAAAAATTCCTCCCTTTGCTGGAAGCGCTTGCCGGCGGCCCGCTCGCGGAAGACTGGGCGGCACGCGGCCAGCACGGACGCCTCGCAGCCATCATCGTGCTCGACCAGATGAGCCGGAACATCTTCCGCGGCACCGCGCGCGCCTTTGCGCAGGATCCGCTGGCGCTGCAGCTTTGCCGTGAGGGCCTTGAACTGCGCGAAGACAATCACCTGTCCGAAGCCGAACGCGTCTTCTTCTACCTGCCGCTCGAACATTCCGAAGACCCGGCCGACCAGGCCCGTTCCGTCGCCATGTTCACCGCCATCGCTGAAGATGCGCGACCGGGCTTTGACGGCTTCGCCAAAACCACGCTCGATTATGCCCGCGAGCATGCCAAGGCGATCGAGGACTTCGGACGCTTCCCTCACCGCAACAAGATTCTCGGCCGTGCGAGCACGCCGGCGGAACTCGAATGGCTCGCCGAAGGCGGCGGTTTCTGAACCGATTGGCGTCAGATGATCGGCACGTCGTCGGGAACGACCTTGAGTTCCGGATCGAGCTTGCGCGCCGTTTCGGCCTGCACTTCGCGGGTCAGCGGATAGCCCCGGGCGAGCTGGCCGGCGATCACGTACAGGATTCCCGGCAGGAGCCCGAAGATCAGGACCAGTCCGAAAATGGCGCTGTCGGTATTTTCCTCCCCCGGACGGAACCGGGCGAGCTGGCCGACGAGCAGGTAACCAACGCCGAAGGCGAGACTTGAGCCGACCTTGTTGAGGCTGGTCAGCAAGGCGTAGTAGAGCCCGGCCCGGCTCTCGCCCGACTCGGCTGCCTTCATCTCGATGATATCCGCCGTCATGGCACGCGCCAGAAAGATCGGTGCGCTGAAGGGAATGCCCGCGACCAGCGAAGCGATCAGGAAAGACGTGAAATTGCCGGCCGGCGCCAGCGGAATGAAGGCGATGAAGCAGATGCCCGACATCGTCACCGCCGCGAAATACGCCGTGCGCTTTTCCGTCTTGCGCGCCAACCAGAGCCAGAAGGGCAAGGCCAGCACCGCCATCACGAAGAACAGCATCAGCGCGAGACTCGTCTGCGCATCGTTTGCGCCAAAGGCATATTCGGCGACGAAGAGGTAGTTGGACGCGGTCACCGCAATCGCCGTCGCGCCGATCAGCTCCATGCTCAGCAGCCGCGCGAAGACCGGCTGGCGTAGCGCGTCGACGATCGGTTTCAGCTCGAACTTCTCGATGACATGCGACTCCCCGCGCATCGGCGGATCGGGCACGAAGACGCAGGCGAGCACGGCCACAACCGGCAAGGCGATGATGAGAATCCAGCCCATGACGGCGACCTGCCCGAACCTGTCCGTGTGCACACCGAGAACCGACAGCAGCAGCGGCACCGCGAGCAGGAAGAGCATGGCAACGACCGAGATGATCTCCGGCCACAGGAATAGGCGCGAGCGGTCGTCGTAATCGGCCGCGAGCGCCGGGACCCAGGCCGCGCGTGACGTCTGCAGGATCGTGAAGCCGACATAGAAGATCAGCATCCAGATGATGAAATAAGCGGGGCCCGCCCCTTCCGGCGGCATGTAGACGAAGAAGGTCGACAGGCCGAGCACGGGAACGGCGAGCAGGATCCAGTGGCGCACGCGGCCGAGCGGACTGCGATACCGGTCGACGAGATAGCCCATGATCGGATCGGTCAGGATGTCCCAGAACCGCAGGAGCATGAACAGAAGGCCGGTCAGCGCCAGGCCGAGGCCGACTTCGTTGGCGTAGAGCGGCGCGAGGTAGACGCCTACCGGCAGGCCAACCCCCGCAATCGGGATGCTGAGCGACGAGAAGGCGAGCACTCGCGGAAAGGAAAGGCGCGGCGAAGGAGGCTGGGGCATGGCGGCACACTGCCCTCAGCGAAGTTGACGGCCAAGTCATTTATTTGATCCCTGATCGCTTGACGGCGGCGCAATCGCGCGCCCACGATCTGGCAACAACAAATCGGGAGGCCGGGGGAACATGGTCCGGAATATCATCATCGGCGTCGTGGCGGCGCTCGTCCTGTTCATCGGGGTGATCCTGTACAACACCTTCAACTACGGCGCCGATCCGGTCGGCGGCCGCGTCGACCTGCCAGAGCCGCCCGCCATCTCGGCGGACACCGGCGCGCAGCACCTCGCCGAGGCCATCCGGTTCAAGACCGTGACGCTGGCGAGCGGTGATCCCCGCCCCGGTCAGGAAGGCGAATGGCTGGCGCTTCATGCCTGGCTGGAAACGACCTATCCGGCCGCGCATGCGGCGATGAAGAAGGAACTGGTGCCGGATACGCTGACGCTGCTTTACACCTGGGAGGGTTCGGATCCGTCGCTGAAACCGCTGCTGCTGATGGCGCACCAGGATGTCGTGCCGGTGAACATCGGCACCGAAGGCGACTGGACCGGCGGGCCGTTCGATGGCGAGATCATCGACGGCTATGTGTATGGCCGCGGCGCGATCGACGACAAGGGATCGCTGGTCGGCCTGATGGAAGCGGCTGAAGCGCTGGCCGCCTCCGGCTTCAAGCCGAAGCGTACCGTGCTGTTCATGTTCGGGCATGACGAGGAAGTCTCCGGGTCCGGCGCGGAAGCCGGCGTGGCGTTGCTGAAGGCGCGCGGCGTCGAGCCCGAGTTTGCGCTGGATGAAGGGTTCATGGTGATCAATCCGTCGCCCCTTTCGGGCAAGCCGATGGGATTCATCGGGATCGCCGAAAAAGGGTATGTGACGCTGGATGTCGTGGCGACCGGCGCAGGCGGGCATTCCTCGACGCCGCCGCGCGATTCGGCGGCGGTGCGCCTTGCCCGTGCAGTCGTGGCACTCGACGAACACCAGATGCCGTCCGACCTGTCGAAGCCTCCGATCTCGGACATGTTCAAGGCGGCGGGCAAGGACATGCCGTTTGCGCAGCGCATGGCATTTGCCAATCTCTGGCTGTTCAAGGGCCTCATCGATGACCAGCTGGCCGGCGTCGCGGCCGGCAATGCGATGATCCGTACAACGACGGCACCGACCATGCTCACCGGTTCGGCCAAGGAGAACGTGCTGGCGCAGCGTGCGACGGCAACGGTGAACTTCCGTATCCACCCCAATGATTCCGAAGAGGCGATCATCCAGCATGTGAAGGACGTGACGAAGGACATCGACGGCATTGAAGTGGAAGTCGGCAAGAACGGGATCCGCGGCAAGGGCGCCTCGAATGTTTCGCCGACCGACAACCGTGCCTATTCGGTGCTGGCCAGTGTGGCCGAGGCCACCCTGCCCGGCGCGCCGGCGGCGCCCGGGCTGGTGCTGGGCGCGACCGATGGACGGTATGCCGAGGCGATCACGCCGAACGTCTACCGCTTCGCGCCATCGGTGCTGACGCCGGATGAGCTGACCGGTTTCCACGGCACCAACGAGCGCACGAGCGTGGAGAACATGGGACACCTGGCGCGCGGCTATGCGCAGATCATCCTGGCAATGGACGCGCCGGAGTAGCACCAGCGGCCGGCGCAGCGGGGCTGGCCGGTGTTAGAGGATGGTGTTGCAGGGCGGGGTTCACCTCGGCCTACGGGGGACGGGCGTCGAGGTTGGGGCGTGTGATCAAGCCCCCCACCGTCACGCGCTGCGCGCGCGCCACCTCCCCCGCGTTGCGGGAGAGGGGTGCGTTGCAGGTTGCTTCGATGTCCAGACAGGCCGGGAGGCGGGTGGACCAGATGGGGTCGTCGAAGCGTGGCTTGAGCGGGGCAAGGGGGTCGTGCTTTGGGGTTTCGATCCGGTCGCCGCGATAGACGATGCGCACGCCGCCCCACCAGGTGACGGCGAGCATCACGCTGGTGAGCTTCTCGCGCTGGAGGGAAATCCACGCGGCTTTCAGCTGCCAGTAGAGCACCGGCCAGAAGAACGGGTGCACGGCATCGAAGAGATGCCGGAAATACACGTAGTTCCGTATGCTGAGGAAGGTGGACATCGGCGGAGTATAGATCCGGTGCGAGCCCCGCCGGATTGGATTGGCTGAAAATAGTTCTGGTGTGGACGGTCGTGTAGACGTCCATGCGTGCGCGCGTGCGAAAAATTGCAAGCAGGAACAAGGAAGTCTGGGTCCCGGCTTTCGCCGGGATGACACGGGAAAAAGTTCCGGATCAAATGCGGGCGGGCCCGGATTTTGTCGCACAAGGCGAAACTTGTGCAACGTTCCCGCAGGCGGGATCAGTTCACCGGGCCGGTCACTTCGGCGATGCCGATGGTGTAGTGGCGGGCGCAGAACTGGCAGTCGATGGACAGCGTGCCATCCGGTTCCACGAGATCGCGCAGCGATTCGTCCGGCATTTGGCGCAGCGTGCTGACGAGACGTTCCTGGTTGCAGGTGCAGCGGTCGGCGACCGGCATCGCGCCTTCGAGGGTTACGCCCTGCTCGTGGAACAGCCGGTAGAGCAGTTCCGTCACCGGCAGGCCGGTGTCGGTCAGTTCGCCGGCGGTCAGGGTGGCGAACAGGGCTTCGGCCTCGCGCCAGCCTTCGTCGGTTTCGCCGCGCGCGTCGTCGCCGGCGATGCGCTGGATCAGCATGCCGCCGGCGACCCATTCGTCGCCCGACTTGTCGATGGCAAGGTTGATGCGCGAGGGCACCTGTTCGGACATGGCAAAGTAATCCTCCGCACACTGAGCGAGGGTTGCCTTGTTCAGCGGCACGATGCCCTGGTAGGGCTGGATGTCCGGATTGTCCTGCACGAGGATCAGCCCGAGCCGGCCGGTGCGGCCGAACAGCTGCGGCATGTGCGGCTCGCCGCCCTTGTTGACGCGTTCGAGATTGGCCCAGCCTTCGGCATTGTAGCGGGCATAGCCGCGCACATTGCCGTTGGTGTTGTATTCGCCGACCAGCATGGTCACCGGGCCGTCGCCTTCGGCCTGCACGAGGATCTTGCCCTCGAATTTCAGGGACGCGCCGACCAGCGCCGCCAGCATCACCGCTTCGCCGAGGATATGGGCGAGGTGGGGCGGATAGTCGTGCCGCGCCAGGATCGGCGCGAGGCTGCCGGCGCCCATGCGCACCACGCGGCCACGGATGGGGCGGCCTTCGATCTGGAAGGTGGCGGCGAAATCGCCGGTTTCGTGGGCAGGTCGGGTCATGGGGCGGGCCTCAGGGGGGCTTTCAAGTGGCCCCATGTGGCAATGAAGCCGCGGCAGGGCAAGGGCCTGCGGTCAGGCCGAGCAGCTGGCGCCGCCGAGCACGCAGAAGCTGGCGCACCAGGGATGGTTGAGCTTGACCGGCGCGGCGGTGGCTTCGGCGAGCGTGCCGCCGAGGTCGAAGGCGGGGTCGTCCACGAGCAGGGTGCAGGCCAGCACGCGCGGCCCCGGCGCGCCCTTGCGGCGCACGACCATGCGCTGGCTGGCGCACATGATGCTATCGGGCGCCTTGTTCAGGATACCCCAGCAGGCGGTGGTGATTTCCGGCGGATCGGCGCGGGCGATCATCTCCGGGAAGAGGACGAGCTGTTTCGGATCGGCGGCGTCGAGCGCGAGGCTCAGGGCGGCGATGAGGGCGCGGTAGCCCTGACGGGCGGCGGGCTCGTCCTCGTGCAGGGCCTTGCGGCCCGCGAGCGCGAGAGGGATGTTGTTGGCGGCCAGCCAGCGGAGGCCCTCGCAGGCCTCGGCGAAGGCCCCCTGCCCGCGTTCGGCATCGTGGACGACGGCGTCGTGCGAGTCGAGCGAGACGCGGATGGTCATCTTGCCGGGAAACCGGACGGCGAGGTCTGCGAGGCCGGCCTGCACGCGCGGGCGCATCATCGGGCGCATGGCATTGGTCAGCACAAGGAGCGTGTGGCCGCGCGACAGAGCAGCTTCGAGGATGGCGATGATCTCGGGCGCCATGAACGGCTCGCCGCCGGTGATGCCGATTTCGGCGGGGGCAGTGAGTTCGCCGAGATAGGACTCGACGTCCGCGCGGGTCAGGTAGACCAGCCGGTCGTTGGTCGGGCTGCTTTCGATGTAGCAGTTGGCGCAGGTGATGTTGCAGAGCGTGCCGGTGTTGAACCAGAGCGTCTTCAGGCCGGACCAGGCGACACTGGCGCGGGTTTCTCCCTTTGCCGTGATGTCGGGATCGGAGAATTTCTGGGTCGGGATCAGGGTATCGGCCATGCCGCAAGCCTAGGCGGACGCGGCGGCGCCGCCAAGGGGCGCGCGGGAATGTGAACGGCCGGCGGGCTTACTTGCCCAGGCACCAGCGCAGGATCGCCTTCTGGGCGTGCAGGCGGTTTTCCGCTTCGTCCCAGACGAGGCTGGCCGGGCCGTCGATGACTTCGGCGTCGACTTCCTCGCCCCGGTGGGCGGGCAGGCAATGAAGGAATTTTGCCCCGCCATTGGCGAGTTCCATCAGCTCGTCGGTGACGGCGAAGGGTTCGAGAATTTCGAGGCGGCGTTCGGCGTCAAGGTCGCCCATCGAGACAAACGTGTCGGCAATGACGACATCGGCGCCGGCGACGGCTTCTTCAGCAGTCTCGAACAGCTCGATGCGGCCTTGCAGCTCGGTGGCGATCTCGAGGTCGTCCTCATCGGGCGCGTAGCGGGCGGGTGTGCCGATGGCGAGCGAGAAGCCGAACTTGGCGGCGGCATGGATGAAGCTGGCGCAGACATTGTTGCCGTCGCCGACCCAGGCGAGGCGGGCGCCGCGCAGGGTGAGGCCGTGCTCTTCCAGCGTCATCAGGTCCGCCATGATCTGGCAGGGGTGCGAGCGGTCGGACAGGCCATTGATGACCGGGATGGACGAAGCTTCGGCGAAGGATTCGATGTCGGTATGGTCGTTGGCGCGGATCATCACGGCGTCGACATAGCGCGACAGCACGCGGGCGGTGTCCTCAACGGTCTCACCCCGGCCGAGCTGCATGTCGCCGGCGGATGTGGTGATCGAGGAGCCGCCGAGCTGGCGCATGGCCATGTCGAAGGAGAAGCGGGTGCGGGTGGAGGCCTTCTCGAAGATCATCGCGAGGGTATGCCCGTCGAGCGGGGCGCCGGCATCGATACGGCCCTTGGTCCAGCCCGCGCGGGCTTTCTTCATGGCATGGGCCTGGTCGAGGATGGCGCGGAGTTCGGCGCTCTCCAGGGGCCAGAGATCGAGGAAATGGCGGATCGTCATGGGCGGGGCCCCCGCAAAAACAAGCGGGCGACATAGCCTGATACGCCGCGCCTGTCATTATGTTGCTTAGCGGGAGGGGAATCGGGGTGCCTCCACCCGCTCCGCCGCGCTGGCACCGGGAAGGAATCGCCGCGCAGGGAGGGGTGGAGGTCTTGGGCCGGATGGCTCAGGCGCGTTTGACGACGCGGATGATCAGGAGCAGCACGATGGCGCCGAGCGTGGCGTAGAGGATCGAGCCGAGGATACCGCCGCCGATGCCTAGGCCGATGGCCGGGAACAGCAAGCTGGCGATGAAGGCGCCGAGGATACCGACGATGATGTTGCCGACCAGGCCAAAGCCATAGCCTTTGACGACGACACCGGCGAGCCAGCCGGCAATGGCGCCGACAAGCAGGATGATGAGAAGGGCTTCGACTGTCATGTGTGTCTACTCCGTTGGGGATCAGTTACGATCCTGAAACGCGCGACACGCGATTTGGATGCAGGACGGCGCCTGCCGCGTCAGAAGCCGTAGGCCCGTTCGATGCGCACAATGCGGATATGGTAGGCCGAATACCAGGTCTCGCGGCCCCGGCGCTGGGCTTCCAGGTGCTCGGCATTCTGTTTCCAGGCGCGGATGTTCTCGTCGCTGTCCCAGTAGCAGATGGTGATCTCGGCATTGCCGTCGGCCTGGGCGCTTTCATAGCCGAGGAAGCCCGGCTGCTGGTGGGCGAGTTCGACCATGCGCATGGCCATGGACTCGTAGGTGTCGACCTCCTTGCCGCTCTGCACGGCCGTGAAGATGACGGCCCAGTAGGGCGGCGCGGGTGTCTTGGCGATCACTGGACGGTCTCCCCCGGAAATGAAGCTGTCATTGTGTCATGGCAGGGCAGGTCCTATCTAGCCCCCCTTCTAGAACCCCCGGCCAAACTGTCCTAAGGGAGGCCAACCCTTTCAACGCTTTCCCGGAGTTTCGCCCAGTCATGGACAATGTGCTTATCATCGGTGCCGGCGCAGCCGGCTCAGTCGTCGCCAAGAAATGCGCGATGGACCGCGAGACGTTCAAGCACATCACCCTCGCCTCGCGCCGCATCGAGAGCTGCGAGAAGGTGGCGAAGGATTGCGTGACGCCGATCGAGATCGCGCAGGTGGACGCCGATGACGTGGCTGCGACCGTGGCGCTCATCAAGAAGGTGAAGCCGGACCTCGTGATCAACATGGCCCTGCCCTACCAGGACCTGCCGATCATGGATGCCTGCCTTGAGGCCGGCGTCTCCTACATGGATACCGCGAACTATGAGCCGCGCGACGTGGCCAAGTTCGAATACTCCTGGCAGTGGGCCTATCAGGACAAGTTCAAGAAGGCGGGCCTGACGGCCATTCTCGGCTGCGGCTTCGATCCGGGCGTCTCCAACATCTGGTGCGCCTACGCGCAGGAACACCTGTTCGACGAGATCGAGTATATCGACATCGTGGACTGCAATGCCGGCGACCACGGCAAGACGTTTGCCACGAACTTCAATCCGGAGATCAACCTGCGGGAAGTGACGCAGGACGGGAAGTACTGGAAGAACGGCAAGTGGATCGAGATCCCCGCGCTCTCCATCAAGACGATGGTGGACTATCCGGAAGTCGGCCCGCGCGCCTCTTACCTTATCTACCATGAGGAAGAGGAAAGCCTGGTGAAGAACATCAAGGGCCTGAAGCAGATCCGCTTCTGGATGACCTTTGGCGAGGCCTACATCAAGCACCTCGAAGTGTTCAAATCGATCGGGCTGATCAGCCTCGAGCCGATCAAGCACAAGGGCATGGACATCATCCCGATGGAGTTCCTGCGCGACCTGCTGCCGGCGCCTTCGTCGCTGGCCGAGAACTATACCGGCAAGACCTCCATCGGAGTGATCGTCCGTGGCCGGAAGGATGGCAAGCCGGTGTCCAAGATGCTCTACAACGTCTGCGACCATGCCGAGACCAACAAGGAAGTCGGCGCACAGGCCGTGTCCTACACCACGGGCGTGCCGCCGGTTTCCGGCGCCGCCATGTTCTTCCGCGGAATCTGGAAAGGCCCCGGCGTATTCAACGTGGAACAGTTCCCGTCAAAGCCGTTCCTCGATGATGTGGCGACGCGGGGATTGCCGACGACGATCATGGACATCGAGGCCGGCGATCAGGACGAATTGTTTGAGGTGGTGACTTAGGACGCGATGCCCGAAAGCGACGAAGAGAATCGCAAGAACCACTCACGAGGCGCGTACTTCTTTGTGCTTCTTCTCGGAGCGCTATTTGTATTCTCTGGCAATTCTTATCTGAATTCGGCGGCAAAGCCCGTCTCAGGTATTGAGCGAAGTGGCACGCTAGTTGGCGCTAATAATTCTCAGGGTTCGCGCGGAATGCACAACAATACGACATTGGTGATCCAATCGCGCTATGGGAAGCGAGAACAGTTTGAAGTGAAATCATCGATGCGACTGCGTGAAGTAAGTCGAATTCGCGCCAAGGCTAGGGACCTGATAGGCAGCAAGATCATCTACACTGTTGCGCCTTATGGAAACGAGCTTCTTGCCGCACGCACGATAGATGGCGTCGAAATCGTATCACGTTCGCACACGACCGAAGCCAAGCAATTTACCGGCTGGGGAATGGCTGTTGGGGGCTTCGGATTGATGATTTTGAGCGTACTTGGATTGGCGAACCTTGACCGGAAGAAGACATGACAAAAATCAACACCCCCTGCTTCGTCCTCGACACCGCTCGCCTCCGGAAGAACCTGGAGACGGCGAAGCGTGTGCGCGAGGAGGCGGGCTGCAAGGTGCTTCTGGCCACCAAGGCTTTCGCCATGCCGGCGACGTTCCCGCTGATGCGGGACTATCTCGATGGCACCACCGCTTCCGGCGAGCATGAGGCGATCATGGGCGCCGAGGAGTTCGGTAAGGAAGTCCACGTCTACTCGCCCGCCTATACCGAAGACGAAGTGCGGCGCCTGACCAAGGTGGCGCAGCACATCTACTTCAATTCGTCCGAACAGCTCGCCCGATTCGGCGACATTGCGCGCGACGCCGGTTGCAAGGTCGGCCTGCGGGTAAACCCCGGCTACTCCAATGCCACGCTGGGCGGCGACCTTTACAATCCATGCGCGCCCGGCAGCCGGTTCGGCGAAGTGTCGGCGATGCTCGACAGCGTCGACTGGTCAGGCGTCGACATCTTCCATGTCCACGCGCTGTGCGAGAGCCTGCATGAAGGCTCGGTCGGGCTGATCGAGTTCGTGGCCGAGCATTTCGGCAAATATATCGGGCAAGTGTCGGCGGTGAACTTCGGCGGCGGGCATTTCCTCAACAAGCCCGGCTATGACGTTGCCAAGCTGATTGCGGCGATCAAGGCGTTCAAGGCCCGCTTCAAGGTCGAGGTCGTGCTGGAGCCGGGCGCGGGTCTCGTCGTGAATACCGGTGAGCTTCATTCCACCGTGCTGGCGCTGCACCACAATGACGTGCACCTCGCGATCATGGACGCCTCCGCCTCGACCCACATGCCGGACGTACTGGAAGTGCCCTATCGTCCCGACATTACCGGCGCGGGCATGCCGGGCGAGTTCGCCCACACCTACCGGCTTGGCGGCAAGACCTGCATGACCGGTGACGTGATCGGCGACTATTCCTTCCCCGAGCCTCTGAAGCCCGGCGACCGCGTCACCTTCACCGACCAGATGCACTACAGCTTCGTGAAGACGAACACGTTCAACGGTACACCGCTGGCAAACCTTGCGGTGCGCTGGGAAGATGGGCGCGTCGAGATGCTGTCGGACTTCGGGTACGAGGAGTTCCGGCGGCGGCTGGGGCGCTAGAGCATCGCGCTTTCATTTGGACGCATAGCCCGCGGCTTTGAAGAAGTTCCAGCATTCGGCTGGTGTGAAGAGCTTGCAGATATCACCGATGGCGTCATTGAGGTCCTCAAAGGTTCGGGCGGCGGCGGCGCGGAGATGGGCTTTCAGCTTTGAGAAAGCCATCTCGATCGGGTTGAGGTCGGGAGAGTATTTCGGCAGGTAGAGGAACCACGCGCCACGTTCAGCGAGGGCGTCTTCGGCGCGCTGGCTGTAGTGGACGCTGAGATTGTCGAGGATGACGACATCGCCGGGTGAGAGTGTCGGGGCGAGCTGGGTCTCGATGTAAACTTCGAACGCAGACCGGTTCATGGCGCCTTCGACGACCCAGGGCGCCGTGAGTTCACCACAGCGCAGGCCTGCAATGAACGTCTGTGTACCCCATTTCCCGAATGGCGCCGTTGCTTTCAGACGCTTCCCGCACAGAGACCGTCCGCGAAGACGGCACATGTTAGTCTTCACGGATGTTTCGTCGATGAAGACCAGACGACCGGGTTCGGCCTGCATCGCGGGCTGACGGTAGTGCTTCCAGTCCGCCCGGGCGGCTTTCACATCAGCGCGTTCTTGCTCCGCTGCCAGAAGCGCTTTTTTTATATGTGAACCCGGCCTGGCAGAGCACCCGGGAGAGCGATGCCGGTGCCGCCGTCACCCCGTGCTCCGACGCCAGCCGGCGCGCCAATTCCGGCATCGTCCGTCCGGCTGCGCCTCAACCTCGCCAATCAAGAAATCCAGATATGGCGCCAGCTTGGCGTGCCGCCGGCCACCCACAGGGCGAGGCGTGACGCTCCCCGTCTCCTGCCACAACTTCAGCAGCTTCACCGCAAAGCTGGGGCTTACCCCAAACTGACGTGCCGCGGCCTGCCGTGAGTTGCCCCGCTCAACAAACGCCACCACTCGGCGACGAAGATCCTTCGAATATGCCTCAGCCATGAGCCACCTCCTGAAAGAAGTGAATCACAACCCGCTCAAACTGGGAATCTTTGATTCTGCGTGACCGCGCGACGCTCTAAGGCTCCAGGTCCGGCAGCAGGTCCTCGAGAAAATACGCCGACAGTTCGTTGCGGCCGGCGAGATCGCCCTTGCGGTAGATGGCGCGCGCCTGTTCGCGGACGGTGCGCTCGCTGGTCTTGCGCAGGTCTGCAATATGCTGGAGCGACAGCCCCTTCAGAAGCAGCAGGCCGACCTCGGCTTCGGCGTCCGACAGGCCCCAGGCCGAGAATTGCTGATGGATGGCGGCGCCGAGCCCTTTGACCAAGGTGCGGTTCTGATCGCGCCAGTGGCTGGCGTCGGCCCGGGCTTGCCTGAGCGCCCTGCGCAGGCGCCGGGTACGCCAGATCATCACGCCGAAACCGATCAGCGCGGTTAACAGGATGGCCGCTTCCACCACAAGATGACTGAGCTGCGCGCCCTCGTGGGTGTCCATCACGATATCGGTCGCGATGAGCACCGAAATCGCGCCGAAAATCGTGGCTGCGCCGAAGGCGCCGAGCCGGCTGCCTACGTCATCCGACATGAAACAACCTCCTGTTCCGGCAGTTTCGGAGACCCGTCATAAGACGTATGGACCCCCCGGCCCATTGCCTAGATCACCGCACCTGCCGGCTGGCAGTCCGATATGGCGGCACTCCGCGTTACCCAGCGCGCGAGCGTCCCCCCCCTTTCCAGGGTCGTGTCCCCTATTTAGAAGATCCTGGAAGCGGACTGCCCGCCCGGCACGCTAGCCGGCGTCCGGCCCGAGCAGCCAGGGCTCAGTCTGCAGGCGCAGCATGACCGCCATCCGGTTCGGCGCATTCAGCTTGGCGAGAACCGAGGAGACATGGTGCTCGACCGTGCGCGGCGAGCGCGCGAGGGCGTCCGAGATTTCCCGGTTGGTAAATCCCTTCACCAACAGGCGCAGCACGTCCTGTTCGCGGCGCGTGAGGCCGAGTGGATGGTCGCGCGCCGCCGTCGAGGCGCCGCGGCGCGGACGCGGCAAGGCAGCGGCGAGACCGCGCTCTGCCGCCCGCCGGCGACCATGCGCCGCCGCCGCTTGGGCGCCCATGGCCTCCAGCTCGCGCACCGCAGCGCCGAGTTCTGAGGGGTCGCTGCTCTGCAGGCGCACCAGCGCTGCGGCATAGGGCATCGAGAGCGCTTCCCAGGCGGCGGCCGCGCCGGCAATGTCGCCGTCCAGTTCGCGCCGGAAAGGCTCCGGCAGGTCGTTATGGCGCACCGCGCCGGCATCGGTGCCGTAGCGGCGAGCCCAGACGGCGCGCTCGCCGAGGTTCCAGGCATGGCGGTCATCTTCGGACAGCGCCAGCAAGGCGGCTAGGTGTTCCCGGCCCGCATCAAGGTCGTCGGCGAGCCAGGCCTGTTCTATGAGCGTCAGGCGGGCGGGCACGATATGCTGCAGCTCGTCCGTGGCGAGCGCGCTGGCGAAGGTTTCGTCCACCAGCGCGCCGGCATCCGGCGCCCCCATGCGCATCCGGGCACGCGACAGCACGTGCAGGGCCGGCAGGCGCATGACGAGGGTCTGGTCCTTCCGGTCAAGCGCGCCGCGCGAGATCGTCTCGGCATCGTTGAGGCGTCCCTGCTCCAGACGCAGCAGCGCCTGCCGGCCGGAGAGGTAATAGGTCCAGGAGTCCAGATCGTGCTCGACGTCGAAGGCGATGCCTTCGGAGAGGACACGTTCGGCCAGATCGAAACGCCGGAACTCCACCGCATATTCGGACAGGTTGGTGTAGGCGCGGGCGGCATGTTCGTGGAGGCCGTTGGCGAGCGACACCCGCAGGCTTTCGGCCAGCAGGGCCTCGCCTTCGGTGCGTCCGCGGAAGACCAGCGCCGTGCCGATATTGTTCAGCGCATGGGCGCGCAGTTCCGGGTTCGGGAACTCTGCCTCGAGGTCAAGCGCGCGTTGCCCCCAGGCGACCGCGTCGTCCATCTGGTCGTTCAGCATGTGCAGCTGGGAGCGCAGCGAATAGGCCATTGCCTGCTCGGCCGAGGGCGGCATGTTCTCGAGGACACGGATGGCCTGGTCGGCGAGGCGGGCCGCTTCCGGCGCTTCGCCCCGGTACCAGTGGAGGCGCGACAGCCAGCGCAGGTTTTCGCCGACCTTGTCTGGACGGCCCAGAAGGCGCCAGAGCGTGATCGCATGGCGGCGTGCATCGAGCACGTCATCGTCAATGCGGGCCGCAAGGCCGCTTTCATACGCCCAGCTTTCGTAGAGCGTCGCAGCGGTTTCGGGGCCGGCCTCGTCGACGAACCTGAGCGCTGTGGCGAGGTGGGCCGCCGCTTCGCGGTGCGCGCCGCTGGCGGCCGCGCGGGCGGCGGCTTCCGGTGCGATCGCGAGCACCGCTGGGCCGTCCAGCGCGCCGGCAGCGTGGTGGACCATCTGGTCGAGATGCGCTGCGCCGCCGAGCGCGCGCAACGCTTCGAGGATGCGCGCATGGTGCGCCCGCCGGGCGGTCGCTGGCACGCGGTCAAGCGTCGCCTGACGGGCAATCTCGTGACGAAAGCGCAAGTCACCTGACGCGGACGCTTTCAGGATGCCGCGACCGGTCAGGTCGTCAATCAGGTTGGCCGCCTGGCCGGGCACGAGCTGGTGGACGAGCTCGGCGGGTACGGCGGCCGGCACGACGCTGATCAGTTCGAGAAGCTCGCGGGCGGACGCCTCCAGCCGCGACTGGCGCAGGGTGACGGCTTCGCGCACCGAACCCGGCGGCCGGTCGGCGGCGGCGGCGCGCGCGGCCAGCATCTCGCTCACCTTGAAGGGGTTGCCGGCGGTCGCGTCAAACAGCCAGTCGCCGGCGAAGCCTGCTTC
The DNA here is from genome assembly GCA_016712445.1 of Acidobacteriota bacterium. NCBI lineage: Bacteria > Pseudomonadati > Acidobacteriota > Acidobacteriota bacterium. The sequence goes on along the minus strand of JADJRB010000001.1, from coordinate 1,798,150 downwards.
GCGCGCGAGATTGGCCACGGTCTTGGACGACAGGGGCGACAAGGGAATTTGCGCGACGTTGCCGGCGGGCAGGTCCCGGATCGCGGCGGTCAGGGGATGGGTCTCGCCGGTTTCGTTGCCCCGGAAGGTGACGACCAGCAGAACGGGCAACAGTGCGACGCGCCGGCCGAGGAAGCGCAACAGGTCGAGCGTGGCGTGGTCGGCCCAGTGGAGGTCTTCCCAGACCAGAAGGGTGGGACGGCCGGCATCGCTGAGCGCGTCGAGCACGGCCGCGTTGAGGGACTGACGGTCACCGCCGCTGTGCAGCAGCGCCTCGACGGCAGGTCCGAGCTGGCCGGCCATGTCCTGCAGGGGACCGAGCGGGCGGGGCGTGAACAAAGCATCGCAGCCGCCGCTGCCCGCCCGCCAGGGGGCCGGCAGCGATGCCTGGAATCGCCGCACGAGCGTGGTCTTGCCGATCCCCGCTTCACCCGACACAAGGGCGACGTGGCCGCGCCCGCTGCTGGCCGAAGCCGCCAGCGCCGCCAGCCGGGAGAGCTGCTTGTCGCGCTCGATCCGCCCAATCCTTTCCGCCTGAAGCCGCATTTGAAGCTGCGCTGCCGGTGCCGATGCACCTGCCTCGAGGCAACTTAGGTCACCAAATCCTTGAGGAAACCCCGAAATTTGGAAATCCATGACCTCAAATTTAGGTAAGATCACGGAAGCGCAGTCGTTTCAACCTGAGTAGGTTCAGGCTGCGGGTGAAGGGACGCACGCGCTACATCACGGGGGCAGGCTCAGCTCTCTGCCTGCCCCCGCTCTTTCCAGGGGCAAACCGACACGCACATCAAGCTTCGCGGGGGCCGGGCCAGGCGTCCCGCGCATCGTCAGGTTTCAGGCTCATGCCCTTGCCTTCGGCTTGGCGGACTACAATCCCGGCGGGGTCAAAGCCGTGCAGGCAGTTGACGTTGATCCCATAGTGATCCGGCATCGCGCGCTTCTTGTGGAACGGATAGATGCCGCATCTCGAGCAGAAGAAATGCCGGGCCACGCGGGTGTTCCAGTTGTACTCGCTGAGCACGTCGGCGCCGGTCAGCAGTTTGAACCGGTCCTCATGCACACTGGTCATCAGCGCGTTCTTCATGCGGCAGAGCGAACAGTCGCAGCGATAGAGGTCCGTCATCTCGGCCGTGATCCGGAACGTCACGGCGCCGCAGTGGCAGGAGCCTTCGAGGACGCGCATGGCTTAGACCAGTTGCGGCGGCAGAAGGTCTTCAAGGAAGTAGGCGGCCAGCTCATTGCGGCCGGCCAGACCGCTCTTGCGATAGACCGAACGCGCCTGTTCGCGCACCGTGCGTTCGCTCGTCTTGCGCAGGTTCGCAACCTCCTGCAGCGAAAGGCCCTTGAGCAGAAGCAGGCCGATTTCGCCTTCAGCATCCGACAGGCCCCAGGCCTGGAACTGGCGCGAAATCGCAGCGCCGAGCCCCTGCACCAGCGACCGGTTTTCTTCCTGCCAGCGCCGGGCATCCTGGCGGGCCTCGTTCAGGGCCTTGCTGAGGTGCGTGATGCGCCAGGCGCCGAAGCCGAGGCCGAGGAAGGACATCACCAGCTTTATGGCTTCGACGAAAAGGTGACCCGGCGTCTGGCCACTTACAATATTGAACGCCATGTCGAGCACGACGAGGGCCGCGATCACGCCGAACAGGAAAATCGTGGCCCAGGAGCTCCTGCGCTCGTTTCCATCCACTGTCATGTCAGGCTCAAACCTCCCGAAAACCGCCGCCCGCAAAAAGGGCAACGATAGCTTGCAACCCGAGTCACAACCGAACCGTGACCCGGCCAATGGCCGGGTGCTCCGCTCAAGTCGGAGGTGTCTCCCATCCGCGCCTGATCCAGCACCGTACGCCCGTCCGTTTCAGACGAGCGCCCCACAGGCACTGGCGGCGGGGCGGCGCAGCCCCGCACGCAATTCCTTCAACCCGGCGCCCACTCCGTCAAGGCAGCATCGAGCACATTGATCGCTTCACGCACGTGACCATCCTCGATGACCAGCGGCGGCGCGAGGCGCAGCACGTTTGCACCGGCCACGCCGACCAGCAGGTTGGCATCGCGGCAAAGGCCCTGCAGGCTTTTCGGGTCCGCCTTCAGCTTGATGCCCGTCAGGAGGCCCTTGCCTGTGACCGCCTCGACCTTGTCGGGATGCGTGTCGGCGAGGCTTTTCAGGCCCTGCGCCAGCACACCCGAGACGCGGCGGACTTCAGCCAGGAATTTCTCGTCGGAGATGATGTCCCAGACGACATTGCCGACCGCCATGGCGAGCGGGTTGCCGCCATAGGTCGAGCCGTGGCTGCCGGGCTGCATCGGTTCGCCGACGGCCTCGGTCATCAGGCAGGCGCCGAACGGAAAGCCACCGCCAATGCCCTTGGCGGCGCAGAGGATGTCCGGCTCGACACCGTCCGCCCACTGATAACCCCAGAGCTTGCCGGTGCGGCCCATGCCGCATTGCACTTCGTCAAAGATCAGGAGGATGCCGTGTTCGTCGCACAGCTGGCGCAGGCCCTTGATGCAGGCTTCCGGCATGGCGCGCACGCCGCCTTCGCCTTGCACGACCTCGACGAAGATCGCGGCAGCGGTCGGCGCAGCAGCGGCTTTCTTCAGCGCGTCATGGTCGCCCCATTCGAGGTGCACGAAGTTTGGCAGTTTCGGGCCGAAGCCTTCCAGGTATTTCGGGTTGCCGCCGGCGTTGATCGCGCCGATCGAGCGGCCGTGGAAGGCGCCGGTGAAGGTGATGATGTCGAGGCGATCGGGATTGCCCTGCGACCAGTGGAACTTGCGCGCCGACTTGATGGCGCACTCGACTGCCTCGGTGCCCGAGTTGGTGAAGAAGACCCGGTCGGCGAAGGTGTCGCGGCAGATCTTGTCGGCGAGTTCTTCCTGGCCGCGCACGCGGAACATGTTGGAGGTGTGCCAGAGCTTGCCGGCCTGGTCGCGCAGGGCTTCCACGAGCTGCGGGTGCGCGTGGCCGAGCGCGGTGACAGCGATGCCGGCGATGAAATCGAGGTAGCGGCGACCGTCTTCGGTGAAGAGGTAGGCGCCCTGGCCCTCCACAAACACTTCCTCGGGCGGACGGTAGACCGGCAGGATGTGCTGGCGGGGGTCCTCGTGGAAATTGTCCTCTGGCATCGGCGCGGCTCCGGAAATCCTTGGGGTGCGGGAAGCGGCCACGCTTGGGGCGCTACGGCAACCAAGTCAACTCAGGCCACAGGATTACGTCGAATTAATCGAATCCATGATCGAATAACAATAAAATGTATTGACGTTTTTCGATATGGTCTTATTGTTAATCGTGAAGCCGGGTTCTGGACGCCAAGATCCTCCAACGCCCCTCGACTCCCCTGAAGTCTTGACCAACGGAACCCGGCCTTTCCCACACGGCAGGCCGAACCGGGGATTTTTCCGGATAACGTCTCGCGATGTCAGGGAAGCCGGAATGAAAAAGAGGCGCAGCGCCGTAGCCGGCTAGCTGCGCCCCTCCACCGTTTGCAGCGTTTCCTCCCAGAAACTTGCCTACCCATACGGCAACGAATCCCGAGTTGTGTCAAGAATGTGTCGAAACATTTTTTCGGAAATCGTGATCGCCCTGCGACAATGCGCCGGTCAGAACTGCCCGTGCAGCTTCTGCAGAAGGGCTGAAATGTGCCCGAACGGACGTGGCAAACGCCGCTTCACTGGTCAATATAAGGCCGTCACGCAGAATTTTTAGCGCATTTGCCTTCAAAGTTGCGCCGGTGGTCGTGATGTCAACGATCACGTCCGCGGTGCCGGTCGAAGGGGCTGCTTCCGTGGCCCCCGCGCTTTCGACGAGCCGGTATTCCCCGACCGATTTCTGGGCGAAAAAGCGCCGGGTCAGGCGCAGGTATTTCGTCGCGACGCGCAACCGGCGGCCATGCGCCTTGCGGAAGGCGGCGCCGGCAGCTTCGAGGTCGGCCATGGTGTCGACATCGAACCAAGCCTGCGGCACGGCGACGACCACATCTGCGCCGCCGAAGCCAAGACGCCTGAGGACGCGGAAATCCTCCGGGCCATCCGGGGAGAGGTCGTTCAGCAAGTCTTCGCCGGTGACGCCGAAGTGCAGGCTGCCATCGATCAGGCCTTCGGCGATCTCGCGGGCGGACAGGAGCCGCACCTCGGCGTCCAGCCCTTCGATCTCGGCCGTGTAGCCACGCTCGCCGCCAATCTGGCGGAGCGGATGGCCGAGGCCGGCGAGCCAGGCTTCGGTCTGTTCCTTGAGGCGCCCCTTGGAAGGGATCGCAATCGTCAGCCGGGTCATTCCCCTGCCCTCCGCACACGCACCATCCGGTCCGGTCGCACGACACCGCCGATGCCAGTGGCTGAAACCTTCCCGCCTGAGAGACCGGCGATCAAACCGTCATAGCGACCACCTGCGGCGACCGGTTGTGCGGGCGAAAGCCCTTCCGCCAGCACTTCAAAGACGAAGCCGTCATAATAGGTGAAGCGCCGCCCGAACCCGGCGCGGAATGTCGCCGTGCGCCGGTCACCGGGCACGAGCGCGAGGATCTTTTCGACCCGCGCCGCGAAGGCCGAGAGCGCGGCGTCTGCGCCGCTGAGGCCATGCGCGCCGGCGAGCGCCGTGAGTGCGGCGGGGGCGTCCGCGAGCGGGCAATCCACCTCGCGCAGCCCGAGCAGGACCGCGCGGGCCGCCACCGGCAAGCCGCCCGCCTCGATGGCGGCGCGCCGGGCCCGCAGGCCATCGGCGATTTCGGCGAGGCTGCGGGCGCCGATCAGCGGCACATCGCGCGCGGCGAGCACGGTGCCGAGCGCGGCTTCGGCATCCGGCGCGTCGAGGGCGGAGAGAATGTCCGTATCCAGAGGACGAGAGGCGGCGTCCAGCACCGCGCGCACGCCGCCTTCCTGACGGAAGGCACGCTTCAGGAGGTCGGTCGTGACCGGCGGCAGACCGAGCGCATCGATGAAGGCGGGAAAGACCGCGAGGTCGCCGGTGACGATGGCGCTGGGACGGACGCCGCAGGCCTCAACTGCGCGGTGCACCAGCGCGAAGAGTTCGGCGTCGGCGGCGGGATCGGCCGGATAGCCAAACCGCTCGAGACCGACCTGCGTGAACTCGAACGGGTCGTCCGGCGCGGCCGGCAGGCGGAAGGCGCGCGCCGCATAGGTATAGGTCTTGGCGGACGGGCCGCCTTCCAGCCGCACCGCTTCGCGCTGCGCCACCGGCAGCGTCAGGTCCGGCCGCATCGCCATTTCCGCGCCGCGATTGTCAGTGAAGACACAGAGACGCGCGCGCACGGCCTCGCCGGAGAGCTCCAGCGGAATGTCCGCAGGCAGAACATAATCGGGGTCGACCGGCGTGCCACCTGCGGCTTCGAACACCGCGCGGGCGACCGCCACAAGCGCGTCATGGTTCATGTCTGGGCCTCGACGATGGCGCGCACGGCGGCAACCATCCCGGCACGCGGCACTTCGATCTGGCCGGGGCGCGCCTCGCGGTATTCTTCGTTGGATGAGATGGCCTTCGCCTTCAGCGCGCCCATCTCGAGATCCTTGATCGTGACGGTGCCCTTGGCGACTTCGTCGCCGCCGACGATGACCACGGCGGGCGAATTGCGGCGGTCGGCGTATTTCATCTGCGGGCGCATGCCGGAGGCGCCCATGTAGGCTTCTGCGCGGATGCCGGCGCGGCGCAGTTCGGCGGCAAGGCCGAGCGCAAGGCCGGGATTGTCCTTGTCCAGATTGAGCACGACGACCGGGCCATCGAGCTTCGCGCCCTCCCCCATGATGGCAAGCGCGGCGGCGAGCCGCGAGATGCCGATGGAGAAGCCGGTCGCGGGCACGGTCTCACCTGTGAAGCGCGCGACGAGATCGTCATAGCGCCCGCCGCCACCGATGGAGCCGATGCGGTAGGTCTTGCCGTCGTCGCCGGTGACTTCGCGCAGCAATTCGGCTTCGAAGACCGGGCCGGTGTAATATTCCAGTCCTCTGACCACGGACGGATCGATCTTCACATCGTCTTCCGGCGCACCGAGCGCTTCCAGGGCGACGGCTATGGCTTCCAGTTCGGCGAGGCCTGCCTTTCCTTCCTCGGTGAAGCCGGCGGCTTTCGCGAGATTCGCAAGCGTGACCGCGCGCGTTGCGGCGCCTGCTTCGGCGAAGGCGAGAACGCGCTTGACCTCTTCCGCGCCAAGGCCTGCGCCCTTGGTGAAGTCGCCGCTCTCGTCCTTGCGGCCCGCGCCGAGCAGGTCCGCGACGCCGGAGGCGCCGAGCCGGTCGAGCTTGTCGAGCGCGCGCAGGATGGTCAGTCGCGCGGAAGGGCTTTCCGCGCCGACCGAGTCGAGCACGCCATTGAGCAAGCGCCGCGTATTCACACGCACCACGAACTCGCCGTCCCTCATGCCGATGGCGCGCAGCGCTTCAGCGCCCATCGCGATCATCTCGGCATCGGCATGGAAGCCGGGCGCGCCGACGGTATCCGCGTCGCATTGCCAGAATTCGCGGAAACGGCCGGGGCCGGGTTTCTCGTTGCGCCAGACCGGACCGGCGGCATAACGCCGAAATGGGCGGCCGAGCGACTGGCCTGCCTCTGCCACGAAGCGGGCGAGCGGGGCTGTCAGGTCATAGCGCAGTGCCATCCACTGTTCGTCATCGTCCTGCAGGGCGAAGACGCCGGCGTTCGGGCGGTCATCATCGGGGAGGAACTTGCCGAGGGCGTCGGCATATTCGAAGGCGCTTGAGTCAAAGGCCTCGAAGCCCCACTGGCGATAGACACCCGTGACGGTTTCCACGAGCCGGGCCTGAGCATGGATCAGCCCTTCCCGCTTGTCGGGAAAGCCGCGCGGTTTGCGGGCGAGATCCTTGCCGGTGAGGGGCGCGGGGGCGGGCGGGTTGGCCTTGTCGCTCATGGTCTTTGCAGGTCCTGTGTCAGGCTGAGCCCGCTTAGACGGCGCGGGCCGGAATGGGAAGGCGGCGCGTCGATGCGGCGCGGGACCGGGTTTCGGCCTGCCTCATCTGGATCGGTTCTGGAAGGGGAACACTAATCAGAGGCGCAGCCGGACCGGTTCGCGCCTCGACGGCGCGTTAGGCGTGATGGTGGGCGTGGTGCGAGCTCGTGTTCATTGGCCGCGCGGATACGCAGCCAGAGCGGCAAAGTCAACCATAGCCGAATTAACCGGACGCTTCAGCCGCAGCGCTTGCGAACGCCGCGGTTCCGGCTAGATATCGGCCCTGCGGGCTTCGTGGGCGCCCGGTCAGGCGCCTGCGCCCAAGCCCCACTCGATGGCCTGTCGGCCGTGAGTGTGGAGACTTGAAAGATGACGACCCCCGCCCCTTCCTTGCGCGAGCTTACTGCCGCCAGCTTCCGGATCGGATGCCTCGGCTTCGGCGGGCCCGCCGGACAGATCGCGCTGATGCACCGCATCTTCGTCGACGAGAAGAAGTGGCTCAGCGAGGCGGAATACCTGCACGCTCTCAATTACTGCATGCTGCTGCCGGGGCCGGAAGCGCAGCAACTGGCGACCTATGCCGGCTGGCGGCTGCACGGCGTGCGCGGCGGCGTGATTGCCGGAGCGCTGTTCGTTCTGCCGGGGGCGCTGGTCGTGTTCGGGCTGACTTGGCTCTATGCGACGCTCGGCACCACGCCGATCGTCAGCGCGCTGTTTTACGGCATCAAGGCGGCCGTGATCGGTTTCATCCTCGAGGCGCTTTGGAAGGTCGGCAAGCGGGCGCTGAAGACGCCCGGCGATGTGGCGCTGGCGCTGCTGGCTTTCTTCGCCCTGTTCCTGTTCGCGCTGCCGTTTCCACTGGTGATCGCCGCGGCGGCCGCGATTGGCCTTGCACGGAGTTTCGGCGCGCCGATCAGGCCGGCGTCGGAGGCGACTGGCGCCGCGCCCAAAGCCGGACGTGCTTTCGCCACGGCACTCGGTTGGGCGGCCGTCTGGGCCGCGCCGGTGCTGGCCGCGTTCGCCCTGCTCGGGCCGGACCATGTCCTGACCCGCGTGGGCATCCTGTTCTCGAAACTGGCGCTGGTCACTTTCGGGGGCGCCTACACGGTGCTGGCCTATCTGCAGCAACAGGCCGTAGAAGCGGAGGGCTGGCTGACGGCGCCGCAGATGATCGACGGGCTGGGACTTGCCGAGACAACGCCGGGGCCCCTGGTGCTGGTCAACCAGTTCGTTGGCTTCATGGCTGGTTGGCAAGCCGAAGGCGGCGGGCTCGGGCTCGCGGCGCTGGCCGCGCTGATGGCGAGCTGGTGCACCTTCGCCCCCTCGTTTGTCTGGATTTTCGCGGGCGCGCCATTCTCCGAAACCCTGCGCCGCAGCCGGTTCGCGGCGGGCATGTTGTCGGCGATCACGGCCGCCGTGTTCGGGATCATCGCCAAGATCGCGCTGGTGTTCGGGTTCGCCGTGCTTTTCCGGGAACAAGGCGCAATGCACCTTCCCGGCGGCGGGTCCATCATGCTGCCAGAGCTTGTGACGCTTGACCTGCTGGCGGCAGCCATTGCGACCGCCGCCGCCATCGCGCTGATCCGCTTCAAGGCCAACATCCTGGCCGTGATCCTGACCTGCGCGATCGCGGGACTTGTTCGCCTCGCCCTGCCCCCGGGTGCTTGACGCCGCCGGGGGCAAGCCTATCTTCCGAGGCGCACTTGGAACCGGGCCCCTCTGGTACCTGCGGCGGCAGGTATGATGTCGGATCCCTCACGGATATTGCGCTGACGCGGCGCGCCTTTCCGGACACCTGCGAACCCATGCCTGAATTCCTGACGGTTGCGTATGCCGGCCAACCCCTTTGGCTATGGCTGGCTTTTCTTTCACTGATCTGCGCCCTTCTCTGGGTCGACCTTGGCCTTCTGAACCGCAAGGACGCGGTCGTCTCGCCGGCGAAAAGCGCCATCATGTGGGCCTGCTTTGCCTCGCTGGCCGTGGCCTTTGGCGCCTACATCTACTTCGCTTATGAGCCTGACCCTGCATTCTACAACGACCCTGAAAACCTGAACCTTCAGGCGACAGTGCAATTCGCCACCGGCTACCTGCTCGAGACGGCGCTGGCCTTCGACAACATCTTCGTCATCGGTCTCGTGTTCACGTTCTTCGCGGTGCCCCGCGAGTACCAGCACCGGGTGCTGTTCTGGGGCATCCTTGGCGCGATCGTCTTCCGGGGCATTTTCATCTCGCTGGGCGCTGCGGTGGTGAACGAGTTCACCTGGGTGCTGTATTTCTTCGCGGCCTTCCTCGTGTTTACCGGCGGCAAGATGCTGCTCTCGGGCGGCGGCGATGACGACGAGATGGATCTCAACGACAATGCGGTGCTGAAATTCCTGCGCAAGCGGATGCGGGTGACCGACACGATCGAGAACCACAATTTCCTGGTCCGCAAGCCGCACCCGGTTACCGGCAAGGCCGTGGTCTGGGCGACGCCGTTGTTCCTGTGCCTGCTCATGGTGGAAGCCGTCGACATCATCTTTGCGGTCGACTCTGTGCCTGCAATCTTTGCCGTCACCCGTGATCCGTTCATCGTCTACACGTCGAACATCTTCGCGATCCTCGGCCTTCGCTCGATGTATTTCATGCTGTCGGCGGCCGTGGAGCGGTTCAAGTACCTGAAGTACGGCCTGTCGCTCGTGCTGGTGCTGATCGGCCTCAAGATCTTCTGGAACTTCCTGCTCTACAAGGAACTGCACGTCGTGCCCTACCTTGAGCCGCAATGGTCGCTGATCCTGACGGTTGCCCTGCTCGGCGGCGCGATCCTGTTCTCGCTGTGGAAGACCGGCGGGCAAGAGAAAGCGCCGCTGGGCTGAGCCCCCCTCCGTCAGTCCGCTTTGCGGCCTGCCACCTCCCCCGCTTCGCGGTGGAGGATAAGGGGGGCTTGATGCCTCGTCATCCTCCCCCGTTTACGGGGGAGGTGTCCGCGAAGCGGACGGAGGGGGAAGTCCCTAGGCCTTCGCCTTCGCGGCTGCCGCTTCGCGCATCGGGGCGCCGTCGCGGCGCGGGATGATCTTGAAGATGCCGGTGCCGCGCATGATCGTCTTGTCGCCGGTCCAGATACGGCCTTCGACGGTGATGACATCGTCCTGCTGGCCGACCACGACCCCGTCGCCCTCGACGAAACTGCCGAGCGGGGCGCCGGCGAGGAAGTCGCACAGGAGGCGGACGGTGACCCACCAGGTGTCCTCGTCATTCTCGACGGCGCCGCCCCAGGCCATGTCGGCGAAGGTCATCAGCATGCCGCCATGCGCGTTGAGCATGCCATTGGTGTGATACTCCTCGACCCGGAAGGCGCGGGTCAGGCGGCCGTTCTCGCGCTTCTCGAACAGGGGGCCAATCTGGCGGCCGAAGCCGCGGTGCCAGGCGAGTTGGGTATAGCCGGGCGGCAGTTCGGTGGTTTGGTATCGGTTGAAATCATCGGTCATGCCGGGCGGGATAAACCCGTCCGCAGGCAGACTGCAAGGGATGCCTTGAATTTGCCATCTGAGATCGCGAAGCATTGTCGCCATGATCCGGGGACTCATCGCTACGCTATTCGCTGCCGGCCTGCTTGCCGCAACCGCCTCGGCCCAGGTCCGGGCGCGCGACAACGCGGTGGTTTCCGCCTCGGTACTGGGCGCGCGGGAAGCGCTGGACGCCTGCGGCGGGCGCGACCTGCTGGACGTGATCGTGCCGGACGGCCCGTTCCTTGACGCCTGCAAGTTCCACGACGCCTGTTACCGCTCCGGGGCCCTCGACCAGGGCGTGTGCGACGCCGACTTCCTGGCCGACATGCGCGAGGCCTGCGACGCCCACTATGACAAGGCTTCGGCAAGCGGCAAGCACGCGGCCTGCGAGATGGCGGCTTACACCTACTATCGGGCGGTGAATTCCCGGTTCGGTTCGATGCTCTATCCGCGCGGCGTTACCGAGGGCCAGTTCGGCGCCGTGACGCAGACAGTCAGCGCCGGGCTGAACGGCACGCATCACCTCGAAGCCTGCGCCGAGGCGCGCAATGCGTCGAACCGCAAGCTGCGCTTCTTCATGACGCTGCACGACGCGAAGGGCAAATGGGTAGCCACCGCGCCCGGCGTCTCTTCGCTGTCCCTGCAGCCCGGCGAGTCAAAGACGCTGTGCGCCGGCACCTCGCTGTCCTGGTTCCGCAGCGCCGACAATATCGGCGCGGCCTATGCGCTAACCCTGAAGGTCGACGACCCGTCGACGCTGAACCCGTTCGGCGACCTGATCGATGTTGACCGGATGGACTGCGAGACCGACAGCGGAACCTGCCGGCGCGTCACACGCTAGGCGCCCGGCGCCTCAAGCAGCGTACTCGACCCCGCCATTGTTCAGCACGATGCGTCCGTCGCCCGCGACGGTCTGGAAGATCGCCTTGCCTGCGCCGTCCTTCCAGACGCGGATCGTCAGCACTTCGCCCGGCAGCACTGGCGACGAAAAGCGGCCTTCCATTGCCTTGAAGCGCGCGGGCTCATTGCCGCACAGCGCCGATAGCAAGGCGCGGCCCGTGAAGCCATAGGTACACAGCCCGTGCAGGATCGGCCTCGGGAATCCTCCGACATCGGAGAATTGCTTGTCCGAATGGAGGGGATTGCGGTCGCCGCTCAAACGGTAGAGCAGCGCCTGGTCTGGCCGGGTCTGGTAGGTGACCGACACGTCCGGCTCGCGTGCCGGCGCCTCGTTGGTTTTGGCGGACGGGCCGCGGTCTCCGCCGAAACCGCCCTCACCCGTGATGAACACCGCCGAGGTCAGCTCGAACAACGGCTTGCCATCCGCCACGAGGGTCGCCTCTGCCTTGGTCGCGATCACCGCGCCCTTGCCCTTGTCGTAGATGCCGGTGATCTCATCGACGAGCGAGATTTCGCCGGCGACCGGAATGGGCCGGTGCAGACGCAGTCCCTGCTCGCCGTGGACCAGCATGCGCGGATCGTAGGTGCCGGCATTCGACACGGCGCTCTTGCCGCCATCGGCATTGAAGCTGGACAGCACGCAGAAGGTCGGCAGGACTTTCTGGTCGACGCCCATCGTGTTCTCGGTCGTGAATTCGAGCTCCGATCCGACGGGGTCGGCCACGCCGCAGCCCACGCCGAGCGCATAGAGGAGCGCGTCGCGCGAATCCCAGGCCCACTTGCGGGGCGTTCCTTTAGATCCGACGGCGGCGGGATTGACGGGCATGGGCTTCCTCCTGCGGTTTTTCTGGTTTGCGCCATTCAACAGGACGAGGCAGGCGCCGACAATCGCAAAGGCCGCCTGCGCGTCAGATTTCGATCATGTCGAACTCGGCCTTCGGCGTGCCGCAGAGCGGACAGATCCAGGTGTCCGGGATGTCAGCCCAGCGCGTACCGGGCGCGAGGCCTTCGTTCGGGTCGCCATGTTCCTCTTCGTAAATGTAGCCACAGGTCCTGCATTGCCAGGTCTTGTAGGGATCGCTCATCGGGCCGTCTTCCGTGTCGTGGTGGAGAGGTGTTCGCGTAGCGACTCGACCAGCGCGTCGCGGACGGGGCCCGGATCGAAGCCGGGATCGATCAGGCACTGCATGCGCAGCCCGAGCAGGCTGCAGCCCGTCATCAGCGCTTCGGCGTCCGCGTCGACGGCCGCCCGGATGTGGCCGCTCGCCTGTCCCCGTTCGATGAAGCCGCGAATGAGGACACGCTCGACTTCGTGCGATTCCGCAAAGGCAGGCCGCGTGTCCTGCCGGTCGGCGACGGACGCGGACAGGAGCATGAAATAGGCATCGGCCTCCGGCGATGCGCGCAGGCTTTCGCAATGCAGGCGGATGAAGGCGACGAGCGCGGTCAGGCCGTCCATGTCCGCAACATGCACCGCTTCCAGGATTTCGGTCTGCCAGTCGTGCAGGTAAGCGATGACCGCACGGATAAGCCCGTCCTTCGACCCGAATCGCTGCGTGACGAGGCCGCGGGAAAAGCCAGCACGCTTGCCGATCGTTTCGAACGTCGCCGCCGCAACGCCTTCCTGGGCCACAACCTGTATCGCCGCCGACAGGAGTTCGCGCTCCGACCGGTCGCGGCGTTCGGCCTGTGTGAGGCGCGCGCCCGTGCTGTCACCGGAAGGCTTTACGGTCGTCATGTCGCACACCTAACATAGTTGTTGGCTGTATAGCAAGTTTGTAGTATCGATCTCCGCAAGCGGCCCGAAGATGGACCGCTCCATCTGGGAGGACTGACGTGACCATACCTGCCGAGATCGCCCGCGATGTGATCGACCCGAAAGCCTATGCTGACTGGGACCGCTCGCACGCCGCCTTTGCCTGGCTGCGCAAGAATGCACCGCTCGATGTGGCCGAAGTCGAAGGCTTCGATCCGTTCTGGGTGGTCTCGCGGCATGCCGACATCCTCACGGTCGAGCGTCAGAACGATCTCTTCCACAACGAGGACCGCTCGGCGACCCTGACCACGATCGAATCCGACAAGCGCGTCCGCGAAATGATGGGAGGATCTCCTAACCTGCTGCGATCGCTGGTTCAGATGGATAATCCGGACCATGCGCAGTATCGCCGGCTGACGCAGGCTTGGTTCATGCCGCAGAACCTGCGCAAGCTGGAAGACCGTATCCGCGAGATTGCGCGCGGTTTCATCGACAAGATGGCATCGCACGGCACCGAATGCGACTTCGCACGCGACGTGGCGTTCCTGTATCCGCTGCACGTGATCATGGAAGTGCTCGGCGTGCCGCCAGCCGACGAGCCGCGCATGCTGAAGCTGACGCAGGAGCTGTTCGGCACGCAGGATCCTGACGTGAACCGCTCGGGCAAGGAAATGGATGATGCCGCCGAAGCGCTGAACATGATCAACGCGACGGTGCTCGACTTCATGACCTATTTTAACGCGATGACTGAAGACCGCCGCAAGAACCCGCGCGAGGACCTCGCGAGTGTCATCGCCAACGGCGCCGTCTACGGCCAACCGCTAGGCCATCTGGAAGCGATGAGCTATTACATCATCGCGGCGACCGCCGGACATGACACCACATCGAACACGACGGCCGGAACGCTCTGGGCGCTCGCGGAAAACCCGGCGGAGTTCAGGAAAGTGAAGGACGACCCGTCTCTGATCCCGAGCCTGATCGAGGAGTCGATCCGTTGGGAGACGCCGGTGAAGCACTTCATGCGCACAGCGACCGCCGACACGGAAGTTGCTGGACGCAAGATCCGGAAGAATGACTGGCTTTTCCTGTCCTATCCTTCCGGCAACCGGGATGAAGCGGTGTTCGACGATCCGTTCTCCTTCAAGGCTGATCGCTCGCCGAACAAGCACGTCGCCTTCGGGTATGGCGCACACGTCTGCCTCGGCCAGCACCTCGGCCGCATGGAGATGCGCGTGTTGTGGGAAGAACTCCTGCCGCGCCTTCAATCGGTCGAGCTGAACGGCACGCCGCGCCGCACGCAGGCAAACTTCGTCGCCGGCCCGAAGGAAGTGCCTATCCGGTTCCGGATGACTTGACCTGCGGCGCGCCAATGCGGCGCAGCACCAACCACCATATCGCCGCCCAGGCGGCGCCGAGGCACCAGCCGGCGAGCACATCGGTCGGCCAGTGGACGCCGAGATAGACGCGGCTGATGCCGACCAGCAGCGTGAGCAGGATCGCGCCGCCAAGGACAAAGGCCTTGATCCGGCGGTCCGGCTGCGCCCGCGCCATAAGCGCACCCAGCGTCAGGAACGCGATCGCGGCCTGCGTGGCATGGCCGCTCGGAAAACTTGAACTGGCTGCGTGGGTGAGATGATCGACAAGGTCCGGCCGCGCCCGGTCGAACCCCCACTTCAGCAGGCTGGTCAGCAGCGCGCCGGATCCGACGGCGGCCACGACGATACCCGCCGTGACATAATCCTTGAGGACGATCCGGTAGATCGCGGCGCCGAGCGTCAGCAGCGTGAGGACGGTATAGCCGCCGAGTGCCGTGATATCGATCATCGAATTGAGCAGCCAGTCCGGCCCGATCGGCGTTGCCGGATTGTCGGGCAGGCGCAGCCAGGTCAGCACGGCATGGTCGAAGGCGTGTGTCTCGTTCTCGGCCACCTCATCTGCGATACTGGCAAAGCCCCAGAGGCCGAACGCGATGACACCGAGCAAGGCGATCGGGCCGACTTCGCGCAGCGAAGCGAGCGAAAGCCAGGCCGGGCGCTTCATGCGAGTCCGGCTGCATTCAGCGCGGCGGCCTGGCGGGCTGCGACCGCTTCAATCGAGAACCCGTCGAGGCTATCCTCAAACAGGCGATGGAAATTGAGCTCCGCGCCGAGGCGCAGATAGGCGGCGCCCAGACCGATGGCGGCGCGGTCCATGAAGACGAACTCGCGGGGGATCTTCACCGGCCCCTTCTCCTTGAGGAGCTGGCGGACACGGAAGGCTTCCTTACGCCCGTATTCACCGGCGGTGACGCCGTCTGCGACCGTGCGAACGCGGTCGTCGATGATCGGGCCATAGATGAAGCGCGCCCAGACGTTGAGCACCTCGACAAGATCGCGCGACAGGTTCTGGAAGCCCCAGGTTTCATAGGCAGCATACGCGGCATCGAAGTCATCGTTCCGCATGGCGCGGTAAAGATCGACCACGCCGCCGACGAACTTCGCCGGAAAGATGCGCACGCAGCCGAAATCAAGCAGGTTGATGCCGGTGCCGCCGCCGGTGACCTGATAGTTGCCGAGATGCGGGTCGCCGTGGATGACAGCGTAGGAGTTCATCGGTCCCCACCAGGTCCAGAACAGCATTTCGGCAATCCGGTTGCGGGTCTCCTGGGGCGCGGTTTCGAACTTGTCGAGCTTGTCACCGCTGAGCCAGCTCATGGTCAGCAACCGCTCCGTGGACAATTCGGGCACCGGCGCCGGACAGGTGACAAAGTCCTTGTCCGCAAGCATGGCCCGGTAGAGCGCCATGTGCTTCGCCTCGCGCGCATAGTCGAGTTCCTCGCGCAACCGGTCGGTGATCTCGTCGACCATCGCGTCAGGGTCGATGGAGCCGTCCATGCGCTTGAACATGCCGAGCAAGGTGCGCAGCTGGCTCACATCGGACTCCACCGCGCTGGCCATGTCCGGGTATTGCAGCTTGCAGGCGACATCGCGGCCATCATGCAGCGTCGCACGGTGGACCTGGCCCAGCGAAGCGGCATGAGAGGCCTCCTTGCCGAAGCTTGCGAACCGGGTCTCCCAGCCCGCCCCCAGCTCGGCCCGCATCCGGCGCTTCACGAACGGCCAGCCCATGGCGGGCGCCTCGGCCTGCAGCTGTGCGAACTCGGCCGCGTATTCGGCGGGCAGCAAGTCGGGCACGGTGGACAGGAGCTGCGCGACTTTCATCAGCGGGCCCTTCGACTTGCCAAGGGCAGCAGCCAGGGCTTTTGCGATGCGCTGATCGCCTTCATCGCCGCCAAACAATGACTGGGCGGCGAAGGCGAGCCCGGCGCCGGAGAGGTTGGCGCCGACCTTGGCAGTGCGCGCGAGGCGGCCGGTGAGGCGGTTGCGTTCGGGGTCGGCCGGCTGGGAGGGCTTGTCGGTCATGCTGCGGATATAGAGTGGGGCCAGCAGCTTGCACAGGCTGCGGCGGCGGACCGCGTGACTCCGGTTCCGGGTTGGCGTATAGCGCCGCGAGTTTGCCACATTTACCGAGGCCTGCCCTGCTCCATCGCCGTTGTTCGCACCTGCCGGACCCTTCGCGTTAACGCAGCTCCCTCACCTCCCCCCGGAAAGCGCCCATGTCTTACAAGACCCTGATCACCGAGACCGACGCGGAAGACGGCTTTGCCGTCATCCAGATGAACCGGCCAGAAAGCCTGAACGCGCTCAGCGAGGAGTTGATGTCCGAGTTGTCTGCGGCCTTCGACAGGTTCGAGGCCGATGACAGCGTGCAGTGCATGATCCTGACGGGTTCGAAGAAGGCCTTCTCCGGCGGCGCCGATGTCAAGGAAATCCAGGCGAAGACCTTCCCGCAGTCCTACTACGAGGACTTCATCACGCGGAACTGGGAACGCGCGGCGCGCACCCGCAAGCCGCTGATCGCGGCGGTGGCCGGCTACGCCATCGGCGGCGGCTGCGAACTGGCGATGATGTGCGACATTATCCTCGCCGCGGACAATGCCCGTTTCGGCCAGCCGGAGATCCGGCTCGGCGTGATGCCGGGCGCAGGCGCTACCCAGCGCCTGACGCGGGCGATCGGCAAGTCGAAAGCGATGGAACTGTGCCTCACAGGGCGAATGATGGAAGCCGTCGAGGCTGAGCGCTGCGGCCTGATCAGCCGGATCGTGCCGGCCGACGACCTGATGGAAGAAGCGCGCGACCTCGCCCGCACCATCGCCCTGATGCCGCGCGCCGCCGCGATGATGACTAAAGAGGCGGTGAACGCCGCCTACGAAACCCCGTTGTCACAGGGCATCCAGTTCGAGCGGCGCCTGTTCCAGTCGCTGTTTGCCACCGATGACCAAAAAGAAGGCATGAAAGCCTACATCGAGAAGCGGACGGCGCACTTCAAGGATCGCTGAAATACCCCGCCGAACGGCTGCGTTTGGGCGATTATCGCGGTTGACGCCTACCCGCCGTTTATGTATCTCCCCGCCTTCGGCCTGACGGGGGACTTTCCCGGGGCTCCAGGAGTTTACCATGGCGAATACCAAGTCAGCCAAGAAGATGGTGCGCAAGATTGAAGCGCGCACCGAGGTCAACAAAGCCCGCCGCTCGCGCGTGCGCACCTATGTCCGCAAGGTCGAAGAGGCCATTGAATCGGGAGACAAGGCTGCTGCTGCCGAGGCCCTGAAGGCTGCACAGCCGGAAATCATGCGCGCCGTGACCAAGGGCATCGCCCACAAGAACACGGCCTCCCGCAAGGTTTCGCGCCTTTCGGCCCGCGTCAAGGCAATGGCCTGAACGACATTTCTGCCCCGCTTTGGCGGAGGAAGCGCAGAGCCCGCCGGGACATCCCAGCGGGCTTTGTTTTTTTGTCCAAGGCGTCAATTTTTATGACCCGGTTGGCCGCGGCCAACGCGCGCGAATTCCTACCTAAGGATGAGAGCAGGTTCGTCAAAAAGTGACGCTGTGGCCTGGCTGCAAAGGTGCCATTAAAAACCGAGTTTTCCACAGGCGAATATGGATGTTTGCGGTTGACAGAACTTCTGCGAACAAAAGCGATCAGGCGCTCACAAAAAGAATTTTTTGGGGTCCAAGCGCATGAATTTCCTGCGCATTTTTTTGGTCAACACGGTAATTGCGGCGTTCAAAAAAAAGAGGGACTTGTAATGAATTTCTGTGCCGAATACCTTCTCCCTCGCCAGCTAATTTCGTCCCGGTAAAGAGTATTTTAGAGTTGCAGGCGGGGGCCTGCCGGGAACGTCGAGTGCGAGTTGGAAAGAGCGATCAAAACTAGAAACGGGGTCGGTGATGGACCGAAAGAGATTGTTTGCTTCTCGCGTTAATCAGGGAACACAGGAACCACCCGGCGGCGGTACGCCGGGCCAGCGCGTCTGGGAAGACGTGCAGACCGTTCTTGAAACCAGAATTCCGCAGGAAGAATTTGTCCGCTGGATCGCGGACCTGCGCCTCGTGGCCGAAGTCGACGGTGAAATGCTGCTCGCAGCGCGTGATCCCGTTGCGCTTGACCGCGTTGATACGCGCCACAAGCGCGAGATCGAACGCCTGTGGGCTTCGATGGACCCGCATGCGCGCACGATCAAGTTGATCTGTTGGCGGACGGCTCCGGCGGAGCTGCGCGACCTGATCGGCGACCCGTGGTCTGAGACAGCGGACGTCGAAGCTGATGCTTCGGTTGATGCGGCCGCTCCGGCTGCAGGCCCTGCGCTGACATTCGACAACCTTGTGGTCGGCGCATCCAACCAGATTGCTGCGGAAGTTGCGAAACGGATCGCTGCGGGCTTGCCCACCGGCACGCCGATCACGCTGATCTACGGGCCGCAGGGCGTGGGCAAGACGCACACCGTGCTCGGGCTGAAAGCGGAAGTCGCGAAACGTGACCCGAAGCGCAAGGTTGTCTACCTGACCGCCGAAGAGTTCATGTCGGCCTATCTGGACGGCGTGAAGGCGCGCGACACCAGTGGCCTGAAACGCCGGCTGCGCACGGCGTCGATCCTGATCGTGGATGACCTGCACCGCATCGCCGGCAAGCCGGGCACCGAGAACGAGCTCTACCAGAACATCCGCGAAGTCACCGGCAATGGCGGCCAGGTGGTGCTGGTGGGCGACGCCGCGCCGGGCGAGACCGTAGGTTTCGGGCAGCGCATGCGCAGTGAGATCAAGGGCGCGACCGCGGTCGAGATCGGCTTGCCGGATGCCAACATGCGCCGCGAAATCCTTACGCGGCTGGCCACCCACATCACGGCCAGCCACCCTGAATTCCTGCTTGGGGATGACATGATCCAGAAACTCAACGCCGGCATCCGCGGCCCGGGCCGTGAACTCACCGGCGCCGTGTGGAGCCTCTTCACCGAAGCGGGCTTCGGTGAAGAGACGCCGACCATGGACATGCTGGAGCGCGTCATCCGCCGCCATGCGGGCGAACAGCGCGAGCCGACGATCGACGTGATCAAGAAGGCGACGCTGAAAGTGTTCCCGATTGCGCGCGCCGACCTCGAAGGTCCGAGCAAGATGCAGGCTTATGTCTATCCGCGTCAGGTGGCGATGTACCTGTGCCGCACGATGACCCGGAAGTCGTTCCCGCAAATCGGCCGCGCCTTCGGCAAGCGTGACCACACGACCGTTCTGTATGCGTTCCGGCGCATCAAGCAGACGCTCGAAAGCGACACGCGGCTGGTTGATGACATCGCGCGCGTCGAGGCGACCGTGCTCGACATGCTCGACGCCGGTCAGACCTGAGGCAGCCGCCGGTGCGGATCGCCCGCCGCGCGCGACCCGCTTGGCTTTTGCCTGAACTTGTTTAAGGGTCTCCAGCCCGCTTCCGGAAGGAGGCGGGCTGATTCCCCGCTCGCGCTGGGAACAGGCTTTCGCGGAAACTAGAAAAACAGGATTGGGGAAGCTGGCTGACAGCTTCCGTGATGGACGGACCCGACATGAAACTGACAATCGAACGCGGTGCCCTTCTCGATGCGTTGAGCCACGTGCAGAATATTGTCGAGCGCCGCACGACCATCCCCATCCTTTCGAACGTGCTGCTGCAGGCGACCAAGGGTGCGCTGCGCCTGACCGCCACCGACCTCGATATCGAGGCGATCGACTCCGCCGATGCGAAGGTGTCGCGCGAAGGCTCGGTGACCGCACCAGCCGGCACGCTGTTCGACGTCGTCCGCAAGCTGCCCTCGGGCGCTGAAGTGATGATGGAGCTGAATGCCGAAACCCAGCGCCTGGTGCTGACCGCCGGGCGCTCGCAGTTTGAGCTGCCGACGCTGCCCGCCGCCGATTTCCAGACCATGACGAGCGACGAAGGCGGCGTTCAGTTCAGCCTCGCGGCGGCCGACCTCGCGCGGCTCATCGACAAGACACGTTTCGCGATCTCGACCGAAGAGACGCGGTATTACCTCAACGGCGTGTTCCTGCATGCCGCCAAGAATGACGCCGGCAAGCCGGTGCTGCGCTCGGTGGCCACGGACGGTCACCGCCTCGCCCTCGCCGAACTCAAGGCGCCGAAGGGCAGCGAAAAGCTGACGGGGGTGATCGTGCCGCGCAAGACGGTCAACGAGATCCGCCGCCTGATCGACGGTCGCCCCGATGATGTCGCGGTCGAAATTTCCGACACCAAGATCGTCGTGCGCGCCGGCCGCGCGGTGCTCACCTCCAAGCTGATCGATGGTTCGTTCCCGGACTATGCGCGTGTCATCCCGAAGGGCAACGACAAGAAGCTCACGGTCGACAACAAGGCCTTTGAAGCCGCTGTCGACCGCGTCTCGACCGTCTCTGCAGAGCGCTCGCGTTCGGTGAAGATGAGCCTCGCAGATGGCCGCCTCACGCTGGCTGTGAACCATGCCGAAACCGGCGCGGGCAACGAGGAAATCGAGGCCGACTACGCGTCCGACCCGATGGAGATCGGCTTCAACGCAAAGTACCTGCTCGACATCGCAGGCCAGATCGAGGCGGACGCCGCCGAGTTCATGTTCAATGACCCCGCTTCCCCGGCGCTGGTGCTCGACCCATCCGACGAGTCGGCGCGCTATGTGCTGATGCCGCTGCGCGTCTAGGCGTGACACCGGACCGGCGCACGTTCATCGGTTCGTCATTGGCCTTTGCGGCGCTCGCGGGTGCGCCTGCCTGCGGACAGACCAAGGAGACCGCAATGTACGGCTTGATCGGAAAGTTCACGGCAGCGGACGGCAGACGAGACGAACTCATCGGATACCTGCTCGAAGGCCTGCGCGATATGCCCGGCTGTCTCAGCTACATCGTCGCGCGCGACCCGGCCGATGGCAATGCGATCTGGGTCACCGAAGCCTGGCAGGATGCCGAGAGCCATGCGGCGAGCCTGTCCCTTCCTTCCGTGCAGGAGGCGATCCGCAAGGCGCGTCCGTTGATTGCGGGCATGGAAAGCATTGCCGAAACCCAGCCGGTCGGGGGTCACGGCCTCTCCGCCGAAGGCTGACGGCTTCAACCGGCGAGCCGCCCATGACCGCCCTTACCCGTCTGGTCCTGACCGATTTCCGCAACTACCAGAGCCTCGCGCTGAAGCTGGATACGCGCCCTGTATGCCTCTACGGCCCGAACGGTGCGGGCAAGACGAACCTGCTTGAGGCGGTCAGCCAGCTCGGCCCTGGCCGCGGCCTGCGCACGGCGCAGCTTGGAGAGATGACCCGGCACGGCGCACCGGGTGGCTGGACGATTTCCGCCACCCTCGACGACGAACAGAAGATCGGCATCACGCTCGACAGCGCCGGCCCGGCCAAGCGCAGCGTGCGGATCGACGGCGCGCCGGCGAGCCCTGGCGACCTTGCCGAACGCCTCAGGCTGATCTGGCTGACGCCGGCGATGGACGGCGTCTTCCGGGGCGGCGCGTCCGACCGGCGGCGCTTTTTCGACCGGCTCGTGATGGCGCATCAGCCGTCGCATGGTACCGCGTCCTCGCGCTACGAGAAAGCGCTCGCCGAACGCAACGCGCTGTTGGAACGCGGGCATGTCGATCCAGCCTGGGCCGATGCGATCGAAGCGCGCCTCGCCGAAGCGGGCGCCGAGATCGCGGTGAACCGGGCGCTCGTGCTCACCGACCTGCAGGCCGCCATCGATGCGCGGCCGGAAGGGCATTTTCCGAAGGCGGACCTCGCCTTGCTCGGCGATGCGGAAGCGGCCGCGCTGAAAGGCGAGGATTTCCGTACCATCTTCGACCTGCTGGTGGACGCCTACCGCGCCGGACGACGACGCGACATCGGTGCCAAGCGTACACTCAGCGGCCCGCACCGCTCTGACCTCGCCGTCATCCACCGTCCGTCCGGCTCACCGGCGGGCGAGGCTTCCACGGGCCAGCAGAAAGCCCTGCTGATCGGCCTGGTTCTGGCGTCCGCGGAAGCACTGTCATCAAGCGGCGCAGGCCCTGCCCCGCTCCTACTGCTCGACGAAGCGGCAGCTCATCTCGATCCCGACCGGCGCGCCGCCTTGTTCGCAGAACTCGCCGCGATGAATGGCCAGGCCTGGCTCACGGGCACCGACGCGTTCTTATTCGAGACATTCGGCACGGCTGCCCAGTTGGTACGCGTGGAACTAAATTCGGCGGATGTTCAACCTTGAAATTGCGAATGTCGTCGTCGACTTCGGCGGCGGCGGTGCCGTCATCTTCCGGCACCGGTGCGGCGGCCGGTTCGGGTTCGGGCTCGAACCAGGCAGCTTCCTGCTCGAACCAGCCGGTGAGCACCGGGTTCACGTCTAGATGCCGCTTGTAGTTGAGGCCGTGATCGCCGCCTTCAATGATCTGGATCTTGGCCGAAGGAATGGCGGCCCGGAGCGCATCGGCGCTTGACAGGAGGACCGTCGGGTCGGCGTCGCCGAACACGGCGGCGACCGGCAGGCCCGTGCGCCCCAGCGCGGCGTAAGTGTCTTCGCGGCCCTGCATCGGGAAGTTACGGAATGTGGAAAGCAATGCGCGACCGTAGCCGCGGTATTTCATCTGCTCACGGACATCTCCCTGAAGCCGGTTTTCTGGCTCCAGGCCTGCTTCGTCATACTGGGGGTCGCCGGCAATCGCATTCATTGCAACAAGCCGCCACAGCCAGTCGCCCAGGACCGGCGTGCGCAACAGCGATGCCTGGAAGCCGTCGGTCCCGGCCACGTCAAAACCGGCCGGCACGAACAGGAACACGCGGGCCACCCGTTCGGGATGACGCACCGCGAACTCTGCGACGATCGGGCCGCCCATCGACAGGCCGACCAGCCCGACCGGCTCCTTCACGTTGAGGGCATCGAGCAATGCGAGGAGTTCCCAATCGTAGAAGTCCACATCGTAGCGCGAATCCGGGCGGTCGGACCAACCCCGGCCTAGATGGTCGAACTGCAGCACACGAAAGCCCGCATCGCGCAGCGCCGCCGCATTCTGGTCGAAGATGAAACCCGGCGTGGAATAGCCATGCACCAGCACGACCAGCGGCGCCCCTTCCCGCCCACTGAACCGGTAGTGTATCTGCGCGCCAGGCAACTGCACGAATTGTCCGGGCGCGCGGGCGCGTTCAATGTCGTCAAGCGGTTTCAGGTCACGCCCGGCCCAGGACCAGCTCGCCCACATGGCGAACGCAAGAATGCCCAGCCCCCACAATACCCACTTCATCCCGCCCTCCCTGATGGCGCAAGAATGAAAGGATCAGCGGTGCGTGTCGAGCCAGTTCCTCAGGTGCGCGAGTGCCGGGAGGATTTCGCGCGCGAGCGCAGGCGGAAAGCCTTCCGGCAGGCCGGCCAGTTCGGGCCCCAGCGCCTTCAGGGATGCCTCACGCGCGGCGCGCCCTTCCGCCGACAGGAACACGCGCTTCGAGCGGCCATCCGCCGTATCCGGATCAATCCGCAGGAAGCCCTTGGCCTCAAGCTTCTGCAGGGTGCTGGTCATCGTGCCCTTGGTTACCTGGAAGGCCGTTGCCAGCCGCGCCGGGGTCCAGCCATCCCCGAGCCGGACGCAATGATTGAGCAGCGAAAACTGTGCGACCGTCAGTCCATGTGGCAACACGCGCTGGAACCGGCTGGCCGAAAGCTGAGCGATGATGCCGATCTCGTTGAACAGCTGGAAGTAGAGGGCGTCCGTGTCGGTCGGCGGCGTCGGCTTGGCGGGCATGCATTCAATCCATCAGGAGCGGTTCGAGACCGCGTCGGGGCGCGGCGATGACTGGTTTGGCATAACCGGTACGTACCAGCATCTGAAGCCGCTTTCCGCCCCCGATCAGATCGTGGACTTCGGCGAACAGGCCGGCCATCTCTGGATATTCCTGCAGCGACTGGCTCCACGGATGAATGGCAAGGCCAAGCGCCGGTGCCTGCAGGGTGAGGCGCATGTACGCCCGCCCGGCTGCCAGCTCATCCTCGCGCGCCTGGCCATCATTCGTGAGCCATACGAACGCGCGTGCAGACGCGGCCCGTGCGCGAAACATGTCGAGGCCTTGCCGGAAAGCTGCAGACGTCGGGTCCGCCAGCGCCTCACGGCTCATCATTCCGGTCAGCTTCCCTGCGGCGAACAGCGGACCTTCGAACGACAGTCCGTCGCGATGCGCTTCCACCTCCCGCGCGCCGATGCGCATCACGTCGATGCTTTCCTGCATGGTGGCTGGGGTGAGGGACTCCGCTTCGTGGGCGCGCCACGTGAGGCTGCGCAGCTTGGCCGCAAGTTCGTCGTTGCCGCAGGCATGCGCCGCCGCGCCGAACACGGTGCCGGCCGCCACCAGCGCGGCAAGCTTTTCCGGTTCGACATCGCGCGCCGCGTAGACTTCGCGGTTGGTGTGCCGGGCAAGCACGCCGCGGAACAACGCGTCCGGGACGGCAGCGTCAGGCGTGAATTCCACCTTGGCGACCGGGCGCGCATCGAGCCGGCCTGCCACCGCGGGCGAGCCTTCGGGAAAGGGCGTGATGTCGGCGCGGTAGCCGTCTTCGGCCGCCGCGAGGCTCAGGAGCTCGAGGAACGTGCCGAAGCCAATCGTGATTTGCCGGTCAAAGGGATCGGTTGCCGGCAAGCGGCGATCGAGGTCGCAAAACAGGGTGAGGCTGTTCGTCCCGTCGAGCCGGACGAGCCAGGGCTGCCGGTTGTGCGGGTTTGGCGCCAGCAGGGCATAGGACAGGAACCGCCGGCGGAATTCTTCCGGTTGGCCTGCCTCGCGCCAGGCCTGGCGCGCCGCGTGCGACGGCTGGTTGGCCGCCACGAAGCCGCCGGCGCCCGCCGCCGCGAGCACCACGCCGCCCCCGATCAGTTTCAAAATTCCGCGACGGTTTGCCATTGGCACACTCCAAGGTCGTTTGATGCCAAACTATTTAGTTTGATGTCAAACCTTTGTCAACCCGGCGGGTGGACCCCCGCCCCGGAGCGGACTAGGTAAGGCGCAAAGCAAGGAGTCCGCCCATGAAAACCCGCGCCGCCGTAGCCTTTGAAGCCAAGAAGCCGCTCGAGATTGTCGAGCTGGACCTTGAAGGACCGAAGGCCGGCGAAGTGCTGGTGGAAATCATGGCGACGGGCATCTGCCACACCGACGCCTACACGCTCGACGGGCTCGACAGCGAAGGCATCTTCCCGTCGATCCTCGGCCATGAGGGCGCCGGCATCGTGCGCGAGGTGGGCGCAGGCGTCACCAGCGTGAAGCCGGGCGACCACGTCATCCCGCTCTACACACCGGAATGCCGCCAGTGCAAAAGCTGCCTCTCCGGCAAGACGAACCTCTGCACCGCGATCCGCGCCACGCAGGGCAAGGGCCTGATGCCGGACGGCACGAGCCGGTTCTCCTACAAGGGCCAGACGATCTACCACTACATGGGTTGTTCGACTTTCTCGAACTTCACCGTGCTGCCGGAAATCGCCGTCGCAAAGATCCGCGAAGACGCGCCATTCGAGAAAGCCTGCTATGTCGGCTGCGGCGTGACGACCGGCGTGGGCGCGGTGGTGAACACGGCGAAGGTGCAGGTCGGCGAGAATGTCGTCGTCTTCGGGCTCGGCGGCATTGGTCTCAATGTGATCCAGGGCGCACGCATGGCCGGCGCCGACAAGATTGTGGGTGTCGACATCAATCCGTCCAAGGAAGAATGGGGCCGCCGCTTCGGCATGACCCACTTCGTCAACCCGAAGGAGGTGAAGGACGTCGTCGCCCATCTCGTCGAGCTGACCGACGGCGGCGCGGACTATTCCTTCGACTGCACCGGCAACACGACCGTGATGCGCCAGGCCCTCGAATGCTGCCATCGCGGCTGGGGCACGTCTGTCATCATCGGCGTGGCGGAAGCGGGCAAGGAAATCTCCACCCGCCCCTTCCAGCTGGTCACCGGGCGCAACTGGCGCGGCACGGCCTTCGGCGGCGCCAAGGGCCGCACGGATGTGCCGAAGATTGTCGACTGGTACATGAGCGGCAAGATCGAGATCGACCCGATGATCACGCACGTGATGACCCTCGACAAGATCAACGACGCGTTCGACCTGATGCACGAGGGCAAGAGCATTCGGAGCGTAGTGGTGTTTTGATGGACGAGTGGCGCCTTCCCTGGACTGCCAGCTGCCTTTGCGGGCAGGTGAAGATGCGTGTCACGAAGGCACCACTGGTGTCGATGGCTTGCCATTGCACCGGCTGCCAAAAACTGACGAGCGGACCGTATTCTCTATCGCTACTATTGCCCGCGGATGGCTTCGAGGTGACCGAAGGTGAGCCCGTCACCGGCGGGCTGCATACCGAGAACCAGCAGATGTTCTGTCCGCACTGCAAGAACTGGCTGTTCACCCGGATGCCGAACCTGCCTTTCGTGAACTTCCGCCCGAGCATGCTGGACGGCGGCAACTGGACGCGCCCGATTATCGAAACGATGACCCGCGACCGCCTTCCCTTCGCGACAACCGGCGCCGAATTCAGCTTTGACGGCTTCCCTGCGCCGGAAGACTATGCGCCTGCTATGGCGGCCTTCGCCGATCACGGCTCCCGGCCGCCTGCCCCCTGACTTTCTGAACAACAACTGGAGGAAACGAAAATGTACAGCCATATGATGGTGGGATCGAACGACATCGACCGATCCAAGAAATTCTATGATGCCCTGTTCACGTCTGTCGGCGGAAATGCCGGCATTACGGACCCCAAGGGCCGCCTCGTCTACATCCACAATGGCGGGATCTTTCTCGTCACCCCGCCGATCGACGGGAAGTCGGCGACCAGCGGCAATGGCATGACCATCGGCTTTGCCATGAACGACACCGCGCAGGCTGATGCCTGGCACAAGGCCGGCGTCGCAGCCGGCGGCACCGCCATCGAAGACCCGCCGGGCTGGCGCGAAAACCCCGGCTCGCGCCTCTACCTCGCCTACCTGCGCGATCCGGACGGCAACAAGCTCTGCGCCTTGCACCGCGGCTAGGTGCCGGAATGGCGTGACTCCGATGCACCGCCGGACCTTTCGGCGGTGCATTCGGCGCCCATCCGCTGGGTGATCGAGCAGGCGCTGGCCGAAGGCAACCGCCTCGTCTCGCTCGCCCCGTGGACCAAGGCGCTCGTCGCCCATATGCACGGCGCGCTGACACCGGAGCTCAAACAGCGCGCGCTTGAGAGCTGGCGAGGCCTCGAATGGTACGAAGACGCCGGCTCGCCGCACAACCAGCCGGACGAGGGCTTCACTGATAACGGCTTCGCCGTTTCCTTCCCGCGCCCCTGGCCTGCCTCCCGGCCTTGATCAGGCGAGCGCAAGCCGGTTGCTGGTCCGCGTCAGCCGCTTGGGCAGGCGGAACGATTTGAGCGGCAGCCCGCGAACCCTTTCCAGCAAGGCATCCGCCCGGGCCCTCGCGCCCGCATCCATCGCATCATAGGCGTCCGTCACGGCCTGCATGCGCAGCAGCGGGAAGGTGCGTGCCTGCGCAGGTCCGCGCCGGTCCTCGATGTCGATCCAGATCTCGCCGAGCGAGCGCGGCACGAACGCGCCGGGCGTGACTGTATCGGCCCAGGCGCCAAACAGTTTCACGGTCTCTTCGAGCGCGGGAAATTGCTCCTTCATCTGGCGCGCCAGGATCGGCTCCAGCGTTTCAGGCACGGCGTCACCGGCGAGCAGTTCGCCGCCGCCCTTCCCGCCCGCCTGCATCCGCTCCACCCAGTCCGCCACCCTTGGCGCGACGCACTTCATCAGCTCGCCGGACGTAGGGTCGCGGTAGAGATGCGCATAGAGCGGTCCGTAGAGCGCGAAGTCCGCAAGACAGGGCCGGCCACCGAGCGCGTAGGGGTGCACCTCCAGATGGCGCGAGAAGTCCGCAAGGAAACGCTCGTAGGAAAGTTCAATGCCCGGGATGGTCTCCTCGCTGACTCCCAGCACCGGCAGTGCGCCCTTGAAACGCTGGCCGTTCTTTTTGCCGATCTCATACTGCTCGGGCTGGCTGGCCTCCGGCGCCGACAACGCCCCGAATTCGGCATAGGCCCAATCTTCATTGAAACTCCAGCGATAGTGCATCGCCGGAATCACCAGCCACTCGTCGGCGTAGAGGTGCAGGAGTTCGGCCACGAAACGTTGCAGGGGCGTCTGCGGGATCGCAGGCGGCGCGAGCCTTTCAGCGTGCTCCACGTAGTCGATGATCTCGGCGCTGTCCTGCACGATCGTGCCGTCCGGCGCCTTCACAACCGGAATGACGGGCCAGCCGACATTCGGCAGGATGATGTCGCGGTAGGCGGCCTGGGTCGCCACCTGCTCGGCGAAAGGTACGCCTCGCCAGGCGAGATAGGCACGCACCTTGCCGGTGAAATAACTCACTTCTGCGCCGTACAGCGTGTATTCGCCCATGCCTTGCTCCGATCCCTCCGGATTTTCCCCCGTCATGCGAAAAGCACACGCCGGGCGCAAGCCCACTTCCTTGACTTCGCTGCCGCCGCGGGGTCAGAAACGCGCCTCCCCGCCGCAGACTGGAGCGCCGCCATGTCCCTCACCCTCGTCTCAGCCTGGAAATCATTCGGCGGAAAATTGTCCGTACACGACCATGAGAGCGCGCTGCTCGGCTGCACCATGCGCTTTGCCGTCTATACGCCGCCGCAGGCCGCGCATGGACCCGTGCCGGTGCTGTGGTATCTGTCGGGGCTCACCTGCACCTGGGCGAACATGATGGAGAAATCCGGCGTGCAGGAGCATGCTGCCCGCCACGGCCTGATGATCATCGCGCCCGACACCTCCCCGCGCGGCGAGCATGTACCCAACGACGACGCCTACGATCTCGGCCAGGGCGCGGGCTTCTACCTCACCGCCACGCAGGACCCATGGGCGAAGCACTACAGGATGGACCAGTACATCACGGACGAACTGCCGGGCCTGATTGTTGCAAACTTCCCTGCCGACTTGACGCGCCAGGGCATCTTCGGCCACTCGATGGGCGGCCACGGCGCGATCACGCTGCATCTCAAGAATCAGGATACCTACAAGTCCTGCTCGGCCTTCTCGCCGATCACATCGCCTGCCCGCGTGCCCTGGGGCGAGAAGGCGTTCTCCGCCTACCTGGGACCGCCCTCGATCGCATGGGAGCAGTACGATTCCACCGAGCTCGTGAAGGAGCGCCAGTCCAAGGCGCTGATCCTCATCGACACCGGTACGGCAGATACATTCCTCGAGCGCGAACTGAAGCCGGCGATCTTCATCGACGCCTGCGAGACGAACGGCCAGCGCCTCGATTACCGTCTGCGAGAAGGCTATGGCCACGACTACTATTTCATCGCCACATACATGGACGAACACATCGCCCACCACGCCGCCGCCCTGAAGGAATGACCCCGATGAAGAACGCTGTCTGTGCCTTTGCTGCCCTCCTGCTTTGCCTGCCAGCATTCGCCGGGCCGGAAGATTTCATTCCGGGGCCGCGCGTTCCTTCCTATGGCAAGACGGCCATCGTGCCGGGCGCGGCGCTGCCAGCCGGTGCGCGGTTCAAGGTGGCTTTCGACGTTTCCGCTGCGAGCGAAGCGGGCGAAGTCAACCGAAGCCTCGACAGCGCCGCCCGCTTTCTCAACATGCACGCCCTTGCCGGTGTGTCCTCCGAAGATGTCTCCGTCGCCATCGTCGTGCACGGACCGGCGGCCATGGACCTCGTAAACGACGCGAAACGGGGCGAGCCGAATCCCAATGCCGCGTTGATCTCGGAGCTCCTCGCAGCCGGCGCCACGCTCCAGCTCTGCGGGCAGACGGCGGCCGCACGCGGCATCACCCAGGACGACCTGCTGCCGGGCGTCACGCTCGCGCTGTCGGCGATGACCGCGCACGCCCTGCTGCAACAGGACGGCTACACCCTGAACCCGTTCTAGCGATCAGACCGCCTTGGCATGACGCGCCGCGCCGCCGGTCACCGGCGTTCGCCCGTCAAAGCACTGCGCCACGGTGCGCAGGAAATGCCGCGCAGCGGGCGGCACGCTGACGCGCTGGCCATCAACTTGGCAAAGCCCGGCAGGCACCAGCGCGCGGGCTTTGGCCAGCGCAGCGTCAAGGCTACCCTGCGGCGCGCCCGTCTCGCGGCACACCTCGCCGGCATCCACCGACATCTGGCACATCAGCACTTCGATTGCGCGCCCGCGAAGCCGGTCGTCGCCCGTGATCGCCACGCCGCGTTCCACCGGCAGCCTGCCGGCGGCAACCGCTTCGCCCCACGCCCTGCGGTCTTTCAGGTTCTGGACAAATCCCTCGCGGAACTGCGAGATCGACGTTGCCCCCAGCCCGATCAGCGTCGCATGCGGATCATCCGTGTACCCTTGAAAATTGCGGCGCAATTGTCCGTTGCGGGCAGCAACCGCCAACGGGTCATCGGCACGGGCGAAGTGATCAAGCCCGATCTGCAGGTAGCCCGCCGCGCGAAGGACCGCCGCCGCAGCGTCCGCCTGCTCGAACCGGGCCTCAAGTCCGGGCAGCGCCGCGTCGTCGATCGCCTTCTGGTGCTTGGCGAACCACGGCACGTGCGCATAGCCGAATACGGAAATGCGGGCAGCACCGGCTCCGGCGGCGAAGCGCGCGGCGGTGACGACGTCCTCCGTCGTCTGGTGCGGGAGGCCGTACATCAGATCCATGTTGATTGAACCGATCCCGGCGGCGCGCAAGTCGCGCACGAGGCGGGCCACCATGTCCGGCGGCTGGATACGGTTGACCGCAGCCTGCACCGCCGGCGCGAGCGTCTGCACGCCCAGGCTCGCGCGCGTGACGCCCGCCGCCGCCAGTGCCTCGACCTGCCCCTCGTGCATCGTGCGCGGGTCAAGTTCGACCGCGATCTCCGCATCTGGCCGCAAGCCGAAACTGCCGCGCAGCGCCGTCACGATCGCGGCAAAGTCGGCCGCGTTGAGCGCATTCGGCGATCCCCCGCCGAAATGCAGGTGACCGATACCGGCATGCGGCCCGAGCGACCGGGCCCACAGCTCGATCTCCGCTTTCAGGCGGCCGGCATATTCACCGACCCGGCGATAGCCGTTCGGCACGCTGGTCGCGCAGCCGCAATACCAGCACAGCGTTTCGCAGAACGGGATGTGCACATAGGCCGAAATCGCCTCGCCGGGCGCCACAGAGCCAGCCCAGGCGCGCGCTTCCGCTTCGCCCGTTTCGGGCGTGAAGTCCGCCGCGGTCGGATAGCTCGTATAGCGCGGAACGGCGCGGGCGGCGTGGGAAAGCCAGTTCGGGTTCATGCTCGCCCGCTTACACGTCCCGGTGCGGGAAAGGGCTACGCACATTTCCCTATTCGCGCCGCGAATGCCTGTTGCAGCGGCAGGTTGGGCATAGCCGCCCGGCTTCAAACGTGCCAATAGGCCCGCTTGACGCCCGAAAGCCCCTGAATGACCCTTCCCGATACGATCCCCGCCGCGCTCGCAGGCGCGCTGTCCGCACGCGGATATACCACCCTTACCCAAGTCCAGGCCGCCGTGCTCGCGTCGCACCTTGCCGGCAAGGACCTGCTCGTGTCTGCCCAGACCGGTTCTGGCAAGACCGTGGCCTTCGGCCTCGCAATGGCGGATGACCTGCTTGCCGGCGAAGACACGCTGATGCCGGCCTCCTCGCCGCTCGCGATCATCGTGGCGCCGACACGCGAGCTGGCCATGCAGGTCGCACGCGAACTCGGATGGCTCTACGGCAATGCCGGCGCCCGTCTGGCCACCTGTGTCGGCGGCATGGACATGCGCGACGAACGCCGCGCGTTGGAACGCGGTGCCCATATCGTCATCGGCACGCCGGGGCGCCTCGGCGACCACATCAAGCGCGGCTCGCTGGTCACCGGCGGCGTGCGCGTTGTCGTGCTCGACGAAGCCGACGAGATGCTTGACATGGGATTCCGCGAGGAACTCGAGCTGATCCTGCAGGACACGCCGGACGAGCGCCGTACACTGATGTTTTCCGCAACAGTGCCGAAAGGTATTGCCGCCCTCGCCGCGCGCTACCAGAAGAACGCCGAGCGCGTCACCACAGACGCCGAGAAGAGCCAGCACGTCGACATCGAATACAAGGCCATGCTCGTCGCCCCCGGCGATGAAGAGAATGCCATCGTCAACATCGTGCGCCATTCGGATTCCGAAAGCGCGCTGGTCTTCTGTTCCACCCGTGCCGCCGTCAACAAGCTGATGAGCCGCATGGGCAACCGGGGCTTCCCGGTCGTCGCCCTGTCGGGCGAACTGAGCCAGAAGGAACGCTCCAACGCGCTGCAGGCCCTGCGCGACGGGCGCGCCCGCGTCTGTATTGCCACCGACGTTGCCGCCCGCGGGCTCGACCTCAAGAATCTCGGCCTCGTGATCCACGCGGACTTGCCGCGCGATCCGGCCACCTTGCTTCACCGCTCCGGCCGCACCGGGCGCGCGGGCCGCAAGGGTGTCAGCGCCATGCTGGTGGCGCCCAAGGCCCGCCGCCGCGTCGAACGACTGCTGCAGGACGCGAAGATCTCCGCCAGCTGGGGCAAGCCGCCCTCCGCCGACGAGATCGCGCGCCAGGATGATGCCCGCCTCCTCGCGGACCCCGCCCTGTCTGATCCGGCCAACGACAACGAAGCGGCCCTCGTCGAGCAACTGCTGGCCCAGCATGGCGCCGCGGCGGTGGCCGCCGCCTTCATCCGCGCCAAGCGCGAAGGCCGTTCGGCGCCGGAAGACCTGCGCGAGGTCGACGACCGCGCCAGTGACCGCCGCGAGCGCGCGCCCCGCGCCGACTGGGACCGCCCTGAACGTGGCGAGCGGCCTGAGCGCGCCCCGCGCCCTGACCGGGAGGACCGCCCGCCGCGCGAGAAACGTCCGCGTACGGAGCGCGCCGACATTCCGGGCGCTGTCTGGATCGCTATCAACGTGGGCCGCAAGAAGAATGCTGATCCGAAATGGTTGCTGCCGATGCTGTGCAAGGCAGGCGGCCTTGAGCGGGACGATATCGGCCAGATCCGTATCAATTCCGGCAACACGCATGTGGAGCTGACACAAGCGGGCGCCGAGCGCCTGTTCACGAAGACCGGCGAGTCCGGCCGCCTTGAAGGCAGCCTTCAGGCCTTCCCGCTGCCTGGCATCCCGGAACCCGAACCTTTCTCGTCCGATGCTCCGCCGCGCCGCGAACGCCGTGAGGAGGCGCCGCGCGCGCCCTACCGCAAGGAACGCCCCGCCCGCGCGGACCGCCCGCCGCGCGAACGCGGCCACGACGAAACCCCGCCGCCGCGCGCCTTTGCGCCGTCGGACTATGTCGAGGACGACCGCTCGAAAGGCGGCAAGCCGGGCAAACCCTATCCGAAAACGGGCGGCGGCAAGGGCGGATTCAAGGGCAAGCCAGCCCACGCCAAGGGCCCGAAACCGGCTTACAAGGCCGGCCCCAAATCGGGCAAGAAACCCGGCGGAAAACCTGTCAAATACAAGCCGGCAGGCGGCCCGGGCTGAGCAGGCTCGATCGGGCCTGAGATTTACCGCGTAAAGTACTGATAAAAAAGGCTTTTTGTAGAGCCTTTGCGCACTGTAAAATAGCCGGCCTGTCCGTTCCCTTGGGGACGAAAATCCCCTATATTCCGGGTACTTCTGAGAATCACCCGAGAAAGAATTTCCCATGGCGGATGACACGGTCCCCGAGGCCCCCGAAGAGGGCGGCGAAGGCGCATATGGCGCCGATTCCATCAAGGTCCTGAAAGGCCTCGACGCCGTGCGCAAACGCCCCGGCATGTACATCGGCGACACCGATGACGGCTCGGGCCTCCACCACATGATCTACGAGGTGGTCGACAATGCGATCGACGAAGCCCTCGCCGGCCATGCCGACCGCGTCACGGTCACGCTCTACCCGGACGGTTCTGCCGAGATCACCGACAACGGACGCGGCATCCCCGTCGGCCTGCACGCCTCGGAGGGCGTTTCCGCCGCCGAAGTGATCATGACCCAGCTGCACGCCGGCGGTAAGTTCGACCAGAACTCCTACAAGGTGTCCGGCGGCCTTCACGGCGTCGGCGTGTCCGTCGTCAACGCCCTGTCCGACTGGCTGGACCTGACCATCCACCGCGAAGGCTATGAGCACTTCGTCCGTTTCGTCGATGGTGGGCGTGTCGAGGCACCGCTGGTCAAGCGCGGCAAGTCGCCCAAGCGAGAGAACGGCAAGGACTATACCGGCACCGCCGTGCGCTTCCTTGCGTCGACGTCGACCTTCACGATGACCGACTATGACCGCAAGACGCTGGAACACCGTCTGCGCGAACTCGCCTTCCTGAACTCCGGCGTGAAGATCATCTTCCGCGACGAGCGCGAAGCCGAGTCCTACGAGATCATCCTGCAATACGAAGGCGGCGTGAAGGCCTTCGTCCAGCATATCGACCGCCAGAAGACCTCGCTGATTGGCGAACCGGTCTATGTGATCGGCGAAAAGGACGGCATCACGGTCGAAGCCGCGCTCGAATGGACCGACAGCTATCACGAGTCCGTCCTCTGTTTCACCAACAACATCCCCCAGCGCGACGGCGGCACCCACCTGGCCGGCTTCCGCGGCGCGCTGACACGCATCATCAACAAGTATGCCAACGAAACCGGCATTGCGAAGAAGTCGAAGGTCGAAATCTCCGGCGATGACGCGCGTGAAGGACTGACCTGCGTACTGTCGGTGAAGGTGCCGGACCCGAAATTCAGCTCACAGACGAAGGACAAGCTCGTCTCGTCCGAAGTGCGCCCCGTAGTCGAAAGCCTGATCGGCGAGAAGCTTGGCGAATGGTTCGAGGAGAACCCGAAAAAAGCCGTGCAGATCATGGAGAAGATCGTCGAAGCCGCCGCCGCGCGCGAAGCCGCCCGCAAGGCGCGCGAACTGACGCGCCGCAAGTCGGCGCTCGACATCACCTCCCTGCCCGGCAAGCTGGCTGACTGCCAGGAGAAAGACCCGGCGAAATCCGAGATCTTCATCGTCGAGGGTGACTCGGCCGGCGGCTCCGCCAAACAGGGCCGCAGCCGCGACAACCAGGCGATCCTTCCGCTGCGCGGCAAGATCCTCAACGTCGAGCGTGCGCGCTTCGACAAGATGCTCTCGTCCGATCAGGTCGGTACACTGATCATGGCGCTCGGCGCCGGGATCGGGCGCGACGAGTTCGACATCAACAAGCTGCGCTATCACAAGATCATCATCATGACCGATGCTGACGTGGACGGCGCGCACATCCGCACGCTGCTGCTGACCTTCTTCTATCGCCAGATGCCCGAGATCATCGAGCGCGGCTTCCTCTACATCGCCCAGCCGCCGCTCTACAAGGTCACGCGGGGGCGTTCCGAGCGCTACGTGAAGGACGATGCGGAGCTTGAAGCCTATCTGATCGAGGAAGGCACCAGCGGCGAAACGCTGATCCTTTCGGACGGCACCCAGATCGGCGGCGAAGACCTGCGCGACCGCGTGCGCCAGGCCGCAAACTTCCGCGCCAGCCTCAAACGCCTCGCCCTTCGCGCCCCGGCAGAGCTGATCGAGCACGCGGCCCTCGCCGGAGCGCTCGCCCCGAACGCCGACGCCGCCGAAGCGAAGCTGACGGCCGAGCGCCTGAACCGTCTCGCCGAGGAAGGCGAAGACACCTGGGAAGGCCGCTTCGTGGAAGGCGCCCTCGTTCTCCAGCGCACCGTGCGCGGCGTCGACGAGACCGCTGTGCTGCCGCCCTCGCTGATCGCCAGCCAGGATGCCATCCGCCTCGCCGAGCGCGCTGCCGGCCTTGCCGACCTCTATGGCCAGCCGGCCATCCTGCGTCAGGAGAAGGGCGGCGAAATCACCGTACACGGACCAGCCAGCCTGCTCGGCGCGGTGCTGGAATCCGGCCGCAAGGGCCTGAAGGTCCAGCGCTACAAGGGCCTCGGCGAAATGAACGCCGACCAGCTCTGGGAAACCACGCTCGATTCCAACGCGCGCACATTGCTGCAGGTGAGGGTCGACCATGCCGACGAGGCAGACGAACTGTTCACCAAACTGATGGGCGACGTGGTGGAACCCCGCCGCGAGTTCATCGAGGAGTTCGCGCTGGAAGCCGAGGTGGACGTCTAGCTTCAAGCCCCTCACCTCCCACCGCTTCGCGGTGGGCCCCTCCTCTCACGGAGGGAGAGGGGTGAGGACGGTCGCGCTTCGCCTCTTGCCCCTCTCCCGCCACGCGGGAGAGGAGGGAGCGCCCGCAGGGCGCGGAAGGTGAGGGGCTTACTTCCCGAGCACCAAACCCACGCCGCCCACGGTCGCGGTATGCCCCGCCACATCACATCCCGCCGCCGTCGCCCGCGCCAGTGCCGCGCCCACATCCGGCACGCTCACGACAAACTGCACAATCCGCTCCTCCGTCCCCTGACGGAATTCCAGCACCGCGTCCTCGAGAGTCACCACGCCAAGCTTCGCCTTCACACCCAGCGCCTCGGCCCAGCGCGACGCCATCAATTCCGGCTCGGCGCAGGCGATCACCGCGCCGGTCAGCTTGCCGCCCGAGGCGCGCTTCTCCCAATCCGGCCCGCCCCAGCGCCAGCTGCCCGCCGGGCGCGCCTCGTCAATCGAAACAATCGCCGCGCCCACATCCGCCGGGTGCAGATGGCTTGCGGAAATATCCGGCAGGTCGATGTTCCAGACGCGGCGTATCTTCAGCGCGTCCGCCCGCGCCCGCGCCGCGGCGAGATCGTCCGTCTGGAAGATCGCCATATAGCCGCCCTCCCCGCCGCGTCCGAGGAAGCGCCCGGCCGGCGCCGTTAGCGCGGTTGGCACCACCACTTCGAGGAACTGGTCGCCGATCGCGAACACGCGGTTGACCAGCCCGAACTCGCCCACCCCGGGATCAATGAACGGCTCGCCCAGCCCCAGCACGTCCGACAGCGTCTGCGCCACATCCAGCGTATGCGCGGCAATCACCAGCTGCCGCAGGCGAACCTTGGCCATGTTTTCCTCCCGGGCACTGTTGTCCGTGCCTCGGCGGCGAGCATAAGCGCAGTTGCTGCGTAATGCTATCACGCCCCGGTTGACCTTCGCGTGCCGGCGCGGCACCCCGGCCCGATGCACGATCACACCCATGCCCCGCACGACCACGATCACGACCATGACCACGATCATGGCCATACGCACAGCCATGACGCCGACATGTCCAGCGCTGACG
The DNA here is from genome assembly GCA_016712445.1 of Acidobacteriota bacterium. NCBI lineage: Bacteria > Pseudomonadati > Acidobacteriota > Acidobacteriota bacterium. The sequence continues at coordinate 1,760,546 of JADJRB010000001.1, read as the reverse complement.
CCCGCCGCCGCGTTGTCCTGGCTGCGCTGCTGACCGGCGGTTTCATGCTGGCCGAGGTGATCGGTGGCCTCGTCTCCGGCTCGCTCGCGCTGCTGGCCGATGCCGCCCACATGCTGACCGACGCCGGCTCGCTGATGCTCGCCTGGCTTGGCTACAAGCTTGCCGCCCGGCCGGCCGACCCCGGCCGCAGCTTCGGCTTCGCCCGCATGAAGGTGCTGGCCGCCTTCACCAACGGCGTACTGCTCATCCTGCTGGCGCTCTGGATCGTCTGGGAGGCTGTCGCCCGCCTGCTCGCGCCGGTGGAGGTTGCCGCACCCCTGATGCTCGGCGTCGCCGTGCTTGGCCTCGTGGTCAACGTGATGGCCTTCGCCATCCTGCACGGCGGCAACCACAAGGACGACCTCAACCTGCGCGGCGCGCTCTGGCATGTCGCCGGCGACCTCCTCGGCTCGGTCGCCGCCATCGTCGCGGCAGGCCTGATCCTGTGGCAGGGCTGGACCATCGCCGACCCCCTGCTCTCGATCCTCGTCGCCGGTCTCGCCCTGTTCGGCGGTGTGCGCATCGCCCGCGAAGCCGGCCATATCCTCATCGAGGGAACGCCCACCGGCCTGGAAGCCGGAAAAATCATCGCGGACCTGAAAGCCCATGTGCCGGGCGTTGCGGACGTGTCGCATGTCCACGCCTGGGCGCTCACCGAATCGCGCCCGCTGGTGACGCTTGAAGTCGTCCCTGCCCCGGGCGCCGACGCCGAATCGGTGCGCCGTGCGGTGAAGGCGCGCCTGGCCGCCGCCTTCGGCGCGTCCCACGCCACCGTCGAACTGCTCACAGCGGGCGCCGCAGAGCCTTCAAATTGCACCGATTCCTGAGCGCCGCCGCGCCGGGATGCCGCAATAGCCCTGCTTCACGTTGATATGAGCCGCGCGGCGCTTTAAGCCTCCCGCAGACGGCCCCATATGGCCCTCCGATACACGAGACACGCGGCGCGGGAGCTCCACATGACCGACACACGGCACGCAGAAATCCTGATCATCGGCTCAGGCCCCGCCGGCTGGACCGCGGCCATCTACGCCGCCCGCGCGCTGCGCGATACGCTGGTCGTCACCGGCGCGCAGCCGGGCGGCCAGCTGACGATTACCACCGAGGTGGAAAACTATCCGGGCTTCGCAGAAATCCAGGGCCCCGAGCTCATGGTGAAGATGCAGGAGCACGCTGAAAAAATGGGCGCCAAGGTCGCCAGCGACCATATCGCCAGTGTCGACTTCGACGTGCGCCCCTTCCGCGCCGTCGGCGACAGCGGCACGGTCTACACCGCCGACGCCGTGATCATTTCGACCGGCGCGCAGGCGAAGTGGCTCGACCTTCCGTCCGAGCAGAAATTCAAGGGCTTCGGCGTCTCCGCCTGCGCCACCTGCGACGGCTTCTTCTACCGGGGCCGCGAAGTGATGGTCATCGGCGGCGGCAATACCGCCGTGGAGGAAGCGCTGTTCCTCACCAACTTTGCCTCCAAGGTAACGGTCGTCCACCGCCGCGACCATTTCCGCGCCGAGAAGATCCTGCAGGACCGCCTGTTCAAGAATCCCAAGGTCGAAGTTATCTGGGACACCGCGCTGGAAGACGTGCTCGGCGACGAGCAACCGCTGGGCGTCACCGCTGCGCGCATCAAAAACGTCAAGACCGGCGCCACGCGCGACATTCCCGTCCACGGCATCTTCATCGCCATCGGCCATGCGCCGTCTACGGAGCTTTTCGTGGGCAAGCTGCCGATGCGCGCCAACGGCTACCTGATCACCGAACCCGGCTCGCCCCGCACGGCCATCCCCGGCGTCTTCGCCGCCGGCGACGTCACCGACGAAACCTACCGCCAGGCCGTCACCGCCGCCGGCATGGGCTGCCAGGCCGCCCTCGACGCCGAACGCTGGCTGACGGAACAGGCGGCGCATGCAGAGGCCGTCGCGGCGGAGTAGCGGCGTAGGGCGGGTTTATCCCGCCACCACCTATCCCACAATGCGCCCTCATCCTGAGCGAAGTCGAAGGATGGGCGAAGCAGAACAGCACCTCGGCCCGGCTCGTCCTTCGACTTCGCTCAGGATGAGCCGTCCAAACCGGTGCTGACGATGCGCCAGCTCGCTACGGCGGGATTTCATCCCGCCCTACAGCATTCCCAGCGCCGTCTTCTCGATCTCACGCGCCTTCGCGGTCTGCACAACGTCCAGCAGCGCGGCCGCCCGGCCTTGCATCACGCGGTCAAGCTCCGTCTGCGGATCAATCGCCAGAGCCGCCTGCAGCTCGGCCTCGATCTCCCTTTGGTACTTCTTCGCGTCGAATGCGGCGAGCGCCCGCGCCCACTGCCAGCGCAGGCCCGGATCGGCCGGCGCAATCTTGACCGCTTTGGCATAATCCGTCCGCGCGGCCTTGAGGCTCGCGCCGACGATCGCCGCGCCGAGCGAGCCCGCGCGCCGGTGCACCTCGACATGCCACACCGCCAGGAAGCCCAGCGCATAATGGTTGTCCGGATCGTCCTCCAGCACACCTTCAGCCAGCGCCTTGGCCTTTGGTCCGTACCCGGACTCGTTTGCCTCGCTGAGGCTCATCGGCCGGGTCAGCAGCGACAGCGCAATCGCCTTCTGCAGCCGCCCCTCGACATGCCCGGCGTCCAGCGTGATCGCCGCGTCGGCCGCCGCCAGCGCTGCCTTGATCGTGGAGGTGTCCGGCTCGCCCGCGCCACACACTGTCTTCGCCAGCAGGGTGCGCGCGCGCAGCGCCTGCGCGTCCGCCGTCAGCGTACTGGCGGTCTCGGCCAACACCGCGTCATACCGCCCGTCCCGGAACGCGGCATTGGCCCGCGCCATGTCCGCGAACGCTGCCAGGGGCGAGCACGCGAGAAAAGCGACGAGAATCAAGCTGCGCCGTGTCATGCGCCCTGATAATAGACCGGCAAGGTGCTTCCGGCGAGAGTGTTGGCGGAAGATATGAGAGCAGGCCCTCATGGCGGACAGTTTTGAAGCAGATGTGGTGGTCATCGGCGCCGGCGTGATCGGCCTTGCCGCCGCCCGCGCCCTCGCCCGGGCGGGGCGCGAGGTCATCGTGCTGGAGGCAGAAGACCAGATCGCGATGCACACGTCGTCCCGCAATTCGGAAGTCATCCATGCGGGGCTCTATTATGCCAAGGGCAGCCTTAAGGCCCGCCACTGCGTGCAGGGCCGCCGGATGCTCTACGCCTATCTCGATGCGCACGGTGTCACGGTGAAGCGCTGCGGCAAGCTGGTCGTCGGCGTCGGCGACGAAGCTGAGGGCCTGCCAGCGATCATCGCCCGCGCCGAGGAAAACGGCGTGGAGGAGCTACGCCTGCTCGACGGCGCCGGTGCCCGCAAGGTCGAGCCGGCGCTCAGTGCCAACGTCAAAGGCGCCATCCAGTCGCCGGTCTCCGGCATCTTCGACAGCCACGCCTATTTCCTCGCCCTGCAAGGCGAACTGGAGGACGCCGGCGGCTCCATCGCGTTCGGCACGCCGCTCCTCTCCGGCGCGGTCGAGACCGGCCATGTCCGGCTCGAAACCGGGGGCGCGACGCCCGCCACCATCCTTGCCCGCACGGTCGTCAACGCCGCCGGCCATTTTGCCATCCGCGTCGCCTCGCTGATCGAAGGCCCGCACACGGCTCACCTGCCTGAGCCGCACTATGTCAAAGGCAGCTATTTCACGATCCAGGGCCACACGCCGTTCAGCCGCCTGATCTACCCGATGCCGACCGCCTCCAGCCTCGGCCTGCACCTGACGATCGACCTCGCCGGGCGCGGCAAGCTGGGTCCGGATGCCGAATGGCTCCCGGACGACGCTCGCCCGCCCTTCGACTACCGGGTCGATCCCGCCCGCGCCAAGCTCTTCCATGCCGAAATCACCCGCTTCTGGCCAGGCCTCACGCTGGAGCGCCTCAGCCCGGATTATGCCGGGGTGCGGCCCAAACTGGTGCCCAGGGGCGCCCCCTCCGGCGATTTCCGCATCGAAGGGCCCGAAACCCATGCCAGCCCCGGCCTGATCAACCTTCTCGGCATCGAAAGCCCCGGCCTGACCTCATCCCTGTCGATTGCCGAACATGTCGCGGAGCTGGCCGCCTAGGGCGCTTGCACCGGCCCGTTTCCCTGTGTATCAGGCGCCTTCGCTGACGCGGCGAACGGTTCGGTAGCTCAGCTGGTTAGAGCGCGCGACTCATAATCGCGAGGTCGAGAGTTCAAGTCTCTCCCGAACCACCACCCACCGACTTGATTTTCTTGATCTTTTATCCGCTCGATCAAGAACTCGGAGATCGAACTAACACGCAACTGACACGCAACGCGCTGCAGGAAGTCGTCGATTGCTGCGGTCGATTTGAAAAGATACGTCGGATCGAACGGTGCGTAGATCTCGGTCGTGCTGACATCGGGACTCCTGTGGCCGAGCTGCGCGGCGACTTCCCAGGCCGGAACGCTGCTCTTGCGCAGCCAGCGCGCCATCGTGTGCCGGATGCCATAGGGCTGAACCTGATCGTCCATTTCCAGCTTCGCCCGAACCGTGCGCCAGGCCGTGCGAATGCTCGCCACGGGCGCACCCCGAAACTCGATGACGCGGCCGGACCGCGACCGCCTCGACTGTGCCTGGAGCCACGGCTTCAGACTCGGCGGCAGCTTGATCGTCGGACGGAACTTCAGGGTCTGTTCCCGCTTGTCCGGATTAAGGTGGATCAGGTCGTTGGCAAAATCGACCTGATCGAAGGTCAGGCCGAGGACCGCCTCGTTCCTGCCCGTCGTTGCGATCATCAGGATGATGAAAGCCTGAAGGTGATACTCCGACGCTTCGATCAGCCGCGCGACTTCGGGAACATCGAGGGGTCGCCCCTTTGGCGGCGGCTTCGGCACCTTGATCAGTTCGATATAAGGCACAGACGCAATCTCTCCGCGTTTCCACGTCCAGTTCAGCGCCGCCTTGCCGATCGTGAGCACCTGCCGCCTTGTGCTGGGCCCAAGACGGCGGTCGCTGCGCAGGTACTTCTGAAAGGCTTGCTGGCGAGGCATCTGGCAGGCCTCTTCGACCGTCGCAGCGCCGTGAAAGTCGAGCCAGAAACTCAAAGCGCGTTGGATGTTTCCGCTGCTCCGGATTGTTGAACCATAGTGTTCGAAGTATCGCGCGAAAACTTCTGCCAGCGTCGCGTCGGCCGGCTTTTCATCCTTCTTGGCGTGGTTCAGCACGAACCAGTCGGTCAGCGCCTGACGGGCTTCGTTATGATCCGTTGTGCCGAGGCTAACGCGCTTTGTCTGTCGATCCTCGAGATCAAACCAGGTGCGGCACCAAGCTTGGGAGCCGCGCCGTTTGGAAAGCCAGAAGTCTCCGAGCTGGAATTCCCGGTCATTTGAGTATCGGGGCATGATTTTTCCTCCACGGCCTGCAGCAGGAAATCGATGAGCTGATAGCCGAAAAATCCGATCTTGCGGGGCGAGATACGGACAAAGGCGATGCGCCTATCTGCACGCAAACGCCGCAAAGACACAAGCGACGTGTTCAAGGTGGCGGCCGCATCGGTTTCGGAATAACGACCAAAAAGCGAAATGCCGTGCGCCTCAGCAATCGCTTTGTGGAACTCCGAAAAAACCGGCGGCTCGCTCATCTGATCTTCAAGCGCCCTTCCCCGCGTATCCCGGAGCCGCATCGCTCCCGAAGGATGAGCCTGGACGGCGGGTCTGGCAAGGGACGCCCCGGCTTCTGCCCTTGCCAGACCCGCCGTCCAGGATCAGGGGCGCGCAAGGAGGCGGCGCCGGAAACGCGTTTCACGGTGGGCGGAGCAACCTTCAACGACTTGTCCCCGGAACGACTTCTGTCTGCGCCGATTTCGGCTTTGCAAAATCATCCTCGCTGAAGATTGCATCGGCGAGCGCCTCGCCGAGAAGCTTGCGTCCCGGTGCGAGACGGCGTTCGAGCTGGCTTCGATAGAACTCGAATGCGGGCGTAGTCTCGACGACGGCCTGGTTCATCGCGGCTGGCGAGAGCCGTGGCCCGTAGGCGATCTGATAGCGCATCGCGAGATCGCAGAGCTCCATCAGCGACTGCTGGTCGCGCTCCATGCGCGCGAGGCGCCGGTTCATGTCATCGAGGCGCTTGATGAGCAGCGCATCGCGCTCATGCTCGATGGCAGAGGAGAAGAAGTATTTGAGCGCCGCTTCGATGACGGCGGATTTTGACCAGCCTTTCTTGGCCCCGGCTGCAGAGACCTTGGCGTCAAGCGTGGCATCGAGATAGCAGATCGCGCGGGACTTCATGAAGCGCCTTTCTGGCGATGGACGCCATCAGGAAATGCGCGTCTTCACGGCTTGTCAAATCAGCGCCGCGCGAGTGGCAACGACCATTTTCGCGCGCCGTGACTGTCAAGTGTGCGTGCAGGCCATTGCCAGCAAGGCCGTGCATTTCGCGGCGCAATCCGGCGTTTCGTTCTCGCTGAAGATTTTTTTGACTGCTTTGGCCTTCAATGCGCAGCGGGTCGCAAAAGGTCTCAGATTTCGAGAACGCAGGCGAAATCGGGCGTGCGATCTCGCCTGAGAGGCGCCGCTGTCAGCGGCCAAGACCGAGGCTGCGCTGACTCATGCGGCTGATCGACAAGTCACGTTCGATGGTCATCGCAATTTGAGTGTAGCGCCGGTGTTCGAACTCCGGCTTCCAGGGCACAAGCGAAAACTCCAGGTCTCGCTCCACGACGGCGAAGCGCCCGGCCTGGCTCGTGAACTCGCGTTCGAAGTAACCCTCAAGTTCCTCTCCCGGCTTCGCAGGCCGATAGGCCATGCCCATCTCTGCCGCGATGCGGGCGCCTTCGGTGTGCATGGCTTCCCAATCGAGCTTCGCGAGCAATTGCGCGTCCGGAAGCTCGCGAGGCTGAACGAGCCCGCGCCGGACAAGGTCGGCGTGGCGGTCACGGGCGGCTGACAAGAACTCCGCCCCGAGGCCTGCGCGTGAGGCGTCGAACGTTTGCTTTCCGGCTAGCCACTCATCGAGCATCGTTCGCCCGGCTGCTTTGACCTGCTCGCCGAGCGGTGGGACCGAACCCAGCCGTCCGATCGAGTCGGGTTTGATCCTCACCCATTCGCCGGACTTCAGATCCTTGTCACCAGCGAGCTGGAAATGATGCACACGGCCATCGAGACCATCGACCAGCGCGTAGACGCTGCCGGTGTGTTCATTGGCGAGGCCCATCGCAAACACCCGGCCCACGACATCCCGGCGCTTCGCCTGCGCATCAAAATTGAAACCTTCGGCGCGGTTCGGGCCCACTTCGCGCAGATGCACCCGGATGCGCGCCTGCGCGACGTCCTGCTGCTCCAGTCTCGAGAGGGAATCGATGAGGTCGGGTTTGAGCTGCCAGCGCCCAGCGCCTGCGCGCTCGGCGAGGCCAAGTCGTTCCAGAACTTGCAGCCTGGCGCGATAGTGCATCCGGCGGCGCCAAACATCGGCGAGGTCAAGCGTGCTGCTGGCGCGGCTCTGGCGCATCATTTGCCGGTCGAGATTTGTCACGCGCCGGGCCGGGATCGCGCGGTTGATCTTGAACTCGATCTCCTCGGCGGTTTCGAGGCCAAGTTCGCGGGTCAGGATTTGGCTGGCGCGGGCCCGGATGCCGGACGAGATGTAGTCCCGGTCCATGACCAGGTCGCGGCCATCGTCCCGCACGCCGCGCATCAGGATATGGGAGTGCGGATGATCGGTATTGTGATGATCGACCGCGATCCAGTCGAGCCGTGTGCCAAGATCGGATTCCATCTCCCTTACCAGCGAACGGATAAAGGGCTTGAGGTCTGACAGCTGATCGCCATCTTCCGCCGAAACGATGAAGCGGAAATGGTGGCGATCCTCAGCGCCGGCCTTGAGCCAGTCCTTGCCATCCACGCCGTCGCTTGACCCATTGTAGAAATCAGCGCGTTCGCCGCGCTCGCCGGCACCCTCGCGCTGCAGGTAGCCGAGATGCGCACGCTGGAGAGCCAGCCCCTTGCCACTAAGGCCCACAACGCGCGCCTTGATGACGGCGCGGCGCGTGCCCTGCCACGCTTGGAACTTCGGCGTAGACCTTCGGCGCAATGACCCGCCGGATTTGCCGATCCGGCGCAGCTGTGATGCGAGGCTGCGCGGCGGCGCCGCATTGTCCCGGGCAATGCGGCCAAGCCTTGGCCGGAACTCATCGTTTGTTTCGCTCAACTCGCGCCTGCCTTTCCTGCTGCAGGGACATTGAAAGGCGGCACGGCGCAACGCAACAGGGCGCCAATGCGCCAAGCCAAACGACTCGCGCGTGTTCTGCAGTATCTGCCGTGCAAAGAATTTTTTCGGCGACTCGCGCCGAGGTCGTCAACGACTCGCACGGTCCTGAAGCGGCGTCACCAGAAAGCGAGCCCGCAGGGCCCAACTTCTTTATCTTGCATTAAGCCGCTTCTCTTTCCGCACCCCTGACACCGCCTTTGACGCCTCAGAGGCCAGAGCGCAGTTCCTGTGCGATGCGCAACGCTTTGAAGCCCGCCGCATCATAAGCATCGGGCTCGATATTCTGCTCAATGCAGAGGTGCAAATGCCGCCAGTAATCGGGGGCGATATCTGGCAATTCCTGCTGCTTCTTGAGGCCGCCGATCATAGTCAGAGCGCGCACCACCCGGGTCTTTCCGAAGGCATGGAGGAGCAAAGCCGCCGCCGGTTCGACGCCCGGAATCTTCGTTATTTCAGTGCCCGTGTCGGCCGCTTGGCAGACCACAATCCGCCAGGTCTGCGTGCCATATCCATCACCGCGCCAGCGCACAAAGCCGAAAACCTGACCCGGAACGAAGCAGACAAGCTCACAGCCCGGCGCAAACGGGAACCGTTTTACTGGCACGCCAAACACCAGCCGGTCACGCGCCTTGAGCTTTGCTTCTCGCAGGCGAACGCGCGTCAAAGGGCACGACGGAACAGGGCCGGTTTCCATGTGGGGCGGTGTGCAAGTCTTGAGCCGTTGCACGAGCAATTCAGGCCCCTAAAAGTTCGGCAGTTGGAAGCGCCACCCTTCTTTGCTGCAAGACTTCCGGGGAGATGGGGTAAGGTCGCCATCCGAAAATGGCCGGTCAATTGACGCCACCTGAGGCGGATCTGCCCCAGTATTTGAAGGCGGCCACAGCGGTCCCTCCTCCGGCGCCGCCGTCAAACTCTGGTGCCAACCGATGTGCATCCCTGCCCGCCCGCCGAACGGCCGTTGTTGAGACCGCGAATGGCACGACTCTGGTGACCGTCTACGACTGTCGTTGGCTAAACGGACATCCTGACCGTAAGCGTCCGACCTTCGCCGTCGAGAAATGTACGAGTCAGGAGTTGCTCTGATCGTGCAGGGTTTCACGACTGCGCTTCGATATTATAAGCGGCAATCAGCCTCCTCTAACACGATGCGGAGGCGCCCGAGGAGACAATGTGATGGGTGCAGTTGTAGAGGTGGCTGTTGGCATTTTAGTCGATGAGACTGGTCGGGTTCTTCTCGGCCTAAGATCGCCTCAAAAGGCGGCTTGGCCCAACTGCTGGGACGCGATCGGGGGGCGGCTTGAAACAGGTGAAAGCCCGGCTTTAGCGTTGGCTAGGGAGTTAGAAGAGGAAATAGGCATCTTGCCTACGATCACGAAATTCCTAGGATCAAGCGATGAACCAAGTACAGGCGGGAATTCCTTGCTGCGGCGCCACATCTTCGCTGTTGCTGAATGGCTCGGTGGCGATCCGAAGAATGTCTGTGATGAGCACACGGAATTGAGGTGGTTTTCCAACTCTGATATGAATTTGGAGGAAAACCTCGCCTTCAATAGTATTATTGGCGATGCCGGACGCGCGGTTGCTTTTTCTCGGTCTCGGCGATCATGAATAATCTTAGATCGTGGCGTCTCCATTCCCAGTGTTTTCGCCAAATCGTTCAATCACGTCATCGATGACGCAACCCATCTCCACGGAAGCAGTTCATCGATCCGGTTGATGGGATGTGACCTGAGCCCTGATCGGTCCCTCATTCAAGCCGAGGATGTGGCGGCAATCCGTCGTTCGGCCAGATGCGGCCTATGACCGTTATCGGCGATGTCCCGCCTGGCGGCGCTGAGTCGGTCGGACGACAGGATTGGATCGACCTTGCCAGTCGCCCTCAGAGCGATCAGAGCTATCGTGGCCTTAAACCGCCGGTCGCGACGCAATGAGACTTTGGCCCGACATTCACGAGGCAGATCACTTTCTCTCCGCCACAACTGCGGCTTCATGTTTTTTCTGGTTTGTCGAAGTCGAACTTGTCGCCAATCAGTTTGAAGCTTACCCTGAAAATTCAGGATCTGCCCGGTTCGTCCGTTCCTGAAGCGAGTGTTCTCCGAACACGCCCCTTAAGGGGCCGCTAAAGCGGCTTACTTTATGCCTGAAACGAGTCTTGTCCCGAGGCAGCGGGGCAAGGCTCACCCATTAGTGTCTTTAGTCGTTCGAATGCTTCGATACGCAACGGGATTGATTTGGCCCGGTTGATCTCAATGATGGCGAGGGTTTCAGAGTATTTGGTTTCATGACGGCGCTCGATTAGAGATTGGCGCACAAAGCCATTGGGGCCGTCGGAGTCGAAATCTAGGGAACGTAAGTCGGACATCGACTTGGCCATTCTGATCGAAACTCTGATAGGAATATGAAGATCGCCGATTTGCCTGCAAACTACATAATGGGACGTATCTCTGAACGGATTTGCGGCATCGCCAATGCTGCGATTTCGGAACCTCTCAATCCTGTCAGAGTAGAGCCAGTAGCGGCCAGGTTCCAACCATAAACCATGGTGTGTATATGCCTCGAATTTAAACGATCCCATCGCATTTGAAGCTTGGGAGGCAAGTTTCTCAAAGATGTCGTCGGAGCTTTCTATTGGCGCCGAGAAATGAACGGAATCGATGTTTACGTAGCAAATGCGAATTCCTTCTCCCAGAGCGAGGATTTTTTCCATAAGTTCCAGCAGCATTATGCGACCTCGAGCGACGATCCTTTGGCCAAGCACAAAGCACGATGATCTGTCGTCTGGAAGTGTGGCGCTGACTTCGACCCCATTTAGCGAGTGCGTTACTGCCACTCCTCTGTTTCGTCCCATCCATTGTTCGGTTGCTGCGTGAGGTTCATCTGCTAACGGAGCAATACCATAGGAGTCTTTGAGGAAAGCGATTGCTTCCAAATTGTCGCTAAAGCGAACGGTTTGTCGCTCCGGCCTGCTAGAACATGATGACAAAAGAGTCGCGCAGAATTTCTCTCGATCTGCAAGTGGCTTGTTGCCATGGCTACGGTAAGACTGGCGCTTCGCAAATAGCCTGCGAGCTTCTTTAGCCAGCGGATGCGAGACCACTTCGTCGCCGATTACCGCGTCAACCAAATAAACGTGGTCGAAGTGGCGAGCAAAATACCGAACCTCGAATTCGTTCAGATCGACATCTACCGACTCCTCAAGGGATGCTCGAAGTCTCCGTCCACAGAAGAAAGTTCTGAATGGGTTGTGGTCTTTGATGAAGCTCGAGTTAGGCCCGCTCAATCGACAACGATAAAGCCCACACGAAAGCTGCTCGCCCGGCATGTAAGCGCGATCAATCACCTCGTGTCTAAGCGATGAGGGATTGGGAAAACCTTCCTGCATGCAGGCGGGGTACATGGCATTGATGTCGATTGCGATCACGCGACGATTGGCGTGGCGTTCCTCCAATACAAACACATCTTGAATCGGCACATGCCAGGCAAAGTAAAAGCGCGAATCCAGTGAGCTTTTCTGCCTCAGCGAATTACATATCGTGTTCCACCGCCTGTCACAGTATGCAGCCGCGGGTTCGAGAGTTGGGCCGTACTTTCTTTGGATTTCTTTCAGGCTCGCAAAACCGATTCTGGAATCGGGGACATAGGATCTACTCGGAAGCCAAGGGTACTCATCCTCAAGAACAGCAGGTGGGCGCACCCCAGGGTTTGCGAGTGCCATGTTGTCAGCTTCACGCCTCGTCAGGGTGACATAAGATCTCTCGGGCATATCGCGGAAGGCTTCGATAGGACGCGTGCCGTTTGCATCAGTAATTGTAGTCTCGTCGGCGGCAATAAGGTGATGCTGAGTTGTTTCGCGATGCTTGCGCTTTCGCAGAAGGGTCAGTCCCGGCGAAACTCTGTCCTGTACCGGTCCATGGAAGCGGTATACCCTACTCACGGCTCGTTCTCAGCGTTCGCTCAGCAGCATACCGGTACGCCGTTCGCCGCATGAGCAGCACACCGCAATGCGCAAGTGCCAGCTCATTTAGGGCGGTTTCACGGGTTAGCTCTTTGTTCAGCCCAAAGTGGCTGATACCACGTTCAAGGCCATAACGTATTGCAATCGGAAACAACTCCGTGAGCGGCCGAAGATGGCGCAGCCGCCAGTTGCGAATTAAGCGACGGCTCGTCGAATGACTCAAAGTTTCTTCAGCCTTTCTAGCTTTGGAGTATGCGGCAGAAAGCTCCGACAGCGCGGTGAACGAGTTGAGCTGAATCTCAGCTACCGAGAAATGCAATCGAGACAAAGATAGGATCAAACGGGTTGCCTCACGGTCGAGGGGTTGCGCCGTAGCGTGTTCAGCGTCCCTGCGAGCGATCTCGTGAAGCAGCGACTGAACCATTCCGGCGCGTCGATAAGCCGTATCGCCCTTTAAGCTGGCAGCTGCTTGCAAGACGTCTTCAATCTGCTTGTTATACTGTTGCGGTTTCCGGATGCCTTGCCCGCTCAGGTATTGATAAAGCAGAGCTTTCAAACCTAACGGAAGGCTTGCGGTTTGCGCAGAAGGGATTGGGACGCCCTCCCAGCGTGCATATCGAATTATTGCATACCGTCGACCTAGTGACAGGAGCGCTCTGACCAACAGTGCTTCGAGTTCCTGATTCGAGGTATACGTGTTCAAAGCAGTCCCAGCCTGCCGCAAGGCCCACTGCCACTCGCCGGGTTCAACCCCTCTTTGCTCAAGCGAACCTGGAGAGACGGCCTTACCATCGAATAGCGCTAGTTCGCCTATCGCATCGAAATCTGCTCGACGCCTTCTTGCCTCTTCTTCCCGACTCCACTCGTCGTTGATCGCGCCGAAATCGACGTAGTCATCCAGATCACCAACCCAGATCAGATCGCCACTCATTATGCGATCATCGATATTACTCATCGGATGGCGCTATCCAGATTGCACACAGGCAAATCATTCAATCCTCAAAGACGTTTATGGCCTCTAGGTAGGGGCAAGCTGACAACATACTGTGTTATTGTCGACGCCTTCTGGGCTGTCCAGAAATACCTTGATTTGGCAAGAACAAGCCGTCGTGAGTGGCATGCGAAGATCCAGCGGAGTGATGTCAGCGGAACCGGGTCTTGAGGCGGCGGACCAAGGTCGCTAGCCTTGGAAATGCGCAAGAACCCATTCCGCTACTTCAAGACCTCGCCCGAGATCAGTCTAGTTTGCGGCGATGATTTGGGTCCTTGTTCCGCTATCGCTAACTGCGCCGAATAATTAAATGATTGTGGCGGCGAACGTCTGATTCCGGCGATGAATTGCCTGATAGCGAAAACCAGCGTCTGACTGCCCTCCCCCCGATATCAGCCATTGGACAGGTTGGATTATCGGCCAGCTCCTACCTGGCGGCGGTGACGCGCCCGAATGATCGGAGCCGACTTGGCCAGATCTCTGCCTTCGCAATCATCCAAATTCCGTCGGCGAGCTGTCGCCAGTCCGAAGATTCGGATGCGAGTTCGACTGAGTCAGATATCGCATCCCTTTCAAGGGGGATGATCCCCAAAGGCGGTGATCCGGAGAACGCTGCTGAACACTGTGTCCGGCCTCATCGAACGGACTTCCCCAGTTCATTCTCTCTAAGCGTCTTTCGCAGGACCTGTCGGCTTCGTCCAAGGGCCACCTTGCGGCCATTGCTGTGAAGACATGGTGGTGGTGGCGTCCGGCGAAAGCAACGGCGTCACGAATGTCGCTATGAAGCCGACCAGCTCAGGAAACGGCGCGGGCGGCACTGCAATCGCCGTGCGTTTCAAAAACGCATTCCACTGGGTTTGCTTGCTCGCGTCCAGCGAAAATCCGTCGGTGAGCGCGAATGGCGTCTCCCCGGAAAGCGCAGACTTCCGCCGCGAAAACGTCGCCGCAACGGCTGCAGAAAGCGTTGCGCCATCGAAAGCAAAAGTTTTGGCGATTACCCAGAGATCGAAGAAGTCCTTCATGCGGGTGTTGCGCACACCGAGCGTTACCAGCGCTTCCAGCTTTTCGGCGACAACCGTTTCCGGTGGATAGGCCTTCACGACGGCTGACGGGAAGTCCAGCAGCGACGGGTACGTCACCTCGGTAGCCTGCGGCGTGACGGCGTCGCCGAAACCGATGTCGATCTGGATTGGGAGGCGTGCGTTCGCTATCATTGCGGTCAGCGTGACACGTACGCCGCGATAGTCTTCTTCATCGCGGGCGCTTTCGGCGCGAACGCTGGCGGCTTCGTAGGTCACGCCATCGCCCGCCACGGCGAGATCGCAGAGCGTCTTGAATATCGTGGCCATGCGTTCGGGTGCGGGTTCGCCCTGGCCAAGCAGGTCGAGATCGCCGGTGCTGCGATACGGCACCGGCGCCCAGAGCGAAAACAGCATCGCGCCTTTGAGAATGAACTGGTCGCGGTAGCCCGATTGCGCAAGACGATAGATCAGGCGTTCGATAGCGAAGCGCGTCATCAGAAGCTGCGCGTTCTCGCCGCGCTGGCGCGCATAGTCGGTCAGTCGGGCGCGCACCGAAGCGCCCACGTTCTTGAGCGGCGGCCGCGTCATGGCAGGTTTTCCAGATAGGGACGCATAACCGTCGCGACTCGGTCAGCCACGGCGCAGCGCCATATCTCATCGGTTGTGGCGCGCTTGCGACGCAGCGCGTCGCGGAGCGCTTCGAGCGCGACATCGAGCCCCACTTTCGAGCGATGCTTGAAACAATCGGCCACCGTTTTGGCGGGCGTCGTGATCGGCACAGATACGCCGTCGATGCGATGATGCTTGATGCCGGCGGTGAGCGCCTCGCCACTGGCGCGTATGATCTTGAGGCGCACCGGCGGCTTTGTCGGCGCCCAAGCCTTAGACGGCATTAGCATCCAGACGGCATGCGGCGTCTGCGTGGTGAGCCCATGGAACTGGAGCGCGGAGAGAAGCGCAACAACGCCGGACGGTGCGGCCTTTGCGGCTTCGGCCAGACTGTGTTCGGCGGAGTGTTCGGCATTGGCGAGTTGGTAAAGTCCGCGCGAAGGCTGCGTCAGCGCGCCCTCCTCCACCAGACGGCGCAGCGTCATCCGTGGAATGCCCTGGGCCTCGAAGTCGCGCGCACGCCCGACCCCCTGCTCCTGAGCAAGGGCAATTGCGCGATCCTTGTTCGACTTAGCGGCCATGGCGAGCATGTTACAATTTCTAGGTACTCTCATGCAAGCGCCTAGTTTTTGTAACGACGCCTACGCGCGAGAGACGATTGAAGAAGGAAAAACCGACTTCTGAACTTCGACGAAAGCGCCTCGTTGGGATCGCAGGGCGGTCACCCTCAAAGCACGACTTATGAGCGATGAAACCTGACCGCGAGTATGCTCGGAAACTAACACGCAACTAACACGCAAACCTGCCAGAATCGGCGCCAAATTCGTGTTTTTGCCCGACCTCGCGATTCATCAATCTCGCGCCAAACTAACACGCAACTAACACGCAAACCCTGATTTTGAGCGGTTTTGCGTGTTAGTTTGTGATCACGAGCGGCGTCCAACGCTTTGTTTTTATTCTTCTTTATCTTCTGCAGTTTTGTCTTTTTCAGACTCATAATCGCGAGGTCGAGAGTTCAAGTCTCTCCCGAACCACCAACAGCCGTTGGCGCCCCTTTCAAACCCGTATTCGCGCCGCTTTACAGTGCGGTAACGCCGCCTTAGCCGCCGCGCCGTATCTTTCCATGTCCGGCGCTTCCTGCTTTCTGGCGGGCCTGAGGAGAGTTTCATGCCCCTGTTCCCTGTCCGCCGTTCCGCCCTCCTCCTGCTGGGCCTGGTCACACTTGGCCTGATGCCGGCAGCGCTGGCGCAGGAAGCCCTCCTTCCCGAGGAGGCGCCGCGCCCGCCGAAGATCGCCCTCGTCCTCTCCGGCGGCGGCGCGCTTGGCATTGCCCATGTCGGCGCGATCCAGGAACTGGAACGCCTCGGCATCCGGCCGGATATGATTGTCGGCACCTCGATGGGCGCCGTCATCGGCGGCCTCTACGCCTCCGGCATGGACGGGGCGGAACTCGAAGCGGCCGTCAAGGACGTCAACTGGGCCGGCGTCTTCACGCCCCAGACCGACCGGGACAAGCTGACCTTTCGCCAGAAGCAACAGCAGGCAGATTTTCCGGGCACCGCGAGCCTTGGCGTCTCCGCCGCCGGCATCCTGCTGCCAACTGGCGCCGTGCCGGATCAGGCCCTGATGAAGGAACTGCGGCGCCTCACGCCTGCCCGCACCAGCCTCGAGAATTTCGACAGCCTCGAAATTCCCTTCCGCGCGGTCGCCACCGACATCGCCACCGGCGAAGCCGTCGTACTCGGCTCCGGCGAGCTGCCTATGGCGATGCGCGCCTCCATCTCGCTGCCCGGCGTCTTTCCGGCGGTGCGCCATGAAGGCAAGCTGCTGGTCGATGGGGGCCTTGCCGCCAACGTACCGATCAAGGTGGCGCGCGACATGGGCGCCGATATCGTCATCGCGGTCTGGACACCCAGCGAGCTCATCCCGGAGGAGAAGATCGGCTCGGTCGTCGACGTGCTTGCCCAGACCGTCAGCCTGCTGATCCTCACCAATGAACGCGCCGAGATCGCCTCGCTCACGGACAAGGACCTCCTTGTACAGATCAATACAGCCGGCTTCAATCCGACTGCCTTCACCCGCAGCGGAGAGCTGATCGAGGCCGGGCGTACCGCTATGCAGGCCGAGACCGGCCGCCTTGAAACGCTGGCCGCCAGCCGGCCCGCCATCGCCTATGCCGACAAGGGCGCGTCCGACAGGCCGGTCATCGGGTTCCTCCGCATCGAGAATTCCTCGCGCCTCGACCAGTCCCTGCTCGAGGGCAAGGTGATGGACCTCGTCGGCAAGCCCGCCGACACTGCCGAGATCGACGAAGCCCTGGACCGCATTTACGCGCTCGGCCCGTTCGAGCGGGTCGACTATGCCTTCGAGGAGAAGGATGGCCAGACCGGCCTCGTCGTGCGCGCGGAGGACGTCGTGCCGGATGCGGGCCGCGTGCGTTTCGGCCTGATCGTCGAGAATGATTTCAACACCGAGTCCGACGCGGCAATCTCGCTCGATTTCCGCTCCCCGGCACTCGATTCCTATGGCTCCGAAATCCAGGCGCGCGCCACCCTCGGCGATTTCAACGAGATTGCGGCGGAGTATTTCCGCCTGCTCGATTCGCGCCAGAACTGGTTTGCCTCGGTGCGCGGCGAGGTCCAGAACCGGCCGGTGAACGTCTATTCGTCACGCGGCTTCAAGGAAGCGGGCTACGACCTGACCTACGGCCTCGCCGGTGTCGATACGGGCTACCAGTTCGGCAATGTCGGCGAGTTGCGCCTCGGCGTCGAGGTGGGCGCGGGCCGCGCCAAGCTGAACGAAGGCTTCGCGCCCCTGGCGGAGATCGATATCGAAATCGGCCGCCTCATCGCTTCCGGTGCCTATGACACGCTGGACGATCCCTTCTTCCCCCGCGAAGGCTTCCGCGCAGGCGCGCGCTATGTGCAAGGCTTGGAAGCCATCGGCGACTCTGCGGACTTCCAGACTGTCAGCGCCTCGGCGCTCACCGCGCGCAGCTTCGGGCCCAACACTCTGATCGCCTCGCTCGCCGCCGGCCAGCGGATCGACGGCGACGCACCGCTCGACGCACTCTACCGCGTCGGCGGTCTGTTCAGCCTATCGGGCTATCGCAAGGAGGAACTCGCGGGCGAGAATTACTTCGCCTCGCAGCTGATCTATCGCCGCCGCCTGATGGGCGATTCCGAACAACTCTTCGGTGTGCCGCTCTATATCGGCGGCTCGGCTGAGCTTGGCGATGTCTGGCAACAGGACCGCGATTTCGAAACAGGCGAGTTGCGTTTCGGTGGCAGCGTTTTCCTTGCTGCAAGTACAGCCTTCGGCCCGATCTACCTCGCCTTCGGACGCTCCGAGGGCGGACGGCAATCAGCCTATCTGCTCATTGGACGGACGTTCTAGAGCAAGCGATCTGACGGAATCAAATCGCTTGCTCTAGTTTTTTGATTTGTCGCAAATTCTTGCGCTCAACCGGTGCCCACTTGAGCGGAAATTGCTCTAGGCCCCTGCTGCCCGCTTCGGCTGGCCGCTGGAGATCAGGATGTCGGCCAGCGTCGCCACCAGCGGGCGGGGGCGGATCGGCTTCTCGATCAAGCCCGAGAATCCGGCGCGGTCACAAGCGGCGCGACGTTCGGGGCTCGCGTCGGCCGTCACGGCCACAACCGGCGTCAGCATGTTGATACCATTACCCATCCGCGCGGCGCGCAGCACGGCTTCGCCGCCGCCATGCGGCATGTGCACGTCGGTCAGGATCACCTGGTAGCGCCGCTGGCCCACGCGCGTCACCGCCGCCGCCGCATCCACCACCGTCTCGACGCGCCAGCCGGCGGCGATCAGCGCCTCGCGGATTACGAAGGCGCTCGCCTCATGGTCTTCCGCCAGCAGCACTTCGCCGAGATCGAACCGCGCCGCGTTACCTTCCGGCTTGTTCTCGACCGCAAGACGCGGACCGGCCTTGATCACCGGCAGCGCGACGGTGAACACGCAGCCGCCGCCCGGATTGTCGGAGAGGATTATTTCGCCGCCGAGGCGGCGTGCCAGGCTGCGCGCAATCGCGAGGCCGAGGCCGCTTCCGGAGAAGGCGTCTGCGCTTTCGGATTGCTCGAAGGCCTCGAACAGGCGCGCTTTGTCAGCGTCGGAAATGCCTCGCCCGGTATCGGCGACGCGCATGGTCAGCATCAGACCGTCCGGGGACGGAGAGGTTGCCAGCGTGACGGTCACCTGGCCGCGATCGGTGAACTTCATCGCATTGCTGACGAGGTTGAACAGGATCTGGCGCAGGCGCCCGGCATCGCTTTCGATACGCGGCTCGGCGCCGGTGGCGACGCCGATGCGCAGGCTGACGCGCTTCTCGTCGAACTGCGGCAGCCAGAGGTCGCGTGTCTCGACGGCGAACTGACGCAGCTCGATCGGATGTTTTGTGATCGCGAGCTTGCCTGCGTCGATGCGCGAGAGATCGAGCAGGTCCGTCAGCAGGCGCTCGAGGTGCTGGCCGCTCTGCGAGATGGTCTTGGCGAGGCGTTTCGGCTCGCCCGGCGGCAGCTGGGTATCGAGCAGGTCAGCGACACCCATTATGCCGGTCAGCGGGGTGCGGATCTCGTGGCCGATGAAGGCGAGCGTGCGGGCGCGCGATTCCGAGAGGCGGGTCAGCTGGCGCTGAATCTCGTCCATCTTGCGCTGGGCATTCTGCTGGGCGCGGGCGCGCTGGGCGTTCTCTTCCGCCACGGCCTTGAGCAGCATGGCCGGCGAGACGATGCCGGCATAGGCCCCCTGCTCCATCACGATCACGCCCTCGGTCAGCGCGCTGGTCGACTGCTCGGCCGCGCTCTTGGCGATCAGCGCGGCGGGTGTGTTCCCCTGCGCGACGACCGGCTGCGCACCGACAAGGTGGGTGACCGAGCGGGCGGCATACACATCACGCCCGTTTGGCCCGGCCAGCGCCTCGGTCAGACGGAGCCGCGTAACGAGGCCGTAGGTTGCCTCGTCGCCTTCGGCGAGACGCACGGGGATCGCGAACAGGGCCGCATCGGACAGGAACAGGGAAAACGCGGCAGCCGCCGTCGTCGCTGGCGTGACCGGGGTCACCGGCAGCGCAATATCCTTCAGGCGTACAGGCATGAATGTGCAGGCACCCGGTTATGGTTAAGGGTGAAGCATCACCCATAAACCTTACCGGGAGGCAAACATTACCCGCGCGGGGGATGCGCCGTCAGGTGATCTCGCTGCGATGGCGGACGATCTTGCCGACGAGACCGTAGGCCATGGCCTCTTCCGCGCTCATCCAGAAGTCACGGTCCGTGTCCTTCTTGATCTGCTCGAGGCTCTTGCCGGTGGCGTCTGCGAAGATCTGGTTCAGGCGCTGGCGCATCTTGATGATCTCACGGGCCTGGATTTCCACATCCGTGGCCTGGCCGCCGACGCCGCCGCGCGGTTCGTGCAGCAGGAAACGGGTGTTCGGAAGCGCGAAACGGTTCTCTTTCTTCGCGGCCGAGTAGATCAGCGCGCCGGCCGAGGCGACCCAGCCGGTCCCGAGGATTTTCACAGGCGCCTGCACAAACTTGATCATGTCATGGATCATGTCGCCGCTCTCGACATGGCCGCCGGGCGAGGACAGGACCAGCAGGATCGGGTCCTGGCTTTCGGAGGAGAGGGCTAGCAGGCGTTCGGAAATGCGCTGGGCCTGCTTGAAGTCGATGCCGCCCGTCAGCAGGACGGTGCGGGCCTTGAACAAGGCAGCCTCAAGGAAGGCGTTCGGCTCCGTGGTCGGGCCTTTTTCTTTGTCATCTTCGTCGTCGAGGCGGAAAGGGGTCATGCGGGCTCCGGAGAGGGGAATCTGTCCATTGGAGCCTATAGGTGCGGTGCCACGGGCTGCGGGTCAAGGCGCGCCCCGCACTATTCCCCAGCCGCCGCGCGCGCAGGGGTTAACGCAGGGTCAGCCGTCAGGCCGCTTCCTTGATTATTCGGGCGACATCGCCGGCATAGGCCTGTGCCTTCTTCTCGCCCACGCCGCTGATCTCGCGCAGCGCTTCGGCGCTCAGCGGCTTTTCGCGGGCGATCTCGGCCAGCGTGCGATCGTGGAAAATCACATAGGGCGGCACGCCGCGCGTCTTGGCGAGGTCCGTCCGCCACTGGCGCAGCGCGTCGAACACAGACTGGTCACGCGCCGAAAGGTCCGCCATGACGGCGGCGCGGGCCGCGCCCTTCGTTTTGGTGTGCTTGCGGGGCGCGCCGACATCCTCCCGCAGGCTGACCGTGCGCTCGCCCCGGAACAGGGATTTCGCCTCCTCCGCATCCGGAACAATCACCACGGGGCGCATCGCCTCGCCGCCTTCGGCGATGAGGCCCTCGAACATCAACGCATCGAACACCCTGTTCCAGCCGGGCTTGGGCAGGTCCTTGCCGATGCCGAAGGTGGAGAGTTTCGACAGCTCCGTATCGAAATCATCCTTCGCCTCGCCGAGCAGGTGCTGCACAAGTCGCCCGCGCCCGATGCGCTGGCCGCAGCGCAGCACGGCGGACACCGCCATCTGCGCCCAGCGCGTCGCATCATGGCTGGCGCCAAGTTCTCCCCGGCAGGCATCGCAGACGCCGCATGGGTCGACTTTCTCCTCACCGAAATAGCGGCGCACGGCGCCCCGGCGGCATTCGTCACTGTTGAAAAAGGCGAACAACTGGCGCGTCTTTGTTAGCTGGACGCGTTTCACTTCGTCGGGTGCATCGCTCGAATACGTCCATTGCAGCGAGCGGTTCATGTCAGCGGGGCCGAACAGCGCGACACCTTCGGCCGGCTCGCCGTCGCGGCCCGCCCGGCCGACTTCCTGCCAGTAGGCTTCCAGCGTCTTCGGCGGATCGGCATGGATGACGAAACGCACGTCGGGCTTGTCGACGCCCATGCCGAAGGCGACGGTCGCGCACATAACGCGCCCTTCCTCCAGCAGGAACTGTCGCTGGCGCGCGGCGCGGATACTGGCATCAAGCCCGGCATGATAGGCGAGCGAGGGTACGCCGGCCCTCTCCAGCGCCTCGGCAACATCTTCGACAGCGCTGCGGGTGGCGGCATAGACGATGCCGCTCGATCCGGCGCGCGCCTTGACCAGCTGCACCACGCGCTGCGTGCGATTGCCCGCCTTCGGTTCGGCGGAGAGGGTGAGGTTCGGGCGGTCGAAACTTGCGACGTGTACGGACGGGTCGGTGAGGTCCAGCTGCGCCAGGATATCTTCCCGCGTGCGGGCGTCGGCGGTCGCCGTCACGGCGAGGCGCGGAACGCCCCGGAACAGGCCCTTGAGGCGGCCCAGCGCGCGGTAGTCCGGGCGGAAATCGTGGCCCCACTGGCTGACGCAGTGCGCCTCGTCCACCGCGATCAGCGAGATGTTCATCTGAGCCAGCCGGTCGGCGAGATTGGTGCCTAGGCCTTCCGGCGAGACATAGAGCAGGTCCATCTCGCCGCGCTCGGCCGCGCTCAGCGCGGCGCTACGGGCGTTGAAGTCCATCGAACTGTCGAGCCGTTCGGCGCGCACGCCGACCTGTTTCAGCGCGTCCACCTGGTCAGCCATCAGCGCAATCAATGGTGAGACGACGAGGCCGCAGCCCTCGCGCAGTAGCGCCGGGATCTGGTAGCAGAGCGACTTGCCCCCCCCTGTGGGCAGCACCGCCAGTCCGTCACGGCCCGCCAGCACATCCGCAATCACGTTCTCCTGCAGGCCGCGGAACGCATCATAGCCATAGACGCGCTTCAGCAGCGCGCGGGCATCTTTCAGGGTGGGGGCGGCAGGCATCGGGGTGTTGTGAAGGGGTGCGTGAGTCGCGGCAAGGGGCCGCCTGCGCCTAGTCCACGAAGTCGATGCGGTTGGGGTGGATCACGTAACTCCAGGTGCGCGCCTGCCGGCGCTGGGTTTCGGCGGCGACGAACTGCACAATGTCATCACGTTCTGCGAGCGGGCGGCCGGTCTCGCTTTCCCATTTCTCCGGTGTCGGTACGTCGATGCTGAAGTGCACGCCGCCGCCGCACATCTCGTGATAGAATTTGAGGCGGAGGCTGCCTTCGATGTAGATGATCGTGCCGGCCCGGACGTTGCCCTCGAATTCGAGGCGGCGGGTGAAGCGCGCGGTGAGCTTTTCCAGCGCTTTGGCGCGCAGCTGGAGATCGTGGTTCGGAAGCACCTTGCCGCTGCCATCGCGGTAGACGATCGGCTGGCCATCGGATTTCGGGACCGGCGGCGGCTCCGGCGCGGGCGGGGCGACGCCCTCCTCCAGCTTCGTCAGGCTGAGTTCGTGCGACCAGCCTTCGCGGTGGGTGATCTCGACGAAATAGTCCCCCGGCAGCCAGGGATGCGTGTCGATCAGGATCTGCACGCGGCCGTTGAGGCGGCTGGTCAGCTCGGCTTCCTCCACCCGTCCGCCGGCCGGGCCCCGGATGCGGAAGGTGCGGTAGCCACTGTGTCCGTCCTGCGGCAGCCAAAGGATCAGCTGCTGACTGCCCGGATAGTGAACGAATTTCGCGGTCAGGAGCGGCGTGCCTGCCGGCGCCGCCCGGTTCACCGGGGCGCCGAGCACGATCTGGCCTTCATGACCGATGCTGTCCGACATGTCCCCTCCGCGCCGAGCACCCCGGGATACCAGTTCGTGCGCCGTTTGTCGCCGTATCGGCCTTTCGCCATTCATGCGCAGCCTGCATGAATGTCATCGCTTCAGCGCCCTTCTCTGCCAGGCCTTGCCTGCGCATATACCGCTCAACAGCAACCCTTCCGATGGAGGCCTTCGATGATTGACATTCGTCCGTTCGACAAGCTGGGCCGGTTCCGCAATGACTGGCTCAATGCCCACTACCATTTCTCGTTCTCGCAATTCTACGATCCCGCCCGCATCCAGCACGGCGCCCTGCGCGTCTGGAATGATGACGAGATCGAGCCGCGCACCGGCTTTCCGCCGCATGGCCACGACTCGATGGAGATCATCACCTATGTCCGCAAGGGCGCGATCACGCACAAGGACTCGCTCGGCAATACCGGCCGCACCGAGGCCGGTGACGTGCAGGTAATGAGCGCGGGTTCCGGCATCCAGCATTCCGAGTGGAATGCCGAGGATATCAAGACCGAGCTGTTCCAGCTCTGGATCCTGCCGCGCAATCGCGGCGGCAAGCCGAACTGGGGCGCGCGTAAGTTCCCGAAGGGCGACCGGTCCGGAAACTGGGCCGTGCTGGCCTCGGGTGACGGCGACGGCGATAGCCTGCCGATCAACCAGGACGCCAAGGTGCTCGGCGCCACAATCAAGGCCGGCGAGACGCTGACCTATACGCTGCCCGAGGGCCGGTATGGCTATCTCGTGGTCGCGGACGGCGAAGTGACACTCAACGGCAACCGGCTCGGAACCCGTGACGGCGCCGCCATTTCGGGCGGTGAGACGCTGACCCTTGAGGGCATTAACTCGGCCGAGCTGGTGCTGGTCGATACGATCTGAGATGGGTCCTCACGCGCCCGTGACTTCTTCCTGCGGCCGATCACTGGTAGAGTCCGGTGGTCGGCTGGCTCAGTCCCAGTCCTGAACAGGAGTGATGCGATGAGACATTTTCTGGCAGCAGCCCTGCTTGTTGCGGTCGCGGCGCCGGTCGCGGCAGCGGCGGAAATCAATGTGGCCTACGCTCCGGAGTTTTCCGAGAAGCTCGCCGATGACTATGGCGAGCGCGAAGGCGTGTATCTCAGCGAGCGGGTCCGCGAGGACCTGGAGCGTGCGCTGACGAAATCCGGCGTGGACGTGGCGCGCATCGACGTGACCATCCTCGATGCCAAGCCTTCGCGCCCGACGTTCAAGCAGGCCGGCGACGAGCCGGGCCTAGACCTGCACCGCTCGGTCAGCGTCGGCGGAATGAAGCTGTCGGCGGTGACCTATGACGCGGCCGGCAATGCCTCCGAGCCATTTGAGTACAAGTGGTTCGAGACCGACATCACGCAGGCGGGCCTCACAACGTGGCATGACGCGCGCCGCGCCTCGAGCCGGTTTGCCTCGCGCTACGCCAAGTCCCTCGACTAGTCATTCGCCGCTTCGGCCTCGCTGCCTTTCGGCAGCGGGGTGAGCGCGGTGGCAATCATGGCGAACGGCCAGATCAGGCCGAGGCCGAAACCGGCAAAGCCGTTGAGCGCCGTGAAGCCTGCCAGCAAGAAGACCAGCAGTGATGCGGCGATGCGCGCGAAGTGGACATACAGCGTCCGGCGCGTCAGCACCTTTTCTTTTGGCGACAGGCCGATCTCGGCGGCGAGACTGAGGACGCGCGCGTACATCAGGGCGATGGTCAGGTAGATCGCACCGAAGCCGGCGGCGAAAAAGGCGAGGATGATGCCGGACTCGCGGTAGCCGACCTCCATCTCGACGATCCGCTCCATCTGTCCCGCCTGCAGGAGGACGAAGCCGAAGAGGCTATCGAACACGAATCGCAGCGGATAAGCGATGTAGAGGATGAGCAGCAGCAGCGCCGTGTTCAGCACGATGATGCGGCCGTCGGCGACGGCGTAGCGGCGGAAGAATATAAAGTGGTCGTTCCAGATCGAGACCAGCATCGCGAAGCCGGCGGCGATCGGGATGATGGAGATGAGATAGCCGGTCAGGTCGTCGAAGGTGCGGATATTGCTGCTCGCCGAGACGAGGATGCCGAGCGCGAGGGCGAAAATGATGTCGGAGAGGTTCTCGATCCGGAGAACCTCGGTGGTGCGCCAGGTAAACTGCGGGTCATGGTCGCGCGTCTGGACAATCTGCTCACGGATCATTTTTCCGCGTCCCCTTCCGCCTCGCCCTTCTCGATCCGCACGGTGAGGGTTTCGGCCGATTTCAGGAACAGGTCGCGCTGCGGATGCGGGACCTTGATCTCGTGGCGCTCCAGCGCCGAATGGACTTCCCAGACATAGTCCGCCATCACCCTCTGCGGCTTCAGCACGGCCTCGTCCGTGAGCCAGACGATCAGCTCGAAATCGAGACGGAACTCGCCGAAGCGCACGAGCCAGACCTGCGGCTTGCGCTCGCCCTGGTCATCGAAAGTCCAGGGCAGCCGGGCGGCGGCCTCGAGGCCGGCCTTTTCCACCAGTTCCTTGGACGTGCCATAGGCCACGCCGAAAGGCACATGGATGCGGCGCTTGGCATCGGCATGCGTCCAGTTGATCAGCTGGTTCTTGATGAAGGCTTCGTTGGGGACGATGATGTCGATATTGTCGTTGGTGGTAAGCACCGTCGAGCGGAAGTTGATCTCCTTCACGAGGCCCGAGAGCCCGCCCTGCAGTTCGATGAAGTCGCCGACCTTCAGCGTCTTTTCCATCAACAGGATGACGCCGGAGATGAAGTTCGAGAAGATCGACTGAAGGCCGAAGCCGATGCCGACGCCGAGGGCGCCGGAGAAGAAGGTGAGCGCGCCGAGGTTCACGCCGACAAGGTTCAGCGCCACGATGAAGGCGATGATGATGGCGACGCCCTTCAGCGTCTGCCCGAGCAGGCCGCCGACCGAGGGCGGCAGGTTCGGCGAACTGCGCATCTGCGACTGGGCGAGGTTGCCAATCAGCCAGCCGAGCCAGAGCGCGAAGGCGGCCAGCGCGAGACTCGTCAGCAGGCGGAGCAGCGTGATCTCGGCGGTGCCGAAATGCAGCACGACCGATTCGAGCCCTGCCCCGACCGGGCCGAGCCAGCCGACGATATAGAGCGCCGCGATGATCCAGAGGCAGAGGGCGATGGTCTTCGAGACGAAGCCGCGCCGCATGCTGGCGGTGGCGATCTGCACGGCCATCCAGGCCGTCAGCAGGCTGATGGCGATGTGCAGCGAGCGGCTGCCCATGCCAGAGGCCTCGAACGCCGCCGTAACGCCGACCAGGAGCAGCGCCGTGAAGGCCGGCCAGAGCATACGCAGGACGGCGACGAGCGCGAGGAGGACGAAGTCGATACGTCCGCGCGCCTCGGCAGCCGCCATCAGGCGCTTGCGCGGGAAGCGCGAGATCACGTAGGCGAGCCCCGCGGCGATGACGATGGCGATCAGCTGCCAGATCGTGTCCGGCGAGGCGAGATCGGCCAGCGCTTCGCGGCTCCAGCCGCTGACCACGCGCATCAGCCGCTCCAATGCCGGGACGGCGGCCGGGAATGGCGCGGAAAGCTCCTGGAACAAACGGCCCTCGCAAGTCTGGGGGATTCGGCGGTGTGGCCTGACCTTACCGGGCGCCTTTCTTCGCGCAACCCTTGGCGGGCCGTGAGGCGGGCGCGCGGCGGCGCGGATCCAGAAGCGCGTCAATGGCAGCGGGGGTGCGGGCGCGTTCGAGGCGGGCGCGGACGTGCTTTGGCACGCGCAGAAAGCGCAGCATCCACAGATGGATGCTGGGGTCCATCCGGCTGAGGGAGAAGCGGCGGGCGTAGCGGCGGTGGGGCATTGGGGGTGGTCCTTTTTGTATTCGAGATGGTCTTGTGCCTCGCCCCACCCTAGCCCTCCCCAAAATGGGGAGGGGACCTGTCGCATTCGGGGCGAGTGAGCTTTGTCCGAGTTGCAACCGGTCCCCTCCCCATTTTGGGGAGGGCTAGGGTGGGGCCGAGGCAAGCACCAACATCCGGGCCGGCAGAGCCGTCCGGGTACGGAGAGAGTGGAGCCGTGCGCGGCGGACGCGGCCTTGCGTCCGGGAAGAGAAAGAAGGGTGGCATTGGACGCAACACGTCCGCCGCGCCCGCTCCGGGTTTCGGGCAGTTCTCGGGATGACTTCGGCGCCGCCAGGTCTTGACAGCTTACCCGTGCGGACCTCGGCAACCGAGGTGGTCAGACGGGATTCTCTACCGGCTTTTGGACCGGCTCACCTGGATCGACGTCCCTAGAGGCCGTGCACGCCGTTACCTCGTGCGCAGCCCCAAACCGGGGCGGTCTGCCTGGCCAACCGGACGGTACGGTGCGGCTCCTGCCGGGCAGATGAGGGGGAGATTACGCTGGCCGGGGATGCAGCAGGGTTCGTTTCCTGTGAAAAAATCCTCGCGCTTGTCATCCCGGCGAAAGCCGGGACCCAGAGGGGTTTGTTTTGCTTGAAGTTATGGGTCCCGGCTTTCGCCGGGATGACAGGGAAAAAGATGGTGCGAATGGGGGCTGAGGGGCGCGAGATGTAGGCGTAAGCGGAAATCTACGCCTACGTCTCCCCTGTTTCCCGGCTCTAAGTTTACAGCGTCACCCTCGACCGGCGCAGCCGGTCTGAGGGCCTATCCCGGGAACGCCCCTCATCTGCAACAGCCGTCGCGAATGTTGAGAGGGTTGGAGATGGGCCCTCAGATGGCCTGCGGCCATCGAGGGTGACGCATAAGGGAGTGGTGGTTCAGGGTTTCAGGACCAGTTCGCAGCGCTCGTTGAGGCTTGGCCTTGCGATGGCGACGCGGGCGAGGCCCGGGAGGTGGGGACGCAAATCGGCGGCGGCCCAGAGGCAGAGGCGTTCGAGGGTCGGGACTTCGAGGCCCTCGATCTCGTTGAGGAGGCGGTGGTCGAGCTTGGCGGCGGTTGCCTCGAGGCAGGTGGTGAGATGGGCGAAGTCTTCGACCCATTGCTCGCCGGGTTTCACGATGCCGGCGACGGTGGCTTCCAGGCGGAAGGAATGGCCATGGATCGAGCGGTAAGGATGGCCCTCGGGCTTGCCGCCCATGTAGTGCGCGGCCTCGAAGGTGACCGCCTTCGAGATCTCGAACACCTGACCTTCGGCGCTCAAGGCAGACCGGTCAGTTTGTGGGTTTGCAAGCTCAGTCGCCATCTTGGATTCTTCAAGCAATAGTCCGCGGTTGCCGCAACGTGAGACACGCCCGGCCCGTCGTCCCTCGGTTGGAGGAAAAAGTGCTGGAAGTCCAGTGATACAAAGCGATCCGGCTGCGCTTCGGGCTCGTCCTGGGGATAGATCAGCTTCAGTTCGCTGCCGGAGGTCAGCGCGAGCGGGGCGTTGGCCTTGGGGCTGACGCAGATCCAGTCGATGGAGGCAGGGGCCGGGAGCGTGCCATTAGTCTCGATAGCGATTTCGAACCCAGCCTCGTGGAGCGCGTCGATCAAGGGTTCATCGAGCTGCATCAGCGGCTCGCCGCCGGTGCAGACGACATAGGGTTTGCCGCCGGGGGCGGCGTTGGCGGTCCAGAGGGCGGCGACATGCGCGGCGAGCGTGGGCGCCTCACGGAACTTGCCGCCGCCCTCCCCGTTCGTGCCGACGAAATCGGTGTCGCAGAAGCGGCAGACGGCGGCGGCGCGGTCGCGCTCGAGGCCGCTCCAGAGATTGCAGCCGGCAAAGCGCAGGAAGACAGCGGCGCGGCCCGTGTGGGCGCCTTCGCCCTGCAAGGTATAGAAGGCTTCCTTGACCGAGTAGGTCATCGCGCGGCCTGCCAACGGTCCCAGCCGCTGGCGCGCAGCTCGCAGGCGGGACACGTGCCGCAGCCATAGCCCCAGGCGTGGCGGTGGGTGCGGTCGCCAAGATAGCAGGTGTGGGTGTGTTCGGTGACCAGGCGGACGAGCGTGTCGCCGCCGAGCGATTCGGCGAGGGCCCAGGTGCCGGCCTTGTCGATGTACATGAGGGGGGCCTCGATGATGAGGTCGCACTCAAGGCCGAGCTGCAGGGTCTTTTCCTGCGCTTTCAGCGTCACCGCGCGGCAGTCGGGGTAGCCGGAATAGTCGGTCTCGCACATGCCGCCGATCAGGACGGAGGCGCTGCGGCGCAGGGCGAGGACGCCGGCCAGGGTGAAGAAGAGGAGGTTGCGGCCGGGCACGAAGGTGGAGGGGAGGCCATTGGCCTGCATCTCGATCTCGACCTCCTCTGTCATCGCGGTCTGGCCGAGGGATTTGAGGACGCCTGCGTCGAGCAGGTGGTCCGGGCCCAGACGGGCGGCCCAGCCGGGGAATGCGGCGGTCAGGCGCTCGCGGAACACATCCCGGCAGGCGAGTTCGACCCGGTGGCGCTGGCCATAATCGAAACCGACCGTCTCGACATGGGCAAACCGCTGCAGCGCCCAGGCGAGGCAGGTGGCGGAATCCTGGCATCCGGAAAAGAGGACCAGCGCGGTTTCGGGCGTTTCGGGCATCTGCGGCGTCTAACAGGCCCTCCGGGGGCGGCCAAGCCATCCCGGCGGAAGCCGTCACATTTTTGACACCCCGGCAAAGTGTTTGCCCCCTCCCCCGGCGAGACCAATTGACACGGCCCGGTTCCTGCACTTGTGTTGCCATTGAAGCGGTCCCACCAAAGAGGACGGCTCGTATAATCATCAACAGAATCGGTGACCTGCACACAGCGGCCCGAGGGGAGGAAAATTAAAATGACCCGGAACTTTAACTCGAAATCCGTCTTGCTGGCAGGCGCCTCCGCGCTTGTCCTCACGATGTTTGGGCCGATGGCGGTCGCCCAGGAAGAGACTGCGCCCGATGAATCGCGGCGCCTCAACACCGTTACGGTGACCACGCAGAAAACCGAACAGTCCATCCAGGACGTTCCGATCGCCGTTTCGGCGTTCGACGAAGAATCGCTGAACAAGCTTCAGCTGGCCGGCGGCCCTGACCTTGTGAAGTCGATTCCGAACGTCTCGTTCACCAAAGGCAACTTCGAGGGCTACAACTTCAAGATCCGCGGCATCGGCAACGACGCTGTGGCCACGTCAGGTGATGCCGGCGTCGGTGTTCACCAGAACGACGTGCCGCTGACATCGAACGCCCTGTTTGAAGCCGAATTCTACGACATGGAACGTATCGAGGTCCTGCGCGGACCGCAGGGTACGCTCTACGGCCGCAACGCGACCGGCGGTGTGTTCAACGCGATTACCGCCAAACCGGTGATGGAAGAGTTCCAGGCCAACGTTTCTGCAACGGTCGGCAACTACGACACCGCCAAGTTCCAGGGTATGATCAACGTGCCAATCGGCGACAAGATCGCTGTCCGCCTCGCGGGCAGCAGCCTCGAGCGCAGCGGTTATGCCACCAACACGGTGACTGGCAATGACATGGATGACCGCTCGCTGTACGGCATCCGTGCCTCGGTTGCGTTCGAGCCGACAGACCGGCTTCGCGCACTGCTGATTTATGATCACTTCGAAGAAGATGACAGTCGCATCCGTTCGGGCAAACAACTCTGCAAAAAGGACCCTCTGAAAACCTCGTTTGCCGGCATTGGGATCACGCCCCTTGACCAGCTGGTGACCTCGCTGGGTTGCCAGGAAGCGCCGCTTGACGAGATGAACGACCGGGTGAACTCGGTTGCCACGCTCGGCGGCGGTCTCGGCATCATCGCAGGCCTGCTGAACGGCGACGCCTTCCCGGCGCCGGTCAATCCGAACCTGCGCGAAATCGAATCGGCGTTCGACCCGCAGTACCAGGCCGAACAGACACTAATCACCGGCAAGCTCGAATTCGACCTGACCGACTCACTGCTGCTGACCTATCTCGGCAGCTATAGCGAGAACTCGGTGCTGTCGTTTGAGGACTATAACAAGGTCGCGCCGACAATTGCGTTCAATACGACGCCAGGCCCCTTCTACGTTTTTGGTGGCACCCCATTGGCGCCGCTGTACGGGGCCCTTTTCCCGGGCGGCGTGGTGAGCGATCCACAACTTGGCGCTGCAAATATCTTCCGCACGTTCGATGTCTCGGGCGGCGAGTCCGAGCAGACCTCGCACGAACTGCGCCTCCAGTCAGCCTGGGACGGCCCGTTCAACTTCAACCTCGGCGCCATTGCCGTCGACCTTGAAGTGTCCGACCCGGCCGGTCCGGGCGACGGGTACTACGTGCTCTCAAACTCGCTGACGTCTCTGGCTCAGCTCAACAATGCGGCCCTCCAGGCCAGCGGCGGCGCTGCCAGCATCTTCGGCGGACCTGTCGTGGTCGACGATGGCACGGGCGGTATCCCGGCCTTCGGCGGCTCGCTGGTCGGCGATGGCGGCAACTACTTCCGCTCGCTCTCGCCTTACCGCCTCGAATCTTTCGCCGTGTTCGGTGAAGGCTATTATGACATCTCCGACTCGTTGAAAGCGACCGTCGGCCTGCGCTATACGAGCGACAAGAAGGAACAGGACATTGTTCCGTCCATCCTGTTTGGTCCCGGCGCCACGCTTGGGGCGACGGGCCTCCAGGAAGCGGAATTCGAAGAAGTTACCGGCCGCGCCGGCTTCGACTGGTCGCCGGATCTGAGCTTCTCCGAAGACACGCTGCTCTACGCCTTCTACTCACGCGGCTATAAGGGCGGCGGTATCAACCCGCCCCAGCCGACTGGTGCGAACCTCTTCCCGCTGACTTTCGAACCGGAGTTCATCAACTCCTACGAAATCGGTGCGAAGAACTCGCTGGCAGGCGGCGCGCTGCAACTCAACGCAACGGGCTTCCTCTATGACTATAAAGGCTACCAGATCACGCAGATCGTGAACCGGGCCTCGGCGAACTTCAACATCGATACCCAACTGAAGGGCTTCGAGTTTGAATCGATCTGGAACCCGGTCTCAACCTTTGTGGTCAATGCCAATATCGGCCTGCTCGACTCCGAGATCCAGGACACCTGGAGCATCGACGTGCTCGACCGCACGAACGGCCGCGCGGACCTGGTCACGCTGAAGAACGCTTCGACCTACTCGAGCTGCGTTGTTTCGGCTCAGGGCTATGCGACCGTTCTCGGCGCCATCGCTCTCGGCGCCCTGCCGGATGGCTCGACCCGCGGCATCTGTAACGGCGCCCTGGCGGCCGGTGCAGGCGGCACGGCAAACCTCGAAGCCCTTCTCGGTTTGACGGGCCAAACGGTCTCCGTGACGAATATCGACGGCTCGACCAGCACCGTTTCACTGCTGACGACCACGGACGGCGATGCCAAGGATCTGGACGGCAACTCGATGCCGGGTGCTCCGGAATCGACCATCAACTTCGGTGCCGAATACACCTGGGAGCCGGGCGCGTTCGGTAACTGGGGCCTGACTGCCCGCGCTGACTATTACCGTCAGTCGGACAGCTTCAGCCGCGTCTACAATACCGGCCGTGACGAGCTGTCCTCGTGGGACAATCTCAACGTCTCGATCACTCTCTTCAACGACGAGAACGGTGTGCGGGTTGAGGCGTTCGGCAAGAACGTTGCCAACGAGCAGGTCATCACCGGCGCCTATCTGACGGACGACTCCTCGGGACTGTACACCAACATCTTCCTGACCGAGCCGCGCACCTACGGCGTGTCGGTGTCGAAGACCTGGTAACAGACGCTTCAGCGTCACATCATCAGGGGGCGGCCTTTCGGGGCCGCCCCTTTTTCATTGGCGAGGGACGCGGGACGCATTATGCCTGTGGCCATTCCCGCCCTGAACCGGAGCTGCGCCATGAGATTCACGACCCGCCTGCCCCTGATTGCCCTGATCGCGTCGGTCGCGGCCTGCACCGAACCGGTGGAGCCTTCGGTGCCCATCGCCGTCAGCGAAACCAAGGTGAAGCTCGAGCCGGTGGTCAGCGCAGAGCAGCCCTGGGGCATGACTTTCCTCGCCGATGGCGGCCTGCTGTTCACCGAGAAGGAAGGCGGCCTGAAATACCTCGCGCCCGGCGCGGCGGCCTCTGCGCCGGTGACCGGCCTGCCGCAGGCACTGACGGCCGACCAGGCCGGCTATCTCGGCATCGCGCTCGACCCGGACTTTGCCGCCAGCCGGCTGGTCTATGTCTCGCTCTCGTCCGGCACGCCGGAAGCCAACTCCACGCTCGTGGTGCGCGGCCGCCTCAGTGATGACCATACGGCCATCGAGAATGTCGAGGAGCTGTTCCGCGGCGACCTGCGCGATACGACCTATCACTATGGCTCGCGCCTTGCCTTTGGGAATGACGGCACGTTGTTCGTGACCATTGGCGAAGGCTTCAAGTATATGGAGCTCGCGCAGGACCCGAAGACGACGCATGGCAAGATCATCCGGATCAATCCGGACGGCTCGATCCCGGCAGACAATCCGTTTGCGGACGGCACCGCCGGCAATCCGGCGGTCTGGTCCTATGGCCACCGCAACATGCAGGGCATGTATTATGACACGGTGTCCGGCACGCTGTGGGAAACCGAGCATGGCCCGAAGGGCGGCGATGAACTGAACATCATCACCAAGGGCGCAAACTATGGCTGGCCGAAGATCACCTATGGCGTGAACTATGACGGCACGGTGATCACCGACAAGACCGAAGCCGAAGGCATGCAGCAGCCAGAGACCTACTGGGTGCCGTCGATCGCCTCCTCGGGCCTGACGATGCTGACCAGCGATGTCTATCCGGGCTGGAAGGGCGACCTTTTTACCGGCGGCATGAACGGGCCGGGCGGACTCGTCCTTGTACGGATCGATCTGGAAGGCGGCAAGGTCGTCGGCAAGGAAGACCTGCTGAAGGACGAATATTCGATCCGCGACGTAGTGCAGGGTCCTGACGGTTATCTCTATATCGCAAGCAAGGATTTCGACGGCATCTTCAAAGTGGTGCCGGAGGAATAAGCCGAGCCGCTTGTGAATGCGGAAACGCCGCGCCGGGGGAAACCTGGCGCGGCGTTTTCATGTCCGGCAACGGAAAAGGCGGGGCTACTCGCCATCCTTGAGGGGAATGCCGTAAAGCTCGAGCCGGTGATCGACGAGGCGGTAGCCGAGTTTGCGGGCGATTTCTTCCTGCAGCTTCTCGATCTCGGCCGAGTGGAACTCGACGACGTCGCCGGTCTTCACGTTGATCAGGTGATCGTGGTGTTCTTCCGGAACTTCCTCGTAGCGCGCGCGGCCATCGCGGAAATCATGCGCCTGGATGATGCCGGCATCCTCGAAGAGCTTCACGGTGCGATAGACCGTGGCGAGCGAGATGGAGGCGTCCAGCGAGTTGGCGCGGCGGTGCAGTTCTTCGGCGTCGGGATGGTCATCGGCGACGGAGAGGACGCGCGCGATGACGCGGCGCGGCTCCGTCATGCGGAGGCCTTTTTCGATGCAGAGCTTTTCCAAACGGTCCATGGCGGGTGTTTTGCCCTCACCTTCCCCGAATGTCCATATTGGCGCCGTCTATCCAGACGATATCGGTGACATTCGCCAACCGGGCGAACCGGGCAAGCTCGGCCTCGAGCTTTGCTTCGCGCGGGCCCGTCCAGGCGATGCCGGGCTCCAGCCAGAGTTTGTCGATGGTGAGTGTGCCTGCGGCGCGGTCCGCTTTCGCGCAGAGGCGGCCGATCATCCGGTCGCCTTCCAACAGCGGGAACACGTAATAGCCCCAGATGCGCTTTTCGGCGGGCACGAAGATCTCGATGCGGTAGTCGAAGCCGAACAGGCGCTTCAGGCGCGCGCGGTCGCGGATGACGGGATCGAAGGGGCTGAGGATGCGCAGGCGTGAAGTGGGCGCCTCGGCGGCGTCGAGACGGACTTCGATATCGGCCGGGGCAAGCGCGCGCGACCAGGCGCCGTCGGCCGATTCGATCTCGACGGGGACGAGGTCTTTCTGCGCGGCGGTCCAGGCCTTCACCTCTTCGAGGTCGGCCGCAGCCCAGAAGCGCTGGATGTCGCCCTCTGTGCCAAAGGCGAGGCGGCGGATCGCTTCGCGGCAGAGCCAGTCAACCTGTTTGGCATCCGGCGGCTCTTTCGCCTTCAGGTGCGGGTGCGGGATGACGCGCTCGGTGAGGTCGTAGAACTTGGTGAAGTTCTCGCGGTGGGACGTCGAGAGCTCGCCAGCATACCACATGTAATCGAGCGAGAGCTTGTGCGGCGGGCGGCGCCACATCTCGCGCTTGCCGATGACCTTGGTGTCGAAGGCGTGCGAGGAGAGCGGGCCTTCGGCGCGTATGCGTTCGCGGATTTCGGCGCGGCCTTCAGGGCCGTGATAGCCGGCGTGCCAGTCCCAGCCTTTCACGCGCGCTTCCATGCGGCGGAACTGGCGGCGCCAGTTGGGATAGAACTCGATCGGAATGACCGAGGCGTCGTGCGTGAAGTGTTCGAAGACGGCGCGCTGGTCTTTCAGGAGTTTGACGAGCATCGGCTCGCGGTAGTTCTGGTTGCGGCTCCAGAGGATATGGTCGTGGGCGCGGGCGACGACGCGGATGGAGTCGAGCTGCACGAAACCGAGCTTGTGGATGGTGGCGGCGAGATCGAGCGGGCCGGTGGGCGTGGCGGCGAGGCCCTGGGCATCAAGCCAGAGGCGCCGCGCATCGCGGTTGCGGATTTTCAGCGGTGCGCCCGTCATTCGAAGAGGGCCAGCTGGCCACCATCGAGGTGGACGCCTTCGCGGGCGAGCAGCGCGGTCTTGGTGCGCGGCCCGCCTGGCGCGGAGAAGCCGCCGAGCTTGCCGTCTGAGGTGAGCACGCGGTGGCAGGGCACGATGAGGGGCCAGGGATTGCGGCCCATCGCCATGCCGACCGCGCGGGCGGCGCCGGTGTCCGCGCCAATGCGGCGGGCGAGGTCGCCATAGGAGACGGTTTCGCCCCAGGGGACGTCGCGCAGGGCGCGGTAAAGGGCGGCCTCGAAATCCGAGATCCCGGCAAAATCGAGGCCGACGTCGTCGAAGCGGACGGCCTCGCCTCCGAGGAAGGCGCGCAGGGCGGCGATGGTCGCCTTGATGTGGGCAGGCGCATCGGATTCGGGGACAAGCGCGGCGCCGGGCTGCACGGCCTTCGCGGGGCTTTCCGCGAAGGGGCGCACGCGAGTCAGGCCCGCCGCCGTCCAGCCGAGGCCGCAGAGTCCGGCGGGCGTGTCGAAGGTGGTGGCCGACTCGAACATTTGGGGAACATCTGCCAGATTCCCCCGCCTGTCCAGAGGGGATCAGGCGAAATGCTTGGCGAAGAAATCGAGCGTGCGGCCCCACGCTAAAGCGGCGCCTTCGGGGTTGTAGCGGGGCGTCGTGTCATTGTGAAAGCCGTGCTCGACGCCCTCGTACATGTGGACCTCGTAGGTCTTGCCGGCGGCGTCGAGCGCAGCCTTGTAGGGCGGCCAGCCGTCGTTCACCCGCGTGTCGTTGCCCGCGAGGTGGATTTGCAGGGGCACTTCAGCCTTCGCGGCCTCTTCGGCTGTGGGCCAGCCGCCATAGTAAGGCACGGAGGCCTTCAGCCAGGGCTGGTGGACGGCCATCAGGTTGGTGATGGCGCCGCCGAAGCAGAAGCCGGTAGAGGCAATCTTGCCATTCGTGTACGGATGATCTCGCAGGAATTCGGCGGCGGCCATGAAGTCCGCGAACATCTCGGGATTCTTGCGCTGGGCCTGCAGGGCGCGGCCGTCATCATCATTGCCGGGATAGCCGCCGAGGGGATAGAGCGCGTCCGGGCCGAAGGCGACATAGCCGGCCTTGGCGGCGCGGCGCACGACATCGCGGATGTGCGGATTGAGGCCGCGGTTCTCGTGGACGACGACGATGCCCGCGAGCTTGCCCTTGGCCTTTGCGGGGCGGACGAGATAGCCGGACATCTCCCCTGCCCCGTTCGGAGACTTGTAGGTGACGGTTTCCTCGATGAGGTCGGTCTCGCCTTCGGCGGTCTGGGCGCGGCCATAGTCCGGCATCACGCAGGCAGCGAGCATCGAGACGGTGAGGCCGCCGACGGCGTAGGTCGAGAGCTTGGAGAAGAAGGCGCGGCGCGACAGGTCGCCGTGGCAATAGGCGTCGTAGAGCGTGAAGACTTCCTGCGGGATTTCGATTTTCTGCTCGGTGTCGGCCATTTGGGTCTCCCTCGTTTCGGGAGAGTATAGCCCGGCTTGCGCGCGCGGCTACCCGGAGAGGAAGCGCGACATCAGCAGGGCATCGACCGGGGCTGCGCGGCCAGCCGCGTAATAGCCCTTGCGGCGGCCATCGAGGGTGAAGGCGAGCCGGGCGTAGAGGTGGCGGGCGGGGGCGTTGTCTTCGGCGACCTCGAGCAGGAGGCGCGTATTGCCTGCGGCGGTGAGCGGGGCGAGCGCGGCCTCGATGAGGCGGCGGCCATGGCCCGCGCCGCGCCGGGCGGGATCGGTGGCAATGGTGAGGAGTTCGGTGTCGCCGGCGGCGGACTGGAACAGGGCGAAGGCGATCAGGGCGCCCGCGTCCTCGATGCCGAGGGCGAGCCCATTCGGGGCGATGATCTGCGAAGCGATGGAAGCCGCGCTCCAGGGGTCCGGAAAGCCCTGAGCATGCAGCGCCGCGGCGGCGGCGGCATCGCTTTCAACAAGGGCGCGCGGGGCGAGGGTCATCAGCATCCGGAGTCAAAAGGCGTCGGTGCGGGGTTGATCCGCACCCCGCGCGCCTGCTAGTTCGCCTGCCCTTTCCTCCCGCACAAGTCCCCAACATGACCCAGGCCACTTCCACGCTCGGCCTCGACTTCGGCACGACCAACAGTGTTGCCTCGCTGGCGCGGCCGGATGGCAGCGCCGAGGCGATGACCTTCAGCCATGGCGGCGAAAGTTTTTCGGCCTGCCGGTCGGTACTGTGCTTCTGGAAGGACGAAGAGGCGAGCGGGCGCGCGATGATGGAGATCGGCCCTTGGGCCATCGACCAGTTCCTCGAACTCGGCGGGGATTGCCGCTTCATCCAGTCGTTCAAGACCTTTGCAGCGAGCCCCTTCTTCCAGTCGACCACGATCCACAACAAGGCCTGGTATTTCGAAGACCTGCTGGCGGCCTATCTGCGGCGCCTGTCGGAACGAGCGGGCGCGCGTTGGCCCAAACAGGTCGTGATGGGGCGCCCCGTGCAGTTTGCGGGCGCGCAGCCGGACGAGGCGCTGGCGCGCACGCGCTACGAGACGGCGCTGAAGCGGCTCGGTTTCGAGACGGTCCATCACGTTTACGAGCCGGTGGCGGCGGCCTTCTTCTATGCGCAGCGCCTGACCGCGCCCGCGACCATCCTGGTGGCGGATTTCGGCGGTGGCACGAGCGACTTCTCGATCATCCGGTTTGACCCGCGCGGCGGCAAGCTGCGCGCCGAGGCGTTGTCGCATGCTGGCATCGGCATTGCGGGCGATGCGTTCGACCAGAAGATCATCGAGCATGTGGTGGCGCCGCTGTTCGGCAAAGACTCGACCTTCCGAAGCGGCGACAAGACGCTTCCCGTACCGGTGTCGTTCTACACGCGGTTTGCGCAATGGAACCAGTTGTCGATCATGCGGCACACGAAGGATTTTGCGGATCTGGTGAAACTTGAGACAGTGTCGAACGCGCCGCGGCTGATCCGCGCCTTCATCGACTTTCTGGAGGCGGACGCGAGCTACCTGCTCTACCGGGCGGTGGCGCAGGTGAAGATGCAGCTGTCGCAGGGCGCAGACGGGCGGTTCCTGTTGGAGGCAGGCAGGCTGAACCTCGACCGCACGATCACGCGCGCCGAGTTCGATGGCTGGATTGGGGATGATGTGCGCGCGATCCAGTCCTCCGTAGACGAAGCATTGGCGCGCGCGAACCTGAAAGAAGCCGGCATCGACCGCGTGTTCCTGACCGGGGGAACCTCCTATGTGCCGACGCTGCGCGAGAGTTTCGAGGCGCGGTTCAGCGACGGAAAAATCGAGACCGGAGACCAGTTTGTGTCGATTGCGCATGGTCTGGCGCTGATTGCGCAGCAGGATGACATTGATCCGTGGCTCGCGCGGGGATGAGTTGGGGTCGGGCCGCGTTCGCTTAGGTTGGCCCATCCTTCGACTTCTCTCAGGATGAGCTGTGTTGTTTGGCGAGCGGAATTCAGGCTTTTGGAGGGGGCAGCGCCGCGTCCGGCGCGCGGGCGTAGACCGGCGCTGGGGGGTGTTTGTCCGGGTCGAAGAGGCTGGCCTTGATTGCGGCGGTGACGGCGCTGGGCTGCATCGGGCGCAGGTCGAGTTTGTCGGCGAGGTCCCCAAGGGCTTCGTGGCTGTCCATGAAGACGGGGGCGTGGAAGCCGGTGAGCATGGGGAGAAGCTCCGTGAGCGGAACTTCGATCACGTCGGCGATCCCCTCCCCGCCCGAGATGCCCTGCACCCACCAGGTCTGGTCCGGCGGGCGGCGCTGGGCGGCGAGGCAACCGAGGGCGGCGCCTTCGAGACCGGCCGGAATGGCCGCTTCGAGACTGGTGATGCCGACAGCCTTGGCGCCGGTGACGAGGGCGAGGCCGCGCGCATAGGCCACGCCGATGCGCAAGCCGGTGAAGCTGCCGGGGCCGGCGACGACGCCGATGCGGGTCAGCTGGGCGAGCGTGACGCCTGCTTCGGCGCATAGCTCCGCGACGAGGCCCGGCAGGCGGCGCTCCTGTCCGCGCGGCATGGCCTCGCGGCGGTCAGCGAGGATCTCGCCGTCCTGCACGAGGGCGGCTTCCATCGTACTGAAAGCAGTGTTGAGGCCGAGGACTAACATCGCTCGCGGTTAGAGGATGCGGCAGGCCTCGTCAAACTCGAGGCGCGGGCTGCGGTCGAAGATCTTGGTCTTGTCGCCATAGCCGATGTTGCAGATGAAGTTGGCGCGCCAGTGCTTCATCTCGCCTTCTTCGTTCTCGAAGAACTCGCGGTTGACACCGGCCATGTCGAAGCCGCTCATCGGGCCGCAATCAAGGCCGATGGCGCGCGCCGCGATCATCAGGTAGGCGCCTTGCAGCGTGCCGTTCCGGAAGGCTGTCTCGTCGCGGTTGCTGTTGAACCAGTCCTTCGCGCCGGGCGCGTGGGGGAAGAGTTTCGGGATTTTTTCCTGGAAGGCGAGATCGTGCGCGATGATCACGGTCCACGGGGCGGCGGCGGTCTTCTCGCGGTTGCCGGCGCTCATCAGGGGCAGAAGGCGTTCCTTGCCGGCGGCCGAGTGGACGAAGACGAAACGGGCGGGCGAACAGTTGGCGCTCGTCGGGCCCATCTTGGTGAGGTCATAGACCGCGCGAACGAGAATTTCGGGAACGTCCTTGTCGACAAAGCCGTTCTGGCTGCGCGCATCGCGGAAGATGACATCGAGGGCATGGTCGTTGACGGGATGGGCCATGGCCGGGAGGTCCTTGTGAAGGGAGAATGGGTAATCCGGGTACGGACGGAACGCGCTAGAGCACGGCCTCGACGGCGGTGACTTCCGGCACATAGGTGCGCAGCATGTTCTCGATGCCGGATTTCAGCGTCATCGTGGAGGACGGGCACCCGGCGCAGGCGCCGCGCATGTTGAGATGGACGACGCCGGTGGCGGCATCGAAGCTGCGGAAGGTGATGTCGCCGCCATCCTGCGCCACGGCGGGGCGCACGCGCGTTTCGATCAGTTCCTTGATCTCGGCAACGATCTCGGCCGTTTCGCCTTCGTAGACGGGTTCATCATCGCTGGCGGCGAGGCCGTTTTCGTCAACGACGGGCAGGCCGGCCATGTAATGGTCCATGATGGCGGCCAGCACCATCGGCTTCACGTGTTTCCAGTCTTTCGCGGCGGCCTTGCTGATCGAGACGAAGTCGGCGCCGAGGAAGACGCGCTCCACGCCGTCGACCTGGAACAGGGCGCGGGCCAGAAGGCTGGCGCGGGCGCTGGCGGCGTCAGGGTAGTCGAACGGCCCATGAAAGCCGGCGACCGGCAATCCGGGCAGGAATTTCACGGTATCGGGGTTCGGTGTCGCTTCAGTCTGGATGAACATGGCGCCTCGCTGTCTGAGGCCAGAGATGGCCTACAAGGCGCGTCAGTTCAAGGGACAGCGACTTCTTCGGCTGCCGCATCTGCCGCCTGGGCGGCCTCTGCCGTCTCCGCAACCACAGGGGCCGGCGGGGCCAGAACGGCCGCCAGGCCAGCAGACGCCTCGTGGGCTTCGTAGAGATAGAAGGCCATGCTGGCGAGGGGGTTGGGCAACAGGGCGGCCGATCCGTCCTGGTTCGAGACGAAGACGGGCTTCAGTTCGGCGGCGCGTTTCCAGGAGGCTTCGGCGCGGGCGAGGCGGGCGGCGACCTGCGAATCTCCGGTCAGGCCATAGGCGCGGGCCTTGCTGGCGAGGATCAGCTCATGCGCGAGATGGGCGCGGGCCTTGGCGGCGTAGAAGGCGGCGATGTCTTCCTTGCTGGCGAGCCAGGCATCCTGCTCGGCATTGATGCGGTCCGACAGGGCGGCGAGGTCCGTTTCGGCCCATGTGGCGAAGAGGGCCATCTCGAGCGGCAGGGTCTCTTCCGGCGCCGGGCGCAGAGCCAGGCCGCGCGAGGCGCGCGTGTCAAACCGGTTGAGAGCCTCGGCGGCGGCGGTGAGGCGCGGGCGCATGTCTTCGCCCGGCACCGCCATCAGCAGGCGCGAGGCGGCGGCGAGGTCTCCGTCCGGACCATCCGAGGTGGCGGCGACTTCGGAGAGGAGCTTGACGTGTTCGGAGAGACCTGCGGCGGTGGCCTCCTGCCAGGCGGGCAGCGCGGTGAGGCGGGCCTGCGGGTGCCAGCTGTCGCGGTCCGAGGCCCAGCCGGCGCCGGCAAGTTCGCGCGCGACCTTGTGGATAGCGACACCCACGCCGGGCACGGACCAGCTTTCGTTGGGCGGGAAGACGACCGGGCTGTCATCGATATGGCTGGAGAGGACGACGGCGGCCGGATAGGCGCCGATGACGGCAACGATCAGGGCCAGCCGGAACAGGCCGACAATTCCCTTCCAGGTTTTCTGGGCACCCAGCATGAGCGGGCTTGGCTGCGCGTTCTCGAGCGAGATGAAGTGCTCCGGCGGAATCGGCGCGGGCCGCGGCTTGGCGCGAAGGTCTTCCTCATAGGCTTTGGGAAGCTTCGCGGCAGCAGAGCGTGAGGGCATGGGTTTGCGCCTGTCCTGAGCGGGTGGCCGGGGAGGTGTCATATGCCCCGACTATGATGGCATCAGGATGGCAATAACAGGGCGGGACTGCATGAAATTTCAGATAACCGCCCGTATTGCCTACAGGATCGGCATTAACCAGCCGGGGGAACGACCTCGGCCTGGGTAACGATATCCTGTTCCGCGCCTGATTCGTCTGTGAACGTCAGAACCACGTCGACCTGGTCGCCGACCTGGAGAGGCTGGACGCCAAACATCATCAGGTGATTGCCGCCGCGCTCCAGCACGAGGGGCTGGTCCTCGGAGACCGGGAAGCTCTCGACCTTGCGCATCTGCATCATGTCGTTCTCCATCGACATCGTGTGCAGCTCGACCGTGCCGGCAATGTCGGTAGCGGCGCGGACCAGCGTGACCGGGCCGCCGGTGACGCTGACATGCAGGCCGCCGCCGGTGATGTCGCGGCCCTCGGGCGGCTGGACGATGAAGGCGTCGCGCACTTCGATGACCGGACCGTCGGTGGCGGCCGTTTCGGTACCGGTGGCGGGCGCGCCGCAGGCGCCGAGGATCAGGGCGGCGGGCAGGATCAGGTTGGTCAGCAGGCGCACGGGGTCAGTCCTCCATTGGCTTTGCCAGAAGATGGCGTGTGTCTGCCGGAGTGACAACCGGGCCAGCGGTCGCAGGCAGATCAGGGACGCCAGAATCCGACGACGCGGCGGACCTCGTCCATG
Organism: Acidobacteriota bacterium; assembly: GCA_016712445.1. NCBI lineage: Bacteria > Pseudomonadati > Acidobacteriota > Acidobacteriota bacterium. The sequence goes on along the minus strand of JADJRB010000001.1, from coordinate 1,717,379 downwards.
ATCGGCGCGGCCACGGCATTGGCGCGCTGCGCGCCGTCGGCGAGGACACGGTCGATGCCCGCAGGATCAGCGAGGATTTCGCGGAAGCGAGTCGTGATCGGCGCCATGTGGGCGACGGTGACATCGGCCAGCGCGGGCTTGAAGACGCCGAATCCCTTGCCTTCGAACTCGGCGAGGACGCTCTCGACGGTGCGACCGGAGAGGGCCGCATAGATGCCGACGAGGTTTTCGACTTCGGGACGGCTTTTCAGCTCCTCCGGGGTGGCAGGGATGACGCCGGTATCGGTGGTCGCCTTCTTGATCTTCTTCGAGATCGCGTCGGCATCGTCCACGAGTGTGATGCGGCTGAGGTCGGACGGGTCCGACTTCGACATCTTCTTCGTGCCGTCCTTCAACGACATGATCCGCGCGCCGGGGCCCTTTATCATCGGCTCAGGCAGCGGGAAAAATCCGGGTACGCCGTATTCGCGGTTGAAGCGGTCCGCGATGTCACGGCTGAGCTCGAGGTGCTGCTTCTGGTCTTCGCCGACCGGCACATGGGTTGCCTTGTAGGCGAGAATGTCGGCGGCCTGCAGCACAGGATAGGTGAAGAGGCCGACGGAGGCGCGTTCGGCATCCTTGCCGGCCTTGTCCTTGAACTGGGTCATCCGCTCGACCCAGCCCATGCGGGCGACGCAGTTGAATATCCAGGCGAGCTCCACATGCGCGAGCACGGAGGACTGGGCGAAGATCACCGACTTTGCCGGGTCCACACCGGCGGCCATGAAGGCGGCGGCGATCTGGCGGGTCTGGTCGATCAGGGCGCCGCGCTCGACCGGCATGGTGATGGCGTGCAGGTCCACGACGCAGAAGATGCAGTCATGCCCTTCGGCCTGAAGGTCTGCGAACTTCTTCAGCGCGCCGAGATAGTTGCCAAGATGGAGGTTTCCCGTCGGCTGGATGCCGGAGAATACGCGTTTCGGGCCGGTATAGGCTTGGGTCGTGTCGGTCATGATCCGGGGCGTTTAGCCTGTTTGATCAGCGGCGCAAAGCCTGCCGGAGGTCGCTGATCCTGACAGCGCCGGTGATCAGGGCGGCCAGGCCATAAATGACGGCGGCGGCGGTGACCGTGGCGGCGGCGGCGAGCGCGTGGGAGCCGCCCACGGCCGTGATGATGGCGGGCTGCTGCCAGAGCATCAGCAGGATGCCGGCGGTGAGGATGGCGGTGGCGAGGCCCGCCCGGATCAGGCCGCCGGCGAGCTTCGGCCCCGGCGTATACCATCCGCGCCGGGTGAGCGTGATCCAAAGCAGGAAGGTGTTGACCCAGGCGGCCGTACTGGTGGCGATGGCGAGACCGGGGAAGCCGTCCTGGCCGATCTGCTTCAGCCAGAAGAACAGCCCTGCCCCGAGCAGAGTGTTGACCACGACCGAGACGAGCGCGAAGCGCATCGGCGTTTTCGTGTCTTCCCGCGCGAAGAAGGGCGGGGCGAGCACCTTGATGAGCACGAAGGCGGGCACGCCCCAGGCGAAGTGGAAGAGCGCGGCGCCGGCGGCGGCCGCGTCCGACGGCAGGAAGGCGCCGCGCACGAAGAAGGCGTCGATCAGGTAGACAGGCGCGGCCATCAGGCCGGCAGCGGCCGGAAAGGTGAGCGCCATCGCGAGGCCGAGGCCTTCATCCATTGTGCGGGCGCCGGCATCGGAGTCCCCTGCCCGCGCGGCGCGGCTGAGGCGCGGCAGGATGGCAACGCCGACCGCGACACCCACGAGGCCGAGCGGCAGCTGGTAGAGCCGGTCAGCGGCGTAGAGCCAGCTCTTGGCACCGACCTCGAAGCTGGCGAGCGACTGGCTGACGATGATGTTGATCTGCGTGCCGGAGGCCGCGATCGTACCGGGCACGGCGAGCATCAGCACCTTTTTGACGGCGGGCGTCAGGCGCGGCCAGCCGATCAGGCTGAGCTTCACCTTCTGGTGCGAGATACCCCACCAGAGCGCGCCCGCCTGCAGGAGACCGGCGATGAAGAAAGCGATGGCGGCATAGGTGGCGGTCAGCTGCGGCGTGGTGCCGAGCAGGCCGGCGGGGATCAGGCAGAGGTTCAGCAGCGTCGGCGCGCCGGCCGAGAGGATGAACCGCTCCAGCGAGTTCAGGACGCCGGAGAAGAGCGCGGCGATGGCCATGAAGGTGAGGTAAGGCATCGTGATGCGGGTGAGCAGCACGGCGAGATTGTAGTTCTCGGTATCGCCGGCCTGGCCGCCATGGATGACCAGCAGGACCCAGGGCATGAAGATCTGGGCAAGGATCGTCAGCGCGGCGGTGGCGGCAAAGAGGACCTTGAGGGCATCTTCGGCCACCGCGCGAGCAGCTTCGGGGCCTTCGGCCTCCAGGGTGCGCGCATAGGTTGGCACGAAGGCCGAGGCGAAGGCGCCTTCGGCGAAAATGCGGCGGAAGAGATTCGGGAACTGCTGGGCCGTGGCCCAGGCATCGCCCACCGGCCCGGCGCCGATCTTGGCGGCGAGGATGATGTCGCGCGCAAAGCCGAGGATGCGGCTGGCGAAGGTCAGAGACGCCTGAACGGCGGTGTTGCGAACCAGGCTCATGTTGTCCGCTTTTCCTGAATTCTCAGAAGCTGTCCACGGCGCGTGAACGTTTCAGTTTACGGGCGGGCGTTTGCGGGCCCTCCGGTTCCTCGCGCGACAAGACGGCCATAAGACGGTCTTTCAAGGCCTCTTTGCGGGCTTTCGAGAGGTGGCCGTCGCCGGTTGTCTCGGACTGGACATAGAAGGCGTCAAACACGCGCTCGCCATACGAGCCGACATGCGCGGAGTGGATCGACAGTTTCAGCTCGGCCAGCACTTCGGCGACTTCGTGCAGCAGGCCCGGGCGGTCTCGCGCAGCGATATCAACTACAGTGTAGTCGGCCGAGATCTCGTCATGGATCTGCACTGAGGGCTGGACGAGGAAAGCCGCCTCGCGTCGCCCGGTGCGGGACTTGACGCCGCCCTGGGCCGGGTTGCCGTCCAGCGCGGCCGTGATCGCCTTCTCCAGCGCCTTGAGACGGTGCGGATCGCCCTCCCCGAATGGCAGGCCGCGAATGTCCTGCAGCATGAACACGTCGACGATACGTCCACCGCGCGAGGTGAAGACCTGCGCGGCGACGATGTTGGCGCCGAGGCGGGCAAGCGTGCCGGCTAGATCGGCGAAGAGGCCCGGGCGGTCCTTGCCGGAGACGAGCAGCGCGACCGCGCCGCCTTCCGGCGCCATGCGCGTGGTAACGACATCGCCGCCTTTGGCGAGCGCGCTGGCATGCCAGGCGATGTCGCTCTCGTCGAAGCCGGTCCAGTAGGCGGTTTCGAGTTCGAGCAGCAGCGGCGGGAGTGCGCCGAGACGGTCGTTGAGCGCGGCGCGGCGGTCTTCGGCACGGCGTTCCAGCTCGCCCTGCACGCCGGCTTCATCCGTACGCCCCCCGCGCAGCGCGGCGGCGGTGTTATGGTAGAGATCCGCGAGAAGCTGGCCCTTCCAGGCATTCCAGACAGCGGGGCCGACGGCTTTGATGTCGGCGACCGTGAGGATGTAGAGGAGGCGCAGGCGTTCGAGCGAGCCGACGAGGCGGGCGAACTTTGCCACTGTGCGCGGATCAGTAATGTCGCGTTTCTGCGCGGTCTCGCTCATCTCGAGATGGTGGCCGACGAGCCAGACGACGATGTCCGTTTCCTCGTCCGGCAGGCCAAGGCGTTCGCAGGCCTTGCGCGAGGTACGCATGCCAGCTTCCTGCTGGTCACCCTTTCCCTTGCCGGTATCGTGCAGCAGCATTGCGAGATAGAGCGCGCGGCGGTTTTCGATCTGGCTGAACAGTTCATGGGCGAGCGGGGCGACATCGCCGCGGCCATGCTCGAGATCGGCAATCGTTTCCACGGCGCGCAGCGTGTGCTCATCGACCGTGTAATGATGATACATGTTGAACTGCGTCTGCGCGACGATGGATCCGAACTCCGGGATCGCACGGCCGAGTACGCCGGCCTCGTTCATGCGCCTCAGCGTCGGGCCGGGTTCCTTGCCGCCAAGGATGGCGTCGAGGATGAGCTCGCGCGCTTCCGGCGTCTCGCGCACCGTTTCCGAGAAGCGGCGCAGGTTGCGCGTCAGCGCGGTGAGCGCCGTCGGGTGGATGTCCTTCTGCTCGCGCCGGGCGATTGTGAAGAGGCGGATCATGTTAAGCGGATCGGCGCCCATCACCTCGTCGCCCGTGGTGTTTATACGGCCCGTATCCACCATGAACCCGGCCTCCGGTAGCGGCTGCGGCGTCCGCACGGGCAGGAAACGGCGCAGGCCCTCGGGCTTCTTCTTGTGATCGGCTTCGAGCTTCGCAGCGAGGATGCGCGTCAGCCCGCCAACATCCTTGGCGACGAGGAAATAGCGCTTCATGAACCGCTCGACGCCCTGCTGGCCCTCGCGGTCGCGGTAGCCCATGCGGGCGGCGATCTCGGGCTGCAGGTCGAAGCTGAGGCGGTCTTCGGGGCGGCCGGTGACGAAGTGGATGTGACAGCGCACGGTCCAAAGGAACCGCGCGGCGCGGATGAAGACGGCGTACTCATGATCCGTGAACGGACCAGCCTTCATCACCTCTTCGAGGGACGTACCGCCATACATGTGCTTGACGATCCAGTAGAGCGTCTGCAGGTCGCGCAGGCCGCCCTTCCCTTCTTTCAGGTTCGGTTCGACGACATAACGCGCATCACCCGTGCGGGCGTGGCGCGCGTCGCGCTCGGCCAACTTGTCGGCGATGAACTGGGCGTCCTTGCCCTTGATCGATTCACGCTGGAACAGCGCCATCATGTCTTCGGCCAGCGCCTGGTCGCCGCAAATGAAGCGCGCGTCCAGCATGCTAGTCTTGATGGTGACATCGTCCTGCGCGAGCTTCACGCAGTCGATCGGCGCACGGAAAGCGTTGCCGACCTTCAGGCCCATGTCCCACAGGGCATAGAGCATGTATTCGACCACACTCTCCGTATGCGGACTGGCCTTGTAGGCGCGCAGGAAGAGGAGGTCGGTATCCGAGGACGGCGCCATGACGCCCCGGCCATAACCGCCGGTGGCGACGATCGCGAGCCGCTCGGCCTCGGTGGGGTTGGAGGCGCGGTGGACGTGGGTGACCGTAAAATCGTAGAGCGCATGGATCACCTCGTCCTGCACGGCGGCGAGGAGGCGCGCGGTGTCCAGCCCGTCGGCGCCCTGCTGCAGGCGCTCCTGCGCAATCAGGCGGCCCCGGAACATCGCCCCGTGCAGCAGGTTCAGCGCCTGCTTGCGCGCGACCTGCGGGCTGTTCATGTTGTCCAGTGCCGCAGCGGTCAGCTTCACACGCAGGGCGCGGCCATCGATGATATCGGCAATGCGCCATTTGCCCGGCCGCCGGGAAACCGGGGTCCGGACCGAACGGTTAAGCAGGGTGGGCGGAGGCTTGGGCGGGGAGGTCATCGGCCCTCAAGATAGCAGGTTTGGAAGCTTCGCCTATGGGCGCAGCGCTGCATTAGCCCACAATCGTGTGCACCCGGTTGAACCAGAGGGGCGAGTTTTCAAGGTCGATGAACTTGCGCTCGTCTTCCAGCAGGTCCCGTGCAGCCTCTGCGGCACCAGGGTTCTGTCCGGCAGCGGCCATGGCGGCTTCGCTTTCGAACCAGATCTCGGCGATACCGTCATAGGGCTCCGGCGCATTGCGCGAGGCCCGGATGCCGGCGCTCATCTCGTCAAAGCCGCCATGCACCTGCTCATACTTCACGATGCCGAGCGTCTTTGCACGGGCCGCGACGAGGGGCGCATGCGTCTCGCGCCAGTAGCGCTGGAATTCCTCGCGGCTGAGATGCGGCAGTCGGCGCAGGCAGAATGTGAGCTTGATCATGGGTGAAAGGCTAGGCCCGTCGCGGGGTGCTGTCCAGATTGACGCCGGGGCTCGCCGCGCCTGCCGCCTTGCGCCATATTGGAACAACAACAGGGAGGCCGGACATGGGCGGAAGTTTCACGAAGGAGATCATGCGCTGGCTGCATATCACCGGCGGAATGATCCTGTTCGCTTACGTTTACACACCGCTGGTGGAGAACCCGTTCTTCGCGGATGCGACGAAGTACGTGATCTTCCCCGGCCTCGCGCTGACCGGCCTCGTGATGTGGCAGTGGCCGATCTTCCGCGGCCTGTTCCGCAAGAAAAATTAGAGCAGGTCTCCGCCCGCCGCGGCGGCCGTGGTGCCATCCTTCTTGAAGGCGCGGATGACGTTCTTGCCGGTGATCCACTTGTGCACTTCGTCCGGCCCGTCGACGAGGCGCTGGGAACGGATATGCGTGTACCAGGCGGCGAGCGGCGTATCGAGCGAATAGCCGAGCGCGCCGTGTAGCTGGATCGCAGTGTCGACCACGTCATGCACCATGTTGGCGAGGTAGACCTTGGCAATGCCGTTCTCCTGGCGGATGTCCATGCCGTTCTCGGCCTTGTAGGCAATGTGCATCAGCATCAGGCGCGCGATGTAGATCTTGCTGGCGCAGTCGGCGAGCATGAACTGGACGCCCTGGCGATCCTCGAGACCTTTGCCGAAGGTGGTACGCTTGGTCACATGTTCCGTAGCCAGATCAAGTGCGCGCTGGGCCATGGCCACATTGTGCATGCCGTGGCGCAGACGGCCATAGGCGAGCCGGTGCTGGCCCATCGCGAAGCCCATCCCTTCCCCGCCGAGCAGGTTTTCTTCCGGCACGATCAGGTTTTCGATGGCGACTTCGGCATGGCCGCCGCCCATCTCGGTGTAATGTTTTCCGTGCACGGCCATCGTCGGGATGTCGCGGATGATGCGGTAGCCGGGGTTTGGCAGCTCGACGATGAAGGTCGAGTATTGCTGGTGGCGCGGGGCTTCTGGATTGGTCTTCGCCATTACGACGGCGATGTCGGCGGCGGTCGCGGCGGACGAGAACCACTTCTCACCGTTCAGCACATAGTTGCCCTTGCCATCCTTCACGGCGGTTGTCTGCATGCCGGTGGCGTCAGCGCCGGCTGCTTTTTCCGTCATCGAATAGCAGATGCGTTTCTCGCCATTGATCAAAGGCTTCAGGTATTTCTCTTTCTGGAAGTCCGTGCCGTGGGCGAGCAGCGTGAGCATGGTCGCATCGTCCGGACCCTGAGAATTCATCGATAGCGCGCCGAGATGGCTGTGACCGAGTTCCATCTGCACAAGGGCGTTGGCGAGTGGGCCGAGGCCCATGCCGCCATGCTCGACCGGGAAAAAGGGAAGCCAGAGGCCCTGCTTGCGGGCTTTCGTGCGCAGCTCCTTGAGCACGGTCTTGTAGGGCTTGCCGGCCGCCATTTCCTTCTCGGCGGGGATGCACTCATTCTGTACCCAGAGGCGCACGCGCTCGCGCACTTCCTTGGCGTCGTCCGGAATCGTGAAATCGATGGCCATTATTTCTCTCCCTGTTCGTTTGACCGGGAGGCTAACCCCGAAGACCGGGGCCGCAAAGATTGCCTTCGCGTCAGGCGGGATAGTCCACGCGCACCAGGAACAACCCGTCGCTTGGGGCAACGGGGCCGCAGGCCGTACGGTCGGCCGCGTGCAGGATCTCGCGGATCCATTCCGGCCGATGGAAACCGCGTCCGACCTCGACGACGCTGCCGACCATCGAGCGGACCTGGCGGTGCAGGAAGCTGCGCGCGGAGAGGGTGAACTCGATCCGGTCGCCGAAACGGGCAACATCAAACCGGTCGAGCGTTTTCTCCGGGCTCGCCGCCTGGCAGCCCGTGTCCCGGAAAGTCGTGAAATCGTGGTGACCGAGCAGAAGCTGCGCGGCTTCGTGCATTGCGGCCGCATCGAGCTTCGCGGGCACACGCCAGGCGAGGCCGCGCTCCAGCGCAAGGTCGGCGCGGCGGTTGACGATGACATAGCGGTAGTGGCGCGACGCGGCGGAGAAGCGGGCATGGAAATCATCCGCCGCGCGTTCCGCCTTCAGCACGGCGATGGGGTGCGGGCGCAGGTGGAAGTTCATCGCGTCGGCCACCTTGTCCGGGCGATCCTGTGCGAGGTCCATGTGGGCCACCTGCCCCGTGGCATGCACGCCGGCGTCCGTGCGCCCGGCGCCAACCACCTCAACCGGACCGCCATCCAGCTTTGCTGCGGCCTCTTCCAGCGCGCCCTGCACGGTGGGGATTCCGGGCAGCCTCATCCAGCCCTGGTAGGGCCCGCCATGGTATTCGATCAGGAGCTTATAGCGCGGCATGGAATGGCGCTGCCAGCCCGGCGGGCTTTGGTCAACCTGGCTCGCCCGAGTGGCGCAGCTTGAGCCAGATGATCGACGCGCACATCAGCAGGGACACGCCGTTCCAGAAGATGATGCTGGGGGCGCTTTCCAGCCAGCCATAGGCGCCCCACAAGAGGCCGCCGGTCATGGCAAAGAGATAGGTTACAAGCGACACGTCGCGCGCCTGCCGGGTCTGGATAATCTTGAGCGCCTGCGGCGCGGCGGCGAACGTGCCGAAGAACCCGGCGACGAGCCCAAGAAGTTCGATGGGCGTGATCTGCATGAAGATGGCCTTTCAGCCTGAGAATGCGCGTGAATAGGTCAGCGTGCCGGACGCCGGGCCGCCTTCGGCGAGGCGGATGGCCATGAAATGCGGGCCGGACCAAGGCGACGTGAAGGGCCTGGCCGTCTCGGTGTCGAAGCCGAAGCGCGGATAGTAGGTGTCGTGGCCAAGGACGAAGACGATGGACTCACCGAGCGTGTCGAGTTCTTCGAGACCGGTCCTCACGAGATAGCTGCCGATGCCGGTTTTCTGCAGGCCTGGCTTTGCACTCATCGGCCCGAGGCCGGCGGCAACCGGTTGGCCATCAATCAGGATTCGGAAGAATTCGATATGCCCGACGATCCGGCCATCATCCGTTTCAGCCACGAGCGACAGGAGGCTGTCGCCGTCTGCATGCAGTTGGCGGATGAGGCGGCTTTCATCTCTGGAGTTGAAGGCGAGACCGAATGCCTCGTCGCTGAGCGCCGCGATGGCGTCCATGTCGGCGGAAGTGGCGGCGCGGGTGAAGAAGCCGATCATGTGATCAACGTCCCCGCGGCAAGCGGCGTGCCCGCGAGGAAGTCGCGCGCGTCCAGCGGTTTGCCGCCGGGTTTCTGAAGGCGCAGGAGGCGGACCGCGCGGCCATCGCCGCAGGCGACGGCGAGGCCATCATTGAGCAGAGTGCCGGGCGGGGCCGGATTCCAGAGGTCCGTCAGTTCACTGAACAGAAGCTTCAGGCGCACTGGTCCCTGCCCGAGATCGGCCTCGCACCAAGCGCCGGGCGCGGGCGACAGGCCGCGTACCCGGCAATCGACCTCGGCGGCCGGGCGCGTCCAGTCGATGCGCTGGTCCTCGGCGGTGATCTTGGCGGCGTAGGTCATGCCGTCTTCGGATTGGGCGACTGGCTTAAGGCTGCCGTCCGAAATGCCCGCGAGAGCGCGGGGGGCAAGGTCGGCGGCGAGCACCGCGAGCCGGTCGTGCAGCGTGCCGGCGGTATCCTCGCTTGTGATCGGTGTACGGACGGACGCGAGTACCGGCCCGGTATCGAGACCCGCCTCCATCATCATCGCGTCGACACCGGTTTCGGTATCGCCCGCCATGATCGCGCGCTGGATCGGCGCGGCGCCCCGCCAGCGCGGCAAGATGGAGGCGTGCAGGTTGAGGCAGCCGAGGCGCGGCGCATCGAGGATCGGCTGCGGCAGGATCAGGCCGTAGGCAACGACGACCGCTGCATCGAGATCCAGCGCCGCAAAGGCAGCCTGCTCCTCCGGCTTCTTCAGCGATCTTGGCGTGCGCACTTCCAGGCCGCGTGCTTCGGCGAAGGCGTGCACGGCGGTTGGCGTCAGCTTCTGGCCGCGGCCTGCGGGACGCGGCGGCTGGGAATAGACGCAGGCAATCTCATGGCCAGCAGCGATCAGCGCCTCGAGCACGCCGAGCGCAATGCCCGGGCTTCCCATGAAGGCGATGCGGAGACGGTTTGTCATGGGCGCCGATCTATCGGCAATCGCGCGGCTTGGAAAGCGAGCCTAGTTTGCGTCTTCGCGGATGGCGCGGAGTTTTGCCTTCTTCACCTTGTCGATGGCGCGCTGGCGTTTCAGGCGCGACAGGTGGTCGATGAAAAGCGTGCCGTTCAGGTGGTCCATCTCGTGCTGGATGCAGACGGCGTAAAGGTCTTCCGCCCATTCGTCGACGGCGTTGCCGTTATAGTCGAGGTAGCGCAGGCGGCAGCGGACCGGGCGCTCCACCTCGTCGAAGATGTCCGGTACCGAAAGGCAGCCCTCTTCATAGGGCCGGGTCTCTTCGACCGTCTCCAGGATTTCCGGGTTCACGAAATAGCGCGGCGCCTTTTCCTCATCCTCGCGGGCAAGGTCCATCACGATGATGCGCAGTGGCACGCCGATCTGGATGGCGGCCAGGCCGATGCCCGGCGCGTCGTACATGGTTTCCAGCATGTCATCCATCAGCGCCCGGTGCGCGTCGGTAACGCCGCCTTCAACGGGCTTCGACACCTCTTTCAGGCGCGGATCGGGGACAGTGAGGATTTCGCGGATGGCCATGGCGGTCAGATATGCATGCCTTACGTCAGCGTCAACGGGTGGATTACTCCGCCGGCAGCTTCCGGGCTGGCTCCAGCGGCAACTGGCCGGTATCGGCCGGATTGGCTCGGGCCTCGATCAACCGGGGCTCTGGCGGCACCTTTCCGGGCGGGGCGATCTGCATGTCCTCGAACTTGCGTAGCGTGGGCATGACGCGCTTGTCGATGGATCCGAGCAGGCTGTTATAATGGTCCACGGAAGCGTTTAACGCCTTTCCGAGCTTGTCCGAATGGCCGAGCAGGACACCCATGCGGGTATACAGTTCAGCGCCCAGTTCGGCAGCGGCCTGCGCATTCTCGTTCATCTCGTGCTGACGCCAGAGGTGGGCGACCGTGCGGGCGAGGGCGATCAGCGTGGTCGGTGTGGTGACGATCACCGAACGGCTCATCGCCTTCTCGATCAGGTCCGGTGCATGTTCCAGTGCAGCGGCAAAGAAGTTCTCGCCCGGAATGAACATGGCGACATAGTCGAACCGATTGCCGAGATTTGACTGATAGTCCTTGGAAGCGAGCGTGTTGATGTGGCGCTGCACGCTGGTGGCGTGGGCCTTGAGGTGGGCGACGCGCTCGACAGGGTCTTCGGTATTCGTAGCCGCCATGTAGGACGCCAGCGAGACCTTGGAATCGATCACGATCTGGCGGTCTCCCGGCAGGCGGATGATGGCGTCCGGTCGCTGGCGCCCCTCCTCCGTTTCGTCATGAACCTGTTCGTTGAAGTCGCAGCGTGCCGACAGGCCGGCCTGTTCCATGACATTGCGAAGCGTCATTTCGCCCCAACGCCCGCCGCCTTTCGGCGCCGTGAGGGCGTTCACCAGCTTGCCCGTTTCGGCGGTATTGCGGTGAAGGCTTTCACCGATGGCTTTCACCTGTTCGGAAAGCAGGGACTTGTCTTCGGTGCGCACCTTCTCGATCGCTTCGACCTTCTGTCGGAAGGTTTCGAAATTCTCGCCGATCGGTTTCATTAGTTCCTTCAGTTCGCCCTGGGCTCCTTCCCTGTGGCGTTTGAAGGTTTCATCGGCGCGCTCCAGGAACAGGGCATTCGCCTGGGAGAGGACGCCTTGCGCCAGCTGCGCGAATTTCTGCTCGTCCTCGGCAGAGCGCGCCTGAAGGGCTGCGAGCTTCAGCTCGGCCTCCCGCAGCATGGCCTCCAGGGTCTGCTCCCGCTGGCGCAGCTGGGCGACGGCTGCCCGCTCGAAATCAAGATCGCGCGCGACCAGTTCGTTGCGTGCTGCGCGGCTCTGGCGGCCTTGCCAGAGGTAAACGGCGAGCCCGATCAGGGCCAGCGCGAGCGCGACATGCACGATGTCGAACCCCGCCGAGCCGATCACGATAACTGGGGTCATGGCGCGTCCTTCCGGATAGGTCGCCAGAACATAATTGGAACGCGGGGCCGCTGTCTACACCTGAGGGGCGAGCGCCCTGCCCCCGGCTGGGGAATTCCACAGCCCGGAAAAGCAAGGGTTAACAGCCGTGATCAGACCGGGAACGCCAGCCGAAATCAGGCAATCGTGCGCGCCAGCCGCTTCGAAATGATCTCCTCGGCCTGGGCCATGATCCGGTCGATCAGTTCCTTGCAGGTCGGGATATCGTAGATCAGGCCCGCCACCATGCCGCACGACCAGGCCCCGGCATCCATTTGCCCGTCGAGCATGATCTTCGGATAGACGCCAGCCACTTCCTCGATGATGTCCTCGAACTTGAGGGCCGCGCCGAGCTCCTTTTCCTTTTTCAGGAGACGCTCCACGGCGGGGTTGGTCAGCACGCGCTCGGTATTGCGCAGGGGGCGCATCACGAGGCGGGTGTCGAGTTCGGAAGCGGCGACGAGCGCCTGCTTCACGTTCTCGTGGACCGGGGCTTCTTTCGTCGCGATGAAGCGCGTGCCCATGTTCATGCCCTCGGCGCCGAGCGCCATAGCGGCGACCAGCGAGCGGCCATCGGCCATGCCGCCGGAGGCGATGAAGGGAATGTCGAGTTCGTCCATTGCGCGCGGCAGGAGGATGAAGTTCGGCACATCATCTTCGCCGGGGTGGCCGCCGCATTCAAAGCCGTCGACCGAGACAGCGTCGCAACCGATTTTCTGGGCCTTCAGGGCGTGGCGCACCGCGGTGCATTTGTGGATGACCTTGATGCCGTTTTCTTTCAGCACGGGCAGCACCTGGACCGGGTTGTTGCCGGCCGTCTCGACGACCTTCACGCCGCCTTCGATGATCGACTTGATATAGCCCGGATAGTCCGGCTGGTTGACCGAAGGCAGGAAGGTCAGGTTCACGCCGATCGGCTTGTCCGTCATGTCGCGGCAGCGGGCGATCTCGTTGGCGAGGTCTTTGGGGGTGCGCTGGGTGAGCGCCGTGATAATGCCGAGCCCGCCGGCATTGGAGACCGCCGCTGCCATTTCGGCAAAGCCGACAAAGTGCATGCCGCCCTGCACGATGGGGTGCTGGATGCCGAGCATTTCAGTGATCCGGGTTTTCATGTTTGCGTCCTCGGGTTTGCCTGCAGGCAGCTTTGGCGAAAGCACGCCGACGCTGCAAGTGTTACGAAAGGGAAGGCCATCCTGGGAATTCTGGGGGGGCTTGAATTTGACAACCAAGTTGTTAAACTGCCCACATGATTCAGCCGGATATGCTCATTGAACTTGTTGATCGCCTGTCGAAGTTCTTTTTCGTCGCCAAACGATATGGAGACGCTTTGCATGACAATATCGGCCTGACGACAGGCGAACGGGCGCTCCTGACAAGCATCTCCGCGGGTGGCGAAACCGTGCCCCGACTGGCAGACGCGCGGAGCATCAGTCGTCAGGCGATACAGAAGACGGTCGATCTTTTGGAAGCCAAGGGCCTCATTCGCAAAGTGGCACCGGAAACAGACCGGCGCAGCCGACTGCTCGAAACAACTGCCGAAGGGCGGCGGCTCCTCGAGCGTGTGCGCCAGCGCGAACGTCTGGCCGCTGCAATGCCCGTCACCGGTCTTTCAGCAGCGGATCTTGCCGCGACCGGCCGCGTCCTCGACGCGCTTGAAGCAGAACTGGCCCGGCGAACGGAAGACTTAAAGCCGTGAATCGATTTGTTCGCCTGCTGACGATACTTGGATGGCTTGCAGTGATACTGCCCGCGCAAGCGCAGTCCATATGGCTGGACGCAGATGCAGGATGTGCAGGCGCCAGAAGGACCGATCCGGATGATTGCCTCGCGCTCTACGCACTGGGCGCTTCCGGCGCAAACCTGGTAGGGATCTCCGCAACCGCCGGCAACTCCGATGCCGCGACCAGCGCTGGACTTCTGGCCGCGCTGACCACATCGATGCGAGCCTCCAAATTGCGCGTTCCTCCTCCTGTGGTGGCCGGAAAAGCGGCGGCGGAAATCTGCAAAGCGGCCGCGCGCGACAGATTGACGGTTCTGGCGACAGGCCCGCTCACCAACATCGCCTCGGCAGCCTTGGCCTGCCCCGCCGATTTCGCGGACATTGAGCGGATCATCTTCGTGGGCGGAAAGAAGGCAGGACATGTCTTTCATCCTGCAGAAGACAACATGCGCAAGGCCGCTTTTGGTCATGGCCCCATCTTCCGCGACCTGAACGTGGAACTGGACCCGAAAGCCGTCGAAACCGTGCTCGCGACGGGGGTTGCCATTCAACTAGTGACCTATGAGGCGGCCCGAGGCGTAGAACTGACTACAGGCTGGCTGGATGTGCTGGCGTCGCGCGATGCTGCTGGCGATTGGCTCGCGCAGCGTGCACGGCCCTGGCTCGCGTGGTGGCAGAGCGATATCGGAAGGGAAGGCTTCTATCCGTTTGATCTTGTGGCCGCCGCCGCGATCCTGACGCCGGAAGCCCTTGCTTGCCAAAGCGTCGAGGCCCGGGTTGCGCGCGATTCAAAGATCAGCCCCTTCGCGGGACCGATGAGCCTTTTGATCGTGTCAGCCGAGACCGGCAACACGACCGCGTGCTTGTCCCTCGCACCCGGCGGCAGCAAGCGGATCCTGAATCTGCTGGCGAGTAGCCAGGAGCCTCGCCGCCATGACTGACAAAGGACTGCCTCTCGCCATGCGTCCCGATGGCCCCCTTGGCCGCTCGTTCGGTTGGGTGATGGAGAGAATGAACGCACCGGTTTACCGCCAGATGCTTGACGCATTGGCCCTAGAAAAGGCTGAGGCGATTCTGGAGATCGGGTTTGGCACCGGTGCATTTCTCGAACTTTGCGCCCGGGCCACCCGCCCTCGCCTTCTGGCAGGCGTCGATCCAGCCCGAACGATGCTCGAAGTTGCTCAGGAACGCCTGCGCCGGTTTGAGCCGGATACGCTGATCGACCTTCGACTGGGCACCGACAACGGGCTCGATTGGCCGGAGGCGACGTTCGACAGCGTGATCGCGCTCCATTCCTTTCAGTTCTGGGAAGACCCCGCACAGACACTGCGCACCATCGGGAAACGGATGGCTCCCGGTGGTCGGCTTGGCCTGTGCTTACGCAATCATGGGGACAATCCGCCGGACTGGCTACCCAATCCCCTGAGCCGTGCTCCTGGCGAGACCGGCGCGACGGTCGAGCTTCTCCAAGAGGTCGGTTTCGCCAGCATCAGGGCGCGATCACTTGGAAGCCATTCCACGCTGGTTCTGGCTGAGCGCGGGTAAATAGCATCAACGTCTCAAGGCGAACTTCGCCACTGCTACGCCTTTGCTACAGCGAACGGTCGCGCTAAAGTGGCAAGGGGGAGAAATCATCATGATCCTTTTTGTTCACGGAGTCCCGGACACCGCGATCCTGTGGGATCCACTTATAGCCGCGCTCAGCCTGCAGCCGGATTCCTATCGCGCGCTGTCCCTGCCGGGCTTCGGCAATCCGGTTCCGGCCGGTTTCAGCTGCACCAAGGATGCCTATGCCGACTGGCTCGTGCAGCAGATGGCAGCGGCCGGCGAGCCGGTGCACATCGTCGGGCATGACTGGGGCGCGTTGCTGGTGCTGCGCGCTGCCTCGCTCCGGCCGGATCTCGTCTCCAGCTGGTGCGTGACCAACGCGCTGATCGACAAGGAATACTCCGGCCATCGCACCGCTCGCATGTGGGCGACGCCTCTGCTCGGCGAACTCGTGATGCTCGGTATGCGGAACAAGGAAAGGCTGGAAGCAAGCCTCATCGAAGGCGGCATGCCGGCGAGCCTCGCGAAGGCGGAAGTCCCGCACATCGACAAAACGATGCGCCAGTCGATCCTCAAGCTCTACCGCTCGGCGCTCGGCCTCAATTTCCGAGGGGCCTGGGTGGATGATCTCGCGAACCTGCCGAAACGCGGCCAGCTGTTCTGGGGCGAGACCGATCCCTTCGTGGACATCTCGGTCGCAGAGCGCTTCTCGAAGATGTGGGGCACGCCGCTGCATGTAGCACGCGGCGCCGGCCACTGGGCCTGCCATGAACGCGCGCCGGAATTTGCCGGGCTGCTCGCAGCGCACTGGTCGCGCTGAAGCGTCGCTGCGAAAAGCGGGGACTGGTTTTCGGGCGAGCGCCGCGACGCTTTTAATCTAAGCGGCAACTTGTTGAGGCGTGCCGATCTCGCGTTTCACAAGCTCCGACAACTGACGAACCGAGAAGGGCTTCGGCAGGAACGAGACCGCACGGTCGTCGAGCTGCTTGGCGAGTTCCTGTTCGGCATAGCCGGAGATGAAGATGACACGCGCATGGCCGAGCTTTTCGCGGGCCTGCTTGATAAGCGTCGGGCCGTTCATGCCAGGCATCACCACGTCGGAAATCACGAGGTCGAAATGGCCCGGCTTGGCGTTGATGATTTCCAGCGCCTCCTCGCCGTCCTCGGCCTCCTCCACCTCGTAGCCGCGCGAGCGCAGCACGGAGACGGCGATGTCGCGCACGCCGGCCTCGTCCTCGATGACGAGGATTCGGCCACGGCCGGACAGATCCACCGGGCGCTGCGCCGCGCGCTGCTCGATCGCCGGATCAGCCGCCTGCGGAATTTCCTCCGCTGCAAGGGCTGGCAGGTAGACATGGAAATTGGTGCCTTTGCCCATCGCGGAGACCGGCTCGATATAGCCGCCGGACTGCTTGATGATGCCGAACACGGTCGCAAGGCCGAGGCCCGTGCCGCTGCCCTTTTCCTTGGTGGTGAAGAAGGGATGGAAGATCTTGTCTTTCAGTTCCTTCGGAATGCCGCCGCCGGTGTCTTCCACCTCGATCAGGAGGTATTCGCCATCCTCGACATAGTCGAAGCCCTTGGCGCGCGCGTCGCGGCCCGTGGAGCGGCTGGTGCGGATTGTCAGCTTGCCTCCGTCGCGGTGCGACAGCATCGCATCGCGCGCATTGGTGACGAGGTTTATGATCGCCGTTTCCAGCTGGCCCTTGTCGGCGCGAATCCATGGCACGTCGCGGCCATGGTTGACCTCGAAAGTGATACGCTCGTCGACTGCGCCGCGCAGGAGCAGCGAGAAGTGCGTCAGGAAGTCGGTCGTGTTGAACACTTCACGCTTGAACGTCTGCTCGCGCGCATAGGCGAGCAGGCCGCGAACGAGATCTGCCGAGCGCACGGTCGACTCATGGATGGCCTTCAGGTTGTCATAGGACGGATCGCCGATGGGATGGCGGTTCATCAGGAATTCGCAGTTGCCGCTGGTCACCTGCAGCATGTTGTTGATCTCGTGCGCGATGCGGCCAGCAATGTTGCCGATGGCCTGCATCTTCTCGCCATGCGCGAGGCGGTGCTCGAGCAGCCGGTGCTCGGAAATGTCCACGACATAGGCGACCGAAGGCCGGCCTTGCGCGTTCAGCGTGACGAACACGTTGGCATGCTTGACCTTGTCCTCGCTGACCGCGCCGGTGAGCTTCAGCGCCACTGGCTTGTCGACGGCATGGATCAGCGCTTGGGCCACCGCGTCCGGGCCTTCCTCGTCGGACTCGAACAGGTCCGAGAAACGCGATCCGGGCGTCGCGCGCCCGCCGGTCAGTTCCATCAGTGCCCGGTTGGCATCGAGGATGATCGCGCCGTCCACACGGTCGCCGTCGAGGCGCACCGCGCCGAAGGGCGCATCATCGAACATCGGGTCGCCGTCGGGACGTACCGGACGCGAGGCGCCCTGCAGGGCAAAGCGGTCGCCCTCTCCGTTCAGCACCTGCGGGCTCGGCAGCAGGATCACGCGGCCATGGGCGTCCGCGCCCTTGCCCGACCAGGTGGTGATCGCGGTCACCGGCTGTTCCACGCCGTCGCGCGCGCGCAGCTGGATGTCAGCCCGGCCCGGTGCGCCCGTCTTGCGATCACGGCCAAGCATCTTGACGAATTCGGGGCGCATGATGTCGTCGAGGCGCACATTCTTCGCCGTTTCCGGCAGGCCCAGCATCTCGCGCAGGTAATTGTTCGCGTAGGTGATCGTGCCGTCCGGGCGCGCGGCGAAGAAGCCCATCGGGGCGTCTTCGACGTACAGCGATTTCATGTCGGCCGCACCGGTCGCTTCCAGCTGGCCGGCGATGCGGCGGATACGCCACAGCACGCGCCCCCGCGGCAGCGGCGCGACGGTGATTTCGAACTGCGCCGGCACCTGTTCCGGGCCAAGCGTCACCACCGGCAACAGCTCGCGGCGGCGGATGCCGGCCTTGGCGGCTTTGGAAAGGCGGTAGATCGGTGCGGTGAGGCCGTGGATGGCGCCGAACAGGCGGTCAACCGTAACCGGGCCGGACTCACTCGGCCCCGTGATCAGCGTCTGCGAGGCCAGCTCACCATAGGCCTCATTGGCGGCAACCGGGGCGCCGCCCGGATCGGTGACGAGAACGGCTTCCTCGAGCGCATCAATCCAGGGGAAACGCGGCGCGCCGGCATTGGCGATCCGGGCCGCAGCGCCTCGCTCAGGAAACAGGCCGATGAAGCGGCCAGCCCCGCGCACGGTCCACAGCAGGAAAACGAGACCGCCGGATGCCATGGTGATCAGCAGGATCGACCCCGTGGCCCCGGACGCATGCGGGCGCACCAGAGAGACACTGGCAGCAGCAATCGACAGGAGGAGACAGGCCCAGAAGCCCAGCTGAAGCAGGTCCACCTTGCGGCCTGCGACACCTGTGGCGGTGGTCTCCGCCTCCTCGGCCGTGCCGAGGATGTGGGCCAGATCAAGGGTTTCGTTGTCTTTTTTCATTTTCTACCGCCAATTCACCCGGCCTGCCGCCGGAAGCGCGACTTTCCCGGCGCAGACGGAGGTCCGCGCACGGTATTTTCATGGTTACTTCGTTCTCGCACGTCAAAGGTTAACGAATCCGAAAATACCGTTAAGACAAGTTCAAACAATTGCCCAAACAGAACAGGATTCGGCTCATGACGATAATGCGCTCCGCCTTCGCGCTCGCTCTCCTCGGAACGGTGGCAGCCTGCGGCACCCCGCCCCGCGCGGAGGCCCCGGTTGCCGCGTTCTCGCAAGAGGCTATTGCTGCCGAATCGGTGCGCCTGAACGAATGGTTCGAGACGAAGTTCGACGAGGCCGTCGCCCGCGATCCGATGCGCCAGACCTATCTGGGCATCAAGGACCGTTACGGCGAGTGGACCGACGCGTCCGAGGCGTTTGAGCTGGCCGAACTGGAAATCCAGCGCGCCGAAGTGGCCGAGATGAAAGCCAACTTCGACTTCAACAAGCTGGACCACCAGACCCAGCTGTCCTGGCGCCTGGCGGAGTACCAGCTGGAGCGGGCCGAAGCGGCGTTCCCTTACCGGGGTCACAGCTACACCTTCAACCAGATGTTCGGCGTCCAGTCCGGCATCCCGGCCTTCCTGATCAACCAGCACAAGGTGACCAGCGCTTCGGATGCCGAGGCCTACATTTCCCGCCTGAAAGGCGTGCCCGCCTATCTCGGCCAGAACGTCGCCAATGCGAAGGAAGCCTCGGACAAGGGCATCCAGCCGCCGGCCTTCGTGTACGACTACGTCCTCTCGGATTCGCAAGGCATGATCACCGGCTATCCGTTCACAGGCACAGGCGATGGCACGGATGACAGCCCGCTGATGGCGGACATCCGCGGCAAGGTCACCGCGCTGGCCGACAACAGCACGATCACCGAGGAAGCCGCCGCCGACCTGATCGGCCGCGCCGCCGACGCGCTGAAAACCGCCGTCGGCCCGGCCTATGAGGCCGCCATCGCCGAACTCAAGCGCCAGCAATCCATCGCCACCACCGAAGACGGTGCCTGGAAGCTCCCCGACGGCGCGGCCTATTACAATGCCCAGCTTGCCCAGATGACAACGACTGATCTGACGGCGGATGAAATCCACCAGATCGGTCTCGACGAGGTGGCCCGCATCCACGGCGAGATGCAGGCAATCATGGCGCAGGTCGGCTTCACCGGTACGCTGCAGGAATTCTTCGAATTCATGCGCACCGACCCGCAATTCTACAAACCGGAAACGGAAGAAGGCAAAGCCGAGTATCTCGCCGAAGCCGTCGCCGCGATCGAGACGATGAAGGGCGACCTGCCGAAACTCTTCAACACCTTTCCGAAGGCCGACATGGAAGTGAAAGCGGTTGAAGCCTTCCGCGAGAAATCCGCCGGCAAGGCCTTCTATTCGCGCCCCGCGCCGGATGGCAGCCGCCCAGGCATCTATTACGCGAACCTCTATTCGATGGCCGACATGCCGACCTACCAGCTGGAAGCGCTCGCCTTCCATGAAGGCATCCCCGGCCACCACATGCAGATTGCCATCGCGCAGGAGCTGGAAGGCATTCCGAGCTTCCGCAAGTATGGCGGCTATACCGCCTATTCGGAAGGCTGGGGCCTCTACTCGGAACTCGTGCCGAAAGAGCTCGGCTACTATTCCGATCCGTACTCGGACTTTGGCCGCCTCGCGATGGAAATCTGGCGCGCCGCCCGCCTCGTCGTGGATACAGGCCTGCATGACAAGCAATGGACCCGCGAACAGGCGATCCAGTACCTGATGGACAATACGCCGAACCCGCAGGGCGACTGCGAAAAGGCAATCGAGCGCTATATCGTGATGCCGGGCCAGGCGACCGCCTACAAGATCGGCATGCTGAAGATCGTCGAGCTGCGCGAACGCGCCCGCACCCAGCTGGGCGACCAGTTCGACATCCGGGAGTTCCATGACATCGTATTGAGAGACGGCGCCGTGCCCCTCGCGGTGCTTGAGGAGACGGTGGACGCATGGCTCGAGAGCAAGAAGGCGTAAGACCTATCACACAGGGGCGAAAGGCGGCCGTGCTCGGCCTCCTACTGCCCCTGATGTCGCTGGCCGGCTGCAACACGCTGGCCGCGACCTTCCTGAAGCCCGATGTGCAGGTTGCCCCGGCCAGCGTGCCGGCGGGCGACTACACGCTCGATCCGGCGCACGCCTCGCTCTTCTTCCGGATCAACCATCTCGGCTATTCGACCTATGTCGGCCGTTTCGAGCGTTTCGAGGCGAGCCTGACGGGAGATCCCGCCGCTCCGGAATCGGCGATCGTCACCGCCATCGTCGACATGACCTCGCTGAACATCGCCAATCCCGAGTTCGCCGCCGAACTGATGGGGCCCGACTGGTTCGATGCCGCCGCGTTTCCGCAGGCGAGCTTCAAGACCTATGGCCTCAAGATCACCGGCGAGAACGAGGCCGATATCAGCGGCGACCTGACCCTGAAGGGCAAGACGCAGGCTGTCGTCCTCAAGGCAAAGCTGAACGGCAGCGGCTATGACCGGCTGCGCGGCGCGGACGTTGTCGGCTTCTCGGCCACGCTGCCGATCAGCCGCGCGGCGTTCGGAATCGACAGGTTCTCCGGCCTGCTGGCGGACGAGGTCGAAATCCAAATCGAGGCTGAGTTCGTGAAGGCTAAGCCCGGTTGAGCGGGCCGAGTGCCGGGCCGCGCCGCGTGATGCGCAGCGCAATGCGCCCGCCCCGGCGACCGATCTCGGCTTCGGCGGCGAGCACGCCGCCCTCCCCGCCCGAGATGAGTTCGACCGGCTGATCCGCTGGTACGCCTAGCAGCAGAGTCGCGCCCGGCTTCAGGCCGGAAAGCTTCGACAGCGGCACCGCCAGGCTCGCCACCCGCACCGTCAGCGTCGCCGACAGCGCGCCCTGCGCCGGGTGTGCGTTGACCACTGCCGGCCCCTGTCCGGCTTCCGGCTTAGGCGGCGAGGCAATGGCGCCCGCCACGATCAGCTGTGCACGGAAGGTTTCCGTCTGCATGCGCATCGAGAATTCGGTGACGAGCGCTTCGCTCGGCGGCGCAATCGCGGCTGCGAAGGCAAGCTCGGTTTCGAGGCCGGAGAAGCTCAGTTCCGAAGCCACGCCCTGCGCCAGCGGGCGCACGAGCGCTTCCAGCAGCGCCAGATCAATCGGGCTGAGCGGCCGCGCGGCCCCGCCCCGTTCGCGCGCGCCGCAGGCCGTCTCGATCAGTAGCTGCGCCAGGCCCGGCGAAAGGACAAGCATCGCGCCGATATCGCCGCCGGGTGTCGCAAAGCAGGCAATCGCCTGGCCGCGGTCCTCATCCGACTGGCGCACGGCGGCATCGAACGGCCCCCGCCCGATCCCGGTGACCGCCGCGGCAATGGGCAGGCCGCAGCTTTCGCGCATCGCCATTGACAGGCGTGCTGCAAACCGGCGGGCGGTATCATGGTCCTCATGACGCTGCTGGACGGGCGCGCCGAACTCCTCGACCGGCCGCGTGGACGCGGCGACAGGCGCAGGCTCAGGCGGCAGGTCGGACAGGTCCGGACGCAGCAGCGCTTCGATCTCGGCGGGGCTCAGCAATCCGCGTGCGGTCATCAGGGGTCTGTCCGGTTCGGCCGCCTCGAAACTTCGCGGCATGTCCGCCATCACCTGCCCTTGCCGGCGGGGCGGCATGTCCCAGCCGTCATCGGCGCTGTCTGGCAGCGCCGGCGCAGGTCGGGGCGCGGCAGAGTTCCGGGTCATCCCCCTTAATCGCCCGGATCAGGTTAACGACCCGTTAGGGAAATCCCGCCGGCCAAGGGTGTTAAGCGCAGCGCCCTGTGGATTCAGCTTAATCCGGCAAATTTAACCCGCCGGTCAGGGCTTGGTAAGGCGCGATTCGGAAGTTGGGCGCATTGTGTCTTCATTGCTGAAGGGGAAACCTTGAGAGTTCCGCCAAGGCGTTTGGGTGAGTGGTAGAATTAAAAAAGGCGGTGCTCCTTCCCGGGAGCGCCGCCTTTCAGGTTTTGGATCTGGAGCGGGGCTCTAGTCGTCGCGCAGGGTGCGTTCCTTGCGCTCGTGACGCTCCTGCGCCTCGAGGCTCAGCGTGGCGGTCGGACGCGCTTCGAGGCGGCGCAGGCCGATCGGCTCGCCGGTGGCTTCGCAATAGCCGTAGGTGCCATCCTCGATGCGGCGCAGGGCGGAGTCGATCTTGGAGATCAGCTTGCGCTGGCGATCCCGCGTGCGCAGCTCGAGAGCCTTGTCACTTTCGGCCGAGGCGCGGTCGACGATGTCCGGCAGCGAGCCCGATTCGTCCTGGAGATTGTGGATGGTCTGCTTGGCGCCGTTGAGGATGTCGGCTTTCCAGTCTTCCAGCAGGCGCCGGAAATAAGCGCGCTGGCGTTCATTCATGAACTCTTCGCCGTCGGACGGACGATAGTCGTCTGAAAGATCGATGCTCACCGCAGGCTCCTTCACGCGTTTCCGTGCCATATAGATCGACCCTCGATTCGGCGCAATCGCGCGCGCTGTTAACTTATTTCCAACATAATCAAGTCCTTACACCAAAAATACGACATTTCCACGAAACTTTCGAGCCTTTTGGTGCAGTAGGGCGCGCGCTGCAGTGCAAGTTGCACACCGGCACTTGATCTTTGGGACCCCGGCAGTCTCTATGGCGCACGTCCCCCCACCGCTGCGCTTTCCACGGTTTCCCCACCTGAATGGCCAAACAACGCAAACAACCGACCAAGCAGGCTGGCTGGATGCTGGCGGTGATGTTCAACTCATTGTTGATCCTCCTGCCGGTGATTGCGGCAAACACCGTCAAGCAGGCTTACGAGGGGGTCGGGGTCGCCGAGCAGCCCACCATCGATGCGATCATCCAGACCAAGGACAGGATTGATGACGCGTTCGAGGATCTTTCGCCGAAAGAAGCGAGCCGCAAGCTCCCCTTCTGGCAGGACAAGGTCCAGCGCGCACTCGAGGACAAGGACGTCGACGCATTGCGCGGCTATCTGATCGCCGCTCCGTCGATGCTCGGCAACGATCTCGGCAAGCAGGTGCGCGCGCGCGCTGAGGCAGAGACCAAAGGCACCGCCGACGAGCGCATGATCCGCGCCGCCTTGCAGAAGATGCCGGAGAGCGTCGCCCGAGCTATCGAATACGAGATCGGCCTGCCGCAGACACCGATCATACCGCCTGAGCCCGAAGCCGCACCGGTTGTTGCAGCGGCGTCCGATGCAGCGCCCGGCGCCGCGGCTGCCGGCAGAGAAACAGGCGCCGCACCGGATGCGGCCGCCGTGCCCGCTGAAGTCCGCTCGGACGAGGAAGAAATCGGCGAAGTGCTGGAGGCCGGCGTGCGTCCGGAACTCGACTGGCGCTTCCGCTTGCTCGGCAACTATGGCGACCTCGCCGCCATGTCCCAGCGCTGGATCGGCGGCGACTTGTCCGATGGTATCGTCTTCAAGCTCACCGGCATCGGCCTCGTGCAGCAGGGCATCAGCGACGGCCTGTCGGACGCCAACATCCGCGCCGTCTCCATCGTCAAATCCGCCAGCCGCTCCAAGCGCCTGACACCGGAGTTCACCGCCTATCTCGATGAGCGCACCGGCGCCGCCGTCCCGCGCGAGGTGCTGACCCCGGCGCTGGAAGCCGCGCTGAAGGATCTCGCCACCACCGACGTGCGCGGCGCCCGCGTGCGCGACGCGTTCGAGAAATCCATCGACCCCGCCGGCCTGATCCGGCTGGAAACCGACCTCGAACAGATCGACAAGATCGCGACGCTCACCAGCCCTACCGCCGCGCTGACCCTGCTGTCTTATGTCGAGGACGGCACCGACCTGCGCCGCGCGCGCATGCTGGCCGAAGCCGGCGGCATGCAGGCGGTTGCGCTCGTCAAGGAACGCGGCACAGAAGCCCTGCGCGTCGCCGATGCGGGCGTGCGCTGGGACAATTCGATGGTGCTGGAAATCATGAGCCTCACCGCCGCTGGCATGCTGCTCTTCTGGGTCGCCCTGTCGACGATCCGGATCTACTTCCCCAAGCGCAAGCCGAAGGCCGAACTGATCGGCGCCTGAATTTTTCAATTTGCGCGGCGTTTTCCCGAAAACGGATACCACTTTTCGGAACGCCGCTTCAGCCCAGACTGAACGCGCCCCGGATTCCATCGATCAGCAGCTGCGCTGACAGGGCCGCCAGGATGACACCGAGGATACGCGTGATGGCCCCGGCCACGCTCGCGCCGATCAGGCGCACGATGGGTCCGGCAAGCAGGAAGATTACCAGCGTGATCAGAAGGTTCAGGCCGATGGCGGCCAGCACCACGCCCTGCTCCTGCCAATTTGCTGCTTCCGACATATAGAACATCGCCGTGGCAATCGAGCCCGGCCCGGCAATCATCGGAATACCCATCGGAAAGACCGAGATATCATCCGGCTGCGGAAGGTTCTTATGCTCTTCCAGAACTTCTTCGGCCCGGTTCTCGCGCCGCTCGGTGCGCTTCTCGAAAACCATGTCGAGCGCGATCAGGAACAGCAGCGCGCCGCCGGCAATCCGGAAGGCGTCGAGCGAAATGTGCATCGCCCCGAGCAGCCAGGCGCCGCCGAACGCAAAGAACAGCATGATCAGCGAGGCAACGAAGACGGATTTGTAGGCCATCTTCCGGCGGTGCGTGGCCGGCGTGCCCGCGGTCAGCGTCGCAAAGATCGGCGCCACGCCCGGCGCGTCGATCAGCACGAAGAATGTGACGAAGGCCGCGGTGAAGAGGGAAATGAGTTCAGGGGTCATGCGCGCAGCGCCTTAAGGCTTGCGCGTCGCCGCGTCGAGGATTTCCCGCACAGCCGGGGCCACCGTCACTTCGGTGGCCGGCGGCTTGAGCCGTGACAGGTCGCCGCCGTCCTTTGACAGGGCGGTCAGCATCTTGTGGCCGCGCAGGCGCTGCAGCAAGCCGTCGGTGCCGCGCGGCGTGTCGGCCGAGGCAAAGCGCCCGCCGCCAAGATCAACCCGAAGGCCTTCGCCCTTGCCTGCTTCCAGCAGCCGGATGGCCTCGTCGAGGCCCACCGCCGGAGGTGTATTCAGCGACAGAGAGGCGCGTAGTGTATTGCCCTCGGCCATCACGCCTCCTCCGTCTGGACCGACGGCATCAGTTTGCGGCAGCGGCTCAACGCGCGGTAAAGGTCGCCCGCCACCACATCGGCGGAAATCTGCAGCACGTCGTCGTGCGCATCCGGCATCTCGGCCAGGAGGCCCGCCAGCGCATCCGCCGTCTGCGTGTAAAGCGGCCCATCGACCTCGCCGAGCAAGTACATCTGCATCACGGCAAAATAGGCGCGCCCTGCGGGGGTCGCGGCATCGGCGGGCTTCAGGATGTCCTTTTCGCGGAGGACACGCGCCTGCGTCTCGAGCAGCAGCACGCCACGCCGGTCGCCGTTGCGCACAACGGCGCCGTTCACCACGAAGGTTTCGCCGGGCTTGAGGGAGAGTTTGAGTGGCATACTGCGCTGAACCTCGTCCTGCGGACTGATCCAAGTTCGCACACAGGCGTTAACGCTTGATTGCCATCAATTTACCAACCCGAAGGGCCCCCGCGGGAACCATCCGCGGGCATCGAAAGCAGGGGCCGGGGAGGCTGCCATGCGCCCGTCTCAGGAGGGCGTTGGATCATAAGTCCTGCACAATCCCGGGCACCCCGACATGAAGCCGGATCGATCGGGGAAGGTGCGGCGCGTGTCTGAAGCTTGAGCCTCTGTGGCGCAGCGCATGGCCATTCCTGTTTACCACAATCACCCCCTTCCCTTAAGTGAATTCGATGTTGCATTGCAGCGCTTTCCTATAGGTCAGCGCTTGCCCGGTGGCGGGCGGGCTTTATGGTGAAGCGGTAAGATTTCAGAGGGATCAGGGCCGATGCGCTTCGAAGGAACCAGCAATTATGTGGCAACAGACGACCTGCGGGTGGCCGTCAACGCGGCGATCTCGCTGGAGCGTCCGCTCCTGGTCAAGGGCGAGCCGGGCACCGGCAAGACCGTGCTGGCGATCGAAGTTGCGAAGTCTCTCGGCCTCGAGCTGATCGAGTGGCACATCAAGTCGACCACCAAGGCCAACCAGGGCCTCTACGAGTATGACGCGGTCTCGCGTCTCCGCGACGGCCAGATGGGCGAAGAGCGCGCCAAGGACGTCAAGAACTACATCAAGAAGGGCAAGCTCTGGGAGGCCTTCACCTCGAAGAAGCGCCCCGTGCTGCTGATCGACGAGATCGACAAGGCCGACATCGAATTCCCGAACGACCTCCTGCAGGAACTCGACCGGATGGAGTTCTATGTCTACGAGACCAATGAGGTCGTGAAGGCGAAGGTCCGCCCGATCGTCATCATCACCTCCAACAACGAGAAAGAATTGCCGGACGCTTTCCTGCGCCGCTGCTTCTTCCACTTCATCAAGTTCCCGGACGAGCCGACGATGCGCGCCATTATCGACGTCCACTTCCCCGGCATCAAGAAGAAGCTTGTCGGCGATGCGCTCTCGACTTTCTACGCCATGCGCGAACTGCCGGGCGTGAAGAAGAAGCCTTCGACCTCCGAATTGCTCGACTGGCTGAAGCTCTTGATGAACGAGGACATCGACCTCGAGACGATGCGCGAGAAGAACCCCGAAGCGCTGACCCCGCCCCTTCACGGCGCCCTGCTCAAGAACGAACAGGACGTTGCCCTGTTCGAACGCCTCGCCTTCCTCTCCCGCCGCACGGACGGCGGAAATTCGGGCGGCGGACGGCGCGGCCCGGCGGGCTAGACACTTGATCGCGGCTCCTGCAATCTCGGAGAGAAAGCAGGAGACCCGTGATGCGCTACCGAAACCTTAGACTGGCATTGGCATCCGGGGCACTCGCTCTGGTCTGCGCCGCCTGCGCGTCCACTCCGGAGAGTGAGGACGTCACGATTTATGTAAACTCGGACACCGGGCTTTACAGCACAGACGCCAACGCTTCGCCCGAGGCGAAAGCCATCGTCGACATGATGAACAAGACGCTGCCACCGAAAGAGCCGGCCGCAGCACTTTCGGATGCCGAGATCTTGAAAGCCGACGATGCTGGCAACCTCACTCACGTCCAGTCAGGTCTTATGTGCCCAGCCGAATGGACGGGGTTTTCGCGCACGGATGCACACATCTACGAGAGCGACGGACAGAATGTTGGCTGCACCTACTTGCAGGGCGACTCGCTGATGTCGTTCTACGCCTACCGCAATGGCGGCACGGTCGCGGATGAGGTGGACTTGGTG
This sequence comes from Acidobacteriota bacterium, assembly GCA_016712445.1. Lineage (NCBI taxonomy): Bacteria > Pseudomonadati > Acidobacteriota > Acidobacteriota bacterium. The sequence continues at coordinate 1,689,402 of JADJRB010000001.1, read as the reverse complement.
ATGGAGCAAGTGGTGAAAGGCCGGCATCCCGTGCACACGCCCGCAACAATCGAGACCTTCGAAAACGCACCGCCGCCCGGCGCTTTTGCCTACGGCGTAATCGGCTACACAGACAGCAATGGCGTGGCGATGAAGTCCGGCGTCCTGATCAAACAGATCTCAGGCTGGCGGATGAAACTGCGGTTTACGTATCCGGCGTCGGAATCTTCCCGCGACGAAGCCTTCATCGTTGCATCTTCCATGGGACAGCAGGACGCGATCCAGAGCCTTGCTAAAGCAAACAAGCCGGGCTCCGGCAACACGATCTGAGCCCGGACTACCCCAGCGCCGTCTCGTGCGGGTTGACGGCCTGGCCGTAGTTCACGTCGTCGCGGCTCTTCAGGAAGTCGGCCATCTTCGTCTTGTCGGTGCGCTCGTCCCACCAGGTCTTCCAGGCGATGAAGCCCCAGGCGGCGTGGAAGCCGAGACCTGCCGCGATCGACAGCCAGCCGGGGATCGGCCCGATATGCGCGCGGCGCATGAAGTGGTCCCACGAGGTGACATCGACCGGGTGAATCGCGATCTTCGCAAAGTAGGCCGCGCCGAGGATCGCAAAGATATAGCCGTAGTTGCGCCGCAGGCGACGGCCGACGCAGCGGATCATCGAGATGCGGTATTGCGGCTTCTCGTAATCGTCCGACAGCGCCGTGCCGCGGTCGAGCTGGATCTTAGCGCCCTCCCCGCGCAGGATCGGCACCATGAAGGCGATTTCCATCACGCGCGCCCTGAAGCGCCAGACATAGAAGAAGCGATAACGGCGCGCCTCCAGCATCAGGAAGACGATGCACAGCATGCCCACCAGCACGATCGGGAACGGCGAGGCGCGCTCGTTCGCAAAGGCAACCGAGAGGCCGATGCCTGTCGAGATCACCGCCCAGTTGGTCGTCTGGTCCAGCCGCTGGCGCCAGACCGTCGAGCGGTAGACTTCGGCCCGGTAGAGGTGTGACAGCGCCGTCACTTCAGCCGGGCCGCACTGGCCTTCGGCTGGCAGGGGAACCATGTCCGCATCGGTTTCATCGAGCGTGTCCATGTATCCGCTATGACTCAAAGATGGCGGGCGGGAAAGGCTTTACGCCTGTTTCGTGCAATAGCCGAGCGACACCAGGGGCGCGATGCCCTCCAGCGCCTGGCGCACATGGCTGGTGTCGCCGGCGGCGTCACCGGCGCGGATATCCTGCGCCAACGCCCCGGCATTGCCGGTGATGCGCGCGCGCCAGAGCTTGTAGCGCAGCGCGTCGGGCGCCGCCGTCAGCGCCACGGCGCGGTCGAAACCGGCGAGTTTGCAGTCTCGCATCATCCTCTCCGCCAGCACATGACCGAAATCGGCGCGCTCGAAGGCGTCGAGGCGGATGCCGCTGACCTGCCGGCCGTCCGGCGTGCCCGCCAGCGCGAACATCAGCTCGATCAGCCGCGCCCGCTGCTTGCTGTCCGGCGCGAACTCGGCCGCTGCCGCCATGATCTCCGGCCGGCCCATCTGCAGCGGCGCGGCGCCTTCACGGGCGCGCTGCAGGAAACCTTCCCATCCATATTCACGCACGGCCGTCTCGGCGGTGCGGCGTACGTAATCCTCTTCGGCCATGTCGACCGGCACATCGCCGAGCCGACGGTCCCAGCTCGCCCGCGCTGCCTTGTCCTTAAGCTGCAAGGCCAGCGGCGCGAACAGCGGCTTCACCCGCTCCAGTTTCTCGGGCGGCAGCAGCAAGGCCGATGTCCAGGCGGCGTCCAGCAGGCAGGCCGCTTCGCCGGCCGGCAGGCACGCGGTTGCCAGAGGCTGGGCCGGTTTCGCCAGCGCCGGCGCGCCGAGGCTCATGGCCGTCATCAGGAGGAGGATTGCCGCTCGCTTCATGCCGGCTCCCTAGCCCGGCGCCGGTGAATGCAGCATGACCGGTCAGTTTTCGCTACGTCAGCTTGGACAGCGCGTCCCATGCGCGCTATCCTCAATTCCGAAACAGTACGGATATGGCCGATGTTCCTGAATTTCTTCAACGAACTGCGCGAAGCAAAAGTCCCGGTGACGCTGAAAGAATACCTGACCCTCATGGAGGCGATGGACAAGCAGGTCATCGCGATGGACGTCGAGGATTTCTACTATCTCTCGCGCGCCGCGCTGGTGAAGGACGAGCGCAACATCGACAAGTTCGACCGCGTTTTCAGCCATGTCTTCAAGGGCCTCGACACGCTCGCAGATGCGGTGAACGTGAAGGACCTGCCGGAAGAATGGCTCCGCAAGATGAGCGAGAAATTCCTGACGCCGGAAGAGATGGCCGAGATCGAGGCCATGGGCGGCTTCGAGAAGCTCATGGAGACGCTGAAACAGCGGCTTGAGGAACAGAAGAAGCGCCACGAAGGCGGCAACAAGATGATCGGCACCGGCGGCACCTCGCCTTTCGGCGCCAATGGCTACAATCCGGAAGGCGTGCGCATCGGGCAGGAGAAATCCCGCCACCGCAAGGCCGTGAAGGTCTGGGACAAGCGCGAGTTCAAGAATTACGACGACAAGGTCGAACTCGGTACACGGAACATCAAGGTCGCCATGAAGCGCCTGCGCAAATGGGCCCGCAAGGGCGCGCAGGACGAGCTGGACCTTGACCAGACCATCCGCAACACGGCCCGCAAGGGCTATCTCGACATCGAGATGCGCGCCGAGAAGCGCAACACCGTTTCCGTGCTCCTGTTGCTGGATGTCGGCGGCTCGATGGACCCCTATGTGCGGATCATGGAGGAGCTGTTCTCCGCCGCGAAATCCGAGATCAAGAACCTCGAATACTACTACTTCCACAACTGCCCCTATGAGGGCCTCTGGAAGGACAACCGCCGCCGGATGAATGCCCGCATCCCGACCTGGGATGTGCTCAACAAGTATCCGTCGGAGTACAAGGTCATCGTCGTCGGCGACGCCACGATGAGCCCCTACGAGATCACCTATCCGGGCGGCTCGGTCGAGCACTGGAACGAAGAGGCCGGCGGCCTCTGGATCCAGCGCTTCGTTGAACGCTACCCTCACTTCGTCTGGCTGAACCCGACCAAGGAAGGCGCCTGGGAATATACCGGCTCGATCAAGCTCATCCGTGAACTGATCGGGGAGCACCGCATGTTCGAAATGACACTGGGCGGGCTCGACGAGGCGATGAAGGAATTGAGCCGCTAGGTCCTGTCCTTCTTCGCGACACCACAGAAAAGCGACGGGAGGACTACACATGGCACGGATCGCGGCCAACGGCATCGAGATCGAATACAGGGAATACGGATCGAAGGACGATCCGTTGATGCTGCTGGTCATGGGCTTCTCGGCCCAGATGACGGCCTGGCCTGAAAGCCTCGCGGAAGGCCTTGCCGACGCTGGCCGCCGGGTTGTCGTGTTCGACAACCGGGATATCGGCCTCTCGACGGAATTTGCCGGCAAGACGGCGCCCTCGCCGCGCGACATCGTGAAAGGCATCGCCGCCGGCGAGCCGATGCACGCCAAGGTGCCCTACCTCCTCGAAGACATGGCCGCCGATGCCGCCGCCCTCATCACCGCGCTCGGCGCGGACAAGGCCGACATCATGGGCGCCTCTATGGGCGGCATGATCGTACAGCTGATGGCCCTGAACCATCCGGAGCGCGTGCGCACGCTGATCCCGGTGATGACGACCTCCGGTGACCCGTCCTTGCCGCCCTCCTCGCCGGAAGCTGCAGCCGCCCTGACCGCCGTTCCCGCCAAGCGGACGCCGGAGGCGATTGCCGAGATCGCGGTCCAGGGACGCGCCGTCTACGGATCGCACCCGGATATCCGGAATTCCGATGATGACATCCGCGCAAGTGCCGTGGCCGCCATGGCGCGTTCCGACCGGCCGGGGGGCGTTGCCCGTCAGTATGCGGCCATTCTCGCCCAGCCGCGCTGGCACGACCGGCTCGCAACGTTGGGCATGCCGACCCTGGTGCTGCACGGCGCTGCCGACACGCTCATCCGGCCTGCGGCGGGCGAAGACATCGCCCGGCGTATCTCCGGCGCCGAAATCGAGATCATCGACAAGTGGGGTCACGATTTCCCGGAGGCCGTTGTCCCGGTCCTGCTGAACCGTATCGTGCCCTTCCTCGGGCGCAACGCGCCGCGCTGAGTGGCGAGGACGTTCCCATGAGCACATCCCCTTCCCCCATCCGTACAAGGACGGAGGGCAACATCTTCATTGTGTCGATTGCCCGCCCGGCCGCGCGCAACGCGGTCGATCATGACACGGCCCTCGCGCTCTACGGCGCCTTCAAGGCCTTCGACGCTGACGAGGCGCTTTCCGTCGCCATCCTCACGGGCGAAGGCGGAAACTTCTGCGCAGGTGCAGATCTCAAAGCCGTCGCCACAGGCAAGGGCAATCCCACCCATACCGGCGGCGATCTCGGCCCGATGGGTCCCTCGCGCTTGCAGCTTTCCAAACCTGTGATCGCTGCGGTCGACGGATATGCCGTCGCAGGCGGGCTTGAACTCGCGCTCTGGTGCGACCTCCGGGTCGCCTCGTCCTCCGCCCGTTTCGGCGTGTTCTGCCGCCGCTTCGGTGTGCCGCTGATCGATGGCGGCACCGTGCGCCTGCCTCGCCTGATCGGCGCCTCGCGCGCGATGGACCTGATCCTCACTGGCCGCGAAGTCGGCCCGGGCGAAGCGCACGCCATCGGCCTCGCCAATTATCTGACGACGGAGGAAACCGCCCTGCCCCGCGCGCTGGAACTCGCGCGCGACATCGCCGCATTTCCGCAACTTTGCCTGCGCAAGGACCGCCTGTCGGCCATCGCGCAATGGAGCCTTAGTGAGGAAGAAGCGCTCGCGGCCGAATTTGAAGGCGGCTTCGATGTGCTGAGAGCCGGCAGCGCGCGCGACGGCGCCGCGCGGTTTGCGTCCGGAGAGGGACGCGGCGGAAAATTCGGGGACTGACGCCTACCAGCCGCCCCCGCCGCCGCCGCCGCCTCCACCGCCCGACGAGCCGCCCCCGCCGCTGCCTGACGAACTCGAGCTCTGCGGCAGTGAACTGCTGACCCCTGTGTTCATGCTCGACAGGATCGCATCGTTCATGCCGCCGACACTTCCAAACGACCGGTTGCCGAAATGGCCCCACGCCGGACTGTAGTGCTCAGCGATCTCGGGCAGCTGCTTCTCGAAATACTTCGTCCACGGCTTTTCGACATCCAGCGCCATCGCATAGGGCAGGAAGGCCTCGTAGCGCTCAAGGCTCATCGGTGGCGGCTGGCCGCTGCCGACCTTCACGGAATTCATCTGCAGCTTCTCGGCTGTCTCGAGATACAGCCGGAAGCCGGCGATCTCCGCGCGCACGTCCTGGCCTTTCGGCGTCGGTGCCGGCATCAGGTACATGAAGAGGCCATTGACGCCTGCAAAGGCAAGCACGATCAGCGTGTGCCACCCCGTCCAGTTCACGGCCTGCGAGATCGCGAACGCGACCGCGAGCGCGGTCATCAGGCCGGCAGCAAGGGTGTAGCCGACATTCCAGCGGAAATAATCCTTGCCGTACTTCTTGGCGACCGCCTGCTGGAAGGCGAGGTAGGCCTTGGTGAAATCCTCGTTGACCTTCTCGCCGAGCTTGAGGGAGGCGCTCCCCGAAAACAGGCTCGATTCGAGCCCGGCATCTTCCGGTGCCAGGATGCCCTTGTCCGAAGCCTTCCGTGTCAGGACGGTTGACTTCTTGTCGGAGGCGTCAATGTCGACAAGCCCCTTCACGCCCATGTTCATCAGTGTGGACACGAGCGCGGTGTGTCCCCGGAATCCGCGATAGTAGATGTGGTGGGCGGCCGCCGGCGAATAGCCCTTCGGCGGCTCGTAGCGCGGGAACAGTGGCGGCTTCGGCGGGTCCTGCCCCACTTTCTGGAAACTGCTCAACAGGAACAACAGCACACCCGCAAAGCTGGCGAGCAAGACGGCGAGCGCGCCATGACGGAACCACCAGAGAGTCCCCTTGTCACCCAGCGAGGGCGGGGCAATCACGCCCTTCGCCAGGCTGAGAGACACCGTCAGCCCCTCCTGCGAGCCGAGCGCGCGCGTCGTGCGCACCTCGTAGGCGCCGTCCGTTTCGCGCGCGGTGTAGTCGCTGCCCGCTTCCCCGATCCGTCCGGTATAGGCCGACTGCCCGGTGACCCGCGCACCGTCCGGCAGCGTGATGCGCACGGAAGCCTCGTCGATCGGCAGCAGCCAGTAGTTTCCGGTGACGTTCCAATAAAGTTCGTCGTGATCCTCGAAATACCGGATCTGGTTCTTCACCTCATACTCGATCTCGTAGGTATGCGCGCCATAGGTGATGTAAACGTCCGGGTCGCCGATACGTATACGGAAGGCATTGCCGTCGGTCTCGGTCTCATAGGGCTCACGCTCGCCGTCGCGCCGCACACGCTTCACATCGTACTGGTAGGGCAACTTGTCGCCTTCGTGGGCGTCGTCGGCATAGTAGCGTGGCAAGTCACGGAAGATGCCCCGCTGGATCGCCGATCCTTCTGAGAAAACCTCAAGCGTCTCCGAAACTATGATGTCCCCGTCCGCCTGAACCCTGATGGCGACGTCGAAGGAGCTGACCTTCTCTTCCGCCGCCGCTGTCAGCGCGAAGCAGCAGGCCGCAAGGGCCGCAAGCAGCGCGCGCACCATCAGCTGCTCCGCCCCAGATCGATTTTCGGCACGGCCCTGTCGGCCATGTCGATCTCGAAATAACTCCGCGCCCTGAACCCGAACAGGCCCGCGAAAAGGTTCGCCGGAAAGCTCTGCACGGCCGTGTTCAGCTCGCGCACCGCGCCATTGTAGAAGCGTCGGGCCATCTCGATCTTGGTCTCTGTATCTGACAGTTCCTTCTGGAGATCGGCGAAATTGCCGCTCGCCTTCAGCTCCGGATAATCTTCCGCAATCGCCATCATCCGGGCCACCGGTTGCGACAGCGCGCTTTCGGCGTCCGCCCGGCTGGCGGGGTCGTCGCCGGCGGCCATTGCTTTTGCCCGCTTCTCCGCCACGTCCGCAAACAGCGCGCGCTCGTGCGCGGCATAGCCCTGCACCGTGGTCACGAGCTGCGGGATCAGGTTCGCCCGCCGCTTCAGCTGCACGTCAATATCCGACCAGCCATTGCTGGCCATCTGCGCTTTCTGCACGAGCGTGTTGTAAGTGAGGATCACCCCGACGAGGACCAGCACCAGACCGGCGCCGAACAGGTAGACCAGCATGGATGCATCCTTCCGCGATCACACGCAGTCTAACCCGCCGCAACCCGTTCTGTTAAGGCGTTTCCGCCCGGGCCTGCCAGTCCGCACGGGTCATCTCCCAGACGAGGCTCGCCCGGGTCGAGCCGTCCGGCCGTGTGCTGACAACCTCGCCCATCCGCGTGAAACCCAGCCCGTCCAGCATCCGCTGCGTGGCGACGTTCTCAAGGCTGGCTGTCTCGCAGATCAGCTCGAGCCCTAACTCGTCGAACATCCAGCCGAAACTCGCCGCCGCCCCGCGCCCGCCTGTTCCCTGCCCATGCAACGACCGATGCAGCGCGCCGCCGAGTTCGCCCGCCCCCCACTGCGGCCAGACCTGCACGTCCGAATAACCCATCACCCTGCCCCCGTCGCCTTCGCGGACGAACAGCAAGCCGATACCGGTCTCCCGCTCGGCGAGATGGGTATCGATGAAGGCGGCCACGGTCTCCTGCGTGAGGGGACGCGGCAGTGTATAGATCGGGGCGTGGACCGCCGGATCGGACAGCAGCGCCAGCAAGGCTGGCGCGTCTTCAGTTCGCGCGAGACGGCTGTCGCCCATCCGGGTTGTCCGGCGCACCGCCGCGCGAATGGACTCGGCCTTCTCCGGTGAAACCGCGTGCCGCGTAAGGGGTATCTCGCCTGCCATCGGCGCCATATTCCGCGCTTGCACCCGCTGCATCAAGCCCCGTACCCAACCAGCCAGCGATCATTCATCGGCCGGCAGGCTTTTATTTTTCATTTTTGATAAATATTTTGACTTCGGACAATCAATATCGGAGATTGACCTCGCAAGCTGCCGCGCCGAAAGATGCCGCCGATGACCGATTCAGCCCCCGCGCGCGCCCACGGCAAGAATGCCTTTCTGTTCGTGGTTGTGGCGGTGACGCTGAACATGCTCGCCTTCGGCATCGTCATGCCAATCATGCCGTCTCTGCTGGCAGAACTCACCGGTCTGCCGGTCGAACTCGCCGCCCGCGAAAACGGCTGGCTGGCAATGACCTATGCCATTGCCAACTTCATCGCGATGCCTTTCCTCGGCGCGCTGTCGGACCGTTTCGGCCGCCGGCCGGTGCTGCTGGTCTCGATCGCGATGCTCGGGGTGGACATGGTGATCATGGGCCTCGCGCCTTCCGTCGCCGTCCTGTTCCTCGGGCGCGCGCTCGCCGGCTTCTTCTCGGCCACCGTCTCGGTCGCCAACGCCTATGTCGCCGACGTCACCGAACCGCGCGACCGGGGCCGCGCCTTCGGCATGCTCGGCGCCGCCTTCGGACTCGGCTTCATCCTCGGTCCGGTTTTCGGCGGGCTGCTCGGAGAGATCCACATCCGCCTGCCCTTCTTCGTCGCCGCCGTTTGTGCAGGCCTCAACTTCCTCTACGGCCTGTTCGTCATGCCGGAGAGCCTTGCCCCGGAAAACCGCCGCCCGCTGAGTCTCGCGCGGGCCAATCCGTTCGGCGCCGTGAAGCACTTCTCGAAGCTGCCTCGGGTCTACTGGTTCATCATCACGATCGGCGTGTTCCAGGTCGGACACGCGGTCTATCCCTCCACCTGGAACTATTACGGCGCCGCGCGCTACGGCTGGTCGGAATGGCAAATCGGCCTGTCGCTCGGCGCAGTCGGCATCGGCTCTGCGCTGTCGCAGGCCCTGCTCACCGGCATCATCATCAAGCGTCTCGGCGCCATGCGCGCGGCGGTTTTCGGCCTCGCGATGAATGCCGCCGCCATGGCGCTGTTCGCCTTCGCCTCGCAGGGCTGGATGGTCTACGCGATCCTCTTTGTGTCCGCGCTCGGCGGTGTCGCCATGCCGTCGATCAACACGATCACGTCCAATCTCACGCCGCCCAATGCGCAAGGCGAGCTGCAAGGCGCGCAATCAAGCCTGATGGCCTTCACCCTGATCTTCAGCCCGGTGCTGATGACGCAGGTGTTTGCAGAGTTTGCCGGGCCGGCCGCCCCGGTGCACATCCCCGGTGCCGCGTTCCTGCTGGCCGCCAGCTTCACGCTGCTGGCATTGTTGCCGCTGTATCAAGGCATCCGCGCAAACCGCGCCGCGCTGACCGAGGCCGACATCTAGTCCGGCGGACGGGCGCAGGCGGCCGGATGATCGTCCGCCTGCGCACCAATCCTCTGCCGGATCAGCTCTTCTTCATCACGAGGCTGGCAAGCGCCGCCAGCACCCCGCCGCCGATGCCGCCTTCTAGGAAGCTCTGGACATGCGCCATCAGGGCCGAGTCGCCCAGCAAAGGGCCGATGCCGGCTGCATTCGCGCCGTAATGGGCCGCCACACCGCCGAGCAGGCCGCCCAGCACGCCGCCGACACCGCTGCCACCGGCAAGGCGCGCGACCAGCGGGCCCAGCACCGTGCCGCCGAGGGCACTGACAATCAGGGGAATGTATTGTTCCATGGATTTCCTCCTTGTTTCCTCCCGTGAGGGCTCTTCGTCCCTTCACGGGCGCGACCTTCGCGCTGCGTCAAGCCGCCGTCCAGACGGTTCGCCATTCCGGCGAGGTTGCGGCGCGCGTCCAAGTCAGCCAAGAGGGGCGCATGAAGACCCATCGGCCCGCCCTTTTCCTTGACCGCGACGGCGTCATCAACGTCGACAAGGGCTATGTCAGCCGGGTCGAGGACTTTGAATTCGTGGAGGGCGCCGCCGAGACAATCGCCGCCTTCAATGCGCGCGGCTGGTATGTGTTCGTGGTCACCAACCAGTCGGGTATTGCCCGCAATTACTACACCGAAGCCGATATGCAGGCCCTGCACCACTGGATGGAAGCACGCCTCGCCGAGGCTGGCGCGCGGATCGACCGGATCTACCATTGCCCCTACCACGAAGAAGGCGAGAACCCGCGCTACCGGCGCGACAGCTTCGACCGCAAGCCGAAGCCCGGCATGCTGCTGCGCGCGATGGCAGATTTTCCCGTGAGGCGCGAGCAGAGCTTCCTGATCGGCGACAAGGACGCCGACATCGAAGCCGCCCGCGCGGCCGGTGTCGCCGGCTTCCTGTTCACCGGCGGCAACCTCGCCCAATTCGCAGAATGGACCCTCGCCGGATTTGAGGATGGGCACAGGGGGTGAACTTTAGTGAGCGACACGGCCGCACCTGCCTTTCGGCACTTCTCGAAAAGCGCGCACTGTGTTGGGATCGTCGTCTGATTTCCTGTCAGGAGTAACTTGTGGTTCGTTGTATTTCTGGCGCCGCCGCGCTTGCTCTGGTCGGCTCAATCGCCTCAGCCCAGCCCTATCAATTGAACGGCGGAAAGTGGGAAGGAACGCGCGTCACGGGCGCGATCGACTTCTTTGATGAGCAAGCCACGAGCGACTGCCTTGCAGGGGAGTCGGTCACAATCTCGAACGATCAGATCGCCGGCATGATCGAACCGCATGGGTCCTGCCAGCTCGGGGAACCCTCATCAGCAGCCAGCGGCGCAGATTTTGGCCTTACCTGCACAGGCGGCGAGATCGTTTCAGGCGACGTTCAAGTTGAAGCGACCGCAGAAAAGATCGAGATAAATGCGGAAGTCGAGTTCCCACTCGAGGACGGATCGACTTTGGACGGATACATCCTCTTGTCGCTGGAACGTACGGGCGTCTGCTCGCCCGGCTAGAAGTTCAAACCGCCCTCAGTGTCTTGGGATCAAGCCCGCCCATCCTGCAGACTTCTTTCCACTCCGCCAGCAACACTGGCTGCACCGAAAGGCGGAATGACGCCACGAGGCTCATCTCGGCGAGTTTCGGATTCTCCTTCACCGCCTTCAGCGTCACCGGCTTCGGCACCGGTGCCAGCGCCCGCACCGTCACGCAGTCCCAGCGCACATCGTCCGTGGTCGGATCAGGCGCCGACAGCGCGCACACCTCGACCACCCCGACGATCGCGAGCCCTTCATTGGAATGGTAGAAGAACGCCCGGTCGCCCAGCTTCATCGCGCGCATGTTGTTGCGCGCGGTGTAGTTGCGCACGCCGGACCACATCTCGCCCTCGGCGCCCTTCGCCACCTGCTGGTCCCAGCTCCACGCGTCGGGCTCGGACTTGAACAGCCAGTACTGCATCAGCCTTTCACTTCCTTGCGGATCGCTTCAGCATGCGCGTCTGCAATGCCGAGCTTGCCCGCCAGCCGCGTGAGGAAGGCCGCCTCGTCGCTGGTCGTATCCCCGGTCACGATGCACGCCGCCGTGTAGAGCTGCGCGGCATGGTTCGGCGAGAGCGCGCCCGCGGCAATCTTCGCCAGCGTTTCGGCCTCCGGCCGGTCATTCGCGAGAATGGCGCGGTCGCCCTTGCCGAGGCCGGCTTCCTTCAGCGCGCCTTCGATCACCACCTTCTCAGCCTCGTCCAGCACGCCGTCGGCCCAGGCCGCCGCCACGATCGTGCGCACCAGCGCTTCGGCAAATTCCGGCTCCGCGGTCTTCGCCGTCACGAAGCCAAGTTGCGCCGGCTTCACATCGGCGTCGGGCTTGCGGCCCTGCGACTTCATCCAGGCATGATAGGCCAGCGCGCCAAGGCCCGCCACGGCGCCGGTCTTCACCGTGCCGCCGATGAAGCGGCGCCCGCCTTTCGTGCCCAGCATCATTGCCGCGATCAGCGCGCCCGCGCCGGCTGCGGCGACCTGCGTATTGCGGTCCGTCTTCAGCCGCTCCAGCGCGGCCTCGCCGAGATCCTTGCCTTTCTTGACCTTGCCTTCGAGGTCGTATTCCTTCGCCGCTTGCTTGGCCTGCTTCTGCAGGTCGAGAAGGATTTGCTGGAAGTCCATGGCATGTCTCCGGTGGCTGATCGTCTGGTGGGGATGTAGGCCAAACCCGCCGCGCAGGAAAGCTCAAGCCGCCTGCCGCAACGCCGCGCGCACCAGCCGGTCGTAATGCGGCCAACCCTTGTAGTCCGCGAGCACCGGATCCACGCCTTCCCATGAGGACCGGAACGCTTCCACATGCACCGCGTCGGGCAGCGCCGCGCGCAGCGGATCCAGCACCGGCCGGATCGTGAACACCACCGCGCCCGTGCCCGGCAGTTTCGAGATCGTCTGGCGCTCCACACGCAGCCACAAGGCGTCGAGCGCGCCCTCGTCGGCAAGGCTCGCCGCGATCTGCTTGAACGGCGTCTGGCTGGGCGTGAACCGCGCGGTGCCCGGCTGGACCGTCCAGTTGAACCGCTCGAGCACCTGTCCGGGCTGGATTGCATCGAACATCCGGTGGATGCGCGAGACCAGCCCCGGATTCGCGCCCGGCACCGGCCCGTGCAGGCCGCCCAGCGGCTCGCCGAGCTTGTCCGCCAGCCGCCAGAAGGTCGGCGCACACAGGCTGGCGGCCTCAAGGCGCCACAGGCCTTCGCTGTCCTTGATCAGTACACAGAGGTCATCCGAAACTGCACTCGCCGCGCCTTCCAGCGCGCTCGCCCAGATCCCCTCGCCCGGCCCGGCAGCGGCCCGCACGGCGACGGCCAGCTCGTCCGTCGCCGCCTCACTGCCGGCGCGCGCACCATAGACTTCGTCGCGATGGCGCTGCATCACCGTGCGCTTCTCCGCGAGCCAGCCAGCAGCCTCGGTGTCCGGCACCAGCCAGGTTGCCGGATCGATAGGCTTCAGTCCGGGCGCCAGGCTCAGCGGTCCGTTCAGGAAAGGCAGGAAAGGCGGCCGGCGCATCGGGTCAGACGCGGCGCGCCGAACCCCAGCTGACATAGCCGGCAATCTTCGGCGTGTTCGGCAGGTACATGGTTTCGGCGTCATCGCTTTCGAAGCCGCCTTCGCGCAGCAGGCCCAGCGTGTCGCGCGTCAGGTGGCAGCCGCCTGCCAGCGGCTTCCAGACGGGCTCGACCCGGCGCTGCCATTTCGCAATCCCGGCGTCCGGCGCCAGCCCATGCTCGGAGAACAGGATGCGCCCGCCGGGCTTCAGCACGCGCCGCGTCTCCGCCAGCGCGCTCTTCCAGTCCGGTATCGTGCACAGCACAAAGGTGATCACCGCCGTGTCAACCGATCCGTCCGCCAGCGGAACATGTTCGGCGCCGCATTCCAGGAACTCGATACTCTTGCCGATTCCCAGCTCGCCCGCCGTGCGCTTTGCTTTCACCACCATGCCGGGCGCCGGTTCCAGCGCGTAGAGCTTCTCGACCTTACCGGCATCGTACATCGCGAAATTGGTGCCCGACCCGCAGCCGAGTTCCAGCACAACGCCTTCCGCCTTTGGAACAACCTTGGCGCGCTGCTTCATGATCGGCCGCGTCGAACACGCACAGGCGATCAGGTTCGGAACGACATAGCGCTCCCAGGGATTCATCAGTTTGATCCGTTGATCGGCTTGAAGCCAGGATAGGCCTGGTCCTGGATCTTCAGCTTGGTCGCCTCGTTCGGCCGCGCAATCAGCGCGTCCTGCGTAATCGAGACTTCGTACTCGAACCCGTCGCCCATCGGCTGATAGGTGGCTGAGCCATATTCCGCATCGATCCCGAAGTTCGAGCCATACTTGGCGGCGAGGCCGCCCACATCGATGCCGGGTTCGGTCTCGACAATCTTCAGCCCGTCAATCTTGCCTTCAGTGACGACGTCGGACGAGAACTGCATGTTGTCCAGCGAGCGCATATGCTCGAGCCGATAGATCGAGTCATATCCGAGGATGTTAGCCATCGGTTTGAACTTGATGACCTTCGCGCCGATCTGCCATTCGTTGCCGTGGAACACCGGCGCAGTGCCATCCGCCTGCAAAAGTGTCTGACCGTCGGAGAAGACCACGTCGGCGCGGTAGGCATTGGCCTGGTCCGGCAGGGCGGTGAACTTCACGGTCGCCACCGGGCGCTCATAGGTGAGGCGCTTGTAGGTCTGGATGTTCAGGCCCGCGAAGGCGATCACCCCGGCCAGGCCTAGGAAGCCCGAACCGAAGGCGAGGCGCGCGACGCCCGCGAACGGCTTCAGCCCGGCCATCTTCGCAAAGCCCGCAAACAGCAGGATCAGGCCCAGCACGCCGGCGACCGACGGCAGAATCCACCAGATCAAGCTCATCAGATGTCTCCCAACTGACCGCGCGCCCTGCGCTGCGGCTTGCCAACCCACACCGGGCTTATATCAGCCCTCTTTCCCGGATTTTAGCAACCTTTCGCAGGTCTGCTGTGATTGGTTCAACGCCCCGGTCAAAGCGCCGTTCCGGCTTTCCACCCGACATAGAGGGCGACCGCCACGATCAGGACCGCGAAAGCCGTGCGGGCCAGACGCACCCGGCTCGCGAGGGCGCGCGAGACGAGGATGCCAAGGCCGCCGCCCGCCGCTCCGCCCGCCAACAAGAGGCCCGCGAGCCTGAGGTCGATTTCGCCGTGCAAGCCGTAGTTCATCGCGGTCGCGGCGCCAAACACCGCGACCGAGACCAGTGACGACGCCGTCGCATTCGCCAGCGTCATGCCGGTCGCCGCCATCAGGCCCGGCACGATCAGGAAGCCGCCGCCGATCCCGAAAAATCCCGCCGCCCCGCCGACACCCAGTCCGAGCGGCGCAATGCGTCCGACGAGGCGCGGCGTCAGGTGCACGGACGGATCGCCTTCCGTCTTCGGCTTGCGCAGCATCGACAGGCCGATCGCCGCCATCGCGGCGGCGAAGCCAACCAGCAGCCAGTCGCCCGGCACCCGCAGCGCCAGCGTCGAGCCGGCGAGCGAACCGAGGAATCCCGAGATCGCAAACACGGTCGCACACGGCCATTTCACGCGCCCCTCGCGCCAGTGACCAGCCAGGCTGACAAGCGCAATCGCGGCCACCGCTGCGGCTGATGTGCCGATCGCGACATGCGGTTCGGTAACGCCCACGATATAGATCAGCAGCGGCGCCGCGAGCACCGATCCCCCGCCCCCGAACGTGCCGAGGAACAGCCCGATCAGCGCGCCGCTGAGCAGCGCCGCCACAATGACCGAAGGCACGAGCTCGATCATGTCCGGCCGCTCAGCCCACCACCGGCAGTCCGGCTTGTTTCCAGCCTTCGATGCCGCCGTCGAGGATCAGCGCCGGACCATCGACGCGCGCCTCGAGGCGTCCGCAATGGGTCTGGGTGCGCATGCCCGACTTGCAATGGAACACGGCCGTGCGCCCGGCCTCCAGCCGCAGGTCGGCGGCTTCCAGGCCCGACAGCGGCAGCGAGATCGCGCCGGGAATGTGCTCGCGCGCATACTCGTCCGCCTCGCGGATATCGATCAGGTGATAGCGCCCCGCCTTCACGCCTTCGGCTGCGCTGCGGGGGTCAATACGGGTCAGGTTGCTCATGGCATCACTTCCTTCGGACAGAATATCCCGGCCAAGGTCTCGATGATCTGCACCGCCGCCGGGTCGGCGATGCGGTAATGGATGCTCTGCCCTTCCCGCCGGGTCGCCACGAGGCCGTCCTCCCTCAGCACCGCCAGGTGCTGCGACAGGGCGGACTGCGACAGCGTCGTCCCGGCCAGCAACTCACCGGCCGGCATCTCCCCGCCGCCGAGGCGGCAGAGGATCATCAGGCGGTGCTCGTTGGACATCGTGCGCAGCAGCCTTGCGGCTTCACCGGCGCGTTCCCGGAACAGGGCGGGGTCGAGGGTCATCGCTTTCATGTCGCCAATATATTAGGTCTTGCTAATTTAGCAATAGATAATATATCTTCGTCACAACATGAAAGGAGACGCCCCATGGCGAACCTCAAGGCCTTCTTCGATACGGCGACAAATACCGTCACCTACCTAGTCTGGGACCCGGCAACGCGCGCCGCGGCCATCATCGATCCCGTGCTCGACTTCGAACCGAATGCGGCCGGCCTCACCACCGGTTCCGCCGATGCCGTGCTGGCCGCTGCCGCCGGGCTAGACCTGCACATCGACTGGATCCTCGACACCCACGCGCATGCCGACCACCTCTCCGGCGCCGACTACCTGCGCCGCCGCACCGGCGCGAAGATCGGCATCGGCGCCCACATCACCGAAGTGCAGGACGCCTTCCGCCCGATGTTCGGCGCCGCGTCCGACACCCCCGGCGCCGGCGTGTTCGACGTGCTGCTCCAGGACGGCGACACGCTCCCGCTCGGCGAGCGCACGATTTCTGTCCTCCACACGCCCGGCCACACGCCCGCCTGCGTCACCTATGTGATCGACGGCATGGCCTTCGTCGGCGACACGCTGTTCATGCCGGACTATGGCACCGCCCGCGCCGACTTCCCGGGCGGCGACGCGGCCACCCTCTACCGCTCGATCCAGAAGATCCTCGCGCTGCCGCCCGAAACCCGCATCTTCGTCGGCCACGACTACCTGCCCGCCGGGCGCGACACCTTCGTCTGGGAAACCACCGTCGCCGAGGAACGCGCCCGCAACGTGCATGTCCATGACGGCATCAGCGAGGCCGATTTCGTCGCCCTGCGCCGGGCCCGCGACAAGACGCTCGCCGCCCCGCGCCTGATCCTGCCTTCGTTGCAGGTGAACATCCGCGCCGGCGCCCTCCCGCCGCCGGAAGGCGACGGCAAGGTCTACCTCAAGCTGCCGGTGAACCGTCTCGGCGCTGTCTGATTCTGTCACGAAAGTTCACCCCGCGTCCCCCCTGCACGGGCCGGGAAAAGACTGATAGGGCGGGCCGATGTCCTTGCGCGACTTCGGCCTGCTCTTTCTTGTCTGCTTCGTCTGGGGCGTGAACCTCGTGATGACCCGGTGGGTCGTCGCCGACTTCCACGTCCCGCCGCTCTTCTTCGCCGCCGTGCGTTTCCTCGGCGTGGCGGTCGTGCTGATCCCGTTCCTGCGCCCGGTGCCGAAGAACCTCGTCACGCTGTTCATCATCGCGATGCTGATCGGCTGCCTCAACTTCGCGCTGCTGTTCGTCGGCCTCGCCAATGCGGATGTCTCCGCCGCCGCCGTCACCGGCCAGCTCGGTGTGCCGATGTCGACCATCATGAGCATGATCTTCCTCGGCGAGCGCATCCGCTGGCGCCGCGGCCTCGGCATCGCCCTCGCCTTTGCCGGTGTCGTCGTCATCGCCTTCGACCCGAACTCCTTCAGCCTCAGCTACGGCCTGTTCCTGATCTTCTGCGCCGCCGTGCTTGGCTCGGCGGGCGGCATCGTGATGAAGCGCATGCCCCCGATGGGCGCCTTCAACCTGCAGGCCTGGGTCGGCCTCTTCAGCTTCGCGCCGCTGTTCGCCATTTCGGCCCTGCTCGAAACCGGCCAGGTCTCCGCCTACCTCGCCGGCGGCTGGCCGGTCTGGCTCGCCAGCGCCTTCGCGGTGCTCGGCGTGTCGGTCTTCGCACACTCCGCCTTCTACACGCTGGTCAAGCGCTACGAAGTCTCGATGCTTTCGCCCCTCACCCTGATGACCCCCCTCTGGGGCGTCCTGTTCGGCGTCAAGCTGCTGCACGAGCCCTTCACCTGGAAACTCGTCATCGGCGGCGCCGTTTCCCTCGCCGGGGTCTTCCTCATCGCCATCAGGCCGAATACGATGCTGCCGGAAGCGGCCCTCGGCAAGAAACTCGGGGCCGGGGATTCCTGATGCAGATCGAAGACGCGCCGAGCCCCAACCATGACACGCGCCGCCATGCGGTCGACATGCTCGTCCTGCACTATACCGGCATGCAATCCGGCGAAGCCGCCCTCGCCCGCATGCGCGATCCCGAGGCCAAGGTCTCGGCACACTACATGGTCTGGGAAGACGGCCGCATCTCCCGCCTCGTGCCAGAGTCCGAGCGCGCCTGGCATGCCGGCCTGTCGACCTGGCAGGGCGACGACGATCTCAACTCCCGCTCCGTCGGCATCGAGATCGTCAATGGCGGCCACGATTTCCCGCTCCCCGGCGGTGCGCTGCCGCCCTATCCGGATGTGCAGGTGACCGCCGTGATCGCGCTCGCCCGCGAGATTGTCGAACATCACCGCATCAGGCCGGACCGGATCGTCGCGCACTCGGACATCGCCCCGAAGCGCAAGATCGATCCCGGCGAGCATTTTCCGTGGGCGCGTCTTGCCGGCGCCGGCCTCGGCCTCTGGCCGCCCGAGGAAGCCGGCGCCGGCTGCGTCTGGATGGGCGGCGATCCCGGCGGCCTCAACCGCCAGCTCGCTGCCATCGGCTACGATATCTCGGACGTGCCCGCCACCTTGCGCGCGTTCCAGCGCCGCTTCCTGCCGGACGCCGTCACCGGCATGGCAGACGCACGCACCCTGCGCCGGCTGGCGCAGGTGGCCGATGCCTATTCCGCAGCGTCCTCGCCCCAGGCCTGAGACCATTCGACCGCCAGCGCGGCACCGAGCAGCAGCGCGTTCACCGAAGCCGACAGCCAGATGAAGCCCAGGATCACCGACGCCAGCGCGCCGTAGAGTGTTCCGAGTACGGAATAATGCAGGTAGAGCTGGAACAGGAACGTGGCCAGCATGAAGGCGACCGTCGCCGCCGCCGCCCCGGCGGCAATCGCGCGCGAGCCCTTCTCGATATGCCCGCGCAGGCTGAGCACGAGGATGACGTAGAAAACGGCAAACCCGCCGATGCCCTTCGTAATCCACAAGGTGTCGGCCAGCACCGCAATGTTGTGCGCGAACGTGCCCATCGCCGCCCCGCCCGCCTGCGCGATGACCGTCACCACCAGCTGCAGCGCGCCGAGCAGCCACACCATCAGCACCAGCGCGCCGGTCAGCAGCAATGACACGCCCTGGAAGCGCGCGAAGCGTGTCCGCCCCTGCGTGCCGGCAATCATCCGTATGCCGGTGATCGCCGCCTTGGCGCCGGAATTTGCGGTCAGCATCACGAGGATCACCGCCACGAAGGCGCGAAGGCTGAGGCCCACCGGCGTCATGTCGCGGATCGTCTGGATCTCGCTGCCCGTCAGGGGCTCGACCGACTCGGTGAAGAAGTTGCTGATCGGCGTCGCCAGCTGCGTCGCCAGTTCCGGCGGCAGGAACACGCGCAGCAAGGTCAGCGTCAGGTAGATCAGCGGGAAAATCGAGAACAGCGCGTAGAAGGCGATGCCGCCCGTGACGATGCGCACATCCGGCCGGAACAGGCGCACGACCGCACGCCGGGCAGGAAGGATCACATCGCTGCGCCAGCTTTCCATGAAGGTCGCCTTTCCTTCCGCGGCCGGCACCCGAATGCCGGGCAACCTGCGTACGTCCGAACGTTCTACGCAGATGAAGTTTCCGGGCACTTACCTTTTCGTTAATCGCGCCGCATCAGCGCAAAGCGGCCGGTTTTGTTGCACAAGTTCGCGCGAACGCAGCGATGCCTGCCGTGGGCGAAGGCGCCGCGCCAGCGAGGTGCAGGCGTGCGGGCCGCGCGCGAAGCTGTCAGATTCCCTGCCGCAACAGGGCTCAGGCAGGGGCCGTGCGGGAGCGGTAAGCCGATACCGGACGCGCCGCGAGATTTTTTTTAGCCGTTTGAATCCGGCAGGGTCCGCAGCGGATTTAGGATGTCCGTATGCACATGGCCGTCCTGCCGCTTCCAGATCTGTGGCGCCTCTTCGTGCGCCATCACGGCGCGCTGTGCGGCTTTGCCCGCGCGCACCAGTCGCTGTGGACGCCGGAAATCCGCCGCATGGCGCTGCACGCCCTCGCGTTCATTTCCGCGATGCTCCGCAGGCTGATCCATCTCGAGGCAATGGAGATCACGGTCCTTCCCTGCCCGCCGCGTGACCCAGCCGCCAGGCTGTCGCCCCTTGGCGCCTCGGCGCCGGCGCGTCCGCCCTTGAGGTTCCGGCTGACCGAGACACCCCGCCGGCGCGCGCGCCCGGCCGCAATCGGCGGGCGGGCTCCCGATTCGCCGGACCTCAGCCATGCCCTGTTTCTCGAACGCCTCGGCCGGCTCGCATCGGTCTACCGCGCCCGTCACCGGATCGCACGGCGTCTGGCCCGCCGGGTCCGGTCCGGCTGCGCCCCGTTGAGGCGCCCCGCCTTGCCGGCCCGCATCCACCGGCGCGCGCCGCAGATCTTCATCGAAGAGCTCGCAGCCCTCGATCGAAGGATCGCAACTAGGGATAGTCCCCTATGTTCTGCGTAATAGTACGCATCCATTATGTCTTGGCGGCCATCAGGAGGCGTCCCGTGCTTTTCCCGAACGACAATTCGGCCTATAAGCCTGCCCGGACCAGAAAGCCGGGCAGCCGCTGGCACGTGGGTAACTGCGTGCTGGAGGAAAGTCCGGGCTCCAGAAAGACAGGGCGACGGCTAACGGCCGCCCGGCGCAAGCCGAGGGAAAGTGCCACAGAAAGCAAACCGCCTTGCGGCTTCGGCCAAGAGGTAAGGGTGAAAGGGTGGGGTAAGAGCCCACCGCAGGCCTGGCAACAGGGCTGGCAAGGCAAACCCCGCCCGGAGCAAGACCAAGTAGGGGGCACACATGGGTTGTCTGACACCCGTGCCCCGGGTGTGTCGCGTGAGGCGTTCAGCGATGAACGTCCCAGAGGAATGGCTGCCAGACCCCGCAAGGGGCGAACAGAACCCGGCTTACAGGCTTTCTGGTCCATTTTTTCTCGAACTTTTTATGCCTTGTACCGCAACTGCGTGACAGTCAGCGTTGACCAATACAATAGGCGTTTCCCCTAAAGAGAGAAAATGGATTCATTTTTTCTCCTATAGCGGACCCTTTATCTCAAGTTCATCCAAGAGTTGAATTTTTCGGAGTCTTACAATGTCCAGACCAGCCGGTGCTCGCAACCACGATTTCGACGAGAAACGTAGCGCGCTGCTCAACACGCTGACCGACTACGGCTTGAACGCCGCACTGACCCGCCCCTCGCTGCGCCAATTCGCGATCGCGGCCGGCCAATCTGAGCCGACCCTTCGTCATTATTTCGGTGACCGTCAGCACTTGGTCATCGAGATCGTCGAGGAGATTGCTAGGCGCGCAAGTGCCGTCTGGAGTGAGGTTGCCAAACCTGCCGCCGGGCCGGTCCCCGCCGTGCGCGAATATCTCGCTTTCGCCGAAAAAGGCATGATGAATGGCGCCTCCACGCGTGCCCATGCCTTCGGCTTGATTGAGGGTTTCGCAGATCCCGTCGTTGGCAGGGTTTATCTGGATGTAATGCTCCAGCCATCACTCGAGGCCTTCAGTGAAAAACTGCAGGCGACACCGGGCACGCCGACCGATCCGTCGGAGCTTCACGCCGCAACGCTTGTGGCGACGGCACCGATCATCCTGATCGGACTTCTCCAGGTCGTGCTCGGGGGCGGCGAACTCCCGATGCACGTCGGCGCGACTTTCGAGCATCTGCAGGATCTGCTGTCGCGCGCCTTCTCGGCGCCGGCCGAGTAGCCGGACTGATTTCGCTGAGCGTTCGAATGATGCCCCTGACAAATTTGGCGTGACATTCGGATAGGGTGACCTAATTCAAAACAAGAGTCATCTAGACGACACAACTCAAGGCAAGACTCCGACCAGAAATTCTACTTATAATTGTATTCTATATAGAAGACAATACGAAATCAACGGAGAATTGAACCTTGCCAAGACGAGCCGGAGCCCGAAATCAGGATTTCGGGGAGAAGCGGGCTGACCTGCTCGACGCTCTCACCGACTACGCAATCGCCGCGTCGCTGACGCGGCCTTCGCTGCGTCAGTTTGCAATGGCGGCTGGTCAGTCGGAGCCAACGCTTCGCCACTACTTCGGCGATCGCCAAGGGCTTGTGATCGAAATCATTGAGAACATTTCGGTGCGGACGGCCGACACTTGGCAAGAATTGCGCGTGCCAGCCGAAAGCCTGCAGTTTGCAATCAGGGACTTTCTGGATGCTTCAGAGTCCGGCCTGAACGACGGCCTGTTCATTCGCGCGCACGCCTTCGGAATTATTGAAGGGTTCGCAGATCCGGTCGTCGGGCGTGTGTATCTCCACAAGATGCTGGAACCATCGCTCTCGAACCTGCAAATCAAACTGCGGTCATCTCCCGGAGGTCAGCGCGACGAAATCGAACTGCGCGCCGCGTCGCTCCTCGCAACCGCGCCGCTTTATGTGATCTCGGCGCACCAGTATTTGCTAGGTGGCAAGGAAGATTTGCCGATCGAGGTTTCCGCTGTCTACCGTCATTTTCAGAAACTTCTGGGCGCCGCATTCGCCAACGAAAATGATCAGAGCACGGCAAGAAGTTCGGCGACTTCGCTCCCGCTCGTGGACCAAGACGCAACAAACCGCGAAGATCCCCCTGGCCAGGGATAGAACACGGCGCCGGCCGTCTTCAATTTCTGTACGGCGTCCGGCGGCAGCAAGGCGAAAACTTCATTGCCCTCGCGTGGAAAAGCCAGTTTGAACCCTTTCCGCTCAAGGCCTTCGGCAAGGATTCCCGCCATCCGGTTCGCGTGACCCGCAAGTTTCAGCCAGAGGCCGTCGGTCAACATCGCTTCAGCCTGCGCCGCCAGGAAACGCATTTTAGGCGGCATGTGGCCGGACCGCTTCGCCCTCACCCGCAACTCCGCCGCCTTCGTTCGGGCGGCGCCAAACAGAAGGATCACTTCGCAGCCCGCCGCACCTGTCTTCGTCAAGCCAAGCGTCAGGACATCGACACCCGCACGCCAGCTGAGTTCGGCTGCGGAATTCGCGGTCCCCGCAATCGCATTGGCGAAGCGCGCGCCGTCGACGTGAAAAGCAAGCCGCGCATCTTTCGCCGCCTGTCCGAACGCCGACACTTCCTCCCGGCGGTAAGCCATGCCGCACTCGGTGAGATTGGTGAGGGAAAGCACGTGAACCGGCGTTTCGTGAACAAAGGCCGGATCATTGCCCCGGACCGCATCGGTAAAGGCGCCGGGATCGATCTTCGCGCCGAAGCCGGGCAGCAAGCGGAGCTTGCCCCCGCCGGAAAAGAATTCCGGGGCGCCGCGTTCGTCGCGCTCGATGTGCGCTTCCTCATGGCAGAGGATCGCGCCGGTCGGCGGGCAGAAACAGGAAAGCGCGAGGGCGTTGGATGCGGTGCCAGAGGCGGTCAGCCAGAAATCGAAATCCTCGGTGTCAAATGTCCGTGCAAGGACTTCCCGGAGGCGGGCGGTGACAGTGTCCGCACCGTAACTGGCCTCGGCCCCTGAATTGGCGCGGACCATGGCCTCAAGAACAAGCGGATGCGCCGGCGCAATCGTGTCGGATGCAAAGTTCAAGGGAGTGCCTCAGAGTTGGGTATCAGGGGTTTGCCACATCAGGTGCTGTCCCCCGTCGGCCGCAATCATCTGACCGGTGACGCTGGCGGCGGAAATGAAATAGCGCAAGGCGCGTACGATCTCGTCCGGACTGGAGCCCTCGCCGGTCAGCGTGGCGGCCTTCTCGGCGGCAAATTCCGCCGCAGACTGATGAATGCTCTGCAGCGTCGGGCCGGGGCCGATGGCGTTGACACGGATATCAGGCGCCAGCGCCTGCGCGAGCGTCTGGGTCGCTTGCCAGAGCGCCGATTTGGAAAGGGTATAGGTGAAGAACTGCGGTGTAAGTTTCCAGACGCGCTGGTCGATCAGGTTGACCACGAGGCCCTTCCCGCCCGCCGGAAGCGCGCGGGCCAATTGCTGGGCCAGGTGAATCGGCGCGCGCAGGTTGGGCTCGAAATGATGGTCCCAGTCGGCGCGCGAATGATCGCTTGCCGTATCATCCGCGAAGGTCGACGCCGAGTTGACGAGCAAGGTGATTGGCCGGCCGATCAGGCGCGCTGCTTCGGCGACGAGTCCGCTGCGGGCGTTTTCGTCGGACAGGTCGCAGTTGATCGACTGCGCCTTGCCGCCCGCCTGGCGGATGGCGGCGCAGGTCTCCTCGGCGCCCGTCCGGGAGCCGCGAAAATGGACGGCAACGTTCCAGCCATCGGCGCCCAGCGCTTCGGCCATCGCCTTGCCAAGCCGCGCACCGGCACCGGTGACGAGGGCGCCGCCGGGCGTCATCCGCGCACGGCTTCGAACAGGCCGAGGAGGCTGACGCCGTTCACGAGGCCATAAAGATAGACCGCATACAGAAGAAGCAGGAACACGCCGAGCAAGCGGCCGATGCGTGCCCGCGTCAGGATCAGGAGTGCAAGTATGATGGCAGAAAGGCCCATGACCCAATGGTCGTAACGTTTGAACAGCTCTGCGATCTCGACCGTGCCGCTCATCGCAACGATACCGCCGGCGCCAAGGATGTTGATGACGTTCGAGCCGAGGATATTGCCGACCAGCACATCGCCGCGCTTGCGGAAGGCGGCGGCGAGCGAAGCGCCGATCTCGGGCAGCGACGTGCCGACCGCAAGCAGCGTGAGGCCGATATATTCTTCCGGCACTTCGATCCGCCGGGCCAGACTTTCCGCATTGGTGACGATCAGGCCCGAGGCGAACCCGAGCAGGATGACGCTGGCCGGCAGGTACACCAGCGCGCGCCAGAGCGGCGGCCCGACAGATTCATGGTCGCGCACGCCGGTCGGCTTGCCCGCCACTTCGTCCCGGCGCGCGGCGAACAGGCTGAGGCCGGTATAACCGATCAGGATGAGGAGGAAGCAGATGCCGACCAAGGGCGAGAGCGGCATGATGGCCGTCATCCCGATCCAGAGCGCGGTTGCCAGAAGGGCGGCGAACAGGGCGCGCCCCTGCCCCGGCCCGCCGGCGGTGATCGGGAAGATCAGGGCGGGAACGGCGAGGACGAGGAACACGTTCGCGATGCTGGAGCCGACGATATTGCCGACCGCCAGGCCCGGATTGCCGCTGAACGCGGCGCTGACGGACACCAGGATTTCAGGCAGCGACGTGCCGAGCGCGACGATGAAGATGCCTGCGATGAGCGGGGTTGCCCCAAGGGCGCGGCCGGTTCGCACGGCGCCGCGAACCAAAAGGTCGCCGCCAAGGGCCAAAAGGACGAGACCGCCAATCAGCGACGCGACCTGGATCAGGTCGGGCATGGGCAGCGCCCTCCCGGGATTAATCGATTCGCTTGAACTCGATCAGGTTCAGGATGCCGAAAACCAGCACAAGCGCGCCGATGGCGATGAGCGAAGGATGGATCATGACGTGTCTCTCAGCCCCGAATAAGTCTCGATTTGGCCCGCTCTTAGCGTGCGCCGCGCGCCTTGGCGAGCCCAAACGGCACTTTTGCGACAGCCGCGGACGGGTTTCAGGCCGGCAATCCGGCCCGGAAAGTCAGAAGGCGTGCCTCAATTGCGTCCCGGGCCGCGGCGAAACGGGCGCGGAAAGCCTCCGGCGTGATCGCGGGATCATCGCTGGCGGGATCATCGACCGGCCAATGCAGGCGGCGGGTCTTTCCCGGCAGGTAGGGACAGATTTCTTCGGCGCACAGGGTGATGACGTAGTCGAAGGCGGCCGCGTCAAGTGAGTCGAAGGATTTCGAAGTGTGGGCGGAAATGTCTATGCCCCGGTCTGCCATGGCCGCAATCGCCCATGGGTTCGGCGAGGTCGGGCGCGAGCCGGCACTCGTCACCTCGGCAGCATCGCCGAAAAGATGCCGGGCGAGGCCTTCCGCCATCTGGCTGCGCGCGGAATTGGCGACACAAAGGAACAGGATTTTCATGCTGGCTCCGTTTCGAACGGTTCGAATTTCTGACGCGTCCGGTTGGCGAAGGCCACGAGCGACAACATCACTGGAACTTCGACCAAGACACCAACCACTGTGGCCAGCGCCGCGCCGGAGTTGAGGCCGAACAGGCTGATTGCGACGGCAACGGCGAGCTCGAAGAAGTTGGATGTGCCGATGAGGGCGCAGGGCGCGGCGATCCGGTGCGGCACTTTCCAGGCGAAGGCCGCTGCGTAGGCGACGGCGAAGATGCCGTAGGACTGCAGGATGATCGGCGCGGCGATCAGCGCGATCACCATCGGGCTGGAGAGGATGAGACCGCCCTGGAACCCGAAAAGCAGGACGACCGTGGCTAGCAGGCCGATCATGGAGGCGGGTTTCATTCGGGTGATGAAAGCGTCTACCGCGCCCTGCCCGCCGCGCGCGACGAGGAAGCGGCGCGCGGCGATGCCGGCGAGGAGCGGGATGACGACATACAGGCCGACCGAGAGGAGCAAAGTCTGCCAGGGGACGGAAATTTCGGCGACGCCCAGCAGCAGCGCAACGATCGGGGCGAAGGCGATGACCATGATGGCATCGTTCACGCCGACCTGCGCAAGCGTATAGGCCGGATCGCCGCGCACGAGCTGGGACCAGACGAAGACCATGGCCGTGCACGGCGCAGCGCCGAGGAGGATGAGGCCTGCGATATAGGCCTTCGCATCGCCGGGCGGGATCTGATCGGCGAAGACATGCTCGAAGAAGATGACGCCAAGCAGGGCCATCGAGAAGGGTTTGATCAGCCAGTTGACGACCAGCGTGATGATCAGGCCTTTCGGCCGGACGAAGGCGCCGCGGATGCCTTCGAACTCAACGCCGATCATCATCGGCCAGACCATGGCCCAGATCAGGAGGGCAACCGCGAAATTGACGTTCGCATACTCGAATGCCGCCAGCGCGGCGAAGATGCCCGGGAAGACCTGGCCGAGCGCGAGACCGGCAACCAGGGCAAGCGCAACCCAGAGCGACAGGTATCTTTCGAAACGGCTCATGCGCGGAGAGTTTTGCGCGCCACGGCTTTGGAGGGCGGGCAGCAAGCCGCACGGGCAGCTTCCTGAACCGGAAGGCAGATGTCAGGACGGCCGTCGCAGCAATCTTCCATCAGAAAGACGATCAGCTCACTGATCGCTTCGGTCCTTGCAGCATAGCGGATCGACCGGCCGTCACGCGCCCCGGAAATCAGGCCGGCGGCGACGAGGATGTTGAGCTGCGCCGAGAGCGTGTTGGGCGCCAGACCGAGCTTCTGTGCGATGTCGCCTGCGGGCACGGCATCCGGCGCCGAGCGGACAAGGAGGCGAAAGACTGCCAGCCGGCCTGGCTGGGCAAGGGCGGAGAGGCGGTCGATGGCAGCACTTGATTCCATATTTCAACGAATGTCGAATTATAGGCGCGAAGTCAAGCGGGCGTGCAAGCACCCTGACTTTGGCCGCCTATTTCTTGATTTCGACCGAGACGAACTGGTCGAACCAGGCGCCGGTGTCGCCGCGGCGCTTGACGCGGATGAGGATCGGCTGGTTCGGCGTCGCGAGCGCGGCCTTGACCTTGGCGAGCGCGTCGGTGACCGAGGAGACGGCCTGGAAGTTTACTTCGGTGATGACATCGCCGCGCTGGAGCTTTCCGGCGGCGCGGCCGCGCAGGCTGACGGAGGTGACGACCACGCCGGAAATGTCCTTCGGAATCGAATAGCGTCGGCGGGCATCGTCGTCGATCGGGGCGAGTTCGGCACCGAGGTCGTTGGAGCTGGCGGCGGTGTCGGGCGCGGCTGGCGCGGCGGTGTCGTCGTCTTCCTCGAGTTCAGTCAGGGTGACGTTCACATCGCGGGCGCGCCCGTCGCGCACGATCGACAGTTTCACCGGTTTGCCGATCGGCTTCTCCGACAAGGTGCGGGTCATCTCGCGCACGCTGACGACCGACTTGCCATCGATGGTGAGGATCAGGTCGCCGACTTCAAGCTTGGCGGCGGCGGCCGGGCTACCGTCACTGATCCGTGTAATGATCACGCCGCTGGCGCCCTTGGCCCGGTAGGCCTTGATCAGGCTGGCATCGGCGTCCTGCACATTGACCCCGAGCCAGGGCCGGCGCACGCGGCCTTCCTTGATCAGCGCCGAGGAGATGCGCTTGACGGTATTCGACGGCACCGAGAAGCCGAGGCCGATGGAGCCGCCGGACTGCGAGATGATGGCCGTGTTCACGCCGACGACCTGACCGGCGAGGTTGAACAGCGGCCCGCCCGAGTTGCCCTGGTTGATGGCGGCGTCGGTCTGGATGTAATTGTCGGACCGGCCCGTGTTCAGGTCGCGGCCGGTCGCCGAGATGATGCCGGCGGAGACCGAGCCGCCGAAGCCGAGCGGGTTGCCGATGGCGATGACCCAGTCACCGACGACGGCCGCGTCGCTGTTGGCGAGTTCAACGAAGGGGAGCGGCTTGGCGGCGGCGACCTTCAGCACGGCGAGATCGGAATCGCGGTCCCGCCCGACGAGTTTCGCCTGCAGCTCCTTGCCGTCCGAGAAGGTGATAGTGATCGTATCGGCCTTGTCGATCACGTGGTTGTTGGTGACGATATAGCCATCGGCGCTGATGACGAAGCCGGAGCCGAGCGAGCCCTGGCGCTGGAAGCCGTCATTGTCGCGGCCGAAATATTCGTTGAACCGCTCGGCCGGCGAGCCTTGCGGGAAGGACGGCATGCCGGACGCGATGACCTGTTCGGTCGAGATGTTGACGACGGCCGGCATCAGCCGCTTGGCGAGCGCGCTGAAACTGGACGGCGCAGACTGCATGTCCACACTGGCGGCCGGCTTCGACAGGCTGCCTTGCGCGAGCGCCGGGACCGCCACCAGAGGCAGGGACAGAAGGATCAGCGCCGCAGCGGCGTTTCGGGTCATGGCAGCGTTTGCTCCGGTCAGCTTCGGCTCTGGCTTGTGAGGTCCGATTGCCGCCTGAGTATGGCGCTTTGGAGGCCGAGTGCAACCGCCTCAGGCGGTGCGAACTGCAAGCGTCAGGACGGCGGCGCCGGCGGTCGCGGCGCCAAGCCCCATGAAGACGAGATGCTGCGCCGGCAGCTCCGTCAGGCGCTCGCCCATTCGGCGGACGAGGTCCGGCGCGAGGGCGCAGAGCGCGCCCTCGGCCAGGAACCAGATGCCGACGCCGGCCGCGAGGATGGTCAGGACGCTCACGCGGGCGGCGTTCTAACGGTTGCCGCCGGCGGCGCGCGCGGACTCGAAGAACTGGTCGCAGATGCCGAGGGAATCCGGGCCGACAATGACCTGGGTGCCTTCGGTGATCGCTTCTTCGCAGGCGATCAGGGCGCGCTGGAACCGGAAGAACTCCGGGTCCTTGTTGTAGGCCGACGCATAGATGTCGGTCGCCTTGGCATCGCCTTCACCGCGGATCTTCGAGGACTGTTCGCGGGCCTGCGCCTCGATGACGGTCTTCTCACGTTCGGCCGAGGCGCGGATGAGGCGCGAGCGCTCCTCCCCTTCCGACCGGATGCGCTGGGCTTCCTGCAGACGGGCCGTCCGCATACGGTTGTAGACACCTTCGGCGACTTCCGTCGGCAGGTCGGCCTGGCGGATGCGCACGTCGATGATGTCGATACCGTCGGCCGCGAGACCATCGTTGACGCTTTTCCGGATGCGTCCCATCAGCTGGGCGCGCTGGCCGGAGACGATTTCCGGCACCGGCACATCGCCGAGCACTTCGCGGATCGCGGAGGTGGTGATGCGGTTCAGCTGCGACTCGGCGGCCGATTCGGTGCGGAAACGCTGGTAATAGCGCAGCGGATCGTTGATCCGCCAACGGACGAAGGCGTCAACACGCAGGCGGCGCTGGTCGGCCGCGAGGACCTGGATGCCCTCGATGTCGATGCCGAGGTTGCGTTTCTCGATGATTTCGACCTGCTGGTAGATCGGGATCTTCATGTGCAGGCCGGCTTCATCCTTGCCGGGCTCGTTGACGAGGCGGACCGGACGGCCAACCTGCAACACGATGGCCTGCTGGGACTGGCCAACCACATAGAAGACGTTCGAGGCGACGATCAGTCCGAGCACGGACAGGATCAGCACAAGCCATCCGAAAGCACGCATTACTGGTCTCCTCCACCATTGGCAGGGGCCGGGCGGCGGGTCCGCTCAATCGGCAGGTATGGGACGGCGCCAGATTCCTGGTCGAGGATCATCTTGTCGGTCTTGCCGAGCACGCGTTCCATCGTCTCGAGATACATCCGCTCGCGCGTGACGCGGGGCGCCTTGCGGTATTCCTCGTAGATCTGGTCGAAGCGGGCGGCTTCACCGCCGGCATCGGCGATGACGCGGTCGCGGTAGGCTTCGGCTTCCTGCAGGAGGCGCTGGGCGGTACCGCGCGCCTGCGGCACGATCTGGTTGGCGAACTGGGTGGCCTGGTTGGTCAGCGTTTCGGCATCCTGTTCGGCGACGTTCACATCGTTGAAGGCCTCGATAACCTGCTGCGGCGGATCGGACTGGCCGATCTGCACGGACAGGACTTCGACCCCGGCGCGGTATTCGGTCAGCAGGGCCTGCGTCTGGGCGGCGACTTCGGTCTGCACCTTGTCGCGCTCGGTGGTGATGATGCTTTGCAGCTTCGTCTTGCCGACGACCTCGCGCATCACCGATTCGGCGACGACGGCGACGGCGTTTTCCGGATCGCGCACGTTGAGCACGAAGTCTTCCGGGTTGGCGGTGTCGATCTTCCAGAAGACCGTGAACTGAATGTCGACGATGTTCTCGTCCTGGGTCAGCATCAGGCTTTCTTCGGGATTGGTGCCGATGCGGGTTTCGTTACGCGTCTCGACGTTGAGGAGGCGGTGGCTTTCGATCGGCGATGGCAGGTGGAAGTGCAGGCCGGGGCCGAAATTGGTTTGCCATTTGCCGAAGCGGAAAACGGACGCCTGCTGCGTCGGGTCGACGATGACGATGCCGGTCGACAGCCACGAAAGCACGACGACGCCAATGATGACGAGCATGCCGAGCGGGCCGAGGTTCGGGAGCTGGCTGCCGGCGCCGCCCCGGCGACGGCCACCGCCGCCGCCCCCACCGCCGCCGCGGCGCTGGCGGAAACGGTCCTGCATCCGGCGCATCTGTTCTTCGAGGTCGGGCTGGTCCTTGTCGGCGCCGCCCTTGCCATTGTCCTTGCCGCCGGACGGGCGGTTCCAGGGCGAGCCGCCTTCGCCGCCGCCCGATCCGCTGCCACCGCCGCCCCAGGGGCCGGAGCCTTTAGTCTTGTCGTCCCAGGGCAATAAAGCCTCCTGAATTCTTCGAGCCGGGCCTGTATCTGGCCTATATAGGGGCTTTACAGACGTGTGCACGTCGAATCGGCCCGTTCCGGCGGCGAAAATGACGCAACTTCGTCACCAGAAGCTTGCAGTTTCGCCCCCGGCGCGAGTAGGCCGCAGAGGAAGAAGTTTAAGGACCGGGCGCAGAAAGCAATGTTTGGGTCAAAACAGAAGACGCGCGAGAAGCTGGCGGCGGCGATCACCGAGGCGCTGGGCGGCGCGGCGTGGCTGGAATCCGTCACCGTGGATGACAATGGCCGGGCCTTGCTGGTGATCCGCGCGGACGAGGGCGGCGCCGACATTGCCGAGCATCGCCGGATCGAGGCGGAAAACTATGCCGGGCGCATTCCGGGGATCACGGGCGTGCGCAGCGTGGTGACGGCGGAGCGGACGGCGGCGCCCCGGCATGACCATGACCGCGACCATGTCCACGCCCACGGGGCCGCGCCCGGACTGCCGCTGACGCCGTCGCCGCGGCGGGTGACCAAGGGCGCGCGGCTCTCAGACGAGGCGATGAACCAGGGCGCCCCTGCCCCCGCGCCGGCGCTGAAGAAGGTGCCCGGCATCGACCGCATCCTGGTGGTGGCGAGCGCCAAGGGCGGCGTCGGCAAGTCCACGGTGGCGGTGAACCTCGCCGCCGCAATGGCGAAGGCGGGCATGCGCGTGGGCCTGATGGACGCCGATATTTACGGGCCGTCGATCCCGACGATGCTGGGCACCGTAAGCTCCGAGCCCGGAACATCGGCGGCGAAGAAGCTGGTGCCGGTCGAGGCGCACGGGATGAAGACCTTGTCGATCGGCTACCTGTCAGACCCTGACGCGCCGATGATCTGGCGCGGGCCGATTGTCATGTCGGCGATTACGCAGCTCCTGAACGATGCCGAATGGGGCACAGCGGAAGAACCGCTCGACATTCTCATCATCGACACGCCGCCGGGCACGGGCGATGCGCAGCTGGCGATCGCGCAGAAGGTGCCGGTGACGGCGGCGATCATCGTGACGACACCGCAGGAAGTGGCGCTGGCGGATGTGCGGCGCGGGGCGGCGATGTTTGCCAAGACGCATGTGCCGGTGATCGGGCTTTGCGAGACGATGAGCTGGTTCGAGGATGCGGCGGGCAACCGCAATTACCTGATGGGCGAAGGCGGCGGACGGAGGATGGCTGCCGCGCTCGGCTTGCCGCTGCTGGCGGAAATCCCGATGCTGCAGGCGATCCGCGAAGGCGGCGATGCCGGCGTGCCGGCGGCGCTGGGCAATGGTCCGGGCGCGGACATTTTCATGAAGCTGGCGCGGAGCGTGGCGATTGCGCTTGACCAGCTGGTGACGAAGCCGGCGCCGGAGATCGTGTTCGAGGATTAGGGCTTCAAGCCCCTCACCTCCCATCGCTTTGCGATGGGCCCCTCCTCTCCCGCCATGCGGGAGAGGGGTCAGGGGCTTCAGGCGTTGAAGTTGAGCTTCAGGCCTGCCTCGGGCCAGCGGGTCTTGAGCAGTTTGCCCGTGCCGGAGGCGCAGATCCAGGCGTCGTGCATGTCCTTGCCGCCGAAGGCGATGTTGGTGACGAAGGGATCCGGGATCTCGATGAAGCTGTAGCCGCCGTCCGGGCGGATGGTGGTGATGCCGCCCATGCCGCCATTCTTGAGGATGGTTGCTACACAGACGTTTCCGGACGCGGCGACGGCGAGCGAGTCGAAATAGCACAGCTCCGTCTGGCCGGTGATGACGCGGCCGCGCAGGAAGGGCGGCTTGTGGGGCGTGTATTCGCCGGGGCCGGTGAGCGCGAAGGCCCAGAGGCGGGCGGTCATGGTGTCGGCGAAGTAGAGCGTGTGGCCGTCCGGCGAGAGGCCGCAGCCGTTCGGCGAGATGTGGTGGTAGTCGACTTCCTTGATCAACGAGCCGTCGGGCTTCGCGTAATAGACGCCGCCATGATCGCGGTTGCGGTTGAAGCCCTTGCCGAGGTCGGTGAAGTAGAAGCCACCCGACTTGTCGAAGACGATGTCGTTCGGCCCGCGCAGCTTGTTGCCGTCCACCTCGTCATAGAGGCGCTCGACCTTGCCTGTGGAGAGGTCGATCCGCTCGATGCGGCCGCCGGAATAGTCGGGCGGGCAGTTGCCGGGGATCGTGAGGCCGCCGACCTCGTGGTATTCGAAACCGCCATTGTTGCAGCAATAGAGCGCGCCGTCCGGACCGATGGCGAGGCCGTTGGGGCCGCCGCCGGGCGTGGCGATGACTTCGTGCTTGCCGTTCCAGAGACGGCTGATGCAGCCTTTCTGGATCTCGACGAGGATGATGGACCCGTCTTCCATCACCACAGGGCCTTCGGGAAAACCAAGGCCCGATCCGACGACTTCAAAGTCCATGACATTCCTCCCGGAGATTTTGCCGGGAGGCTACGCCTGACAGGGGGGAGCGTCCACCGCTCCCGCCGGGTCAGGCCAAAGTTCAGGCGGGCGCGGTCACGCGGTCGAGCACCTTGATGGTGAAGGCGTGGTCATTGCCGTCGCCCACCTCGAAGCGGGTTTGCGACCGGGTGGACCAGAGCGCCTGTCCGATCTCCGGGAAGAAGGCGTCACCCTCTGGCGCGGCGTCGACTTCGGTCAGGTAGATGCGGTCCGCGAGCGGCAGGGCGGCTTCGTAGATCGCCGCGCCGCCGATTACGAAGACTTCGGTCTGACCGGCGCGCAGGGCCATCGCCTTGGCGGCATTGATGGCGGGGGCGACGCTCGAATAGACGCGCGCTTCGGCCGCGTCGTAGTTCCAGTCGCGGCTGATGACGATATTCGGGCGGCCCGGCAGCGGACGTTTCGGCAGGCTTTCCCAGGTCTTGCGGCCCATGATGACCGGCGCGCCCATCGTCGTGCGCTTGAAATGGGCAAGGTCGTCTTTGAGGCGCCATGGCAATTGCCCTGCTACCCCGATCACTCTATTTCGGGCTTGGGCGACGATGAGGCTTAGGCGGATGGGTTCGGTCATGGGCGGGACTTCCTGCGGCCTCGGGACGGCAAATCGGGCTGCCGATGCGGGCGCTGTTAACTATCTGGGTGCGAGGTGTGGCGTCATGCGCCCGCTCGCAAGGCCGGAGCAACACGATAACGCAGCTTTTGCTGCGTTTGCGAAGACGGCGGGGTAAGGGGCATGACTTTCGACCTCGCGTCGATCCTGACGAATGGCCATGCGGCGCTGCTGATTCCGGCGCTTGTGGCACTCGGGCTGACAATAGCAGCGATCTGGCTGCTGCAGGGCCGGGCCTGGGCGCTGCTGTATGTGGTGCTGATCCCGTTCCTCAACTGGAGCTTCGGGGTGATCCCGGAATTCAAGGTGCTGGACCCCGGCGTGAACGCGATGTTCTCGCATGGCGTGTCGCTGCACCCGATGACGATCGTGACCGGCATGGTGTTCGTGATCCGCGATTTCGTGCAGCGGGAGATGGGCCACAGGGTGCTGATCCTGATGGGGATCGCGGTGGCCTGGTCGTTCTTCTATGCCTGGCCGGTGATCGCGCTTGCGAGCGGGATTGCCTTCGCGATTTCGGAAGGGGTCGACTGGCTGCTCTTCACCTTCTCGAAATACCGGCTGTCGACGCGCATCCTGCTGTCGAGCGCGTTGGCGGCGCCGGTGGACACGACGGTGTTCCTGTACGGCGCGGACCTCGCCAAGCAGATGGAACTGGGGCTGGAGCCCGGCAACTCGCTGCACATCTGGAACTGGATCGTGTTCGTGATCGGCAAGATGGTGGGCGCGGTGATCGTGTCGTACATCATCCGCCGGCGCGAGGAGGCCGGACTGACGAACCCGCACGAGGCATAGGCGCGTCGAAGGCCGGGTCCCTCCCCCGCCGGGCGGGAGAGGGCCGGGTGGGGGCTATTCGGTTTCGAGCAGTTTCTGCCTGAACAGGTAGCCTGCAATGGCGGCGCCGATCAGCGGGGCAATCAGGAACAACCAGAGCTGGCTGAGCGCCTGTCCGCCGACGATCACGGCCGGACCGAAGCTGCGGGCGGGGTTGACCGAGACGCCGGTGACCTGGATGCCGACGATGTGGATGACCGTGAGGGTCAGGCCGATCGCGAGGCCGGCAACCATTCCGGGAGCGGACTTCTGGGTGGAGCCGAGGATCACCACCAGGAACAGGAAGGTCGCGACGACTTCGAACACGAGGGCGGCGGTGAGATTGTATTCGCCGAGATAGCCGGGGCCCCAGCCATTGGCGCCGAGGCCGGTGCCGTCGAGCGTGTAGCCGGCATTGCCGCTGGCGATCAGGTAGAGCACGCCGGCGCCGAGCGCCGCGCCGATGAACTGCGCGGCCCAGTACTGGAACATGGCATTCATTGGCAGGCGGCCGGCGACGAAGGCGCCGAAGCTGACGGCCGGGTTGACGTGGCAACCCGAGACCGGGCCGATGCCATAGGCCATGGCGACGATGGCGAGACCGAACGCGAAGGCGATGCCCAGCTGGCCGACCTGGTCGCCTGCGAGCACGGCCGATCCGCACCCCAGCAACACGAGCGCAAACGTGCCGATGAGCTCGGCGATAAAGACTTTCATGACTTCCTCCCTTGCACACCCCGAGGGGCACGCCGGCCGCGATCGGCTCGGCGGTTCAGCATGTCCGGCTTCGGGACGCCCGGCAAGCAGTTCCAAATCTTGCCATCCGGGCCCATTGCGGCAACACAAGGCAGGCGAAGACACACCGCTGGAGACTGACCGTATGAAGACCGTGCGCGACCTTGCCCTGGCCACACTTGCTGCTGCGCTGCTTGGCGGCTGCGGCACGCTGCCTTCGAGCGCCGAGACCGACACGGCGGCCCCGGCGCGCGAGGCGGCGAGCGAGACGCCGGCGCGGGCGCGGGCGACCGGCACGCCTTCAGAGACGCGGCTTGAAAGCCGGATCGTCAGCCTGCCTTTCCGGGTGGACATCACGTTCAGCGACGCGGCGCTGGCCAAGCTGCGCGAGACCGGCGCGTCGCTGGGCGTGTCGGCCGACTATTATGGCGCGCCGCTGGACCCGTCGGCGCCGGGCCTCGATCCGCAGCTCGGCGTCTGGCTCGGCGGCGAGGTGGAGACGATCGATCCCGGTGCCCGTTCGCTGACCATGAAGGGGCAGGTCGACGCCGCGCGGGTCGAGCGCGAAGTGCGCGGCGATGCGCGCGTCAAGGTGATGGTGTTCCCGGTGCGGGCCTATGCGGCGCAGGCGTTGATCACGTGCAGCGAGTTCGACGACTACCTGTCGCTGGCGGTGGAGACCGGCGGCATGGTGCATTGCGAACTGGCAGGCAAATAGGCCTCAGACCGCGACGGCCGCCTTGATGTGCGGATGCGGATTGTAATTGTCGATCCGGAAGTCCTCGTAGGTCCAGCCGAAGAGGTCGGTCTTGTCCGGGTTCATCCAGAGCGTGGGCAGCGCGCGCGGCTCGCGGGTGAGCTGCAGCTCGGCCTGTTCGAGATGGTTAAGGTAGAGGTGCGTATCGCCAAAGGTGTGCACGAACTCGCCGGGCTGCAGGCCGGTGGCGCGGGCCATCATGTGGGTGAGCAGTGCATAGGAGGCGATGTTGAACGGCACGCCCAGGAAAACATCCGCCGAGCGCTGGTAGAGCTGGCAGTTGAGCTTGCCGTCCGCGACGTTGAACTGGAACAGGCAGTGGCAAGGCGGCAGGGCCATGTCGTTGACGTCTGCCGGGTTCCAGGCCGAGACGATCAGGCGGCGGGAATTGGGGTTGGTGCGGATCTCATCCAGCACCCACTGGATCTGGTCGATCGTGCGCCCGTCCGGGGCGGCCCAGCTGCGCCATTGCTTGCCGTAAACCGGGCCCAGATCGCCATTGGCATCGGCCCAATCATCCCAGATGGAGACGCCGTTTTCCTTGAGCCAGGCAATATTTGTTTCGCCGCGAAGGAACCAAAGCAGCTCGATGATAATAGAGCGAATGTGCAGGCGCTTGGTGGTCAGCAGCGGAAACCCTTCGGCGAGGTCGAAGCGCAGCTGGCGGCCGAAAACGCCGCGCGTGCCGACGCCGGTACGGTCGCCGCGCTCGTGGCCGTTCTGTAGTATGTCCTGCAGGAGGGCGTGATACTGCTGCATTCCCGTTTCCTCGCGAGGGGGGCGAATCGCGAAATTATAGGTTAACCAGACCCTGCCGCGCCAGTTACAATTCGGCGCAATGCGGAAACCGTCCCGCAAGCCAGACCTGATACACACAGCCATCGTATTGCGCGGGATTCCGCCAAAAGGACGCATGGGCTATGGGCTGGCTGGTATCAATCAAAGAGCGTTCGCGCGGGCTTGTCCGCAGCGATTCGGGCAACGTCGCGATGCTGTTCGCGCTGGCCTGTCTCGTGATCTTCCCGGTCGTGGGCTTTGCCATCGACTTCTCGCGGGTGATCGTCGAGAAGCAGAAGCTCCAACAGGCGACCGATGCGGCCGCGCTGGCGGCGGCGCACGATGCCTTTATGACCGAAGACCAGCGCCGCGCCGTGGTCGACGCGCACCTTGACGCCCTGTCGGAGGACCTCGGCCGCGATGTCACCTACGAATTCGCGATGGATTCCGAGGGCCGCATTTCGCTGGTCACCCATATCTCCGTCAACACGACGATCGCCAAGATCACCGGACGCGATGAAGTGGCGGTCACGGTGCGCTCCGACGCGCTGGAAGGCGGCTCGGATATCGAAGTCGCGATGATCCTCGACATCACGGGCTCGATGTCTGGCAGCCGGATCACGGCGCTGAAACAAGCCTCGAAAGACCTCGTCGACATCGTCGTCGATGATGTTCAGACCCCGTACTATTCCAAGGCATCGATGGTGCCCTACTCCGTGGCCGTGAACGTCGGCTCGTATGCCGCGACGGTGCGCGGCCCGGTCACGTCGGGCAAGAGCATCACCAACGCGGTCTGGAAGTCCGGTTCGGCTAAGAATATTTCCGGCATCACCAAGGCGAACCCTGCGGTTGTCACATCCAACGGACATGGCTTCAGCAATGGTGACACGGTCTGGATCACTGGCGTCAAAGGCATGAAACAAGTGAACGACAAGTCGTTCACCGTCGCCGGCGCTACGACCAACACGTTCCAGCTTTCGGGCATCAAAAGCACGAGCTATTCGACCTATACGAGCAGCGGCACAGTCCAGAAATGCGTCAACGCGGACTGTGAGGTCACGGTGACTTCGAATGGCCACGGACTGTCGAACAACGACCATGTCGTGATCAAGAGCGTCAACGGCATGACGGAAATCAATACCGGCACGAACGCAACCTGGCAGGTTCACAATGTGACCGCCAACTCCTACGTGCTGGAAGGCTCGGCCGGCGGCAACTATTCGGCCTACACCAACAGCGGCACGGGCTATTGCACCGTCGCCGGGTGCCAGTATTTCCGCTTCAACAACGCCTATAACGGCTCGCAGCGCGTGCACGAGATCAGCACATGCGCGACCGAGCGGACCGGCACCGAGGCGTACACGGATGCCGCCGCTTCGACGGCGTATGTCGGGCTCGGCTATACGTCCACGGCGAACGACTGCCCAACCAACGAGATCGTGCCGCTGACCAGCGACAAGACTGCGCTGAAGGATGCGGTCGATGATCTGTCCATCGGCGGATCGACGGCCGGCCACCTCGGCGCGGCCTGGGGCTTCTACACACTGTCGCCGAACTTCGGCGCGATCTTCCCGGCGAGCAGCCAACCGGCAACCTATGGCCGTCCGAAGCTGCACAAGTTCGCCGTGTTCATGACCGACGGTGACTTCAACTCGTCGTTCTGCCAGGGCGTGCTGTCCCGGACCTCGACGTCCGGCTCCGGTTCGACGCAGGACCAGATCAACTGCAACTCGGAGAACGGCAACTCCTTCTCGCAGGCGCAGGAGTATTGCACGGCGATGAAAGATTCCGGGATCACGGTCTACACGGTCGGCTTTGAAGTGCCGAGCCAGACGCTGCGTGACGCGCTGACCTCGTGCGCCTCGAGCGCCCAGTATGCCTACTTCGCGACCGGCTCCGCCGAACTCGTCTCCGTGTTCCAGCAGATCGGCCGGTCCATCAACGAAGTCCGCCTCGTCCATTAAAGCCGGTTCGCATACGGCGTCAGAAGGCCCGTCATGAACACGAAGCTCAAGACCCTGACCGGCGCCCTCGGCGCTTCCCGGCGCGGCAACGTTGCCATGCTGACCGCGTTCCTGATCCCTGCAATCCTGGCCCTCGTCGGCATTGCGGTGGATACCCAGAACACGGTGCGCCAGAAATCCAAGGTGCAGGCGGCAGTCGACTCCGCCGTGCTGGCCGGCGCCCTGCAGCGCCAGCGCGGGATGAACGAGGAGGCCGTGCGCGCCGACGTCCGGAGCTATGCGCAGTCGATGTTCGACCAGCAGGGCGGCGGGCTGGCGTGCGAGCCGCTGACGGTGTCGTTCGATGCGGAGAGCCAGGACATTGCCGGCTCGGTGCGCTGCGAGCAGCCAACCTACCTGACCCAGCTGATGGGCTTCGACGAAATGACGTTCAAGGTCGAGGCGACCTCGACGTATGGCATCGGCGTGGTCGATGTCTCGTTCATCTTCGACGTGTCGGGTTCGATGAACAGCTATGACCGCCTGCCGCAGCTGAAGACGGCCGCCTCCGCCGCGTTCGACGAGCTGCTGCCCGATGACCGCGAACGCGACGGTTCGGTGCGCATCGCGATTGCGAGCTACAACAACTCGCTGAATGCGGGCCCCTACCTCAACGCCGTGACCGACAGCCGGCTGATGAGCGCGGACAGTTCCAATTCGGCGGCGCTGGCCAACTACAATTCGTACAATGACCGCCGGATGACGGATTCCGCTACCGGCAAGCGGTTCTTCTATTACCAGCGCGGCACCTGCACGAGCGGGGGCACCTGCGGGCGCACCTCGTCCTACACCTGGAACACGCGGCGCTATTTCTTCGAGGACACGGGCCTCACCGACAGCTGCGTTTACGAGCGCACTGGCGCCTATGCCGCCTCGGATGCGGTGCCGACCTCCGGGCGCTGGCTGGGCGCGGGCAATCCGCGCTGGAATTTCTCGGCGAGCTCGACCAGCAAGTATGACGGCTGGCGGGACGTGGAGACGAGCGGCGCGACCGGCTACGGCGTCGGCGCGTATGAAGGCCGCCACGGCCTCTGCCAGCCGAGCGGTCCGGTGCCGCTGACCGATGACAAGGACGCCCTGAAGGCGCACGTCAACGCGCTGGTCGCCGAAGGCGGCACGGCGGGGCACCTGGGCATTGCCTGGGGCTGGTATCTCCTGTCGCCGAACTGGTCGTCGATCTGGCCCTCGGAGTCGGCCCCCCGGCAGTATGGTGCGACGCGTACCTCGAAGTTCATGATCCTGATGACCGACGGTGACTTCAACATCCAGCACCCGACCGCGACGCGCAGCTCGTTCCAGCAGTCGATGGACCTTTGCGACCAGATGAAATCGCTGCCGAGCAATATCCAGATCTTCACGGTGGGCTTTCAGGTGCCCTCGAACGTGCAGCGCACCGGCGACGGGCGCACCATCCTCGAATATTGCGCCACCTCCCCCGGCCACGCTTTCAGCGCCGACAACGGCGACGAGCTGATCGAAGTCTACCGGACGATTGCCCGGTCGATCTCGGACCTGCGCCTGAAACACTGACGCCCGGCGCTTGCCGCCGGTGCCCCGGGCTGGCTATGGCTGTCGGCAGATGCTGGCCTGGATCCCGAATGCCCTGACGATTTCGCGCTGCGTATTCGCAGTGCTGGTCCTGTATGGCGCGCTGAATGCCGCCGAAGCCGGCGCGGCGCTGGGCGAAGCGAGCGGCGACGAGGCGCTGCGGCTGGCGACGATGGAACAGCTCTGGCACCAGTTTGCGCTGCTGGCCTTCCTGTCCGGCGCGCTGACGGATTTCCTGGATGGCTGGGCGGCGCGCCAGTTCAAGGCGGAAAGCCGGTTCGGTGTCTGGTTGGACCCGATCGCCGACAAGCTGCTGGTGGGCCTGGCGCTGCTGGGCGTGGCGATGACGCTGAAGACCTGGCTGGTCTATGTTCCCGCCGCCCTGATCATCGCGCGGGACGTGTTCATGACCTGGCTTCGCACGCGCCCCGAAGCGGCCGGGGTGGTGGCGCCGAGCCATCTTGCCAAGGTGAAGACAGCGGTGGAGATGCTGGCGATTGCCGGCCTGATGTTGCCCTTTGCGCTGGCCCCGACTCTGGTGGTGGAAAGCGGCGCGCGTGCGAGCTGGCCGGCGATCGGGTTCGCGGGTGTGCTGGTCGGCCTGCTATGGCTGGCGGCGCTGCTATCCCTCTACACGGCCGCCGGATATGTACGCGCCGTGCGCCGCGCCGGATAAGCAGACGCCGGCACCCTGGGAGATGCCGGCGTACGGCGGAAACGCCGGGGACCGTGGAGGGAGACGGGTGCGTTCCGCCTGATGTCAGGTGTGACGTGGAGGGCCGTCACGGAAAGAGTGTCGCCCAGATCACTCAACAAACGGTAAAGTTTGCATACGGAAAATTTAAGCTGCGCCGCGTGGCCGGCCCGGTCTTGCCTGATCATCGCCATGATTTGCCCGGAACAGTTCAGCCATGCGCCACCTGCCGGAGAAGAAGCCGAACATCCTTGCGCCCTTGCTGGCGGCGGTGGCCTTCCTTTTGCTTCCCGCGCTGCTCGCCTTTGCGCAGGCGGGTACCGTCCCGACCACGCTGCGCTCGGAGCGGGCCTATGCGGACACGAAACCGCAGATCGAAGCCGACCTCGCCGCGAAGGGCCTGGCCCTCGGCAGCCCGGTCTACCTGCGCCTGACGAAAGCGCCGGCGCAGCTGACGGCCTATGTGCAGGGCACGGACGGAAAGTACGAAGCGTTCCGTACCTGGCCGGTCTGTTCGGTATCGGGCGGACTAGGACCCAAGCTGCGCGAGGGCGACGGCCAGGCGCCGGAGGGATTCTATGCCATCCAGCCGACCCAGATGAACCCGTCGTCCAGCTATCACCTGTCGTTCAATCTCGGCTTCCCGAATGCGTATGACCGCGCCAATGGACGGACGGGAAGCTTCCTGATGGTGCATGGCAGCTGCGTCTCGATCGGCTGTTTCGCGATGACCGATCCGGTGATCGAGGAAATCTGGACGCTGATGCAGGCTGCCTTCGAGAACGGGCAGACGTCCGTGCCCGTCCACATCTTCCCCTTCCCGATGACCGAGGCGAACCTGAAGACGCATGCGACCGACCCGAACGCAGCCTTCTGGCGCGAGATCGCGCCGGCCTGGACGACGTTCGAGACGACCCGCAAGGTGCCGGCTGTTTCAGTGAGCGGCAAATCCTACGTCGTGGGCGTTCAGGGCTAGCGGCGGTCAGTCCTTCGGCACCCACCAGGGCGAAACCGGGGCGCCGTGATATATTTCGCCAAAGCGCAGGCGATTGCCGCGCGTGATGCCGTCCGGCAAGGCGTGCGGATCGACCCAGGCCGTCTCCGCAATTTCCCCGGCGCTGGTGGCCGCGACTTGCTCCCAGCTACCGTAGGGCACGCGGTAGAGGACGACGTGGTCGTTCCGGAAGCTGTGATGGTTCGAATAGAAGCCGAAGATCTCCGGATCACGCAGCAGCTGGATGCCGCCTTCCTCGACGAGTTCCCGGCGCAGCGCTTCGAGCGCTGGCTCGCCATGCTCGACGCCGCCGCCGGGCATGAACCAGCCGTTGATGTAGGTGTGGCGGACCATGAAGACGTGGCCATCGGCGTTTTCGACCGCCGCGCGCACGCCGAGGGTCATCGGGCGGCTGACCCGGAACCAGGCCTGGAAGGCGAGCGTGCGCAGGGAGGGCATCGGCAGGATTATCCGTGTACGAATTCGTCGGCGGTGTAGCCCTGGAAGAACAGCGCGGCGGTCAGATCGGTGTGCCGGATCGAGGCGGCCGCCTCGGCAGCGACCACCGGCTTCGCCTTGTAGGCCACGCCGAGGCCGCCGGCGCGGATCATGTCGAGGTCGTTGGCGCCGTCGCCCATCGCCAGCGCGTCTTCAGGCGAAGCGCCGATTGCGGCGACCGCATCCAGCAGAGCGGTGCGCTTGGCTTCGCGCCCGAGGATCGGACGGCCGACCTCGCCAGTGAGCGCGGCGCCGTCATCGATCAGCGTGTTGCCCTGATGGCCGGCAAAGCCCGCCATCTCCGCGACCCGCGAGGTGAAATAGGTGAAACCGCCGGAGACGAGGAGCGTGGCGGCGCCGTGCGCCTTCATCGTGGCGATCAGCGTGCGCGCGCCGGGGTTCAGCGTGATGCGTTCTTCCAGCGTGCGGGCGAGTTCGCCAAGCGGCAGGCCTTTCAGCATCGCGACGCGTTCGGTGAGGGCAGCTTCAAAGTCCAGCTCGCCGCGCATCGCGCGTTCGGTGATCTTCGAGATCCGGGCCTTCAGGCCGACGGCATCTGCCAGTTCGTCGATACATTCCTGGCCGATGATGGTGGAGTCCATGTCGGAAATGAGCAGGCGCTTGCGGCCGAAACGGGCGCGCGGCAGCACGGCAATATCGGCTTCCAGCTCCGCTTCGAGCCTGGTACGCAGGCCAGTAGGCAGGCAGCCGGGCGGCATTTCGAAGGGGTAGTAGCCGGCCTTCACAGGACCATCATCGCACAGGGCCCGGCCTTCGCCGGCAGCGCCGCCGCACGCATTGATGCCGGCCAGCAAGGCGTGGGCGCCTTTCATGCCGCCGCTATGCGAGGCGGCAATCACAACCCATTCGGTCGACATCCAGAACTCCGGTTTGAGGCAGGCCTGTCTCTAGGTGGCTTTCCTCGCGGCGGGCAAGCCTTTAGTCTCCGAAGATGCATCCTGCGATCCTGATCCACGGTCCCACGGCCAGCGGCAAGTCCGCCCTTGCCATCGAAGTCGCCCGCCGCCTGGGGGGCGAGGTAATCAATGCCGACTCGATGCAGGTTTACGATGGCATGCAGGTAATTTCTGCCCGCCCGACCGAGGAAGAGATGGCCGGCGTGCCCCATCACCTGTTCGGCTATGTTGACCCCGCCACGCGCTATTCGACCGGCGAATGGCTGGAAGCGGCGCGCGGCGTGATCAAGCAGCTGGCGCGGCAGAACAAGCGCGCAGTGTTCGTGGGCGGCACAGGGCTCTACCTGCTGGCGCTGACGCAGGGCCTGTCCGACATTCCGCCCGTGCCAGACGAAATCCGCGCCGACGTGCGCGCGATCAGCGAGGCGGAGGGCGCGGACGGCCTGCGCGCCCGGCTGATGCCGCACGATCCGGAACTCGCCGAACGCCTTGGCACCGGCGACCGGCAACGCCTCGCGCGCGCGTATGAAGTGTGGCTCGCGACCGGGCGGTCGCTGTCGGATTTCCAGACCGAGCGCCAGCCGCCGGTGCTGGAGCCGGGCGAGTGGACGGGCTTTGCGCTGACCCCGCCGCGCGCTGCCCTCTACAAGAAGATCGACCGGCGGTTCGAGGGCATGCTGATGCAGGGCGCGATGAACGAGGCGCGTGACCTGGTGGCGCGCGGGCTGGACCCGGAACTGCCGGTGATGAAGGCGTGCGGCATGCCGTGGCTGACAGCGTTTGCCCGCGGCGAGATGAGCCCGGAGGAAGCCGCCGAAAATGCAAAGCGCGACACGCGGCGCTATGCAAAAAGGCAATTCACCTGGATCGGGCGCCAGTTTCCGTTCTGGACGCGCATTCCCTCGCCCGAAATGGCGAACCGCTTGAGGGTCATTTTTGCCCTTTACAGGGAGATTGACACCGTCCAAGCGGAAGATTATGCCTGAGCGCACGAATTCGAGGAAACGCCCCTTGCGCAAAATGACCGTAGTAAACCTTCGGCGCCCGTAGCTGCCTGATCTTTCAGGTGGTTGCGGGTGCGCACAGAAAAGGGCTTCCTCAGGGGGCCCTTTTTTGTTTGG
This sequence comes from Acidobacteriota bacterium, assembly GCA_016712445.1. Taxonomy (NCBI): domain Bacteria; kingdom Pseudomonadati; phylum Acidobacteriota; species Acidobacteriota bacterium. The sequence continues at coordinate 1,644,576 of JADJRB010000001.1, read as the reverse complement.
CCGAAGCCCCCACGCCCTTCCCTTCACCCACGCCTCCCAAAGCCCGAGCCCTGCCATGACAACCAAGACCAAGGCCAAGCCCGCCGATGCCGCTGCTGCGACCGGCCCCCGCACCCTGACCGGCGCGCAGATCGTCGTGGAAGCGCTCCGGGAACAAGGCGTATCGGTGATGTTTGGTTATCCGGGCGGCGCAGTGCTGCCGATCTATGATGCGCTCTACGGTCAGGACGCGATCCGCCACGTGCTGGTGCGCCATGAACAGGGCGCTGGCCATGCTGCCGAAGGCTATGCGCGCTCCACCGGCAAATGCGGCGTGGCGCTGGTCACGTCCGGTCCGGGAGCAACCAACATGGTGACGCCGATCACCGACGCGCTGATGGATTCGATCCCGATGGTGGTGATCACCGGTCAGGTGCCGACGCACCTGATCGGCACGGACGCCTTCCAGGAATGCGACACGACCGGGATCACGCGCACCTGCGCCAAGCACAACTATCTCGTCACCGACATCAACCAGCTCGCGCGGATCATGCACGAGGCCTTCTATGTGGCGACCACGGGCCGGCCGGGGCCGGTCGTGATCGACATCCCGAAGGACATCCAGTTCGCCAGCGGGCCCTATGTCGGCAAGGAAGGCATCACCAAGCCCACTTATGTTCCGCAGCGCACGCCGAACCGCGACGCGATCCGCGCGGCGGCCGATCTGATCACCAAGGCGACGCGGCCGATCTTCTATACCGGCGGCGGCGTCATCAATTCCGGCCCGGCCGCTTCGGCGAAGCTGCGCGAGCTGCAGGAGCTGACCGGCGTGCCGGTCACGTCGACGCTGATGGGGCTCGGCGCCTTCCCGGCCTCGCACCCGGACTGGCTGGGCATGGTCGGCATGCACGGCAGTTTCGAAGCCAACAATGCCATGCATGACAGCGACCTGATGGTCTGTATCGGCGCGCGCTTCGACGACCGGGTGACCGGCCGCGTCGACATGTTCGCGCCGAAGTCCAAGAAGATCCACATCGACATCGACCCCTCCTCGATCAACAAGATCGTGCGCGTGGACGTGCCGGTGGTGGCCGATTGCGCCGAGGCGCTGGACGCACTGATCACCGAGATCAAGGCGCTGAAGCGCAAGCTGCCGGACCTCGCACCCTGGCGTGACCAGATCGATACCTGGCGCGCGCGCCGCTGCTTCAGCTATGCGAACTCCGGCGAGGTGATCAAACCGCAATACGCCATCGAGCGGCTGTATGCGCTGACCAAGGACCGCAAGACCTACATCACAACCGAAGTAGGCCAGCACCAGATGTGGGCGGCGCAGTTCTACCATTTCGACGAGCCGAACCGGTGGATGACTTCCGGCGGCCTCGGCACGATGGGCTACGGCCTGCCGGCGGCGGTGGGCGTGCAATGCGCGCACCCCGACGCGCTGGTGGTCGACATTGCGGGCGAAGCCTCGATCCAGATGATGATGCAGGAGCTGTCGACGGCGGTTCAGCACAAGCTGCCGGTGAAGGTGTTCATCCTCAACAATGAGTGGATGGGCATGGTGCGCCAATGGCAGGAATTGCTGCACGGCGAGCGGTACTCGCACTCCTATTCGGAAAGCCTGCCGGATTTCGTGCTGCTCGCGCAGGCCCTCGGTGGGCACGGCATCCGCTGTGACAAGCCGGACGAGCTGGACGCCAAGATCCTTGAAATGATTGACTATCCGGGTCCTGTATTGTTCGACTGCCGGGTCGAGCGGGCCGAAAACTGCCTGCCGATGATCCCGGCCGGTTCTGCGCACAACCAGATGATCCTCGGCGAGATAACTGGTAACGAGATCGGCGAGGCGGGCCGCAAGCTCGTTTGAGAAAACAAGGCCGTGAACGGTTAGCGTGGGGGAAAAGATGGATTTCGGCAGCCTGCTGGAAATGGGCCGGGAAAACGCCGACGTGCTTGTGGCGATCGGGTCGGCGTTCGTTGCGGCGATCAGCGCCCTGATCGCGCGGGGCGAGACCCGCCGCCAGCGCAAGCTGCAGACCGAGCGCCTGCGCCAGAGCATCGACGCCGCCAGCCTCGACTGGGGCAACTCCGCCATCGACACGCTGGCGCGCGCCGCCATGTTCGCCCGCACGCGCGGCATGCAGGCGAATGATGGCGCCTTCCTCGGCAACAAGGCGAACCTGCTGGTGCAGATATCGACGCTGGTCGACCGCGGCCGGATGTTCTTTCCGAACCTCAGCCCGGACCACAAGGGCGCCGAGAAGGAAGGCGCCTATCGCGGCAGCCGGCCGCCGATCCTCGACGCGCTGATGTGGAGCTATCACGAACTGGAAGCGATGAGCCGCGAAGGCGGCCCGGCGCCGGAAGACTGCGCCCGCTACATCGATGAATGCCGGCGGCTGCTGGTGTCCGAACTGCAGGCCTATCTCGATCCGCGCCGCAAGGACGAAGTGGTCGAACGCTATGACGACCAGTCCGGCAGCGACCGCAATGATGCGATCTCCAAGTCGCAGGCCCTGAAGGGCAAGCTCGAAACCCGCCGGCCGGGCTTCAAGTTCGGCAATGACGCGGCTGCCCCCGAGAGAACGGCATGAACGACAAGACCACACCCGCCAACGGCAACGGGCCGAAGTCCGCTTACTTCCTCTCGCACGAGGATCAAGCGGTCGAGCGGCGCACACTGGCCGTGCTAGTCGACAACGAGCCGGGCGTGCTGGCGCGGGTGGTCGGCCTGTTCTCAGGCCGCGGTTACAACATTGATTCCCTTACTGTTGCCGAGGTGGACGCCAGCCAGCACCGCTCGCGCATCACGATCGTCACCCAGGGCACGCCGCATATCCTCGAGCAGATCGAGGCCCAGCTGCTGCGCATCGTGCCGGTCGCCGAAGTCATCGACATCACCAATTCGAAGACCGGTATCGAGCGCGAACTGGCGCTCGTGAAAGTGGCAGGCAGCGGCGAAAAGCGCGTCGAGGCGCTTCGTATCGCTGAGATTTTCCGCGCACATGTGATAGATACGACCAACGAGAGCTTTATTTTCGAGGTGACGGGCGCCTCCGAGAAGCTGACGCAGTTTGTCGACCTGATGCGCCCGCTGGGCCTGGTCGAGGTCAGCCGGACGGGGGTCCTGTCGATCAAACGGGGAAAGGAGAAAGGATGAAACCCTCTCTCTGGCGCGCCGGGCTTGCTGCCCTCGCCGCCTGTTTCCTGCCGATGGTGGCAGCGGCGCAGGCTGACAATTGCGCGAGCGACCTGTTGAATGCCGCCTTCCTGTCGGACACCTCACCCGACACGGCGAAGCTGAACTGCGACCTCGACCGGGCGGCGAAGATCCGCGATCGCGCGCGCCTGTTCTACGGTCCGCGCTCAGATGCGATCATCGAGATCACCGACACCGCCTCCCCCAGCGGCGCCGCTTACCTCTATGACGTGATGACCGACGGCGCCGGCGTGCGCCTCGATGCGCGCTCGGTACCGGACGGCAAGGGTCCGCACTGCCGGCTGCAGACCAAGCTGCCCGACGACACGGCCAACGCCATGACGATCCTGCTCGGCCAGGTGTCGGATGCCTCGGTACCTTCCTATGGGCCGCGCGAGGAAGTGACGGTCAATGCAGACGGCTCGCGCACCGTGCGGCTGGTCATCGAGAGCCACGACATCATTACCCGCACGCAGACTGAAAACGGCGTGCGCCAATTCTCCCGCCATGCCGGATCCGACGATCCGGTGACGCGGCTCAATAACCTCGTCATCGGCGTCGCCAATGTCAGCCCCAACTGGGTCTGCAAGGCGCCCTGACGGTTCCTCCCATCGCTGTTTCCCACCTTACCCCTTAGCGGAGCTTCCGAACGCACATGAAAATCTATTACGAAAAAGACGCCGACATCTCGCTGATCCAGAAGAAGAAGGTCGCGGTGGTCGGCTATGGCAGCCAGGGGCACGCACACGCTCTGAACCTCAAGGATTCGGGCGTGAAGAACATCAAAGTGGCGCTGCAGGAAGGCTCCGCCTCGCGCAAGAAGGCAACGGACGCCGGCCTTGAAGTGATCTCGGTGGCCGAGGCGGCGAAATGGGCCGACGTGCTGATGATCCTCGTGCCGGACGAAAAGCAGGCGGTGCTGTTCGCCAACGAGATCGAGCCGCACCTGCGCGCCGGCCAGCACATCATGTTCGGGCACGGCTTCAACATCCATTACAATCTCATCCGCCCACGGAAGGATGTGGACGTGTCGCTCTCCGCGCCGAAAGGCCCCGGCCATACGCTGCGCAACCAGTACCAGATGGGCTTCGGCCTGCCGGGCCTGATCGCCATCCACCAGGATGCGACCGGCACGGCCCAGGCGGTTGCCCTCTCCTATTCGAAAGCCATCGGCAATACCCGCGCCGGCGTCATCGAGACGAGCTTCCGCGAAGAGACCGAGACGGACCTCTTCGGCGAACAGGCCGTGCTGTGCGGCGGCATCGTGGAACTGATCAAGGCCGGCTACGAGACGCTGGTCGAGGCCGGTTATGCGCCGGAAATGGCCTATTTCGAATGCCTCCACGAGACCAAGCTGATCGTCGACCTGATCTATGAAGGCGGCATCGCCAACATGAACTACTCGATCTCGAACACGGCCGAATACGGGGAGTACGTGACCGGTCCGCGCGTCGTGAACAGCGCGACCAAGGCCGAGATGAAGAAGGTTCTGGAAGACATCCAGAACGGCACCTTCGCCCGCAACTGGGTGCTGGAGAACCAGGCCGGCGCGCCGGGCTTCCACGCCATGCGCCAGCGGATGAGCAACCATCCGATCGAGGCGGTGGGCGAGAAACTGCGCGGCATGATGCACTGGGCCCAGAACGACCGCCTGGTGGACAAGAGCCGCAACTAGGCATGTCCGCGCCCCGTCTTGAGGGGTTCATCCACCGCGCGGCGGTGCCGGCCGACGAGGACGGCATTGCCGCGCTGATGGAGCTGGCGATCAGCGCGCTGCTGCCGCAGTTCCTGACGCCGCAGCAGGTTGCCCTGTCGCGCTCGATCATGGGCCTCGACCGGCAGCTGATTGCGGACGGGACCTATTTCGTCGTGCTGGACGAGGCGACCGGCCAGCTGGCCGCGAGCGGCGGTTGGAGCAACCGCGCGACCCTGTATGGCGGAGACCATTCGACGGCGCAGCGCAATGCCGCGCTTCTGAAGATGGGCGTCGACGCCGCCCGCATCCGCGCCATGTACACGCATCCTGAGTTCACGCGGCGCGGCCTCGGGCGGTATGTGCTCGAGATCTGCGAAGGCGCGGCCCGCGCGGCCGGCTTTCACCGCGTCGAACTGATGGCGACGCTTGGCGGCGAACCACTTTACCGCGCATGCGGATATGAGGAGATCGAGCGCATGATCAGTGCGTCCGCCGGCGGGGTGGACGTGCCGGGGCTGAGGATGGGCAAGGCGATCTAGTCGGCCGCCCGGTTGAGGTCGACCGGGCCTTCGATGCCGGGCGCCTTGCCTTTCATGGTGTACTGCCAGATCGCGTGGTCCAATGACGGCTTGCCTTCGAGCGACCGGATCCAGAGCGGGTAGCGGTCGAAACCCTCCCCCGCCAGCCATTCGGTGTGGAAGGCGGGTGTGGTGTAGATCACCGGCACCTGGCCGTATTCATCCTCCAGCGCCGCGAGGAAGGTGCGCAGCTGATCAAGCGTAGCCGCCCGCCCGGCGCGCGCCGGGCAATTGTGGGCATGCTCAAGGTCAACGGCCGGCGGGAGGGTGCCGGCGCGCACCTCGACCTGGCGGATGAAGTTCTCCGCCTGCGGGGCGCCTTCGCGGCAAAGCAGGAAGAAGTGATAGGCGCCCACCTGCCAGCCGAGACGGGTCGCCGAGGTCCAGTTCTGCAGGAATTGCTGGTCGACATGGTCGGTGCCTTCGGTCGCCTTGAGATAGACGAACTGGAAAGGCCCGGTGCCGAGGCGGCCCCAGTCGACCGGGCCATTATGGTGCGACAGGTCGATGCCCTCCGCGCCGGGCGGAAGCAGCGGCGCCGGACCAGGCGGCCGGGCCGGTCGGGCGGGCTCGCTGCACCCCGCCAGGAACAGGGCAAATCCGGCCCAAAGTGTAGTCCGCACAATTCTTGCAAGCATCCGGACGGGACCCTTCTTCTTCGGTTAACAATAGGTTAACCTGTGGAAAAGGGCAGGAAAAAGGACCCGCGTGATGGCTGCGACCCCTCCGAAATCAGACACGCCGGCAAAGCCGGCCCGCAACGGACTTGGCAACGCGATTGCCGCCGGCGGCAAGTTTGAAGGCAAGTTCCAGTTTGTCGGACCGGTCATCATCGGCGCGCACCTGCGCGGCGAGATCGAGACCGACGACATGATCCTGGTGGAAGCCAGCGGCAAGATCGAAGGACGTGTGCGCGCGGCGACGCTGATCGTTCACGGGTCGGTCAGCGGAGATATCGAAGCCAGCCGTGCGCTGGAAGTGTGCAGCGGCGGACGCCTCGAAGGCGTCGCCTTCTCGCCGTCGATGCGGGTTGAAGAGCGCACGTTTGTCAGCGCCGACCTGCTGATCGCACCCGAACGCACCGTAGCCCACATCAACAAGGCCGCCTCCGTGCCCGACCTGTCGAACGTCGCGCCGCTGTCGCCGGGCCGCACGGATGCGCCTGAAGTGGCTACCGCCAAGTCTGCAGCAGGCTGAGCCGGCTAGCCGCGGATATCCTTGAGCCGATCGAACGCGTTGTCGTCGGTGTCGTAGACGCCGAGGTCGCGCATGCGGGTGCAGGCCCATTCATAGTCGCGGTCACATGCGCTGGTCAGGGCCTGCGTGCCGGCCACCGTGTCCTTGCGGCCGCCAAGGCCCGTGAAGGCCATGTTGCCGTAAGCGGCGCAGCCACTGACATCGCCATAGTCACAGGCCTTCTTGTAGAGCGCGCGCCCTTCGGCCTGGTTCTCGGTCACGCCGCGGCCTTTGACCGTCAGGTAGGCGAGGCCCGCGCAACCGCGCCCGTCACGGGCATCGCACATGATCTTGTAGGACTTCGCGGCGGCTTTCAGGTCCTGCGCGCCGCCTGAGCCGGTACGCTGCATGTCGGCAAGCTTGAAACAGCCTTCCATATTCTGAGCGGCGCAGGCGGCTTCGGCGGCTTCGCGCGCTGCTTTCTGCTTGGCCTGGCGGGTTTCGGCCTGTTCCAATGCGATTTCGGCCTGCGACCGCTCGACCTTGCCGAACTGGGCAGAGGCGGGAAAGGCGATGGCGCAGCTGAGGACGATCGCTGCCAGCGTCAGGGGTAGTTTCATGGGTCAGCACTCCATACTCAGGTGACAAGCTAGGGGCAGAATTGGGCGATGCGGGGGCAAACCCGCCAACAGATTGCAGTAGCGAGGGCCCTCTCCCCCCGCTACGCTGCTTCTCAACAAGACACCAGAGGAAGGAAACACGCCATGGCTGCACAGGACCAGAACCCGATCAGATCCGGTTTCCACGCCAAGAGTACGGCGCGTGAAGTGGTGGGCGGGATCGACCTCTCGGGCAAAAATGTCATCGTGACGGGCGGCTATTCGGGCATCGGCCTTGAAACCGTGCGCGCACTCGCAGGCGCCGGCGCGCGGGTGACGGTGCCGGCCCGGCGACCGGACGTCGCCGCGACCGCGCTCGCCGACGTCGCCGGCGAGATCGAGATTGCAGACATGGACCTCGGCGATATCGCGAGCGTGCGCCGGTTTGCCGACCATTACCTCGACTCCAAGCGCCCGCTGGACATCCTGATCAACAATGCCGGCATCATGGCGACGCCGTTCGGCCGTGTCGGTAAGGGATGGGAAACCCAGTTCGGCACCAACCATCTCGGCCACATGGCGCTGGCGATGAAACTCGCCCCGGCGCTGCAGGAGGCGCAGGGCGCGCGGATCGTCGCGCTCTCCTCCATCGGGCATGTCCGTTCTGACGTGATCTGGGACGACCCGAACTACGAGAAGCGCCCGTATGACAAATGGGAGGCCTATGGCCAGGCGAAGTCTGCCAATGCCCTGTTCGCTCTGGGGGTCGACCTGCTCGGCCGCGAAGTCGGCGTGCGGGCCTTTTCCGTGCACCCGGGCGGCATCTTCACGCCGCTGCAACGCCACCTCGATGACGAGGAAATGGCCGCGCTTGGCTGGAAGAACCCGGACGGCACAATCCCCGACGCCGTGAAGGCCGCGTTCAAGACGCCGGAACAGGGCGCCTCCACGACGGTCTGGGCAGCGACCTCGCCGAAGCTCGCCGGCAAGGGCGGCGTTTACTGCGAGAATTGCGACATCGCGCGGATGGCCGGCCCCGACAGCCAGCGGTTCGAACATGCCCGCGAATGGATTGCGGATGACGCGCGCGCCCGGCGGCTGTGGGAGATGAGCGAGAAGATGCTGGCCGACGCCTGACAGCAGACCTGCCTCGCCGAGATTGACGCAGCGGCGCACCTGTCGCACCTGATCGCGCCATGACGAGCGAGCCCACCGCCCCTGCCCCTTCATCGCGCCGCGCCCTGTATGTCGGGCTCGGCCTGCTGGTCGCCGTGCTGGGCGTGTTCGCGCTCGGAAAGATGGGCCAGCTGCCGGGCCTCGAAGAAGCAGAAGACTGGTTGCGCGCGCTGGCCGACAGCCATTGGGGCCTGCCCGCAGTCATTCTCGTGTTCTGCGTCGCAGCCTTCATCGGCGTGCCGCAGTTTGCGCTGATCGCCGCGGCGGTTGCCGTGTTCGGGCCGGTGATGGGCGCGGTCTATGGCTGGGTGGCGAACATGTTGTCGGGCGCGCTGACCTTCTGGATCGGCCGGGCCGGCGGCGAGGCCGCTGTGCGCCGGTATGCCGGGCCGCGGGCGCGCCGGCTGTCAGACCTGATCGGGCGCAACGCCTTCCTCGCGAGCGCCATCGTGCGCAGCGTGCCGGCCGGGCCGTTCCTGATCGTCAACATGGTGTTCGGGGCAAGCTCGGCGAAGTTCCGCGACTACTGGGCCGGGATGGCGCTCGGCATCCTGCCGAAGATCCTGCTGGTCGCCGTTGGCTGGAATACCATCGTGGCCGCTTTTACCGGCAACCCCGTCACCGCCGTCACCTTCGGCCTGATCGGCGCGGCGCTATATGCCGGGATCGCCTATTTCATCGTTCGCCAGGCCCGTAAGAGCTGGCAAAATGTTCCTGAAACAACGGTTGAATCGGTTGACACTGGGCAAGCGCGCAGCGAATAGTGCCGCGATGCGCAAAGTCTTGCCCCTCCTGCTACTTCTTACCGGCCCCTGGCCGGTGCTGGCTGCCTCGGCCTGAGGCGGACCCGCGGCCAGGGGATGTTTTGAGACTTCGCCCCCAAACCCCAGTTTCGACAGAGCCGCCGACATGACCTCCCCGACCAAGACCGCGAAAAAACCGCGTGTAATGATTTTTGACACCACGATGCGTGATGGCGAGCAGTCGCCGGGCGCATCGATGACGCACAATGAGAAGCTGGAACTGGCCACCCTTCTCGAAGACATGGGCGTCGACATCATCGAGGCCGGCTTCCCGGCGGCTTCGGACGGTGATTTCGCCGCCGTCAGCGCGATTGCCGCGCAATCGAAATCCGCCATCATCTGCGGCCTCGCCCGCTCCACCCCGCAGGACATCGACCGCTGCGGCGAAGCCGTGCGCAAGGCCGCGCGCCCGCGCATCCACACATTCATCTCGACCAGCCCCGTGCACATGAAGCATAAGCTGAAGATGGGCCCGAACGCCGTGCTGGAAGCGGTGGGCCGCTCGGTGTCGCAGGCGCGCAACCTGGTGGATGATGTCGAATGGAGCGCCGAAGACGCGACGCGCACCGAGTTCGATTTCCTCTGCAAATGCATCGACGCGGCCATCGCCTCTGGCGCCACGACGATCAACGTGCCGGACACCGTGGGCTATTCGCACCCCGACGAGTATGGCGCGCTGATCCGCAGGCTGATCGAAAATGTTCCGAACTCGGACAAGGTGATCTGGTCGACGCATTGCCACAACGATCTCGGGCTTGCGGTGGCAAACTCGCTGGCGGGCATGGCCAATGGCGCGCGCCAGATCGAATGCACGATCAACGGGCTTGGCGAGCGCGCGGGCAACGCGGCGCTGGAAGAGATCGTGATGGCGATGAAAGTGCGCGGCGACACGCTGCCTTACGAGACCGGCATTGACGCAAGCTATCTCGCCCGCGCCTCCGCAATGGTGAGCCGGATCACCGGCTTCCCGGTCCAGTACAACAAGGCAATCGTCGGCAAGAACGCCTTCGCGCACGAAAGCGGCATCCACCAGGATGGCATGCTGAAGAACTCCGAGACCTACGAGATCATGAAGCCGGAGGATGTCGGCGTCGCGAAAACCTCGCTGGTGATGGGCAAGTTGTCGGGCCGCAATGCCTTCCGCGACAAGCTGGAATCGATGGGCTACTTCATCGAGGGCGAGGCGCTGAACGATGCCTTCAAGCGCTTCAAGGACCTCGCCGACCGCAAGAAGCATGTGTTCGATGACGACATCATCGCGCTGGTGGACGAGCAGCTGGCGGCCGAAGGCGAGCGTATCGCGTTCAAGCGCCTGCGCGTCGTGGCCGGCACGGATGGTCCGCAGACGGCGGAAATCGATCTCGTGGTCGACGGCGAAGAGAAATACGCCATCGCGCGCGGCAATGGCCCGGTCGATGCGGTGTTCAATGCGATCCGGCTGATCGTGCCGCACCAGGCGGTGCTGGAGCTCTACCAGGTGCACGCCGTGACCGGCGGCACGGACGCGCAGGCCACCGTCTCGGTGCGCCTCAATGGCGACGGCATCATGGCTACAGGCCGCTCGTCCGATCCCGACACGCTGGTCGCCAGCGCGCGCGCCTACCTGCACGCCCTCAACAAGCTGGAAGTGCGCAAGGCGAAGCGGAAGGCGGCTTAGGGCCTAGCTGTCCGTCTCGCCGAAGCCGTCCTCGATGAGGGCGGCAATGGCGTCCACGGCGGCATCGGCTTGGGCGCCCCTGCCCTTGATCTCCACCGTGCACCCGGTGTGGGCGACGAGCATCAGCAGGTCCATGATCGAGCGGGCGTCCGCTGTCTCGCTCTCATGGCTGACGAAGACCTGCGCGTCGTATTCACCGGCGAGACGGGCCACCTTGGCCGAGGCCCGCGCGTGCAAGCCCTTTCGGTTGATGATGGTTGCGCGCCGGACGGCCGGAAAAGCGTCAGACATCAGCAGGACGGCAACTTTGCGAGGACGTCGGAAGCGATGGTGATGTACTTGCGGCCACCTTCGGCGGCGTCGGAGGCGCATTCATCAAGGCTGAGCACGTCGCGCGTCTGGGCGAGCTTGATCAGCATGGGAAGGTTGGCGCCGGAGACGATTTCCATCTTGGCCCGGCTGCGCAGCGAGAGGACGAGGTTCGAGGGCGTGCCGCCGAACATGTCCGTAAGCACGATAACGCCGCGCCCGGCTTCACAGGCCTTTATTGCTTCCAGGATGGCGTCGCGCTTCAGGTCGAGGTCTTCGTCGGCATCGATCGACACCGCGCGCGTACGCCGCAACCGGCCGACCACGTGTTCCGCGGCCGCGACCAGTTCGTGGGCAAGTCTGCCATGGCTAACGACAACAATGCCGATCATGGTGCCTTCAAAACGCGCTTCGTATCTTTACAGGACCGTCACGTTGTCACGATGCTGCGGCGCGTCAAGGCGCATTCAGCCGACGGCGCGCGCGTTTCCTCAGCCGGTGTGGCCGAGACCCAACACCTCATCCATGCCGTAAAGACCGGGGGGCTGGCGGGCGGCCCAGACGGCGGCGTGCAGGGCGCCATCGGCAAAAACCGCCCGGTCGAGCGCCATGTGCGACAGGCGCAGCACTTCGCGCGGTGAGGCCATCATCACTTCGTGTTCACCATAAATACCCCCGGCGCGGCGCACGGCCATGCCGATTTCGCCTTCCTTGCGGGGCGCATCCGGACCGAGATAGGGCGGCGCCAGCACGTCCTTCAGGGAGACGCCCCGGCCGGCCGCAGCGGCCTCGCCCAGCATCAGGGCAGTGCCGGACGGCGCGTCGACCTTCAGGCGGTGGTGGGACTCGAGGATCTCAATGTCCCAGTCCGCCCCGAGACGCGATGCCGCAAGGCGCGTGAGGCCTTGCAGCAGGTTGATGCCGAGCGAAAAGTTGCCGGACTTGACGATGGCGAAGCGCTTGGCGGCGGTGCGGATAGCGCCGTCCTGCGCCGCGCTGAGGCCGGTCGTGCCGATGACGACCGCGCGCACGCTGGTGGCTTGCAGCGCGTCCAGAGCAGCGAGGGTCGCGTCCGGCCGGGTGAAGTCGATCCAGATGTCGGCGCCGCCGGCTGCTTCGGCGACGTCCGGTGACGGCCAGGCACCCACCGGCTTGCGGCCGGCCAGTACACCGATGTCTTCATCGAACACGCCGGCAGCGGCTATTTCACTTGCGCCGGACAGGACGAGGCCCCGATCGAGCGCCATGGCCGCGATCTGGCGGCCCATGCGGCCGGCAACCCCCGCGACGGCGACTTTCAGGGCGGGTGCGGATGTGGTCATTCGGTCGGTCCCCGCTCGCGGCGTTCCCTCAGTTCATCGGAAAAGGCGCTGGCGAACACACCGGCCGGCAGCGCGACCACACCGATACCGGCAATCGCGATGATCGCCGAGAAGAATCTCCCGAGCGGCGTGACCGGATAGACATCGCCGTAGCCGACCGTGGTCAGGGTGGCGACCGCCCACCAGATGGCGCGGGGGATCGAGGCAAACTGTTCCTGATGTTCGCCGCCGACACCTTCAACGAAATAGAGCAGCACCGCGGCGACATAGACCAGCGTCAGCGCCACGGCGAGGCTGGTCAGGAGCTGCGAGCTCGACCGGCGAAGCGCCGCGCCGAGCGCATCGAAGGCCGGCACGAAACGCGCAATCTTGACGAGGCGGGCAAGGCGCAGGACCCGCAGGACCAGCAGCGATCCGCCGCCGCCCGCCGCCATGACGATCAGTTCCGGCGCGAAGGCCAGGAAGTCCGCGATGGAATAGAAGCGGGTCATGTACTTCAGCCGCCCGCCGATGCCGCGGAATTGCGGGTCGACACCTGCCACCCAGATCCTCGCGATGTACTCGATGCTGAATATTCCGAGGACGGACAGGTTGAAGATTTCAAACGCGCGCATCCAGCGGGGATCGGTGTTGAGCGTGGGCTCGGTTTCCAGCGCGAGGAAAAGGAACGAGGCCAGCACCACGCCGACGATGAACAGGTTGAGCCTCGAGATACCCGATGCGCGCGCCTCCGGCACCAGTTGCTGGTAGAGCGATGTCTTCAAGCTCATGCGGCCCCCTTCGCGCGGGCGCCCGCGCTATCCGCGCAGCACGCCGCCCGTTCCTTTTGACACGGAAGCGATGATCCGGTCCATGATCGCCTGGATCTGCTCGTCCTTGAGCGCCTCGCGCGGCTGGATTGTCACTTCGAACGCCACCGACTTCTTGCCTTCCGGCACGCCCTGCCCCTGGTAGACGTCGAACACGTCGACCTTCGAAACAAGCAGCTTCTCGGCCGCCTGCGCATGCTTGACGAGCTCGCCTGCCGCCACGCCCTCGTCCACGACAAAGGCAAGGTCACGCCGGATCGGGGTGAGGTCGGCGCGCTCGAGCACCGGCTTCGTCTTGGTCGACTTCGCCTTCATCACCGGCAATGCATTGAGGTTCAGTTCGAACGCATAGACCGGCCCATCGACGCCGAGCGCCTTCAGCACGCCGGGATGCAGCGCACCGAAATTGGCCACGGTCATCTTCGGACCGAGCTTGAGGCTCGCCGACTGGCCGGGATGCCAGTGCGACTGCGTGGCGGGCGCCACCTGGAACTTCTCGCCTGGCTGGCCGAGCGCCGCGAGCAGGGCGAACAGGTCGGACTTGGCCGCGAACGCGTCATAGGCAGGCGGCGTGCCCTGCCAGTGGCGCTGCGGCGAAGGCTGGACGAGACCAGCGATGACGGTGCGCTGGTCTTTTGGACCGTCGCCCAGATAGACAGGGCCGGCTTCGAACAAGCGGATGTTGCGCTCGCCGCGATTGGCGGACGCCTGCGCTGCGCGTGCGAGATTTCCGAGTACGGACGGACGCATGTAGTTCAGTTCGCTGGCGACCGGGTTCGCCACCGTCATCGCATCTTCGGTCTTGACGAAAAGCGCCGCGTGCTCCTTCGCCATGAAGCTCCAGGTCACGGCCTCCAGGAAGCCGCGCGCCGCCATGGCACGGCGTGCGATCGCCACGCGGCCTTGGCGCGCAGAAGCTGCGCTCTGCTTCATGCCGGCGCGCATCGGCAGAGAGGTTGTCGGCAACTGGTCGTAGCCGACGAGCCGCGCGACCTCCTCCACGATGTCGGCCGAGCGATCAATGTCGAACCGGTGCGAGGGCGGCATCAGGTACCAGGCATCACCGGCATCCTCGATGTCGATCTCGAGATCCTTCAGGATACGTTTCATCTCGGCCGGCTTCACGACGAGGCCGGTCAGGCGCTCGACGTCGCTATGGTAGAAGGTGACCTTTTGCAGACGGGCCGGGATTGATCCTGCGATGCGCGCCTTGGTCGCTGCGCCGCCGCCATATTCAAGGATCAGCGCGAGGGCGAGGTTCAATCCGTCCACGCAGCTTTGCGGGTCCACGCCGCGCTCGAACCGGTAGCGGGCGTCCGAATGGATTCCCGTTGCGCGGCCGGTGCGCGCCGTGCGCAGCGGGTCGAACCAGGCGCTCTCGATGAAGACATCGACCGTCTCCACGGAGACGCCCGTCGGCTCACCGCCCATCACCCCGCCCAGTCCGATGACGCCGGAATTGTCGGCGATGACGCACATGTCATCGGAGACCTGGTAGGTCTTGCCGTCGAGGGCGAGGAAGCTTTCGCCCGCCTTTCCAAGCCGGGCCACGACAGGCCCGGACAGCTTCGCCGCGTCATAGACGTGCAACGGGCGGGCGCGGTCCAGCGAGATATAGTTGGTGACGTCAACCAGCAACGAGCGCGGCTGCAGGCCTGCTGCCTTGAGGCGCGCCTGCATCCAGTCCGGGGACGGACCATTGGTGACGCCGCGCACCAGCGCGCCGGCAAACATCGGGCACGCCTCCGGAGCTTCGAGCCGGATCTCGACCGGGCAGTCGCCGCTGCCAGGCACCTTCTTCGCATCGTTGCGCAGGAAGCGGCCCGCGCCGGCGGCGGCGAGATCGCGCGCGATGCCCTGCACGCCCAGCCAGTCCGGGCGGTTCGGCGTCACCTCGAAATCGATGACCGCATCGGTGGCGCCCAGCGCTTCGGCCGCCGGCATGCCGAGCGGCAGGTCGCCCGAGAGATCGAGGATGCCGTCATGGTCATCGCCGATTTCCAGCTCGCGCGAGGAGCACATCATGCCATGGCTTTCGACGCCGCGAATGGCGCGCGGCTTCTTGTCGAGCGCCATGTCGAGGCCCGGTATCCAGGCGCCGAGCGGCGCATAGATCGCTGTCATGCCTGCACGCGCATTAGGAGCGCCGCAGACGATCTGCTTGACGCCGTCGATCGTCTCGACCTTGCAGACACGCAGCTTGTCCGCCTGCGGATGAGGCTCGGCCTCGAGCACCTTGCACACGGAGAACGCGGCCAGCGCCTTCTTCGGGTCAACAACGTGCTCAACCTCAAGCCCCGCCTTGCCCATGAAGCCGAGGATCTCGTCGAGCGACGCTTTGGACACGAGATGGTCGCTAAGCCAGGAGAGGGTGAATTTCATGAGTCTGCTCCAAGAGCGGTGTATCCGGCAGCCAGCGCCTTTGCGCGCTCAACTTTCAGGTATTCGGGCGCGCGGGCAGCAAAACCGCTATCAAGCACATCGACGAGACGAAACTTCTCGAAGATCACTTTCATGTCCGGCGCATAGGTGCCTTCGCGTTGAAAATAAGCTTTGTGCGCATCAAACCAGTAGGCGTAACTCAGATCGCCCTCGCCTTCGCAAGCGGCCTGCGCAGGCGTCACCGCATCCAAATGCAAAACGTCGAACGAGAGCGTTTCTATGACAGCCACAGGACGTCCTTGCCCGCAGAGCACAACTTGACGCTCGCCGATCTCCGCCTCGAATCCGTGAACCTCCGCCGAGCAGGTCGCGGTCTTTACGCCCACGACAACCAGCGCCGCGAGACGATCAGCCAGTTCGGGGCTGTCGCCAAAGCGGAACTGCTTCAAGCTTGACCAATCCGATTTCGACGTCACGACAACCCTCCGCTGACGGACGGCGTCAACCAGGGCGAGAAGCCGTAGTGGCGCGACCATTGCGGGTCAGCCTCGAAGAAGGGGCGAAGGTCCGGCATGCCGTATTTCAGCATGGCGAGACGGTCGACGCCCATGCCGAAGGCAAAGCCCTGGTGGACCGCCGGGTCGAGCCCGCAATTGCGCAGCACGTTGGGATGCACCATCCCGCAGCCGAGAATCTCGAGCCAGTCCGTGCCTTTGCCGATCTCGACCACGCCGCCGGCGCGGTGGCATTGTACGTCGACTTCCGCCGAAGGCTCCGTGAACGGAAAGAAGTGCGGGCGGAAGCGCGTCGTCGCATTGTCGACCTCGAAGAAGGCCTTCAGGAAGTCTTCCAGGCAACCCTTGAGGTGGCCCATGTGGATGCCTTCCTCGATGACCAGACCTTCGACCTGGTGGAACATCGGCGTGTGGGTCGCGTCCCAGTCATTGCGGAACACGCGGCCCGGCACGATGATCCGGATCGGCGGCTTCTCGGTCATCATCGTGCGCACCTGAACCGGGCTCGTATGGGTACGGAGCACCTTGGGAAGGTTGCCCTGCCCCTGCTTCAGGAAAAACGTGTCGTGCGTCTCGCGGGCCGGGTGGCCTTCCGGGAAGTTCAGCGCGGTGAAGTTGTGCCAGTCGTCTTCGATGTCCGGGCCTTCGGCTACGCGGAAACCCATGTCGCCGAAGATGGCAGCGATTTCCTCGAACACCTGCATCACCGGGTGCAGCGCCCCTTCCCCGGCTGTGGGCGCGCCGGGCAGCGTCAGGTCAACCTTCTCGCGCACCAGCTGGGCTTCAAGCGCGGCCGACTCGAGCACGCCCTTGCGGGCGCGCACAGCGTCTTCGATACGCCCCTTCAGGGCGTTCAGGGCCGGGCCCTTTTCCTTGCGCTCTTCGGGCGCCATGGCGCCGAGCGTGCCCATCAGGCCGGAGACCCGGCCCTTCTTTCCAAGCTCGGCCACGCGCACGGCGTCCAGCGCGTCGAGGCTGGCCGCGCCCTTGATGGCGGCCAGCGCTTCCTGCTCGATGGATGTGATGTCGGACATGGAAATGCCCCTTCCAGAAAACCAAGCCGGGTGTTTAGCGATGTCCGTGCCCGGCGCCAACCCCGCGGGAAGGCCGGTCAGGCTGGCTCATAATGGCGCAAGGCGGCGAAAAAGGCGTCGAAGTCCTTCCACCACAGAATGGGTTCCGGCTTTCCGTCGACGTCAAAGCGACCGAAATCGCCATATCCGACGCGCGGGGGGCCCGGCCGCGTATAGTCGAGGAACAGAAGCTCGAGGTTCCACTGGGCGAGCACGATGCGCGCCCGGTCGTCCGGCCCGCGCACATCGACGCCGACCTCCCAGTCGATGTTCTGCGGAGCCGCCAGCGCGTCCCAGGCCGTCTCGAGGGCCGCCGAGGCGTTCAGCTGGCTGTCGATGCCGAATGGCAGGAGCACGTCGTCGATATGGTCCGGCGCGGTGACGCCGGGGCGCAAGGTGCAGAGGCCGTTGACGAGGCCGCCGTCGCGCTGGTGGTAGAGCGCGATGAGCAGGTCCGGCAGCGCGCGGCCAAGGCGGGCCTCCAGCCGGGTGATGTCGTCGTCGCCAAGGCACACCGGCGTGCCGGTACGCGTCTCGCGGCCCGGATAGCCCGCCTCGACCAGCACATCGGCAAAGAACGTCTCGACCCGCACCGGTTCGCCGGACACGATGATGCGGCCTTCCTCCTGGGGTTCATCCTGATCGAGACCGAGTTCCGAGGCCCAGAGCGGGAAATAACTCGATGGCTTGCCTTCGATCCGGTCGATGTAGAGGCCCAGCAGTGCGCCGAGGGCGCCCGCCGCCAGGGGCCAGATGGCGTCGCCGGGTGCAAAGGCAGCGACGTTCACATCCCCTTGGAACAGCGCGCTGAGGCCGAAGCCGATCAGGTAGACTGCCGAACAGAGCAACAACTGCACGCCGAAGTCTGCGGGCAGCTGCAACCAGTAGAGGCCAAGCTTTCCGGTCTCGCGCGCGTGACGCCAGGTGCGCAGCTGGCCGAACTGGAACGCGGCCGTGAAACCGGCAGCAAGGAAAGGCAGGATCCAGGGCGAACGCTGCATCAGGCCGGTCGCCAGCGCGAAAACAACGAGGCCAAGGCCAAGCACGATGCGCAGGCGGGAGACGCGCGCGGTGTTCGCCATGACAAAGCCTCCGGGGACAGGGTTCCAAGGAGGCTTAATTCAGCCGCCCGCCCTGTGCCAGCCGGCGTATCAGCTTTCTGGCCGGATCAGTCCCACCAGAAGTACCAGGACGTGGCATCAATCAGCGATGCAGCAAGGTTTTCGAGCGTGCCCTCGCCCTGGTCGACGATGTCGCTGCAATAGGCGTACTGGAGCGCCGCGACTTCCAGCGCTTCCTCGCGCGTGCGGATCGGCCGGGTAATCTGCAACTCGATCACGTCGAAGGCCATCGTCACCAGGCGGGCGCCGTATTTTTCGGCCCAAATCCGGTGCAGCAGCACATGCACCGCGGGATCCGGACAATCGTTCCAGCCGCCGAACCGCAGGTGTGCGGAGGTTTCCCACCACTGTGCCACGGGCGCCGGACTGAGCGCCACAACCACTTCCGGCAGGTGCTGGCCGGTGAGGATGTCGCGCACGCCCATGAAGCCGCGCTGGGGATCGGCCGCGTCCGGCCAGGGTCCACGTTCCGGGCCCGGGACGTCGCCGGCAAGGTCGGGGTGCGCCTGCTCGAAGCGGGCTTGCATCGCGGCCTTTTCCGCCAGCCAACTCTCAACGGTCAGCCCGGCGGCGCGGGCCAGCGAGAGATCGGCGGGCGGCATATCGGCGAACACTTCGAATTGAGTGACGAGGTTGTCCGGCGCCGCGAGGATGACGGCGTGGGCATCCGGATGGGTGCGGTGCATCCGGAAGACGAAATCGAGCGCTGCGCTGCCGGGCACCATCGCGAAGGGGACCGGAATTTCGACGCCCGCGCAGGGTGTGCCGGCAGCGTGAAAGTCAGGCAGGGGCGGCATGGGCCGGTCCGGCCGCTTGAGGAGACGGTCTAGCCAGGATCGCCGGTCATCAGTCATCCGCTTCCCTTTCGCGCGTCCGGAAAGGATCAGGGGAAGCGGCACGGCGCGCAACCCGAAAAAGAAAAGCCCGGCCGCCGGGGCCGGGCTTTCAGGCTGCCATATGGCAGAAAAACTAGGCGCGGGCCGCCTTCTTGCGGGCATTGCGGGCCTTCTTCGTGTTGCCGAAGATGCCGAGATTTGCACGCTTGGACAGGTTTGCGGTCCATTTCGAGTTGCGGCGCTTGACGCGCGGCTTCTTGCTCGGGTGCAGGACGCTGCTGGGGGACTTGCTCATGTGTCGGGTTCCTTAAGCGAGGGCAGCTTTGGCCTGGGAGACGAGGGCGCCGAACGCTTCCGGTTCGCGCACCGCGAGGTCGGCCATGACCTTGCGGTCAACTTCGATGCCGGCCTTGGTCAAGCCATTGATAAAGCTGGAATATGTCAGGTCTTCGTCATGGATGCGGACAGCCGCGTTGATGCGCTGGATCCAGAGCGAGCGGAACTGGCGTTTCTTCACCTTGCGGCCGACATAGGCATACTCGCCGGCTTTCCAGACGGCGGCGGCGGCGTTGGTGAAGGTATTCTTGCGGCGACCGCGGAAGCCCTTGGCCTGCTTCAGGATCTTCTTGTGGCGGGCGTGGGCGGGTACTTTGGCGCGTGAACGGGGCATCGGGGCCTCCTGTCAATTCGTGTTCAAGATCAATGGGTTGGAAGTTACAGGCCGTACGGCAGGTACTTCTTGACGCGGGACTCGTCCGCCTTGGCGCCGACGGAGGTGCCGCGGTTCTGACGGATGTATTTCGAGTTGTGGCTGATCAGGCGGTGGCGTTTGCCGGCCACGCCGTGCTTCAGTTTTCCGGTCGCGGTGATCTTGAACCGCTTTGCAGCGGCCTTCTTGGTCTTCATCTTCGGCATGTTTTTCTCCTCAAACTGTAGAGCTCACACCAGTTCTGGCGGCCCGGAATACACGGACTGGGGGCAATGCCGTCGCCCCGGAGTCCGGCAAGAGGCGGCTTATGACGGAGCGGCGCGCAGGAATCAAGGGGGGTGCTGATGCGGGCCGCGCGCCTGTGGAAAACCGGCCCTGACACACTCCACAACTACTCCAGAAATCGGGTGTAGAGGATGGAGTGTTTTCGCGTGTCGGGGGAATTCAAGGAAGCACCTCTCAAGGCCTGAAAATGGCCTTCAGGCGGGCTTCTGCCTCCTCGGCGGCGGCACGGTAAGCGTCGGCTTCCACCGCAGTATGCGCGTCCGGGAACGCGCTGCGGGTTACAAGAATAATTGTGCGCTTGTTCACTCACTTGAGTGCTGGTCTGAAATTTTGGTGCGATGAAGGCTGAGGTAGATTTGCGGACCCGGGAAACCGGGCCCGACGACGTCCCGGGGGTGATGTGGGTCGCTGGGGGCATTGGAGGTTTGAGTGGGACGGTTGCCAACGCAAGGGTGATCGCGCAAGCAGGTGTCAGACGCCAAACTGGAGCGAGCGACCTTGCGACTGAGCTGGAATGAAATTCGGGCGCGGGCGGCAAATTTCGCGCGCGAGTTTGCGGATGAGACCTACGAAAAGGGCGGCACCCAGACTTTTTACAATGCCTTCTTCCAGATTTTCGGCGTGAAGCGACGCTCCGTCGCCGTGTACGAGCGGCGCGTGCAGAAGCTGTCCGGCAATACCGGCTTCATCGACCTGTTCTGGCCGCAGGTGCTGCTGGTGGAGCAGAAAAGTGCAGGACGAAACCTGTCAGCAGCGCGTGTGCAGGCTGAAGACTACTTCCTGACACTGAAAGAGAACGAGCGACCGCGCTACCTCCTCGCCTGCGACTTCCAGACCTTTGACCTGCACGACCTTTCGGAGCGCACCTCTGTAAGCTTCAAGCTGGAGGACCTGCCCGATCATGTGGAGCGCTTCGGCTTCATCATGGGCGTGCAGAAAGTTGCCTTCAAGGACCAGGACCCGGTCAACGTCCGCGCCGCCGAACTGGTGGGCGAGCTGCATGACAAGCTGGAAGAGGCCGGCTTCAAGGGCACCGACCTTGAGAAGTTCCTTGTGCGGATCGTGTTCTGCCTGTTTGCGGACGATACAGGCGTGTTCCAGCCGAGGAACCTTTTCCTCGACTGGCTGGAAGAACGGACGGCAGACGACGGCCACGATCTTGGCGCCAAGCTCGCCGAACTGTTCCAGACGCTGGATACGCCGGAAGACGCGCGCGGCGCGCTGCTGGACGAGGACCTAGCTGCCTTCCCCTATGTGAACGGCGACCTATTCAAGGGCGCAACCCGGATACCCGCGTTCAATGCCGAAATGCGGGAGGCGCTTCTGGCGTCCAGCCGGTTTGATTGGTCGCCGATCAGCCCGGCGATTTTCGGCAGCCTGTTCCAGTCGGTGATGAACAAGGAAGAGCGCCGCAAGGCGGGCGCGCATTACACGACCGAGAAGAACATTTTGAAAGTGATCAACCCGCTGTTCATGGACGGGCTGCGGGCGGAGTTCGCTCGGATCAACAATCTCAAGCGCGGACGGGACGCAGAATTGCTTGCCTTCCAGTCGCGGCTTGCATCGCTGAACTTCCTCGATCCCGCGTGCGGGTGCGGAAATTTCCTGATCATTGCTTACCGCGAACTACGGCTTCTCGAAATTGAGTTGGTAAAAGCGCTGTATACTGACGTGTTTAACCGCCCCGGATTGACGCGCTCCGACTACCAATTTAGCGCAGCCAGCCTGTCCAAGGTGGATGTGGACCAATTTCATGGAATTGAGATCGGTGAATTTCCGGCGGAAATCGCCAGTGCCGCGATGTGGATGATGGACCACATTATGAACAATGAATTGAGCCGCACCTTCGGCCAGAACTACGCCCGCATTCCGCTGAAGAAATCCGCCAATATCGTGCACGGGGATGCGCTGGAACTTGAGTGGGCGGATGTTATTGCGCCGGACAAGTGCGACTATGTGATGGGGAATCCGCCGTTTATCGGCGCGAAAATGCAGTCACAGCTACAACGCGAACAAGTGCGCGACACCGCGCGGCTGGGCGGCAGCGGGGGCACACTGGATTTCGTGGCGGCATGGTTCCTGAAGGCGGGCGAGTTCGTGAATGCCGCGCCACGCCCAAGAGGCATTGCTTTCGTCGCCACCAATTCGATCACGCAGGGCGAACAGGTGGCGCAACTCTGGCCGCTACTCTTCGAGCGCTTTGGACTTGAGATTGCATTTGCGCATCGGACCTTCGCATGGGGATCGGACGCGCGCGGCAAGGCGCATGTTCATGTGGTGGTCCTTGGGCTGACGAAGCAGTTGGACGAACCAGAAGTGAAACGACTGTTCTCCTATTCAGATGTCAATGGTGAGCCAGGGGAAACGGAACACGTTGCGATCAGTGCCTACCTCGTCGGACTTTCAAGCAAGACGAATAGGCAAGTGGTTATCGCGGAGACGAATGCCCCAATTTGCGAAGCGCCAAAAGTCATTATTGGCTCTAAACCGATCGACGGTGGATATCTGATTCTCGAAAATGAGTCAGAAATAGAATCGCTCAATCTATCAGAGTTGCAAAAGAGCCGAATGGTTCGGCCATACGTCGGTGCGCAAGAATTTTTGCAAGGCAAGTCCCGATGGATATTAGCGCTCCAAGACATTGAACCAGCCGAACTACGTGACGCCCCAAAGGTAAAAGAGCGCGTAGCATTGGTGCGGCGCTATCGACTGGGAGAGATTGGGCATAAGCAAAGATCGTCGAACAACAAGCAAGAGCCCGGCATTTCGTCTGCTGCATTGGCCCAAACACCAACTCAGTTTCACGTAACAGTTATTCCGACCACGCCATTCCTTGCTTTGCCAGAAGTTAGTTCAGAGCGACGACAGTATGCTCCTTTCGGCTGGTTAAAACCGCCAATCATTCCATCAAACAAATTGAAAGTGACAGAGCACGCAGAGCTTTTTCATTTCAGCACGTTGCAAAGCAGCATGCACATGGCTTGGATGCGGGCGGTAACCGGACGCATGAAATCAGACTACATGTACTCCGTAGGCGTCGTTTACAACACTTTCCCCTGGCCCGACCTCGACGACAAGGCGAAGGCGCTGCTCAATAAAGCCGGGCAAGACATCCTTGATGCGCGCGCGAACCATCCTGGCGCGACGCTGGCGGATCTGTATGATCCCGATGCCATGCCGCCGGACCTGCGCAAGGCGCACCGGGCGAATGACCTGGCGGTGGATCGGCTCTACCGGAAGAAACCTTTCGAGAGCGAGCGCGAGCGGGTGGAGTTCCTGTTTGCCCGCTATGAGGCGCTGCGCGCGCCGCTGATGGCGAAGAAGGGGAAGAAGTAAGGGGGGCGTTCCATTTCGCCAGCCCCCTCCGTCTGCTTCGCAGCCACCTCCCCCGCAAGCGGGGGAGGATGAAGGCGTAGCGGGTCAATGGCCGAGCGTCTCTTTCTTGATCTTCTTGGCGAGGGACCATTTGTGGACCTCGGTGGGGCCGTCATAGATTCGGAAGGCGCGGACTTCGCGGAAGAGTTGCTCGACGATGGTGTTGCGGGTGACGCCCTGGCCGCCCATCACCTGCACGCAGCGGTCGGCCACGCGGAACAGCGCCTCGGAGACGGCGACTTTCGCCATCGAGCTTTCGACGTTTCCATTCTCGCCGCGGTCGAGCGCGTCGGCGCACCAGTCGATCATCAGCTCGGCCTGTTTGAGGTCGATCTGGTTTTCGGCGAGCATGAAACCGACGCCTTCATGGTCGATCAGCAGCTTGCCGAAAGCGTGGCGCTTGCATGCATAGGCCGTGGCGATTTCCTGCGCGCGGGTGGCGACGCCGTGCCAGCGCATGCAGTGCGAGAGGCGCGCGGGCGCTAGGCGGATCTGCGCGAAGCGGAACCCCTTCCCCGGCTTGCCGAGCATGTCGGCGGCGGGCACGCGGAGGTTATCGATCAGCACCTGTGCATGGCCGCCGGGCATGGAGGAATCGATCGTGTCGAGCAGGAACTCGATCTTGATGGCGGGGTTCGGCAGCTCGACGAGGAACATGCAGGCGCCCTCCTCAGCCTTTGCCATGACGATGCCGACGCCGGCGCCGTCTGCGCCGGTGATGAAGGTCTTGCGGCCATTGATGACCCAATGATCGCCGTCGCGGACAGCGGTCGTCTTCATCATCGAGGGATCAGAGCCGGCGCCGTCTTCTTCGGCGGGCTCGGTCATGAAGAAGGCGGAGCGCGCTTCGCCGGAGACGAGCGGCTCGAGGAAGCGGGCGCGCTGGGCATCGGTGGCGACCTTGCCGAGCAGGAACATGTTGCCTTCGTCCGGCGCGCCGGTGTTGCAGGCGACGGGGCCGAGCGGCGAGAGGCCGGATTTCTTCAGGACGTGCGCGGTGGCGCGCTGGGTGAGGTGGCTGCCATCGGCGAGGATGTGAGGCGTCATCACGCCGGCCGCGCGGGCCTTGGTGCGCAGTTCCTTCACGAGGTCCGGCGAGGGGCCGTGGTCTTCGAGGCGGGGATCGCGTTCGTAAGTTGCAACGACGTCGCGCACGAACCGCTCGACGCGCTCGCCGATCTCGATTGCCTTTGCCTGATCGGGGTATGCCATGCCGCGCTCGCCTCTTGTCCGCTTTTGCCGGGCGCACCTATGGCACCGGATCGGTCAGGAGGCACCTGTCGAATTGCGGAGGTGACGCGGCGTCCGGCAAACAAAAACCCCGGCGCGGAGGCCGGGGTTTCGTGTCTGGTCAGCGGATGCGCTCAACGCGGCGCCAGCACCATCGTCATCTGCTTGCCTTCGAGCTTGGGCTCGAGTTCCACTTTCGCGGCTTCGGCAAAGTCCGTCTTCATCTTCTCGAGCAGTTCCATGCCGAGATGCTGGTGAGCCATCTCACGGCCACGGAAGCGCAGCGTGATCTTCACCTTGTCGCCCTCTTCAAAGAAGCGGGTGATGGCGCGGGCCTTCACTTCGTAATCGTGCGTGTCGATGTTCGGCCGGATCTTGATTTCCTTCAGCTCGGACGACTTCTGCTTCTTCCGGGCGGCGGCCTTCTTCTTGCGTTCCTCGAAACGCAGCTTGCCGTAATCGAGAATCTTGACGACCGGCACTTCCTGGTCGCCGGAAACTTCCACAAGGTCGAGAGAGGCTTCGCGCGCGGCATCCAGCGCAGCGGCGAGGGGCATGACGCCCTGCTTTTCGCCCTTTTCGTCGATCAGCAGCACGCGAACGGCGCGGATCTCTTCATTGATACGGGGGCCGACCTGCTTTTTGGCGGGGGCTTCGGCTTCTGGTCTGCGAGCTATGGGACGTCTCCTGGGATTGTTGATAGCGGCGTGAATATGCCCGTGTTTGGGCGCATCTTCAAGGCGGGATGCTTTGGCGCGGGCCGCGCGGCAAGGCAACCGGCAATCTCGGGCCAGCCTGCGTTGCCCTTCGGCGAGGGATGGGCTTTGGTAGGCGCTTTACAGCATTTCCGGGGGCCGGCCATGAGACTTTTCGCAATCCTTGCTGCAGTTTGCCTGTGGCTCAGCCCGGCCGCCCTGGCGAAGGACGAGGCGGCGAGGCCGAAGTCACTGGCCGAGCGGGTCGAGGGGCTGCAGGCCGTGCCCGGCTTCCTTGACCTCTATGTCGACCCCGACACCGCCCATGTTTATGCCGCCCTGCCCGCGCCCGGCGCGGACGGGGTGAGCGTGCGGTTCATCTACACGACCGGGCTGACGGCCGGGCTGGGGTCCAATCCGATCGGGCTTGACCGGGGTAATGCCTCGGGCGGCGACATCGTCCGCTTCCGGAAAATCGGCGACCGGGTGATCGCGGAGCAGGAGAACTGGCGCTACCGGGCCTCGTCGGGCCGGGCCGCTGAAGAGAAATCCGTCAAGCAGAGCTTTGCGACCTCGTTCCTCTGGTCGACCGGCATCGAGGCGAAGGGCGCAGACGGCCGCCTGCTGGTGGACCTGACCGGGTTCCTGACGCGTGACGCGGCTGACCTGGGCGCGGCGATGGCCTTCGGCAAGGACGCCGGCAGCTACAGCCTCGCCGCCGACCGGTCGCTGCCGGATCCGGCCAGCGTATTGTCGTTTCCTGACAATAGCGAGATCGATGCATTCCTGACTTTCGAGACATCGCGGCCGAACGCACAGACGCGGGCGACCGCGGCCGACGCCCGCGCGGTGACGCTGGTGCTGCACCATTCATTCGTGCGCCTGCCCGAGGAAGGCTATACGCCGCGCGAATTTGATCAGCGTACGGCCAGTATCGGAATGGGGTACTACGACTTCTCCAATCCGTTGGGCGATTCCATCGTGTCTCGGCTGGCGCCGCGCTTCCGCCTGCAGCGGGTCGACCCGGCGGCCACGTCCGGCCCGGTCACGAAGCCGATCGTGTTCTATGTCGACAATGGCGCGCCGCCGGAAATCCGCGATGCGCTGATCGAGGGCGCGAGCTGGTGGGCGAAGGGGTTCGAGGCGGCGGGCTTCGAGAATGCCTACCGGGTGGAAGTGCTGCCGGAGGACGCGCATCCGCTGGACGTACGCTATAATGTGATCAACTGGGTGCACCGGCAGACGCGCGGCTGGTCGTATGGCGGAAGCGTGCAGGACCCCCGCACGGGCGAAATCCTGAAGGCGAACGTCATCCTCGGCTCGCAGCGTGTGCGCCAGGACCGGATGATCTTCGAGGGGCTGGTCGGCGCCGGTGCGACGGGTACCGGCAGCGCGGACGATCCGATCACGGTGTCGCTGGCGCGCATCCGCCAGCTGGCCGCGCACGAAGTGGGCCATACGCTGGGCTTTGCACACAATTTTGCGGCGAGCACAAACGGGCGCGCCTCGGTGATGGACTACCCTGCCCCGTGGGTGCACCCGAAGGCGGACGGCACGCTGGATTTCTCCGATGCGTACGGCGTGGGCCTCGGCGCCTGGGACCTGTTCACGGTGAAATGGCTGTACACGGAGTTCCCGGGCGGCGGCGATGACCGCGCGGCGCTGGATGCGATGGTGGACGCGGCGTATGGCGCCGGCCTGCGCTTCGTCTCGGACGATCACGCGCGCTCGGTGGAGACCGGCCATCCGTTCGGATCGGTGTGGGACAATGGCGCGGACCCCGTGGCGGCGCTCGACGAGACGATGGCGGTGCGGCGCATTGCGCTGAAGAATTTCGGGCCGGGCGCGCTCGCTAAGGGCCGGCCGACCTCGGACCTGAATGCGGTAATCGTGCCGATCTATCTTTACCACCGCTACCAGGTGGAGGCAGCGGCGAAGTTCATCGGCGGGCTGGATTTCCGGTACGCGGTGACCGGGGATGGTGACGCGGCCGCCCGGCCGGTGGCGCCGGACGAGCAGCGGCGCGCGCTGGCGGCATTGGTGCGCACGCTTGCGCCGGGCGATCTGGACCTGCCCGACCGGGTGCTGAACGTCCTGACGCCGGGCGATGTCGGCTATGCGGGCGGCGGCGTTGAGCAGGAAGTGTTCCCCGGCCAGACGGGGCCGGTGTTCGACCTGGCGGTAGCGGCCGATACCGCCGCGTCGCTGACGCTCGGCGCGGTGCTGGAGCCGTCGCGCGCCAACCGGGTGATGGCCTATGCGCAGCGCAGCAGCGCGGCGATGGGCCTGCGCGAGGTGCTGGATACGCTGGACGAAGGCGTGTTCGCGCCCGCCGGCGATGCGCGGCTGGCACCGCTTGCCCGGATCGTGCAGGCGCGCCTCGTGGCGCAGATGATCTCGCTCGCCCGCAGCGAGATGGCCTCTCCCGGGGTCGGCGCGGTGGTCGACGCGAAACTTGCGGCCATGCGCGACCGCTTTGCCAAGAAAGACCGCTCACGGACGGATGAG
Organism: Acidobacteriota bacterium; assembly: GCA_016712445.1. NCBI lineage: Bacteria > Pseudomonadati > Acidobacteriota > Acidobacteriota bacterium. The sequence goes on along the minus strand of JADJRB010000001.1, from coordinate 1,616,541 downwards.
GAGGCAGCGCACCTGGCTGCGCTCGGCGCGCAGATCACGCGGCACCTGTCGGGCGCGGAGCTCGCGCCACCGATTGCCCGGGCCGTGCCTGAGGCCCCGCCGGGCAGCCCGATCGGCGCGATGGGGCAGTCGGAGGAATGCTGGTTCTGCGCGAACTAGCGCGGCTGCAAGCCGTAGAGGAAGATGTTGACGGCGGTGCGCACCGACACCTTCACTTCGTCCGGTCCCGGACGGAACTCCGGATTGAGCAAGGCGCGCGTGACGAGGCCCGAGCGGGCGAGCGAGATGAACAGGTAGGCAGCCTCGAACGGGTCCTCGAGCTGGATCTCGCCAGCGGCCGCGCGGTCGGCGAGGTATTGCGCGAGCGCCGAGCTGACCCGGTCCGGCCCGGCCTTCTGGAAAGCGACCGCGACTTCGCCGTGCTTGGCGCCGAGGCCGATCAGCAGGCGGTAGAGCTCCAGCGATTGCGGCTCGAGCAGCTTGGTGACGAACTGTTCCGCGATGCGGGTCAAACCGCTTTCGATCGGGGTGTGGGCGGACAACTCCACCATCATGGAGTCTGACAGCGACTGGGTGCGCTCGCGGATCATGGCGAGGAAGAGGCCCTGCTTGTCGCCAAACTGGTTGTAGAGCGTGGTGAGCGACCCGCCGGCGCGGTTGACAATTTCGGCCATGCTGGCGGCGTCATAGCCCTGCTCGAGGAACACCTCGAGCGCCGCCTTCAGGAAGGCTTCGCGCCGCAGGTCGCCCCGGCTTTTCGGCGGCTCAGGCGCCGACTCAAGCGTGTGAACAGGCTGTTTAGACATTTCCGCCTTCCAGTAATTGACATTACACTTTTACTAGCTAAGTGTAATCAGAATTACAAGCCCTCGTACGAGTGGTGGAGCCTCCCCGTGAAACACGCCCCTAACATAAAAATGTTGAACCGGCAGCCGGTCGAGCCCCCCACCGAAACCACGAATGAGCCGGCAGCGGCGCCCGCTGAGACCGCTTCCTCCCCGGTCCTGGCTGCCATTGGATCGTACCGGCCTGACCGCCGGACGTTGCTGATGGCGCTGGGCGCCCTGCTGGCCATCTTCGCCCTCTGGAAAGCCATCGACTGGTGGACGACCGGACGCTTCGAAGTGAGCACCAACAACGCCTATGTGCGCGCCGAGATCACGTCGATCTCGCCGCGTATCCAGGGATATGTCTCCAAGATCGCGGTCACCGACAACCAGGCCGTGAGGGCGGGTGACTTGCTGATCGTGCTCGAGAATGCGGACGGTGCGGCGAAACTCGCCGAGGCCGAAGCCGCGCTGGCCCAGGCGAAATCCGATGCGGCGCAGGCGCGGGCCCAGCTGGCGGCCCAGCGCAACCTGCTCGTCTCGGCGCAGACGCAGCTGCAGGCTCAGTCCAACAAGCTGAATGAATTTGCGGCAGGTAAGGAAGCCGCAGCGGCGGATGCCAAGCTGGCGCAGGACGAACTTGAGCGTGACCGCGACCTAGCCGCCAAGGGCCACTATCCGCAGGCGCGCGTAACGACCGCAGAAACCCAGACCGAGGCCGCAAAAGCGGCGCTCGACCAGGCCAGTGCCGCCGTCGTTTCACAGCGCAGCCAGATTGCGCTCGCCCGCGCCGGCATCAGCCGCGCGGAGAGCGATGTGATGGCGGCTGAAGCCGCCGTTTCGAGCGCCGATGCACGTGTCGCGGCTGCCGAGGCGCGCGTGGCGTCTGCCAAGCTGGACACCAACCGCGCCGAAATCCGCGCGCCGATTGCCGGGATCGTCGCGAACAAGACGGTGTCGGAAGGCCAGTTGCTGAACCCCGGCCAGCAGACGATGGCGATCGTGCCGGTCGAGAAGGCCTATGTGGTGGCAAACTTCAAGGAGACGCAGGTGGCGCGCATGCATGCGGGTCAGCCGGTTGAACTGACGGTCGATGCCTATCGCGGCCTGAAGGTGCACGGCACGGTCGATTCGATTGCGCCAGCCTCCGGCGCGCAATTCAGCCTGATCCCGCAGGACACCGCGACCGGCAACTTCACCAAGATCGTGCAACGCATTCCGGTGCGCATTGCCCTGTCGCCGGATGCGCTCGAGACCGGCCTAATGCGGCCCGGCCTGTCGGTCGAAGCGACCGTTTCGGTCAAGCCGGCGCGCGGCTGACATGAGCGACGCGACGTCCGTCTCAGGCGCCGTGCCTGGCACGGACGCGGACCAGAAGGTTCCGATCACACTTCACATCGGCTTCTTCGCGATGGTGATCGGCATGTTCATGTCGATCCTCGACGTGCAGATCGTTGCCAGCTCCATCCACGAAATCCAGGCCGGCGTGTCGGCCAGCGGCGACGAGATCGCCTGGGTGCAGACCGCCTACCTGATTGCCGAAGTCGTCGGCATTCCCCTGTCCGGTTTCCTCAACCGCGTGTTCGGCATGCGGCGGCTGTTCCTGATGTCGGCCGCCGGGTTCACGGCAGCGAGCGTACTCTGCGCCGTGTCGTGGGACCTGCAATCGCTGATCGTGTTCCGCTGCCTGCAGGGCTTCATCGGCGCGGCCATGGTGCCGACGACGATGGCGGCGGCGTTCACGCTGTTCCCCGGCGGCCGGTCGATGACGCAGCAGGTGATGGTCGGGATGGTGGCGACACTGGCACCGTCCATCGGGCCGACGCTGGGCGGCTGGGTGACCGAACACATGAGCTGGCACTGGCTGTTCCTGCTCAACGTGCTGCCGGGCATCGCCTCGCTGGTGCTCGTCTACATGTTCATCCCGCGCAAGAATGGCGACCTCGCGCTGCTGAAGCGCATCGACCTGCTGAGCCTCGCCGGCATGGCCCTGATGCTCGGGTCGCTGGAATGGGTGGTCGAGGAGGGCCCGAAACAATCCTGGTTCGAAAGCCGCGAGATCATCGCAGGCACGATTGTCTGCTTCTTCTCGGCGGTGATCTTTTTCCATCGCTCGCTGAACAGCGACACGCCTGTGGTGGACCTGAAAGTGTTCCGTGACCGGAACTTTGCATCAGGCGCGCTCGTGGGCGCGGTGATGGGGATCGGGCTCTACGGCTCAATCTACATCCTGCCTCTGTTCCTCGGCCAGGCGCGCGGATTGTCGTCGCTGCAGATCGGCCAGATCATGAGCGTGTCGGGCGTTGCCATGTTCTTTGGCGGGCCCATCGCCGGCGCGCTGACACGCCGGTTCGACCCGCGCTATGTGGTAACGGCCGGGTTGCTGCTGATCGGGACGGGCACGTTCCTGAACTCGCAGATGACCGCACAGACCGGCTTCAGCGAGCTGTTCCTGCCGCAAGTGATGCGCGGCATGGGGCTGATCATGACGATGGTGCCGACGACGACGCTGGCAATCGGCATGTTGAAGCCCGAACTGGTGGCGAATGCGTCGGGCATATTCACCTCGATCCGCAATCTCGGCGGCGCCATCGGTATTGCGCTGCTGAACACGCTGATGCTGCACTTCAAGTCGCTGCACGAGCAGGAACTGGCGGCCGGCATGGACCCGTCGCGGCCAGAGGTTCAGGAATACCTGCGCGGCACGACCGCAGCGATGGAGGCGGCAGGCGCCAGCGATCCGCAGGGTCTCGCGATTGCGCAGCTGGTCCTCAGGATGCGGCATGAGGCGCTGATCATGACGTTCAACAACCTGTTCTTCTGGATGGCGATGTCGTTCGTGCTGGTGCTTGGCGCGGTCATGCTGCTGCGCAAGCCGGTGAACATGGCGACCGGGCCCGCGCACTGAACGGCCGCGGCGTCAGCCTTTCACGAAACCCAGTGCACGGATCGATTGCCACACGTCGTCGACGCTGAGCTCCTGCAGCGTCGGAGCGCTGTTGACGATTACAGGCTTGGGCCCGCGCGGGGCGGACTGGTCGGGATTGCTTTCGGTCGTCGCGAACAACGCGATGCCGGGCGCGCCCGCGAGCGTGGCCATATGCATCGGGCCGGTATCGTTGCCGACGACGAACTCGGCCGTTTCGGCAAGCGTGACGATCTGGAAAAGGTCCGTACGCGTCACAAGGCTCTTGGCGCGCGGTTCGCGCCGGACGATCTCGTGCGCGATCTGGCCTTCGGCGGTGCCGCCGATGATGGCCGGCTGGATGCCGGTATCAGCGATGCGCTTGGCGAGCGCGGCGTAGTTCTCCACTGGCCAGCGCTTGGCCTCACGGTGTTCGGACGCGCCGGGGATCAGCAGCATGTAAGGCTGCGTGAGATTGAAATAGGCCGGGTTCAGGCGCGGTGTGTTGCCGAGCTTGGGGCGCACCCAGCCGAGATCCGGGAACGGCGCGCTCTTGCCGAGCCAGCGGCCTTGCGGGGCGACGCCGGCGACTTCCAGCTGCTCGGCGAGCCGGTCGATCGAGTGCATCGAGGCACGGGCGGGGTTGTCGTGGAAGAAGGCCGCCTTCTCGTGGTGGCCGGACCAGAGCGGCGCCTTGCCGCCGCGCTGCAGCGCGGTGAAGTAGTTCTTGGTGCGTCCGCTGGTCTGGAAATCGTAGATGACGTCGTAGCGGGCCTTCTTGATGCGCTGGATCAGGGCGGCGGTTGGCTTCAGGCCTTCCGGCCGGCCATCCGTCTCAACCGCGTCGACATACGGGCAGACCTTGGCGAATTCCTCGAAGGGCGGGGTGGTGAGCAGCGTTATGCGGGCGGAAGGATGGAACTCGCGCACCGCCCGCATGGCCCCGAGGGCGAGCACGAAGTCGCCGAGCGCGCTGAGCTTGATGACCAGCACTTCCTTCGCCTGGGCGCCCGGGTTCACCGGGCTGGAGGTTTTCGTCCGCGCGCTGGTCAATTCCTCAAATTCCCCTACTCCAGCAAGCGCTTATAGACGCCAAGCGTCGCCGCCTGAAGCCCCCTTTTCGAGAAGTGGCTGGCAACATAGGCGCGGCCCTCGCGGCCCATGGAGGCGCGGGCGACCGGACCCAAGGATAGCATGGCCCGGATAGCCCCGGCGAGAGCGGCTGCGCTGCCGGGCTCGGCGCGGGTCCCGGTGACGTATTCGACCACCGTTTCGCGCGCGCCGCCATGATCTGAAACGATCACCGGCCGGGCCATGGCAGAGGCTTCGGCGGCGACCCGGCCGAAGGCCTCCGGGCGGGTGGACGGGGCGAGCACGAGGCCGGCGGCGAGGTAGGCGGCGGGCATGTCGGTAACGTGCGGGACGATGCGCGCCGATCCCGTGAGTCCGAGGGCGGCGATCTGGTGCTCGAGTTCGGAGACGTAGTCGTCGCGGCCCTGGGCATCGCCGGCGAGAATGAGCACCAGCCCGGCGCGCTCTTCGGGGGCCAACAGGCCGAGCGCCTGCAGGGCGAGGCCCTGCCCTTTCCAGCTGGTCAGGCGGCCCGGCAGCAGCAAGACGAGACGGGCGTCGCCCTCAAGGCCCCAGGCCTGGCGCAGCGCCTCGATGCGCGCCGGTGCAACAGCCTCCGGCGCGAAGGCCTCGAGGTCGACCCCCCGCGGGATGGTGACGATGCGGGCGGGGTCGATCTCATGGACCTCTGCAACATGCGCCGCGATCCATTGCGAATTGGCAATCACGAGGTCGCCCTTCGCCATGACCGAATTGTAAGCCTTCTTGAGGCCGGACGTGCCTGAATAGGCACCGTGATAGGTGGTGACGAAGGGCACGCCTTCCGCCTTGGCCGCGGCCCAGGCGGACCAGGCCGGGGCACGCGAGCGAGCATGGACCAGACTGACGCCCTGCTCGCGGATGATCTGGCGAAGCTTGCCTTCGTTCAGCTTGATCGTCACCGGGTTGCGGCTCTTGGCATCCATGCGCAGCAGCTCGCCGCCCAGGCGCGCGAGCTCCGGTTCCAGACGGCCACCCTTGCTGGCGACGAGAGCGCGTCCGCCGGCCTCGACGATCGCCTCGGTGACTTCGAGGACCGTGCGTTCCACGCCGCCCGCCGAAAGTTCGGGGGCGACCTGGAGGATGGTTCGCCCGGTCAGATCTGGTAATTCGCCCAATACGCGGCCCGCCTACTCGCTTGACAGGCGAGACAGATGGCGGAAGGCAACCTCCATGACAACGGACTTTTTCACTTCCCCCGAGGGACGCCGCCTCGCCTTCCGCAAGACCGCTGCGCCCGCAGGTGGCGTGACGTTCGTGTGGCTGTCGGGCTTCAAGTCGGACATGAGCGGCGGCAAGGCGATGGCCGTGGAGGCCTGGGCCAAGGCGGCGGGGCACGGCACGCTGCTGTTCGACTATTCCGGACACGGCCTGTCCGACGGCGCCTTCGAGGATGGAACGATCAGCGCCTGGCGCGCCGACGCGCTGGCGGCGATTGATACGCAAACGGACGGCCGGTTGGTGCTGGTCGGATCCAGCATGGGCGGGTGGATGGCGCTGCTGGCGGCGCTGGCGCGGCCGCAGCGCGTGAAGGGGCTGGTGTTGATCGCGCCGGCGCCGGACTTCACCGAGAAGCTTATGTGGCCGGAATTCACGCCGGCGCAGCAAGCGGAGATCATGGGAGAGGGTTTCACGCTGCGTCCGTCCGACTACGGAGAACCCTACCGGATCACCCGCGCCCTGATCGAGGATGGGCGAGCCTGGTCGATCCTCGACGGCAACATAGAGTTCGATGGCCCGGTGCGCATCCTTCAGGGCATGCGGGACCCTGATGTGCCATGGGGCCACGCGCTGGCGCTCGCGTCAGCGCTGACGACCGGGCAATTGTTGTTGACCCTCGTCAAGGACGGCGACCACCGCTTGTCGCGCGACAAGGACATCGCGCGCCTGCTGGCAGCTTGCGAAGAAGTCGCAAGCGGAACCGCTCCCGTAGCCTGACTCGAAATTAAATCTGCGAAGTGAACAGCACCGTTGCAATTTGCGCAGCTTCAGGTGAAGTGAGCCCGGTCTCAGGGGTGAGCTATATATGATCGGTGCGGACGACGCATTGTTGCCGAGCGGGCGAAAGACCGCCTTCGAAAAACTATTCAAGTCAGTGTTTCACCCGGTCCGGGCCGAAATGAACGACGGCGCAGCGGAACTGGGCATGCTGCAATGCCTGATCCCGCCCGGGAGCACGACCATTGATGTGGGCGCCAATGTCGGTGATTTCACGCGCCGGCTGGCCGAGTTGTCAAAAGGCGGCCTCGTGATTGCCTTCGAACCGCAATCGCTGCCCAGACTGGTACTGTCCGTCACTTCCTTCGTACGCCGCCGCGCCAACATCATTGTCCTGCCGTTTGCGCTCGGCGCACCGAACGGATCAGGTGATGGACTCGTGGTCCTGAAGGTGCCTGTCAAATCCAACCGGAACATCGGCATAGGTCTGGCGCATATCGGCGACGAAGCCGATCTGGCAAACAGGTTTCAGATCAAGCGAGAGCTTGTGTCGCTCCATGCGCTCGATACGATCATGGCGCATATCAACTGCGCGCCGGTTTCGCTGATCAAGATTGATGTCGAAGGCGGCGAACTGGATGTGTTGCGGGGAGCGGAAGGACTGCTGCGCCAGCACAAGCCGGCGATCCTGTGCGAAATTGACAATCGGGAAGGCCGATTCGGGATCGGCAAGCATGAGCTCGCAGAATTCCTGAAAGCGCTTGGTTACGTGCCGCGCCGGATCTCTGATCTGTCGGAATTGCCGTGGTCGGCGCTTGACAAGAACACAGTCTTTACACTGAGCGAATAGCCGGATCCAAAATCAGAACCTGACCAGCACAGCCGCCGCATCGTCGCGCGCCTTGAGGCGGACACTGTGCGGCGCGGTCTCGTGCTGCCGAAGCGCGCTGACTGAGGTCGCCAGACCGTCCCGCAGGGCGCGGGCCAGCAGGCTTTCGGGCGTATCGAGTGCGTAGGGTTCAACAAACCGGAAGAAGCCGTCGGTCATCAGCAGGACATGCGCGCCGGGCGGAAGTTGCACCCGCCGGACATGCAGGTGCGCGGCGGCAGCCGGGTTCAGCGAGATCAGTCCGCGCTCGGGCGCATTGGCAGCACGGCGCTGGGCCTGCAGCGTGCGCCAGCGCTCGTCTCCCGACATCGCCAGCATGCGGGCGGCCTCGCGCGTTTCGTCGCCCGCCTTCTCGGCTGTACCGATGAGCTGCGTGCCGCCGGCGCCGGTCTGCGCGATCGCGAAACAGTCTCCCGCCCAGACGAATTCGCATTCGTCCGCGATGCGGCGAATCCACATGGCTGAGGCAATCGGCAACGCCTCGCCGGGCAAGCTGGTAAGCGGCAGCTTCGACTGGCGAGCAGCATCGGCCGCAACATCCGTCAGCACACGGCCGAAATAGTCTTTCGCGCCTTCGCCGGCACCTGGCCCCTCCATCAGGCGCTGCGACACGGTTTGCGCGAGCCAGGCGGCGCCGCTCTCGCCCGGGAAGGGCTTCAGGTCCGTTGCGTCGGTTGCGCCATCAATCACCCAGGCGCGGCCGGCTGCCGCGTCATGCCCGAAGCGGTCGTCTCCGGTCTTGCCGGGCGTGCCGGGATCATTGATCCAGTCGAGCACTTCGATGGGCATGAGGCCTAGTCGCGCAGGAGTTCGTTGACGCCGGTCTTGGAGCGGGTTTGCGCATCCACCGTCTTGACGATGACAGCGCAGGCAAGCGAGGGGCCGCCTTTGGGATCGGGCAGTGTGCCCGGCACGATGACGGAGAAGGGCGGCACCTTGCCATAGATGATCTCGCCGGTCTGGCGGTTCACGATCTTTGTCGACTGAGTGATGAACACGCCCATCGCGAGGACCGAGCCTTCGCCCACGACAACGCCTTCGACGACTTCCGAACGCGCGCCGATGAAGCAGTTGTCTTCGATGATGGTGGGGTTCGCCTGCAGCGGCTCCAGCACGCCGCCGATGCCGGTGCCGGCGGAGATGTGGCAGTTGGCGCCGACCTGCGCGCAGGAGCCGACCGAGGCCCAGGTGTCGACCATCGTGCCTTCACCGACATAAGCGCCGATGTTGACGTAGGACGGCATCAGGACCGCGTTCTTCGCAATGTAGGCGCCGCGGCGCACGGCAGCCGGCGGCACGGCGCGGAAGCCGGCGGCCTTGAATTCGGTGGCGCCCCAGCCTTCGAATTTCGACGGCACCTTGTCCCACCAGTTGCCACCGCCCGGCGTGCCGCCGATGGCGCCGTTGGCATTCAGCCGAAACGACAGGAGCACGGCTTTCTTCAGCCACTGGTGCACGGTCCAGGTGCCATCCGGCCCGCGCGTCGCAACGCGTGCTTCGCCCGCGTCGAGCAGGTTGATCGAGGCATCGACGGCGTCGCGGACTTCACCCTTGGTATCCGTCGAAAGCGTGTCGCGTGCCTCCCAGGCAGCATCGATTACACGGGCAAGGGCGTCAGTCATCGCGTCAGTCTTTCTCTATCGGGCCGGGCCTGGGCCGCGCCGAGTCGAGAAACCCGGCGAGGTCGCCGGTGATGTAGTCGATGTGGTCTGCTCCGTCACCCCCGAACACGTCCCCTGCCCCGGCGGGACGCGCCTCAATCGGCTCGTGGCTCCAGTCCTTTTCGGAGTGCACCAGCACGGTCGTGAAACCGAGCGACTTGGCCGGCAGGAGATTGCGCGCGAGATCCTCGAAGAAGGCAGCGCCCTGCGGCTCGACCTTGTGGAGCTTGCAGAACCCCTCATAGGCGGAGAGGTGCGGCTTCGGGGTGAACGCGCTCTCCTCGATGCCGAAACTGTCGTTGAACAGATGCGCGAGGCCCATCTTTTCGGTCACGCGCTCGGCGTGCCGGCGCGGGCCGTTGGTGTAGATGAACTTGCGGCCCGGCAACGCCTCGATCGCTGCGCGGAGCGCCGGCAGGTCCGGAAGCGGCGACAGGTCGATCTCGTGCACGTAGTGAAGGAATTCTGCGGGATCGAGACCATGCTCGGTCATCAGGCCCGAGAGCGTCGTGCCGTAGGTGGCATAGTAGTGCTTCTGCAGCTTGCGCGCCTCGAGGCGCTCAAGCCCGGTAAGGCGGGCGACAAAATCGGTCATCCGCGTGTCGATCTCGGCGAACAGGTCGCACTCGGCGGGATAGAGCGTGTTGTCGAGGTCGAAGACCCAGTCTGCAACGTGGGCCATCTGCGGGGTGGGCAGCAGTTTAATCGCCATTCGCGGCCGCGTCTGTGAAATCGCGCTCGAAGAACTCGTAGACGAGTTTGCGCTCGGTCGGTGCCGGTGTGCGGGCGAACAGGGCTGTCCGGTAGGAGCTGCTTTCGCAATTGTCGCGACCCGGAATGGCAAACTTGGCGCGGCCGACGCAGAAGGCTTCAGAGGCGCGTGACAGGGTGCGCAGGCCGGTCGGCTCTTCCATTTCGGCATAGACGAAGTGTTCCGAACCCCGCAGCGGCCGGTCCACGACGCGGGCGCAGCCGCCTGCCTCAATGCGCCACCAGCCACGGCTTTCCCAGCCCTCGGTGCTGCGCCGGGCAATGGCACTCCAGATGCGGTTCTTGGTGCGGTTGCACAGCGTGAAGCCGACGCTGCGGCTGCGCTCGTCGGCGGCCTGTTCGAGATAGTCGATCAGATCGGCGTCGGTCGTGTCGGCGGGCAGGCCCTTGAGCTTCAGGAAGTCGTTGATCGCCGAGCGGGTGCGCCCGCCGATGAAGCCGTCGATATTGCCCGAGACGATGCCCGCCTCATCGAGCAGGCGCTGGAGGCCGGCGTTGCGGGCATTGTCGAGCGACCAGTTTTCGATCTCGGTGAAATTGTTCGACCATTTGGCCGCCTTGATGTCGACCGGCCGGAAACCCTGCGCCTCGAGTCCCATGGCCGCGCAGTCCGGCGGGCTTTCCAGCGAGAAACCGCCGGTCGGGTCGACGCACAGTTCGTGCTGGCCGCCCCATTCGCGCCCGCCGCCCTGGTGGGCGGAGGAGCCCCGGCCGTAGAGGTAATGGATGCCGGGCGTCAGCGGGCCCGGAAGGGCATTCTTGCAGGTGCCGGGGGGCAGCTTGGTCCAGCCATCCACCGACACGCCCGTGCCTTGGGCGTGACCGACTGCGGCTTCGATGATGTAGCTGGTGCGGTTGCACAGCTCCCACCCGTCTTCGGCCTGAGCACGGGCCGGCAATGCCAGCGCCGTGAGGGTGGCAACCACGAGGGCTGCGGTCCTAAGAAACAAGCGTTCCAGCGCCATGTTCAGTGAACAGCTCCATGAGCAGGGCGTGCGGCGCACGCCCATCGAGGATTACCGCCGCCCCGACGCCATGAATCACGGAATGTGCTGCCGTTTCAAGTTTTGGAATCATACCACCTGCAGCTGTGCCGTCCGCGATCAGGCCCGGGATGTCCTTCACGGCGATCTCGCGGATCAGGTTTTTCTGCTTGTCGAGCACACCTGCGACATCGGTCAGCAGCAGGAGACGGCTGGCGCCGAGGGCTGCGGCGACCGCGCCGGCGGCCGTATCGGCGTTGATGTTATAGCGGGCGCCGTCTTCGCCGATGCCGACCGGGGCGACGACCGGAATGAGGTCTGCATCGGAATCGCGCAGCGCCTTGAGGACCGCGACATCGACATGTTCGGGCTCGCCGACATAGCCGAGATCGACGATGCTCTCGATGTTGCTGTCGGGATCCTTGGTCGTCTTGGTGGCCTTGCGGGCGCGGATCAGGTTGCCGTCTGCGCCGGACAGGCCGACCGCCTTGCCACCGGCCGCGTTTATGGCTCGCACGATGGATTTGTTGATCGGGCCGGAGAGGACCATTTCGACGACTTCCATAGTGGCATCGTCGGTGACGCGCAGGCCGTCCTTGAACTCGGACTTTATGGCGAGCTTGGCGAGCATCGCGCCGATCTGGGGGCCGCCGCCATGGACGACGACCGGGTGGACACCGAGCAGCTTCAGCAGGACCACATCGCGGGCGAAGGCCTTGGCGAGTTCCGGATCGACCATGGCATGGCCGCCGTATTTGATCACGATGGTCTGATTGTCATAGCGCTGCAGGTAGGGCAGCGCCTCGGACAGGGTGCGGGCCGTCAGCTGGGCCTGAGACTGGGCGTCGGTCATGGGGCCGGTGTCTAAAGCGTTTTGGCAGCGCCGCGCAATGCCCGATCAGCCGAGGGCAAGACGCATGAACACGCTGTGCGGATCCTCGACATAGTCGCCGAACGGGCCGCAGGTTTCGAAGCCGTGGGCGGCATAGAGCGTTCGCGCCGGGATGAAGGCGTCCATCGAGCCGGTTTCCAGATACAGCGCGGAATAGTTGCGGCGCCGCGCTTCGGCGAGGATGTGCGCGAGAATCTGGCGGCCGAGCCCCCTGCCCCTAAGGGCCTGGCGGGTGTGCATCGACTTGATCTCGCCCGTGCCGTCGCCGAGGTCCTTCAGCGCGCCGCAGCCGAGTAGCGCGCCGTCGTCCCAGATGCTCCACACCGACACGGACGGCTGGCGCAGGCCGTCGATCGGCAGGAAATGGCAGCTCTCGGGCGGCGAGGCAGCGAGCATGGTGCCGGCATGGATGGCAATTAGATCGGCGATCTCGGCGCCGGTCAGGTCATCGGGGCGTATTTCGATCATTGGGCGCAGCCTGTCAGGAACGCTCTGGCTAGACGAGCCGCGGGCGGTGTTCAAGCAGGCCCGCCGCGTGCAGGCGACAAGCGCCGCATGAGCCGGTAGAGATGACGGAAAACAAGGCAGAGGGGCAGGACATGAAACGCATTATGGGCATCTTGGGCGCCGTGCTCCTGCTTGGGCTGGCCGGGCTGGGCGCATGGCTCTGGCATCCGCTGGGCGGTCAGCCCCCCGGCAGCCTCCCTCGCGGCCGCTGCGGCCAATTATGATGCCGAGATCATCCGCGACAGTTTCGGTGTGCCGCACATCTACGGCGCGCGCGACGCCGACACCGCGTTTGGCCTCGCCTATGCGCATGCGGAGGACGATTTCGAGACGATCCAGGAGACCGTTGCGGCAGCGCGCGGTGTGCTGGCGCGCTACCGCGGCAAGGACGCGGCGCCGATTGACTATATCGCCTCCCTGCTGGGCGTGTGGGAGACGGTTGATGCCCGGTATGACGCTGACGTGCCGGCGGATGTGAAGGCCATGGCAGAGGGTTATGTGGCCGGCCTCAACCTCTACGCCTCGGAGCATCCGGAACAGACATGGGCGGGCCTCGCCCCGTTCCGGGCGGAAGACGTTGTCGCGGGCTTCATGTTCAAGACGCCGTTCTTCTATGGCCTGGACGACACGCTGCTGAAGCTGTTCGGCGAAGACTATACGCAATCCATTGCGCTGGATCCCGCCGGCCCGAAGAAGGCGTTTCTCCTGGCGCCGCGCTCGGCCAGCGAACGGGGGTCAAACGCCTTTGCCGTTTCGCCGGCAAGGTCCGGCGACGGTGTCACGCGCCTGGTGATCAACTCTCACCAACCCCTCACCGGACCGGTCGCCTGGTATGAGGCGCAGGTCACGTCCGGCGAGGGGCTCGACATCACGGGCGGGCTGTTCCCGGGTACGCCGGTGATCCTGCACGGGTTCAACAAGAACCTCGGCTGGGCCAACACCGTAAGCGCGCAGGACCTCGTAGACACGTTCGTGCTGACGATCAATCCCGACAACAAGAACCAGTACTGGCTGGACGGGAAGTGGACCGATTTCGAGATCACGCAGGCGCGCATCAACGTGAAACTGGCAGGCCCGTTCGCGTTCCCGGCGACGCGGGCGGTCAAGCGATCCGTGCACGGACCGGTGATCGAGGGACCAACCGGCACCTATGCCATCCGCTATGCGGGCATGGGAGAGATCCGGCAGCTGGAACAATACTACCGGCTGGGCAAGTCTGCGGACATGAACCAGTTCATGGGCGCCATGGCGATGAATGCCCTTCCTTCGATCAATTACGTCTACGGCGACAAGGACGGCAACATCGCCTTCATCCATAATGCACAGTACCCGGATCGCAACGACGCTTGGGACTGGGCGGGCGACCTGCCGGGCGACCGCTCAGATATCATTTGGCAGGGATACCGCGCATGGGACGCGGTGCCGAAACTCATCAACCCCGCCTCGGGCTTCATCTTCAACTCGAACAATACGCCCTATTCGGCGACGGACGGCCCCGACAACCTGAAGCCGGAAGACTTTCCGCAATCGATGGGCTTGCAGACGAACCAGACCAATCGCTCACTGCGCGTCATGGAACTGACGGGCGACGGCGACCCCATCGACGAGGCGCGCCTGCTGGCGATCAAGTTTGACAACAGGTATGCGCAAGGCTCGGAAGCGGACGCGGTGGTCAAGGCCGTGCTGGCGGCCGACTGGTCAGGTGAACCCGAAATGGCCGAGGCGGCCGCGCTGCTGGCAAGCTGGGATTATGGCACGGACGCCTCCAGCCGGACAGCGGCGCTGGGCAGCCTGACCACGCAGCGCGCGATCACGGAGAAGTACACGCACGTCAAGGCGCCGCCACCCGAGACAGCCTTCCGCGAAGCGGTTGCCTGGCTGAAACTGCACCACGGCCGGATCGATCCGGAATGGGGCGAGGTGAACCGGCTGGTGCGCGGCGCCGTGAGCCTGGCGATCAGCGGCGGACCGGACACGCTTCGGGCCGTGTACCCGAAGGAGATACGCGACGACGGAGAGCTGCACATGTCGGCGGGCGACACCTGGATTGCGCTGGTCGCGTGGGACGCCGAGGGCCGGCAGACGGCCCGCGTGATCAGTCCTTTCGGCAGCGCAACGCTGGACGCCTCGTCGCCGCACTATGCCGATCAGGCACCGTTATTCGCCCATGAAGACTGGCGCACGGCGCTTCTGACAAAGGCTGGTGTCATGGCGGATGCGACGCGCACATATCATCCGGGCAAGGACTGACGCAGCGGGATCAGAGAAAGGACGAAATCTCGGCGCGCAGCTCGGGAATGCCCCAGCCTTTTTCCGAGGAGGTCTGCAGCACGACCGGGTGGGCGGCGCCGCGCTTTTTCAGGCGCGCGGCAACGCCGGCAGCTGTCTTCTCGACCTCGGCCTTTGGAACCTTGTCGACCTTGGTCAGGACGATCTGGTAGTTGACTGCCGCGCTGTCGAGCAGGTCCATGATCTCGTTGTCTGTTTCCATCAGGCCGCGGCGGGCATCGACGAGAAAGAACACGCGGCGCAGGCTCGGCCGGCCGCGCAGGTAAGACTTGATCAGTTTCTGCCAGGCCGCGACCTGCGTCTTCGACACCTGCGCATAACCGAAGCCCGGAAGGTCGACTAGGAAAAGGCGCCCGTCCCCGATGTCGAAATAGTTCAGCTCGCGGGTGCGTCCCGGCTCCGCGGACGAGCGGGCGAGCTTGGCGCGGCCGGTGAGCGCATTGATCAGGCTCGACTTGCCGACATTCGAACGGCCCGCGAAGCAGACCTCGAGGCGATCAGCCGGCGGCAGGCCTTTCAGGTCGACCACGCCCATCACGAAGTTGGCCGATCCTGAGAACAGGAGGCGGCCCGCTTCGATCTGGTCGTCGGAGAAGGACGGCGTGTCCACTTATTCCGCCGGTGCCTTGCGGCGCCCGAGCAGGCCGGCAACAAATTTTCCGACCTCGGTCTCGGCGCCGTTGAGGCGCATGATGGTGTACTGCTGGATGAACGTCAGCACGTTCGACCAGACCCAGTAGAGCACGAGACCGGCGGCAAATCCTCCGAACACGAACATGAACACCAGCGGCATCGCCATGATGATGCGGGCCTGCATCTTGTCGGGCGGCGGCGGCGACAGCGACTGCAGGGTCGCCATGGTGGCACCGTAGAGCAGCGGCAGGAGGCCGATGCCGATGATGATGCCGACGACCGGGATCGCCTTGATGTCGCTGGCGGCCCAGGGCAGCAGGCCGAACAGGTTGCCGATGGCGGTCGGGTCCGGCGCCGACAGGTCCTTCATGTACCAGAAGGGCTCATGGCGCATGTCGAGCGTCACGTAGAGCGTCTTGTAGAGCGCGTAGAAGATCGGGATGGTGACAAGGATGGGAAGGCAGCCGCCGATCGGGTTGGCGCCGGTCTCCTTGTAGAGCTTCATCATTTCCTGCTGGCGGCGCTGCGGGTCGGCGGCGAAGCGCTCGTTGATATCCTTCATCGGTTCCTGCAGCTTCTTCAGCTTGGCCATCGACTTGAAGCTGGCATTGTAGAGCGGAACGAGCGGCAGCTTCACCAGAACGGTGAAGGCAAGGATTGCCCAGCCGAATGAGCCTACATGGCCGTGCAGCCAGTGCAGGATGTAGAAGAAGGGTTTGGTGAGGAAGTAGGCCCAGCCCCAGTCGATCGCGTCGATCATCATCGGGATGCCGGCGGATTTTTCGTAGTCACGCAGCACTTCGAACTTTTTTGCGCCGGCGAACACGCGGTTCTCGATGGTCGTCGCCGCGCCGGGTGCGAGCGTGATGTCGGCGCCCTCGGTGCGCACTTCCAGCGGGCCGCCGCGCGACAGGCTTGAGCGGTTGACCGAGGCGGCGAAGGCGCTTGCCTGGTCGGGCACCAGTGCGCTCATCCAGTACATGTCGGACAGGCCCCACCAGCCGCCCTTTGTGGACGGAAAGATGCCGTCGGCGGCTTCGCCCTTGATCTTCTTGGACGCCATGAGCGGCTTGTACTTCTGCAGGCGGAGCGTCGCGTCCGTGACGCCCATCAGGCCCATGTGGGCAAGGCCGCTATTGCCGGCGGAGGCCGGATCGGTGGCCTTGACGAAGCTCTGCCAGTCGCCTTCCCGCTCGATCGACCCGATGGGGCGGAGCGTCTTGGCAGCGCCGGATGTGTTGGTGACAGTATCCCGGAAGGTGAAGAGGTAGTTGTCGTCGACCGAAACCTGCCGGTCGATGGTGACGCCGTCGGTCTCAAGGCGGAGTGTCACCGGCGAGGCGGCGCTGAGCGTGCCGTCGCCGACCTGCGTCCAGGGCGAGTTGCGCCCGGCGACCAGCGTGTTGCCATCCGCCCAGTAGAAAGTGGTGAAATAGCCGAACTCGGTTTCTTCGGGCCGGAAAAGGTGGATCTCTTCCTGCTTTTCGACGGTCACATAATAGTTCTTGAGGCGCAGGTCATCGATGCGCGCACCGGCGAGGCGCAGCGACCCGTCGAGCGCTGGCGCGTCGATCTTGACGCGTGGCGATGCGGCGAGCGCCTCGGGCAGGTCCTTGGGCTTGACGGCTTCGGCAGCGGCGGTGTCGACGGTGGCGGTCTGTTCCAGCGCCGCCTTGGCGGCCTGCTCGGCCTGGAATTTCTTCTGCGCCGGCTCCATCACGAACATCTGATAGAGAAAGACGAACGCAATCATTGCGGCCATGGCCAGCAGGAAGTTGCGTTGTTCTTCTTTTTCCATGGGGGAGATTCCGCAGATTTGTGGGACTTTGGCCCGGTTCAGGCAGGGCGTTTCAGACGCGCGCGAGGCTTATCAGCGCGCTTTCCATATCGTCAAGCAATCGGGACCAGCCAACATCCAGCGTCGCTTCGCGCGCGATGAAGACGTAGTCCCAACCGGGGCGCCCATAGCGGGCCAGAAGGCGCCGGGACGCCTCGCGCAGGCGCCGTTTTGCCCGGTTGCGCTGGACCGCGCCGCCGATCTTCTTCGTCGCGGTGAAGCCCTCGCCGACATGGAGCCCAGGATCGCCGCCGGCGCGGGCGCGGGCCTGCACCACGACGGACTTGCGCCGCTCGGTGATACCATCACGGGCAAACGTGAATTCGCGCCGCTTCTTGAGGCGGCGCGTTTCGGGAAGGTCTGTTTTTTCGGGGCCGGACATGATCGGCCTCCCGGTCGGCAGGCCCTGACCGGGCCCGGCTGGGAAGGATCAGGCCGAAAGGGTCTTGCGGCCCTTGGCGCGGCGGCGTGCCAGCACCTTGCGGCCGCTCTTGGTGGCCATGCGCTCACGGAAGCCATGGGTGCGCTTGCGGCGGAGGTTGCTCGGCTGGAAAGTGCGTTTCATGGAACTGCTCTGAGGCTTGGAACTTGGAAAACGGGGGCAATACAGGCGGGCGCGGACGCGGTCAAGCCGGAACAAGCGCAAAAAAGCGGTCGCAGGGCGAGGTTAATTCACCGTGTCGTGATATGCCCCGCCGCGTGAGACCGTCTATGCCGCTCGCATGACACGTTTCGACCTGATCAAGTTCGGCCGCCGTTCGGCGCTTGGCCTGCTTGCCCTTGCGGCCGCCCTTTCGCCGGCGGCGGCTTTCGCTGATATCTCGCCAGCGCCTGCTGCGGAGACGACAATGCCTGCCCAACACGCCGACTGGACACGGCTGCTCAAGCTCTACGTCAAGCCCGGAAGCGACGGGATCGCTTATTTCGACTATGCCGGCCTCGCCGCCTCGCAGGCCGACCGGGCGGCGCTGGACGCCTATATTGCCCGGTTTGCCGAGACAGACCTTTCTGCCCGCACCGACGCCAATTTCGCGGCCTGGGCCAACCTCTACAATGCCGTGACGGTGCGCCACATCGTCGAGCGCTATCCGGTCAAGTCGATCAAGGACGGCTACCTGACGGGTCCCTGGAAGGACGTGAAGGTCCGTGCCGGCGGCAGCGAAGTGTCGCTGGATGCCATCGAGCACAAGATCCTACGCAAGGTGTGGGGGACACCGGAAGTTCACTATTCGATCAATTGCGCCTCCTACAGCTGCCCGAACCTGCGCGTGAAGGCATGGGAAGCGGCAACGCTCAAGAAAGACCTTGCCGACGCGGCCCGCGCCTACATCAACCAGAAGCGCGGCGTGACGGTTACATCAAAAGGCCTTGTCCTGTCGTCAATCTATGACTGGTTCGAGGCTGATTTCGGTGGCTCGAAGGAAGCTGTGATCGACCACCTGCTGCAATATGCCGAACCGGACCTTGCCGAGAAGATCCGCGCCAAGCCGAAGATAGTTCGATACACCTATGACTGGTCGCTCAATGATGCGGCCAGACTCAAGAAACGCTGAAATCATGACCCAAAACCGAACTCCCCTTTGGCGCCGGCTATGGCCGGTCGCCCTCATCCTGGCGGCGCTTGCCGCAGCCTGGGCGAGCGGCGTGCACCGCTACCTGTCCCTGGAGACATTGCGAGATCAGCAGGCCGTTCTGAGTGGGTTCGTCGCCGAACACACTGTGCTGGCCTTTGCAATTTATGTCGCGGTTTATGCCGCCGCGACTGTGCTGATGTTGCCGGGCGCGTTGTGGATCACGATCGCGGGCGGGTTCCTTTTCGGACTCTGGGGCGGAACACCGGCGACGATCGCCGGCGCGACCCTCGGCGCGAGCACGTTGTTCCTTGCCGCCAAGTCATCGGTAGGCGCCGCGCTGCGCGAGCGGGCCGGACCGTTCGTGCAGAAACTGGAGAAGGGCTTCCAGGAGGATGCCGTCTCCTACATGTTTGCGTTGCGCTTCCTGCCGGTGGTCCCCTTCCCGGTGGCGAACATCGCACCGGCCATATTTGGCGCGAAGTTCCGGGACTATGTGATCACGACCGCGCTGGGGATCATTCCGGGCGTGCTGGCCTACACGTGGATCGGGGCGGGCCTCGGCGCGACGTTCGCAGCGGGCGAAGACCCCGACCTTGCAAGCGTCGCCGGAAACCTGATCCCCGCGTTCATCGCGCTCGGCGTCGTTTCGTTGCTGCCGGTGGCTTTCAAGAAGCTGTTTCCGAAAAAGGTACCCGCCGATGCCTGAGCTCCGCACACTGAAGGCTGACCTCTGCGTGATCGGCGCGGGCTCTGGCGGGCTATCGGCTGCCGCTGGCGCGGCCATGCTTGGCCTGAAAGTGGTCCTTTTTGAAAAGCACGAGATGGGCGGCGACTGCCTGAACTACGGCTGTGTGCCATCCAAGGCACTGCTATCGGCAGCGAAAGCCGCGCACGCGCCTGACGAAGCCGCCAGATACGGCGTGCAGATCGCCCCGGCGCGCGTGGACTGGGAAGGCGTGAAAGCGCATGTGCGCAAGACCATCGAGACAATCGCCCCGGTCGACAGCCAGGAACGGTTCGAAGGCCTCGGCTGCACCGTGATCCGCGAAGCCGCACGGTTTGCAGACCGCAACACGGTCGTGTCGGACTCTGTTCGCGTGAAGGCGCGCCGGATCATCGTCGCCAGCGGTAGCCGCGCCTTCGTACCGCCGATTCCCGGACTGGCGGATGTGCCCTACCTGATCAACGAAACGATCTTTTCGATGCCTGCGCTTCCTTCGCACCTCGTGGTGCTCGGCGGCGGTCCGATCGGCCTTGAGCTGGCACAGGCTTTCAGCCGCCTTGGCGCGAAGGTGACCGTGATCGAAATGGACCGCGCCCTGGCGCGGGCGGATGCGGCGCATGCCGCGCTGGCGGTGGACGCGCTGCGCAGCGAAGGCGTGACGATCCTCGAGCATCACAAGGCGGTGCGGGTATCGGGCGGCATAGGCGCAGTGGCGGTCCATGCGCTGGGACCGAAGGGCGAAACCTCCGTACAGGGATCTCACCTGTTGGTGGCACTGGGACGGCGCGCGGTGCTCGATGGTCTCG
Source organism: Acidobacteriota bacterium (assembly GCA_016712445.1). Taxonomy (NCBI): domain Bacteria; kingdom Pseudomonadati; phylum Acidobacteriota; species Acidobacteriota bacterium. The sequence continues at coordinate 1,596,195 of JADJRB010000001.1, read as the reverse complement.
ACCTCGACAAAGGCGGCGTCGACCACTCGCCAGGCGGCATCACAGTGGGGGACACCCTTCGCTCGAAGAGCAATCCGCGCGTATGGGCGCTGGGCGATGCGGCCGGGCGCGAACAGTTCACGCATGTGGCGGGCTGGCACGCCTCGGTCTTCATCCGGCGCGCCTTCTTCAAGCAGGCTAGCACGGCGGCAAGCCTGCCCGTCCCGGCGGTCACCTACACTTCACCCGAAATCGCCCAGATCGGCCTGACCGAAGCGGAGGCGCGCACAAAGTATGGCGACGGGGTCAAGACATCGGCCTTCCCCTTCCATGACAACGACCGGGCGATTGCGGAAGGCAAGACGGCCGGCGAGGCCAAGCTTGTGTTGCACAAGGGCAAGCTGATCGGCGCCTCGATCGCTGGCGACGGCGCCGGCGACATCCTGCAGCTTGTCTCGGTGGCGATGTCCAACGGATTGAAACTGACAGCGCTTACCAATTTCATCTCGCCCTACCCCACCCGGGCCGAAGTCGTGAAGCGGGCGGCCTCTGCCTATTTCACCCCCAGCGTGTTCGGAAAGCCGGCCCGTACGCTGGTTGGCATCCTGCAACGAATTCCCTGAAGGCGAACGCGGGAACCCGTTCCTTTTCCGGCAGATTTCGCTTAAGCGTCAGCCGGTGATGACGCCGCCACCTGCTTCCAAACCGATGTCGGCGCCAGGCCTGCGGCGTTTCGCCGAAGGCCTGTCCGGACGCCTCTTTGCCTTGACGCTGGGCGCCATACTTTTCACCGAATTCCTGATCTTCATTCCTTCGGTCAGCGGACTGCGAACGCAGTGGCTGGAAGAACGTGTCGCCGCGGCCCGTATTGCGGCGCTGGCATTGGATGCCGCGCCGATGCGCGAAGTGTCGACCGAACTTTCGCAGAGCCTCCTGACGAAAGCCGAGGTGCTCGCGGTCGCGGAGATCGAAGACGACATGCACATCCAGCTGCTGGCCCCGGCGGTCGACATCACAGGACCAGCCCGCACGATCGATTTGCGGGCAACGACGATGATGGGCCGCTCGGCGGCGGCGCTGTCAGAGTATTTCGCACCGGCAAACCAGATCCTGATCGTCATGGCCGAAGGCTCCGGCGAGGGGCGCGTGCTGGAGGTCGTGCTGCCGCAGGCGCCGCTCAAGGCCGCCATGGTCGCTTTCGCCTGGCGCGTTGCCGGTCTGTCGCTGCTGATCGCGCTGGTGGCTGCGGTCCTCATCTATGCCGTACTGGACGTGCTGGTCGTGCGACCGATGAAGCGGGTGACAGTCAGTGTGGAGCAGTTCAGCCAGGATCCGGGCAGCTGGACGCAGCGGCTTTCCCCAACCACGCGGCGCGACGAAATCGGCCGCGCGCAGAATGCGCTGTCCGGCATGGAGGAAGCGGTCGCAGACGCCTTCCGGCAACGCGCCCATCTGGCCGAGCTTGGCAGCGCGGTCGCCAAGATAAACCACGACCTTCGAAACTCTCTCGCCTCGGCGCAGCTGGTGTCAGACGTGCTGGCGAAATCCGAAGACCCCCGCGTGATCCGCGCCGCACCGCGTCTTGAGCGGGCGCTGGAGCGGGCCATTGAACTCGCCACAGCGACCCTGGACTATGGCAAGGCCGCGCCGCGCCCGCCGCGCATGCAGACCGTCAGCCTGCGTACGATCCTTCGGGAAGCGGCTGATGAAGCGCTGAACGGCAGCGGGACCACGATGGAAACAGACATCCCGCTAGACTTCGCATTTTCCAGCGATCCCGATCACTTGCACCGCATAGCGTCGAACCTGATGCGCAACGCCGCCGAAGCGATGAGACAGGCGAACACGCCAGCAGCGCGGATCCAGGTCGAACTTGTCGACGGCGGCCTGGTGTTCAGGGACAACGGGCCCGGCCTGCCAGAGCGTGCGCGCGAGAACCTGTTCAAACCCTTTGCCGGCTCCACCCGCACCAACGGGACGGGATTGGGGCTGGTGATCGCCCGGGAACTCGCCGAGGCACTGGGCGGCCGCCTTGAGCTGGTCGCGACCGGCGAGACCGGAACATCGTTCCGCCTGACCCTGCCGGGACTGGCGCCTTGAACGTGTATTCACCGCCCAAGGCCGCGCTCGCGATCGTGCATGCCGATGACTCGCTGGTGGTGATTGACAAGCCAGCGGGCCTTTTGTCCGTACCCGGACGGGGAGAAGACAAGGCAGATTGCGCGGTATCACGCGTGCAGGCGGAATTTTCCGATGCGCTGACGGTGCACCGGCTCGACATGGCGACAAGCGGCTTGTTGCTGTTTGCGCGCGGCAAGGACATGCAGCGCGCCTTGTCAGGACTTTTCGAGCGGGGTGAAATGTCCAAGCGATACATCGCTGATGTCTGGGGCGCGCCCGAGCCGGCTGCCGGCGAGATCAACTTGCCCCTGATCACGGACTGGCCCCGTCGGCCGCTCCAGAAGGTGGACACGGACATCGGCAAGCCGAGCCGGACGCGTTACGAAACGCTCGAGAGATGGCACGGCGCTTCGCGGCTTGCCCTGACGCCGCTGACGGGGCGCTCGCACCAGCTGCGTGTGCATCTGGCCGCAACCGGGCATCCGATCCTCGGGGATGAATTCTACGCGGAGGGCGACGCGCGCGCTGCCCGGCCGCGCCTTGCCCTGCATGCCGAGCGGCTGGCGTTTTGCCATCCCGCCACCGGAGCGCCCATCACGCTGGAAGCGGCTTGCCCCTTCTGATCCAGGTTGACGCGGGCCGCCCAGACATATATTGAAAAACGATAAATCGCTTGAAGGGGTTTCCGCCATGCATGCCGAGCTGGTTCGCGTCACGCTGCACGAGGTCGACATCAAGGTCGTCGCAGGTCAGCGCATGCACGTGTTGCAATGGCGCCGCAACCTCTTGTGGGACGAAGTGCTGCTTGACGGCAAACGTCAGGCATCGAGCCACGGCTTGTGGGGGCGCGAGAAGGTCTACGGGCTGGTGTTCGGGCGCGACGACGAGGGACGCGGCGGTCACCAGGTGATGCTGGTCCTTGATCCCGCACAATCCATGGAATGGTCCAACGGCGCGCAGCGCATTCGGGGCGTCCGTCTTGAAGGCGTCGACGGACCGCTCGTTTCCTTCGGAACGCTGGACGCCAAGGCTTTGCTCAAGCCCAATACGTTTTCGGACTGGATGAAGAAATCTATGGGCCTCGAATGGGGCCAGGAAAACGAACGCCGGCCAAACTGACGGACGGGTCAGTTCGCCGCCGCGATCTCGAGCAACAGCGCATCGATCAGCGGCACGACGGCATCCGCGCCGACGGGCCGGTCGTTTGCCATGACCGAAAAGACCAGTGTCTCACCGCTCGCGGCAACGAGGAAACCTGACAGCGCATTCACGCCTTGTACCGTGCCGGTTTTCGCGAAGATGCGCCCATCGAGCGCGGTACCTCTGAAGCGGCGTGCGAGCGATCCGGATTGGCCGCCAACCGGCAGAGCCTTGCGAAAACTGTCACCCCAGGGCTGGACCGCTGTCCAGCTGAGGAAGCGGACCGTCGAAAGCGGCGTGATCCGGTTGTAGGGCGACAGGCCAGAGCCGTCGAAAATCTCCACGCCGCTGCTGTCTATGCCTGCCTGCACTAGCATAGCGTTGACGGCATCGATCCCATCGTCAGCGCCCTGCCCGCCGGTTGCACGCGCAACATGGCGCAGCAGCAGCTCTGCCGAAAGGTTGTCGCTGTCTTCGAGGACATCGACGACACTGTCGAGAAGAGGCGGCGGGGAAAGGCGCGCCAATTCCTGCGTTGGTTCAGGGTCGCTCCGTGTGCGGACTTTGGCGGCGCCGACCACCTCGACGCCGCGCGCCGAGAGGAGGCGTACAAGCCGCTCCGCCGCCGCCAGTGGCGCGTCCGGTACGCTGAGGAAGTAGTTGCGCGGCGAGGTGCCCGCCGGCAGCGTGCCGGTCAGGTGAACCTCATCGCTGCCCGGCCAGCGCAGGACGCTCAGCTCCAGTTCACTGCCCGGGGCGCTGGTGACCGCCTCGTTGCGCACCCGGAGCAGGTCTTCCCCGGCCAGCCAGGCCGCGTCCACGGAATCCCCTTCAGTCGCGCCTGGCGCGATGCGGAGGGCCGCCGCATTGCCATTCACCGTCAGCGCCGAGACAGGCGCGCCGAAATAGAATGGCAGGTTGTTCCAGCTCCATCCCATCCCGAAGGGCTCGAACGGAAACGCAGTATCGTCGCCATACACATCTGCGACGCGCGTGATCCCCGCGGCGACCACTGCATCCGCGAGTTCGCGCAGGCAGTTGATCACGCACGTGTCATCATCGCGCACGGTCGCATCCCCTTCGCCCTTCAGCACCAGAGAGGGCGGCGCTGCGGCGTCGCCCGGCACCAGCAGCAGGCGGGTTGCCAGGGCGGGGTCGGGCTGGTCGACCCCTTCGATGTAATGGAAAGCGGCAGCAGCCGTGAAAATCTTGGTATTCGAAGCCGGGATGAACCGGTCACCGGCATGATCGGCGAAGACCGGCTTGCCATCGAGCGCGGCCACATAGACGCCGAGGCGTACCCCGGAAATTTCGGGCGCAGTGACCGCGGGCGGCGCAGGCGTGGCAGCGCAGGCCGCACTGGCAAGCAAGGCGCCCGCCATCAACAGACGAGCAAGAGGGCGACGGGGCAAGGCGGCGAGCATGTTCATCACCCGAATCCGGTAACACACCCCTCGCCGGAACGGGAGCGCCCAAGACGGCTCACCGGGTTACAGTTTCTGCAGTCTCAGAGATGGACCTGCCGGATCCATTCACGCTCAGCGCCGGTGACTTCCGGATGCAGGAAATCAATCAATAGAATGACGCGCAGGCCGTCCGTGTCGTTAACCGCCCGGTGTTCGTATGACGAATCGAACACAGTGAATTCATTCTCGCGCCAGAGCCTGCGCTCGCCCGCCACTTCGATGAACCCGCCTGGCGGCACACGCAGTCCGAGATGGGCTGTGAGGTAGATATTGCCCACATCACGGTGAGGGGTGATCACGCCGCCCGGCTCGAGAATCGAGAACATGGCATCCCGGAACACCGGATAGCCGGGTACCGACTTCAGCAACTTTGCGGTGACCGGACAGGCCGCAAGGTTGTCCTCATACGGCTCATGGCGGGCCACCAGCTTGAAGGCTTTCCACATGTCGCCTTCGAGGCCCGGATAGTTGTAGATGCTGATCTTCCCGGCGTGCAGTTTCAGCACCGCCTCTGCCTCAGCACGGATTGCGTCGGCATTCTGCTCGAAAGCTCGCATCCATTCGAAACTTGCCGGCTCGTGAAAGGGGCGTGAGGTCAGACCAGCGAGGTTGAAGCCCTGTGGCCCGGGGCGGACATTGGTCGATGCGCGCCCCATCTCGTTGGCGAACGATACCCTGACACGCTCCAGGCCGTTCGTGTCCGGACTTTTCTCCGCCAGCACCCGCTCGATCTCGGCGGCGCCTCGCCTCATGGCGATGTATCGCCGGATGCCGTTCAGGGAGAGAATAGCCAGCGCACCAAGCGGAGCGGCGTAGGCAAGAGCTTCCACTGAAGCTAGCCAGAACGTGTTGAAAGTCGCGACGCGCTCGATTGCGAACGCAAGCACGAAGAGCGCCAATCCAGCCCAGAGCGCCGGGAACACGATGCGTTGCATGCGCATTTTGGCATTGATGCTCCAGAGCAGCTCAATCGGCTCTGACATGACTTTCAGGTTGGCAAAGACGAGCAACAGCAAACCGAGCGGCAGTGCCAGCAAGACGATCGCGGAATCCATCAAATCCGTGTGAAGCCCGGACAATGTCATGTGGAGCGACAAGGTGGCGGCCGCAGCCAGGACCACAAGCTGCATGACCATGACGATCAGGATGCGCCGGCATCCGGGCAATCCAACCATCGCATCCATTTTCGACCCTATTTCCAATACTATTGGAAACTTTCCGAACAGAGTGTTCTACTTCGAGAACGAAGCATATCCGCATTGGTCGTCTTGCGCCACCAGATTCCCCCCGGGATCAGAGGCGCTTCTTTGTGCGTCCTTCATGAGCGCGCGCCGACGCAGGATCGTCCGGCCAGTCATGCTTTGGGTACCGGCCGCGCATGTCCTTCGCCATGTCCTTGTAGCCAGCGCTCCAGAAACGCACGAGATCCTGCGTCGTGGCCGCCGGCTTCATGCCGGGTGAAAGCAATTCCACGGTGACGGGCACGCGGCCTGACGCAATCTTCGGATGTTCAGACAGCCCGTAGAACGCCTGCGCGCGGGCCGAAACGAGCGGAGCGCGCGGATCAATCCAGTCGACGCGGGCTACCTGCCCGGATGGCAGTTCCAGCGAAAGCGGCGCGTGCTGGCGCAGGGCTTCCTGCACTGGCCAGTCGAATGACTGGATCAGTGCATCGCGCACCTCGCTGGCATTGGGCACCACGGCTCCCCTGCGGCGCAGGAGCGGCAGCAACCAATCGTCTGCCTTGTCGACGAGGCGTTGTGGTAAGGGCGGTTCATCCTGCAAAAGGGACGCGGCAAACAGGATTCGCAGGCGGGCCAACGTTTCTTCGATTGTCTCCGACGCGCCGATTGCGCCAAAACCGCTTTGACGGACGGCTTCAAGCATGGCGGCAGCGGCTGCCTCCGCCGAAGGTTTCGGCAAGGGCGCTTCGGACAGCGTGATCGCGCCGAGTGACTTCACGCGCCGGGCCGTGAATTTCCCGGTTGCCGGATCGAAGGCCGCCCGGTCTTCCGATACGACAGGCTGGCTCTTCAGCGCTTCGGCTTCAGGCAGAGGTACCGCAAGCGCAATGCGGGGTTCCCTTGCCGCGCCTCCGACATCGACGACGACCAGCCACTCAGATCGCGCGAGACCATCTGTAGCCGGAAGACTGACCGCCCGGCCGGACGTCATGAGGAAAGCCGTGTCAGAGCCCGGACGCCGGCGAGCCACCTGATCTGGCCAGCCATTTGCGAGCAGCGTGGCGAGGTCGCCCCCTGGCTTTGCGCCGCCACCCCAGCCGGCCGCCTGGGCCTTCAGGCTGCGCGCACGGGCACTGCCATCCGCGCGAAACCGCTGCAGCCGGTCACGAAGGTCGACCGACTCCCCGCCCATGCCGCGTTCTCCAACCAGCGCGGCTACTTCCGCAGCCAGCGCCTTTTCGCTGGGCGTCGGCGCCGAGGCAATCAATGCGGCAAGGCGCGGCGCCATCGGCAGCCGCGACATTTCTTTTCCCTTGGCCGTCAGGACGCCGTCCTCCGCGAGCGCGCCGAGCGCCCGAAGCTGGGACACCGCCGCTCGGAACTTTCCCGGTGGCGGCGGATCGAGCCATGTTAGCCTGGCCGGATCACGTGCGCCCCACTCCGCGAGCGACATGACCAGGCCTGACAGGTCGCTCGACTGGATCTCCGGTATGGGCGCGGCGACAAGGCCGCGCGTCGCGGCTTCGTCCCACAGGCGGTAACAGACACCCGGCGCCGTACGCCCTGCCCTGCCCCGCCGCTGGTCCACCGAGGCCCGGGACGCGCGCACGGTCGACAGACGAGTGCCAAGCCCCCCGGACTCATCTTCCGCGACGCGCGCCAGACCGGAATCGATCACGATACGGACGCCTTCGATCGTCAGCGCGCTTTCGGCCAGGTCGGTAGCAAGCACGACCTTTCTTTTGCCGGGCGGTGACGGCGACACGGCCGCATCCTGTTCAGCCGGCGAAAGCGCGCCAAAAAGCGGCGCAACAATCACATCCGGTCCGAGGTCCGTCAGCGCCTCGGCGGTACGATGTATTTCGCGGGCGCCGGGCAGAAAAGCCAGTACTGATCCTTCCTGCTCGCGCAGAGCCTGCCTGACAGCCTTCGGCATCCGGTCCTCGATGCGATCATCCGAGCGGCCGACGTATCGCGTTTCGACGTCATATTGCCTCCCGGCGCTTTCGATGACCGGCGCGCCAATGGCGCCGGCAACGGCGGCCGTGTCGAGCGTCGCCGACATGATCAGCAGGCGGAGGTCTTCGCGCAGCGCGCCTTGCGCTTCGAGGGCGAGCGCAAGTCCAAGGTCGGAGTTCAGCCTCCGCTCGTGAAATTCGTCGAACAGCACGGCGCCCACGCCATCGAGCCCCGGATCATTGAGGATGCGGCGCGTGAACAAGCCGTCCGTGATCACTTCAATCCGGGTTGACCCCGAGACCTTGCGGTCCACACGGGTTGTGAGGCCGATGGTCTGGCCAAGCTTCTCGCCCAACGTCGCAGCCATGCGTTCGGCCGCCATGCGGGCAGCGATGCGCCTGGGCTCGAGCATGAGGATACGGCCCGTCACGACCGGTTCCTCGTCGAGGAGTCCGGCAAGTGCCAACGGTACGCGGGTCGTCTTGCCCGCGCCCGGGGGCGCCGCGAGCACGAGCCGGTTGCCCGCGGCGAACGCTTTCAGGATCGCCGGCAGGACATCATCGATCGGCAGGGGCGCGCGCGGTGCAGACATCGCCCACGGGATAAGGCCACGCCGCGCCACATGGCAAGACGCGCGCGGCGGAGGTTGCCTTCCGGGTCACCGCCCCCTACCGTCCCGGCCGGGCTGAATGAGGATGCGGCGTATGAAGGCTTGGTTTGCGATCGATCTGTGGAAGCGGGTGATGCTCGGGCTGGTTCTCGGCGCAATCACGGGCCTCGTGTTGCGCCAGGTCCTTGGCAACGACGAAGCGGCGGCCAATGTCACAGCCTGGGCAAAGCCGATCGGCGACGCCTTTATCAGCCTCATCAAGATGCTGGTCGTGCCGCTGATTTTCACGACGCTTGTGTCGGGCGTTCTGGCGATGGGCGACCCCAAGAAGCTGGGCAGCCTCGGCGGCCGGGCGTTGGCGATGTACATGGGCACCACTGTGATCGCGATCTGCTTCGGGCTGCTGATGGGCACGATCGTCCAGCCGGGCGCCGGGTTCGACACGAGCATGGCGACGCCCGCCGACCTCGAAGCCACGCGGGAGAAGCTCGCCGCGAACCCGCCCGCAGGATCGGTCGGCGAACAGCTGATGCGGACGCTCTTGTCGATCATTCCGGACAACCCGGTTTCGGCACTCGCCCGCGCCGATGTGCTGCAGATCATCTTTTTCGCGATCCTACTCGGCGTCGGCATCCTGATGTCAGGCGACGCGGGCAAGCCTCTGCACAAGCTGTTCGACAGCGCCGCTGAAGCGATGATGAAACTCACGTTGATCGTCATGGAGACCGCGCCGATCGGCGTCTTCGCGCTGATGGCCTGGGTGCTCGGCCAGTACGGATTCTCGGTACTGACCGTGCTCGGCAAAATGACGCTGGCGCACTATGCGGCCTGCACGCTGCATATGCTGATCACCTACGGCCTGATCGTGCGAGGGGTCGTGCGGCTGCCGCTCCTGCCCTTCTATCGCGGCGTGGTTGATGCGCAGGCGCTGGCCTTCTCGACTTCTTCGTCGAACGCGACGCTGCCGATGACCATTTCCTGCGCCACCAAGAACCTCGGCATCGGCAAGCCCGTCGCCTCGTCTGTGCTGCCGCTTGGCGCCACCATCAACATGGACGGCACCGCGCTCTATCAGGGCCTGATCGCTTTGTTCGCGGTGCAGGCGCTCGGCATTCCGGTGACCTTCTCGACCTATCTGACGATCATCCTGATGGCGACGCTGGTGTCGATTGGCACCGCGGGCGTGCCGTCCGTAAGCCTACTTCTGGCCACCACCACACTGGGCATCGTCGGCGCCACACCGGACCAGACCGTGCTGATCATCGCGCTGCTGTTCCCGTTCGACCGCATCCTCGACATGATGCGCACAGTGACCAACATCACCGGCGACCTTGCCGTGGCGACGGCGGTTGCGAAATGGGAAGGCGAGCTCGACGAGGATGTCTACAGGGCAAGCGATCCGGTGTAAAACCCTAGAGCGTCGCGGCTTCCTGCGTATGGGCTGCGGCCTGCACCGCCGCCGACACCTGTGCCGGTAGCCAGCAGGTCACTTCAAGGCCGCCGCCGTCCACCGGCTTCATGCCGACGGTACCGCCATGCAGGTGAATGAAGTGCTTGACGAGCGCCAGGCCAAGGCCTGCACCGCGCTGGTCACCGGACACGAAGCTGTCGAAACTGGTCGCGCGCTTGTCAGCTTCCAGGCCAACGCCGTTATCCCGTACGCTGAGCATCACCATGTCGCCGGCGCGCTGCGCGGACACCACGACTTCGCCACCCGCTTCGGTGAAGCGCAGTGAGTTGGATACGAGATTGAACAGAACCTGCTTGATGCGGCGCGCGTCGCCCCGGATGGTTCCGAGCTTGCCGATGATCTCGGAGCGGACCGTGACTTCCGTGTCTTCGGCCTTCGACACGACCATCTCGATTCCCTCGGCGACGAGATCTTCAAGATTGACGGTATCGAGATCGAGATCCATCCGGCCAGCTTCAATCAAGGCCAGATCGAGGATGTTCTCGATCAGCTTGTTGAGATGGTCGGACGCGGACAGGATCGCCCGCACGTGATCGGCCTGGCGCTCGGTCAGGGCGCCGTTGCGCTGGGTCTCCAGCAATTCGGCGTAACCGAAGATGGTCGTCAGCGGGGAGCGCAGCTGGTAGCTGACATTGCGCACGAATTCAGTCTTCAGCCGGTCGGCGGCCTCGAAAGCTTCAGCCCGGTCGCGCAGCGCCGACTCCACACGCCGGGTCGCGGTTACGTCGGCAAAGGCGGTCAGCGTATTGCCGTCCGGAAGCGGGTTGGTGATGTAGGTCAGCAGCGAGCCATCCGACCGGCGCATCTCGCCGGTGGTCGCCTGGCGCGCCGCGGCTGACGGATCGGTGATGTGGACCTTGATCGCGTCCCAGATTTCCGCGTCATGGAACATCGGCACGCAGGCCTTGATCACGTCATCATAGTCGGGCGAATCCTTCAGCATCTCCGCCGGGAGGTCCCACACACGCTCAAAAGCGCGGTTGTGCAGCTTCAGGCGCCCGTCGCTGCCAAACACGGCCACGGCTTCGTGCAGGTTGTCGAGCGTCGAGCGCTGGGTCTTGATCAGGGCATTGAAGCGCGTCTGCAAGTCCAGCTGGATCGTGATGTCCTTGAACAGCAGCAGCAAGCCGCCCATCGGGTGACGCTGGCGCGTCACGGACAGGGTGCGCCCGTCGGGCAAGGACCACTTGTCTTCCTTCACGCCGTCCAGATCGAGATAGTAGGAAATTTCCTCGGCGCGCCATTCGGCATAGTTCGGCCGGCCGGGCAGCTTGCGGCGCTCGCGCAGGCGGTCCAGCAGCTGGCCATGGTTCGGCCGGTCGAGAAGGAATGCCTCTTCCAGGTCCCACATGTCGCGGAAAGCCTTGTTGTAGAAGGTCAGCTTGCGATCCGAACTAAAGATCGCGACCGCGTCGGCGACATGGTTCAGCGTTTCGTCGTGCGCGCGCACGTGCCGGTTCAGCTCTTCGCGCGCGTTCTCCTGCATCGTGACGTCAAACGCCATCGCCCCTGCCCCGCCCGAAAGCGGGAAGGTCAGCACACGCATCGACCGGCGATCACCCTTGATCACGATATGACGCGTCTCGTCGTGCTCCTGGCCGTCCGAAATGGTCTTGCGGGCCTGCTCGGCCACGGCCTGGTCAAGCATCGTCTGCTCTTCGAGCAGCCGGTCGAGGCTCGAGGAATCCACGGCGGCGAGATAGGCGGGGTTGGCCCATTGGAGGCGGCCCATGCCGGAAACCCGCCAAGCGGGGAACGGCGCCTTGCGCAGCATGTCGAGGAAGGCGGTCGGGTCGCGCGCGATGACTTGCCGGGCTTCCTCGAATTTTCCGCGGGCGGAGCTTTCTTCGAGGCCCTTGATGGTCGAGTCGGTTACCCAGACGACCGCGCGCGCGCCGGCGGTCCGGCCGTCCGCTTCCAGGAAGCGGCCGGATGGTCCGATGATGGTCAGCGAAAATGGATGGCCCTGCTCGCGCAGTTCGCGCAGGCGGATTCGCAGCGTCGTGTCCTGCCCGGCAGAATCGCGCGCTTCCAGATCGGCGATGCCTTCCACGATCCGGACCGTGGGGTTTTCCGAAATGGCCGCATCGGTGAAACTGAGCAGTCCAGCCAACGCCACCGACGATCCGAATACGTCCGGCGGCGTGATCTCGTCGCCTTCGACCTCCAATGCATCGCCCTGCCAGACAAGGATGACACCTGGGTGCGCGCCGAGAACCGATTTCAGCGCCGCATTTTCCGTTTCGCGCTCTCCAGCTAGGTCGCGGTAGCGCTTGGCGGCGCCGCGGGCGCCGTCCGATACGCGCAAGGCCCAAAGCAGCGCTCCGAGCGCCAGCATTGCGGTGCCGACGGCCATGATGATGGGCACTTGATCTGCGTTCATCGCCGGAGTCGCCTTTCCAAGCCCGGTTTCGCGCGCCTGAAAGGCACGACTCGGACAAGTTTATACTGGTTAACGATTGGCCCCGCGAGCGTTAAGGCGGGGTTAATTCAGACCCTGCGAGGCTGCTTCCAGAGGCGCTGGGGCGCTGTAACCGCCTGTTGCAAAAACAGCACACCCGCCTAGGGTAACCATCGCCAAGCCTGAGGAGTCACCGATCCATGCGCCGCAAAATCCTGCCCCTGCTGCTGGCATCTGCCCTGCTGACGTGCCTTCCTGTATTCGCACAGGCTGAAGTTGACGGAGACGACCTGGTCCGCCTGCCCGGCCAGGGACTGGTCAAGCCGGACGCGATCCAGTCACACCGCGATATTGGCCGACTGGTGCCCGGGGGCGGCCTGTTTGCGAGCTTCGATGCGGATGGCGATGGCCGGATTTCCTCAGCTGAGCTGGCAGAAGGCACCCGCGCCGCATTCGTGCTGGCCGATGCCAATGGCGACGGCCAGCTCGTTGCGCTGGAACAGCAGGACTGGGCTGCAAACCTGCCAACCCGCGACGATACGTTGACCAATCCGGTCAGGTTTGATCCCAACCTCGACCGGGTGGTCACCTTCGAAGAATTCGAGGCGGTGATCAGCCAGCTCGCCGAGAACTACCAGGACGACAACGGCGTGATCGAGATTGCAAAACTCTCGGCGCCCGACCCGAAGCCTGAGCGCGGCGAACGGCGCCCGCCCAGCGGCGGCGCGCCTGACCGCATCGGCGCACAGGGCAACTGATCGCGCGCGCGCTTGACAGCCCCCTCCAGTCAGGCGACCCGCTGGTCGCCATGACCTCCGCTTCCCTTCCGCCGGTCCGCGGCAAACTGATCGAAGGCGCCGAACTCGCGCCCTACACCTGGTTCCGCGTTGGCGGACCGGCAGATGCTTTGTTCCTGCCGGAGGATGAGGCAGACCTCTCAAGCTTTCTCGCAGCGCTCGATCCGTCCCTGCCGGTCACGGCTTTGGGGGTCGGGTCGAACCTGATCGTGCGCGACGGCGGGATCGCGGGCGTCGTGATCCGTCTGATGGGACGGACCTGGGGCGAAGTCGTGAAGACCGGCGATCTTGAGCTGACGGCTGGCGCGGGCGCGCTCGATCTCGCGGTCGCCAAGACCGCCGCCAGACATGGGATGACGGGGCTCGAGTTCCTGTCCGGCATTCCCGGCTCGCTGGGCGGCGCGACCCGTACGAACGCCGGCTGTTATGGGCGCGAGTTGAAAGACGTGTTGGTCCGCCTGGAAGGCATCGACCGCCGCGGCGCGCGGGTCACCTATGGCGACGGTCACACGCCTTTGCACTTCAGCTATCGCCACAGCAGCTTGCCGGAAGACTTTATCGTCACGCGGCTCGTGCTCCGTGCGGCCGGAACTGCCGAGCCCGCGGAGATTTCAGCCGCTATCGAAGCCCTGCAGGCCAAGCGGGCCGAAACCCAGCCGATCCGGGAGAAGACTTCCGGCTCAACGTTCGCCAATCCGGACCCTCCCGGCACGCCGGACCAGCGCTCAGCCTGGAAGCTGATCGACGCTGCCGGCTGCCGCGGCCTGAAGGTGGGCGGCGCGCAGGTCTCCCCGATGCACTGCAACTTTCTGATCAATACGGGCGACGCCACGGCCGCCGATCTTGAAGCGCTCGGCGAGTTGGTGCGGGCACGCGTGCTTGACGCATCCGGCGTCAGCCTGCGCTGGGAAGTCCGCCGCATCGGACGGACGCAGAAGGCCTAGAACTTTCCCTTCAGCTCGAAGGTAATGATCGGGCCGAACCCGCGCGCATAGTCTTCCGATCGCACGAGCGTGCCGCTGCGATCGGGCGCGTAGACCTGGCGCCAGTAGACATCGCGCTGGTTGAACAGGTTGCCGAAAGCGGCCCGCGCGGTCATGCCGGCCACATCCTTGTGTTCGACATAGGCGAACGAGAACACCGGCATGTTGGCGCGGTAAGCAACCTCCGTGAATTGGTATGCAGGCTCCTGCTTGAACCCTTCGATGATCAATCCCCACGCCCAGTCCGTATCCGGAATATCGTGACGCAGTTCGGTCGTGTAGTCATAGATGAGGTGGCCGTTGATGGACCGGCGCTCACCGGTGACCGGGTCATCGACCTCCGTGTCGTAGTAACGCCCGTTGAATGTGAGCTCTGCACCCTTGAAACCAAGCTTGCCGAGCTTCAGCGTGGAGTCGGTCTCGATCGCGACGGCCATGCCGCTGTCGATGTTTCCCGGCCCGGCCCCTGTGCCAATCGGAATCTGGTCAATCACATCCTCAAGGTCGACATAGATCAACCGGACGGTTGAGGCGCCCCAGTCTTTGAAATCCTTCTGTGCCTCCAGCGTGTAGCGCCATGACTGATTCGGGACGATCTCGGGATTCCCGTCGACGCCGTTTTCCTGTTCGAGGTTCACGGACGAGATGAAATCGAAGAAGTTCAATTGCCCAACGCGCCGCTCGACCTTACCCACCAGCTTCAGCGTGTCACTCTGTTGCCAGGAAAGGCTTGCCTGACCTTTGGGCCGGGTGAACGTGCGCTTGTTCTCGGCATCACCTGTCTGGGAAAGCTCGGAATACTCCGCGCCCGCAGATGCCTGCAAGCTGAGCTTCGGCGTAAGTTGGCGGCCATGCGTGAAGATCACTTCGCCGCGGCGTTCCTCGACGCGCGAGTTCGCGAGGCCCAGCGGAATTTCGACTAGGGGCAAGCCGCCGGAGGCCTCAAACAGCGCGGCTTCGGATTCGAGGAAGTTGAAAGCGCCTTCGGCCGAAACCTGCCAGTCGACCCCCTCGCCTGTCGATAGCGCATACTCGCTGCGCAGGATGTACTCACCTTCATCAACAGTCTGTTCGAACAGCTGCTCAAACTGACCGGACCCATCAAGGTTTCCTACCACAAACCGATCCGTAAACGGACTATGCTCATGCCGGGCAAGACTGATAAGTTTCAAACGGCCCGGACCGGCATCGAATTCAAGGTCACCGCCGAGCTCGCCATTCCATTCGTCCTCGGACGACACAAAGAAACGGCGGCCTTCTTCTCCGCCAACCGGGAAGGTCTTGGATATCTGCTTCTGGTCGGCTTGGAAAACCTGGCCTTTGGCGTTGAGATTCGCGATCACACCGCTCGGCGGTTTCCACGAGACCGAGCCCGACAGCGTGACGTTATCCTCAACCGATGTGAAGTCCTCGTCTCGCCGCTCGATCAGGGTACCCGATCCGTCCCAGATGTTGCGCCAGCCGGCATCCGCGCCCCTTCCCGGCTGACCGCTGGCCTCCAGCGACCAGCTGAGCGAATCCTTGGCGCCAGAAAGGCTTAGATTGAACTCGTCGAATGACGGGGGAAGGTTCTCGCGAATTCGCGTCTTCCAGCGCCAGCTGCCGTCCAGCGTGCTCTCGCCGTCGGTGACGACATTGACGACCTTGCCGGACAGGCCCGGAATATCCAGCTGGTTGCCATCCAGCACTTCAAGGCGAACAATGCGGGCCACCGCGATCCGGCCTAGCGCCGATTCTGCGCCGTTGGATTTGGCGGAGACACGCTGTCCGTCGATGAGCACGTTTCCGCGCGCCTGGCCAAAGCCCCGGTTGCCGCTGTCATCTGACTGGATGGCAAACCCTGGCACCCGGCGCACCATGTCGAGGGCCGTCACCGGCGCGTACTGGGCAAAATCGGCAGGCATATAAACGGTACGATTCATGTCGATTGCCAGCTCGGCAGCCTTGACCTGCGCGCGCGCGCCGGTTTGGCCGGTCATCGCCATCGCCACGGCTGTAGACAGCAGGAACTTGGAAATCGGCATGAAAATTCTCCCCGGGGGCACGCAACTCGGATGAGGAAAGCCCCGAGGTATTTGCCGTTTTTCGTTATCGATTTCATGCTTATCAATAATGACTATATGTGTAGTCAACCCCTCTTGAGAATGGCTCACATGATTTTTCTGTAATCCGGAGATTTCGCGCCGGACAGGTGCCGCGCTCTTCCCTTTAAGCTGCTGTTCACCGCAGCGGCCCATCACGGGTGTGACGTGCGGCTGGCGCGATCGAGGGAGAATTCATGAAGCGGGTAGCGGTAATCTATGGCGGCTGGTCGTCCGAGCGCCCGGTGTCCTTGTCCTCCGGCCGGCAGATGGCCGAAGCCGCCCGGACTGCCGGATACGACGTCACCGAGATTGACGCGACGCGCGAACTTGCACGCCAGCTGACAGACGCCCGGCCCGACGCGGTTTTGAACGGCTTACATGGCCCCTGGGGAGAAGACGGCTCGGTCCAGGGCCTGCTGGAAATCATGGGCCTGCCCTATTCCCACTCCGGCGTGCTGGCGTCGGCTTTGGCGATGGACAAGCTGAAGTCAAAGGCCGTCTACCGCCAGGCCGGCCTCGATGTCGCCGCCGACAAGCGGGTCACGCGGGCCGAAGCGGCAGCAGCGCATGCCTTGAAACCACCCTATGTGATCAAGCCGGTCAACGAAGGGTCCAGTTTCGGCGTGCTGATCGTGCGCGAAGGCACCAACAGTCCGCCGCAGGAACTCACCGGCGAAGGCTGGCGCTACGGCGACTACCTGATGGCCGAAGAATACATTCCGGGCCGCGAACTCACCGTTGCTGTGCTTGGCGACCGCGCCCTCGCCGTGACCGAGATCACGACCTTAAGGGACTATTACGATTTCGATGCAAAATACGCGGCTGGTGGATCGCAGCATGTGATCCCCGCGAATTTGCCGGCGCACGTGACCCAGGCAGCGATGGACGCATCGCTGAAGGCGCACCTCGCCCTTGGCTGCCGCGGGGCGACGCGCTCGGACTTCCGATACGATGAAAAGAAGGACCGGCTCGTGATCCTCGAAACCAACACCCAGCCCGGCATGACGCCGACCTCGCTCGTACCCGAGCAGGCCGCCCATGTGGGCATGAGTTTCGTGGAACTCGTCGCCTGGATGATCGAGGACGCCTCATGCCAAAGATAGAGCGAAACCAGACTGTCCCTTCGGGCCGCCGCCGCCCGGCCACTTTGATCGATGAAACAACGGGCGAAGAAGTCCGCGTATCTTCGGTGATCTTCGGCGTCGTGATGCTGGTCGCCATCCTGGTCGCAACGGCCGCCTGGATGGGTGGGTCGATGTCGCAGATCGGCCAGCGCTTTGGCGGTTTCATGGATGACGGCGCGCGCCTGGTCGGTATCGATGTGAAGGACGTCTCGGTGCTTGGGCTCGCCGACAATCCGGCGCTTGCCGAAGAAGTGCGGGCCGCGGCAATGATCGAACCCGGCGAGAACATGTTCCGCGCCGATCCGCACCTGATCAAGAGCCGTGTTGAAGGCACCCACAAGGTCCTGAACGTGCGTGTGCATCGTCTCTGGCCAGGCCAGATCGTGATCTTTGCCGATGCGGCCGACCCGGTTGCGCTCTGGCATGACGGCCGCCAGTGGCAGGTGGTAGATGGCCTCGGGCGTATCCTGCCGGGCGCACGCCCCGAAGACCATCCGGGCCTGCTGCGTCTCGCCGGGCAAGGCGCACCGGAAGCCGCTCCGCAGCTCACCGCCGCACTCGCAGCGGCACCCGACATCAATGGCCGCGTGGCTGTCGCGACCCGCATTGGCGACCGCCGTTGGGACATGCGCTTCATCAACGGCATGACCGTTCGCCTGCCCGAAGACACCGCCCTGGAGCCCGCGATTGCGCGGCTCGCCAAATTGCAGGTGCGCACCGCGCTCACCCAGCGCCCGATCCAGACGATAGACCTACGCAGCAGCGGCGGCCGCGTCTACCTTCGCCTTGCCGACGCCCCGGCACCGGCCGCCTCCCCTTCTGAAAGCCGCGAGGCTGCCGAGAGAACCTGATGTCCGAACTCTCCGCCAAGCGCCTTGCCCGCCTCAACGGCCGCCCGAGCGGCGCCGTGGCCGCGCTGGATATCGGATGTTCGAAGACCACATGCCTGATCGCCCGTCCGGATACGGACAATCCGAGACGCATGGCAATCCTCGGCGGCGGCCGCCAGCAGACGCGCGGCTTCTCGGGCGGCAACATTACCGACATGGAGGGCCTCGAGCGCTCGATCCGGCTCGCGGTTGAAGACGCCGAGCGTGAAGCAGGCGAGCCGATCACCGAAGTCATTCTCGGCATCACCGGCCCCAAACTGACCTCGCGCCTCGTCTCAGCGACCATCGACATCGGTGAGCGGGCGATAACCGCCAAGGACGTTCGCCGCCTGCACGGACAGGTACTGGCCCGCGCCGCACAATCGCAATCCAGCCGTCAGGACGAAATCCTCTCCGCATGGCCGGTGGTCTACACGATCGACCGCGCGGCCGGGCGCGTGCGCCAGCCTGTCGGCATGATCGCCGGCTCGCTCAGCGTGAAGATGTCGATCGTCTCGGCGCCGCGCGCGATCGTCAAGAACCTGGTGGAATGCGTCGGCCGTGCGCATCTCGGTGTGCGCCAGCTCGTGCCATCGGCAATCGCCAGCGGCGCCGGAACGCTTATCGAGGATGAGATCGAAAACGGCGCCGTCTGCATCGATCTCGGCTCGGGCGTCACCGCCGTCTCGGTCTACCTGCATGGCTCTCCGGCCTGGCTCGGCCTCGTTCCCGCGGGCGGCACCCACGTCACCGCCGACATCGCCCAGGGCATCGGCACGACCTTTGCGGCTGCTGAACGGCTGAAGAACGTCTACGGCACGGCAGACCTCGACGGCCCCGGGCTGGCCGAGCGAATCGAAGCGCCGCGTCTTGGCGATGACGGACGCCTGCATGCCTCGCGCATCGAGCGCGCCGAAATTGCCCGCATCATTGCCCCCCGCATCGAGGAAATCTTCGAGCTGACGCAGGCTGCCCTGGCCCGCAGCGACGTCAAATCGGTGCTTCCGCAACGCGTCGTGCTGACGGGCGGCGCCAGCCAGCTCCCCGGCGTGCGCGAAGTTGCGGCCCGCGTGCTCGGCGCACCCATCCGCCTCGGCCGGCCGGTGCTTGCCGAAACTTTAGGCGAGCAGCTGGCAACACCAGCTTTTTCAACGGCTTCCGGCCTGCTACTGTACCCGGAATTGGGGTTCACAGACGCCGCGCGGGCTGGCGTGTCGTCATTGGAAGCAGAAGCCGGAGGTGGTCGCGGCTGGATGAACACGGTGCTGTACTGGCTGAAGGAAAATTTCTGACGCCGCCTGCAGTCACTTAAGCGTTTTTTAGCCGCAGCAGGCCATTCTTGCGGCTCAGCCAGCCCCCGGCCGACGCAGACGTAGATTGAGGCGCGCCATGACCCAGGAACTTAAGCCGCGGATCCTCGTGTTCGGCGTGGGCGGCGCGGGCGGCAATGCCGTCAACAACATGATCGAAGCCAACTTGCAGGGCGTCGAGTTCATCGTGGCCAATACGGATGCTCAGGCGTTGTCGCGGTCGCGCGCCGACAACCACCTGCAACTTGGCCTTGGCACCACTGCCGGCCTCGGCGCAGGCGCCCGCCCGGAAGTCGGCGCGAAAGCCGCCGAAGAATCGATCGACGAGATCCGCGCCCGGCTCGAAGGCGCGCACATGGTGTTCATCGCCGCCGGCATGGGCGGCGGCACCGGCACGGGTGCGGCGCCGATCATCGCGCGCACCGCCCAGGAAATGGGCATCCTGACGATCGCGGTCATCACCAAGCCGTTCGGCTTCGAAGGCGCGCACCGCATGCGCCTCGCCGAGGAAGGCCTCGCCAAGATCCGCGGCCATGTCGACACGATGATCGTCGTGCCGAACCAGAACCTGTTCCGCATCGCGAATGACAAGACGACGTTCGCCGACGCCTTCCGCATGGCCGATGACGTGCTCTATTCCGGCGTGCGTGGGATCACCGACCTGATCGTCATGCCGGGCCTGATCAACCTCGACTTCGCCGACGTCAGCGCCATCATGCGCGGCATGGGCACCGCACTGATGGGCATGGGCGAGGCATCCGGCGAAGCACGCGCGCTGGAAGCCGCCAAACGCGCCATCGACAACCCGTTGCTCGACGATGTCACGATCAAGGGCGCCAAGGGCGTGCTCGTGAACATCACCGGCGGCTACGACATGACCTTGTTCGAACTCGACGAAGCAGCGAACGAGATCCGCCGCGAAGTCGACCCGAACGCCAACATCATCCTGGGCTCGGCCTTCGACGCGAGCCTGGAAGGCCGTATCCGCGTCTCGGTGGTTGCAGCAGGCCTCGACGCCGCCTCTCGCCGCTTGCCGGCCGCCCAGCCGATCACCCCGGCCGCGATCGCGGCAGCCGCTGCGCAGCCCGTTGCCGAGCCTGAAGACATTGCCGAAGAACCGGAAGACGAACTCGCCGTCAGCGAAGAACAGGAGGTCGATGCCTATTCGGACGACTACGACGTCACCGGCCGCCCCCGCATCGTGACACCGCCCCGGACGCCGGCGGCACCTGCGCCGGCCGTCTTCTCCGAACGCACTGATGAGCCTGCGCCGGACCGTTCCGCACGTGAGGGCGCCCCGGCCGCGTCGGGTTTTGCGAACCTGTTCGGCTGGCGCCGCCCCGCCCCTCAAGGCCAGAACGACGCTGGCCCGACACCGCGCAGTACAGCGTCGGCGCCGATCATTTCCTCGCCGGACGATCATCCCGAACCGGCGGCTTTCGACGACGCCGATCTGGAAATCCCCGCCTTCCTTCGCCGGTCGGCCAATCATTAGATCGGCGGTGTGTCCTTCGGGCGACACAAATGTTTCAACATAAAATCCATTTGATTCAGTTACTTAAGTCTGGATTCGTCCTCGCGCTGTAATACGGCGAAACATCCCGTGTTTTGAGTGAACGAGGTGGACAGGCCATCTAGGCTGCATGGTTTTACCAATCGGTCTGAGGGCCTCTCGCAGCATGGCAAGTGAACGGCAAACGACGATATCGCGCACGGTGAGCTGCGCCGGCGTCGGCGTTCACTCAGGTGTGCGCGCCCGCCTGACGCTGTTGCCTGCGCCTGCCAATTCCGGCGTACGCTTCGTTCGTACCGACGTGGCGCCCGGCACCGGTGAGATCCTGGCGCACGCTGAGTCCGTTTCCGATACGCAACTTGGCACCACGCTTGCCAACGAGCATGGCGTCACCGTTGCGGTGGTTGAGCACCTGCTGGCGGCGGTCGCCGGCGTCGGAATCGATAACTTGCGCGTCGAGATCGACGGACCGGAAGTGCCCATCATGGATGGCTCGTCGTCAGTGTTCTACGAACTGCTGATGATGGCAGGCTCGAAGACGCAGGGCGCTGCGCGCCGCCGCATTCGCATCCTTGAGCGCATTGAAGTGCGCGACGGCCCGAAACACGCAACGCTGTCGCCCTCCAAGGGCGATGTGCTGACGCTGCGGGCGCGCATCGAATACGACGACCAGCATATCGGCGTACAGCAGATGGCCATGCGCCTCGCGCCCGGCATGTTTGCGCGCGACCTTGCCTTCGCCCGCACCTACGGGTTCGCGCGGGACGTTGAAATGCTGCAATCCATGGGCCTTGCCCGCGGCGGCTCGCTCGAGAATGCCGTGGTCATCGGCGATGACGGCGTGATGAACCCGGAAGGGCTGCGCAGCGAAGACGAGTTCGTGCGTCACAAGATGCTCGACGCCGTGGGCGACCTGATGCTCGCCGGCGCGCCGATTGCCGGAGACTACGACGCGGTCCAGCCCGGCCACGGGCTGAACAACAAACTGGTGCGCGCCCTGCTCGCTTCGCCTTCGGCCTGGTGCTGGGAAGATGCCGGCGCGCCGGGTCGTGTTGAAGACGCGCGCGCCGCCGTTTGAGACGGCGCGTCAGCCGTCGCCCGCAGTCCTGACATTCGGCCCTTGGAAAGGCAGCTCTATTCGGGCTAAGCAATCAGCCTGAACCGATCCAAGCCGCTAGAGACAGGCCGCGCCTCATGTCGAGACTGACCCCCCTTCCCCTCGCGATTGCCGCCTGCGTCCTGGCGCTCAGTGCCTGCCAGTCCACGAAGCGCAACGCCGAGCTTGCCTACGTCGAGCGGCCGGTCGAGCAACTTTACAACCAGGCCGCCGGCGAGCTGGACGACCGGAACTACCAGGACGCCATCCTGCTGTTCGGCGAAGTCGAGCGCCAGCACCCCTATTCCGAGTGGGCCCGCAAATCGATGGTGATGTCGGCCTACGCATCTTACAAGACGCACGACTACACGACCGCGCTGGCCGCCACGGAGCGCTATCTCGCCCTGCACCCCGGCGGCTCCGAAGCCGAATATGCCTATTACCTGACGGCGCTGTGCTACTTCGACCAGATCGTCGATGTCGGCCGCGACCAGGCTACAACAGAGCGCGCTCGCGACGCCCTGAACGACATCGTGCGCCGGTTCCCGCAGAGCGAATATGCCAAGGACGCGCGCATCAAGCTCGACATGGTCAACGATCAGCTGGCCGGCAAGGAAATGACCGTCGGCCGGTGGTACCTGCGGACAAACCAGACGCTGTCCGCCGTGAACCGTTTCCGCAGCGTCGTCGAAAATTACCAGACGACCGGCCACGCGCCCGAAGCCTTGCATCGCCTCGTCGAAGCCTACCTGACGCTTGGCCTCAAGGACCAGGCGCTCGCGGCCGGCGCCACGCTCGGGTACAACTACCCGGACAGCGACTGGTACAAGATGAGCTACCGGCTCCTGACCAGTGAGGGCGTCGATCTCGACGCAGTCAGCGCCTCGGAAAAACGCACCCTGATCCAGCGCCTCATTCCCGGCGGAAAATAGTCCGTCTGCGGATCAGGCGTCTCCGATCAGCGCCAGCCACTCGGCCTCGGTCATCGTCCGCACACCCAGGCCTTCCGCCTTGGCGAGTTTCGATCCCGCGCCCGGCCCCGCGACGAGTATATCGGTCTTGGCAGAAACAGAGCCGGCGACCTTGGCGCCTAGCGCCGTTGCCCGCGCCTTGGCTTCATCGCGCGTCATCTTCTCCAGCGTGCCGGTGAACACGACCGTCTTGCCGGCAACCGGACTGTCGGTGGCGGCGGGCACTTCATCCTCGATGACTATCTCGGCGAGCAGCGCCGCCAGCATTTCGCGGTTGTGCGGTTCGGACTCGAACTGGATCAGCGCCTCGGCGGCCGCCGCGCCGATACCGTCGATGCCGGTCAGTTCTTCGTAGGCTTCACTCCCCGCGCCCTCAGCGGCCGCGCGTGTAACAGCATCCCAGAACGCAGGCCAGCTGAGGAACCCGCGCGCGTACAGGCCCGACGTCGTCTGTCCGACATGCCTGATTCCAAGACCGTTCAGGAAACGCGCGAAAGGCACGCTGCGGCGCGCGTCAATCGACGCATAGAGTTTCTTCGCGGACGCCGCGCCAAAGCCATCCCACTCCTCAAGCGCCGGCAGGCCAGCGGCCTCGATATTCGTCTTCAGGCGGAAGATGTCCTGCGGCGCGCGCATGACGCCCTTTTCAAAAAACAATTCGATCTGCCGTGCGCCGAGACCGTCGATGTCGAGCGCCTTGCGCGAGACGAAATGTTTCAGTCGCTCTACCGCCTGTGCAGGGCAGATGAGGCCCCCGGTGCAGCGGCGGCGAACATCGGTCTCACCTGCTTCATCAACTTCGCGGACGGCCGCCGAGCCGCAGGCCGGACACGTCTGCGGCATGGTCCAGGCGGGGCCCTTCCCGGCTGTGACAACGCGGAGAACTTGCGGGATCACGTCGCCGGCGCGCTGAATTTCGACGACGTCTCCCGGCTTCACGCCGAGGCGCGCGATCTCGTCCTCGTTGTGCAGCGTTGCATTGGAGACGACGACTCCGCCGACGGTAACGGGCTCAAGTCGCGCCACCGGCGTCAAGGAGCCCGTACGGCCGACCTGAATATCAATGCCGAGGAGGCGTGTGGTTGCCTTCTCAGCCGGAAACTTGTGCGCGATCGCCCAACGCGGCGCCCGGCTGACGAAGCCGAGCCGTTGCTGCCAGTCGAGCCGGTCCACCTTGTAGACGACGCCGTCGATGTCATACGCGAGACCAGCGCGCTCTGCCTCGATCCGGCGATAGTAGCCAAGCACCTCGTCAACTGTCTCTATACGGACCATAAGCGGATTGGTGACGAATCCCCATTGCCCGAAAGCTTCGACCGCGCCAGCCTGGGTTTGCGCAAACGGCTCGCTCGCCGCGCCCCAGGCGTAGGCGAAAAAGCGAAGCGGCCGGGATTTCGTTATCTCCACATCCAGCTGCCGGAGGCTGCCGGCGGCCGCATTGCGCGGGTTTGCAAACGTCTTGCGGCCCGCTGCACCCTCGCGGGCATTGAGGGCGGCGAAGTCACTCTTCGCCATGTAGATCTCTCCGCGGATCTCGATCTCGGCGGGCCAGCCCTTGCCCGACAATTTCGCGGGAATGTCGCTGAGGGTGCGCGCATTCGCCGTCACGTCTTCGCCGGTCTGGCCATCGCCGCGCGTGGCGGCGCGAACCAGCCTGCCCTTCTCGTAGGTGAGGCTCAGCGACAGACCATCAATCTTCGGCTCGGCGGTGAAGGCAAGCTCTGCCTCGGCGTCGAGGCCAAGAAACCGCCGGATGCGGGTTGCGAAATCGGCGACGTCCTCGTCATCGAAAGCATTCTCGAGCGACAGCATCGGGGTGCCGTGACGCACTTTGGCAAAGCCGTCTCCTGCCTCGGCGCCGACGCGCTCCGCAGGACTGTCTTCACGTTTCAGATGGGGAAAGGCTGCTTCGATTTCGGCATTACGCCGGCGCAGCGCGTCATAGTCGGCATCGGTCAGCGTCGGCGCATCATTCTGGTAATAGGCGGCGTCCGCGTCAGAGATCTCGCGCGCAAGCCGCGCGAGTTCGGCTGCCGCTTCCGGCTCGCTCAGGGCGCTCGCAGCTTTTCCGGCGCTCATGCATCCTCCAACAACCTCCCGGCCGCGGCCCGCGCTTCGTCAGTGATTTCGGCGCCGGACAACATGCGGGCAATTTCTTCCTGCCTTGTCCCCGCATCTAGCGTGGTCAGCCGCGTCCCGCCAGCCTTCGCAGATTTCTCCACAAGCCAGTGCGCGTCTGCCGCCGCTGCGACCTGAGGGCTGTGTGTGACAGCCAGCACCTGCCGCGCGCCAGACAGGCGGACCAGCCTCTCCCCAATGGCAGCCGCTACTGCGCCGCCGACGCCCTGGTCCGCTTCGTCGAATATGAGCGTCCCCGCGCTGCCCGCTTCGGCAAGCGCGCACTTGAGGGCCAGAGAAACCCGGGCGAGTTCGCCGCCGGACGCCACCTTGCGCAGCGGCCCGAACCCGGCGCCGCTGTTCGTCTCGGCTTCGAATTCCGCCCGCTCGGCGCCGCCCGCACCTGCCTCTGCCTCCGGCAAAGGGATGAGCGCCACCCGAATGGTGGCGCGCCCTAGCTTCAGGGGCGCCAACTCGGCCGCGATCGCTGCTTCCAGCCGTGACGCAGCTGCGCGGCGCGCGGCGGTCAACGCATGCGCCGCACTGTGCCAGCGCGCCTCGGCCGCCCGTTCCACCTTGCGCGCCGCTTCAATGCCCGCTTCGCCCGCCTCGATCAGGTCCAGCCTCTCGGCCAGATCATTGCGCTGCACGTCCAGAAGGTCTGGATCGCAATTCAGTTTCCGCCCCATCGCCCGCAGCGCAAAAAGGCGCGCTTCCACGCCTTCGAGGTCGCCCGCCTCAAGCGGCAAGCGTTCCAGCCGCGCCACGGCGCTCTCGACCTCACGCACTTCGATCAAGGCCCGCTCGATGGCGTCGCAGGCGCCTTTGGCGGCCTCCGCCAAAACGCCTTCCCCATTCTCGAATCCCGGCAGCCGCAGGATGCGCTCGGCAGCGCGCGACGCCTTGGATAGTGCAGCATCAATACCTGCGCCTGCCAACACGTCAGCGGCCTCTGCAACGGCTTCCAGCACCCTTTCGGACTGCATCAGCTGGGCCCGCTGCCCGGCCAGCAGGGTCGCTTCACCGCCCTGCGGCGCCAGCCTGTTCAATTCGTCGACCGTCTCGCGCAGCCAGGCTTGTGTTTCGGCGGCCGATTGCGCTTCGGCTTCGAGGCGGGCCCGCGCATCGCGTGCCTCGATGCGCGCCGCATGGGTCGCCGCGCAGGCTGCGAGCAAGGCTTCATTCCCGGCAAACTGGTCGAGCAGCCTGCGGTGGGCCGCCGGCCGCAGTAAGCTCGACGCCGCATGCTGGCCGTGCACTTCGACCAGGAGCTCACCCGCGTCCGCCAGCAGCGCGGCACCCACTGGTTGTTCATTGATGAAAGCCCTTGCGGGACCTTCGGCGCGCACAAGGCGCTTCAGGGTCAGCGACTCGCCCTGCGTCGCCTCGACCCCCTGAGCGGCAAGCAGTTCCCAGACCGGGTGGCTGGCAGGCGGCGCAAATTCCGCCGTCACACTCGCCTGCGCGGCGCCGTGCCGGATCACGGATCGGTCAGCCGGACCGCCCAACGCCAGCGACAGGGCGTCGAGGATGATTGACTTGCCCGCCCCGGTTTCCCCGGTGAGCGCGGTGAAGCCTTCTCCCGGCGAAAGATCGAGCCGGGAGATGAGCACGAAATCACGAATGGAAAGCGACAGCATCATGGGCTGGGGAATTATCACAAGAACAAAAACGGAACAAACGGAATCTCGCTTGCGCGCTGCAATCGCTTGCTTTCATCTGCATTCCAGCCGCCGAGGGAGACGGGGTGGACGCGCGGAACATGTTTTTCACCGGACTACGCTGGAGTGGCCTCGCCCTCCTCGCATCCGGTGTGTGCGCGTTCTGGTACGTGGGGGCGGCCTGGCTTGCCGGCGCGTTTCACACGGGCGGCAAGCTCGGCCAGGTGCCCCCGGGCAAGCCGGCTGCCTTCATTTGCGAGGCCGCCTTCCATACCGACATCGCGCTGCCGCTGGACGGCGAGATCATCAACTGGCGCAAGGAACTGCGCGGCTATATTCCTGACTATTTGCCGCGCGACACCTATCTCCTGTTCGGCTGGGGCGATTCGGTCTTCTTCACGAAAGTTCTGTATCCGGAAGATCTCACGATCGGCCGGGGGCTTTCCGCCCTCGCGGGCATGAACCCGGTCGCCATGCGCATCGTGCCCGTCTACGGATCGGATGTGCGCGAAGTCTGCGAGCCCTTGCCCGGCGGCCAGGCGGCGAAGCGCGTCCTGATCGATGAAATACTGGGCAGCCTCAAGCGCGACAGCGAAGGCGCCTATCGCCAGATCGACACGACCGTTCCCGGAGAGCTGCTGCTGCTCGCCAAGGGCCGTTACAGCCCGTTCAACACCTGCAACCAATGGACCGCCAGCGCCCTCGGCAAGGCCGGCCTGCCGCGCGCATTGTTCGCCCCGTTCGCGTGGAGCGTTACGAAGCCCCTGAAAAACACCAATCGCAAGGAAGAAACTGATGGCTGACGGCGAGGCGCGCCCCTGCCCGGACTGGTACGCAAAGCCCCAGCTCGGCATCTTTATCCACTGGGGCATCTTCACGATTCCCGCCTGGGCCCCGCGCGGCCGCGCCATTCACGAACTGGTGGGCGATGATTTCGACATGAGCGCCGTGCTGACGCCGTATTCGGAATGGTATGAGAACGCGATGCGCGTGGAAGGCAGCGCCACGCGCGAGCGCCACCGGCGCCTCTACGGCGACAAGGCCTTTACCGACTTCCGGCCCGAATTCGATACGGCAGCTGCAGCTTTCGACGCGGACGCCTGGGCCGACTTCTTCGTCGAGGCCGGCGCGAAGTACGTCGTCTTCGTCACGAAGCACCATGACGGCTATTGCCTCTGGCCGACCGGCGTGCGCAATCCGCACCGCCCCGGATGGAACACGGAGCGCGACTTCGTCGGCGAACTTGCAGACGCCGTCCGCGCCCGCGGCCTGCGCTTTGGCGTCTACTATTCCGGCGGCCTCGACTGGACCTTCCGCAACTCGCCGATCGCCAATATCGGCGACATGTTCGCCTGCGTGCCCACCGAGGACGACTACCGCGCCTACGCCCTCGCGCAGGCGAAGGAGCTGATCGACCGCTACAAGCCGTCTGTCTTCTGGAACGACATCTGCTGGCCGGACATCGACGGCGTCGTCGAACTCCACAAATATTACTATGCCGCTGTGCCCGACGGCGTCACCAACGACCGCTGGCTCGCCGCGACCGACTTCTTCAATTCCTTGCGCGACCCCGAAACGCGCGCCAGCTTCAATGCGATGCTGAAAGCGCGTACCGCCGGCGGGCAACAGGAAGAAACCCCTGCCCCTTTCGGCGACTTCCGCTGCGTGGAGTTCGGCCTCGGCGCGATCCCGAAAGAGCAGAAATGGGAATCCTGCCGCGGCCTCGGTCTCGGCTTCGGGTACAATTCGGATGAACTGCCATCCGACTACATGAGCGCCGACGAGCTCGTCGCGCTCTACAGGGACGTTACCGGAAAGCGCGGCAACCTCCTCATCAATATCGGCCCGATGGCCGACGCCTCGATCCCCGACATCCAGGCCGCGCCGCTCCGGGCGCTGGGCAAGGTGCTGCGCGAATGACAACGCTGCAGCGCTTTCTGCTCCTGCTCCTGCCAAAACGCCTTCGCGCGGCAGCAGAGCAGGAGTCGAAGGACTGGAAAGCCGTTTGCGCCGCCTGCGGCCACGCCCGCTCAGTCTGGGACCTCGGCGGGGTGCGCTGGAAAGGCAAGGGACGCCCGACCACGCGTGTGCGCTGCCCGGCGTGCCAAGTCCGCGGCTTGCACCGGATCGAAAAACGACTGTCAGCCTGAAAGAGGAAATCGATGATCGAGTACAAGGACAAGGTGGCACTCGTCACCGGCGGCGCATCGGGCATCGGCAAAGCGCTGGCGGAAGGTCTGGCCGCACGCGGCGCACATGTCATCATCGCCGATCGCCAGGCCGACCTCGCGCAGTCGGTCGCCGCCGATCTCGGCGGCCTTGCCATCGTGAGTGACCTCTCCGACCCAGCTGCGCCTGCCGCCCTGGTCACCGAGGCCTGGGCCTGGAAAGGCGGCCTTGATCTCGTCTGTGCCAATGCGGGCACCGGCCTGCGCAGACCGGTCCTCAAGGAAAGCTTTGGTCCGGACACGGACCGCCTGTTCGCCGTCAACATGCACGCGCCGATCCGGATGGCGCAGGCTTACGCCGCCCACCTGATCGCCGCCGGAAAGCGCGGACGCCTGATGATTACGAGCTCGGAAAATGCGCTCAGCCTTCCCGCCGGTGTGCGCCGCAGCCGTATCAGCGCCTATGCCGCGTCCAAGCACGGCGTGCTGATCCTCGCCGAATGGCTGCGCGAGGAGCTGGCCGGAGAGACGATGGACCTGCACGTCCTCCTTCCAGGCGCGGTCTATACGCCGCTGATCGCCGCCGGCGTGCCGGACTTCGACGCCGCGCCGAAGGAACTCGCCCTTATCCGCCCGGAACGCTGCGCCGAGATCGCCCTGAAAGGTCTCGACCTCGGCCTGTTCTACATCCCCACCCACGCCCATATCGCGGACGACATGCGCCCGCGTACGGAAGGCGTGGCGGAAAGCCTGAGAAAGCTTGGCCTGACCTAGATCCGCGCCGTCGCGGCCTTCAGCCAGTCTTTCACTTCGCCGTCGAGCTTGCGGTTCAGCAGTTTCCAGACGCGCTTATGATAGTCGTTGACGTACTTGCGCTCGTCCTTGGTCAGCAGCTTCACATCGATGAGCCTGCGCGCCAGCGGCGCGAAGGTCAGGCATTCGAAGCCCAGCATCGGGATCTCGCCGCCCGGGATTTCCTCCGCAGGCGTCACGTATTGCAGGTTCTCGATCCGGATGCCGTATTCGCCCGCCTTGTAGAAGCCCGGCTCATTCGAGACGATCATGCCGGGCATCAGCGGAGTGGCGTTCCAGGGCTTCGCGATGCGGTGCGGGCCTTCATGCACGCCGAGATACACCCCGACGCCGTGCCCCGTGCCGTGCTGGTAGTCGAGGCCAGCCTGCCAGAGCGCATGGCGCGCGAGGACATCAAGATGCGTCCCCGTCGTGCCGGCCGGGAAGCGCACGGTGGCAAGCGCAATATGTCCCTTCAGCACCAGGGTGTAGTGCTTGATCATGTCCTCCGTGGGCTGACCGATCGGAACCGTGCGGGTCACGTCAGTCGTACCGTCCAGATACTGCCCGCCGCTATCTATCAGGAACAGCGAACCGCGCGCGAGCTTGCGGTTCGAGGCGGTCGATACGCGGTAGTGCGGCAGCGCGCCGTTCGGACCCGCGCCCGAAATCGACGGAAACGAAAGGTCGGCCATCGACCCGAGGTCTTCGCGGAAACCCTCGAGCACCTCGACGGTCTGGATTTCAGTGACCTCGCCGCTCTGCGCCTCGGTATCGAGCCAGTGCAGGAACCGGGTGAGGGCGACACCGTCGCGCGCGTGCGCGGCGGTCGTGCCTTTGATCTCCGCCGCATTCTTGCAGGCGCGCGGCAGCGAGACCGGATCGCGCTGGCGCAGCACTTTCGCACCGGCGGCGCCCAGCTGGTCGAAGAACCAGGCCGAAGCGACATCCGGATCGAGGCTGACCGTCTTGCCGGAAAGCGCAGCAAGCCCTTCTTCGAGCTTAGACAGGGGCCGAAGCGTGACCGTGTTTCCGAGATGCCGGCGAAGCACCGCGTCGGTCTTGGGTTCGTCGATGAAGAGTTCGGCCGACCCGTCAGCCCGCAGGATGGCGCGGCCCAGCGGAAGCGGCGTGCAGCTGACATCGCCGCCGCGAATGTTGAACGCCCAGGCAATCGAAGCGGGCGATGTCAGTACGGCCGCGTCGGCGCCGTCGCGGGCGAGTTGCGCACCTACTGCTTCCAGCTTGTCGGTGTGGGCCGCGCCGGCATGTTTGACCGCATGCGCAACAACCTTCGCCATCGGCTGGGGCGGGCGGCCTTTCCAGGCCTTGTCGATCGGGTTTTCGGCAACGGCAACCAGTTCGCAGCCAGCCTTCTTTGCCGCAGTGCTGAGCGCGGCCACATCGTTGGGGCTCATCAGGCGCGGATCGTAGCCGACCTTCTTGCCCTTTAGAGATTGCATCGCCAGCCAGCCGAATGCGCCCGGATCGGGGATGCCCTGCACCTCGACCAACGCCGGATCGGTCTGGTCTGCGGCCTGAAGGGTGTAGCGACCATCGGCGAACAGCACGGCCTTGTCCGTGAAAACGAAAGCCGAGCCGAACGATCCGGTGAACCCGGTCGCCCAGGCAAGGCGCTCGTTGGCGTCCGGCAGGTATTCGTTCTGGTACTCGTCGTCGTGCGGCACGTAGAGGCCATCGAGGCCCTGTGCTTCGAGTTCACGGCGAAGAAGCGGAAGGTGGGCGCGGCCGTCTTGCGGACCGCCCTTGATGTCGAATGTCTGTCTCATGGTGTCCGTCTTAACGCGGCCCGCGTCTGCCGCCTAGCAAGTGAGCTATGCAATCTTTCATGGCAAATTCCATGTTGCCATACTGTTTTGTTTATCTTGCTTCCTATATAGGCCGCCTACGGAACAATGTTGCGCTGCAACAATTCAAGGTAAACAAAGAGTTAACAATGAAATTCGACTTCAACATCCGCCCCGCCCGTGAAGTGACGGCTGCAGAGATCCTGCGCCCACAGCCGGTCAACGAACTGGTGCCGGCCCGCCGGGAGGACGACGCCTTCGAACCGGCGCGCCTGAACCTCGTCGCCCGCCGCCAGACGCGCCTCGCGCGCCGCGCCGTCCGCTAGGCGCCGCTCCCCTTCGCAGTCCGCGCGCGTCCCCTCCCATCCAGCGCCAGCCTGCGACTCCCTCGCCGCCCATCCCTCCTCCAGGGATGCGGCGGGGAGGGTCATCTCTCCCGGAATTGCCGCTCAGTCCGCCTTGCGGAAGACCAGGGTCGACCAGCCGTCGCGCTTGATCTTGCGCTGGAACAGCAGCCCATGTCCCTCGTATGCCGCGCGAACCGGGGCAGCCTGATGGTGAAGAAGCCCTGACAGGATGATCGCCGCGCCCGGCGCCGAGAGCCGTTCGATTTCCGGCGCCAGCCCGATCAGCGGCTTCATCAGGATGTTTGCAAAGACGGTGTCGTAGGGCCCTGCCTGACGGATGGCCGGCGCATTGGCGCCGCGCACATGATGGCAGAAGAACCGCGAGACATTGTTCTTGCGCGCGTTCTCCCGCGCCACAAACACCGAGTCCCGGTCAATGTCCGTGCCGTGGGCCAATTCCGCGCCCACCTTCAGCGCCGCGATCGCCAGCACACCGCTGCCCGTGCCGAGGTCAAGCACCCGGCCGACCTTCCGCCGGCTGCGCACGTCGGCAAGCGCCAGCAGGCAGCCAAGTGTCGTACCGTGGTGCCCCGTGCCGAACGCCGGGCCCGCTTCGATCAGGACCGGCGTCTTGCCGGGCGCAACGCCGGCCAGCGCATGGCTGCCAACCACGACAAAGCGGCCGGCATTCACCGGCGGCAGGCCTTCCAGTGACAGGGTCACCCAGTCGCGCTCGACAATCTCCTCGATGCGCGCGGTCAGCTCCGGCGCGGCTTCGTGAATGATCGCAACGCATTCATCGGCGTCTTCCTGCGACTCTGCGAACGCATCGAGCCGCCAGGCCGTGCGACCGTCTTCCTTGCAATCAACCGCGCCTGCCGGCGAGGGGTCGGCCCAGGCGAGCGCGTTCCAGGCAATCTCGATTGGCCCGCGCGGGCCTTTGGCGGTGATCTGGTACATGGGCGTGCCCGTTAGCAGGCCGGCCAGCCGATGGAAAGCTCCGCGTGACGCCGCTGCATGAGGGCAAATTAACCGGAACTCTCGGTGCCCCACCCCGTTGTTGAGGCATGTTCAACCAAGCAATGGAGCGTAAAGCCATGCCTACCCCCTCAGGCCATACCACCGCCATCCGCGCCAGCCGTGCGCTGGGCACCAGCGTCTACAACCAGGCCGGCGACAAGATCGGCAAGGTCGAAGACGTTGTGCTCGACAAACTCGACAACTCCGTGATGTTCGCCGTCGTCGGTTTCGGCGGCTTCCTCGGCATGGGTGAGAAATATCACCCCGTCCCGTGGTCGGCGCTCGACTACAGCAAGGAAAAGGACGGCTATGTTGTGCCGTACACGAAGGAACAGCTGAAAGCTGCACCGGCCGATGCGATCGAAGAGCTGACGCGCAACGATGGCCACGCCACCCGCGACAGCACCTACAGCTATTACAAGGTCCAGCCGTACTGGCAGTAATGCCGGCCCACGGATGGGAAGCAGGCGGCGGGAGCATATGCTCCCGCCGTTTGTCTTGGCGCTAAGCAGTCATGGCCGCGTAGGCGACCCATGCCGCCGCTGCGGCGCCGGACAGACCGAGTGCGCGCGCCGTCCACTTGAGCCGAGCAATCGGAATCGCGGATGAAAACTTCACGAGCGCCAGCGCGCACAGCACATAGACCAGCAGGGTCAGGTAGACGGTGAAATCCGAAATCAGACGGAACTGCTTCACAAGGTCGGGTGAGACGGTGAGCAGCGCGACAAGGCTCATCAAGACGCCCATCAACAGGACATCCCGCACCGGCGCCGACCCGGCCCCCGAACTGGAAACCTGCTTTGGCAGGAAGCCGCGGCGCCCGCCGGCCTGTCCGGTTTCCCCTGCCACCAGGATCCAGCTGGCCGTGCAACCCACGGTCCGCGCGAACGCCGCAAACGCGACCAGCACACCGGCCACTGGACCCGCAACGGAGCCGATGACATCTGCAAACGGCGCGGTAGAAGCTGCGAGCTGTTGTGCAGGCATCAGCCCGAACAGGGCCGTCGTGGCCAGCGCGTAAACGACAGCGGCCAGCGCCACGCCGCCCGCAGCGGCGATGGCGATATTGCGCTTCGGATGCCGGACCCGGCCAGCGATCGCGTTCGCGCTCTCCAGCCCGAGGAACGCCCAGAAGATCGAGATCAGCGTCGGCGGCAGGGCCGTGCCCAGCGGCGCGCCGGAAACATTCCAGGACGCAGCGAACGTTTCCCCGTCGAAACCCGAAAAGCCTATGACGATGGCCGCGAGGATCGGCGCGAGGCCGAGCACCAGCGTCGCGGACGAGAGGCGTCCGACGAAGCGTGGCCCGATCAGCGCGCAACCGACGAGAGCCCAGAGCAGCGCGAGGATCGCGACAAGGCGCGGGATGGCGTCAAGCTTGATGCCGAAGATGGCCGCACCGTAGCCGACGGCCACGACGGCGATACCCACAATGCCCACGAAGCAGCTCGCCCAATACGCCGCCCAGGCCACGAAACCGAACGCGGGATGAAAGGCCGTACCCGGATATTCGGTGAGCGATTCCGTCCCATCCCTCAAACCGCCAAGCATAGCGAACACCAGGGCCAGCACGATGGCAACGACCGCCGCCGCGCCCCAGGCGATCAGGCTGGCGGAGCCGACCGATGCCAGCACCGCCGGCAACAGGAAAACGCCAGATCCGATCATGTTGCCCGCAACGATTGCCATCGCGAGGCCGGGGCCGATCTGCTTCGCCCCGCCGCTCATGCCGGATATCCGGCGTCACGGCGCAGCCTCGCCTGGAACCAGGCGACCGCCCCTTCATGGCGCGGCGACAACGGCCCTGCCTTGTAGACGCCGCCGGTGATGTTGCGGTGAACCGTCTCGCACATCCTGAGGTCTTCGTCCGTGACCGCGTCAGAGAGGGCCAGCATGTTTGCCAGCTCCCTTCCCCGGCCCGGATCGAAGAAATAGAGATAGTCCAGACGTGTCTCTTCGGGGCCTACCGGAGAAATCCGCTCCATCATCACGCCGTGTTCATAGACATTGATGCCCAGCCACGGCCAGGCCCAGGCCCAATATCCGGAATAGACATTTTCGCCCCCACGCGGCGGCGCACGGTGCACCGCGATCTCGCCTTCCATGTGTACCGTGTACTTTGAGGAATCGATTTCCGCATCGAGGCCGGGATGGATCAGGGGCACGTGGTACCCTTCGAGATAGTTCTCGACATAAGCCTTCCAGTCGCACCG
Source organism: Acidobacteriota bacterium (assembly GCA_016712445.1). Taxonomy (NCBI): domain Bacteria; kingdom Pseudomonadati; phylum Acidobacteriota; species Acidobacteriota bacterium. The sequence continues at coordinate 1,560,990 of JADJRB010000001.1, read as the reverse complement.
GATGGTGTGCGACCGCCGGAGCGCGAAAGGCTGGACCGTTTCATCCGTCCACGATGCATCGACCGGCGCCATGACATCGCCAACGGGCGGCGCATCAGCGCTCAGCGTCACGAACAGGAAGCCACGCCAGGTCTCCAGCCGCACGGCCGAGAGCCCGTGATCCCGCGGATCAAATCCTTCAGCGGCGCCGAAATCCCGTGCTGATTGCAGGCGCCCTTCAAAGGTGAATCGCCAGCCATGATACTGGCAGGTGATTGCGCCGTCGCAGCGCCCCTGTGCATCGGTCGCCAGCGGACCGGCCCGATGAGGGCACACATTGTGGAAGGCGCGCACGACGCCGTCCTTGCCCCGGACGGCCATCACCGAACGGCCGGCAATCTCGTCTGTCACGTAGTCGCTAGGCAGCGGCAGCATGTTCTCATGCCCGATCAGTCGCCAGGACTTCGCGAACACCCGCGCGCGCTCCAGCGCGAAAATCTCCGGTCTGCCGTAGAGCGACGGGTCGAGCGCGCGCACCGGTCCGCTGGCAGGCCCGCCCGGCATCAGGGCCCCGTGCCTTCGACGATCATCACCCGCGAAACCGCATTGTCCGTCCGCAGATGAACGATGGCCGCATATTCCGGCGAATCGTTGAACGCCTGCGCCGCTTCGAAGCTGGGAAATTCGAGCACCACGATGCGCCCGGCTGGTTCGGCGCCTTCACGCGATTGCGTCTGGCCCCCGCGAACGAGATACCTGCCGCCGAAGGCCGCGACCATCGGGCCGACAGCAGCCTTGTACGCCTCGTAAGGCTCTGGATGGGTGACCGCGATCTCGGCGATCACATACCCCTTTGGCGCCTGCGCCTGCTCCGCTCCGGGTGTTGCGCAAGCTGCGAACACCAATACGGCAATCGCTGCCTCCGCCGCCGTTCGCCGAACCATCCGAAACTTCATGCTGCCCCCTCCGGACGTTTTCGCCCTTTGCCAGAAAGCAAAGCCTGAAGCGTGCCCCTTGGCAAGAAAATGCGCCGGAATTGACAAAAGTCCTTGGAGTCGGGCCTCTGGCATACTATCTGTTTATCGATAAATCGAAGGGAGCCCAGACGGGACGACGATGTACACCACTGAAGACATGATCCTGATCGAAAGCCGTGTCGCCAACGAGCGCAAGAGCGCTGGCGCCGCGTATTTCCTCTGGTTCTTCCTCGGCTGCATCTCGGCGCACCGCTTCTATCTGGGCAAGCCGCTCACGGCAGTGCTGCAGATCCTCAGCTATTTCGTTCTCGTCGGCTTCGTCTGGTGGATCGTCGACATCTTTCTGATCCCGTCGATCATCGAGGACAGGATGCAGGACGCCCGCAGCCGCTATGCGCGCGACCTGCGCCGCTACGGTGGATCGCGCTACGCTTTCTGAGTTGACTAATTAGTTTTATAAAAGTAGAAATATTCTTCCAAACCGGAAGGATATGCAGATGGCTGATTACTACCGCCCCAAAGGCCTCGCCAGCGCGCTGTGCTATGTTGATCCGAACGCTGCCTTCAAATGGCTGGAGGAAGCCTTCGGTTTCGAGCCGTTCATGGTTCTCCTCGATGAGAACGACCGGATCGCGCATTCCGAAATGACCTTCGGCGACAGCTTCATCATGGTCGGCTCCGAATGGTCGGAAAACCACAAGAGCCCGAAAAACCTCGGTCTCAGGAATACCCAGACCGTGCATGTCCAGCTCGCAAAAGGCGACGATATCGACGCCCACTGCGAAGCCGCGCGCAAGGCCGGCGCCGAAATCCTGCAGGAACCCGACACGCAGTTCTACGGCGACCGCACCTACCGCGCCCGCGACCCTGAAGGCCACATCTGGACCTTCGGCGTAACGGTCAACGAGATGGCGCCCGCCGATTGGGACAAGGCGTCCGGCGGCTCCCTGCGCACTCGGACCCGCCTGTGAGCGCCGCTGCCCGGCTTGATGCCACGCTGACCGCCCTTGCGGATCCCGACCGGCGCCGCGCCATCGAATTGCTGGGACGCGCCCCTCGCCGCGCCGGCGAACTCGCCGACGCGCTTGGCCTGCCCGCGCCGGCGATGAGCCGTCACCTGCGTATCCTCAAACAAGGCGGCCTTGTTGAGGAAACGCATCCCGAGTTCGACGCCCGTGTGCGCATCTACACGCTGAAGGAGGGCGCCATGGCTGATCTGAAGCTCTGGCTCGCCGAGACCGAGAAGATGTGGGCGGCCCAGCTGACCGCCTTCAAGGACCACATGGAGAAGAAGCGCAAGTGAGCGCGGTCATCGTCGCCCTGCGCGTGCCGGCCACGCCGGACGAAGCGTTCGATGCGTTCACGGATGAAATCGGCCTCTGGTGGCAACCGAGCGAACTCTTCGCAATCACCCCGCGCGGCGATGGCAAGTTGAGCTTCGAAGACAGGGCGCGCCTCATCACGACGCTGCCCAATGGCAAGGTCTTCGAGATCGGCCGCGTCACAGCCTGGGAGCGCCCGTCCCGCCTCGCCTTCTCGTGGCGCCTCGCCTCCTTCGCGCCCGATCAGGTCACCCAGGTCGAAGTCACCTTTGAGGCATCCGGCGGCCTGACCCGCGTCACGGTCACCCATCGCGGCTGGGACACGATCCCGCAGGACCACGTCGCCCGCCACGGCTTCCCGCTCACGGCGACCCAGATGCGCCAGATGGAGCAATGGCGCGCCGCGCTCGCTGCCTTCGCCGCCAGGCTTTGACTCCCATTGCCGCCAAGGCAGCGATTGCCAGCCTTCGCCGCTTCTGGCAGCCCTGATGCCAGCATCATTCGGGGAGGTTTTGATGGTCTGGATTGCTCGTATCGGTGTCGGCCTCGTCGGCCTCTTTTCCACCCTGATGGCGCTTATCGCCCTGTCATCGCCGCCGAGGATCGCCGCCGCGCTCGGCATCATCACCGACGCCCCGCTCGGCCTCAACACGATCCGCGCCGATGTCGGCGCCTTCTTCCTCGTCGCCGCCCTCGCCTGCGCCGGCGCGCTCCTGCGCGGCAAGCGCAGCTGGCTGCTCGCGCCGCTCGCGCTCTATGGCATCGCCGCTTGCGGCCGCGTCCTCGGCATCGCGCTCGACGGTCCGCCGGAAGGCGTCGCCCAGGCGATCATCGTCGAGGTCACCTGCGTTGCGCTTGCCGCGCTCGGCCTGCGCTACCTGCCCGCCAAGTAGATCTCGCTGAACCGCTCCCAAAGCGCTGCCCGCGTCGTCTGGAACTGTTCCACAGCGATCGCATCCTCCGCCGCCACGGCATCCGGCGCGGCCTGTTCGATGAAGATGTGCGAGGTCGGGATAGCCCAGCTCGGGTCGTCGAGCGTGCCCGCGCACAAGATCACAAGATCCGGCGCTACGTCCGGCAAGTGCCACATCCGCGTGCCGCACGCCGCGCAGCGCTCGATGCTGATCTGGTTGCCGCTGCCGCCCGTGCGCCGGAACGTGTCGCGCGGGCCGCCCGAAATCTCGAGTGCTGCCTTATCCACATGCAGGTACAGCCCGAACGTTGCGCCCGAGAGCCGCTTGCAGTCATCGCAGTGGCAGGCATTCACCGCCAGCGGCCGGGCAGTGATCCGGTAGCGCACGGCCCCGCAATGGCAGCCGCCATCCAGCGGCAGCGCGGGGATGGGCAGGCGATCGAAATGGGCACGTTTCATGCCGACCTTGATGCCTCCTCTTCCGTAGGCGCACAACCGGCAGACTTGCATGCCTCAATTGTGCCCGGAAACGCTGCCAGCTTCGCCGCGCTGGGGAAACAAGGAGTGCGCCGCCATGGCCACGCCCGGAACGTCAGGCGGCCCGCCCGCGCCCCGCAGCGCCGTCGATCAGCTGATCGCGCGCAGCCCGCACCTCATCCACAAGCTCAGCGCAACCTACACCACAGGTCGGCGCGCCTATTACTTCGTCTATATCCCGGCCAACCGGGAGGCCGCCTTCACCGAAGCCCTGAAGCAGCCACAGACGATCCAGCTGGAGGACTACGGCAAGGTAATCGCCTCCTGCTACGGCGACGCGCCCACCGAAGAGATCCGCCAGTTCCTGAAGGACAAATACGGCTTCGACGTTTGATCCGCCGCCATTGACGCCGCCCGCCCGCTTGCCCAAGGTTTTCCGCATGACCCGTCCGATCCTGCTCGCCGCCCTCGCCCTTGCCGCCTGCGCCAGCGCGCCGCCGCCTCCCGCTGAAACGTTGGCGGCAGAAACGCCGCCCGCCGCAGACGTTCCCGCCTGGCGCCCGGTCGATCCGGAAAACCTCGTGATCATGGAATTGCCGACCGGGACCGTCGCCATCGAACTCTTCCCCGAGGCCGCGCCGGCCCATGTGGCCCAGCTGCGCGAAATGCTCGCCGAAGGCTTTTTCGACAACGAGTACTTTTACCGCGTCATCGAAGGCCACGTTGCGCAGGCGGGCCGCGAATTCCCGATGGCCTCCAAGGCGTGGCCCAACCTGCCCCTGGAGGCAGAACGCGCCGTCGGCGCCGACGGCTTCACCCCTCACGGCAACGCGGACCTGTTCGCTCCCGAGGTCGGCCACCGCGCAGGTTTCGCCGTCGGGCGCGACGAGACGCAGGAATGGCTGCTCAACTGCCCCGGCGCCCTCGGCATGGCGCGCGACGAGGCGCCTGACACCGGCAACACCGAAATCTTCTTCCCGCTCCAGCCGCGCCGCTACCTCGACCGCAACTATACGGTCTTCGGCCGCGTCATTGACGGCATGCAGCATATCCACCGCCTCCCCCGCGTCGATCCGTTCACGGAGGAAGAGGCGGGCGCCCTGTTTGGCGAGGACGAGCCGCTGGCCCAGCAGTTGATGCAATACCGCCGCTCCAAGCTCGGTGAAAACTACATCGTCTCGGCCAAACTCGCCGCCTCCATCCCGGAAGCCGAACGTCCGGTCTACGAAGTGATGGACACTGCGTCGGCGGACTGGGACGCCCTCAAGACGTCCAAGCGGGACTATTCCGGCATTGCGGCGTTCATCGCGCCGCCGGTCAACATGCTCGACGTCTGCACGCTCCCCGTCCCGGTCCGCAAGGTTGGCGGTGACGACTAGTTAGCGATGAAACGCCTGTTTCGCGGATTCATTTCAGTAGCAATCATCGCTGCCGCTGGTTGTGAAGCGCCAGTTCCGCCGTCGTCGGCACCTCAAGCGCCGGATGCAGCGATGGAAGTATTTTTTGTCCAATGGGATGTCCTGACGCGAATGAGATACCTTCGTGACGACCTCACAAGAGCCACCGGAAATACCGCGCACGTTTGTCTGTCAGATCGCCAGGCGGCGGAGGCGATGCTCGCATTGATCGGCAACCCGGCTACCTGGGACGGACAAATTGCAGAAAGCGAGATGGACCTTCGTCTGCTCGCGCGGGTCGAAACTGCGCGCAACGGGGCTGATGTGTTCTATGCAGACCGCTTTCGAATATGCGCCGAGTCAAACGGCGCCTGCCGCGACCTGACTGATGAGGATCGCGCGGGTGTTGAACGGCTTGTGGAGAACCTCGCTTCCGACGGAAACTATTCCTGCTCATAGAAGCGCCGTTGCGACCCCGTCCGCCAGTACAACCTTACGCATTTATAATCTGGCCCATTCCCTACAGGATTCAGGGCTCTAGTGCTCGCCCGCCCGCTGGCGCGCCGAAACCCGCCAGACCCCGCCTTGCCAGTTTCAAGGCGCCATAGTTTCGTCATTTTCAAGCAGCGGCAGGCATGGGCGCCTGCACGCGCGACACGGGCCGGGTCTGATGGTGGCGGATCCGAACGGAAGGCAACGGGGCAAGTGACAATGGCGTTTGAAGGCAAGACACAGGTTGCGGAGAAACCCGCAGAGTTCGAGGCGCGCCAGACCGGCCGACGCTGTTTCGTCATCCTCCCCTATGCCGCGCCGACCGGCCCCGACCAGCCGAACATCGATTTCGATACCGTCTTCCACGAGATCATCCAGCCGGTCGCCGAAGACCTCGACCTCGACTGCATCCGCTCCGACCGGGTCAGCCGTTCAGGCCTCATCCACCGCGAGATGGTCGAGAACATCATCGACGCCGACGTCGTCATCGCCGACATCTCGCTCGGCTCACCGGACATCTTCTTCGAACTCGGCATCCGCCAGGCTGCCCGCCGCGCCGGCACCGTCGTCATGTGCCACGCCGGCACTGCAGAAGACTTCAACATCACCGGCGTGCGCGCGCTCGACTATGAGCTGCCCCCCGAAGGCGCCCCCGCCCGCGCGCAGATCCTCGCCGACTGCCGCGCCCTGCTGCGCACCCACATCAAGAACAGCCTCGACAACCGCGCGACCGACTCGATCGTCCACTCGCTGATCCCCGGCATCAATATCCGCCTGCCGGACCGGCCCCTGCCCGAACGGCGCTACCACATCTACAAGCTCGGACTCGCCGGCATGACCGGCCCCAAGGCCGCCCGCCAGATCGAGATCGTCACGGGCGACATCTCGGATGTCGACGACATGGACGTCTGGGTGAACCCCGAGAACACCCGCATGGAGCTCGCGCGCCTGCACGACTCCTCTGTCTCGGCCACCATCCGATATCTGGGCTCCCGCCGCGACCGGCATGGCTTCGTCCGCGACGATGCGATCACGCGCCTCCTGCGCAGCAAGGTCGGCGCCAACCACCGCACCGGCATTGAACCGGCCACCACCATGATCACCCGCCCCGGCGCCCTCGCAAAGACCAACAAGGTCAAGCTGCTCGTCCACGTCGCCGCACACCAGGGCGAGCCCGGCCGCGGCTACCAGCTGATCGGCGCTTACCGCAAATGCGTCACCAACGCGCTCGCCGCCGTTGACCAGTACAACACCCAGTTCGGCGCCAAGCTGAACGCCAAGTCCGCCCTGCGCTCGGTCCTGATCCCGCTCTTTGGCGCCCGCTCGCCGGGCGAATCCCCGCACGAGCGCGTGCAGGGGCTGATCCACGCCGCGCATCAGTACCTGCTGCATTCCGCCGACACCAAGATCGAACGCGTCGGCTTCCTTGCGTGGACGCAGGTCGACCTCGAACTCTGCCAGGCCGCCCTCCACCGCCTCGGCCTCAAGCCCGCAGGCGTCCCCCGAGGCCCCGGAAAAGCCTGACCTTTCGCGCCTCAGGCGAGATCAACTTGTGGATTTCCGCTCGCACATGTTGCGTCGTTAACACTTTTTAAGCACAAGATGTGGTGTTTGATACCCATATTGATGACTTGCCCAAGGAGCCCTTTTCATGGCTGACGGAAATCCCAGCGTGCCTGGCCTGCTCACCCCGAGCCATGCGTACAAGCCGTTCCGCTATCCTTGGGCCTATGAGTTCTGGAAGAAGCAGCAGCAGGTCCACTGGATGCCCGAGGAAGTTCCCCTCGGCGAGGATTGCAAGGACTGGGCGGTCAAGCTCTCGGACGCCGAGCGCAACCTGCTGACCCAGATCTTCCGCTTCTTCACCCAGTCGGACGTCGAGGTCGGCGCCAACTACATGAAGAACTACATGCCGCTGTTCCGGCCTGTGGAAGTCTCGATGATGCTGTCGTCCTTCTCCAACATGGAGACGATCCACATCGCGGCCTATGCCCTGCTGCTCGAGACGATCGGCATGCCGGATTCCGAATTCTCCGCCTTCATGGAATACCAGGAGATGGCGGCCAAGCACGACTATCTCGGCCAGTTCGGCTGCGAGACGAACGAAGACATCGCCGTCTCGATGGCCGTCTTCGGTGCGTTCACGGAAGGCCTGCAGCTCTTCGCCTCCTTCGCGATGCTGATGAACTTCCCGCGCTTCAACAAGATGAAGGGCATGGGCCAGATCGTCACCTGGTCGATCCGCGACGAGAGCCTTCACTGCGAAGGCATGATCAAGCTCTTCCACACTTTCTGCGCCGAGACCGGCGTGATGACCGATGCCCTGCGCGAAAAGATCCGCGAGTGCTGCCGCACGGTGATCGCACTCGAAGACAAGTTCATCGACCTCGCCTTCGAAATGGGTCCGGTGGAAGGCATGACGCCGGACGACATCAAGAACTATATCCGCTACATCGCCGACTGGCGCCTCGGCCAGCTGAAGATCGAGCCGCTCTACGGCATCACCAAGCACCCGCTGCCCTGGCTGTCGGAAATCCTCAACGGTGTCGAGCACGCAAACTTCTTCGAACAGCGCGCCACCGAATATTCCAAAGGCGCCACGAAAGGCGACTGGCACGGCGATGACGGCGTCTGGAGCCGCTTCGACGACCGCCGCAAGCGCGCCGAAAGCGTCCCGGCGGAGTAGCCCGCGCCCCGCCAACGCGCGGGGGCGGGTCTGTCCCTCAGAAGCTTGCCCGCAGCGTGATACCATAGGTGCGCGGGTCAGCCGGCTGGCCGACATACAGGCCGGAGTTGCCCGGCTGGGCCGCCAGCAGTTCGAAATATTCCTCGTCTAACAGGTTCTTCGCCCAGACGAAGACATCCCATCCCTTGTCCGAGCGGAATCCGATCCGGCCGTTCAGCACCGAATATCCGTCTACGGTCAGATACGCAGACTCGGTGGGGCTTGAGGAGAAGTCCGACCGGAAGAAGCCATCAAGCGCGGTGAAGTATTCCCCTTCCCGTCCGAGGAAACTTCCGTTCCAGTGCGCCTCGCCGCCAACCGAGCCAGACCATTCCGAAATCCCCGGCAGGCGCGTACCTGAAATGTCCACAGATTGCGGCCCACCGGTATTTTCCAGCGCCGGCGGCGCGTCCGGAAAGGAGACATACTTTCCGTCGGTCCAGGCGAGCGCGCCATAGGCGGTGAAGGTGTCATTGATCCGTGCGCGGCCGTCCAGCTCAACCCCGCGCACCCTCACCTTGTCCGCGTTCGCCAAATACCCCCGCAGCACGCCGACCTGCGCGTTGACGACCTGCACCTGATAGTCCTCGATCTCGGTGTCGTAAGCGGTCAGGTTCAGCGTCACGCCGTCCAGCGGCTCGCTCTTGAGGCCAAGCTCGATATGGCGCACGTCCTCAGGCGCGACCGTTGCAAGGCCGATGGCAGGATTGCCGGCGGCGTCGTTCGGGATGCCGCCAAGGTTCAGCCCCACAGACTTGAACGCCGTCGCATAGGTCGCATACGCATTGACCCGCGGCGTCACATCATATGCCGCCGTCAGCTGCCAGGAGACATTCGTATCGTCCGCCGAAGCCTCATAGGCCAGCGGCGCAAGGATCGACCGCTGCAGCGCGATCAGCGCGGGGTCGGCCGTCTGCAGGCCGCCATAGACCTGCGCATCGTAGTCGACACTCTTCTCGTCATAATTCAGGCGCACACCGGGCAGCAGGCGCAGCCGGTCGGTCACGTGCCACTCAAGCTGGCCGAACAGCGCCGCGCTCGTATTGTCGGACTGGATGTCAGACGTCTGACCATATCCGTCGAGCAGGCCCGGCGTGTCCCAGCCTGCCGAGGACGGGTTCAGCAGCCAGCGCGCCGCCGCGCTCCCCTGCTCCTGCCGCCCGGTCGAATCGATCTCCTGCTGGAAGTAGAAGGCGCCGAACACGAATCCGACATCATCGCTGAAAACACCCGCATAGCGCAGCTCCTGCGTCCACTGCGTCTGCTCCGAGGGGTTCGCCGACACCGTCGTGATCGGCAGGCCGAGGAAGTCCCGGTCATTCGACGGTCCCCAGTTCCAGAGGCGCCAGGCCGTGATCGAGGTCAGTGTGCCCGGCCCGATCTCCCAGTTCGCCGTCAGCGACACGCCGCCAATGTCCTGGTCCGACTGGTGATGCGTGTCAGCATCCGTCAGGCGGTCGAACGCGTTGAAGCTCGGCGGCGCGTAGCCGAAGTAGCCGGCAAGCGCCGTATACTGACGATTGGCGGCGCGCAGCGTCGGCGCGACCCCTGCCGGCACCAGGGCATACCCGTTCGGACGCTGTCGCGTATGGTCGCCGGTCAGGATGACTTCGAGCGTGTCCGACGCATTCCAGAGCAGCTGGCCGCGCACGCCGGTATTGTTGAGGTCGTTGATATGGTCGTTGCCGGCAACGTTATAGAGCGTGCCGTCGCGCTGCGTGCCCGAGAAGGAGAGCCGGCCCGCCAGCGTCTCCGTGATCGGCCCGCTGATCGCCCCCTTCGCCTGGACAAAGCCGAGATTGCCGTAAGTCAGTTCCACTTCCGTCTCCGGCGTGAACGACGGCTTCTTGGTCGTGATGTTGATCGCGCCGGCCGTCGTGTTCTTGCCGAACAGCGTGCCTTGCGGCCCGCGCAGCACCTCGATCTGGGAGACATCGATGAAGTCGAGCGTCGTCGCAGCCGGCCGGGCGAAGAACACACCGTCGACATACAGCCCCACCCCGGCATCCAGCCCGTCATTGGTCAGGCCATAGGGCGCACCAAGGCCCCGGATGTTGATCGAGGTATTGCGCGGGTTGGTCGAATAGAATTGCAGCGTCGGCACGATCTCGCGCAGCCGGCCCACGTTGAAGGCGCCGGTCTCGGCAATGAAGTCCTCGGTCAGCACGGATACGGGGATCGGCACGTCCTGAAGGTCCTCGGTCACGCGCCGGGCGGTGACGGTGATCGTCTCCCGGCGCAGTTCGGCATCGTCCGGCGCCGCGGCTGGCGGCGGATCGGCCTGCGCGGCGGCAATCGGGGCAAGGGCGCTGAACAGCGCGGCGAGGGTCAGGGCGTGAGGCGGGTTCATGTCAAAGCTCCATCTTAAGCACATTATCTCGACCTATTTAGTCGTATTAATAAAGTGAGATTTTCGAAACCTTCGGTTTAGTGCCGCAAGCACAGGCGTATTTCCCTACAAATCCAGTGCCTTGACCCGAGTGATTTGGTCGCCTTGTAAGAAAAACTGAACTCTGGCAGACCGTCCCGCGATGATCTCGCAGAAGTCCAAGTACGCCCTGCGCGCCCTGATGGCGCTCGCCGACCGGTCCGGGGACGCGCCGATGCTGATCGGCGAGATCGCCGCGCAGGAAGTGATTCCCCGCAAGTTCCTTGAGCAGATCCTGCTCGACCTGAAGCATCAGGGCCTGGTCGTCAGCCGGCGCGGCAAGGCCGGCGGCTATATCCTCCTGCGACGGCCGGAAACGATCACCTTCGGCGAAGTCCTGCGCCTGATGGATGGGCCCCTCGCGCCGCTGCCCTGCCTTTCCCGGATGGCCTACCGGCGCTGCGGAGACTGCGCCAGCGAGCAGGCTTGCCGCATCCGCAAGGTCTTCGCCGAGGTCGCCGAGGCGACCCGCGCCATCCTCGACACGACCACGCTGGCCGACGCGCTCGGCAACCGGGCCGTGCTGGACGAACTGGACGCGGGCTCCTGATCCGCGCCCCGGAACGCGGGTTTGCCCCGGCGCGCCTCCCCGGCTAGTGTCCGGCCCGACATGAGCGGTGACGATTCCCTTTTCGCAGACTCCCCCGGCGGCGCCTATCAAGTGCTCGCCCGCAAATACCGTCCGCGCCGCTTCGAGGATCTGGTTGGCCAGGAAGCCATGGTGCGCACGCTCTCGAATGCCTTCGAGACCGGCCGCATCGCGCACGGCTTCATGCTGACCGGGGTGCGCGGCGTCGGCAAGACGACCACCGCCCGCCTGCTGGCCCGCGCGCTCAACTACGAACCGGCTGAAGCGGCAAAGGGAAAGAAGGGCAAGGGCGATTCCGGCCCGTCCATCCATCTCGATCCGCCGGGCGTTCACTGCGAAGCGATCATGGCGAGCCGTCACCCGGACGTGCTCGAACTCGACGCGGCCTCGCGCACCGGGGTCGCCGACATGCGCGACCTGCTCGATTCGTCCCGGTACGGACCGGTTTCGGCCCGCTACAAGGTCTACATCATCGACGAAGTGCACATGCTTTCGACGGCGAGCTTCAACGCCCTCCTGAAGACGCTGGAAGAGCCGCCGCCGCACCTCAAGTTCATCTTCGCGACCACCGAGATCCGCAAGGTGCCAGTCACCGTGCTCTCCCGCTGCCAGCGGTTCGACCTCAAGCGGTTGGACACGCCGCTGCTCGCCGAGCACCTCGCCAACATCGCCCGCAACGAAAAGGCCAAGGTTTCTGACGAAGCACTCGCCCTCGTTGCCCGTGCGGCGGAGGGCTCGGTGCGCGACGCCCTCTCCCTGCTCGACCAGGCGATTGTCCAGACGCCGGATGGCGAGGTCTCCGGCGCGGCCGTGCGCGACATGCTGGGGCTCGGCGACCGCACACGCCTCTACGACGTGTTCGAGAAGGCCATCACATCGGACGGCAAGGGCGCGCTGGCGGAAATCAAGGACCAGGTCGCCGGCGGCGCCGATCCGGCCGTCATCTTGAAAGACCTGATGGATATCGCCGCCGATGTCTCGATCGCGCAGGCAACCGGCGATGACTGGGCCGCCGCCGGCCCCGCCGACTGGGCAAACCGCACGCGCGCGATCGCGCAGCGCCTCACCCCCGCGCAGGCCGCGCGCACCTGGCAGATCCTCCTGTCGGGCTACGGCGACCTTCAGGTCTCGCCGGACCCGGCGACCGCACTGAACATGGTGATCCTGCGCCTCGCCGCCGCCTCGAGCCTTCCGTCCCCGGAGGAAGCGGCCCGCATGATTGCCGAGGGCGCCGCGCCGCCGGGAAAGGCAAGCGCGCCCCTTGAGGCTCCGCCGAGTGCGCCCGGCGGGATCGCCACCTTTGCCGATATCATCCACGCCCTCACGCAGGCGCGTGAAGTGTCGCTGCAGGTCGACACCGAACGCTTCGTCCGGTTTGCTTCTGTCAGCGCGGGTCATCTGAGCTATGCCCTCGCGCCCGGCGCACCGGCCGGCCTCGCGGGAAGGCTGAAAATCTTCCTCGACAATGAGACCGGCCTCGACTGGCAGATCCGCGAGTCGGAGACCGACGCCGAATCGCTGCGCGAGCGCGAGCGCCGGGAGAAAGCCGAGCGCATCGCCGAAGCCGCCGCGCATCCGCTGATTGCCGCGACGCTCAAAGCGATCCCCGGCGCCGTGATCCTCGATGTGACCGACGACACGCCGCCGCTTGAAAATCCGCCCGCAGCGGACAATGTGATTGACCTGACATCCCGCCGCCGGCCCGCCTGACGGAGTTCGCCCATGAAAGACCTCGCCCAGATCATGCAGCAGGCCCAGGCCATGCAGGCCAAAATGGCCGAGGTTCAGGCCAAGATCGAGGCGACCGAAGCCGACGGCGTGGCCGGGGCCGGCCTCGTGCGGGTCAAGCTCAGAGGCAAGGGCGAGCTTGTCTCGCTCAGCATCGACAAGAGCCTGATGGGCGACGATCCCGAGATCGTCGAAGACCTCATCAAGGCGGCGCATTCCGATGCACGCCGGCGCCTCGACCAGGCGATGGATGATGCAATGCGTGCCGCGACTTCGGGCATGGGCGGGCTGTTGCCGGGCTTCAAGCTGCCCTTCTAGCGCGGCCCGCTTGCATTGAGTCCGGTGCAGCCTATCGTAGCTGCGAGCGGCTGATCGGGAGCGGAGCGGGCAGACATGTGGCGGCAGTTTTGCGCGGGACTGGCGTTCCTGGCATTGGCCGGACTTGCGGGCGCCGATCCCTCCCCCAAGGACATCGCCGATCGCCTGGCCGATCTTGGCCCGGACGTGGTGGCCGCCGCCGGTGCCAACGACCGGGGCGAGAGCCTTCGCCAGTATGCGCGGGCGCGCGATCCGGACGTGACCGATCCAAAGATAACACCGGCCCCCGTGCTGTCCGGGGAAATCCTCGCACGGCTTTATCTCGCCGCCTGCGATCTCGGCGACAACTGGGGCTGCAACAATCTCGGCCTGCAATACGAAACGGCGGACGGCGTCAGCAAGGACCTGGACAAGGCCGTCGCGCTCTACCGGAAAACCTGCGACGCGGGCGACCAGCGCGGCTGCGTGTTTCTCGGCGTCGCCTACCAGTATGGCGAAGGCACATCGATCGATCTGGAAAAGGCGACCGCGTATTTCGAGGCCGCGTGCGACCGCGGCGAGCCGAGCGGCTGCCTCAGGCTGGCGCAGGTCTATCAGGACAGTGACGAGCCGGGCGCCTCGATCGACGAGGCGATCGGTATCTACCAGTCGCTCTGCGACAAGGGCGACGGCAGCGGATGTTTCTGGTTGGGCGCACTTTTCGAGATCGGTGAACGCGTCCCGGAGGACAACGAAAAGGCACTCGCGCTGTATCGCCAGTCGTGCGCGCTGGGCGAACAGCTGGGCTGCGTGAACCTTGGCTTCAGGCATCTGTCGGGAGACGGCGTTGAAGAAGACGCCGCCGAGGCAGAAAAGCTGTTTGCCGTCGCGTGCGAGCGGCGTGAAAGCAGCGGCTGCCTCCAGCTGGCAATCCTGCACTCGGACAGCCTCGGCGAACATGCGGATGCGGAACGTGCTGCCCTGTTTGCCGAAAAAGCCTGCCGGCCGACCAATGCCTATGCCTGCACCTTTCTGGGCTCGATACTCGAAACCGGCTTCGGCACGCCGCAAGATCCGGACCGGGCAGCGCAACTCTACCTTTCCGCGTGTGATTCGGGCGAAGGCACAGGTTGCTCTGAGTACGGACGGTTGCTGAACGAAGGCGTGTACCTTCGCCATGACAGTCCGGCCGCCCGCGAGCATTTCCGCATGGGGTGCGATCTGGGTGATCTCAATGGTTGCTTTTCGCTGGCCTACGACCTCGCACAGGAATCGCCGCGCGCTGCAATCGAGGCTGTTGGTCTCTACGAGAAGGCGTGTGACGGCGGGTTCTATTCCGCCTGCGCCAATCTCGGGAACCTGTATTCGGAGGGCCGAGGCACGCGGCGGGACCGCAAGAAGGCCGTCGAATTGTTCCGGAGCGGCTGCGAACGGGACGACCCGATTTCCTGCTACAATCTCGGCCTCGCCTATGCCCAGACCAAGGGACCGAACCGCAATCTCGACACGGCGGAAGTCCATCTGTCGCGCGGATGCGAACTTGGCGGCCAGCTCCAGTGTCTCGATCCCGGGATAATGTATGAATATGGGCTCGATGTGGACGCCGACGCGAAGCGCGCGGCCTGGTATTACCGCGAAGCGTGCGAAACCGGCCTTCCGGACGGGTGTGGATTCTACGGACGCCAGATGGCCTTCGGGCGCGGCGTGGATGCGGACGTGGAGCGCGCGATCGACCTGCTTGCCCGGGCCTGCGACAGTGACAGTTCGGTCGGCTGTGACACATTGGGACAACTGACCCAGGCCGGCATGGGTGTGCCGTCCGACATCAATGAAGCCATCCGGCTCTATGTGCGCGCGCTGAAGCTCAACCCGGAGAACTTCGAAGCGCAGGCGCATCTGGACCTGCTGTCCGGTACGCCCTGAACACGGGCCGAGTCTCCGGATGACAGCCGTCTGACAACCCGGTAGCGTTTCCGCATGGCCACTGCCCCCTATACCCCTCCCCTTCGCTCCGCAGAGCCGCGCGGGTTGTGCACCGATTGCGGCGTATCGCGGATGGCGGATGCAAAAGCCTGCGGGCGGGCCTGCCAGTTCATCCAGCCGGGCTATACCGGATTTGAAATCCGGCTGCATGGCCGCGCCCGCGATGATCAGCAGGCGGACGAAACGCATTTCGGCGTCTTCCGCAGGATGATCCGCGCTAGCCTTTCGCCAGCCAAGGCGGGCGCACAGTGGACAGGTATCGCCACGACTTTGGGCGAACGGCTCTTGTCCGCCGGCAAGGTGGACGCCGTGCTTGCCGTGGCGCCGGATCCGGAAGACCGGTGGAAGCCAAGGCCGGTCATCGTGACCCGCGCCGAAGACATGTCCCAGTGCCGGGGCATGCGGATGGGGTATTCGCCGCTTGTCGCCTTGATGGAAGAAGTGGCGGCAAGAGGTTTCAAACGCATCGCGCTGATCGGCATTCCCTGCCAGGTGTATGCCCTTCGGGCGCTCGAAGCGGAATTCGGTCTTGAAAAACTCTACGTGATCGGCACGCCCTGTTCGGACAATACGACAACCGAGAACTTCCACGACTTCCTCAAGTTGCTCGATCCTGCACCTGAAACGATTTCATACCTGGAGTTCCGGGCCGACTTCCGGGTCGAGCTTCGCTTCGATGATGGCCGCCAGCGTCTTATCCCCTTCCTGTCGCTTCCCATCTCCAAGCTTCCGCGCGACTTTTTCCCGCTCACCTGCCGCACCTGTGTGGACTATACGAATGCCCTCAGTGACCTGACGGTCGGCTATATGGGCGGCGAAGGCGAGCAGTGGCTGATCGTGCGCAACGAACGCGGCGAAGAACTTGTCAGCCTGCTGGGCGATTCGCTGGTTACGGCGCCGCCCGGATCGAAAGGAAGAAGAGCGCCGCATGTCGCGGCGTTCATCGCGAATGTGGAGCGGGCCGCGGGCGGACTTCCGCTGCGGTCGATGCCAAATTGGGTGCGCCCCCTCGTGTCTTTCCTCCAGCCGCGCATCGGTCCGAAGGGTCTGGAATTTGCCCGGACGCGCGTCGAGATGAAGGCCGCCGAAACGGTGATCCACCTGCGGCGAGAAGCTCCGGCCAAACTCAAGAACATGGTGCCGCGCCATGTCTGGAAACTGCTTTCGCCCTACGGCATTGCGCCCACCGAAAACGAGCAGAAAGAGCCGTGACGGGCGGGGTGACAGGCCCTGCGGAACCGCGCATAAAGCGCGCCGATGTCACAACGTTCCGCCGGTCCTGAACTCCTGCGCCTGATCGACCTGATCGCGAAGCTGCCCGGTCTGGGGCCGCGTTCGGCGCGGCGTGTGGCCCTGCACCTGCTCAAACGCAACGACACCTTGCTGAAGCCGCTGGCCGAGGCGATGGCCGAGGCCGGGGCGAAGATCCAGAAATGCGGCACCTGCGGGAATTACGATACGGTGCAGCCCTGCGCGGTGTGCCAGATGCCGGGGCGTGACGACACGCTGATCTGCGTGGTGGAAGACGTGCCGGATCTCTGGGCGCTGGAGCGCGGCGGGGCTTACCGGGGGCGCTATCATGTGCTTGGCGGCGTACTGTCGGCGATTGACGGGATCGGCCCGGCTGACCTCGGCATTGCTTCCCTTGTGAGCCGGATCGAGGCGGGCGGTGTGCGCGAGGTGATCCTTGGACTGAACGCGACGGTGGATGGGCAGACGACTGCGCACTACATCGCCGACCAGCTTGAGGGCAAAGGCGTCGAGGTGACGCGCCTGGCGCACGGTGTGCCGATCGGCGGGGAGCTCGATCACCTCGATGATGGCACGCTGGCCGCCGCGTTGAGATCGCGGCGCGGCGTATAGGCCTGCGCGGGCGGCCGCAGGGGCGAAGCCGGTGCGGTGTTTGTTGCTGCCTTTCGCGGGTTTGCCGGACAGCTAGGACGTGTCGAACTGCACGGCGCCGGACAGGACGTGTACGGACCATGCGTCGGCTGCAGGCGCAGGCGGAACGAGCGCGCGCACTTCCGGGGCCGTTGCCAGCGCGAGGCGCACGGAGCGCGCAAAAAGCCGGACGACGGCCGGGACAGGCCGCAAGGCGCAGGGCGCCGTGTCGCTGGCGGTGAAATCGCCCGGCATGTGGCGCAGGCTGACCCTGCCCCAGCGACTGACGTGGAACCAGTAAGGCACCCCGGCGCCATAGTGGCGGCGCACCCAAAGCTTCAGCGCGACAAGCTGCGCGAAGATCAGCGGCCAGAGCAGTTGATGCGTGAGCGTGAGGCCGGACGGCGGGTGGCGCAGGGAATATTTCACCCGCGAAGCATAACCCGGGCGGGTACCCTGCCGGATTCGCGCGACGCAGGTTTTTTCCAAGGTCTTGATGCGGCTTGGCATTTTGTTGGCGCAGGTGGCGCGCCTTGTTGCGCAGGGCGAAACTTGTGCAACGGTTTCCAGCGCAGGATCGGCTTCATGAGGGCGACCGGTTGATGCTGGAACGGGCAGGCCCTGCCCAGCGGGCGGGCAGTTTGGCGGGCCGGCCGCGAATTCAACAGGGGATGAAAAACGCGCGCTTGCATTGCTGCACCTGCGGGGTAATTGTTGCATTGCAACATGAAGTCTCGGCCGCATCGGGATGGCCACAGCGCCTATTGGGGGGCGTTGTCCCGGGAGACGGCAATCTGAGGCGTCCTCGTGTTGCGGGAGGAGTTTCCAGCCGGGCCTTGCCTGGCGCTAACTCTGAAGGACTGACCCATGTTCAAATCCACCGTAATGGCCGCTCTGGCCGTCGCCGCGCTTGCACCTGCAGCCTTCGCTGAAGGCAAGACGGTCACGCTGACCCACCAGTACGACACCGGACTCGTTTCCAGTGATGACGGCGCCGCTGAACTCATCGCCGAGCTCGACCGCGCCGCGAAACGCGCCTGCACATCGCGCGTGCCGGGCCTTGGCATCTCCTTTACCGACGAAGCCTGCGCCGAGTCGCTGCTCACAGCGGCTGTGAAGCAGATCCACACGGCCTCGCTTGAAGCCGGCACCTTCATTGCGCCGGCCTTCGAAAAGGCTGCGCTGACGCAGCTTGCCTCGGTCGACTGACCCCTTTCCTCCCGGAACAACGCCTGGCCACGTTTCCTCCCGGTCATGGGCGTTGGAGGGGCCATCCCCGGCCAGGGATGGCCCCTCGCTTCGGGTTCGCCCCTCGGTTGGAATTTGATTGACGCTGCGTAATTTTGACGTAGCGTCAATGCTGGGACCGCGAGACACGCGGCCCGTGCCCACGAGGGGCTGGAGGAAACGATCAATGAGACTGACACTGGATGAGGCGCCCCCGCGCCTGTCGCTTTCGATGCTGCTCGCCGCGCCGCTTGTGTATGCGCTGTTCCTGGTCTCGAGCCAGTTGATCAAGACGGATGAGCTGGTGCTGACGCCTGTTTCCGACCGGATCCTGACGCCCCTGGTCCTGCCGGTGGATGAACCGCTCGGCGTGCCTGAAGAAAAGCTTGTTCCGGAAATGACGGTGATAGAGCGCCCACCGGCCATCGAACGGCAGACGATTGAAACGACCGGCGGTGCCCCGGCTTACGAGTTCACGGCGCCCGATACCGAAGTCTTCTCTCTCGGAGACCTCAAACCGCCGATTGCCGTTGTCACGCCTGTCGCCGGACGCGACATCACCCCGGTGCGCGCGCCGCTGCCCGTGATGCCATCGGCGGCGATGACGCGTGGCATTTCAGGAAGCTGCGACGTCATCTTCGATGTCGACACGCGTGGACGGCCATTCAATATCGTGGCTCAGTGCACGGATGACCTCTTCGCCAAGGAAGCCGCCCGCGCCGTGAGCAAGGCCGAATTCCTGCCGAAGATCCGCAACGGCGTCGCGGTCGAGCAGCGCGGTGCGATCTATCCGATCGAATTCAAGATGCAGTGAGTCCGGCCCGGCCTGCGCCGGTCGCGCAGGCCGCTAGCGAAACGATCAGGCGTCGGCGCTGGCTTTCGACTGGCGCTTGCGCACGTTCGGATCGAGGTGGACCTTCCGCAGGCGGATCGACTTCGGGGTCACTTCGACCAGCTCATCATCCGCGATATAGGCGAGCGACTTCTCGAGCGTCATCTGCAGCGGTGTGGTGAGGCGCACCGCCTCGTCCGAACCGGAAGCGCGCATGTTGGTGAGCTTCTTGCCCTTGAGCACGTTCACTTCGAGATCGTTGTCGCGGTTGTGTTCGCCGACGATCATGCCGCCGTAAACCTTCGTGCCCGGATGGATCATCATGGGCCCACGGTCTTCGAGGTTCCACAGCGCGAAGGCGACCGCCTCGCCCTGCTCCATGGCGATCAGGACGCCGGTATGGCGGCCCTGGATCTTGCCCTTGTGGGGCGCGTATTCGTGGAAGATGCGGTTCATGATGGCCGTGCCGCGCGTGTCGGACAGGAGTTCGCCCTGATAGCCGATCAGGCCGCGCGTCGGCGCGTGGAAGACGAGGCGCGTGCGACCGACGCCCGAGGGGCGCATGTCGAGCATTTCGGCTTTGCGCTCGGCCATTTTCTGGACAACGATGCCGGAGTGTTCGTCATCGACGTCGATGATGACTTCCTCGATCGGCTCGAGCTTCTCGCCGGACTCGCTGGTCTGCATGACGACTTGCGGACGCGCCACGCCCAGCTCGTAGCCTTCGCGGCGCATGGTTTCGATCAGCACGGCGAGCTGCAATTCGCCCCGGCCGGAGACGGTGAAGGCTTCGGCATCGGTGGCGCGTTCGACTTTCAGGGCAACGTTGCCTTCCGCCTCTTTCTCCAGGCGGGCCCATATCATCCGTGAGGTGACTTTCGTGCCTTCGGTGCCGGCGAGCGGCGAGTCGTTGACGCGGAAGGTCATCGAAATGGTCGGCGGATCGATCGGGCGCGCTTCGAGCGGCACGGTGACCGACGGATCGCAGAACGTATCGGCGACGTTTGCCTTGGTCATGCCGGCCAGCGAGACGATGTCGCCGGCCTGGCCTTCGTCGACCGGAACGCGCTCAAGGCCGCGGAAGGCGAGGACTTTCGAGACACGCCCCTGCTCGACAAGCTGGCCGTCGCGCGAGAGGACCTTGATCGACTGGTTCGGTTTCACCGAGCCCGACAGCACACGGCCGGTCAGGATGCGGCCAAGGAACGGGTCGGCGGAAATGGTGGTCGCGAGGAAGCGGAACGGTCCTTCCTCGACGCGCGGCACCGGCACATGGTCGACGACCAGCTGGAACAGCTCGTCCATGTTGCTGACCGGCGTTTCATATTGCTTCGACATCCAGCCATTCTTGGCCGAGCCGTAGAGGATCGGGAAGTCGAGCTGCTCGTCGGTGGCGTCGAGGTTGGCGAAGAGGTCGAACACCTCGTTGACGACCTCGTCCGGGCGGCGCTCCGGCTTGTCGATCTTGTTGACGGCCACGATCGGACGCAGGCCGCATTTGAGAGCCTTGGACACCACGAACTTGGTCTGCGGCATCGGACCTTCGGAGGAGTCGACGAGCACGATGGCGCCGTCCACCATGTCGAGGATCCGCTCCACTTCGCCGCCGAAATCGGCGTGGCCGGGCGTGTCGACGATGTTGATACGGTAGCCGTTCCATTCGACCGAGGTGGTCTTGGCCAGAATGGTGATGCCGCGCTCTTTCTCGAGGTCGTTGGAGTCCATCATCCGCTCGGCCGTCTTCTCGTTCTGGCGGAAGGTGCCGGACTGTTTCAGCAGCTCGTCGACCAGCGTCGTCTTGCCGTGGTCAACGTGGGCGATGATGGCGATATTGCGCATCTTTTCGATGGGGGTCGTCATAGGGCGGGCTTTCCGGCGGGCGGCGTTCGGGAGGGGAACGGTGAGTTTCGGGTGGATTTGGGCGCCCCCTAGCAGAGGAACAGTGATTTGACCATGCCGATGCGGCAGGGCCCCGGCGCTTGACGCGCGCGGCTTTGACCGCCAGCACGGTGGGCATGTTGCCGCCCTTCGTCACTTCGCCGCTCCTCGCCGGTTTTTCCGGCATTTCGCATGGCTTTTTCGGGCGCCGGGGCGGGGTTTCGACGGGCGATTATGACAGCCTGAACGCCGGAGAAGGCTCAGCCGATGCACCGCGGAACGTGGCCGAGAACCGGGCGCGCATCTCGGCCGCCGTTGGTGCCCGCTGGATGCTCTCGTGCTATCAGGTCCATTCGCCGGACGTCGTGCGCGTGACGGCGCCGTGGACGGAGCGGCCGAACGCCGATGCGATGGTGACGGACCGGCCGGGGCTGGGTCTTTGCGTCCTGTCTGCGGACTGTACGTCAGTTCTTTTTATGGACCCAGATGCGGGCGTGATTGGCGCGGCGCATGCGGGCTGGAAGGGTGCCCACGCAGGCGTATTGTTGCGGACTCTTGAGGCGATGGAGAAGCTGGGCGCAGACCGCGTGCGGATCCGCGCGGCGATCGGGCCTACGATCCAACAGGCGAGCTATGAAGTCGGCCCGGAATTCCGCGACAATTTCCTTGGCCTCGATCCGGCGAGCGAGGACCTCTTCGTGTCCGGCAAAGGCGACCGGTTCCATTTCGACTTGCCGGGCTTCTGCGCGCGCCAGCTGAGCAGCGCCGGCGTCGGCAAGGTGAGCAATCTCGCGCTCGATACCTGCGCGCTTGAGGATATCTATTTCTCCAACCGGCGCCGCAACCTGCGCGGCGAGGCAGATTATGGCCGAAATGCCTCGGTCATCGTGATTCCGGAATAACCGGCCGATTCCAGTTTTCCGTGGCTTGCGACTCGCGGGCGCCTGTTACAAAAGCGTCGCGAGCCGGGCAGCAGAGGGTCTAACGCGCCATGAAACTGATTTCCTGCAACGCCAACCGGCCCCTCTCCGAAGCGATCGCCGATTACCTGGACATGCGGCTGACCCGCTCCGAGGTGAAAACCTTCGCCGACCAGGAGATCTTCGTGCGCATCGACGAGAACGTGCGCGGCGAGGACGTGTTCGTGATCCAGTCGACCTCCTACCCCGCCAACGACAACCTGATGCAGCTGCTGATCATGATGGACGCGCTGCGGCGCGCCTCAGCCCGGCGCATCACGGCGGTGATCCCGTATTTCGGCTATGCGCGGCAGGACCGGAAAACCGATGGCCGCACGCCGATCTCGGCCAAGCTGGTGGCGAACCTGATTTCCACGGCCGGCGCCGACCGCGTGCTGACGGTCGACCTGCATGCCGGCCAGATCCAGGGCTTCTTCGACATTCCGACCGACAACCTGTTCGGCGGCCCGGTGATGATCGACGATATCAAGGAGCGCTTCGGGCGCGACAAGATGGTGATGGTGTCTCCGGATGTCGGCGGCGTGGTGCGCGCCCGGGCGCTGGCCAACAAGCTGAACGCCGACCTTGCCATCGTCGACAAGCGCCGCCCGGAAGCGGGCAAGTCCGAGGTGATGAACATCATCGGCGATGTGAGCGGCAAGCGCTGCATCATGCTGGACGACATCTGCGACAGCGGTGGCACGCTGGCCAACGCCGCCGCCGCGCTGAAGGAACAGGGCGCGACCAGCGTTTCCGCCTATGTGACGCACGGCGTGCTGTCGGGCAATGCCGTGCAGCGTATCGAGAAATCGGTGCTCGACGAACTGGTGATGACCGACACGATCCAGCCTTCGGCGGATGCGCTGAAATCCAAGAAGCACCGTGTACTGCCGATGTCTCCGCTGCTCGGCGAGGCGATCCGCCGGATCGCGAATGAAGAGAGCGTGTCGAAACTGTTCGACCGCTAAGGCCGGCACCCGATGCCCTCTTCAGCCATTCATGCACGAAGAGGCTGGGAGCAGACCGTCCCTCGCTGCCACGGAAAAGCGGCGGCATGACCGCCCTGCCCCGCGTGCTTGCGATGACGCCCGCTTACAATGGCGAGGAATTCCTTCAGCGGACACTCGATTCACTCGCCGCACAGACCTATCCTGCCCTGCGCGTGCTGATCGCCGATGATGCGTCCACGGATGCAACTGCCGAAATCGCCGAGGCGTATGTGCGCCGCGACAGCCGGTTCTCCCTCGTCCGCCGGCCAGCCAACCTCGGCTGGACAGGCAACACGAATGCCATACTCAAGGATGCACGCGGGCAGGCCGAATACATGCTGTTTGCATTTCATGACGATGTCCTGTTCCCGGACTATGTTGCGCGCCTCGCCGCACGACTGGACTCGCAGCCGGACGCCGTTCTGGCCTTCAGTGATGCGGAGCTGAGATTTGAAGACCAGGCGCCGCAGACGGCCGCGTTCACCCGTCTGGAACAAGTCACCTCTGCCCGGGCGCGCACAGCCATCATGGCGAGGATGCCGGAAAACTGGTGGATACCCGCGCATGGCATGTTTCGCGCCAGCGCCGCCGAAACCATCGGCAGCCTGAAGCGCAGCCGCCGGGGCGAAGTCATGGCCGACTGGCCCTGGCTGGTGCGCCTCGCCTCGATTGGCGCGTTCGTGCGGGAACCGGACATCCTGACGCGAAAATACTTCCGCAAATCCAGCGTCTCCGGAATCTGGCGCCATGACGCGGATGCCTACCGGGCGGTCGCCGCAACTGTGGCGAAGGAGATCCGCGCGTCGGACCTCCCGCCGCAAGACAAGGCGGTCGCCCTCGCCTGCCTAGCAAGATTCTATGCTTACTGGCTGGTTCACAAGGGACCGGGCGACGATCAAGGCTGATGGCCGGAACGGCTCACTCATTCTGAAAAGTACTCCGGCCGGTCTCAGGCCCTCAAACAGAGCAGCGCAGCCTCATTCGATGCAGTATTCAAGCGGATAGATCACGCCTTTCACTTCGACGGCTTGACCGGCTTCATTCAAGACCGGCTTGAAGGATGCGCCGGGAAGCGCAGCCGCTGACGACTTGAAAACAGGATCCGAACAATCCGCGACTGCGTTGGCAGGAATTCCGTCGGCACCAAGATCAAACATCACGCGGCACGCGCCACTCAGGCCTTTCTCCATGGCCGCGGAGGGATAAACAGGCAGTGGCCAACTGACGGCCTGAGGCGCCCAGTCTGGTTCGAGTGCAAGGCCATTGGCCGCATTGGCCGCACGGGAAGCCTCAAGACGCGCGGCCCATTCCGGGCCCGCCTTCTGTTCCGCCAAGTCTGCTGAAAGACTGCCACAAGCCGGCGCGGCGGGCGCAGTGGCGGGCTTCGGTGCGGGTGCCGCCTTCGGCGCCACTGGCGCAGCGAGCGAGGACGGGCCGCCGGTAAACAGCAATGCGCGCGGAGCGGGCGCATCCGGCGCTGCTGTGCCCGCCGGTGCGAGCGGAGCCGGCGGCGCCGAGAGGCGCAGGGTCTCGGCCAGCACAAGCCCATCTTCCGCCTGCGGATCAACCGGGGCGCCCGCGCGCCAGACTTCGAAGTGGAGGTGCGGACCGGTCGCCTTGCCAGATTGGCCGAGGGCCGCAATCGTCTCGCCCGGCGTGACGGCATCGCCGGTTGCGACGTTCATCGACTGCAACTGTCCGAAGCGCAGCGTGGTGCCGCCGGTGGCTGCGATCTCGATGAGATTTCCGTAGCCTTCTGTGAACTCGGCGCGCGTGACAGTGCCAGCGGCAGGCGCATAGACGGGCTTGCCTTCCTCTTCTGCCAGATCAACGCCGTTGTGGAACTTCTGCTCGCCCGTAATTGGGTGGTTCCGCGCACCGAAGGTGGAAGTGAGCTTCGCCTTGTCTAGCACGGGGTGCGCGTAGACGACGCTGGACGAAGCCGAGGCCGGCGCGCCCTTGATCAGCATTCACTGCGCGAAAGCCAGCGGCGCAGCGAGCGCGAGGGCGCCGGCGACAGCAAGCCCCAGACGCCGGGGACGGCGCGGCGTTTCATTGAGCAATTCGGTGAGGCGCATTTTCAGGTTTCCTTCCCTTTTGAGGACAAGTGCAGCGACCGGCAACGTGACGGCCGGGCGTGCGAGACGCGCTGCGCGGGTGAGTGCGCGGGCATAGGCGATCCGGTCGCCGGTGAATTCGGACGCGATCTCGTCGACCACCACTTCGCGCCAGTAGTCGAGCCGCTCGCGGATCAGCCAGGCGAAGGGCGAGAACCAGAACACGTCGGCGACGATGCGCTCGAGCGGACGGGCGACGAGGTCACCGCGCTTGAGGTGGACGAGTTCGTGGACAAGCACCTGCGAGGCGTCGCCACTGGCAAGGAGCGCGGCGGGCACGAAGACCGAAGGCCGGACGACGCCTGCGAGGAACGGGGCGCCGCGCGGGATCATGCAGACGTGCGGCTGGCGCGCGAGGTCGAGCGCGTCGGCCCAGTGCGCGACGGGCCGGTCGACACGCAGGGCGCACGCCTTGAGACGCTGCAGCCGCACCTGGCTGACGAGCCAGAGACCGAGGCGGACGGCCCAGCCAGTGATGATCGCGGCCATCAGGACGACACCGAGTTCTGGCAGGCGCAGCGCAGCAGACGCTGCCGCCTGCCCTTCCGGCGCGGGCTGGACAAGCAGCGTCTCAAGCACTGGCACATCCGGCAACGGCGCCGCTTCGAACACGGGCAGGCCTGGCGCCACGAGCGCGGCGAGGAAGGGGGCGAACAGCAGGGCGGCGGCAGCGCGCCAGATGGCCTGCGCGGCGCGAGGCGACGGCTTCAGCCGGCAGAGGAAGCTGGCGCCGCCCCAGACGAGGGCGCTCCAGCCGAGGGCGATGAGGACCAGTCCGGCGGCGCTCATGGCTTGTCTCCGGCGCGGTCTTCGGCGGCGTTGATGATGGCGTCGAGTTCGTCCAGTTCGGCATCGGAAAGATGCGGGCTCTCCGCGAACAGCGCGGCGGGCAGAGGGCCGTCCATGTCGAGCACCTGGCGGGCGAGATGGCGCACGAGACCGCCGAGCGTAGCGGTGCGGTCGAGGACGGCGGTGTAGACCGCGATGCCGTGCACGTCGGCGCGGCTGACCCAGGCCTTTTCTTCCATGCGGGCGATCACGGTGCGCGTGGTCGAGGCCTTCCAGCCCTGCCCAGGGCCAACGCCGTCGTGCACTTCCCGGGCGCTCTGCGGACCGCTGGCCCACAGATGTTTCAGGACGGCGAGTTCGGACGAATTCGGCTGGGACATGGGCGCCTCGCTTTCAGCAACACTGGTACGCTACATTTGTAGCGCACTGGTGTCAACTGACGCGCACGAACGGCGGGTGCCCCTCGATCATCGAGGCTTAGATCACCGGCAAGCGGTCACGCCATTCGGACAGCTCCGCAGGATGAGCCGAGATGTAGTGCCGGAGCCAGGCGGCATAGTGGTCCGGCGCGGCCAGAACCGCAGCGGACAGCGCCTCCAGCGAAATCCAGCGCACGGCCTGGACTTCTTGGGGATTGAGCGCGGGCTTCGCGCTGGTCCGGCCAAAATAGATATGCGGGATCTCGTTCTCGACCATGTCATTGTCGAGATGCGCCACGTAGCGGCTCTTGAAACCGAAGGTCAGCGGCACCCTGAGTCCGACCTCCTCTTCCAGCCGGCGCGCCGCAGCAGCAGCCGTCACCTCCCCAGGTCGCGGATGCCCGCAGCAGGAATTCGCCCACTTCCCGGCCGAGTGGTACTTCCCCTCAGCCCTTTGCTGGATGAGGCATTCGCCCTGCGGATTGAACACGAAAATCGAAAACGCGCGGTGCAGCAGGCCGTCCTGATGGATGCGCCACTTGTCGCCGTCGCTCAGCCGCAGGTCGTTTTCGTCGACCAGGATGACCTGTTCAAATTCGTCGCTCACGCCGCCCGCCTCCAGCTCACGAGGTAAGACGACCGGGGCTGAGGGTCAAATTCCGGGCGTGTGATCGTCAGGACTACTCGACGGTCCAGCCGCGCGGCGTGCGCCGGGCCTGCAGGGTTACCGTGCGCGCATTGACACGTACCGGCACCGGGGCCGGGCGCCTGACCGCGAAATAGCGCAGCGCCAGCGCCGAGGCGGCGAGCAGAAGACCCGCAAGCGCCGTCATCATTGCGACAAGGCTGGCGAGGAACAACACCACTGCGCCGACCATCAACTGAATGAAGAAACCAAGGCCGGCACGAAGTGACGCCAGCAAGCCTGACATACGGGGCGGTGGAAGGGTCTGGTCCATGGAGCCTCACGATCAGCGATCAAGATGGCCGCATGATGGCAGGGCGTCAACGCGTTGCATGCGCCGCGCGTATCACTTTTCCGCAATGATCATTCCTGGCGCACCAGCAAGCCGCGCTCTGCCCGGATACGGGCATAGGCAGCTGTGATCGCGGCCGCCTTGGAATGGGCGGCATCCTCGAACTCGCGCGGCGCGCCCATCTGGATGATCCGGTCCGGGTGATGGTCGGCCATCAGGCGGCGATACGCTGTGCGGATATCGGGAAAATCCGCGTCATGGGCGACGCCAAGGATATGATAGGGATCGTCGCGCTCCGGCCCGAGATGGCTGGCACGGATGCGCCGGAAGGTGGCCTGGTCAAAGCCGAACGCCTCGGAAACGGTGCGCAGGTAGGTCATTTCCGCCTCGGTGACCACGCCGTCGGCGCCCGCGATCTGGAACAGGCCGTCCAGCACGCCTTCGAGCAGGCAAGGCCGGTCGCGGTAGCGCCGTCCGATGCGGCGGGCGTAGGCTTCGTATCCGCGCACCGTCTGGCGCGCGAGTGCGAACACACGTCGCACATTCTCGGCCTCTTCGGGCGGCGCCCGGAACACGCGGGCGAAGGCCATGATCTCGCTGTCGCTGACCAGGCCGTCGGCCGCCGCCATCTTGGCACCCAGTCCGACCACCGCTGCGGTGAAACCGACATCGTTCTGGTCAGGCGCACACCCGTCTGCGCCGGCACTGTCAATGTCGGGAACTGGTCCAGTGTCGAACAGGCGCCGGCCTGAATTGAGGAGGGTGGTCCAGAGACTCATGGTCCTGCTACCTATAGCAGGTTGAAACGGCATTTGGACAGCGCTCGTTGCTCACAGGGCCGTGAACCCCGGCTCAACTGACTGTGAAGCCCGGGATCCTAGCCGTTGCGCGCGGCCAGCATCGCCTTCAGCGACTGTATCTCGCTGTGCATTTCCCGCATCATCTTCATCATCTCGGCCCGGTTCGTCTCGGCCTCTTCGAGATCATCCTCGACCTGCTCGAGCGTATCTTCGAGCGCCGTATCGCGCTCGTGGATCTCCTCGAGCGCCGCCTTCTGTTCGTTGGTCAGCGCTTCGACAACCAGGGCGATGAACAGGTTCAGGATGGCAAAGCTGCCGATGAAGATGAAGACAATGAAGAAGACCCAGGCATAGGGATGGCCGTCATCGGTGACGGCGCCGAGGATTTCCGACCAGCCATCCATGGTCATCAGCTGGAACAGGGTGAGCGCCGAATCCGGCAGCGCGCCAAACATGTCGTGCACTTCGGCGTTGACCGTGTTGCCATACATGTTGGTGGCCATCACGGCCCCGACATAGATGACGAGGATGATGACCGCGAGGATCGCGCCCATCCCGGGGATCGACTTCAGCAGCGCTTCGGTGATGCGTTTCATCATCGGCACGAAGCGCAGGAGCCGGAGAACCCTCAGCACCCGGAGCGCCCGCAGCACCGTAAAGGCCGACGCCCCAGGGATCAGCGAAACGCCGACCACCGTGAAGTCGAACACGCTCCAGCCTTCCTTGAAGAACTGCCAGCGATAGACATAAAGCTTC
Organism: Acidobacteriota bacterium; assembly: GCA_016712445.1. Taxonomy (NCBI): domain Bacteria; kingdom Pseudomonadati; phylum Acidobacteriota; species Acidobacteriota bacterium. Next base: position 1,532,059 of record JADJRB010000001.1, on the reverse strand, counting down.
AGCGCGATCTCCGCGACGAACAGCCAGGTGATGGCGTTGTCGAGAAATTCGAGCAGCGTCACAACGTCCGGCGAGAACGAGGCGCGGTAGGTCAGCAGGCCGAGGACGATGGCGTTGACGATGATCAGCGTCGTGATCGTGGTGCGGATCACGGGGCGCTCGAGGAAGGCCTCAATCGCCGAATTGCTTGTTTCAAAATCCAGTGTTGCACGCGCCATTCAAGCGGTCCCCTGTTGCAATCCCATTTTGACGCGCGGTGTTTGCCCTGAGCCGCCGCGCCTGCCAACCCGCCTTCTGGCGGCCAGCGATTACACGCGGATCACTCGGCCGACGTGGTCGTGTCCGAGACGATACGCCAGTTGCCGTCGATCTTGCGCAGCACCAGCGTGTAGAGCCCGGACGGCGCATCCACGGCCCGCGTCAGCTGCCAGTGTCCATGCGCGATGGCCGCATCCGGCGACAGGACGATGATCTCGTGGTCGCCTGTCTCGAGCGTGCCCATCAGGCCCGGCGTCGAATAGGTGGTCTTGTAGCGGGCGACCGTCTGGTCATAGCCGCGCGTGACAGTCCCCCCCGAGGCGAAGCGCAGATCGGGCGACTGCCAGTAGCCTTGCATGAAACCGTCGATATCGCCCTTGTTCCAGGCCACATCCTGGGCTTCCAGCAGGGCGGTGATAGCCGCGGTTTCGCTCGCCTTCTCCTTGTCCGTCAGCGCAGCGGGCGCGGTGGCGCAGGCCGCAACGAACAGGAAAGCGGCGCCGGCAAGAATGGAACGGACCATGCGCGGGTAACTCCTTCAGGCTGTTGCAGTCAGGCAGAACCTGAAACGGGCCGGCGCACAAGGCGTCGCCCGGCGGCAAGCCGGCCTAGTTGGTGACTTTTTCCGGACCTTCGGCGGGCGCCTCGTCGGCATACGCGCCGTCATCCTCGACGATTTCACCGGAAAGCGGCTCGGTCTCGTCCTCGGGCAGGTCAATCTCGACGTCATCCGGCGGCACGTCATTGGCGGCCTTGCGGCCAAAGCCGAACAGGTTGCGCTTCTCGCGCGGCGCCTCGTCCGCCTCTTCGGTCTCGCCGGCCGGCTCAGGTTCGGGCTTCGGCGCGCGCCGGCGGCCAAGCGGGCTATCGCGGTCAGCCTGCCGGTCGTAATGCATGTTGTAATACTCCCACGCAGTGTGGGTCAGCGGCTTCGGCGTCAGTTCAAGACCGTACATGCGCAGCCGTTCGACCACCTCATCGCGCAGGTGCATGCCCGGGAACGCTTCGGCCTTGAAGCCGTGGGCTTTCATCCAGTCCCGCACATCCCAGCTGCGCACCCGGCCGATCTCGGCCGGCAGGGCGCCGTGATGCACTTCCCAGAAATAGAGGGCCGCAATCCCGTTGATGGCCGCATCCATCGCGTCGTCCAGCACGTTGCCCGGCGCATTGCCTTGCGCGAGCTGTGCGCGCAGCGACAGCTTGCGGGCCTCCAGTTCCTGATAGGTGACGCCAATCACGGCGATGCCGTTGCGGTTGGCATTGATCAGCGCCCGGTTGACACCGTCGAGCTGGGGATGGCTAATCGGCAGCAGCACGTCCGGACCGACGGCCGGATTACCTGCGACCTGCGACAGCTCGCTGACCATCCGCTGCAGGTTGATGCGCATCTCGTGGCTGATGCCTTCCAGCGCAGACTGGCGCCCGGCGCGCGCGTCCTCGCGCATCCGCCAGAGGTGCCAGGAAACGAGCGTCATCAGCGCGACCAGGAGGCCGAGGCCACCGGTCAGGAAGGTATAGAATTGTGCTTCGCTCATTCTGAGATCCCCCGAGGCCTGCCGAGGCAAGCAAGGTACGCGCCAGTTCAGGGACGCACCCGCAACTCTTAGCCGTCGAGGGCACGGCCTGCAATCACCCGCAACTTATCAAGAAATTCAGGATCGCGGGCATCCGGCGCCGTGATGAGCGCAAAATCGAGGCAGGATTCAATGCCTTGCGGCGAGGGCGTACGCGGCGTTCCGTTAAGGGTACCGGCCAGCTCGACAATCGCGCGGCGCGCGAGCGCGCTGTTCTGGTGCATGACTTCGAGCACGTTGGTTACAGTCACGGCCTCGGTCTCGGCGCGCCAGCAGTCATAGTCGGTGACCATCGCCAGCGTCGCATAGGGCAGCTCGGCTTCCCGGGCGAGCTTGGCTTCCGGCATGTTGGTCATCCCGATCACGTCGCAGCCCCATTGACGGTACAGCCTCGACTCCGCGAGGGAAGAGAATTGCGGGCCTTCCATTGCGAGATAGGTGCCGCTCCGGTGCACCTTGCCGCCTGCGGCTGCGACCGCATCGCCGGCGAGCGCCGACAGACGGGCGCAAACCGGCTGCGCCATCGAGACATGCCCCACCATGCCCACGCCGAAGAAAGTCTTCTCGCGCGCGAAGGTGCGGTCGATGAACTGGTCCACGGCCACGAAATCACCCGGCGCGTACTTTTCCTGCAGCGACCCGCAGGCCGAAATCGAGAGGATGTCGGTGCAGCCCGCCGCCTTCAGCGCCGCGATATTCGCGCGGTAGGGCACGTCGGTCGGCGTGATCCTGTGTCCCTGCCCGTGCCGCGGCAGGAACACGAACTTCACGTCCCCGATGCGCCCGCGCACCAGTTTGCCGGACGGCTCGCCCCAGGCGGTGCGCCCGTCGACGCTTTCCCGGTCCTGCATCCCGTCGAGGTCATACAGGCCGGAGCCGCCGATGATGCCGATCGTCCATAGGGTCATGGATCAGTCCTTTGAACAGTTTGCGCATCCCGAAAGGTGGCGGAGAAAGCGGGTTGTGTGTGGTCAATTCCACGTCATCTGCAGGCGAATAACCGAAGCCCGCATAGAATTCCACGAGTCGGGACTGGTCAGCGCGCACCGCCAGTTGAGCCCCCTCTGCGCCGGTCTCGCGCCCATGGGCTTCCAGCGCCTCCAGGATGACCGCGCCGAGCCCATGCTTCTGGTATGCCGGCAGCACGCCGATACGCTTCACTTCCATCCAGCGCCCCTGCCCGCCCGGCCCCGGTACGGCAACCCAGCGGCCAGACCCGATGGCCTCTTCGCCCCGCATGAGTACTACCCCGCCGCCTTTTGCGATTTGGGCTGAAACCGTTTCCGGCGTCTCGCGGAAAACGGTCGACTCCGGCGACACGCGTCCGGTCCAGATCTGCCGTGTCAGCGCCTCAACGAGAAAGCCATCCGCCGGGCTTGCCCTGCGGATGGCTGTTTCGGTCTTCAGGCTGGAGGCCAGAGCCTAGTGCTCCACTTTCCGCCAGATGCGCTTGTAGGAGAACCACAGCAGGATCGCGAGGATGCCGAGATACACCATGGTGGCGAGGCCGACTTCCTTGCGGGCCTGCAGCTTCGGATCCCCGGCCCAGGCCAGGAATTGCGCCACGTCGTGGGCCATCTGCTCGACCGTTGCCTCGGTGCCGTCGGTGTACTCCACCCGGCCCGGCGTCAGTTGCGGACCCATGGCGAGGAAACCGCCCGGCGGCGCATGACGCGGATCGCCAAGATAGTTCGGCTTGGTGTCACCCGCCATGAAGGGGTTGTAGTACTGGCCAGCCGGCTGGATCAGGTAGGCAGGTCCGTGATGCGGCATGTCTTCGCCGAGCTTCTCGAACTTCGCCATGTCGATGACGGTCTGATAGACTGTCTCGCCGTTCTCCTCGAGGATCCGGTCTTCGTACATCTCGAAGTCCGGATAGCCCGTCAGAAGGCTGTAGACGTAGGACGCGCCGCCATGGCGGGCCTTCGTGATCACCGACAGGTCCGGCGGCAGGGCGCCGCCATTCGCCGCGCGAGCCGCTGCGGCGTTCGGGAACGGCGAGCGGAAATGGTCCGCAGGCGTCGCCGGGCGCAGGTCGTATTCGCCCGCATCGTTCGGTGTCGGGCTGACGATCTCGTTCTCAGCAGCGAGGGCCTTCACGAACGGGTTGTCATTCGGGTTCGGATAGGCAGGATCGTAGAACGGGCCGCCCTTTTCACCGAGGTTGCGGTAGCTCAGCAGCTTCATCGAGTGGCAACTGGAGCAAACCTGCTTGTAGACGGCGTAGCCGCGCTGGACCGAGGCCAGGTCGTACTCGCCCGTCGCGCCTTCGAACGGCCAGCCGCCCTCCGGCTCGTGCGGGTGTTTGGCGCCGCCAGCAGCATGGGCGAGGCCCGCGAAGGCGAGTCCTGCGAGACTGATGGCGAGGATGCGGAAGGTTTTCATCGAGTCTGTCCTCTCCAGTCTCATTCGGCCGGAACTGACTGCGGCTTGTGGGCCCGCAGCACGGATTTGTGGATCGACTCCGGCAGCGGCTTGGTCTTCTCGCCGAGGCCGATGAAGAACAGCATGATGAAGTAGCCGAAGTACATGAAGGTCAGGATCAGCGACAGATGCCGGAACTGGAACGTCGGCGCCGGCACGGCTTCAAGGCTGGGTGCTGCCGTGGCGGGCAGGCTTTCCATGAAGGCGCGGGCTGCTTCATAGGCCTCATCGCCGCCCTTGTAGGTCGACGTCGCGAGCGCGCCGTCGGCCGTGTAGCTGACCACGAGGCTCGGTTCGCCCTGAAGCGATTTGATCACCGCATCATCCGGGTTGGCTGCGCCGCACCAGCCGAGCAGGAAGCAGACCGCGACAAACCCGAGGAAGAACTGGCGGGCCACCGGGCGGTAGCGCATCGACTTGACCTTCGACGTGTCGAGCCAGGGCAGCACGAACAGGATGGCGATGGCAGCGAACATGAAGATCACGCCGAGCAGCTTCGCATCGATCGGACCGAGGTCGAACGTGATCGCACGCAGGATCGCGTAGAACGGCAACATGTACCACTCGGGCACGATGTGGGCCGGCGTCACCAGCGGGTTGGCCTCGATCGACTGGTCCGCGTGGCCCAGCGCGTTCGGCGCATAGAACACGAAATAGGCGAAGAGGATCAGGAACACCGCAATCGCGAACCCGTCCTTCACCGTGTAGTACGGATGGAAAGGCACGGTGTCTTTCTGGACGTCCTGGACTTCCACGCCGGTCGGGTTGTTGTTGCCCGGCACGTGAAGCGCCCAGATGTGCAGGATGACGACCGCCGCGATCATGAACGGCAGCAGGTAGTGCAGCGAGAAGAAGCGCTGGAGCGTCTGGTTGCCGATCGACGGACCGCCGAGCAGCCAGGTCTGCAGGCTCTCACCGACCAGCGGGATCGCACCGAACAGCGAGGTGATCACGTTGGCGCCGTGATAGGACATCTGGCCCCAGGGCAGCATGTAACCGAGGAAGGCGGTGGCGATCATCAGCAGGAAGATCACGCAGCCGAGGATCCAGAGCACTTCGCGCGGGGCCTTGTATGATCCGTAGTAGAGGCCGCGGAACATGTGGATGTAGACGGCGAAGAAGAACATCGAGGCGCCGTTGGCGTGGATGTTGCGCAGCAGCCAGCCGTAAGGAACGTCGCGCATGATGCGCTCGACCGACGCGAAGGCGCCGTCGACGCTCGCCTCGTAGTGCATGGCCAGGATGACGCCGGTGATGATCTGGACGGCAAGGCAGACGGCGAGGATGCCGCCGAACACGTACCAGTAGTTCAGGTTCTTCGGCGTCGGGAAATTGATCGCCGTGTCATTGGCAAACCGGATGATCGGCAGGCGCTTGTCGAGCCAGCGCTCGAACGCCGAATTCGGGGTGTAGGAGGATTCATGTCCGCTCATTTAAAGGTGTCCTTCTCAGAGGGAGATGTTGACGACCGAGTCAGAGACCCAGCGATAATCGGGAACGGGCAGGTTCTTCGGCGCCGGACCTTTGCGGATACGGCCCGAGGTGTCGTAGTGCGAACCGTGGCACGGGCAGAACCAGCCGCCGAAGTCGCCGGTGTTGCCCTGCGACGGGCCGACCGGCACGCAGCCGAGGTGGGTGCAGGAGCCGGACGTGATCAGCATCGTGCGGTTCAGCGAGCCGTCCGCCTTCGGGCGAAGGCGCGAATCGTCGGTCGCCGGGTCACGCAGGGTCGAGATGTTGACCGATTCGGCAGAGGCGATTTCGGCCTCGGTGCGGTGGCGGATGAAGAACGGCTTTCCGCCGATCAGGACGCGGATCTCGCCGCCGAGCGGCACCTTCGAGACATCCACCTCCAGCGAGGAAGCGGCCTTCGTGTCGGCGGCAGGGTTCCACTGGTCGATCGCGGCCCAGGCGAACATGCCGGCCCCGCCCAGCGCAACAGCGCCCGTCGCGATATGAATGAAGTTGCGGCGGTCGTCGTCGACCGTTTCGGTATGAGTGGTCTCAGCGGTCACGCGTGACTCCGTTCCCTGATGTCGAGGCGAATTGCGCCTGTCCTTACTAAAGCTGGCTTGCCCGCACATTGCGGCAAGTAGGCGCGGGCGCGGCTCGCCGGCACGCACCTCAGCCCCTTGCGCCAGCGCGTTAGCGCGCCCCGGCGACTGTGACAACAGGCCTCTTGCGAGACCGCGGGGCCCGGGTCCAGTGTCAGGCGATGACAAAGACCTCAAAAACCGCTGCGCTTGCCGATCATCAGGCCCGGGCGAGCGCCTGGTTCAAGGCGCTCCAGGACGACATCTGCCGGCGCTTCGAGGCCCTCGAAGACGCGGCCGCGCCGCCGCTTTACAAGGGACCGGCCGGTCGATTCGAGCTGACGGACTGGGTCCGCGGCGACGGCAGCGAAGACCTGGGCGGCGGCCGGATGGGCCTCATGCGCGGCAAGGTCTTCGAAAAGGTCGGCGTACATTTTTCGCTGGTCCGCGGCACGTTCTCCGAAGCCTTCGCGGCGCAGATTCCCGGCGCCGACAAGTCGGACGGAAAGTTCTGGGCCAGCGGCATTTCCCTCATCGCCCACCCGCGCAATCCGCGCGTGCCGGCCGCGCACATGAACACGCGCATGCTGGTGACCAGTGATTCGTGGTTCGGCGGCGGCGGCGACCTCAATCCCCTGCTCGCCTACCAGCGGAACCAGGAATTTGCCGATACGGTGGACTTCCACGCCGCCATGAAGGCCGCTTGCGACACGCATCCGGGCGTCGACCATGCCGACTTGAAAGCGCATTGCGAGACGTACTTCCACCTCGAGCATCGCAACGAACCCCGCGGCACGGGCGGGATATTCTACGACCGGTTCAACTCCGGCGACTGGGAGCAGGATTTTGCCTTCACGCAGGAAGTCGGCCGCCAGTTTGCCGGCATTTACCCGGCGCTGGTTGCGCGGCGCATGAACGAGCCCTGGAGCGAAGCCCAGCGCGAGGAACAGCTCATCCAGCGTGGCCGGTATGTCGAGTTCAACCTGCTTTACGACCGCGGCACGACCTTCGGCCTGAAGACCGGCGGCAATGTCGAGAGCATCCTTTCGAGCATGCCTCCGGTCGTGAAATGGCCGTGAAAAGCAATCCATAACTACTCCACACCGGCGTGTGGATAGTCCAAACCGTTTTCTCGCCCGGGACGGTCCTCCAGCGCCTTGGAACCGTTCGAAAATTTTCCCAAATTCCGGTCACTGCAGCGCGATTGACCTGCCCGTCGGGCGGCGCAGCTTTCGATCGGCCGTCAAAAGGCTTATCTTCAGGCGATGGGGACGACATGGCGATCGGTGGACTGGCCGGGCGCGGCTTTGGTCACGGCAGGCACGCTCGGTGCCTTGCTGGCAGGGCATGCCTTGAGCCCGGGTGGGGCTGACCCATGGTATGCCGGCCTGCGCAAGGCGCCGCTGAACCCGCCCGACATCGCCTTTGCGATCATCTGGCCGCTGCTGTTTGCGCTGATGCTGGCGGGTGCGCTGATGGTCCTGCACGAAGCGGGCAGTTTCAAGCGCGCGAGCGCGGCCATGGGTCTTTACTTCACCATGCTGGCGGCCAACGTGTGCTGGAGCCTGTTCTTTTTCGGGTTCCGCGATCCTGCCGTCGCCCTTGGGGTGCTCGCCGCGCTCTGGCTGCTGGTGGCAACGATGATGCTGCGTTTTGCGATTCACTCGCCGCGCGCAGCGCTGCTGCAGGTGCCTTACCTCGTCTGGGTAACGTTCGCCGGCTATCTCAACGCCGCCATCTGGATATTCAATCCCGCGCCCTGAGCCGGTCCAGCAGCGCGCGCCGGGTCAGGCTGAAGCCTGATGCGATCCAAGCTTCCTCAAGCGCGCCGAGGGCGGCGCCGATGGCAGGCCCTGCAAGTCCGGCCGCCAGCGCGTCACTGCCGCCGACCGGGAATTTCGGCCGGGACCAGACGGCCGTCTCGACGGCGAGCGCTGTCAGGTCGCCGCCCGCACCGCCGGCCGCTTCGATCGCCGCCCGGTCGAGGACGGCCGCAGGCCCGAACCTGTAGAGCGCCTCGCGCAGGTGCGCGCTCCCCGCCCCCAGGACATGCGGCAAGGCCGGGTCAGCCCAGCCAGCCAGCCGGGCCGCTTCGTCATTCGAGAATTTCAGCCGCGCGGACACGTCGCCGGCTTCCCGAAGCCGGCGCGGCAGCATCGCCATCAGGCGGCGAAGCGCATCGGGCTGGAGTCCAGCGCCGGACTCGGCAGACACGAGGCCGGAAAGCAGCGCCGGGCTGGCACCCGGCAGGACGGCGCCCAGGACACCGGATTCTTCCATGGCCAGAACGGCCTCGGACGGGTCCGGCGCTGTCAGCAGGCGCTTCAGTTCTTTCCAGATCCGCTCGGCCGCAATCCGTTCAAGCCCGGCGCACTGGCGCGCGCACGCGGCCTGCCCCTCGGCGTCGATGCCGGCGCCGTACCAGGCATTGAACCGGTAGAAGCGCAGGATGCGCAAGTAGTCCTCGCGCAGGCGCTGGTCTGCCTCGCCGATGAAGATGACCCGGCCCGCAACCGCATCGTCCACCGAACCCGGGATCACTTCGATGACCCGGCCATCCGCGCCGGCATAGATGGCGTTCAGCCGGAAATCGCGCCGCCCGGCATCCTCCGACCAGTCTTCGGTGAAGGCGACCACCGCGCGGCGGCCATCGGTTTCCACATCGCGGCGCAGGGTGGTGATCTCGACCGGCACGCCGTCATGCACGGCGGTGATGGTGCCGTGTTCGATGCCGGTCGGGATGGCCCGCACGCCGCCGGCTTCCAGCGCCTTGAGGATTTCGGGCGGGGTCAGCTGCGAGGCAATGTCCACGTCGTCCGCAGGCAAGCCGCGCAGGGCATTTCGCACGCAGCCGCCGACGAAGCGCGATCCGCCCTGCCGCGCCGTCTCAAGCGCGCCCATGACCGCGCGGGTCGACGGCGCCTTCAGCCAGGCCGCGCGCAGCGTCTCAGGTGGGGGCATCGGCGGGCGGCGTCTGGTGCGGTCGCGGGATGCCGACATCTTCCGGCCGGTGCTCGCAAGGATAGGTGCGCGCAGGCACAACGACGCCGTTCTCGACCCGTGCCGGCTCGGTGCACATGCCCCGGTCGCGCGGCTCGAGCGCGATCATCACGAACCAGGCAAGCGTGGCGAGACCGATGCCGATGGCGAACAGCAACTGGACGGGCCATTTGCGCGCGCCGGCTTCCTCGGCCGATTTCGTGGCGAGCACGAACAGGCCGAACACGAGGAACGGCAGCGATATGATGAAAAGTTCGATGAGCAGGCGACCGGCCACGGCAGCGCGTTCCTATTCTGGTTTCGGGCGCGTCTGGATCGGCCCCCTCTGGCCTACATAAAGGGCTGCGACGCCTTGAGGAACCCTGAATGCGGGGCGGACCGATCAGTCGCTTTCGTACAGCGTCTGGTAAAGCCGGCGGATGATGCCGGCGGTTACGCCCCAGATGCGATAGCCGTTGTGCGGCATCTCGTAATAGGTGCGGTGCTTGCCGCGATAGAAAGCCTCGCCCGTCTGGTGGTTCGCCGTGTTCATCAGGAAATCGAGCGGCGTCTCGAACACGGCGGCGACTTCGCCGGGCTCCGGCACCGGCACGAAGTCATGCGGCAGCAGTCCGACGATCGGCGTGATGCGATAGCGCGTACCCGTCACATACGGGGCGCCCTTTCCGAGCACATCGACTTCGTGCGGCGGGATGCCGACTTCCTCATGCGCCTCGCGCAGGGCGGCGGCGACTTCATCGAGGTCCAGCGGATCGACCTTGCCGCCCGGCAAAGCGACCTGTCCGGCATGATCGGCCATCGTGTTCGGCCGAAGCGTCAGCAGCGCGGTCGCCCCTTCCCGGCGCGGGATGACGCCGAACAGGACCGCCGCGGGGCGGATGATGGCAACTTCCTCCGGCGTCAGGAAATCCATGTCGCCGCCTTCCATCAGGCGCGCGTCACCGGCCGGCGGATCGAGCCGGCCGCGCACGCGTGCAATGAAGTCTTCGAGACCGGAATACGCCATGGTGCCCTTCAGGACGCCGGGCCGAGGGCGAAGAAATCGCCCCGGCTCCACACGCCGAGACGGTCCGTACCATCTGGCGCGGGCACGGCAAGGTCCACCAGCTCGTAGAAAACCGGCCGCGTCAGCTTGGCCTCGAGGCGCCCTCGCACGTTCACGTACGGCGCCGGTTCGCCGGTGCCGGCGTCGAACGCGATGTGCAGCGGCGCGTCCGGTCCGGCGGTCGTCACATAGTCGAGATTGGTGGTGAAGGTGAGCGACTGGTCAGGGCCCGGCTCACCGGTCCGGTCCACCCGAACGGCAAGGAACGGTGCGTCTTCGACCTTCACGATCACTTTCTCGTAGGGCGTGACGAGGTAGGTCACGCCGTCTTCATCCTTGCGCAGGATGCGGGAGAACAGTTTCACCATGCGCGCGCGGGTGATCGGCCGGCCCTCATGCCACCAGCTGCCATCGGCGCGGATTTCCATGCCGATGTCGGTGCATTTTTCCGGGTTCCACTTGTCCACAGGCGGCAGCGGACCCGCAAACTTGCCTTCCGGCAGGATGGCCTTAAGCGTGTCTTCGAGGCCGAAACTGCTGCCGGGGCTGGATGTCACATCTATCTCCGCCAAAATCACGCCTTACAAATAGGCTTTCAGACTAAGCAGGTTAAGCCGGAGAGGCGAGGCGAAATGGCCGATACAGTGACTGGATCCGAAACCGCGGTGGCGGACGCCGAAGCCGCCGCCGAGGCGCTGGCCCGCGTGAAGTCGGAGATCGGCCGGGCCATCTTCGGCCAGGAACGCGTGATCGAACTGGCGCTCGCGGCGGTGCTGGCAGGCGGCCATGCGCTGCTGATCGGCGCGCCGGGCCTCGCCAAGACGCGCCTCGTGGAAGCGATGGGCACCGCCCTCGGCCTCGCCAACCAGCGCATCCAGTTCACGCCGGACCTGATGCCGTCCGACATCCTCGGATCCGAAGTGCTGGACGAGGCGCCGGGCGGGCAGCGCAGCTTCCGCTTCCTCAAGGGCCCGGTGTTCACGCAGCTGCTGATGGCCGACGAGATCAACCGCGCGAGCCCGCGCACCCAGTCTGCGCTGCTGCAGGCGATGCAGGAGAAGCATGTGACGGTGGCCGGCGTGCGCCACGACCTGCCGGCGCCCTTCCATGTGCTCGCCACCCAGAACCCGATTGAGCAGGAAGGCACCTATCCGCTGCCGGAAGCGCAGCTTGACCGCTTCCTGCTGAAAGTCGATGTGACCTATCCCGATCTCGATACCGAACGCCGGATCCTGATCGAGACGACGCGCGGCGCTGATGCGCCTGTGCGCCCGGCCCTGGATGCGGGACGCCTGATGGCGATCCAGGCGCTGGTGCGGCAGATGCCGGTCGGCGAAAAGATCGTGGGCGCGATCCTGAACCTGATCCGCGAAGCGCGGCCCGAACAGACGAGCGACGCGCGCGTGCGAAGGCTGGTTGACTGGGGCCCCTCCCCGCGCGCCGGACAGGCCTTGATGCTGGCGGCACGCTCGCGCGCGCTCCTGCGCGGACGCCTCGCGCCGTCGATGGAAGACGTTGAAGCGCTGGCCGAGCCCTGTCTCGGCCACCGGATGGCGATGCGCTACGATCCGACCGGCGAGGCGCCGAAGCTCAGTGACCTGATCAATGACCTGGCGAGGAAAGCCGGATGATCCTGCGCCTGTCGATAGGGGCATTCGTTTTCCTGGCGGCCGCCTGCACGGCGGCGCCCAAACCGGCCGAAGAGGCGCAAGGCTGGGCCTGCCGCGACGCGGTGCGGGAGGCAGTATCCTATGCCTATGCAATGGCGAAACACCGGGATGACCAGCGTGCGGTGATGCTGTTCCCGGCCGGCCCCGCGATGGCCGCGTATGAAGCCGAGACGAAGCGGCTGAGGGATGAAGGCGCGCGCCTTTTGGCGGCGCTGAAGCAGCACGATCCGGCTGCGTCCAGTCTCGCGCCGCTGGCACCGCCGCCGGTCGCGGGCCTGTCGGAGGCGCTGGTCGAGGAGAAGATCCTCAACGCGGACGCCTGCATGAACGCCGAGCCGGAGGCATTATCCGCCTGCGGACGAAGCCTGACGGAGGGCGCAGCCTATGCCCGCCAGCATGCGGCCACACGCGAGAAGCGGATGGAGGTGATGCGCTTTGCCTCGGAGGCCGCAATGAATGCCTATGTCGAGCGCACGGACTATTTCCAGGCCGCCGCGACCGAGATAGCCGGCATGCGCACCCTGATCGCGTATCGCTACAATCTGGCCGTGGCCGGGTCTGAGCCCGTGTTCGCCGAAACAAGCGACGAGGAAGCCGACCGGCGCATTGCGGACGCCAGAACCTGCGCGGCGCCGCTGGTGCGATGACCCCTGCTGCCGACCTTCGCGCCGAAGCCGAACGCCTGGCCCGGCAGCTGCCGGGGCTGAACTTCAAGGCGGAAGCCTCGGAGGCGGCGCATATCGGCTCGGCGGGGCGGCGGCGCGCGGGCGGCGGCGAGACCTTCTGGCAATACAGGCGGCATGCCCAGGAAGACGACGCCGCGCGCATCGACTGGCGCCGCTCGGCCAAGGGCGACGACCTGTATGTGCGCGAGACGGAACTCGAAACCGCCCGCACGGTGATGTTCTGGGCGGACGACCAGGCGGGCTTTCGCTGGAAGGGCGACGGCGACCTGCGCACCAAGGCGGAGGAAGCGATCCTCCTGATGCTGACGATGGCGATTCCGATGTCACGTGAGGGCGAGCGGATCGGCGCGCTTGGCTCTGGCCGCCGGCCGAGTTTCGGCAAGCGCGCCGTTGACCGGCTGGCGACCGACCTGATCCGTGGCACGGGCGGCGTGTTCCCCGCTCCGCCCCGCGCGGCCGCAACAATTATTGTTGCCTCGGATTTCTATGATCCGATCCCGGAATGGTCCGCCCGACTTGCGCCGCTTGCCGCGCGGTGCCCGGAAGGCGTGCTGCTCGCCGTATCGGCGCCGGTGGAGGTGGACTTTCCCTATGAAGGACGGGTGAAACTTTCGCGGCCGGGCGCCTCCATCGACCGCATCCTCGGACGCGCCGAGACGATGCGCGAGGAATACCAGCGTCGGTTTGCCGAGCAGCGCGCGGCGCTCGAAGCGCTGGCGCGCCGGATGGGCTGGGGTTTTGCCGCGCATGTCACCGGCACCCCCGCGATCGAAAGCGCCGCGCGGCTGAAGGCGGAAATCGAACAGTTCGGGGCAGCGCGGTGACAACGCTCGGCCCGTTCCTCCTCGGCGCGCCGCTGGCGCTGTTCGCCTTGCTCGCCCTGCCCCTGATCTGGTGGGTCCTGCGCGCCACACCGCCGGCGCCGAAGCAGGCGGAGTTGCCGTCGCTGCGGCTGCTCGAAGGCGCCGTGCCAATCGAGGAAACGCCGGCGCGCACGCCCTGGTGGGTGTGGCTCATCCGTACACTGGCGGTCGTGGCGGCGATCATCGGTCTTTCCCAGCCCGTCTACGCGCCGGGCGCGAAGGCCGGCGAGCTTGCCGAGCAGGGTCCGATCCTCATCGTCATCGACAATGGCTGGCCCTCGGCGCCGCGCTGGACCGAACTGACAAACGCCGCAAGTGCGACACTGGACGCGGGCAGCCGCGACACTGCGGTACACCTCCTGCTGACCGCTCCCCAGCAGCTGAACGCCGATCCCGCCGAGCGCCTGTCAAAGGCCGAACTCGACAAGCGCATCAACACGCTGCGCCCGCAGGCCTGGGGCACCGACCGCGCCGACGCGCTGAAACGCCTCGACGCGTCCGGCCTGAAACCCGCACGCATCTTCTGGGCAAGCGACGGCCTGGAGAATGGCGGCGGCACGGCGTTCGCCGCAGACCTCGCCGCGCGCGCACCCCTCACGGTATTTGCCGCGCCCGCAGAAGGCCCGGTCGCGATCACCGGACTGGCGGCGGAGACCGACGCGGTGACCGTTCGCCTTGCCCGCGCCGAATCGCATGGCACCGCCCGGGCGTTCGTGTCGGCGCAGACCCGCGACGGCTCGGCCATTGCGTCTGCAGAAGTCGTGTTCGAAGCGGGCGCGCGCGAGGCTGCCGCGCAGTTCGAGATTCCGGCGGCCGCCCTGGCGCGCGTCGCGCGGTTCAACGTGACCGGACGGTCCGGCGCCGGCACAGTCTGGCTCTGGGATTCGGTCGACCGCACCCGCCGGGCCGGCCTTGTCGACGAAGGCACGGCGGCGCAGCCCCTGCTGTCGGACATGCACTATATCCGCAAGGCGCTGGAGCCGTTCGCCTCCATCTCCTCGGGCGACATCGACACGGTCGTGGCGACCTCGCCGGACGCCATCATATTGTCCGACGTCGGACAAATCCCGGCGGCCGAAGTTGAAGTGCTCACCAAATGGGTGGAAGCGGGCGGCGCCCTGATCCGTTTCGCCGGACCGCGCCTCGCCGCGCAGGGCGACGAGCTCCTGCCGGTTCACCTGCGCCGCGCCTCGCGCGCCCTTGGCGGGACGCTCGCCTGGGAAGAGCCGCAGGGGCTTGCCGAATTCGAGAGCACGTCGCCGTTCTACGGGCTGCCCGTTCCGAAGGACATCAAGGTGCGCCAGCAAGTCCTGGCGAGCCCGGATACCGAGCTTTCCCGCAAGACCTGGGCGCGCCTCGACGATGGCTCGCCGCTGGTGACCGCCGATGCGCGCGGCAACGGCATGTTGATCCTGTTCCACGTCACCGCTGGTCCGGACTGGTCGGACCTGTCCTATTCGGGCCTGTTCGAGCAGATGCTCAGACGCGCGATCACCGCCGGGCGCGGCGAAGCCATCGAGGACACAGCCGGCACCTACACGCCGCAGCTCACGCTGGACGGCTTTGGCCGGCTGTCGGGGGCCAGCACCAGCGCGGCACCGATCAAGGCGACCGAGTTTTCCGCCACCTTGCCCTCCGAAATCCACCCGCCGGGCCTCTACCAGGGCCCCGCCGGCACGCGCGCGCTGAATGCCGGCGCCGGTGCGAAACCGGAGCTGATCGCGAATTGGCCGGCCTCCGCGCGGCTGCTGGGCGACGCCGAGGCGCGCTCGCTTCGCCTTGCGGGGCCGCTCCTGTCGCTGGCCGCCGGGCTGCTGGCGCTGGACCTGTTCATCGCCTTGTTCGTGGCCGGGCGGTTCCGCCGTTTCGGTGGCCGCGCGAAGACGGCGCAGGCTGGCGCCGCGCTGCTGGCGCTTGCGGCGGTTTCATTTGCTGCGCCGGACAGGGCCTACGCGCAGTATGACTACCAGATGATGCCCGATGGCACCTACCGGTCCGTATCCACCGCGTCCCGCGTGGTGCCGCTGCCCGGCACGGGAATGCCCGAGAAGCAGATCGAGGCAGCGCTCGAGATGCGCCTTGCCTATGTCGAAACCGCTGACAGCGCGCTCAACGCAAGGACACGCGCGGGGCTCATCGGCATTTCGAATATCCTCCTGATGCGGACGTCCGTTGAGCCGGCCGAGCCGCACGCGCTGAACCTCGAAACCGACGCGCTGGAGCTCTACCCGCTGATCTATTTCAACGTCCCCGGCAATGCGGCGCCCTTGTCCGACAAAGCGACCGCCAGGCTCAACGCCTACCTGCGCTCAGGCGGCGCGCTGCTGATCGACACGCGCGCCGGGGAGACGGCCGGCACGCAGACCGATGTGACGAAACTGGAAGCGCTGCTGGAAGGCCTCGACGTGCCGCCGCTTCAACCCGTTCCGAAGAACCATGTCCTGTCGCGCAGCTTCTACCTGATCGACGACTTCCCCGGCCGCTTTGCGGGTCGCCGCCTGTGGATCGAACAGACCGGGCAAGGCAACGCGCCGCGCGGCGACGGCGTCTCGCATGTCTTCATCGGCGATGCCGACTGGGCCTCTGCCTGGGCGGTCGACCAGAACGGACGTGACCTTTATTCCGTGGACGGAGGCAATGAACAGCGCGAGACGGCGCGGCGGTTCGGCGTCAACCTCGTCATGTATGTGCTGACCGGCAGCTACAAGGACGACCAGGTGCACGTGCCGGCGCTGCTTGAGCGACTCGGCGAGCGCGAAGGCCAGGGCGCTGACCCGCGCCTGCCTGTGCCGGACCCGGATGGCGGGCCGCAATGAACGAAGCGGTACGCCTCGGGTTTGAGCCGTTTCTCGGCTGGCCGCTGTTCTGGACTCTCGCGGGCCTGACGGCGTTGGCGTGGATTGCCTATTTCAGCCTGCGCGGCCGCGCCTGGCTGACGCGCGCCCTCGGCCTCCTTCTGCTCAGCGCGGCCCTGTTGAACCCGTCGCTCGTGCACGAGGAACGCGAGCCCCTGCCCTCGGTCGCCGCCGTCATTCTCGACCGGTCGGAAAGCATGCAGTTCGGCGACCGGTCGAAGGCCGCGGAGGCCGCCTACAAGGCGCTCGTCGCCAAACTCGGCGAAGACAAGACGCTGGAAGTGCGCACGCTCGAGACCAGTCCCGGCGATGACGGCACCTATCTCGACGGTGCGCTCGAAGGGCTGATGTCGGATGTTCCGCGCGACCGGATCGCGGGCGCGATCTTCATCACGGATGGCCAGATCCACGACCTTCCGGACCCGGATCGTACCGAGGCGCTGATCGGCCCCCTGCATGGCCTGATTGCCGGCGACGAGGACCGGGGCGATCGCAGCGTTCGCATCGTCAATGCGCCGAACTTCGGCATCGTCGGCGAAAGCGCAGACCTTGTCGTGCGGGTTGAAGACCCGCGCGGCGGCGAGGTTGACCTGCAGGTTTCACTGAATGGCGGCGCGCCGGTGCGTATCCGCGTGAAAGCAGGCGAAGACACGCCCATCCCGGTCGAGATCGAGCGGCGCGGCGAGAACATGGTGGTGATCGAGGCGCCGCCCGGGCCGGAAGAACTGACGCTCGCCAACAACCGCACCGCCATGACGATCGCGGGCGTGCGAGACCGGCTGCGCGTGTTGCTGGTCACCGGCAAGCCGAACCAGGCAGGCCGGGTCTGGCGCGACCTGCTGAAATCAGATCCGTCGGTCGACCTTGTCCACTTCACGATTCTGAGGCCACCCTTCAAGACCGACTATGCGCGGCCCGAGGAACTGGCGCTCATCGCCTTCCCGACCGAGGAACTGTTCGAACAGAAGCTGACCGAGTTCGACCTCATCATCTTTGACCAGTATGAGCGCCAGGGCGTCATCACGCAGGCCTATCTCGCCAACATGGCGCGCTATGTGGCCGATGGCGGCGCCTTGCTGATTGTCGCGGGCGAGCAGTTTGCGGGGCCGGCGAGCCTCGCGCGCTCGCCGCTCGCCTCGGTGCTGCCCGCCACTCCTACGGGGGTCATCCGTACCGGGAGCTTCAAGCCAAAGCTGACCGGGCCGGGCAAGCGCCATTCCGTCACCGCACCGCTGGATGACAGCCAATGGGGCGCCTGGATGCGCTATATCGAGGCGGATGCGGTGGCCGGCGACGTGCTGATCGCGGGACCGGAAGGGCGGCCGCTGCTGATCGTCGACCGCGTCGACAAGGGACGCGTCGGCATGCTGATGTCCGACCAGATCTGGCTCTGGGCCAGCGGCTATGACGGCGGCGGCCCGTTCGCCGAACTGATCCGCCGCATGGTGCACTGGATGATGAAGGAGCCGGAGCTCGAAGAGCGCCGCCTGTCGATCCAGGCCGATTCGGGAAAGGCGACGGTGGAGCTGCGCACGCTGCTCGACACGGCGCCGCCGCTCGAAATCGAGACGCCCGAAGGCGATACGCTCCGCCCGCGCTGGGTCAACCGCGGCCCCGGCACCTTCACTGCCGAAGCGTCCATCGACGAACTCGGCATCTATCGCGCCCGGTCGGGCGGCCTGGAGGCGATCGCGCTGAACGGCCCGGCGAACCCGCGTGAATATGCCGACCTGACATCGACCGCCGACCTGCTTGAGCCAGTAGCCCGGGCGACCGGCGGCGGGGTTCTCCGCCTGAACGCCGACGGCACCAACCTTCCGGAAATCCGCAGGATCGGCAACCAGCGGACAGCCGCCGGCAATGGCTGGATCGGCCTGCGCGAACGGGAGGCCTACGCGGTGCGCTCGTCGACCAGCCAGCCGCTGCTGCCGGGCCTGCTGGCGGCAGGCGCCCTGATCCTGATGCTGCTGCTCGCCTGGCGCCGGGAAGGCCGTTAGGCACGCCGCCAGGCGATCAGCATTGATTTGTATCAGGTTGCCGGTCAGATACGGAACAAAGGGGAAATTGGCGTCCATGGACGACTTCAGGGTACGTCTGAGCGAGGTGGACCTCGTTGACCGGCTGGCTTTGCCCGTGCCGGCGATCGTCGTCCAATCGGGCATCGGCGTCGCCTTCTTCGTCGGCGCGCTGGTCACGCGGGCCGCTGTCGACGTCGTGGCGACATCGGCTGGCCCCTTCTCCCTGATCTACCCCGCCGTGATGCTCGCGACCCTCTACGGCCGGTGGCAGGCGGGACTGATCACATGGCTGATAAGCTACCTGCACGCCTGGTACGTCGTGCTGCCGGTGCGCAATTCCTTCGAGTTCGCGGACCCGTCGGATTTCGCCCGCACGCTGGTCAACGGTGCAGCTTCGCTGGTGATCCTGTTCTTTGCTGAGGCCTTCCGGCGGGCTGTCCGGCGCGCCACGGAAGAACGCGACGCAGAGATCCAGACGCGGGACATGCTGCTCGGCGAGCTCGATCACAGGACCAAGAACAATTTCGCCATGGTGGCGAGCCTGCTGGACCTGCAGCGCCGCGCGACAAGCTCAGAAGAAGTCTCCGAAGCCCTGACACTCGCCTCCATCCGTGTGCAGAGTTTCGCAGCCATCCACGCGTCGATCTATTCCAAGGGTGCCTTCTCCGACGAGATCGAACTCAACGACTATCTGGGCCTGCTTGGACAGGAATTGTCAGCGGCCTTTTTCCCGGATGACCGGATCCGGATCGAGGTGGCCTGCGACCCGGTGAAGGTGCCGCGTGACCGGGCTGTCGCGCTCGGGCTGATCGTCAACGAGGCCGTCACCAATGCGGCCAAGCATGCGTTCTCGGAGGATGCATCCGGCAAGATCAGCGTGAAGTTCCAGTCGCCGCGCGGCGCGCCCTGGGTGTTGACGGTCGAGGATGATGGCCAGGGCACAAACCTCAAGAAACCTGCAGTGCCGGCCTCGAAAGGCGGTCTCGGATCGCGCCTGATCGCGGCCTTCGCGCAGAAGGCGGGCGGAACGCTTGAAACGGTTTCGTCCGGAGACGGAACGGTCGTCCGGTTGACCGGGACGGCCTGACGCCTCAGGCCGCCGTTACCAGTCCTTCCAGCTGGGAGGCATCGCCGGCCAGATCCTGGATCATCACGCGCGCCTGGTCTTGCGGTCCCGGAAAGGTCAGGCGGTTGCGGGGGGCGACCACGAACCCTGCCTTGCCGAACAGGCTCTTTGCGCCGATCAGGATGGCTGCCGGCCAGCCGGCTTCCTTGCCCGCGGCGAGCGCCGCCCGGGTAATCTCGAGGCTGAGAAAATTGCCGCGAAAGGCGGGGTCGACGGCAACCGGGCCGTAGAACAAAGCCGGAGACTTTGCCTCGCCCACGACGAGCGGCCAGACCCGGCACACGCCGACCACCCTGCCCTCGTGCAGCGCCACGCGGTTGATTTCAGGCAGGGAGGCCGAATTCTCGCGCAGCCGTTCGGCGGTCTTGGCAAAGTGGCCCGGGCCGAAGGTGCGGTCGAACAGGTCTTCGATCGCGTCGGCATGCAGGGCGGGGTTTTCGGGAACAATCTCGATCATGGCGCGCGCGTCTAGGGCGCATTGCCCGCCGCCGCAAGCGGAACCTCAGGGCGCGAACTCGGCGTCCGGATCCGTCAGCAGCGCATACGACACGTGTTTCTTGAGCTCTTCGGTCAGCTCAGCCGGGTCGCCCTTCAGCCGGTCAGGCGAAATCGGCTGGCCAAAGGTCATGCGGATCTTCGAACCGGTCTTGTTGAGGAGCTCATGGAACAGCGTGATGTCGCGCAACTCGTTGGAGAGGTCGCACAGGAGGTAATAGAGCGCCGAGTTGCGGGCATCGAGGTTGAGCGGCACCACCGGCGCGCCCTGCTTGCGGGCGAGCGCGACCACGGTCGGGAACCAGTCCTTCTCTTCCATCTGGCCGTTGACCTTCCGGGCCAGCCGGCCGGAGGGAAAGATCACCACGCACTTTTCCTGCGCGAAGGCTTCCCCGGCCCGCCTGAGGGTTTCGCGGGTCTTCGAGGGCGAGCGCTTGGCGACAACCCATTCGACCGGGATCAGCACATCCTCGAAGCGCGGGTTGACGCGGATCGCGTCGGCATTGGCGAAGAAGATGATGTCCTCGCGCTTCTGTTTCAGCAGGTCCCACACCGCGACCCCGTCAGCGAGGCCGGTCGGGTGATTCGCCGCCACGATGCAGCGCCCCGTGGCCGGCAGCCGGTCGAGGCCGGACACCGACATGTCGAAGGACAACTGCGCCGACAGAAGGTCAAACGATTCCCGGCCGGTCAGCTGCACGATCTCGTCGGCCATCGTGCGGGCCTTGCTGTAACCCAGCATGCCGTAGAGGACCGGACGGGCCAGCGGCCAGAGCGGGCTGGCACGCAGTTTCGGGCAGCGCTCTTCGATCAGCACATCAACGATGTGCAGGTCGCCGCGCTCCTCCGCGGGCAGGAACGCCGACAGCGTGCCGGATTTGGCACCGGGAGTGACGGTTTCGTCGGTCATTGCCTGCTTGCCTGCCTCCCCGAGCCCGCTTTGCGGTGCCCGTGCAGCATAGGGCCGCCCCTTCCGGCTGCAAAGGGACAGGAACAGGCGCCTCAGGGCAAAATAAATTCGCGAAAAGTGCGATCTGGCCAGTTTTCAACACTTCGGAAAGTTTCGCTTTACCAAGGCGCAAGACGCGCGTGGCATGGTGAACCCATCACGGGGCCCGGCTTAACGCTTCTGCCCCATCGCCAGTTTCCTAATCGGGGTAGTGTAGATGAAAGTTCTGTGGGTTGAGGATCATGAGCCGGTGCGCGACATGCTGGCGATTGCGGCTGACAAGGCCGCCCGCGCGCGCGTTCAGGTTGACCTCGTGATGGCACCGACCCTGATGGCGGCCGAGATGCGCCTGCGTCTCGAGCGCTTCGACCTCGTCGTGCTCGACCTCGGCCTGCCGG
Organism: Acidobacteriota bacterium; assembly: GCA_016712445.1. Lineage (NCBI taxonomy): Bacteria > Pseudomonadati > Acidobacteriota > Acidobacteriota bacterium. The sequence continues at coordinate 1,510,665 of JADJRB010000001.1, read as the reverse complement.
ACAGCATGGACGCCGACATGACCATCGCCCGCGTCGCCAACATGGGCAAATACCGGATCGCCGTCGTCTCCTCGCAGGAAAACCGCGACCAGGCCGTCGCCTCCGCCGTCCGCTGCGGCGCCAACATTCACCCGCAGGCGGTGTTCAAGGCCAACCTGCCGTTCAACCGCTTCATCCAGCGGCCGGAGTCCTTCGAGGACTTCTTCATGGAACTGATGCCCGCCGCCGGCGCCGTCAGCGCCCCCGCCCGCTCCGCCCGGGCCGCCTGACGCCGAGGCTTGCACGCTTCAGCCCCTGATTGCTAAGCCGCCCGGGAGACTGCTTCCGGGCGGCTTGTCGTTTCCGGCCTCCGCCGCCAAGGTAACATCATGGACATCTTCGCATCGCCCGTGACGCTGGGCCTTCTGGCCCTCAACGTGGCCGCCAGCCTGATTGCCTTCAGCAATCCCGCCTTCATGCACCAGAACGTGCTCTGGGTCGGCCCGATGCGGAAGCAGGGCGAATGGTACCGCGCGCTCAGCTCCGGCTTCCTGCACGTCAACGGGCCCCACCTGTTCCTCAACATGTACGGCCTCTGGATGTTCGGGCCGATCTGCGAATACGTGCTCGGCGGGGTCGGGTTTGCGATCGTCTACTTCTCCGCCCTGCTCGGCGGTAGCGCCTGGGCCTACCTGCACAACATGGGCGACGACCAGTACCGCGCCGCTGGCGCCTCGGGCGCCCTTTCCGGCATCATCCTCGCCTTCTGCCTCTTCGCGCCGTTCAGCATGATCTATGCGCTGTTCGTGATCCCCATGTGGGGCATCGTGTTCGGCATCCTGTACGTCGTCATCAGCTATATCTTCTCGATGCGCGCCGATCGCATCATCGGCCATGAGGCGCACCTTGGCGGCGCGGTTGCCGGCGTCATTGCCACGCTCGTCGTCCGCCCCGAAACCTGGAGCGAGTTCATGACGCAGGCGTCCGAAAAGTTCGCGGCCTACCTTGGCTGACGCGCGGACCGGCAGCGTAAGGGCGCGCTATGATGCGCGGGTGGCCAGCGGCACGCTGACCGGCGACGCCGCGCAGGCCGCAGCGGCCAGCCGCCTTGATGACCTCGCCGCAGCCTTGGCGCATCCGCAGAAGAAATCCCTGTTCGGAAAACCGCCGCCGCCCGTGCGCGGTTTGTACCTTTGGGGAGGCGTCGGGCGCGGCAAGTCCATGCTGATGGACCTGTTCTTTGCCGGGGCCGGCGTCGCCTCCAAGCGCCGCGTCCACTTCCATGAATTCATGGCCGAAGTGCATGAGCGCCTCGATGTCTGGCGCCGCCTCAGCGACACCGAGCGCCGGCGCTCGCCCTTCCACGTGCGCGGCGCGGGCGATGACCCGATTGCGCCGGTCGCGCGGCAGGTGGCAAGCGAAGCACGGCTGCTCTGTTTCGATGAGTTCCAGGTCAACCAGATCGCCGATGCGATGATCCTCGGCCGCCTGTTCGAGGCGCTTTTCGGCGAAGGCGTCACCGTCGTGGCGACCTCCAACCGCCACCCCGATGACCTCTACAAGGACGGGATCAACCGCGCGCTCTTCCTGCCCTTCATCGAACGCCTGAAGGAACGCTGCGACGTGTTCGAACTGGCGGCCGCGCGCGACTACCGGCTTGACCGGCTGGTCGAGGCGCCTGTCTGGTACGCCCCGCTTGGCGCCGGCAGCGCGGCGGCGCTGGACCTGGCCTGGGACCGCCTGACCCTGGGCGCGGAGCCGCAGCGCTGCGTGCTCACCGTCAAGGGCCGCAAGCTGGACATCGCGCGCGAAGCGGCCGGCGTCGCCCGGCTGACCTTCGAGGAACTGTGCGCCCGCCCGCTCGGCTCGCTCGACTATCTCGCCGTTGCGGCGACCTTCCACACGGTCATCCTTGAGAGCATTCCCCTGCTCACCCCCGACCGGCGCAACGAAGCGGCCCGGTTCGTGGCGCTGATCGACGCGCTCTACGAAGCGCGCACCAAGCTCGTCGCGAGCGCCGCTGCCGAGCCAGACCGGCTTTATCCGGACGGCGACGGCGCCTTCGAGTTCCAGCGCACCGCCAGCCGTCTTTTCGAGATGCGGTCGGCTTCCTACATGGCGGAGGAACGGCGAAATCTGGCGCCGGACTGACCCCCAATTCCGTTGGGCGGCCCCCTTCCCTATGTTTGCCCCAATTCCTATTTATGCACGGACGCAATGACTGAATTGCGCCTCTCCGGCGGCGACGTTGCTGCCATGCAGGACTAAGGTGCCGGGGAAGTTCCAGAATTAGAGGCGTGCCGCCGCAAACGGGACATGCCCTGAACAGGAGGACGAACTATGGCGAACGCGCCAACCAAAGCAGGCTCCGTGGCGCTCAGTCCGGAACAGGGACTCAGCCGGTATCTCAGTGAGATCCGCAAGTTCCCGATGCTCGAGAAAAACGAAGAATTCATGCTGGCCCGCCAATGGCGCGACCATGAAGATACCGAGGCGGCCGAGAAGATGGTCACCTCCCACCTTCGCCTCGTCGCGAAGATCGCCATGGGCTATCGCGGCTACGGCCTGCCGATGGCCGAGGTGATCTCTGAAGGCAACGTGGGCCTGATGCAGGCGGTCAAGAAATTCGACCCCGAGAAGGGCTTCCGCCTCGCCACCTATGCGATGTGGTGGATCCGTGCCGCCATCCAGGAATATATCCTGCGTAGCTGGAGCCTCGTGAAACTCGGCACCACCGCGGCCCAGAAGAAGCTGTTCTTCAACCTGCGCCGCCTGAAAGGCGAGATGCAGGCGCTGGAAGAAGGCGACCTCAAGCCCGAACAGGCCCGCCTGATCGCCGAGAAGCTGAACGTCACCGAGGCCGAAGTGTTCTCGATGAACGGGCGCATGTCCGGCTCGGACGCCTCGCTGAACGTGCCGATGGGCACCGACGGCGACATGGAATGGCAGGACTGGCTGGCCGATGACGAACCCGGCACGGCCGAGACTTTCGCCAACCGCCAGGAACTCGACAGCCGCATGGAGCTGCTCACCCGCTCGATGGAAGATCTCTCCGAGCGCGAGCGCCATATCCTGACCGAGCGCCGCCTGATCGACGAGCCGAAAACGCTGGAAGAACTCTCCGACCAGTACGGCGTCAGCCGCGAACGCATCCGCCAGATCGAAGTGCGCGCCTTCGAGAAGCTTCAGAAAACGATGAAGCGCCTTGCCAAGGAACAAGGCCTGCCGGTTGGCGACTGATCGCCTGAACCTGATCCGCATCACCGAAAGCCGCGACCCCCGGGTCGCGGCTTTTGCGTCCATCCGCGAGCGCGACCTGGCGGACGGCCATGGCGGCCGTTTCATCGTCGAAGGCAAGGTGACGCTGGACACCCTGCTGACGCGCGGGCGGTTCGAGGTCGAAAGCCTGTTCCTCTGCGAGACGCGGCTTGCGCCGCTCGCCGACATCCTGGCGAAAGTACCGGACGGCGTACCGGTCTATGTGGCGCCGCAGGGTGTGATGGACGAGGTGGCCGGCTTCCCCATGCACCGGGGCGTGCTCGCCTGCGGCCTAAAGGGCGCGCCGCTTCGCCCGGCAGATGTTCTGCCTGCGGACGGTCGCTCCACCGCGCTTCTGCTCGCGGGCCTTTCCAACCATGACAATGTCGGCGCCTGTTTCCGCAACGCCGCCGCCTTCGGCGCCTCCGCCGTGCTGCTGGACGACACAAGCTGCGACCCGCTCTACCGCAAGGCCATCCGCGTCTCCTCCGGCACGGCGCTCTGGATGCCCTTCAGCCATGCCGGCACCGGCGCCTCCCTGATCGAAACCGCTGAAGCCACCGGCCACGAAGTCTGGGCGCTGACACCGGACCCGCGCGCCGCGCCGCTGCCCTCAATGAAAGTTCCGCCTCGCGTGGCCTTGCTGATGGGTGCCGAAGGCCCCGGCCTGCCATCCAACCTGATCGCCCGCGCCCGCCCCGTGCGTATTCCGATGACGGACGGTTTCGACAGCGTGAACGTGGCCACGGCCGCGGCGATTGCACTGAGCCATGCGTGGAATGCGCGGCATGGTCTCCTGCCTCCCCCACCCTAGCCCTCCCCAAAATGGGGAGGGGACCGGCTGCATTGTCTTGCAGAGCTCGCTCTTCACAAAAGCTGACATGTCCCCTCCCCTTTATGGGGAGGGTTAGGGTGGGGGAGGCAAAAGAAAAAGGCGCGGATAAAAACCCGCGCCTCTTCCGTCTACATACAAATAAGGTGGATCAAAAAACCCGCGGCCGTTCGTTGCGCTCAACATGCAGGCCGCACTCGGTCTTGTCCTGCCCGGCCCAGCGGCCGGCGCGCGGATTGTTCGGATCGTCCGCAGGCTGAGTGCATGGCCAGCAGCCGATGGACGGATAACCCTGCGCGACCAGCGGGTGACGCGGTAGGTTACGCTGTTCCAGGAACAGGTCCACATCGTCCTGGTTCCAGCCGGCCAGCGGGTTCACCTTGTAACGGCCGGACGCAAATTCGAACACCGGCAGGCTCATCCGGGCGCCGCCATGGAAGCGTTTGCGCCCCGTGATCCAGGCCGAGTAGCCTTCCAGCGCCGGCTCCAGCGGGCGCACCTTGCGCAGGTCGCAGCAGGCATCCGGGCTTGAATTCCAGAGCTTGTTCTTCGGGTCTTCCAGCAGACGCTCACCCTCATTCGGCACCAGCGTGCGCACACCGGTCAGGCCGAGGCGCTCGATCAACTCGTCGCGGTAGTCCAGCGTCTGCGGAAAGTGCATGCCGGTATCGATAAACTGGATCGGCAGCGACGGATCGACATCCGCGATCAGCGCCAGCATCACGGCGCTCTCCGCGCCAAAGCTCGACACATAGGTCAGGTCGCCTGCCCACTCGCGCACGATCGCCGCGCGCAGGATGGTCTGCGCCGAGGCCTGACGCAGCTCGCCGTTGAGGCGCGCGAGCCGGACGGACGGATCCGTTGCCGGGCTTTCAATCAGGGTATCGAAGGGCATGCGCCTCAGGCTCCGGTTCGTTTGCGGAAGACTGCCGCCGGGCCCTTTGCTGAAGGTTGGTAGACTTCAGAATACTCGGCTAACGCTTCCTGCACCTCAGATACGGTGGCGCGGGTGGTTTCGTAAGCATCGAACCCTGAACGGTGCATGTAGAATATCTGATCGCGCAGGACATGGCCCACCGCCCGCAGCTCGCCGGCATAGCCAAAACGCCGGCGCAGCAGCTGGGCCTGGCTGAAGCCGCGGCCATCCGTGTATTTCGGGAACGTGACTTCGATCAGACCGAGTTCCTCAAGGTAAGGCGCCAGGCGGGCCGGATCATCCTCAGGGCCGAGGCGCACACCCTCGGGGCCGGGCTCGTTCGCCTGCTCCTGCTTCAGCGCGAGGAAGCGCGTCAGCGACACCGTCACCTTGCTGTGGTCCGGCAGCGCCGCCCCGTCCGCGACGTGCATCCACTCGTTGGCGATCTCGTCGCCCTTCTTAACCAGCGGCATACAGCACCTCCTGGAACGGCGCATGGCCAAGACGCTCGAGCGTGTCGATGAATTTCTCCGCCGGCGAGGTGCGCTGCGCCCGGTAGTATTCCACGACGCGGTGAATGGCGCCGGGCACCTCTTCCGCCTTCAGGCCGGGGCCGACGATCTCGCCCAGCGCCGCCTTCTCGTCGGCCCGCCCGCCGAGCAGGATCTGGTAGAATTCCTCGCCCTTCTTGTCGACGCCGAGGATGCCGATATGGCCGACATGGTGGTGCCCGCAGGCATTGATGCAGCCGGACACATTGATGTGCAGCTTGCCGATGTCTTCCTCATAGGCCGGGTCCGCGAACACCTTCTGCACTTCCAGCGCCACCGGGATGGAGCGCGCATTCGCGAGGTTGCAGAAGTCGAGACCGGGGCACACGATCATGTCGGTGATCCGGCTTTCGTTTGCGGCGGCGAGCCCTGCAGCATCCAGCGCTTTGTAAACTTCAGGCAGATCATCCAGCGCGACATGCGGGAGGATCAGGTTCTGCGCATGGCTGACGCGGATATCTCCGTACCCGTACTTTTCAGCGAGGTCCGCCACAACTTCCATCTGCTTGTCCGTCGCATCGCCCGGCGCCACGCCTAGCGGCTTCAGGCTGACCGTGACAGACGTATAGCCGGTCACCTTATGCGGGTGCAGGTTCGCCCGCGTCCAACGCGCAAAGGCTGCATCCGACACTTTCGCAGCTTCAAAGGCCGGCGACTCTCCCGGCTTCTCCACAAGCGGCGGCGGCGCAAAATAGGCATGGATGCGCGCCACCTCCTCCGCCGGAAGATCAATCTTCTCATCTGCGCGCTGCGCCGCAAATTCTTCCTCGACCTGGCGGATATATTCCGCCTCGCCAAGTTCCGTCACGAGGATCTTGATGCGCGCCTTGTACTTGTTGTCGCGCCGGCCATAGCGGTTGTACACGCGCATGATCGCCTCGAGGTAATCGAGGATCTGCGTCTCCGGCACGAACGGGTTCACCAGAGTCGCGATCACCGGCGTGCGCCCCTGCCCGCCGCCCACCCAGACTTCAAACCCCGTCACGCCGTCCTTCTGGCGGATATGCAGGCCCACATCATGCACACGGATCGCCGCGCGGTCATGCTCGGCCGCCGTCACAGCAATCTTGAACTTGCGCGGAAGGAAAGCGAATTCCGGATGGAACGTGCTCCACTGCCGGATGATCTCGCACCAGGCGCGCGGGTCGACCAATTCGTCCTGCGCCGCCCCGGCAAAATGATCCGTGGTCGTATTGCGGATACAGTTGCCGGAGGTCTGGATGGCGTGCATCTCGACCTCTGCCAGCTTCTCCAGCACATCCGGAATATCCTTCAGCGCCACCCAGTTGAACTGGATGTTCTGGCGCGTGGTGAAGTGTCCGAAGCCCTTGTCATAGTCGCGCGCAATTTCGGCCAGACGGCGCAGTTGCACCGGCGAAAGCTGGCCATACGGGATCGCGATGCGCAGCATGTAGGCGTGCAGCTGCAGGTACACCCCGTTCTGCAAGCGCAGCGGCTTGAACTCATCCTCCAGCAACGCGCCGGACAGCCGCCGCGCCACCTGCCCGCGGAACTGCGCCACACGCTCGCGCACGATCTGCGCATCGAACTGGTCGTATCTATACATGTGTCACCTCATGCAGGTGCGGCAGACCCAATTCCAGCTCGCAGCGCGCCACCCATCCGTGTACGGCCGGAAACTCACCGAGATCAAAGCCGCCCTCATGCGCCATGCGCGTATAGGCCAGCAGCGCGATATCCGCGAGCGTCAGCGCCGCGCCGCCCGCAATGAAGTCACTCGAAATCAGCGCCATCTCCATCCGCCCCAGCGCCCGGCGCCCCTTGGCCATCAGGTCGGCGTCAATCGCGTCGTCGGATTTCTTCAGGTAGTGCTTCTGAAAGCGGCGCACGGCAATCGTCGGCTCATGCGAATACTGTTCCCAGAACATCCATTCCAGCATCTTCGCCCGCTCGAAGCCGTCCTGCGGAATCAGGTCGGACCCCTCTGCCAGATACAGGATAATCGCATTCGACTGCGACAGCGTGCGCCCGTCCTCGAACTGCACGACCGGCACCTGTCCGAACGGATTCAGCGCCAGGAAGTCATCCGTACGCGTCTCACCCTTCAGGATATCGACCTCGATCCACGCGTGCGCATGGCCCAGCCGCTCGGCCACCCATTTCACTTTCAGGCAATTTCCCGAAATGCTGTCACCAAAGATCCGGATCATGCCTTCACCCCGTAGGCCAGCGCCGGATCGGCGCGCATCGATTCGCGCAGCGTCTCGCGGCCCGCGATCGCGCCCGTCTCGCTCACTTCCATGAAATAAGGATCGGTAATCAGGCCTTCCTGCTTCAGCGCTGCCGCAAGGCGCACCTCCGCCTCATCGCCGGTGAACACGCCGAGCGTTGCGGCATCATCCGTCCACGACCCATCGGCGCACATCCAGGCCGACCGGCCGGTCGCCGTGAACCAGGCCGTCACCGCCTTCGGTGTCTCGGGTTTCAGCTTCGGGCGTACCGACGTCATCTCAGTCCTCCAGCGCCAGCGCTTCGATGCGCGGCGATCCGCCAAATTCCGGCGGCAGGAACTGGCTGATCTGAACCGCCGAGAGCGGCAGGCCCGCCACTTCGCCGATGATCAGCAAGGCCGGCCCGCCAATGCCCTCTTCCTCGATCAGGAACGGCAGTTCGGACAACTCCCCGAACACGCGGAGTTCCTCCGGGCGCGTACCATTCTCGATCACCGCAATCGGCGTGCGCCCGTCACGTCCCGCCGCGATCAGCCGCTCGGCAATGATCGGCGCCGTCTCGACGCCCATGAACACCACCACCGTCTGGCCCGGCCGGGCGAGCGCCGCCCAGTCGAGATCCGGCACGCCGCCCGCCTTGGCATGGCCGGTCACGAAGGTCAGCGTCTGGGCGTGGTCGCGGTGGGTCAGCGGAATGCCCGCCGAGGCCGCACATCCGAGGGCGGACGATATGCCCGGCACCACATGCACGGCCACACCGGCCTCGCGCACCGCTTCCAGCTCCTCGCCGCCGCGCCCGAAGATGAACGGGTCGCCGCCCTTCAGCCGCACCACGCGCAGACCTTCGCGCGCCGACGCCACCAGCCGGTGCTGAATCTCCGCCTGCGGAACAGAATGGTCACCCTTCGATTTGCCCACCGGCACGCGCGCCGCATCCCGGCGCACGAGGCCAAGGATTTCCGGGCTCACAAGACGGTCGTAGTAAACGACGTCCGCCTCCTGCATCACGCGCAGGGCCTTCATGGTCAGCAGTTCCGGATCGCCCGGCCCGGCGCCCACGATATGCACGACGCCCGATGCGCGCGCCGGCGCCGCTGCCGCCGTCTTCAACAGGTCTTCGGCTCTCCCCAGGTCGCCGGCATAGGCCGCTTCCGCCGCCGGGCCAGACAGCGCCCGTTCCCAGAACCGGCGCCGCACGGCCTTGTCCTTGATCGCGACCGCCACAAACGGCCGAAGCCGCCCGGCCAGCGCCGCGAGGTCGCCGATCCGCGCCGGCAGCAGCGCTTCCAGTTTCGCCCGCACGGCTTTCGCCAGCACCGGCGCCGTACCATTCGAGCCGACCGCCGCGACGATGCCGTCCCGGTCGACAATCGACGGCACGGTGAAATCGCACAGCTCCGGCTGGTCGACGACGTTCACCGGAATCCCGCGCGCGCGCACGGCCTGCAGCGCGGCGTCCCGCGCCGCGGCGTCTTCCTCGGCGATGATCGCCAGTTTCGCGCCCTCAAGGGCGGCCTCGCGGTCGAACACTTGCACGCGCCCGGCAAATTCGCCGTCCGGCGCGCCGCCGACCTGAACCAGCTCGGCCGGCGAGGAAACCAGCAGGCGCAGCTTGCGCGCCGCCTCTTCCCCGCTGCCGAAGACGACGATGCGGGCGCCCTCGAGATTGAAGAATGCCGGAAACTGGCGCATGGGGCGCAACTCTCTTGTTTAGCTGTTCTGGAGGGATACATGCACACAGCGCCCTTGACGACCCCGCAGCAACGGGCAACCCCTAAGCCGATCTTTTAGAGAAACTATCGATGTCCGAGCCCACCGACCGCCTGCCCCCGCTCAACGCCCTGCGCGCTTTCGAAGCGGCCGCCCGGCGCCTGTCGTTTACGCAGGCGGCAGAGGAGCTGAACGTCACGCCCGGCGCGATTTCCCAGCAGATCCGGCAGCTGGAAGACTTCGCAGGCACCCCGCTGTTCAAGCGCACGGGGCGTTCCGTCCTGCTCACCGACGCGGCGCAGGCGAGCCTTCCCCTCGTGCGCGAGGCGTTCGAGCGGATTTCCGAGGCCGGCCGGATCATGCAGGCCCCTGCCCGCAAGGGGCGCGTCATGGTTTCCAGCGCGCCGTCCTTCGCGGCCAAGTGGCTGGCGCCCCGCCTCGAAAAGTTCAACCAGTTGAACGAAGGCATCGAGGCCTGGATTTCGGCCGACATGTCCCTCACCGATTTCAACACCGCCGATGCCGATCTCGCCATCCGCTACGGGCGCGGAAACTACGACGGCCTGAAGTCGGAAAAACTGCTGGACGAGACGGTGCTGCCCGTCTGTTCGCCGCGCCTGCTTGAAGGTCCGGACGCGATCCGCAAGCCGGAAGACCTCGTGAAACATACCCTGCTGCACGACGAGAGCTCCGAGAACGACCCCTCCTGCCCCGACTGGGCCAGCTGGCTGCGCGCGCACGGCGTCTCCGGCGTCGATGGCACGCGCGGCCCGCGCTTCAACCAGGGCATCCTGGTGATCGAGTCGGCGGCGGCCGGGCGCGGCGTGGCGCTCGCCAAGCAGGCCATCGCGTCAAACGACATCGCCGCAGGCCGCCTCGTCGCTCCGTTCGCCAATGGGTCGATCCCGATCGATTTCGGTTACTGGCTCGTCTGGCCCAAGGGCCGCCACCTGACGCCCGACGTGCGTGCCTTCATCAAATGGATCAAGGACGAGGCCGCCAGCAGCGAAATCGTCGGCGTCTGACCCGGCCCGTCACGAAGCTCGCCCTGCGCTGAAAACCGCTGCGCAAGTTCCGCCTTGCGCAACAAAACCACCTCAATTCTCCCCATCCCGAACATTTATTTCCCGTGTCATCCCGGCGAAAGCCGGGACCCAGACTTCCTTGTTCCTGCTTGCAATTTTTCGCACGCGCGCACGCATGGACGTCTACACGACCGTCCACACCAGAACTATTTTCAGCCAATCCAATCCGGCGGGCCCCGCAGCGGATCTATACTCCGCCGATGTCCACTTTCCTCAGCATACGGAACTACGTGTACTTCCGGCATCTCTTCGATGCCGTGCACCCGTTGTTCTGGCCGGTGCTCTACTGGCAGCTGAAGGCAGCGTGGCTTTCCCTCCAGCGCGAGAAGCTTACCAGCGTGATGCTCGCCGTCACCTGGTGGGGCGGCGTGCGCATCGTCTATCGCGGCGACAAGATCGAGACGCCGAAACACGATCCCCTCGCGCCGCTCAGGCCACGCTTCGACGACCCCATCTGGTCCACCCGCCTCCCGGCCTGTCTCGACACAATCGCCACATCGCGGCTCTTTCCAATCCTCCCCCTTTTCACGGGGGAGGTGTCACCGCAGGTGACGGAGGGGGCGCGCCCTCGCCACCCCATCCCCAACACCTCGTAGGGCGGGATTCACCCCGCCATCCGCCCAGCCCGTACTGCGCCTCCTTGGCCCGCTCATCCCGGCGAAAGCCGGGAACCAGAGCAGAGGCAAGCGCAACACGGCAAGGCTGGGTCCCGGCCTGCGCCGGGGTGAGCGGAGACTTGAAACTGGGAATTGAACCGGCCAGCCCCGCTGCGCCGGCCGCTTCTGCTGTTTGAAATCGAAAATCGCCGCGCTCTAAAGCGCCGCATCCACCAGCAGGAAAGCCGCGAGGCGGGCGCTGGCATTGCGGCTGGTGCTCTGCGTCTGCTCCAGCGCGACCAGCGCATCGGCTTCTTCCATGATCGCGAACTGGCGCGCCATGTCCATCAGCTTGCTGTCGCCGCGCAGGCGGTGAGACACGCGCTCGACTTCCTTGCTCGCCTGGTCCTTGATCGCTTCGCGGCGCGGCGCGTCGCCTTTCGTCGCCGCGGCGGCGATCCGCTTTTTCGACCGTGGACGGAAGATCTCACCGAGCGGAATGCCCGAGGTCTGCAGCCGGTTGACCAGCGCCTCGGCGATCTGCTCGCGGTCGAGCGGTGCGCCGCCGGTCTCTTCGCGCGAAATGTCGGAGATGATGTCGCGCAGGGCCGACCCGTTGCTGCCGTTCGACAGCATGTCGCTGGCACGCCGGCGCGGCGGCTCTGGCGGCGCCTGCTGGTCCTCGTGGCGGCGGCGCAGCATCAGCGGTTCGCTGCCCTGCGAAGTCGTATCCCGTCCCAGCACCAGCGGCGGCTCGCCGCCCGTTTGGCCCGCGCTGGCGGCAATCACGGCATCCGCGCTCGCTTCGAACAGGTCATCATCGATCGACGATCTTGCAGGCGCGGTCCGGCCATTGCCGTTGGAGTACGTGGCTGCGAGGCCGTTGCCGCCGGCATGGCCATTGGCGCTGTGGCCGTTCGCGCCATGGCCGTGGGAGGCATGGCCGTTAGTGTATGGCGCCTGGGGCGCGGCAAGGCTGGTCCGCTGGGCGGGCGCGGGAATGGTCTGCATCGGCTCGGCCGGCGAAATGCCGGTACGCCGTTCGAGGCTCTCGCCTTCAATCCGCGCGGCATAGCTGGCCGTGCGCAAGGCATAGGCCGCCTGCTCGCCGGCTTCACGCAGGCGGGCCAGTGCGCGGGCTGCTTCTTCAGCTGCGCCGCGGGTCGCAGAATTGATTTCGGCATTGGCCTGTCGGGCGCCGTCGATCGCCGAAGCGACTGCGCCTTTCAGGGCATCGCCGGTCGTCGCCGCCGCCGCGGCCGCCACTTCGCTGGCGCGCACGGCGGCGTCCACCGTTCGGCGAGATTGTTCAAGCTTGTCCTCGATCCGCGTGATCGAGAAGGTCAGCGCCTCGGTCCGCGTCGCCGCTTCGCGCGCAAGCCCGTCGAGCGCATCGAGCCGGCGTCCAAGGTCGTCGCCTGCTCGCTGCATGGCGCCGAGCCGGTTCTCCAGCGCGGTGTCTGCGCGGCCGACTTCGTCGCTCGCCTGGCGCGCGGCCGTCACCATCATCTGGGCCTGACGCGGAATGGCTTCGCTCATGGTGCTGATCTGGCTGCGCAGTTCGCGCGCCAGCGCTTCCAGCGCCTGGCGTTCGGCGGCCAGCCGCGTGGCAAGGTCGCGCGCGTTGTCCGACGTCGCGTAGGAAACAGATTCAAGCCGCAGGCGTTCGTCGCCGATCTCGGCCGCCATCGCCTTCATGGCCGTCAGCGCATGCGCCATCGCCAGGTCCACTTCGGCGGCGGCCTGTTTCATCTGCTCGGCAAAGGCGATGCCTTCGGTGCCGGCTTCGCGGGCGGGCGCCATCAGACGCGACGTCGCTTCGAGCACCAGCGCATTTGCGGCGGCCGCACGTTTGGTCGACCGGCCCATGAACCCGGCCATGACGATCAGGAACGCCGGAACGAGCGCGGCAATTCCGCCGGCCGCAACGAGGTAGGGCGAAAACTGCGCCGTCAGCGACATGCCGCCGAGACCGAGGAATCCGAGCACGACCCCGCCGAGCCAGAGCGCAGCGACGAAGAAGGCCGCCCCGACCATCCATCCGCCACCGTGCTGTGCCATCTCATAATTCTGAGAAGCCTGGTGGCGCACAAGGTCGTCCCGGCCCGAAGGGCGCGCGGAGGATGCGTCTGTCATATCCAAAGTATAACGCGCCTCGTGTGTTGCTGCGAGGGCAGATTACACGCCGGGAGGTTAAGCCTTTGCAGGATTCCTCAGCCGAAAACGGCCGTCAGCACGGAGTCTTCCGCCGGCTTGTCGTCCTTGTCAGACGAGTCGGGCGCAAATTCGAGGCCGATCCAGGCAAGAATCATGGCCAGGACCAGATTGCGGATGAGGATGAGCAGGTTGGTCATCGCGGTGTCCCCGAAAGCGAAATGCGGCGATTTCGTCCGCATTGGCGCTGCCTCTAGCAGATTTGAGGGTTTTCGACAATCGATATCCCGCGAACTTTTTGCGCCGTCCGGTTCGTTAACAGGATGCTAATGCGCTTCCCGCAGGGTTCCGGTGCACAGGAGACCCCGAATGACCGAGCCGCGCCCGCCCCTGCCCGTGATGGATCTCGCCCACCTCGCGGCCATGACTGGCGGCGACACCGAACTCGGCCTCGAAGTGATCGAGATTTTCCAGCATCAGGCCCAGCTCTGGTCACGCCTGCTCGATCCGCGCCTGCCGGCCCGGGAATGGTCCGACGCCGCGCATACGCTGAAAGGCGCAAGTCTCGGCATCGGGGCGCTGAAGCTCGCTGCCGTATGCGAACGGGCTGAAAAGGCCGGCCGCAGCGAAACCGCGCCCAGCCCGGCGCACGCTTCCGTGCTGCTCAACGATATCAAGGATTCGCTGGGCGAAACGCTCGAAGCGGCGGCCCGGGCGGCTTACGACTTGGCGTCGACCGGGCGGCGCAGCGCGTCGTAGCTTTCGAACTCGTAGGCGATGCAGCGGTCGATCAGCGTGCGCCAGACCGGTTCCGCGATCGCCGGCGACAAGCCATGTTTGGGGCACTCAGCCTTCACCTTGGCCACCACATCCTCGATCCGCGCCCGGTCATGCACGACCGCCCGGTCGCCCTTGATGCGGGCCGCCGCGTCCATGAACGACTGGCGCTCGGCCAGGATTTCGACCAGCAGCCGGTCGATCCGGTCGATCTCGTAGCGCACATCGGTCATCGCACCGGCGGTTTCGGCCGTGTGGCGGCGGGGATCTGAAGTATAGGTCGTCATGCGTCACCGGGCCTGAGCAAGAAGGTGTCCCGCCCGATACATGGGGTGCCGGGCCGCGGCAAGCCACCGGGCACGGCGCCGCACTAGGCTTTCGGCAGGCCGAGCCGCCGGCGCAGCTTCGCCACAAAGGCCGGCACGTCCCCGCCGGCGAGGTATCCCCAGGGCGTGGCCGCCGGCACTTCCAGCGCTGCGAGGTGGCGCTTGAGCCGCTCGCGATCGGGAAAAGCGGCAAACAGGCAGGCAAACTGGTTGCGGGCGAAATGCGCCTCTGCCGCCGTCATCGCCGGGCCGGATTGCGCCATCGCCCAGAAGCGGTCATCGAGATCGGCGAGTTCCTGCTTGAAGGCGGCGCCCGATACGCGCGCCTTCATGGCGTCGGCCGCGCCGTCCTCGTCGTTCATCGCCATCTCGTAGAGCCATTCCTCGATATAGGCGCGCGCCTTGAGACCTAGAAAGGCCGCGTTCGGCGCGGTCGCGGCGGCGTCGGCTACCGCGTGCATCTCTTCGACGCTGCCGTGCCATTTGGGCGCCAGGTAGTTCAACCGTGCAAGCTCGGCGCTTACATTGGCCTCCCCTGCCGCCTCAAGGTCGCGCACGATGGCCTCGAAGCCGCCGTCAGTGCCACGGGCGAGCATTTCGGTGCGGATGCGGAACGTGTGCAGCGCGCTGTCACCAGGCGTCAGATGCGCCGCTTCCGCGAGCGCCTCATGCGCCTGGTCTGCCATGTCATACATGCTGAAGGCCTGCGCGTCGCTGGTCAGGTCCGCCGTCGCGAAACCCCTCAGCCGGTGGGCCCAGACATAACGCAGGCCGCCTTCAACCGCCGCGAGCGAGGGATGCTGGCTGCGCGGCGGCAGCGCGGCGCCGATCTCGCTGAGCTGGCCCAGCCCATCCAGCAAATGCACGCGGTCCGCTGGCGGCAAGCCGGCATACAGCACGCCGAGCGCGGCGCCGTCGCCTGCCTTGAGCAGGCCGAGGCCCGGACCGACATGAATGTTGCCTTCCGCCACATCGAAGGCGGGCGCCTTTTTCCCGAACAGTCCGAACAAGGATCAGCTGCCGGCTTGCGCTTCGAGCTTGTCCTGCGTCTTCGTGTCGAAGTCGCTGGCATCATGGCGCTCGCGCAGCTGCGACTCGGGCTTTCCGAACGTGCGGTTGACCATCTGGCCGCGTTTCACGCCGGGCCGCGCACCGACCTGCTTCATCCAGCGAATGACATTCTTGTACTCCTGCACCTGCAGGAACTCGCCGGCATCGTACACGGCGCCGGTGACCAGCGCGCCATACCAGGGCCAGATCGCCATGTCGGCGATCGAGTATTCCTTGCCGGCGAAGTATTCGTTGTCCTTGAGGTGGCGGTCGAGCACGTCGAGCTGGCGCTTCACTTCCATCGCGTAGCGGTTGATCGGATACTCGTACTTCTCGGGCGCATAGGCATAGAAGTGACCGAAGCCGCCGCCGAGGAAAGGCGCCGAGCCCATCTGCCAGAACAGCCAGTTGATCGCCTGGGTCCGCGCATAATGGTCCTTCGGCAGGAAGGCGCCGAATTTCTCGGCGAGATAGATGAGCATCGAGCCGGATTCGAACAGGCGCGTCGGCGGGTTGGTGGAATGATCCATCAGCGCCGGGATCTTGGAGTTCGGGTTGATGTCGACGAAGC
Source organism: Acidobacteriota bacterium (assembly GCA_016712445.1). Lineage (NCBI taxonomy): Bacteria > Pseudomonadati > Acidobacteriota > Acidobacteriota bacterium. The sequence goes on along the minus strand of JADJRB010000001.1, from coordinate 1,494,668 downwards.
CGGAGCCGAACTGCTGCCCTTCCCCGATATTGATCAGCCAGGCGTCATATTCGGCGTCCTTGAACCCGGCCGCGAGCAGCTCCTCGAACATGATCGTGACTTTGACGCCGTTCGGCGTGCCGAGCGAATAGAGCTGGAACGGGTGCTTGCCGACGGGCAGCACCTTGTCATGCGTCGGCCCGGCAATCGGACGGTTGATGCTGGCGAAACGTCCGCCGCTTTCCTTGTCCCAGGTCCAGATTTTCGGCGGCGTGTAGGTGGGGTCAGCCATGTCGGTCTCCGTTAGCCAGACTCTCAGGTGCCATAGGTCGGCGTAGCGTGCGCGATTGCAAGGCCTGCCGGATCATTCTTGCGTGAAGTTCGCGGCCCATATATGTTACTGTATAACAATTCTAGGATCGCCGCGATGTCGACTGCCCCTTCCCCGTTGTCCACCCATTTCGATGCGGCGCGCGCCGAAGTGTATGACAATCAGTTCGCGGCCATGCAGCCGATCAAGGATGCGGTCCACCTGCTGGTGGAGGCGCACTTTGCGAGCCTTCCCGGCGATGCGCGCATCCTGATGGCGGGTGCGGGCACCGGCGCAGAGGCACGCTACCTCGCCGCGCGCTTTCAGGGCTGGCATTTCACGCTGATTGATCCGTCCGCGCCGATGCTGGCGGTGGCGAAGCGCCATGCCGAGGCCGAAGGCTTTGCAGGCCGCTGCACGTTTATTGCGGACTATGTGTCCGGCGCGCCGCTGGAGGCGCATGACGGCGCGACCAGCCTGCTGGTCTCGCATTTCCTGACGGAGACGCCTGCGCGCCAATCCTTCTTCGAGGACATCGCTGCGCGCCTCAAGCCGGGCGGGCTGTTATTCAATCTGGACCTGTGCGCCGACAGGCAGGCGCCGACATTCCCGGGCACGCTGGGCCTGTGGCTGGACCTGTTGCGCCTTGGCGGCGTGGCGGAGGAGAACCGCAAAGGCTGGGTCGATGCCTATGGCCGCGATTTCGGCGTACACGGACCATCCGAACTGGAAAGCCTGATCGAGGCGGCAGGGTTCACGCCGCCAGCCCCGGCCTATCAGGCGGCAATGATGCGCGGCTGGGTGGCGGCGAAGCGTTAGACTCCCGGAAACCACTGATTGCCAATGCTGACGCGCTCCGGCTCTTTCCAGCGATAGCTCTTTGAAGGCGCGGAATAGGCGCGCGACCACTCCGCCTCCGAAGGGTCATCAACGCTGCCAACAGACATGCACGAATAGCATTGAACCTCCAGACACGGGCGTGGCTGGCTGGCGGTGGAGTATACCCACCATTCATGGTCACATTTGTCGGGCTCTGTAGCATCGGAGCGAACCCAATTCATCAAGGCCTTTTCGATCTTTGATTCCAGCCAGCGAAACATCAGCCTCGCTTCCTAGACTTCCAGCAGCATCCGCTCCGGGTCTTCCAGCGCGTCCTTGACGCGGACGAGGAAGGTGACGGCTTCCTTGCCGTCGACGATGCGGTGGTCGTAGCTGAGGGCGAGATACATCATCGGCTTGATGACGATCTGGCCATTGCGGACGATCGGGCGGTCCTCGATCCGGTGCATGCCGAGCACGCCGGACTGCGGCGGGTTGAGGATCGGGGTCGACATCAGCGAGCCGTAGATGCCGCCGTTGGAGATCGTGAACGTGCCGCCCTGCAGGTCGCCGATGGCCAGCTGGCCATCGCGCGCCTTCTTGCCCAGGGCGGCAATCGCCTTCTCGATGTCGGCGAGCGACATCTCGTCCGTGCCGCGCACGACCGGGACCACGAGGCCCTTGTCGGTGCCGACGGCGACGCCGATGTCGTAGTAGTTCTTGTAGATGACGTCCTGGCCGTCGATCTCTGCGTTGACGGCGGGCACGTCCTTGAGGGCGCTGGTCACGGCCTTCACGAAGAAGCTCATGAAGCCGAGCTTGATGCCGTGGCGCGCGACGAAGGCGTCCTGGTGTTTCTTGCGCAGGTCCATGATGGCCGACATGTCGACGTCGTTGAACGTGGTCAGCATCGCGGCCGTGTCCTGCGCTTCCTTCAGGCGGCGGGCGATGGTCTGGCGCAGGCGGGTCATCCGTACACGTTCTTCACGCGGACCGGTTTCGCGGGGCGGGCGGGCCTCAGTATCGGGCATCGAAGGGACTTTCGGTTGGTTCACATAGGCAAGGGCGTCGGCTTTGGTGGCGCGGCCATCGCGGCCGGAACCCGGAATGCTGGCGGGCGAGACATTGGCCTCGGCCGCGATGCGGCGCACGGACGGCGCAACCGGGCGTTCGCCGGTGCCGGTAGCGGCGGCCGGCGCAGAAACGGTCTTTGCGGGCGCGGCCTCGGCGGCTGCCTTCACTGGCGCAGCGCCGGCAGCGCCGACGCGCGCGATCACCGAGCCCGGCGTGACGCTGGCGCCTTCCTTGACGAGGATCTCGAGCACCACGCCGTCAGCCGGCGACGGCACTTCCAGCGCCACCTTGTCGGTTTCGATTTCGGCGATCGTCTCGTCTTTCTTGACGCTTTCGCCGACCTTCTTCGAGAAGGAGGCAATCGTGCCTTCGGCCACGCTCTCGCCCATCACGGGCACTTTCACATCCGTCACGCCGCCGGCGGGCGCAGGGGCCGCAGCAGCGGGCTTCGCGGGCGCCGGTGCAGGCGCCGCGGCGGGCTTTGCGGCCGGCGCAGCTTTCGCAGCGGGTGCGCCGCTGCCGTTCAGCTTGCCGAGCAGCGCGCCGATGCCGACGGTCTCGCCTTCCGGCACGGTGATGTCGGACAGGACGCCGTCTTCCGCCGCCGAGACTTCCACCGATACCTTGTCGGTTTCCAGCTCGACCAGCACGTCATCCTTCTTCACGGCGTCGCCCTTGGCTTTCAGCCAGCGGCCAACCGTGGCTTCCGTGACGCTTTCACCGAGGGTCGGCACTACAATGTCTGTCATGGGTCTGGATCCCGGGCGATTGCTGGAAGGGGTTAGGGCGTAACGGTCCGGTCATCGACCGGGTCCGGCGAGAAGGCCGTCTTCAGGAAGGCGGCAAGTTCCGCCTGGTGTTTCGACATCAGGCCGGTGGCGGTGGCGGCGCTCGGCGGACGGCCGGCATAGGCCGGACGCGGACGGGCATAGCCGGCCTGAGCCGCGCACCATTCGATCTCGTCACGGATGAAGGTCCAGCCGCCCATGTTGCGCGGCTCTTCCTGGCACCAGACCAGCTCGGCCTGCGGGAAGCGTTTCAGCTCGGTGACCATCGACTTGCGCGGCACCGGATAGAACTGCTCGATGCGCAGCAGGTAGACATCATCGGCGCCCGACGCTTCGCGCGCTTCGAACAGGTCGTAGTAGACCTTGCCCGAGCACAGCACGACGCGGCGGATCTTGTTGTCTTTCACCAGCTTCACCTTGCCTTCGCGGCCCGGCGTCTCGGCGTCGTCCCAGAGGATGCGGTGGAAGGTCGACTTGGCATTCATGTCGTCGATCGTCGAGGTGGCCAGCTTGTGGCGCAGCAGCGACTTGGGCGTCATGATCACCAGCGGCTTGCGGAACTCGCGGTGGATCTGGCGGCGCAGGGCGTGGAAATAGTTCGACGGCGTCGTCAGGTTGCACACCTGCATGTTGTCTTCGGCGCACATCTGCAGGAAGCGCTCGAGGCGGGCCGAGGAATGCTCCGGGCCCTGACCTTCATAGCCATGCGGCAGCAGCATCACGAGGCCCGACATGCGCAGCCATTTGCGCTCCGCGCTGGAGATGAACTGGTCGAAATAGACCTGCGCGCCGTTGCAGAAGTCTCCGAACTGGGCCTCCCACAGGGTCAGCGTGTTCGGGTCGGCGAGCGAATAGCCATACTCGTATCCCAGCACCGCCTCTTCCGAGAGCAGCGAGTCGATCACTTCGTACGGCGCCTGCTTGCCATTGATATGGTTCAGCGGCGTGTAGCGCTCGCCGGTCGTCTGGTCGACGATATGGCTGTGGCGCTGCACGAAGGTGCCGCGGCCGCAATCCTGTCCGGACAGGCGCACCGGGAAGCCTTCATCGAGCAGGCTTGCGAACGCGAGGTGTTCGGCGCCGCCCCAGTCGATTTCCTTGCCCGTCTCGTAGCTCTCGCGGCGGCGGGCGATGACCCGGTCGACGGTCTTGTGCACGTCGAGGCCAGCGGGCAGCGCGGTGATCGCGTCGCCCAGTTCCTTCAGGCGGTTCTTGGCGACGCCGGTCTTGCCGCGGCGATCGTCGTCGATCGGCAGGCTGAAGCCCGACCAATGACCTTCGAGCCAGTCGGCCTTGTTGGTCTTCAGGTCCTTGGCGGCGTTGAAGGCCTTCTCGAGGAAGTCTTCGAACTCCTTCACCTGGGCGGCGACATCGTCGGCCGTCATCAGGCCCTCGGCGACGAGGCGTTTGCCGTAGATCTCGCGCGTCGACGGCAGGTCCTTGATGACCTTGTACATGACCGGCTGGGTCATCGTCGGGTCGTCGCCCTCGTTGTGACCGAAGCGGCGGTAGCAGAACATGTCGATGACGACGTCCTTGCCGAACTTCTGGCGGTACTCGGTCGCAACCTTGGCCGCATAGACAACCGCTTCCGGATCGTCGCCGTTGACGTGGAAGATCGGCGCCTGGACCATCAGCGCCACGTCCGACGGGTACGGCGACGAGCGCGAGTACATCGGGCTGGTGGTGAAGCCGATCTGGTTGTTGACGATGAAGTGGATGGTGCCGCCGGTGCGGTAGCCTTGCAGGCCGGAGAGCGCGAAGCACTCCGCCACGACGCCCTGCCCCGCGAACGCAGCATCGCCGTGCAGCAGCAGCGGCAGCTTCTGCGAGCGGTCGAGCTTGCCGCTCTGTTGCGACGCCGTGAACTGCTTGGCGCGCGTGCGGCCTAGCACGACCGGGTTCACCGCTTCGAGGTGCGACGGGTTGGCGTTCATGGTGAGGTGGACGGTGTTGCCGTCGAACTCGCGGTCGGACGAGGCGCCGAGGTGGTACTTCACATCGCCCGAGCCGAACTCGCCGGCGCCCTGCGTGGAGCCGCCCTGGAATTCGTGGAAAATCTTGTCATAGCCCTTGCCCATCACGGCCGCGAGCATGTTGAGGCGGCCGCGGTGCGGCATGCCGACGACGATCTCGTTGACGCCTAGGGCGCCGCCGCGCTTGATGATCTGCTCCAGCGCGGGCACCGCCGCTTCGCCGCCATCGAGGCCGAAGCGTTTCGTACCGGGATAGCGCTTGTGCAGGAAGCGTTCGAAGGTCTCCGCCTCGATCAGCTTGCGCAGGATCGCGAACTTGCCTTCGCGGGTGAAGGCGACGCCCTTGTCGGGGCCTTCGATGCGCTCCTGCAGCCAGCCTTTTTCGGCGGGGTCGGAGATGTGCATGAACTCGATGCCGAGCGTCGAGCAGTAGGTCCGCTTCAGGATGTCGAGCATCTGGTTGATGGTCGCGCGCTCGAGACCGAGCACGTTGTCGATGAAGATCGGGCGGTCGCGGTCTTCCGGCTTGAAGCCATAAGTGGCCGGATCAAGCTCGGGCTGCTCGCCGAACCCGTTGAGGCGCAGCGGGTCGAGCTGGGCGGCGAGGTGGCCGCGGATACGGTAGGCGCGGATCATCATCAGCGCACGGATCGAATCGGTTACCGCCTGCGAGATGTCGGCCGGCGCCGCCGCGGGGCTGGCTGCCTTGATCTTCTTCTCGAGCTTCGGCTCCAGCAGCGCCCAGTTGCCGTCAAACGCAGCAACCTGTTCGTCGCTCACGGGCTTCGGCCAGCCGGCGCGCTTCCAGCTTGCCCCTTCGGCATTCTTCGTGGCCGCCGCGCCGTCATCGCCCAGCTCGGCAAAGAAGCTGCGCCAGCTCTCCGGCACCGACGACGGGTCCTTCGCATAGGCGGCCTGCATCTGTTCGAGATAGAGCGCCGACCCGCCGTAAAGGAACGCGGTTTCCAGCATCGCGGTGTTGCCGGAGCTGCGCGGACCGTTCACCGGGCTGCCATCGTCTGCCATTGAAAAATCATCCTTCCAGAGCTTGCCGCCCCCGGCGAGCTATATGGGGGCGGATGATGCCGCCTGCAGGTCACGGGCTGCAGAGCCCCGCCTGCAGCCGCGCTACCTTCAGGACGCGCGCAGCTGCAAACTAACCAGGAGGGTCTTCTAACCCTTTAACACTTCGACCAGCGTCGTACCAAGACGCGCCGGGCTGGGGCTTACACGGATTCCCGCAGCTTCCATCGCTGCAATCTTGGATTCTGCATCGCCCTTGCCGCCCGACACGATTGCGCCGGCATGGCCCATCGTGCGGCCCTTCGGTGCCGTGCGGCCCGCGATGAAGCCGGCCATCGGCTTCTTGCGGCCGCGTTTGGCTTCGTCGATCAGGAACTGGGCGGCTTCTTCTTCGGCCGAGCCGCCGATCTCGCCGATCATGATGATCGACTTGGTCTCGTCGTCCGCCAGGAACATTTCCAGCATGTCGATGAACTCGGTGCCTTTGACCGGGTCGCCGCCGATGCCGACCGCCGTGGTCTGGCCGAGGCCGGCGTTCGTGGTCTGGAACACAGCTTCATAGGTCAGCGTGCCGGAGCGCGAGACGATGCCGACCGAGCCCTTCTTGAAGATGGAGCCCGGCATGATGCCGATCTTGCACTCGTTGGCGGTGATGAGGCCCGGGCAGTTCGGCCCGATCAGGCGCGACTTCGAGTTCTTCAGCTTCGCCTTGACGCGGACCATGTCCATGACCGGCACGCCTTCGGTGATGCAGACGATCAGCGGGATTTCCGCGTCGATGGCTTCCTCGATGGCGGCCGCAGCGCCCGGCGGCGGCACGTAAACGACCGAAGCTGTGGCGCCGGTCTTGGCCTTGCCTTCAGCAACGGACGCGAAGATCGGCAATTCCTTGCCGTTCGCCGCCGTCCACATCTCGCCGCCCTTCTTGGGGTGGATGCCGCCGACCATCTGCGTGCCGTAATATTCAAGCGCCTGGCTGGTATGGAACGAGCCGGTATTGCCGGTCATGCCCTGCGTCAGGACTTTCGTGTTCTTGTCGATCAGAATGGACATGACGCTTAACCCCGCACCGCTTTGACAATTTTCTGGGCGGCGTCGTCGAGATCGTCAGCCGAGATGACGTTGAGACCGCTTTCCTTGATGATCTTCTTGCCGAGTTCGACGTTCGTGCCTTCGAGACGCACGACCAGCGGAACCGACAGGTTGGTTTCCTTCACGGCTGCGATGACGCCTTCGGCGATAACATCGCATTTCATGATGCCGCCGAAGATGTTCACGAGGATGCCCTTCACGTTGGGGTCCTTCATGATGATCTTGAACGCGGCCGCCACCTTCTCCTTGCCGGCGCCGCCGCCAACGTCACAGAAGTTGGCTGGCTCTTCGCCGTAGAGCTTGATGATGTCCATCGTCGCCATGGCGAGGCCCGCGCCGTTGACCATGCAGCCGATCGTGCCGTCGAGCGCGATATAGGCGAGGTCCCATTCAGCCGCTTCGAGTTCCTTGGCGTCCTGTTCGGTTTCGTCTTTCAGCGCCTGCACGTCGGGGTGACGGAACAGGGCGTTGCCGTCGAACGAGACCTTCGCATCGAGCACGCGCAGGTGGCCGTTCTTCATGACGATGAGGGGGTTCACCTCCAGCATCGACATGTCTTTCTCGGTGAAGGCCTTGTAGAGGATCGGCCAGAGCTTCAGGCCATCTTCGGCGGCGGTGCCGGACAGGTTCAGCGCCTTGTTCAGCGCGGCGCAGTCGGCCGCCGACACGCCCTTCAGCGGGTCGATCTGGACGGTCTGGATTTTCTCGGGCGTGTCATGCGCGACGGCCTCGATGTCCATGCCGCCTTCGGTCGAGACGACGAACGCGACGTTCGAGGTGGCGCGGTCGACTAGGATCGAGAGGTAGAGTTCCTTCTCGATGTCGGCGCCGTCTTCGATGTAGAGGCGGTTGACCTGCTTGCCGGTGGCGGAGGTCTGCGCGGTGACGAGGTGTTTGCCGAGCATCGCTTCGGCATGTTTCATCACGTCTTCCTTCGAGAAGGCGAGGCGCACGCCGCCCTTCTCACCAGCTTCCTTTTCCACGAACTTGCCCTTGCCGCGTCCGCCGGCATGGATCTGGCTCTTCACGACCCAGAGCGGGCCGGGCAGCGTGTCGACCGCTTTCTGCACATCCGCCAGCTTCAGCACCGGCACGCCTTCGGCCACCGGCGCACCGAACGTCTTCAGCAGCGCCTTGGCCTGGTATTCGTGAATGTTCATGGAGATTTCCCTTTGTGGCCGCCGGTCTGGTCGCCTCTCGCCAGCCGTCCTGCCCTGTGGTTCGCGCCGCTGTATACCAACACTGAGGCCCGCCGCAACAGACTGGGTAGCAGTTCGTGGACCTAGGTTTCGGGATTGACGCGCGGTCACCCTGGCGGCGCGCGTTCACCCTCCCCTTCCAATTGCGGCTCGCTGGCGGTCGAGACCGCCGACGTGGCCTCTGCCGCCAGCATCGCCTCGGGCGCAACCGGCTCGGCCGGCGGCCGCACGCGACTGCGCACCAGCATGATTCCCGCCAGCAGGAAGAGGCCCGCGGCGGCCAGCGCAAACAGCGCGTTGGGCCCGCCGAGGCTCATGGCAAACCCGGACAGGATCGGCCCGATGACCGATCCGCCGGCCCAGACGAATAGGATGCCGCTCATCACCTGCGGGATGCGCCCTGCTCCGGCCCGGTCGATCGCGTGGGCGGCGCAGACGCCGTAGAAACTGAAGGCGCCGGCGCCCCAGAGGCAGAGCAGCACCAGCACCGCCGGCTCGCCCAGCCGGGAGGCGCCCACCGCCAGCGCCAACGCCGCCGCCCCCGCAAACAGCGACAGGCCCGCCACCACGATCCGCCGCTCGACCCGGTCCGATATCCGCCCGGCCGGCCATTGCACCAGCAATGCCCCCGCCGAAGCCACGGCGGCCGCCAGCGCAGCGGCGCTGGTGCCGCCGCCGCCGATTTCGAACGTGCGCGTCCAGGTCGGCAGCAGCGCCCAGGTGCCGGTGTTCAAGGCACCGGCGAGGAAGCATCCCGCCACCGCCGACGGCGCCAGCCGGAACAGCGCCGGCAGGCTCATCACCTCGCGCTCGGGCGCGGCGGGTTCTTCGAGCCGCGTCAGGCACAGCGTGATCAGCGACAGGCACAGCAGGATCGCCACCCAGCTGAGGCCGCGCGGATCTGTCGCCGCGAGGCCGAAGGCCAGGAACGGGCTGAGCAGCCCCGCGATCCGCGACAGGAAATAATAGAAGCCCATCACATCGCCGCGCCGGCCAGTCGGCACCGCCTGCCCCAGCCAGCTTTCGGCGCTGGCAAACAGCAGGCCGAACACGATGCCGTGAACGAGCCGCGCCGCGCTCCAGGCGGCAAGGTCCGCCACCATCCCCATCAGCAGCGCGCAGATCGCCGTCACCGCGGCCGCCGCCGCATAGAGCCGGATGGTGCCATACCGGCCGATCAGCGCCGGGCCGGCCCAGGCCCCCGCCATGAAGCCGGCGGAATAGAGCGCGCCGATCAGCCCGGTCAGCGTTTCGCTCGCCTTCAATTCGGACAGGCCGACGGGCGTGATGACGCCCATGAAACTCGCGCCCGCCTGCATGAGGCAGATCGCAAGGATCAGGGTAATGACGCGGCTATAGCCCGACATGACGTTCCGGGGTCAGCGAAACTTCGCGGTGTGCGCGCGCACGGTCTCGCCGGCGCCCGACTTGATCTGCAGGCTGACGGTTCCGGCGTCCCAGTCGATGCCGATGGCGCCGTAATTCTCGGGCGGGTAGCCCTCCCCCTTCTGGCGCGTGTCCATTTCGGTCGTCGTCTCGGCAAAGGCGACGTTCAGCGACGAGGCCGTGATCTCGCTGACCGGATAGGCCAGCGCCGCGTCGTCCTCATAGAGGAACGCCGTGTGCCGGTCGCCGGACACGAACACGACGCCGTTCGCTTCGCTTTCACGGATCAGCCGGTAAAGGCGCTGCTGCTCGAGCGGCATCCTCGACCAGGCCTCGAACCCGTGGACGGTCGGCAACACCTGCACCGACGAGACGATCAGGCGAAGGTCCGCCTTGTCCTGCAGGCGGTTTTCCAGCCAGGTCCACTGGTCATTGCCCAGCATGTCCTGCGCCGGATCGGCCGAGGGCATGTAGCGCTCCTTGCCGGGCTTGTTCCATTCGTCCGTCGGCGCGAGCGCCGAGCGGAAGAAGCGCGTGTCGAGCACGATCACCTGCGTGCGCTTTCCTTCCGGCCCGAAGGTGCGCGCATAGTACGTGCCCGGATAAGCGCCGACATCCTGGTTCTCTAGCCCCCAGAAGCGTTCGTGGATACGTTCTGCGAGTCTCCTGAACGGGAATTCCCGGCCCGCATCATTGGCGCCCATGTCATGGTCGTCCCAAGCCACCATCATCGGGAACTTCGCGCGCACCGCCCTGAAATCCTCGCGCGCCGCGAGGTCTCGGAAACTCGCGCGCAGCTCGTCGAGGTCAGGCTGGTTGTTGACATAGGCCGGGCCATTCTTGTCGCCGTACACGTTGTCGCCGATCATCAGGAAAAGGTCGGCCTGCTCCTTGGCAATCGAACGCATCGCGGCGCTGTCGCCCTTCTCCTCGTCGAGGCAGGAGGCCACGAGGATCTGCGTCAGGGCCGTCTCCGGCGAGGGCATCGCAGCCCCCTTCGGCGCATGCGGGAAGAAGTCGTCCGGCAGCGTGCGATAATAGGTCTCGAGCGCTTCCTCGGCTGACTTCGGCGCGAAGGCATCGCCGATCAGCGGCAGCTTGGCCGCGGACTGGCATCCCGCCAGCGCCGACAGGATTGCGAGCGAGATCAGTCTCTTCATGGCGTGCCTCCAAAGGTCCCTGCGCAGCTTGTAGCCACGTTCGGCAACCCCCGTAAGGCCGAAACGCGCTCACACCTGGAAGAACAGGTGCCACATCAGCCGCCCCGGCAGGAAGCTGAACAGGCCGGCCACCAGCAGCGCGCCGACGAACAGGCCGGTCATCTCCTTGCGGTGCACCCGGATGTTGCGCCGCCGGGCAGCCGCCAGTCCCATAGGCAGCACGATCATCGTCCAGCCGGAGAGGAGGTGGATGAATCCGTAACTGTCGCCATTGAGGCCGGTGAGGAAGAACGAACTGATTGCCGTTACGGTCATGGTGGCGACCCAGGTATATCCGAGCACCCGGTGCATTGTGCGGCCCTTGACGCCCAGCAGCAGCACGCAGCCGATCACGAACGAGGCCAGCGCGCCGGCAATATGCGCCTGCAGCACCGGGCGGATTTCGAGCAGAGGCGACAGGTCGACGCGCACCTGAACGTGGGTCCAGCCTTCCGCAGCCAGCATCGACTGCGACAGCCAGGCGAACCCTGCGAGCCCCGCCAGCACGATCAGCGTGTAGGGCCGGCGTTCGCGCAGGCGGCGAAACGAGAACGAGGCAGCGGAACGGGTGGCAGGCAGGTCGGTCATCGGGCATGGCTCCATATGGACTTGTGGACGGCTCTCCGTCCGGCCCGGCCAACCTTGCCGCCTCGCCGCCGCCCCGCCACCGCAACTACGCGGGCGGGCTGGAATCCTGCGTGAAATGCCGCCATTACCGTTCGCGAAGCGCGAATTGCAGGAGCACGAGACCCCGCTCATGGACATCGACTGGCCCCGGCGCCTCAGGGAATTCGGCGTCTATGCCGCCGCCGGCCTGTTCCTGGCGGTCATCAATCCCTTCTCCGCCACTGGCGAGGCCGCCTTCATCCTGCGCGCGGCCTACTGGATCGGTTTGATCTTCGTCGGCAGCCTGTCGGCGGAAGCCGGCCGCCGCCTGTTCGAACGCGCCTGGCGCGGCGCGCCCCTGCTGCTCGTCCTCGCGGTCACAGCGGTCTCGGCCGCCCTCGCCGTCACCCTCACGCTGGCGCTGTTTGACCTCGCCTATTACGGCGAGGCCCCGCCGCTGAACCGGACCATCACGCTGTTCGGCTTCGTCTGCGTGATCTCGGCGGCGATGACCGGCGTCGGTTTCATGGCGGACCGCTCGATCCTCGCTCCGCCGCCCACGGATGCGCCCGAAGGCGCCGGCCCGGCGGAGACCTTCCTCTCCCGCCTGCCGCTGAAGTTCCGGCAGGCCGACCTCTATGCCGTCTCGTCAGAGGACCATTACCTGCGCGTCCACACCAGCCTCGGCGAAGACCTGATCCTGATGCGGCTGGCCGATGCCGTGCGCGAACTGGAAGGCGCCGGCGGCCTGCAGGTGCACCGGTCCTGGTGGGTCGCCCGCAACGCCGTGAAGGATGTCCGCCGCAGCGGCGGCAAGCTGGCGCTGGTCCTGCCCTCCGGCAAGGAGGCACCTGTCTCGCGCACCTTCATGCCCGCCGTGAAGGCCGCCGGCCTCGCCTAGATCGGCGCGGTAAGGGCCGCCCTCACCGGCGCGCCCAGCAGCTGCTTCACGAACTCGACATGGCTGCGCAGCCGGTAAAGGTCGTCGGTATAGGAGAGCGGAACGTCGAGTTCCCCGATATCCGCCTGCAACCGTTCCAGCCGGCTGATCACCGAGGTGCGCGGCTCGCCTTCCGGCGTGGCGCGGCCTTCCTCTTCGAGGGCGCGCAGGTCCTTGTACCAGACATAGATCCGCCGCCGGACCCGCCAGCGGTAGATCGGCGGCGCTGCGCGCACCAGCGGGAAGGCCAGCGTCAGCAGCGGGATCGCCAGCACCCAGGCCCGGTCGAGGAAATTGGCCACGCTGAACGGAAAGTACCGCCTCAGGAATGACGGCCCGTCCCGGTAGAACCTCACGGTCTGGCGGCTCACCGGCATGTCGGCATTCTCGGCGTTCGGGAACTGGCCCGCCGCCGAGAACAGGCTCGGCTCGGAATGGATCGCCAGCGCCGCGTCCAGCAGCACCGCCTCGATCGCCGGGTGCAGGTCGTCGCGCACGGCCAGCTGCGACACCGCCGCCAGCAGCGGCACATCGCGGGCCGGAATGTCGGCGCCGATATCGGTGATGCCGCGCAGCAGCACGACCGATGACAAGCCCTCTTCGCGCCGCGCAATCGCGGGCGCGCGCTCGAAGGGCAGCAGGCGCACACCCTCGGCGCGCATCAGCGTCTGGATGTAAGGCGCATCTGCCGACGCGGCGAAGGCGACCGCATCGACCTCGCCTGCCTGCAGCGCCGCGAGGGCCTCTCGGGTCGACAGGGCAAGGCGGGCGCTGTTCGGCCAGTCGCCGCCATACGCCACCTGCAACGAGGTCGCGAGCGCGCGTGTCCCGGACCCGTCCGGTCCGATCGACAGGCGCGCGCCTTTCAGGTCGCCGAAATCATCCGCCGTCACGCCGCCGCGCACGAACACCCAGAACGGCTCCTCGAACAGGCCGCCCAGCGAGCGTAGCGCCTTCTGTTCCGGCGGCCCGGCAAGCCCGCCCTGCACCAGCGCCACGTCCAGGAAGTCGTCTTCCAGCAGGCGCAGGTTGTCGATCGACCCTTCGGTATCGACCAGTTCGACCTCGACGCCCTGCTCCGCGAGCAGGCGTTGGTAGCGTTCGGCATACTCATGGTAGGCGCCGCCCGGCGCACCGGCGCCAAACCGGATCTTCTTCGGCGGCGCCGGGTCCATCAGCATCAGCGCCACGATAAAACCGAGCACCGCGACCGCGATCACCGGTCCATAAATGCGCCACATGTACTTGCCCCGCATCGGCGCCGTCTCCTGCCGGGGCGCCTATCGCCCGGCACATTCCTTAGAGTGCTTGTCCCCTGCCCGGCAACCGCGAGATTCGGGCGCTGCCCGGCCGGCGGAAAATCGGGAGGGGTCGTGATCCAATCGGCCGGACCCGCGTAAATAGCTCAGGTGACCGGCTTCCGCCCCTTTCGGGGTGCCTCCGCTGCCCGGTCGTCTGCGGTCCCGCCGCCTGTTCCCCCACAGGCGCGGGGCCGCCCTCCTTCAGGCCTTGTGATACGGTGTGCCGGCCAGGATGGTCAGCGCGCGGTAGACCTGTTCGGCCAGCATGGCGCGCACCAGCCGGTGCGGCCAGGTCTGGGCGCCGAAAGCGAGCGTCTTCGGCACCTTGCGCCGCACCTCGTCCGAATAGCCCTCCGCCCCGCCGATCAGGAACACGGCGTCGCGCAGGCCCTCGTCGCGCCAGGCGGCGAGCCGGCGGGCGAGTTCGGTGGAGGTGAGGTTTTCGCCGGCTTCGTCGAGGCGTACGCACCGGGCACCGTCCGGCAGGCGGGCGATCAGCCGGGCGCCTTCGGCCTCGAGGCCGCCGCCGCTGGCTACCTCGTGTTCGTCCGGTCCGCGGAAGCCGAGCTGGCGGGCGAGCGGCTGGGCCCGCCCTAGATAGTCATCGGCAAGGCTGCGTTCGGGGCCATCCTTGAGGCGCCCCACACCGACCCATTGCAGGCGCATCGGTCAGGACGACGCGCGGGCCGTCCGGTGGGCCGACTGGTCGGACATCCAGATTTTTTCGAGATTGTAGAATTCGCGCACTTCCGGGCGGAACAGGTGGACGATCACGTCACCCGTGTCGATCAGCACCCAGTCGGCATTGGCCATGCCTTCGACACTGGCCGGGCGTCCGGTCAGGCGTTTGGCCTCCTGGGCCACGTGATCGGCGAGCGCCGAAACGTGCCGGCCGGAACGGCCGGAGGCGATGATCATGAAATCTGCGAGGGAGGATTTGCCCTGGAGATCGATGAAGGCGAGGTCTTCAGCCTTGTCGTCCTCGAGGACTTTCGACAGGGCCTCCGCCAGCAGCTTGATGTCTGCGAGCGAGGCGTTCTTTGGGGGCTCAACCCGGTTTTTGGCGGATGACAGGGCAAGGGCTCCTTTGGCGTTTGCACGGCAAACCTACCACGCGGAGGCCGCCGCGCCCAGCAAAAAGGCGCAGCTGCGGGCCTGCCGCCCCCGGCGTTCATAAGCTATACAGGGTTTCATTAGGAGAATGCCCGCGTTTCGCCCTATCTGGGTGGTAATGAAGTTTTCTCCACCGTGACTTCCAGGATCCCCGCATGCGTACCGTATTCGTCCTCCCCCTGCTTCTGGCGACCCTCACCACCACCGGCTGCGCCGCAGCGGTCGTCGGCACGGCCGGCGCCGTCGGCCTGACCTCCGTGCAGGAAAAGACCATGGGCGAGGCGCTCGATGACGCGACCGCCTCCAACGAGATCAAGGCCAAGCTGCTGAACGAGAGCGGGGCCAAGTTCGGCGAAGTCGATGTCGAGGTCTCCAACGGCCTCGTGCTGCTGTCCGGGCGGGTCAACGACCCGGCCGACCGCACCTATGCCGAAGGCATCGCCTGGAGCTCCTCGCGTGCCCGCGATGTCGCCAACGAGATCCGGATCGAGCCGCCGGGCGGTTTCATGGCCAACGTCTCGGACGAGATCATCACGGGCCGGGTCCGGTCGCGCCTGATCGGGTCGAGCACCGTCAAGAGCGTCAACTTCAACATCGAGACCTATGACGGGGTCGTCTACCTGATGGGCCTTGCCCGCAGCCCGGAAGAGCTGCGCGCCGCTGCCGAGGAAGCCTCGGTCGTCGGCGGGGTGAAGCAGGTCGTCTCCTACGTCCGGATCCGCGAGGCCGCCAGCCGCCCGCCTGCGCCAGTTGCGACAGAAGTTCCTGATACCACTTATCAATCGACCCCCGACGCTTCATATACGACCGAGCCGATGCCCGAGCTGCACGGCGCGAGTTACGATACAGGAAGCCGCTGACCGGGCGCGCCTTCCGTCACAACGGGGGCGCGAAACCGCGTGACACTGCGCATAGCCATCCAGATGGACCCGCTCGAGCGGGTCAATATCGACGGTGATACCACCTTTGCCCTGGCCGAAACCGCGCAGGCGCGCGGCGCCAGCCTGTTCGTCTACGGGCCGGGCGACCTTGCCTGGAGCGAAGGTCGTCTCACCGCCCGCGCCCGCCCCGCCCGCGTCCAGCGGGTGCGCGAGACACCGGGCCTCTTCGGCGAAGCGCTGACGCTCGACCTCGCCGAAGACGTCGACGTCATCCTGATGCGGCACGACCCGCCCTTCGACATGGGCTACATCACCGCCTGCCACCTGCTGGAGGAAATCTCCGGCCGCACGCTCGTGCTCAACGATCCGGCCGGCGTGCGCTCCAGCCCGGAAAAGATCTTCCCGCTGATGTTCCCGGAGATCATGCCGCCGACGCTGGTCACCCGCGACCGCGCCGCCATCGACGCCTTCCGCGACCGCCACCGCGACATCATCGTCAAACCGCTTTACGGCCACGGCGGCGCCGGCGTGTTCCGCATCGCGCCGGACGATTCCAACCTCGATTCCCTCCTCGAGCTGTTCTTCAGCAAGAACTCGGAACCCGTGATGGTGCAGGCCTTCCTGCCGGCGGTGTCGGAGGGCGACAAGCGCATCATCCTGATCGACGGCGAACCGGTCGGCGCAATCAACCGGCGCCCCAAGGCCGGTCAGGTCCGCTCGAACCTGGTCGTCGGCGGCACGGCCGAGGCGACCGAACTCAGCGCCGCCGACCAGCACATCTGCGAGGTGATCGGGCCGGAACTGAAACGCCGCGGCCTGCTGCTCACCGGCATCGACGTGATCGGCGGCCGGCTGACCGAAGTGAACGTCACCTCACCGACCGGCCTGCAGGCCCTGAAACGCCTCTCGGGCATTGATGCAACTGCCAAATTCTGGGACGTTGTGGAAAGGAAGCTTGCAGTCGGATAGCTGCGGCGTCATGCTTGAGGAATGCTGATGAAACCGATCACTGCCCTTCTCCTGTTCACGCTTGCGGGCGTGGGCACTGCCTGTTCCGACACCGTTGGCGCCGCCGATGAAGCCGCGCCGGCCGAAGTGGCCTCGGCGCCCGCCGCCGAAGTGCAAGGCACGCTGAACCTCAATCTCGGCCGCTCCGGCGAAAGCCAGGCCCGCCCGATCGTCGGCTCCAGCGCCAATACCGGCACCGGCCTGATCGTCGGCCCGAGCCAGACCGGCGGCAATTTCGAAGGCGTGCAGGATCTCGGCATCGACATCGAAGACGCCCCGCACGATCCGCTGGCCACGCCCGAGGAGTCGGACGAGGACGACCTGATCCGGATCCCGGAAAAGAAATAAGCCTCAGCCGGCCAGGCTTTCCGCTTCCAGCCACTCGGCGCACGTCCGCACCGCCTCGGGCAGCAAGTCCGGGCGCTCGATGTAATAATGATCCGCGCCCTGAATGTCCTTGTAGGACTTGCGGGCATGCCCCACGGCCTCGAACAGCCGGCGCGCATGGCTCGGCGTGCAGGCAAGATCGGCCGTGTTGTTGATGACAAGTACCGGGCAGGCAACGCGCGAGGCATTGCCGAGACCGTCCGCATTCGTCGTATCGTACCCCCACTGCGACAGCCATGAGCGCAGCGTCGTGAACCGCGCGAGGCCGACCGGTCCGTCATTCGCGATGCGCGGCTCTCCGAGATAGCACGTATGAGGCCGCCGGTCGGAGGGCTCCTGTGTGGGATCGGTCCAGCACACGTTCGACATCGTGCCATGCACCGTGAAGGCGCGTTCGGCATTGGTGTCACCCTTGCGTCGAAGCCCTTCCAGCGTCTCCTGCACCCAGGCCGTGATGCGCCGGTTGCGGGCGAGCTGGGCAGCCCGGAAGCGGGCCACGAATTCATCCGTATAGGGAGGCTGCGCCGGACAGGCCGGATCGTAGATGTTGAGCGCCGGATCGCGCTCGAACGGGCGCGTCTCGTCGGTGATCGACGGATCGATCCATTCGGTCAGCGTGATCGCGCGGCTCACATGCGCCGCCAGCAGCATGATACCGTCCGCAGGCGGAAGGGCCTTCTTCGTCAGGTCATAGGCATCGCCCGCCGGCGTGTGCGTGAGCGTCGGGCGCTGGGCCTGGTCCTGGTAGAACAGCGACAATGACCCGCCGCCCGACCAGCCGCCGAGAATGACGCGCTTGTAGCCGAGGCGGGTGCGGGCATGTTCGATACAGGCGCCAAGGTCCGAGATGCATTTTTCCATGATCAGCGCGGTGTCGTTTCCGCGGTAGCGCGTGTTGCAATAGATCACATGCTGGCCGCCGCGCGCGAGGGCCGAGACCAGCGGCAAGAACGAGCCGCCGCCGATCGGATGGCTGAAGATGACGACGCTGTCGGCTTTCGTACCGGCCGGATAGATGCGCATGCATTCGGCGGCGATATTGTCGCCTGCCCCGCCATACACGTCCTTGAAACCGGAAGGGTCCTTGTGGATGACAAGATAGGGTTCACGGGTGATTTCCGTAGCGCCAACCATGAAGTGTGCCTCCTTGCCCCTTTTGATTATTGCGCGCACATTATTGCCAAGAACGGCCGTGTCCATGTGGCCGCAGGGTCAAGGGAGAAAGACGCGATGATCAAGGCGAACGGGATCCACCATATTGCGATCATGGCTGCGGACATCCGCGAGCATATTGCCTACTTCTCGGATGTGATGGGCTTCCAGCTCTCGGCCCTGTTCGACATGCACGGCGTGCCGGGCGGCATTCACGCTTTCCTGCACATGGACGACCATTCCTATTTCTCGATCGTGCAGCTGCCCGCAGTGAAGGACATCCCGATCCAGCTTGGCGTCACCCATGCTGGCACCGGCGCCGGTCCGTCCGCACCCGGAACGATGCAGCACCTCGCCTTCCGCGTCGACACGCTGGACGACCTCTACGCGATCCGCGACCGGATCCGCACCAAGGGCATCAACGTCATCGGCCCGATGGACCATGGCATGTGCCACTCGATCTATTTTGCCGGGCCGGACCAGCTGACCCTGGAAGTCGCCTGCTCGACCGTCGCGGTGGATCCCAAGCTCTGGATTGATCCCGCCGTGGTCGAGAAGGTCGGCATCAGCAAGGCCGAACTCGAAACCTATGTCACGCCGGACGCCTATGCCGGCGAAGGTGGCCGCGTGAAGCAGCCGCCCTATGATCCGGCCAAGCCGCATCAGGCCTACCCCGAGGCCATGTACCAGGCGATGATTGCCACCCCGGATGACGTGATCCTGAAAGTCACGAAGTTCGAGGCCCCGGTAAAGGTTACCGCCTGACACCCGCCCGCGGTTTTCCGGCGAAACACAGCTGCTCTGCCCGTTCAGGTCGTATCTGGCCTGCGGGTTGCATTCCGGTATGTAAACGCCGGAGGGCCCCATCATGGCGAAAGCCGACACCTCGCCCGCCCATGAGGCGCGCAAGCCGACCGATGCCGACCGGTTCGTGGGCCAGCGCCTGCGCCAGGGCCGCCGCGAACTGGGCTTGACGCAGGAAGGCCTTGCCGCCCTGCTCGGCGTCACCTTCCAGCAGATCCAGAAATACGAAGCCGGTCATAGCCGCATGTCCGCCGGCCGCCTGCTCGAAATTGCGCAGGCCCTCGGCCGGCCGATCGGCTGGTTCTACGAGCCGTTCGAGATCGCCGAAAATCCCGACGGCACCCGCGGCCGCGACTTGCAGGCCCACGACCTGAAACGCGATGCCCGCCGCCTCGTCGAGGAAATCGGCGATGTCGAAAGCCTGCAGGCCGTCGTCCGCGTGCTCGAAGCGATGGCGCTGCGCGCCCGCTGAGGCTTCACGCCTTCGGCTTGCCGAGCGTTTTCAACTCATACAGGGCCTGCAGCGCATCGCGCGGGCTGAGCCCGTCGGGATCGAGCGCCGCGAGCGCCGCCATCACGGCCTCGGCTTCAGGCGGCAACCCGGCCTCCGGCTCCGGCGCGGCCGCCGCAAACAGCGGCAGGCTTTCAGCCGCCGACGGGCTCGCCTCGAGCTGCTTGAGGATCTGCGCGGCGCGCGCCACCGCGCTCCTCGGCAATCCGGCGAGGCGCGCCACCTGCACCCCGTAGGACCGGTCGGCCGGGCCCGGCTGCACCTCGTGCAGGAAGATCAGGTCATGCTTCCACTCGCGCGCCTTGAGGCTCGCATTCGCAGCGCCCGGCAGTTCGGCGGCCAATGCCGTCAGCTCGTGATAGTGCGTCGCGAACACGGCGCGGCACCGGGTCTGCGCGTGCAGGTGTTCGACGGCGGCCCAGGCGATGGCAAGGCCGTCCCAGGTTGCGGTGCCGCGCCCGACTTCATCCAGGATGACGAAGCTCTCGGGCGTCGCCTGATTGAGGATCGCGGCCGTCTCGACCATTTCGACCATGAAGGTGGAGCGGCCGCGCGACAGGTCGTCGGAAGCGCCGACGCGGGAGAAGACGCGGTCGGCAAGGCCAAGCCGAAGCGAGGTTGCGGGCACGAAGCACCCGGCCTGCGCCAGGATCACGGCCAGCGCCGCCTGGCGCAGGTAGGTCGACTTGCCAGACATGTTCGGTCCGGTAACCAGCAGGAAGCGCGGCGCCGACGTCGCCCCGGCATCGAGGCTCAGGTCATTGGCGGTGAAGCCTTTCCCGTCCCGCCGCAGCGCGGCCTCGACCACGCAGTGACGAAGACCCTTCGCCTCGAAAACCGGCGCCACCTCGATGACCGGGCGAACCGCCCCGGCCTCGTCGGCCCAGACCGCATTCGCCGCGGCGACATCCACGGCGGCGAGCGCGGCGGCCACCTCGGCCAGCGCCTCGCGCTCGGCCGACACGCGCACGCCGAATGCTTCGAAGTCTGCCAGCTCCAGTGCCTTGGCTTCCTCGTCGGCGCGGCTGATCCGGCCTGCCAGTTCGGCAAGCTCGGTGGTCGAGAAGCGCACCGCGCCCGCCATCGTCTGGCGGTGAATGAAATCATTCGCCAGCGGCGGCTTCAGCATCGCGTCGGCAAGCCGGGCCGGCACTTCGATGAAATAGCCGAGGACATTGTTGAACTTGATCTTCAGGGCGGCAATTCCGGTGGCCTCGGCATACCGGCCCTGCATCGCGGCAATCACCCGGCGGCTGCCATCGCGCAAGGTGCGCACCTCGTCGAGCGCGCCATTCCAGCCGGCCGCGATGAACCCGCCGTCGCGCGCGAGCACCGGCGGCGTCTCAACCAGGGCCGCCGTCAGGTCAGCGCCGAGGGCCGCGAGACCGCCGGGCGCCGGCAGGCTCAGCACCTCCGCCGCGCGCGCCAGAAGCGGCGGCAGCGCCGCGCCGGAATTGCGCAGGATACCGGCCGTCTTGCGGGCGGCGGCCAGCGCCTGCGCCAGCGCCTGCAGGTCGCGCGGCCCTCCCCGGCCAAGCGCGAGGCGCATGCAGGCGCGCTCGAGATCCGGCGCCGCCTTCAGCGCAGCGCGCGTGTCGCCGAGCACGGTGCGCTCGCCCGCAAAGAAGCTGACGGCATCGTAGCGCGCCTCGATCCCGGCACGGTCGCGCGACGGGCGGGCGAGCTGCGCGGCGAGCAGGCGCGCGCCCGGCGCCGTGATGGTGCGGTCGATGGCGGCGAGCAACGTGCCCTCGCGGCCGCGCGCATAGGACCGGTCGATCTCGAGACTCGCGCGGGTGGCGGGGTCGATCAGCAGGGCGCTGGCCGGATGGGCGCGCCGGGGCACCGACAGGCGCGCCGGGCGCCCCGCCTGGGTCAGCTTCACATAGTCAAGCAACAGGCCGGCCGCCGCGCATTCCGCCTTGCTGAAGTCGCCGAGCCCGTCGAGCGCCGCGACCCCGAACGTTTCCTTCAGCAGCGCCTCGCCCGCTTTCGCGGTGGCCGTTCGGGCCGGGCGTTCGGTGATTGCCACCGCTGTCACCTCGGGCAGGCCCGCAACGGCCGGCCGGCTGCGGTCCGCCTCCGACACCAAGAGTTCGCTGAGCGGCCACGCGAGCAGCGCGTCGGCCACCCGGGCCGCATCAAGCGCCGCAAGTTCGAACAGGCCGGTCGACACGTCGCACACCGCCAGCGCCGCCTCGCCCTGCGCCGTGAAGGCCAGCGCCGCCAGCGCCTGGCCCTGGCGCGCCGGCAGCAGCGTATCCTCGGTCAGCGTGCCCGGCGTGACGACGCGCACAATTTCGCGGCGCACCACCGATTTGGAGCCGCGCTTCTTGGCCTCGGCCGGGCTTTCGGTCTGTTCGCAGACCGCCACCCGGCACCCCGCCTTGATCAGGCGCGCGAGGTAGCCCTCGGCGGCATGGTAGGGCACGCCGGCCATCGGGATCGGCGCCCCGTCATGCTCGCCGCGCGAGGTCAGCGTGATGTCGAGCACGCCGGCCGCCGTCACGGCATCGTCGAAGAACAACTCGTAGAAGTCGCCCATCCGGAAGAACAGCAGCGCATCCGGCTGCTGCGCCTTGATCGACAGGTACTGCGCCATGAACGGCGTCGGCTCTGCGGCAGGCAGCGATTTGGGGGCGGTATCCGGCATGGCGCGGCAAGCTAGCCCTTGCGCGGGGGATTCGCAAAGCCGGGCCTGCATGTGTGCGGATTTGACTGTTGGCACAGCCCGCACGGCGGCCTAGACGGGATTCCCAAGCCGTCAAACTGAAACAGAGCCCCGATGACCACGCAGCGCCCGAGCTTCACCGATCAGGAAGCCCTCGACTTCCACTCGCACCCGACCGCGGGCAAGATCTCGATGGCCCCCACCAAGCCGATGGGCACGCAGCGCGACCTGTCGCTGGCCTACAGCCCGGGCGTTGCCATCCCGGTGCTGGCGATCGCCGGCAATGAAGACCTCGCGTATGACTACACCTCGAAGGGCAACCTCGTCGCGGTCATCTCCAACGGCACCGCCATCCTCGGCCTCGGAAACCTTGGCCCGCTGGCCGCCAAGCCGGTCATGGAAGGCAAGGCCGTGCTGTTCAAGCGCTTCGCCGACATCGACAGCTTCGACATTGAAGTGAACACCCGCGACGCCGAGGACTTCATCCGCACGGTGCGCAACATCGGCGCGACCTGGGGCGGCATCAACCTGGAAGACATCTCGGCGCCCGACTGTTTCATCATCGAAAGCCGGCTGCGCGAGGAACTCGACATCCCGGTCTTCCACGATGACCAGCACGGCACGGCGATCATCGCCGCCGCCGGCCTGATCAACGCCTGCCATATCACCGGGCGCAAGATGTCGGACGTCAAGGTCGCCGTCTCGGGCGCCGGCGCGGCCGGTCTGTCCGTGGCCGGACTGATCCGCCATCTCGGCGTGAAGGGCGAGAACATCCTCCTGTGCGACACGGCGGGCGTGGTCTACGAGGGCCGCAAGGAGAAGATGGACCAGTTCAAGTCCGCCTTTGCCGTGAAAACCACCAAGCGCACGCTGGCCGAAGCCATGAAGGGCGCCGACGTGTTCCTCGGCCTGTCGGTCAAGGGCGCGGTGACCAAGGACATGGTCAAGTCCATGGCCAAGAACCCGATCATCTTCGCGATGGCGAACCCGGACCCGGAGATCACGCCGGAAGACATCAAGTCCGTCCGCGACGACGCGATCATCGCCACCGGCCGGTCGGATTATCCCAACCAGGTCAACAACGTCCTCGGCTTCCCCTACATCTTCCGCGGCGCGCTGGATGTCCGTGCACGGAGCATCAACGAGGAGATGAAGGTCGCCGCCGCGCAGGCGCTTGCCGAACTTGCGCGCGAGGACGTGCCGGATGAAGTGGCCGCTGCCTATCACGGCGCCCGTCCGACCTTTGGCCGCGACTATATCATCCCCACACCGTTCGATCCGCGCCTGATCAGCTTCGTGCCGCCGCTGGTGGCGCAGGCCGCGATGGATACCGGCGTCGCGCGCAAGCCGATTGCCGACATGCATGCCTACCGCCAGAGCCTGGTGCGCCGCGCCGACCCGTCGGCTGCCTTCCTGCAAGGCGTGCAGGCGCGCTGCCGCGAAGTGCAGCGCCGCATCGTGTTTGCCGAAGGCGAAGAGCCTGCGGTCGTGCGCGCCGCGTGGAGCTTCAAGAACCAGGGCCTCGGCCATCCTATCCTGATCGGGCGCGAAGCGCAGGTCGAGGCGACGATGGAACAGATGGGCGTGCCGGCCGGCGCGCTCGACATCATCAACGCCCGCCTGTCCGACAACAATCCCGTCTATGTCGACATGCTCTACAAGCGCCTGCAGCGGAAGGGATACCTGAAACGCGACGCCCAGCGCCTCGTGAACCAGGACCGCAACATCTTCGGATGCTGCATGCTCAAGAACGGCGATGCCGACGGCATGGTGACCGGTGTGACGCGCAACTATGACGCCGCGCTGAAGGATGCCCTGCTGGTGCTCGATCCGATCCCCGGACAAGCCGTGATCGGCATGTCGATGGTGATCAACATGGGCAAGACGATCTTCATCGCCGATACCAGCGTCAATGAATTGCCCGACGGTCCCACGCTCGCCAACATCGCGCATGAAGCCGTGCGCGCGGTGCGCAGCGTCGGCTTCACGCCGCGCGTGGCCTTCCTGTCATACTCGACCTTCGGCAATCCGATGGGCGAACGCGGCGACAAGGTGCGCGAGGCCGTGTGCATCCTCGACCGCACGCCGGGTCTCGACTTCGAATACGAAGGCGACATGAATGCCGACGTGGCCCTGAACCCGAACCACAAGCTGCTCTATCCGTTCTCGCGCCTGACCGGGCCCGCCAACATCCTCGTGATGCCGGCGATCCATTCGGCCTCGATCGCGACCAACCTGCTGGAACAGATGAGCCGCTCGACGATCATCGGTCCGATGCTGCTGGGCCTCGAGAAGCCGGTGCAGATTGCCTCGCTCGGCGCGACGGTCGGCGACATCGTCGATCTCGCCGCGCTGGCCGCGTTTGACATCGACCAGGTTCACAGCGGCTAAGGCGCGGCGGCGCTTTCGGGCGCGGGCGGCAGGCGGGCTTGCCGCACCCACTCGATGACCGACAGGGCAACGGCGATGCCGCCGAGCCAGAACGTCAGTATAAAGACGCTGTAATAGCCTTCCGTCTCGATCATGGCGCCGAGCCAGGGCCGGCCGAGCGTACCGATCAGCATGGTGAGCGAAGCGAGCAGCGCATATTGCACCGCCGCGAAGCGCGGGTTCACGACGGAGGTCAGGAACGCCACGACCGCGACGCTGGCGAATCCGCCAGCGAGGTTTTCGCCTGAGATTGCGATCATCAGTCTTGCCATCCGGTCTCCGGCATCGGCGCCCTGCCCTTCCGGCGAGATGTGCGCCGCCCAGCCCGCAAAGGCCCGCAGCGGCTCTGCGATGTGCGTCCACTCGAGGAAGGCATCGATGCCGGCCCCGCCGCGCGACAGGTCTGCGAACAGGAGGTTGGTCGCCGCCGCCAGCACTGCGCCGGCCACCAGCACCGGCATGCGCCCGACAAAGCTGATGACCACCGCGCCGATGGCGGCGCCTGCGACGGTCATCAGCACACCGAAGAATTTTGAAGCCACCGCGACGTCCGCCATCGAATGGTGGAGCGCGCCGAACCGGTCGTCGAGATAGAAGGGATAGGCGAAAGAACCCCAGACGGAATCGGTGAAGCGGTAGGTCAGCGCCAGCAGCAGCACGAGCAGCGCGCCCCAGCCGAGACGCCCGATCAGGTCCATCAGCGGATCGAAAATCGAGCGGAAGACCGCGCGGATGACGCGCTTCACCTGCGGCTCGTCGCTGGGCCCGTCCACGATTTCGGCCGGCACACGCCCGTGACGCAGCAGCAGGACGAGCGCGCCGAGGGCGGGCAGCAGCACGGTCAGGCCGACGATCCATGGTCCCTGCTCGGCAACGAACACGCCGCCTTTCGGCGGCGGATCCTGCGTGAAAGAGGCGATGACAAAGCCCGCGATCATCAGGAAGGCGGCGATCCAGCCGGCGGCGACCAGTAAGGTGGCGAAGGTGCGTTCGCGTTCCGGCAGGCCGGCCTGGAAGGTCAGGCGGCGGTGGCCGGGCCCCGTCTCGGTTTCCGGTTCGGGCGCCAGCAGCGTGCCGGAAATGGCAAGCACCATCATCGCCGCGATCATCACATAGACAACCACCCAGCCGTAGAACTGGGCGAGCAGCAGGGCGAGGAAGCCGGTGATGAAACCGGCGATCCGGTAGCCGAACTGGTAGAGCGCGGCCATCAGGTCCTTGTCTTCATCCGAACGCGCGACCTCGATGCGCCAGGCATCCAGCACGATGTCGTGGGTCGCCGAGAACAGCGCGGCGAACAGGGCGATCACGGCCACGAGGCCGATATGCTCGCCGGGGTTCGAGAAGGCGAGCAGGAACAGGAGGCCGGCGATCGGCAGCTGCAGGCTGAGCAACCAGGTGCGCCGCGGACCCAGCAAGGGAAACGGATGGTGCGCCGACTGGAAGGCCGGCGACCAGAGGAACTTGAACGCATAGCCGATGGTGACGATCGACAGTACACCGATGGTTGAAGGCGAGACGCCTTCAGTCGTCAGCCAGGCATTCAGCGTACCGAGCACCGCGCCGTAAGGCAGGCCGGCGGCAAGCGCGAGCAGGAACATGGCCGCCATCCGGCGGTCGCGCATGGCCTTCAACGCGCGAATGAAACGCGGCGCTTCCTTTTCCGGCGCGCCAGCCCCTGCGAGGTCCGTCATGCGGCGCCTGTCAGACGGCCCGCGCCGGCCGTCCATTGCAGCGCGAGGGAACGCAGCGCCTCGGCATCAAGCGGCTTGGCCGCGACGCCGCTGGCGCCGGCTTCCCGGGCGCGGCGCTCGATATCGGGTGTCATTTCGGCCGAGACCGCAATGACCGGCGCTGTCAGGCCTGCGGACCGCAGGTGTCTCATGGCTTCAAATCCATCCATCACCGGCATTCTCAGGTCCATCAGAACAAGGTCGGGCGCCATCTGCGCCGCCGCATCCAGCGCTTCGCGTCCGGTTGCCGCCACACTGACGGTAAATCCTGCCGATTCCAAGGCGCGCCGTGCAATCAGGGCATTGATCGGGTTGTCGTCGGCGATCAGCACGCGGCCGCCGCCGCCTTCGTTTTCCGGCTCGTCCGAGACCTGGCGCCCGCTGCGGGCGAGCACGATCCGCTCGGCCACCGACGACATCCGGAGCGGCCGGACCAGCCAGCCCCGGCAGCCGAGCTGGCGGAAGCGGCCGATGGCGCCGCGGTCTTCAGGGCGCAGCACAACAAGCGCCGGCGCCTTGCGGGCGAGCGCCGCGACCATCGCCTCAGGCAGGTCCGCGCCGACCAGCAGCACATCGATGCCGCCGGGCACGTGGCCCGAGCCGAGGTCGATCTGGGTAACTTCCGTCTCAAGTCCGGCCATGGCAGCGGCCAGCGAAAGGGCCGTCGCCGGCGGCAAGCCGGCCAGCCCGATCTGGCCCCCGAGGCGCGAGGCATCATGCACCGGCGGCACGTCGGCGCTGCGGAGCGGGATGTCGACGGTGAAAGTTGCCCCCTCCCCCAGTCCGGACGACACGCGGACATTGCCACCGAGAAGGTCAGCGAGGCGCTTGACGATGGCGAGGCCGAGGCCGACGCCGCCTTCGCGATAGGCATCGCCGGTGGCGGTCTGGCGGAAGGCCTCGAACAGCCGCGCCTGGTCCTGCGGCGCAATTCCGGGACCGGTATCGCGCACATGCACCGTGAGCCCGTTCGCGCGCGGCACGACATCGACCAGCACGGCGCCCCGGGCGGTGAACTTCAGGGCATTGCCGACAAGGTTGAAGAGGATCTGGCGCAGGCGTCCGGCATCGCCTTCGTAGACGGGGACCGGCCATTGCTGGCAGCGCACAGCAAGGTCGAGACCGGCCGCATGGGCGCGCGGAGAGAGGAGTTCGGCAACTTCCCGGGCCAGATGCAGCGGACAGAAGCTCTCGGATTCGAGTTCGACGGCGGACGCGTCGAGCCGGGCATAGTCGAGCACATTGTTGAGCAGGTCGAGCAACCGGCCGCCGGACAGGCGGATCGTCTCGGCATATTCGCGCTGGGCCGGCGACAGGTCGGTTTCCAGCAGCAGCGAAACCGTGCCGAGTATGCCGTTGAGCGGCGTGCGGATTTCATGGCTGGCCGTGGCGAGAAACGCCTGTTCAGGCGATTCGCCCTCCGGCCGGCTGTCTGAAGGTGATGTCATGGCGCGAATCTAGCCCGGAAAGCCTGATCAGAGCCTTAATCCGCCGGGAACCATGGCATCAGCGCACCAGTGAAGAGCCAGTGATAGCGGCTGCCCCGGCGCCCGAGGCCGGGCGGTGGCGATAGCTGAGGGCTTCGGCAATGTGTACGCGCCGTACCGCATCCGAGCCATCGAGGTCGGCGATGGTGCGGGCGACCTTCAGCACCCGCGTATAGCCGCGGGCGGTGAGTGACAGCTTCACGGCCGCGTCGGCGAGCAAGGCCGCGCCGGGCGCATCCGGAGAGGCGAGCTGATCGATGGCGCCGGGCGGCATGTCGGCATTCACGTGCCGGCGGCCTTCGGTATCGGCGAGGCCGTCGAAGCGCTCGGCCTGCAGCTCGCGGGCCCGGGCAACCCGGGCGCGGGTTTCGGCCGTGCCTTCGGCGGGCGCCGGCAGGCTGAGGTCGACGGCGGTGACGGGAGGGGTTTCATAGAACAGGTCGATCCGGTCGAGGAACGGGCCGGAAATCCGCGACTGGTAGTCCTGCGCGCAGCGGGGTCCGCGCGTGCAGGCGGCGGCGCCGGGTCCGCCGCCGCAGCGGCAGGGATTCATCGCCGCGATCAGCTGGAAGCGGGCGGGATAGCGCACATGCCGGTTGGCGCGCGCGATCACCGCTTCGCCCGCTTCGAGCGGCTGGCGCAGGCTGTCGAGCACCTGGGCGGAGAATTCCGGCAGCTCGTCGAGGAAGAGCACGCCGTGATGGGCAAGCGAGACTTCGCCCGGCTTCGCCTTGATACCGCCGCCGACCATCGCCGCCATCGAGGCGGAATGGTGCGGCGCGCGGAACGGGCGGGTGCGGGAGAGCTGGCCGCGCTGCAACAGGCCAGCGATGGACTGGATCTGCGAGGCTTCGAGCAGTTCGCGGGCCGAAAGCGGCGGCAGGAGACCCGGGAGGCGCTGGGCGAGCATCGACTTGCCGGAACCGGGCGGGCCGCAGAAGAGGAGGTTGTGACCGCCGGCGGCGGCGATTTCGAGCACCCGCTTGGCGCCTTCCTGGCCTTTCACGTCTTTCAGGTCGGGACCGATTTGGGCCTCCAGCAGGTCGCCTTTCTTCGGAGGGCTAAGCACGCTGCGGCCGGCAAAGTGGTTGATCAGCGCGATCAGGCTTTTGGCCGGCAGCACATCCCCGCCGGCCCAGGCGGCTTCGGAGCCGCAGGCTTCCGGGCAGATCAGGCTGAGGCCCATGGCTTCGGCCGCCATCGCCGCCGGCAGGATACCGGCCGATTCGACGAGCCGGCCGTCCAGCGACAACTCCCCGATCGCGGCATAGCGGGCGAGCTGGTCTTCCGGAATGACGCCGAGTTTGGCGAGCAACGCCAGGGCGATCGCGAGGTCGTAATGGCTGCCTTCCTTCGGCAGGTCAGCCGGCGCGAGGTTCACGATGACGCGCTTCGGCGGAAGCGCGAGGCCCAGCGCCGAGAAGGCGGCGCGCACCCGTTCCCGGCTTTCGCCGACCGCCTTGTCCGGCAAGCCGACGACCATGAAGTTCACCTGCCCGCCGGACAGCTGGACCTGCACATCGACGGGTTGGGCCTCGACGCCGTCAAACGCGTATGTCGTGATCCGTGCGACCATGCCGAGCCCCTTCAACCGAGGGGAGGATTAACATGACGCTCCGAACAAAGGAAGAACAAATTGTTAAGGAGTGGTTTAAGGGATTGCTGCCAGCGCCTTTGCCCTCCCCTGCACGGCAAGGGAGGCGCGGAGAGGCGGCGCACGCAGCTTACGAGGTATCGAGACCGGCCCAGGCCAGAGGTCTCGCGATCTGGTCGGCGCGCAGGAGCAGCACGTCGAGCGCGGGCGGGATGCGGCGGATGATGTGCCAGGGCACGGGCAAGTCGCGCAGGCCCGGCGTCAGCAAAGTGCCGAAGCGGCGGGCGAGACGGCGGGCATGGGATGCAGGGCTTGCGAGCACGTCGGCGAGCCGGCGGGCCGCTTCGGTGAGAAGCGCCCATTGCAGCTCGGGCGGGTCCTCGCCGGCGCTGCCGCCGCCGGATGCGGCGGGCGCCTCGATCAGCGGGAAGAGATAGCGGCTCGCCCCGCGCGGGACGGCATTGTCCGTAGGCGGACGAGACGGCACCACGCGCGGTGGAGGCAGGACGAGCTCTGCGGCGAGGATATGGATATAACGGCGGACAAGCGCGGCGGCGACGGCAAGCTGGGCGCGCGCTTCACTGGCGATGGCCGCGAAAGCGCACGGGTTGGCGGTGAGCAGGAGCCGGCGCAGCGCCGCCAGCAGCGCGGCGATGGGATACCAGAGGTCAGGGTGCGGACGGGCCGGCGGCATGGACGAACCATACACCTGCCCGCAATCCCGCCGGATTGGCGCGCGGCGGATATTTTACAAGGCCCGGATTTCGCGCGCTATTTTATTTTCACGGTGCGGAATTTTGCCTGCACAAGCCGGAACTTGTGCAACCGTTCCGGGGCCCGCCATGCTTCAGGCCTCGACCTTTTCGATGGCAGCGAGCGCGGCGTGGAGGACTTCGAGGCCTGCGCCTTTCCGGACGGCCTGTTCGGACAGGATGCGGCGCCATTGGCGCGCGCCGGGCTGGCCGGCGAACAGGCCGAGCATGTGGCGGGTCATGGCATGCAGGCTTGAACCGGCGGCGAGGCGCGCGGCGATGTAGGGCTCGTAGGCGCGCACGGCAGCGGCCGCATCGACAATCTCCCCTTCCCCGAAGAGCAGCGTGTCGACACTGCCGAGGAGGCCGGGAGTCTGATAGGCGGCGCGGCCGAGCATGACTCCGTCGAACACGGCCAGGTGCTCCGCACACTGATCGAGCGTGGTGATGCCGCCATTCAGGATGATCTTGAGGCCGGGGCGGGCCGCTTTGAGCCTGGCGACAAGGGCGTAGTCGAGCGGCGGAACTTCCCGGTTCTCCTTCGGGCTCAGACCCTTGAGCCAGGCCTTGCGGGCGTGCACGGTGAAGACCGTACAGCCGGCGGCAGAGACCTTGTCGACAAAGGTGAACAGGGTTTCTTCCGCCGGCAGATCATCGATGGCGATGCGGCATTTGACGGTGACGGGAATAGAGACGGCGGCGCGCATTGCGGCGACGCAGGCCGCCACAAGATCCGGCTCTGCCATCAGGCAGGCGCCGAAGGCGCCGGACTGGACCCGGTCGGACGGGCAGCCGCAATTGAGGTTCACCTCGTCATAGCCGAAACCTTCGGCGATGCGCGCCGCTTCGGCGAGCTTGACGGGGTCCGACCCGCCGAGCTGGAGGACCAGCGGATGTTCGGCGGGATCGAAGGCGAGCAGGCGCTGGCGATCGCCGTTCAGGACCGCGTCGGCGGTGACCATCTCGGTCCACAGCAGGGCCCGCTTCGACAGCGCGCGGTGGAAGACCCGGCAATGCCGGTCTGTCCAGTCCATCATCGGAGCGACGGAGAAGCGATAGTCGGGTGCGGGCACAGCAAACCTGGAGCGGGGAAACGTCAGTGCGCATATCGCGCGCGCGGCCGGAAGGCCAGCGCAGGCGCGCCGGGATACATCAATCTGGATTGACTCATCAAAATGAATTGATGCATTAGAGAGAAATGACCTTTTCGTCCGCCCTGCCCGCCCTTGATCCGCCCGGCTTCCTGCAGCTGGCTGGCCACCCGGTACGGTGGCGGTTGCTGGAAGAATTGTCGGTGAGCGACCGGGCCGTGCGGGAGCTGACCGACCTTGTCGGCATGCCGCAGAACCTGCTGTCGTATCACCTCGCCAAGCTGCGCGACGGCCAGCTGGTTTCCGCGCGCCGCAGTTCGGCGGACCGGCGGGACACCTATTATTCGATCCGGCTGGACGGGATCGGCCAGCGCCTGGCCGCCACCGGCGCGGCGATCCATGCGAGCCTGCGCCTGCGTACCGAGGCGCCGGTCACCCCGATAAAGCCGGGCCGCAAGGTGTTGTTTGCCTGCACGGGAAACAGCGCGCGCTCGCAGATGGCGGAAGCCTTGCTGCGTGCCCGTTCCGGCGGCGCGGTGGCGGCCTTCAGCGCCGGCAGCGCGCCGAAGGCCCTGCACCCGAACGCCGTGCGGGTGATGCGGGACGTCCATGGGCTGGACCTGGCCAACCAGCACGCCAAGCACCTCGACACCTTCGCGGGCGAGCGGTTCGACCGGGTGATCAGCCTGTGTGACAAGGTGCGCGAGGTCTGCCCGGCCTTCCCCGGCGAGCCTCAGATTATCCACTGGAGCCTCGCCAATCCGGCAACGGGCGAAAGCGACGCGGCGACCTATCCGCTGTTCGTTGAAACGGCGGCCGAGCTGAACGCCCGCATCGCCGCCCTCATTGCGCAGCTGGCCGATGCGGACCCCGAACAGACCTGAGGAGGACCTGATGACAGACCCCAACGACATGGTGTGCGTCCGATACATCGTCGACGACGTGCAGGCGGCGGTCGATTTCTATACGCGGGTGCTGGATTTCGAGGTGCTGACCTGCTTTCCCGCCTTTGCCGATGTGGCGCGCGGACAGCTTCGCCTGCTGCTCAGCGGGCCGGAAAGTTCGGCGGCGCGCCCGATGCCGGATGGCATCCGCCCGGCGCCGGGCGGCTGGAACCGGATCCACCTGATCGTCGCCGACATTGCGGCGGAAGTCGCCCGCCTGAAGGCGGCCGGGGCGCCGTTCCGCAATGACATCCTGGAGGGGCCGGGCGGCAAGCAGGTGCTGCTGACAGACCCGTCCGGCAACCTGATCGAGCTGTTCGAACCCGCGATTGTTGATTTCTGCTGAGAACTGACCCGGGATTTCCATCGAGAACTGACCCGCCTTGTGACTATCTTTCGGGTTTCATTTCCGGGTCAAGATGATGCCTTCTCCTTTTTCGATTTCGGCTTCTGCGCCGAGCTGTTCTTGAACCGGAAGCTGTCATTGCCGGTTTCGAGGATGTGGCAGTGATGGGTGAGGCGATCGAGCAGCGCGGTCGTCATTTTCGCATCGCCGAACACGCTGGCCCACTCGCTGAAGCTCAGATTGGTCGTGATGACGACGCTGGTGCGCTCGTAGAGTTTGCTCAGCAGATGGAACAGGAGCGCGCCGCCTGATGCGCTGAACGGCAGGTAGCCCAGCTCGTCGAGGATCACGAGATCGGAGTGGATCAGACGGTTCGCGATCTGACCGGTTCTCCCTTGAGCCTTTTCCTGTTCGAGTGCGTTGACCAGCTCGACGGTTGAGAAGAACCGGACACGGCGTCGATAGTGCTCGATCGCATGTACGCCGAGCGCCGTTGCGATATGCGTCTTGCCGGTGCCAGGCCCGCCGACCAGGACGATATTGTCGGCCACATCGATAAAGTCACACCGATGAAGCTGGCGGACGAGGGCTTCATTGATTTCGCTGCTGGCAAAGTCGAAGCCCGCAAGGTCGCGGTAAGCGGGGAACCGGGCGCTCTTCAGCTGGTAGGCCACGGACCGCACTTCCCGTTCTGCGGTTTCGGCTTTCAGGAGCTGGGACAGCATGGGGATTGCCGACTCGAACGCGGGCGAGCCCTGAGCCATGAGATCAGTGACGGCCTGCGCCATTCCGTGCATCTTCAGGCCGCGCAACATGACGACGATCGCGCCGCTGGCTGGATCATGACGCATGACGGGTCTCCCCCACTGCACGCAACGTGTCGTAACGATCAACATTTGCCTGTGGCTCACTGGCGAGGCGCAACGCCTGCGGCGCCGTCACAGGTGGTGTACTGATGGGTTTGCCATCGACCAGCCGGTGCAGCAGGTTCAGGATATGGGTCTTGGTTGCAACGCCTGCTTCCAGCGCCATCGACACGGCCGTCAGAACCGCGTCCTCATCGTGCTGCAACACCAGCGCCAGGATCTCGACCATTTCCCGGTCACCGCCCGGCGAACGCAGAAGTTGCCGCTGAAGCCGCCGGAAGTCGTCTGGCAGCTCCAGGAACGGCGCGCCATTGCGCAGCGCGCCCGGCTTGCGCTGGACCACTGCGAGATAGTGGCGCCAGTCATAGATCGTGCGCCCCGGGCCATCGTGAGATCGCTCGATGACGCGCCGGTGTTCGCACACGACCTGGCCCTCTGCGACGACGAGGAAGTGATCCGGGTAGACCCGCAGGCTCACAGGACGATTGGCGAACGACGCCGGGACGCTGTAGCGGTTGCGTTCCAGATGCACGAGGCAGGTGGGAGAGACCCGCTTGCCATATTCCACGAAGCCATCGAACGGCCGACCCGCCGGCATCAGGCTGCCGGCTTCATCAGCCCAGGCATCGGCAACAGAACCGGGCTGGGTGCCATGCGGGATGTCCTGCCACAACGCACGGCATCGCTGCTCAAGCCAGAGGTTCAGGGCGTCCAGACTCTCCGCATGCGGTATAGGCTGCCATAGACGATGACGCGCATCCTGAACGTTCTTCTCGACCTGGCCTTTTCCCAGCCGGCTGCCGGATTGCAGAACTCGGCCTCGAACATGTAGTGGCTGACCATCGCCGCAAACCGCGCGTTGACTGTCCGCGCCTTGCCGCGCCCGACCTTGTCGATCGCCGTGCGCATGTTGTCGTAGATCCCGCGCCGCGGCACGCCGCCAAGCATACGGAACGCATGGTTGTGCGCGTCGAACAGCATCTCATGCGTCTGAAGGATATAGGCGCGCACGAAGAAGGCGCGGCTGTAGCTGAGCTTGAAGTGCGCGACCTGAAGCTTCGTGCGAACACCGTCAATGACCGCCCAGTCCTCGCTCCAGTCGAACTGGAATGCCTCGCCCGGCGCGAATGAAAGCGGCACAAAAGTCCCTCGTCCGCTTGTCTGCTGCTGGACGCGGTACTCGTCTCGCCAGGCCCGTGCAAACGCCGCAACCCGGCCATACGAACCATCATAGCCAAGGCTCACCAGATCGGCATACAGCTGCTTGATCGTGCGCTTCTGTTTGCGCGGCCGCGTCATCTCCCGCCGCAGCCATGCCGACAGCCGGTCCGCATAAGGATCCAGCTTGCTCGGCCTGTCCGGCGTCCTGAAACGCGGCTCGACCACCTCGGATCGCAGATACTTGCGCAGCGTGTTTCGAGAAAGGCCCGTCCGCCGGGAAATCTCCCGGATCGACATCTGGTCGCGGTGATACCACCGCCGGATAACGCTCAATAATGCCATGTCCAACACTCCATGGTCCCCCGCTCGCCAAAGCTCGGGACCGGTTCAAACATGGGTCACTTCTCAGTGGAAATTTCTGCCCTCCCAGGGTCAATTCTCAACGGCAATCAACAAAGCCGGTCAGCTTCAGGCGCGTACAGCCGAGCACCAGCGCCGCCGCGGGCACCACCGTCAACGGCAGCATCACGGCTTCCGCCGCCGGGCCGAGGTCGAGCAGCGAGGCGAGCGCGCGTCCGCCAACCGTCGCGAGAATCCCTGCCGACCCGGCGCCGATCAGGGCCCATGTCCAGCGCGCGTTCCCTGCCGGCCCGGTCAACAGGCGCGAAAGGTCCTCGCGGTAGTGCCACAGCAGCGCCCCCGCGCCGAACGGCAGCGCGCCGCTCCAGATCGAGAAGTAGAGGGCGTAGAAGTCCCGCCCGGTCGCGATTCCCCACGCCATGTAGGCGGCGCCGGCCGCGAACAGACCCCATGTCCGCAGCCGGGTAGCCGAAAATCCAAGGCTGATGACGAGGTAGTAGAAAAGCTCCGTCGTCAGCGCCCAGGCGGGCGGCGACAGGCGCGGCGTATCGAGGTTGTAGAAGATCAGCGTGGCGTTCTGCACCCACCCCGCCAGCGTCATCGGCACGCCCAGCGCATTGTCGATCGCATGGTCGCGCGCCGGGCCGAAGATCAGCGCCAGCGGCAGCGTGAGCAGCAGCGAGACGATATAGATCGGGTAGAGCCGCAGGATCCTGTTCAACCAGAACCGGCCAAACCCGGACGGGCTGTAATCATAGGACGTGTGCATCACGAGGGTCATCAGGAACCCGGACAGCACGAAGAAGGCCTGGACAGCGATCGGCCCGATTTTCGGGATGGCCAGCAGGTGAAAGGCCACGACGGCCATCGCCAGCACGAAACGCATTGTTCCCATGAGACTACTCTACAGGCGGCACAGTGTTTGTCCGCTCAAAGCATATTCCGCGCCAGCCCGGCCGGACAAGGCGTTGGTTACCCACCGAGGCAGGGCCGCAGAATACGCACAATCCCGGGGAATGGTGGGCGGTACAAGGTTCGAACTTGTGACCCCTACGATGTCAACGTAGTGCTCTACCACTGAGCTAACCGCCCGCTCGGCGAAGGCCCTTGGGCCATGCGTTGCGAAGCGTGCGTATTGGACAATCAGGCGTTCGGCGTCAAGCGGGCATTCGCCGCGCAGCGGGCGGGTTCAGGCCGCCATCACCTTGTCCACTTCCTCGACGATTTCGCGCAGGTGGAAGGGTTTCGAGAGCACCTTGGCGCCGGCCGGTGTCGGCGCGCCGGACGACAGCGCCACGGCCGCAAAGCCGGTGATGAAGACGATCTTCATGGCCGGGTCGAGTTCGGCGCCGCGGCGGGCGAGTTCGATCCCGTCGAGGCCCGGCATCACGATGTCGGTCAGCAAGAGGTCGAAGACTTCGCGCTCCAGCGCCTGCAAGGCGCCCTCGCCGTCGGCATAGTCCTGGACGTCATGGCCCGCGCGGCGCAGGGCCGCTGCGAGGAACCCGCGCATTGAATCGTCGTCTTCCGCGAGCAGGATCTTGGTCACAGAGGCCTCATGTCGACTGAGTCGGAGCTGATTACCGCATAAAGGGCAATGAAGGTAAATCAGTGGTGAACACGACGGCCCGCGGACGCGCCATTCTTTACATCCTGCACAGGAAAGTTCTTGACCTGCTGCCCGGTTCCCAAACCATTAGGCCATGCGCGAAACCTCTCCGGCCCTGCGATCAGACCCTGTCGCCGAGCTGCCCATCACGGGCGAGCGTCAGGCGCCGTTCGATTTCATGCCCGCCGGGGTGCCCGCCGCGCCGGTCCTGTTCGCCAGCCCCCATTCCGGATCGCATTATCCGGCCGCCATGCAGGATGCGCTGTGTGTGCCCCTGCTGGATGTGCGGCGCACGGAGGACGCCTTCATCGATGAGCTGTTCGCGGCCGCGCCGGCCTTCGGCGCCGGCCTGGTGGCCGCGCGTTATGGCCGCTCGGTGGTCGATCTCAACCGCGATCCGCACGAGCTTGACGCCGCCATGTTCGAGGACGGTCCGCCCCGTCCCTGCGCCTTGCCGACCGCCCGAGTCGAAGCCGGCCTCGGCTGCCTGCCCCGCGTCGGCGCCCGCGGCGAGGCGATCTATGCCCGCCTGTTGTCGCGCTCCGAAGGCGAGGAGCGCCTCGCCTTCATCCATGATGCCTACCACCAGCACCTCACCGAAACGCTGGACGGCCTGCGCCGCGCCCATGGTCATGCCCTGCTCATCGACTGCCACTCGATGCCGTCGGTCCAGCCCGGCCGGCGCGCGTTGACCGACATTGTCCTCGGCGACCGGTTCGGATCGAGCGCCGACCCCCGCCTGATGGCCCGGATCGAGCGCAGTTTCCGCGCCCAGGGCTTCACCGTCGCCCGCAATGCGCCCTATGCCGGCGGTTATACCACCCGTCGCTATGGCCGGCCGCGCCGGGGCGTCCACGCCCTGCAGGTCGAGATCAACCGCGGCCTCTACATGGACGAGCAGCGCATCACCCGCGCCAGCGGCTTCAGCGCTCTCAAGGACGCCTTGCAGAAAGTGATCGCCGAGATCATTGACGCCGCCGGCCACCTGCCGCGATCATGAATTTCAATAAAAACAAAGACAAATAACGGAACAATGCGTTCCGATTAGCGCGCCCTGTCCGCGGCACAAAAAAAGGGCCGCGCCCGGAGGCGCGGCCGAAGTCAAAGGGAGGAAACGCCAGAGGCGTCTGCACCGAAGTGCAAAGCCAGAATATGTTGCGATGCACAATCCAGCAAAGAACATTCTGACGCACCCCGCCTCTGACCCCCTGATTGCCCCCAAAACAGGCACATTCCGGCACGCGGCACGCCGTTTGCGTAGAAATTGCGCGAAAATCCTGTTTTGGGACTGCCACCGGTCCCGCGCCAACTCGGAGAGGGAACCATGGCTGACGAAACTGACCTTCACGTAGGCAAGCGCCTGCGCCGCCGCCGCCGCCTTCTGGGCATGACCCAGCAGGAACTGGCCGGACAGGTAGGCGTCCGCTTCCAGCAGATCCAGAAGTATGAGTGCGGTGCCAACCGCATCACGGCTTCGCGCCTGTTCGACCTCTCGCGGGCAATGAACGTCACCGTCCAGTACTTCTTCGACGGCATGCCGACGGCCAACCCGATGCCGAACGCCGCCAACGACGCCGAACAGATGGAAGGCGACATCCTTTCGCAGAAAGAGACGCTGGAACTGGTCCGCGCCTACTACCGTCTCGGCGAGCGTCCCCGCAAACGCCTGCTTGAGCTCGCGAAAGCCCTCGAAGGCGACAATTCGAGCACCGGCGCTGCTTGACGCCCCTCGTCCGGCGGGGCACCCCCTCGCCGGATGACCGCTTCCAGATCCCTCGAGACTGACCTTGGTTTTGCCGCCCGGCTTGCAGATGCAGCTTGGGCGGCAATTCGTATTCACTTCCGCAATCTCTCCGAAATCGAGGACAAGGGCGAAAGCGCCCGGCCCGGATTCGACCCCGTCACCGAAGCCGACCGCGCCGCCGAGCGCGCCATGCGCGCCCTCGTCGCGGCCGAACGCCCGGATGACGGCGTCACCGGCGAGGAGTTTCCCGACACCGCGTCAACTTCCGGCTGGCGCTGGTATTTCGATCCGATCGACGGCACGCGCGCCTTCGTCGCCGGCCTGCCGGTCTGGACCACGCTGATCGCGTTGGTCGACCCGGACGGCGTGCCCGTCATCGGCGTCATCGACCAGCCCGTCATTGGCGAGCGTTATCTCGGCTGGCCGGGCGGCGCGCGGCTCGACACCGCACACGGCAGCACGCCGATCCGCGTCTCGGGCTGCGACGACCTGCGGGCTGCGGTCATCGCCACCACCGATCCCTTCATCTTTTCGCCGCCCGAACAGGGCGCCTGGAACCACCTGCGCTCGGCTGCCCGCATCACGCGCTACGGCCTCGACGCCTACGGCTATGCGCGTGTCGCCGCCGGCACCATCGATCTCGTCGCCGAGTCCGGGCTCAAGTCCTGGGATGTTGCCGCGCTGATCCCGGTCGTGCGCGGCGCCGGCGGCCTTGCGACCGACTGGCGGGGCAACCCGCCAAAACTTGGTGGGCAGATCGTCTGCTGTGCCAGCCAGGCCGTGCTCGACCAGGCCCTGCTCGCGCTCCGGCGTGCGGCCGACTAGGGCCCCGTCACCTCATAGCCCTCTGCGCGCAGCTTCGCGATGACGCTGTCCGGCCCCACAAGGTGGCCCGCACCGACCGCGATCAGGCGCGTGCCGGGCTCATCCAGCATGCCTGCCACCAGCGGCGTCCAGCGTGTGTTCCGGTTCAGCAGCAGCGCCGCGTAAGCTTCGTCCGAGCCGAACGAATCCGGCGTCGACATCAGCGCGCCAAGGCCGGCCGTGTCGCCGTCGGCCCATTCCGCCACCAGCAGGTCCAGCAGTTCGGTCCCCTGCTTCATCGACTCGGCCGTCTGCATCAGGAAGTCCACCTGCGCGCAATTATCCAGACCGGCGAATTCGCCGAGCTGCTGGTCGACCGTCTCGAGATAGGCAAACTGCGCGCCGTGTGCCTTGGCGTCGGCCTCGATCTTCATCTCGACGCCGGCCGTCGGATCGAACCCTTCCTCGGTCATCTGCATCACCGACAGGTTCAGCGCCGCATACCAGGGCCGCATCGGCTGCACGGCTTCGATCGGCAGGCCCACTTCGGTCAGCGCCGCGGTCAGCTGCGCCACTTCGGCCTCCGTCAGCAGGCTGTTCAGCTGGGTGCCGTCGTTGAACAGGCCCTGCGAGGTGAAGAAGGCCATCAGTTCACGGCCGGCTTCCGGGCTCGTCGTATCGGCTTCGAACACGACCGTGTCGGCCGCCGCGATCGCCGCGTCGATCTCCGGCGTGCGCCATTCGAGGTCCGGCCGCAGCAGGTGAACCGTGCCGAGCAGGTAGATCGTCGTGTCCTCGTCCTTCAGGGTCCACATCGCCGGCTGGCCGGCGCCGCGGCTCGCTTCGGCGGCGGCGATCGCACGCTCCTCGGCGGCCGCCATTTCCGCAACCGCAGCTGCGCTGTCGGCCGTGCGCACGCAGGCGCCGGGTGCGGCCTCGGTGCTCGCCGTCTCCCCAGCCGCCGCAGGGTCAGCCGGTTTGGGATCACAGCCCGCCAGGACCAGCGCTGCAGACGCAGCCATCAATGCAGGAATCAGTCGGGTCAGACGCATGGGCGCGAAGGCCTCCGGGGAAGTTGTTACAGCCTGTCCAGCCTAGCCGATCCCGCTGCCGCGTCCATCACGATCCGCATGGCCGGGCGCGGCGCAATCGCGGTTGCGCGCTCCCCCGTCCTCGCTTAAACACCGCCTTCGGCGAGGCACCCATAGCTCAGCTGGATAGAGTGTTGCCCTCCGAAGGCAAAGGTCAGAGGTTCGAATCCTCTTGGGTGCGCCATAAAATCAAGGACTTAGCTGTTACTTTCTGACCGACGAGCTGCTGATTTTCGCTTGGGGTTCCACCGGGGTTCCACCGAATTCGGCGGTTTATCGGTTGTTTCGAGTGGGTTCAAACTGTTTCGATTAGCCCCTCGCGGCACTTTATTGGGCGACGCACAGCGGTCCTATGACCAAGACGAGTCGTTCTGAGCCACGGCTCGAACGCTCGCGAGACGATCGGTGCTGGATCCATGAAAACGGACTCGCTGTTCCTGTCAGGGGTGCCTCGCGATGCCAGGACTAGGCTCTGGGTTCATGCCCATTGCTGTGGCTCCCTTGAAATCTCACTCGCCTCTCAGGCAAAGATCCCTGACGGGCGTGCTCCTCTCACTCAGGATCAGCCGACCGTCAGGAATGGGGAGCCGCAGCCATTCATCTGCTTGGTAGCGATCTGGTATTGTTGGCCTAAACGGACGATTTCAATGCGTCCGAGGAGCGACGGAAAATGAGAAAATGGGCCGTCTGCTGCATGGCCGGTTTAGAGCGCAGAAATTTAGAAATCGATGCTTCAACGTATCAAGGAGGCGGTCAGCAGCCGCAAATTGGCTGATCTTAAAGAGCTACAACAGGTTCCCTGATAACGGCCTTCGTTCACGCGAGGATTGAGCGGGATAGTAAGCCAATCAGTGGTCCCTCGCTGGTGTCGGCCCTGACTAGGTTTTGACTGCCGCTCGTCGTATCGAACCGAATTAGCCGGCAAAACGAGTCAAGCGTTGTTTCACTTCATCCGCGGGAAGGCGGCAACGCGGATGGGCGAAAAGCTGGGTCAGGCCACCATGCAGCCGATCGAACTGCACATGGGCGCCATCCGCCATCTGGTCGAAGAGCCATAACACGCCATGCATGGCGATCTGCTCGACAGCGGCCAGTTCGCGCAGGATCCCGTCGCCGGTCAGCAGCGTCCATGTTCGGGACTCCGCAAGGGCGAATGCAAAGGTATCGGGTACGGAGAGCTTCTGATGCTGGCGATTGACGCCGGTCGCGCGCCGCAGCTCGGAAACTGTAAGTTCCTCGACGCGCAGCCCGAGCGCCATCAGCCTGTCTCCGAGTTCGCCTTCCAGCTCGCGGATGTAAAGGAGATCAGGCACCGCAAACTCGAACGGCAGCAGGAACATCTCATCGAGAAGGTCCGCCCGTTCGAGATCGATGACAACCGAAGTATCGGAAACCAGAACCGTCACGGATCAGGCCGCCACCTGATCCAGTCGCCTATCGAGTTCGCGCACGGAAATGCCGAGCAGTTCGGCGGCCCGGGACTCTCCGATCACGCCTTCGGCCAACGCCCGAAAGCATAGACGCTCGAAACGGCGCGGCTCTTCTAATTCCGGCCTCATGCTTTCCGGTTCCTCGAATGGTGCCGTCCGCCAGCCACGCTCCGCAAAAACCTTGAACAGACGGGCGCAGGCCGCTTGGTTGATGATGCCAAGATCTTTGCAGCGATAAGCCAAGGCCTGAATACTGACACCGAACAGTCGCTTAAGCGCCACCAGTTCGCCGATGCTGATCGAGGATCGATGGGCGCCCACTTCGGCACGGAGCACGTCCGCCGGCATCAAGAACGCGCCAGCGAAGCGATGTGCGGCCTTCTCCTCGTCGACACCGCCAGAGGGAGCGATAACCATATGACCAAGCTCATGCGCCAGATTGAAGCGCTTGCGTTCCGACCAAGAGCTCTGCTTGATGACAATGACGCGCGCTGCATCGCTGCCCTTGCGCCGGACTTTGGCGGCAAGCCCGTCCACATTGTCGAGATCGAGTGAGAGCACCTTGATGCCGCGTTCCTCGAGCAGCTCCGCAAGGTGCGGGATTGGGTCGTTACCAAGCCCCCAATCGTCCCTAACGGACCGAGCCGCGTCTTCCGCATCCCGAATATCTGACACGGGATGCGGCGCGCTTCGTGGCTGTTCCCATTCGACGCTGCGCATCTGGAGCATGTCTTCGACCGCGAGATAGCGCTCAAGCATGTGAATGGCGCGCGCTTCGAGCATGGCTTCCTCACGGGACGACGTGCCGACCTTCTTACGAAAATCGACGCCTTCCAGCGACAACTCGTCCTCGTTCAGTAGATATTCCTCGGAGACAGAGAGTGCTTTCGCAAGGGCGATCAGCACGCGAGAACTCGGCATATCTTCGTTGCGTTCATACTTGCCGATCGCCTGAGCGGAGACGATGCTGCCCATGGCATCGGCAAGCGCCCGTAGCGACATGCCGGATGCCGACCTCGCGACCCTTAGCTTGTTCCCGATCATGATGGCCTCCTTAACGACCGCAACAGGTCGGTTTCCATAAATGCGATATAGGGACATTTTTGTAAACCAAAACCTCTTGAAAAGCGACAAATGGTGCCCAGATTAGGCATAGTGCCGCACTAACCGGGATTTTCTGTAAACCGGAGCGTGTTGCGAAGAGGCCGGTCTCGATCCGGTGGTTAGTGCCAGACCGGAAAGGGGTGGGGCGATGGCTTTGAGTAACGCGGAATTGCGATACTATGACAGTAATGTGCTGCGCTTGCCCGCAGATAAGCGGAAAGAGCATCACGCACAGGTCGATCGGCTGATCACCGAGTTGTGCAAGAGCGTTCGGGACAAAACCGAAATCAAGATCACCAAGGTCATAAAAGCGGGGTCGTTCGCGAAATATACGATTCTGCGTAAGACGGTGTCCGATCCGGTAGATGTCGATCTGGTATTTTATATCGCGGGCCGCGACGTGACCAAGGAAACCCTCGATAGCCTCAGCGCGACGATCTACGATCTGCTGATCAAGATCTATCCGACCAAATCAGTTGAGGATTTTGAGATCCAGCGCAAGGCTGCCACGGTAAAATTTGTCGGTTC
This sequence comes from Acidobacteriota bacterium, assembly GCA_016712445.1. Classification (NCBI taxonomy): domain Bacteria; kingdom Pseudomonadati; phylum Acidobacteriota; species Acidobacteriota bacterium. The sequence continues at coordinate 1,451,375 of JADJRB010000001.1, read as the reverse complement.
GGGGCTCAGCGTCGATATCGTGCCCGTGATCGAGGATGCTGCGCGGGCAGGCTATGGCTGGCAGTATGACATCCATAACGGTTCGAAGGTTCAGACCTGCGCGCCGTGCCAGATCCAGTTCGTTCGTGACCGCAAGAATCAGGACGGCGATTTTCGGACGCTGGTCCGAATGGCGAAGAAATGGCGCAACTATGCCGAGATCAAGCCGCTAAAGTCTTTCGCCATTGAACTGATCATGGCGCATGTCCTGGCGACGCAGGGCAAAGGGGGCAGCATCGAGCAACGCTTCCGCAATTTCCTTCTCTATATCGCCCAATCGGGTCTCAAGGAGCAGATCAGCTTTCCTGAGAACACTGCTCCGTTCGGGTCATTCTGCGATCCGGTTGTAATCCTTGATCCGGTCTACAGCCTCAACAATGTGACCAGTCGGATTTCGGAGGCCGAGCGTAAGCAGATCGTTGCTGCGGCACAGGAAGCGTGGGAGACGGCGAACTTCGCTTCGGCTGAAAATGACAATGCGGTCTGGAAGGAACTCTTCGGCCACGGCTTCAAGGTGGAGGATTGAACATGAGTCAGACGCGCACCGCATCCGCCACTTATACGACGACCGACGTCGAGAATGTCGTGCGGCGGGTAAAGGCAGATCTCATGATGATCGCCGACAGCGCCGGCGCATGGACGGCCGCGGAAGCGGCGAACTATGCCCATGATATCGAGGTGCTGGCCAAGGCCGGATATCTTGCCTGGGTCGATGTCACCTTGCTCCAATATGGGGCTGAGAAGAAAGCGGTCCGTTTCAATGTTGACACCGATGCCGGCGGTCTGACAACGAGCCGCCCCGGCGGCGTGCTCTGGCCCCGCCTGTCGGGTGCGACGCTGCGGATCGTAATCAGCTACACTGCCGCCTACACCGACGAGGCCCGCAGGGCGACCAGCGGCAAGCTGAAGATTGGCTGGACTGCGTCCTATGATGACACCAGCCATTCCAGTCTGAGTTCGTCGGGCGGGCGCAACTATGTCAGCAGTGCCTATGGCATGCAGCGCAAGGATTGGGCCGCATGAGCCAGCCAAGTATCTTCGATAGCGAAGTCGCGCTTCCCAGCGATGTGTTGGCTGCGCGCGAAAAGCGGTTGCTGGGGTTCGACGTCCGCTATACCCGCGTCCATGACCAACTCCGCCTGCTGCTCAATGTCGGCGCATTGGACGACTGGAACAGGCAAAAACATGGCGGCAAGCTTGCCTTGTGTGGCCTCGTTGCCGAGCAATATCCGCTCGTGATCTTTCACGGCGATGTCGGCACGGGCAAGACAGCGACGGCAGAGTGTATTGCCAACCGACTTGTCGCCGAGGGGCAAAGCTCGGATTCGATGCTGTTCAAGCTGTCCAACCGGGTGCGCGGCAATGGTATGGTCGGCGAAATGGGCAGTCTCATCACCGAAGCCTTCCACAAGGTCGTCCTGGCGGCAGGCAAGAGCCGTCGCGCCATTCTGATTATCGACGAAGGCGATAGTCTCGGCGCTTCTCGATCGCAGGATCATAGCCACCATGAAGACAAGGTCGCGGTCAACACGTTGATCCAGAGAGTGGATGACCTTCGCCAATACGGCGGCCGGATCGTCGTGATCCTGTGCACTAATCGTCTGTCCGTCCTCGATGCTGCGCTCCGGCGCCGCGCCGCCATCATCGAGGAGTTTCGCCGCCCATCGGACCAAGAGCGCGGGCAACTCTTCCAGATGGATCTGGCAGGCCTTGATGCGGGGGCAGCGCAGATTGCGCAACTGGTGCGGGCGACGGCCGCCCATGAGGGGCGGCCGCCCTGGACCTATTCCGATATCCGTACCCGGCTCTATCCAACGGCGCTGGCCCGGGCTTATCCGGATCGCGCCTTGCGGTTCGAAGATCTGCTTTCGGTTGCAACGACGCTCCATGCCTCGCCTGTCATGGAGGACAAGTGATGGCGCGCTCCCCACTGTTCGGACGCCGCATCCATATTTCTGGCAGCGTGGCCAAGGATCTCACCATCGCCCCAACGGCTGACGTTGAAGCCGCGCGCACGCTGGTCACCGGGCTGATCAAGGAATTGGTCCGGCGGGGCTCCAACTTCGTCATCCCGGTCGATGCCGAGCCTCCTCGGGAGGATGGCTTGCCGCTCTGCTTCGACTGGCTGATCTGGAAGGCCGTGAAGGACAATTTAGCGCATCGGCCCCCAAATGTGCCGGGTCCGTTCGTGGTCGCCGTGCAGCACCACAAGACCGAAGAGCAGATTCCTGAAGAACATGCCGAACTTTGGGACGACCTGCGCTCCTCCCAGCTCATTAAGATCGAAAGCGCCGCGCAGTGGAACATGAACAGCAAGCGGATGGAGGCGCAGGCGCGCTTTGGCGACGTTCTCGTCGCTCTGGGCGGCGACGAAGGCGTTCTCTATCTTGCCAACCTATATCATGATGCAGGCAAGCCAATCGTGCCACTCAACCTCCCCTTGTGCGCGGAGACGAAGGGCGCCCGGCGGCTTTACAATTTCGGTCTGGCCAGCAGTCAGACCCGTCGCTTGTTCCAGATCGCGGATGACGGCGATGCCCATGACTGGATCAACCGGATCGGCTTTCCGAGCCGGCAGCTGATCCCGGACCGCATATCCGCGCTGATCGATCTGCTTGAGGCGCTGGAACGGCCCAAGGCTTTCGCTGTTCGTCTGCTCAATCCCGACCTTGATGACTATAACGACGTCCAGAATTTCTTCGATCTAGTCGTCAAGCCGGTGATCGAGGATGAGCTGGGCTATCGTTTGGTCGTCATCGATGGACGGCAAACCTATGACCATGCCCGGATCGATCAGGAGATATTCGCCAAGCTGCACCGCAGCAGTATCGTTCTCGCCGACATTACTGGAGCGCGGCCCAATTGCTTCCTTGAACTGGGCTATGCCCTTGGCCGCTGCCTGCCCACCATGGTCATGGTACGTCAAGGTGCCAGCCTGCCGTTCGACATCACGACTTTTTCTGGCCTTCACTGGAAGGCCAGCGGTAGTGCAGAGGAGCGCAAGCGTGCTTTTCGCGAGCATTGGAATGCCATCCGCAATCGTCCCTCTCTCGTGCCGACGGAGCCACTGATCTCATGAGCGACAATCGCGAGCTATTCGTATCAGTAGACGTTGAAACTGCGGGGCCGATCCCCGGCGAATACAGCCTGCTTTCGATCGGTGCCTGCTCGGTCTTTGCACCGGAAGAGGCCTTTGCCTGCGAACTGAAGCCGATCGGCGATAAATTCGATCCCAAGGCTCTCGAAGTGACCGGGCTCTCACTAGAGACTTTGGCGCAAACCGGGGACGACCCCCGTCTGGCGATGGAGAAATTCGCGGAATGGCTGGATGATCTGGGCGGCGAAGATGCGACCGTCATATTCGTCGGGCTCAACGCTCCCTTCGACTGGTCGTTTATCAATTATTATTTCCATCGCTTTCTCGGGGAGAACCCGTTCGGCTTCACAGCGCTCGACATCAAGGCGATGTATATGGGAGCTACGGGCTGTTCCTGGGCGGACACCCGGTCGAGCCGGATCGCGCAAAAAGTGTCGCCGACCCTCGCCAGCACCCACGATGCCCTGGCCGATGCTCGTTATCAGGCGGAGATATTCCGGTTGATCCAGACAAAGCTTGTGCCTCGAGAGAAGTAAGATCCCAAACTTGGTCAAACCAGTGGGAGGGGATTAAGTCATGCTTCTTGGCTGCGACATTGCGCGCCACATGCCTGCTCATCTCCAACTGCACCGCGCCCATCAGGTTAACGAAGCACCACTTCACACTACCAGTGTCGCATATAGTCCCCATTGCCTCCAACCGAGGCCGTTCCATCTTCTCAACAATGATGTCTGCTTTCGGTCGATCCGCGGCTGAGCTACAACGGCCGGAATGGGGCGCATTCGAGACAATTGAGCGCTGGTTGTGAAATGACTCCCTTCGGCGATGAATTGCCGGACAACTTGGCTCTGGTGATCGGCATTAAAGGGGGTCAAAACCTGCCAGTTGCGAATGCCCATTTCGTGGATCGCGGGAGCTTGTCAGGTGCCAGAACGCAGTGTGAACGCCGGTAATAAAAGGGGCCACATATTGGTGGTCTGACCGGCGGGATTGCCGGATTAAAAAAGGGCCATTCCTTATAGCCCCTTGCTGGACAAGCGAGGGCGGAGGATGAAGCGCGTGGAACTGTATGTGAAGGTACGCCGGGCCGTTCTGGCAGACGGCATGAGCCGACGAGCGGCGGCACGGTATTTCGGGATCGACCGCAAGACGGTGGACAAGATTCTGGTGTTTCCTGTGCCGCCCGAACATGGCCGGGCTGGCAGGATCTACAGGCGCAAGCTGACAGGGTTCACCGGGATCATTGATGCGATCCTGTCGGCAGACCGGCAGGTGCATTCCAAGCAGCGACACACGGCGCAGCGCATCTTCGAGCGACTGAAGGACGAGCACGGGTTCAGCGGCGGCTCGACGATCGTGCGCAATTACGTGGCCGAGGCGCGGCTGCGGTCAAAGGAAGTGTTTGTACCGCTGAGCCACAAGCCGGGTCACGCGCAGGCTGATTTCGGCGAGGCGGATGCGATCATCGCAGGCAAGCGCGTGCGGTTTCACTATTTCTGCATGGACCTGCCGCAGTCGGATGCGTGCTTCGTGAAGGCGTATCCGGCCGAGGTCGCTGAAGCGTTCTGCGACGGGCATGTCGCGGCGTTCGATTTCTTCGGCGGCGTGCCGTTGTCGATCCTCTATGACAACACAAGGCTCGCCGTGGCGCAGATCCTCGGCGACGGCCGGCGCACACGCAGCAGCATGTTCTCGGGCCTGCAGAGCCATTACCTGTTCGAGGACCGGTTCGGACGTCCGGGCAAGGGGAACGATAAAGGCAAGGTCGAAGGCCTGGTCGGCTACGCGCGGCGCAACTTCATGGTGCCGGTACCGGTCGCTGACAGCTTCGAGACCCTCAATGAGATGCTGGTCGACAAGTGCGCCAAGCGTCAGCAGGCCGTGCTTCGCGGCAAACAGGCGAGCATCGCCGAACGGTTCAGGTCGGATGCGGAGATGCTCATGGCGCGGCCCGCTTATGCCTTCGATCCCTGTCACATGACGGCAGGCCGGGCCTCGTCATTGTCACTCGTGCGCTACAAGACGAATGACTACTCGGTACCGACGGCCTTCGCGCACCGGGAGATGGTGATCAAGGCTTATGTCGACCGGGTCGACATCATCTGCCAGGGCGAGCGGATTGCCCGTCACCCGCGCACCTATGCCCGCGAGGACTTCGTCTATGATCCGCTGCATTACCTTGCGCTGATCGAGCAGAAGGCCGGATCGCTGGACCAGGCCGCACCGCTGGACAAGTGGCTCCTGTCGCCGCCGGTGCATCGCATGCGGCGCCTGATGGAAGCCCGCAGTGGCAAGGATGGCCGGCGCGAGTTCATCCAGGTGCTGCGGCTGTGCGAGACGTTCGATCAGACGCTCGTCGAGGCCAGCGTCGCGCATGCACTCGACATCGGCGCCATAAGCTTCGACGCCGTCAAGATGATCGCGCTGGCGAAGCTGGAACACCGCCCGCCGCGGCTGGATCTCAGCCTCTACCCCTATCTGCCCTGCGCCAACGTGCGCGCCACCAGCACAAGCAGTTATCTGGGTCTCCTGGGTATGGCAGGTGCCGCATGAGCGAGGACTTCATGCCCCTGCCAGCTGTGGAAACGCCGGCGACATCGGTGCCGCCGCAGGTCCTGCTCGCCAATCATCTGAAGGCCCTGAAGCTTCCGGCGTTCGCACGCGACTATGAGAAGGTGGCGATGGAGGCGGCCGGTGACCGGGCCGATTATCCGAAGTACCTTTTGCGCCTGTGCGAACTTGGGCGTATCGACCGCGAGCGGCGCAGCATCGAGCGACGCATCCGCCAGGCCCGGTTCCCGCACACCAAGAGCTTCGACACGTTCGAGTTCGCCGCCCAGCCTTCGCTCAACAAGGCGCTGGTTCTCGAGCTGGCCCGCTGCGACTGGATCGAGAAGCGCCGCAATGTCATTGCGCTCGGGCCGTCCGGAACCGGCAAGACGCACACCGCCCTGTCGCTCGGCCTTGCTGCCTGCCAGCGCGGACACAGCGTCGCGTTCACCACCGCTGCCGCGCTCGTCCATGAGCTGATGGAAGCGCGCGACGAGCGCCGTCTCCGGCGCGCGCAGAAGCATCTCGCCAGCGTCAAACTCCTGATCATCGACGAACTTGGCTATGTGCCGTTCACCGCGGTCGGCGCCGAACTCCTGTTCGAGGTCCTGAGCCAGCGCTACGAACGCGGCAGCACCCTGATCACCAGCAACCTGCCGTTCGACGAATGGACCAGCGTGTTCGGATCCGAACGCCTCACCGGCGCACTCCTCGACCGGCTGACGCACCATGTCCACATCCTCGAACTGAACGGCGACAGCTTCCGGCTCGCCACGAGCCGCAAGCGCCAGAAGCGATCCACCCCCGGAAAACGGAGGCACCGCATGAAATAGGATCAGAAAACCGTCAGCGCCTCACCGTGTGTCTGGCCTCCGCTTCGCTCCGGCCAGACACCCGGCGAGGCGCAAGAAACCAGCCTCGCCTGCGGGGCTTTTTATCGAACCTGACTGGCCCCTTTTTAAACCGGCAAATGGCCCCTTTTTATCCCGGCGTTGACAAGAGTTGATCCGCTCTCTGATGGTTGTCCCGGCTGGATTGGTCAACAACTGGCACCGCGAACTAAACGACGTCTTCAACCTGGATTTTGAGGTATTTGGGTCCGAGGGTGATATCACTGACCGAAAGACGAATGCTTTTGCAAAGCACGACCGACTGATCGCCAGTATCGACACACTTAAGCGCCCGGAACGAATTAAACGCCTATTGGCCGCGCCGCGCTGGGATCTGGTGGTCTTCGACGAAGCGCATCACCTGACCGCTTACCGCACAGGTGGGAAGGTGCGGAAGACCGAAAATTACAAGTTGGCCGAAGCGCTCAAAGATCACTCGCGTGACTTGATGCTACTGTCCGCAACGCCGCACCAAGGCAACCATTTCCAATTTTGGATGCTGGCTCAGCTTTTGAATCCCACCCTGTTCGGCAGTCCCGAAGAAATGCTCGAAAACCGCCACAGGCTCAACACGGTGATGTTCCGGCGTACGAAGGCCGACGCTTGTAGGCCTGACGGTTCGCCGCTGTTTGCTCGGCGCTGGGTTCACACCGAGTCCTTTCTGATGAACGAGGACGAGCGGCTTTTTTACGAGAAGCTGCGCGAGTATCTGGAAGATGACTTCAACCTTTCTCGACGCAAAGGCAACCAAGGGCGTGCGCTCGGGTTCCTTATGGCGATATTCCAGAAGATCGCCGCTTCAAGCTTTTCAGCGGTTCGGCGTACTTTGAAACGCCGCATGCTCATGCTGACATTGCATGAGGCCCTTTTGCGCGACAAAGAGTTAGATATTGAAGGCCGCGAACGCCTGACTGACGAAGCACGCGAGCTGATTCATCAGGAGTTTGGTCTACCGCACGACAATATCGGACGCAGCGAAGTGGATCGCATGCTCGCAGACCTCCGGTATCGTTTGGTAAAGAAGCTGGACGAGGAGGCACTCGAGATGGCCTCCGATCCATACGGTAGCGAGTATTCAGCGTCCCATGCGGAGGAAGCTGCATCGGCAGCTGTCGATCTTCATCTACCAGAAGAGCGCTTGCGCATCGCAGACCTGCTTAGAGTCTTCCCGCAGCAAAGAGAAACCAAAGCACAGAAACTCATCGATGGACTGGGCACGCTATGGCGCCAGAATCCGAACGAGAAGATCGTCATCTTCGCAACATACCTTGGTACCGTTGACTTGATTGCCCGTGAAATTGACCTGGCCTTCCCCGGCCAAGGTGTTGTTGTTTTGAGAGGGGGCGATCACGGGGCCAAGCTAGCTGCCGAACGCCGGTTCCGCCAGAAGGATGGGCCTCGCGTACTCGTATGCACAGCCGCCGGTCGCGAGGGCATCAATTTGCAGTTCGCCCGGATACTCTTCAACTTTGATCTTCCTTGGAATCCAATGGATGTGGAGCAGCGTATTGGACGCATCCATCGCTACGGCCAGAACCATACGGCTCAGGTTTACAACCTCGTTTTATCAGACACGATCGGAGGTCGCAGCTTTCTGCTGCTCGATGAAAAGCTGACCGAGATTGCACGCACTGTCGGCAAGGTCGATGACCAAGGAAACGTTGCCGAAGATCTTCGGGCGCAAATTCTGGGGCAGCTATCTGAGCGGCTAAACTACGACAAGCTTTATCAAGAGGCCTTGTCAGATCCGGAGCTAAAACGCACGCAAGTCGAGCTTGACGCCGCATTGTCCAATTCAAGCGAAGCACGGCAAGTTGTCTTTGATCTTTTTCAAGACCTCAATGGCTTTAGCCTCGACGAGTACAAGCCTTTTGCCGATATTTCATCGAGCATGGATCGGCTGGTGAGATTTTTCTCCGCCGCAGTTCTGGTTCGAAAGCAGAAGCTGAACAAGATTGACGAGGAAACCTGTCCGTCGTCAGGTATTTTGAGACAGAAGGCTGCCTGACTTAAGGAGGGTCTGGCGCATCTGGGTTTCAGTTAAGCAGCAGACTCGGCGTGCTGCAAGCGCCTGAGTTTCATCGTCCTCCTTTTGATTTTCTCACGTTCGAGCAGGATGGTCTGCCCGCGGCCGGTGTAGACATCGGCCGGGGTAAGGTTTTTCAGGCTCTCGTGATAGCGCTGATGGTTGTAGTGGCCGACGAACGCGTCGATCTGCGCTTCGAGATCTCCGGGCAGGAAGTAGTTCTCCAGCAAGATGCGGTTCTTCAAAGTCTGATGCCAGCGTTCGATCTTGCCTTGCGTCTGAGGGTGATATGGCGCGCCGCGCGTGTGCTTCATGCCTTTGTCGGCGAGATATTCAGCCAAGTCGCCAGAGATGTAGGATGGTCCGTTGTCTGACAGCAGGCGTGGGCGGTGAATGACGTTCGCGGTTTCGAGCCCGGAAGCTTCGAGCGCCAGATTGAGCGTGTCCTGCACATCACTCGCCGCCATGCCCGTGCAGAGCTTCCAGGCGATGATGTAGCGGGAGAAGTCATCGAGCACCGTGGAGAGATAGAACCAGCCCCAGCCGATGACCTTCAGATAGGTGAAGTCCGTCTGCCAGAGCTGGTTGGGTGCGGTGGTCTTGTCGCGGAACTCACTGGCGGCTTTCATCACGATGAAGGCTGGGCTGGTGATCAGGTCATGCGCCTTCAGAAGCCTGTAAACACTGGCTTCCGAGACGAAGTAACGCTTCTCATCCGTGAACGTCACCGCCAGCTCCCGGGGCGAAAGTTCCGGCTGGTCGAGGGCCATTTCCAGTACCTGATCGCGCATGGCTTTTGGGATGCGGTTCCAGACGCGGCCGGACCCGCCGCGCCGGTCTTCCAGTCCCTCATCGCCAAACCGTCGATACAGATCGTACCAGCGATAGAAGGTCGGCCGCGACACGCCGATCTGATCGAGCGTCTTCTTCACCGGCTGGTGCGAGTTCTCGACCAGCCGGATGATTTCGAGCTTTTCGGATGCGGGGTACCTCATTCTTGGGCGTCCCCATCCCCGATCACGCTTTTTTTCAGAATGCGGTTCTCAAGGGTCAGGTCCGCCACGACTTCCTTCAGGTCGCGCATCTCACGCTTCAGGCCCGTCACTTCGCCCGAAGTCGCCTGCCGCTCCGTGTCGCCTGACAATCGCTTCTTGCCGGCTTCGAGGAACTCCTTCGACCAGGTGTAATACAGCCCTTGGGCGATCCCCTCGCGTCGGCACAACTCGGCAATCGAGTATTCGCCGCGTAGGCCTTCAAGGACAATCCGGATCTTCTCCTCAGCGGAAAACTTCCGCCGGGTCTGACGCTTGATTGCCTGCACATGCTTCTCGGCCGAACTCTCCTGCGGCCCGGATTTCTGTCTCATCTTCACTCCTCGTATCAGTTACGATGAGCCAGAAATCCTCCTTAAGCAATTTGGCCGATCTGTCTCACAGTCGCTGACGGGGAACAGCCGCATACGGATGATTGACCGTCAGCGTGGCAGTATAGTTGAAGCTCGGCAGGCCGCACCCCGAAGGCCCGCCGGAACCCGGGCAGTCGCGGGTGAGTGTATTCAGCGGTAGGTCATCGAGTTCGAGCCTGAAGGACAGGTCGTAGTAATCGGCTGATGTGACGATATGATCGGCATCAAAGTTGGAATCGAACTCCAGACGGCGGCCATAGATTTCATCGACCCAGAGTTGACGACTGAAGGAGGCCTGGACCCCACCAGCGCCGAGCGGCGCCGACGCAGCAACCGCGAGGCCGGTCCGGTACTGGTCAGGAATATCGCCTGTGATCGTCTGGCTGGCCACGGACGTGTAAGGGGTCGAGGTCGACCGGAACCCGCCGACAGGCTTGTAGACGGGCGGAATCTCAGGGCCGCCCACGACACCGCGTAGATCGGCCGAAAAAGCGCTCGATGTCAGGGTTGTGAGCAGCGCAACCGAACGGGCCGACAGGTAAGTGTCGAGCGCCGTTGTATTGACATTGGAGATGTAAGGCCGCCCGCTTGCGCTGCCGCTCGATATCCCCGTCCCGGCCTGCGTCGCTGCCGCGCCGGACGTAAATCCGGAGTCGCTTTCAAGATTGCGACGCGCCGCGAAATCCTGCGGCTTGAAGCTGGGGTCGAACACATACCAGGTTCCCGATATCTGGACTTCGGCCCAGGCATGGCGGATCGCAACGCCGGTGACCGATCCCGCAATATTGCAGTCGGCAGGTGATACACCATTGATTTGTGATGGAATTCCGCCAAATGCGAGCATCCGGCACGCCGAGGCGGCATGGGTCAGACCCGTCCAATCCTGAAACTGCTGGGCGGTCAGCGTTGCCGTTCCGATCCGGTAGCGCGCCGTGTAGCCGGCCTGCCGGGCGAGTTCGACAAACAGAACGTTGATATCGAACGGCGTACCCGACTGGTCGATCATCGCGCCGAGCGCGCCCTTCCTCAGGCCGTAGGCAAACTCCACATCGATCTGATTGCGGACATATTCGTAGATGAGGTCTATATCATTGCCGAGCGCGCGGGCCTGCTCAACAATCTCGGGCGGGCGACCTTCAAAACCGGAGACACCCGTGAACGAAGAGGTACGCGTCGTGGAACTGCCGTAATAAGTTTCCGCCGCCGATGGTGAAACAAGGGCGCCGCGCTCGAACCGCATGGAGGGCAGTGTTTGCGCCTGAGCGTGAAGCGCCGCGCAAAAACCGAACACTATCAAGCCAGGAAACCAGGTCCGAAACGATACCATCGATCTGCCCCTTCGGTTCAACCTTGACACGATCTCCATTTATTCTGATAAAGTCAACTCTCAGGCGAGTTGACTACACCTTTTTCACCTCGAAGAGGCACGAGAGATGATTGCAAGGCGCAGCTTCATGGCTCAGCTGTTAGCTGGCACTTGCTGTGCCACATTACTCAGCTCACGGAGCAGCGCCTTCGCCGACACCGTCAGCTACACCTATGATGCCCTCGGCCGCGTTTCGACAGTGACTTATAGCAACGGAGCATCGATCACCTACGCCTATGATGCGGCAGGCAACCGGACCGCACTCGGCCAGACGCCGCCGAACTCGGTTCAGGTCACGCTGGGTGCAAGTCCGGCATCCATTCTTGCCGGGCAGTCGGCGAGCCTCTCCTGGACATCGCAATATGCGACCGGGGTATCGATCAACAACGGGGTGGGTCCGGTGAGCCCGCTGGCAGGCGGCTCGGTTTCTGTCTCCCCCTCCGCCACCACAACGTATACCGTTACGGCGGCCGGGCCGCCCTTGCCCGCTACGGCCCAGGCCAGTGTTACCGTCTACCCGCTGCCCACCTGCACACTCTCGGCGAGCCCCTCTACAATTCTTGTCGGCCAGTCCACAACTCTGACCTGGACGAGCGCAAATGCTTCCAGCGCGTCCATCAATAACGGCGTCGGAAGTGTCACGCCGGTCGTCGGCGGTTCGGTTGTCGTGACGCCCAGCGTGACGACAACTTATACTTTGACTGTGACCGGCGCGCTAAGCAGCCAACAAACGGCCCAGACCGCCGTCACGGTCAACCCGAACAGTTTCAACCAAACGATTCAGGTGACTGGCACCGGTCCGGTCAACCTGCGTAGCTTAGCCAATGCTGCAGGATATAACGGCACACAAGACGCAAATGTTGTCTTTGAAGTCGGAAACGGCGTGACGATCACTGGTGCGGGCGGCGGCATTGCCGTCGATACAGGCACCTGGCCTGGATCGCCTTATACGATCACCCTGTCGCTCGTCGTCAAAACCGGCGGAATTCTGCGCGGCGGCGGCGGAAGTGGCGGAGCTGGGGGCACACCAGGCAATGGCAGCGCAGGCGGCGATGCGGTTTACTGCCGTCATCCGATCACGATCACAATCCAGAGCGGCGCACAGGTGCGCGGTGGTGGCGGTGGCGGCGGTGGTGCGTCCAGTGTCGAGGAAGGATTCCCGGAACCAGAATACCGGCCTGGCGGCGGAGGTGGAGGCGGCGCGCCCAACGGCGGCGGCGGTGCGGGTGACAGCGGCGCCGGAATCGGCGCATCCGGCACAACGTCAGGCGGCGGCGCCGGCGGTTGGGGCATCAACGGCGGTGTCAATGGCGGCGCTGGTGGAACGTATGGCGTAGCAGGCTCCAACGGCCAGGGCTGGTTTAGCCCGTCGGCTCCAGGTGGGACAGGCGGCGCAGCGGGCTACTGTATCCGCAAGAACGGTCATTCTGTTCCGGTCACGAACAATGGCACGACATCAGGGACGATCGGCTGAAAAATAGCAGGCCGCCGGTATTCGCGCGCGCGTTATCTGGCGTTGATCCCATTTCACAGGCGCGTCTTCGTAGGCTAGGGAGTTCACGCAAGCACGTATGCTCCGCCAGGCGCCCCGTAAGCCTGCCATAAACTGAGTGCGCCCTGCCCGCGCGAATGCGCGGGTCAGCTCGCCGGCCTGTCTGGAGGTTTGATGGCGACGATCTCTGCCAATGCCCGGCGGACCGGCGCGGCTCACTGAGATGTCGGAAGGATCGATGTCCAGGCATGGTGCTGGGCCGCTCCGGCTGGACGCGCGCCGCCGCTTCCCACTGTTCGCATCATCGGTCTACGGAAGATGCTCGGCGAGCCGGCTGCGACCAGAGGGGTCGGCGCCGCAACCTGACGCCGGACGAAGCCTTGCAGGCGACAGCTGCTCCGACGGCGCATGTCAGCTTACGAAGACGCGAAGCTTTTCATTGGCGTGGTCCAAACTCCCGAGCTGAATGACAAGCGGAAAGCCGCATTCCCGAAATGTCCCGTGGGTGAACACGCCGTTGCAGGCATCGCAGATGCGCCACGGCCGGAGCACGGCATGCCGCGATGAACGTCGTAGCGGGGCAGCGATTGCGCGCTCAGCCTTGGTCAATGATCTCTCAGTCTTGCCGGGACAATGTGGATCATATCCGCACATATCATAGTGCTCCTCATGGGTCTCTGGCTTTGACGCGCATGATCCGTGCCGCGTTTCGGCGGCGGGGTCTTCGCTGGTCGCCCGATTCAGCCCCGGCGTCTGGGATCCTTCCAGGCGGTAGTGGGCGGACGGCGCGTTTGCCGGAGCGCGGCCGCCGCGCAAGGGGGCGGATCCTGAGACCATCTGAGCGCCTGTAGGCGTCCTACCTTCAGCACCCCTTGCACGGCGCCCTTATGCGCTCCGGCCATGCGCCGACCCTGCCGCCCACCACCGCCTCATGCGGACAGGAACGCGGCGGCAGAGGAGACTGACATGACCGGACAAACGACTACCCCTTCCCCCGCCACGCGCGCGCTGCTCCGGGACGCCGGAGCGACGCCAGGCGAACGGCCACGCATTTATGTTGCCTGCCTCGCAGCCTACAATAACGCACGGTTGCACGGGCGGTGGATCGACGCGACGACGCCGGATGAGATCAGGGCCGAGGTTCGTGCAATGCTGGCGGCGTCACCCGAGCCAGATTCCGAAGAATCGGCCATCCACGATTACGAGGGCTTCGAAGGCGCGAGCCTGTCCGAATACGCGTCCTTCGAAACCGTGTGCGACCTTGCCGACTTTATCGCCGAGCATGGCGAGTTGGGTGCCCGCATCTACCAGAACTATTGTGATGACCTCGAACAGGCGCGCACCGCCTTCGAGGACTATGCGGGCGAGTACCGCAGCGCAGCGGACTTTGCCGAGGAACTCCACAACGATCTCGGCACCGCGATCCCCGAGAGCCTCAGCTATTACATCGACTGGCAGGCGCTCGCCCGTGACATGGCGATGAATGGCGAAATCATGGTGTTCCAGACGGGCTTTGATGAAGTCCACGTCTTCTGGTCGCGGTGACGGAGGGCGCACTCATGATCACCGACCGTTTTGCGGCCTTCGTTTGCCCCGGCAGGGAGGGCGCGTGATGCCGGACATCTTCGAACGCCTGCTAGGCCCGCGTCCGTCACTGACGCTCGACATCGCGCAGGGCTTTGTGATCGGCATCTGGGTTGCCGGGCGGCGCCCCGACATCATTATCCACGACTATGACTGGGGCGATACGGCCCCCGACGCGCAGCGCGACAGTTTTGGCGCGCCCTTCGTGCCGATCAACTGGCACCTGCCGCCTTGGCGGCTGGGCCTCGCGCTTGCCCCCCAACATCTTTTCCCATTTTGAAGGAGCTATCCCATGTCACAACCTGACCTCGTCCACATCAAGCTGAGCCAGCTCGGCATTTCCAAACTCAACATGCGCCGCGGACGCAAAGTCCCGGATGTCTCCGACATCCTGCCTTCGATCCGGGAGAAAGGCATCCGCCAGACCCTGCTCGTGCGGCGCGAAGCAGGTGGCTATGGCATCGTCGCCGGACGCCGCCGGTTCTTCGCGCTCCAGCAGATTGCAAGGGAGACCGGGACCGATCCGCTGGTGCCCTGCGCCGTGATGGCGGAAAGCGATGCCGCCTCCGCCATCGAGGCGTCGATCATCGAGAACGTCGCTCGCCTGCCTGCGACCGAAATGGAGCAGTTCACCGCGTTCCGCAAACTCCATGACGAGGGCCGGACCGTCGAGGACATCTCGGCTTTCTTCGGCGTGACCGAACTGACCGTCCGGCGCGTGCTGGCCCTCGCTGGGCTCAGTGCCCCGATCCGGAAACTCTACGCCGATGAAGACATCGACCGCGAAACCGTGCGCGCGCTGACACTTGCAACGCCTGTACAGCAGGCAGACTGGCTGAAACTCTGGAACAGCGAGACCGAGCGCGCCCCGATCGGGCGAGTCTGCCGCGCATGGATTACGGGAGGCAGCGCAATCACGACGGACAAGGCGCTGTTTGACCTGGCCGCCTATACCGGCGCGGTCACCGCAGACCTGTTTGGCGAGGCGGCAGTGTTTGCAGATGCAGCGGCGTTCTGGGAGGCGCAGAACGCGGCCATCGCCGCGCGGACCCAAGGCTACCGCGAACGCCGCTGGGCCGATGTGGTGCTGCTGGAACGCGGCGCCTACTTCCAGCGCTGGGACTATGTCCAGACAACGAAGAAGCAGGGCGGCAAGGTCATCGTCGAACAACGCCATGATGGCACGGTCACATTCCATGAAGGCTGGCTGAAAGCTGCCGAAGCCCGGAGGGCCAGGACGGCAAAGGTCGAGGGCGAGGTCGCGTCCGAAGCAGTTACCCGGCCCGAGATGTCAGGTCCGATGGCGGACTATATCGGATTACACCGGCATGCCGCCGCGCAGGCGAGCCTGATCCGGAGCCCGGCCATCGCACTGCGGCTGATGGCGGCTCACGCCCTGTGCGGCTCCACGCTCTGGAATGTCCGGCCTCACAATCCGGGTGCGGTGAAGGAAGCGACGCTTTCGAGTGTCGAAGGCGGCGTTGCAGCTGCTGAGGTCAGCGCTGCGCGCGAACGCGCGGATACGCTGTTTGACGCACTCGGCGCGCCGGTCCCGCGCCGGAACGGCGACGCCTATCACCTCTGCGAATCCTTCGCTGCGCTACTCGCCATGTCGGACACTGAAGTGATGCAGGTGATGGCGCTCGCGATGGCGGACACGCTCACCTCCGGCGGGCCTGCCGTCGAGGCGGTACTTCACACCTGCGCCGCTGATCCAGCGGAGTTCTGGACCCCTGACGAGGCCTTCTTCGATCTTCTGCGCGACAAGCGGGTGATCAACGCGATGGTCGCTGATATCGGCTCAAAGTCACTGGCGGAAACCTGCGCCCCCGATACCGCCAAAGTGCAGAAGACGGTCATCGCGAACCGGATCACGGGAGAAGGCTGCGCGCCTAATCCGGACTGGCGCCCCGGATGGATGCAGGTGCCGCCCACCCGCCTTGTCGAAGGCGCGGGCTCACTGCCTGCCGATGTGTGGGAGCGGATTTCAGGACTGTTCGAAGCGGGTGCGGAGGAACTGCCGGGCACCGAGCCCGAGCCTCGCGAAGCCAACGCGGCCTGAGTTTTCGTCTCGCTGTCGGCAAGGATGAAGTCGCCCGGCGTCAGCCGCCGGGCGACTTTTTCCGCGAGGGCCTCTGTGCGTGGATCAAGGAGCGGCAGGTTCAAAGCGAGTTTGGTTAATTTGCAATCGCCTTGTGATTTTCCGTGCGATTCAGGACTGCGTTGCGGGACGTGTGCCGCGTTCGTTTCGGATGCTTGCCCTTCGCGGACCTCTTGTTTCCGTCTCTTGCCGTTAGACCTGGACGACCTGCGCCAGCCCTGAAACCGCCCCTTCCGAAGAATTTTCCCCTGCGCTGCGCGCATTCCTCGCGCCCCAAAATTCTCCTGCGGGCCGGTGCTCCGCTCTGCTGCGCCCGTTCCGGTTCTGGCCCGGTGCAGGCCGTCCTTTCGGTCCGGCGTCGACGGGAACAAGGGGTTCCCGGAAGACGAGCCAGGAAACGAAAAGGAGAACACCATGGCAAACGCACTCGGATACGTCACGGAAACCAAGACCGGTTTTGAAGGCGCCCTCGCAATGATGAACCTGACCAGCCCCATCCGCATCGAGAAGAACGCGGACAAGGCCGGGGACGGACAACCCGACTACCGCATCTTCGCCGGAGAAACCGCCACAGAAATCGGCGGCGGCTGGATGCGCAAGGCAAAGGCCTCAGGACGAGACTACCTCTCGATCACCCTCGCGGACCCGCAGATCGGGCCCCGCAAGATCTTCGCGAACCTCGCCCCGGTCAAAGGCAAGAAAGGCCGGCACGTCATCCTC
The DNA here is from genome assembly GCA_016712445.1 of Acidobacteriota bacterium. NCBI lineage: Bacteria > Pseudomonadati > Acidobacteriota > Acidobacteriota bacterium. The sequence continues at coordinate 1,434,105 of JADJRB010000001.1, read as the reverse complement.
TGGAACCCCAAGGACTGATCCAGGCCTACCGCAACAGGCCGCCCCGGAGAAACCTCCGGGGCGGCTCTATGCTTTTGGACTGGCGCAGGACTTGCGTCACGGCTCAGCGATGCCTGCGCTAAACCTCTCCTCCCGCGCGAAAGTGCTGGTCTGTGCGTCCATGATCGCCGGGCTTGGCTTTGCGGCCGCGCGCCCGCAGGAGCTCTTCCTCTACAACCCATCGGACTCGATCCCCAAAGGGTTCTACATCCGGGACCGTTCAGAGCTGGTGCGCGGATCGGTGGTCTCGATCGGGTCGATCCATGCCGCGCCGGACTATGCCGCAAAACGTGATTTCGTCGATGCGGGCGACCGGTTTCTCAAACGCATCGCTGGCATGGACGGTGACACGGTCTGCGCAGAAGGCCGCGCGATATCGCTCAATGGTGCGCCCATCGCCGAACGGGCAGATGTCGATGCCGCCGGCGATCCCCTGCCCTCCTGGAACGGCTGCGTAACGCTTGGCCAGGGACAGGTGTTCCTGCTCGGCGATCATCCGGCAAGCTTTGACGGACGCTATTGGGGTGTTTCCGCGCGCGCCGATCTGGGCGGCCCCTGGCGCAAGTTTCGCGGATCAGGAGACCTGTCGTCTTCGCCTCGCCGATGAAACCGGAATCCTTTTCGGCCCTGCACTTGTACACTTCTGGTCATGGATCAGATCAAAAGAAAGGGAGGGCAAGATAAAGGCGCGGCCTGCAGGCCGCGCGAGACGCCTGTCGGCGCGGAGGTTTTTGCAGGCCGTAGCCTGCGCCACAGGCCGTGCCACAGCCTGTGGTTTGATCCGCATAGGGACGCTTTGAATTTTATCTCAGTGAAGCGAGTCGCCGATGACCGATAGCAAGAATGACCGCCTGATGAGCTCTTCAAAACTCGCGCGTGCCGCGAGTGGCGAAGACCTCTCCGCGATGAAGCCCTCGCGGCTCTTGAGGCCGGTTGAGACGGACCGACTCGATGGCCAGCTGGCTGGCAGTGCTAAGCGTAACGATAGCGCCGGTTCGACCAAGCCGCTCTCCCGGCGCCTCGCCCAGCGGGCGCCCGTGATGCGTCATGCGAAAGCGGTCGGGCCGGGTGAGATGGTCTCAGACCTTCGCCAGCGCGCGGCGGTCAAGGTGCATTACTTCAATCATGGAGGTGGTGGCGGCGCGGCCTTGAAGGCGCATACGCGCTACCTGGCGCGGGATGCCGCTGGGCGTGGTGAATTGAGCGAAGAGCCTGCCTCCCCTGCCCTCTGCCCAGATCTGGAAACGCCAGAAGCGGCAGCCCGCGCACATGCGGATTATCTCGCGCGAGGCGAGCAAGGCCGCGTCCTGTTCTATGACCGGGCAGAGGACAGCGTTGATGGCGGCGCACGCGCCGAGGGCTGGGCGACATCTGACAAGCGCCACTTCCGGATCATCCTGGCGCCTGAAGAAGGCGAGCGCCTCAGGGACCTGACGAGCTACACGCGAGAAGTCATGGCCCGCGCAGAAGCTGAGCTCGGTACGCGCTTCTCGTGGTTCGCCGTCAATCACCATGACACCGGGCATGCTCACACCCACATCGTCCTGCGCGGGCGAAGGGCCAACGGTCAGGACTTGATCCTCCCCCGTGACTTCATCCGGCACCGGCTGCGCGAGATCGCCCGAGATGTGGCAACGAATTGGCTCGGACATCGCACGCCCGTCCAGGAGCGCGAGGCGCTTGAGAGGGAAACCACCGGCCATGCGCCGACACGTCTCGACAAGCTGATCGCCGCGCAGTTGCCTGAAAGCCACGTGATAGAAGTCCGCCGCCTGGAAGCACAGAACCGCGATCCCCATGTGACCGCTGCTCTCAGGGCTCGGACCAAGGAGCTCCGACGCCTCGGACTTGCCCGAGAGGTCCGGCGGGGCGTGCTGCAGTTCGAGCCGGAGTGGCAGGACCGCCTCAAGGCGATGGAGCTGCACCTTGATATCCGCAAGCAACTGATGGCCGAGCGACAACGATCGCAGCAGGTCGAGCGTGAGCGGTTGGCGCGCCAGTTGTCTAGGAATGGACTGGAGCGTTAGGCTGCTTTGGCCGCATTAGCAGTCAAGCGCTTTGGAATGGCAGGTCGGCTGGATTTGGTTTGCATTCCGAAACCCGCGAATGGCCGATTTGGAGAGCGCGAATGGCACGAGTCAGGTACCCTTCTACGACAGTCGTTGGCCCTAAACCGCCGGTCGTCATTGTTGAGGCGGGGATGGTTGGAACACAGCGAACAATTGGCGCTTGGATCATTCATGAAGTACGCCATTTCGAGAACCAAAACGCATGAGCCGCCGGATTAGGGGATCAGGATCGCAATCGAATGTATGACTCACAAGACGACGAAACTAACAAGCTAATGAGGCCGGAATGATCCAACCATTGTTCCGGCTCTTGATCTTTCTTGCTGTATTGCTGGGTTCCGGCTGTCAGGCGACTGATGCTCAAGCAGACGCTACCGACACGCAAACAAAGGATGTATTTCGAAGAACATCGTTTGTGTATAATAGCGTTTCTCCGTTTGGATCTGAGCTTTCAATCCTGATGCTGAACGACGGCGTGCGCGTTGTGCTTGATCATGTGGCGCCCGTTTCGTCTGATTGTTCCTCCGAGGAAATCCCGATCTGCATAGCAAATCGCGAGGCAAAGTTTGTGTTTGCCCTGCCTGACGGTTTGGAGCCCATGCGTGGGAAAGTATGGTCTGCTAACGGGTCGGAATTCACAGTACTTGATGTTCTCACCTCCTCCTGGTTCCACAAGGTGGAACCTTTCGCAATAATTCAGGCAACGAATGCGGATGGAGACATCAATGTGTTCTATTACGGCATGAGCCGCGGGTTGGTTGCGTTCCACACCTCCGCAATTCGGGGCGATTGTGCGAGGTGCCTGAATGGCGGCAAGATTTTCGTCCTTACAGGACAAGAATACGGCTTTGGATATAAGCCAAAAGAGAAATAGGCGCAGTGCGAACCGGCAGAAATCGGCTTGTATGCCCATTCAGTGGCACTGTGATGTATCGACCCAGCGGATTCTGCTCAGTTTAGACCGCCAAAGCGAATGCCTCAGCGGGTTTTTTTATGCCGACGGCCGGATGCTGAATGACCGCCTTCGGCGAAGTCCGGCCTGGTTTCCGCAAGCCGGCGGAATGACAGGACTGAGGCAACACTGCCGGTGGCCGGTTCTGACAATCTCAGCCGACTTGGCCCTAACCAGACATCAAAGTTAGCTTTTCTTCTTGGGCGCGAGGATATTGGCTGCCTGGCGGGCAGCCGCTTCGCCGCTGATGTGTGCGCCGGAGAGAAGCGCAGGATAGGCGCCGCCTAGCGCTTCGCCGGCAAAGAAAACCCTGTCTCCAAGAGAATTGGATAATGCGGCACGCGCCTTGTGCCGTCCCGGCCGGGCAGCGGCGTAAGCTCCGCGCGTCCAAGGGTTGCTGCCCCAGTTCGTCATCCGGCCTTTGCGGATGTGGCGGCGGATATCGCTGCCCAGCATCGAGGCAAGCTGGTCGGTGGCGAAGGCGATGGCGGCGTCCTCGCCTGCCTTCTCGATTTCCCAGGCCCGGCTCCCACCCACGAACCCGACGCAGAGATCATTTCCGGCCGGAAAAGACAGAAAGAAGGCCGCTTTCGGCGGAAGGGGCTCATCGATGGCGCGCGTGACAAAGGCGTTCTCCGGCAGGCCGAAACGCGACCCGTCCGTCTGCAGCGCGATCTTCGTCAGCAGGCCCATGGGAAGGTCGTCAAAGGCTTGCCAGACTTCTGCAGGCAAGTCCGGCATAAACCTGATCCCTCGTCCGGACATGACACCGGTCGAAACCGTCACGATGACCGCTTGCGCCCGGATGTCGCCCTTCTGTGTGCGGACAGTCACGCCCGTGCCCGACCAGTCGACGCCCGTGACCACGGTACCAGTCTGGATGGGCAGACCCTTTGCGAACTTCGCGACGAGGGACCCCAAGCCCTCTCGGACGAGGGCGTTCACCGCATAGGCGCCATAAACCGCGACATCGGCGCTCGAAAGCTCGGTCAGATCGACGCCGTGATCCATCGCGCTGAGCCATGTTGCAGCGGCGGCCAGCCATCGGTCGCTTGCTTTCACCAGGCTCGACGCGGCAACATCGTCTTTGTGGGATGCCAGCAATTGCCTGAGGCGGGATGCGGCCCTGTCATACTTATCCACATCGTCCGGCGTGGCGGGCTGGCCTCCTGAAAACAGGGCGCCGGGAGGATCGTCATGATCGATCATGGTGAAGCCTGCAGAGCGGGCGGCGCTGATGTAGGGCAGATCACCGGGGCCCTGCAGCCAGGCGCATCCATGGTCGAATGGAATTCCGAAGGTTTCGCTTTCTGTGAACGCCCGGCCGCCGATCCGGTCGGAAGCTTCCAACACAAGCACGCTAAAGCCGAGAGCCTGCAGACGGTGCGCCGCGGCGATCCCGGCGCCGCCAGCGCCAATGATGACGACCTCAGGTGCAGAAGATGGTGGGGCGGTTTTCAAGGTCGGCTCTTCAGAAGTCTGGTTGGCGCCGGATCAAGCTACGCTGAGTATTGGTCTGTCAATCAAGGCTGCAGAGCCGTCGTTAAGCTGCGGGGTCGGACACCGGTTCGATTGATCGACAGGCCGATCCGGGAAAGTTTACCAAGCAAAAAAGGGCACCGTTCGTTGAGTTGCCGCATCGCAGCGAGGCGGCAGCTCAACAACTGAACCAAGGTTAACTTGCCGGCAGAGCAATCGGACCTTCAGAACCGGCTGGGTAGGTTCAGGCCGCTCGGTCAGCGTGGGTGAAGAGCTAGTTCCCCGCCTCGCCCAACGCGCCTTCAACGGCGGCTGTTGTTGCACATTGCACCAATGCCTCGCGGGTCTGGGCGTCAACATTGCCGGCTTTCTCGATGGCGGCCGGCAAGCCTTCACCGCTGAGACTTTCGCTGAGGACATTCTTGAGCGCTTCCAGATGCTCGCCGGTGATCTCTGACCCCAGGCTGTCCTGCACGCAGCCGCAGAACACTTCCGATTGCCCGGCCAGAACGCAAGCTGTCTTGGTGTCCACTGCGCCACTTGCCGCCTCGAGCGCCTGTCCGCCCAAATCGAGCGCGCCCTGCTTCACTTGTTGCAGGTCGGCTGCATCACCGCAGGCCCCAAGCACCAGTGCGAAACCGGCCACCAGAACAGTACGCATCATGTTTTCCCTTTATCTTTCTTTGCTTGTCAAAAGCCTCGATCAGCCGGAGGCCGTGAAGCGACTTGATGGTCATTGGTTTTTCTCTTCGCCGGCAGACGTGGATACCGCCAGGGCCTTCTGCAAGCGTTTGGCCCGGGACAATGCGAAAGTGTCGCGGCTGCAAGAGCCCGATTTTTTGCGAAGCCGGCCCCGGACTATTTCGTCCTGCTTTCTGGTCGGGTAAGCCGAAGCGGGCGGCGGCAGATGCACCGTCGCCGATAGTTGCATCTGCGCCATCTAGGCTTTCGGCAGTGCGGCGCCGGATACTGCAGCGACAGCGCTACCGGATGTAACAGTCATATTTGTTTCAAGGCGGAAAGAATGGAAAAACTACTCTCATTGGTCGGGTCGCTACTCTACGGCATGCGTTTCACAATGCTGTTCTTCTATGTCGGTCTTGTCACGATCATTCTCGGGATCCTGGGCAAGTTCGTGCTCGAAACTTATAGGCTGATGAACACACTGCTGTTTGAACAGATCAGTAAGATCGACCTGATCATCAAGGTGCTGGAACTGGTGGACATGACCATGGTGGCGCAACTTGTCTGGGTTGTGTCTCTGGCAGGTGTTTCACTGTTCGTGACGACCCGGCACTTTGACGAAAAGGACATGAAAAAGCCGGATTGGCTGGACCACGTAAACACCTACAATCTGAAGCTGAAGCTCGCATTCGCCATCATCTCGATATCGGGCGTCCACGCGCTAAAGACCTACCTGGGCGGCGACCTCAGTCTGGAGAACGTGCAGATTGTAGCGTTTGTGGCTGTAATTCATTTCATGTTCGTGCTTTCCGCGATCGGGATTTCCGTTGCGGAGAGGTTGACCCGGGAAAAGGAATAAGAGCCCGTCGGGCGAAAGCCGCCCATGCCTTTGACCTGGATTCCGCCGACGCCTCACGGGTGCGATCAGACGGCCAGCGATCTTCGCGTTCTTCATTGATTTGGCACCACCGGTCGACTCGGGCCGGATGCTAAATGGCTGGAATCGGCGAACTCCGGCCTGGTTTCCGTCAGGCGGCCCAATGACCGGATTGACGTGACCCTGCCGGCCGGGGAGCCTCAGCATGAGAGCCGCGTTGGCCCTAAGTTGCCGGTCGCTCGCGCGATTGCGGAAGTCTGTTTTGCGTCACACGCGTCCATACGCGCCTTGAGCGCTTGTGCAATTGCAAACAGGTCCTACGGTCCCCTTGGTTTGTAACGGGAAATTGGGGGACACGCGCATGCTGTTGCGGCGAATGACACAACACGTCAAGGCGCAGAACTGGTTCGCCGTCGCGCTTGATTTCGTGATCGTTGTCACGGGTGTCTTCCTCGGTATCCAGATCGGCAATTGGAACGCCGATGCCGCCCTTAGCCGCAAGGCCGTCGCGCTGGAGCGGCAACTGGAGTTTGAGCTGGCGGATGAAACGATCGATTACCGCGCAAGGCTGCTTTATTTCCGCGATGTTCAGGCTAATGCTGAACAGGTTTTGGCTAATGCGGAGGGCACGGTGACGCTCTCTGATGAGGATTATCTCATCAAGGCATTCCGGGCGACGCAGTTCAACAGGATTTTCAAGCGGCGCTATGCCTATGACGAGATTGTCTCGCTGGGCATTGGCTTGCGGCTAAAGGATCCGATGATCCTGCGCGATGCAGAGAACTATTACGCAGAAGCGTGGGTCGATGTGGCCTCTGCAGAGACCCAGTCATCGACCTATCGCCGCCTGTTCCGTGAAATCATTCCGCTCGACGTGCAGCGCGATGTGCGCCGCCATTGCGGCGATGAGAAAATGCAAAATTACGAGAGCTACGAAGCGGCTATCGTGATGTTTGAGCCCGACGCGACCGTGCTCCAGTTTCCGTGCCAATTATCGCTTCCGCCAGAGCGCATCGCGCTGGCCGCGGCGGCATTGCGGAGCGCCGACGGTCTTGAGCGCGCGCTGCGCTACCGGATTTCAGAGCTGGAAAACACCAACGCATTGATTGCGATGGTGGAAAAAAACATGACGGCCTGGCGCATGATGCCCGCCGAATTTGAGGCCGCTCAACAGAAAGTGACCAAGCCATGATCCTCCGCCGTCTGACCAAGCATGTGAGAGACCAGAACTGGTTCGCGGTGGGGCTCGACTTCCTGATTGTGGTGCTGGGCATCCTGATCGCATTTCAGATCACCAATTGGAGCAATGAACGGGAGAACCGGCGCGTCTATGATCAAGCTCTTGAGCGGGTGGTTGTTGAGTTGAACAGCAATCTTGCCATGCAAGACCGGGTTCGCAAAAATATCGCCATAGAGTTGCCGGTCATCCAGACAGCGCTGGAGGATTTACGCGCCTGCCGCGCCGATAAAGACGCGCTGGCCAATGTCAAGGCAGCCCTTGTGCCGCTGAATGCGCCTTACGTATTGCTGCTGCAAACCGCAGCCGTAGAGCAGTTTCTGGGCAATGAGGCTTTCCTGCAATATCAGTCGGTTGACGCGCGAGAACAGTTGACCGAGTTCTTACGACTTGCCACTTTCGCGCTGTACTATGACCGCGCCTTCAGCGAGCAATCGCTTCAAAACTTCGCATCAGTCGCTGATGCGCTGTCGGTTGGGCCGCTGGCCGTTAGCGGGCCTGATGAGATATTGGCCGTGATGCTGAGCGATAGCCCGCTCAGTCCGCCGCTCTACCGGGAGCCGATCATTGCCTTACCGCTCGAGGAGGCCTGCAAGGACAAAGCCTTTGTCGGGCTTTTCTACGAATGGGAGGCGACGGCTTTTCGTGTGTCTATCACTGCTGGCAGTTTTGAACCAAGGCTGCGCAAGGCGCTCTCCGCGCTCGGCCGTCCCGTTGCAGAGACTGAGGGAGCCACGCCGTGATCCTCCGCCGTCTGGGGTAATCATCCCATTTTTAAGCGGCTTGTTTCCTAGACTTCATGCGGCGTGTTTCAGTTTCATGGCGGGGGTTATGCCGCCGATGCCCATATTCGGGCGCTCATTGTTGTAAATCCATAGCCAGCGCGTGGCGTGATCCTTGACCTCCTCGATTGTGTTCCAGATGTATTGCCCGAGCCATTCTTGTCGAACAGTTCGGTTGTAGCGTTCGACGTAGGCGTTCTGCTGGGGCTTGCCGGGTTGGATGTAGAAGATCCCAATGCCGCGTTTGGCGGCCCAGGTTTGCAGCTTCCCACTGATGTTTTCGGGGCCATTGTCAACGCGAATCCCCATCGGCTTTCCGCGCCACTCGATGATCTGGTCGAGCGCGCGGACCACGCGGGCCGCAGGCAGTGAGAAGTCCACCTCGATAGCGAGGCCTTCTCGGTTGAAGTCGTCGAGCACATTCAGTGTCCGGAACGATCGACCATCACCGAGTTGGTCCGCCATGAAATCCATCGACCACATTTCATTCGGATGGTCGGGAACCAACAGTTTGTCTGGCACGGGCCGAACCAGTCGCTTCTTCGGCTTGATCCGCAAGTTCAGCTCCAGTTCGCAATAGATGCGGCGCACGCGCTTATGGTTCCACGCAAAACCCTGCACATTGCGCAGGAACAGATAGCAAAGGCCGAAGCCCCAGCGCCGTGTCTTCTCGGACTTCGCCAGCCGCACCAGCCAGTCGGCAATCTCGGCATTCTCATCCGACAGTTTCGCCTCATATCGGTAGCAGGTCTCGCTGATGCCAAAGGTGCGGCAGGCCAGCGCGATAGGCACGCCCTTCTTTCGAACAGCCTCTTTGGCCATCTCTCGTCGTCGAGATGGCCTTGCTACTTTTTTCCCAAGGCATCCTTCAGCAACTCATTCTGCATCGCCATCTCGGCATACATCTTCTTCAGCCGCCGGTTCTCTTCAGCCATCGCTTTCATCTCAGACAGCATCGCCGCATCCATTCCGCCATACTTGCTGCGCCAGTTGTAAAAAGTAGCGTTGCTGATCCCGTGCTCGCGGCAAAGATCCGCAACCGGCACACCGCCTTCGCCCTGCTTCAGGATCGCGAGGATCTGGGCTTCCGTAAATCTCGATTTCTTCATGGTCGTCTCCGTGCTCTATCAAAGCCGAAGAAGTCCAGTTTTCAAGTCACTTAATTTCGGGGATGATTACCACAGGACTGAGGTGACCCTGCCGGACACGGAACCCAATGATGGGAGCCGACCTGGCCCTATCAGGTCGCTCGGCATACCCTCGTATGCTCTCGCTACAGCTAATTGGATCGTATGATTTTTGCTGCTTCTGAGAAAGCGACTGCAATTCTCGATTCACTGAGCGAATCGTACGCCTCGGGTATTTCCAACAAAGCAACCTTAATCCGCTCCGACAAATTCAGGTCGGAGATTTGAACAACCTGCTTGATTGCGCCGACCAAATCACCAGTCTGATACAAACTGAATAGCCTTGAATTGTCTTTTGTCTTTTCTGCATGCTCGGCAACTTCGCGAGCCAACGATTCCAGATACTTTCTAACTGCGTTTTGATCTTTCTGGAGCTTCTTACCTCTAATTCGAGTGGTCGTGCTCGGCGGGAATATCCACCCGAACATGCTCGACAAAATTCGATCACGTTCTTCCTGTTTTGCGCGAGCCTCGGCCATTTCCTGTCGATGATGCTCGTCCTGTCCATGATCCCAGGTGTGTTTGTAGGAACTCTTCGCGCGATCGAGTTGACCGAGCTGCGATCCTGCAAAGAGCAGTGGCGCACTAGCGACAATCGCCAAAGCTGCAGAAAAGCCGGAGCTGAGAACCACCCAAGCAGCACCCCGGGCAAGGTCGCCGTCTATGAGATAGTAGGAGACAGAAATGAGGATGGCGAAAACTGCAAGACCGATCTTATTTGCCAGCGTCAATGGAAGAGCTTCAACGATAGGAAATCTACGTCTCATTCGAGGAGCGATGAAGAGCAACCCAAGAATGACTAGCGGAGCGAACAGCGGGGCCACAATTGCCCACTCTTGAGTTGCGCCATTGAGTAGGATCAGCGGAAGACCGGCGGCACATGCGAGTAAGAACAGCGCGAGGCTAATCCTTCGGGCGCTGTCACCATCTTTCGATGCCTCAGAATCGCTCAAGAATGGTGGCCATTGTTGAGTTAGGCGCTGGCCCTTTTGAGCAAAATAGTCGTCCGCGCGACGTCTCAGGTTCTGAAGCGTGGTGATTTCGTCGTTGTAGCGTCGTGCTGTATTTCCGAAGCTGCTGCCGAAAAAGCCGGCGGACACAGCGAGCAGCATATAGGGCGGCAGCCAAAAGTAACGCGCAGGCCAATGGGCTTGATCCCAAGCGTTCGTTCGGTCTGGATCGAGCGCAACGTGAACTTCTACCTTGTTAGGCGACGGGATGGGTGTGATGGCTGGTTTCGGGGGCGGGCGCTCTTGTAGCTTTTGAAGTTCAGCGTTCGGATTATTGCCAACTTGCCGAACCTCAATCTCGACGTCCTCAGCATTCGGGTGGCGTGCACGAATTTCGCTGAAGTTCTTGTTGCAGCGTTCCTGGCCGTCCGTGATGACGATCAGCTTGGCTGGGCCGTCGATCTTGCCAAGCACCTGATCGATCGCGTTCGTTATCGCTGTCTGATCATCTTTGCCTCCCAAGTCCGGGAGCGCTGGTGGGAAATCCTTTCCGCGGGGGATGGGCTTTGCGACGTCGAAAGCTTCGAAGCAGAGATTGGTGTCAGGCGTCGCAGGCTTGCTTCCGAAAAAAACTACCGAGACAGGTTGATCACTTGGGAGGGACAGAGCGCGCATCAATAGCTCCGCATCCTCCCTATTCTGTCCTTGCATTGAGCCGGACGCATCGACCACGAAATAGATAGGCTTTGGAGGCGTCGCCGTAGTGGCGGACGCCTGCGCGCGAGCGTCCGGCGCGGTCCAGAATACCAAGGCTGCAACCAGTAACCCGAACCGCATAATGCCGCCAAATGATCCGCCCGAATGTTGCCAGTATGTTCTTTTGGGCCCCACGTCAATCGTCACCGTATTGCCTCGAACACTAAGTGGCACAAATCCTATGCCGGAGAAGCACGCGCACCCCGGCCATTCGCGTAACCTAGAACGAATGAACCGGCACAACCGGCGATCAATTGCCTGATGGCGCGAACTTGTCTCCGCCCGACTTCGGCCTGTTATTTGCCTGTCAGCCACGACGCTCATGCATAACTTGGCCAATCGGCTCGACTAGGAGCGCGCTGTCGGACCATTTGAAAGTAGCTCAGAAATGTTATCGGCCATCGCTTCAGCGGCGGCGCGAACATGGCCATCTGCGAGGTGCGCATACCTGCGGGTCGTTTTGATGTCGGCATGACCAAGCAGCTTGCCGATCACTTCGAGCCCAAGGCCGCCAGCCAGCGCGAACGACGCTGCCGAATGGCGCAAGTCGTGAAGCCGGACATCCTCAAGCCCCGCCAGCTTTCGCGCCCGCAGCCAGAGCTTCGGTGTGCCTTGGAAGTAAGTTTCCGTATTGGCGCTCGCAAACACGTATCCCAGCGTCCCGTGCTTTGAACGCTCTTCGAAAATCGCCCGCATCGGTCCGGTGATGGGGATGAGCTTGGCGCCTGTCTTCGAGGTGGCGAGGCGCAGGAAGCCTGTGTGCAGATCAACTTCTTTCCAGGTCAGCTGTTCGATCTCGCCTTTGCGCGCCCCGGACAGCGCTAGCATGCGTATGATCGCAATCCCGGCTGCTGGCGCACCGGCTTTCTCGATCTGGTCGAGTGCCTCGCCAAGACGGCGCATTTCATCAGGGCTGAGGAACCGCTCCATGGACCGGCTCGGCGTCTTCTCGACGCCGAGGGCGGGATTGGCAGGCAGAAAGCCTTCGCGCACGCCGAACGAGAATATGGACGATAGGAGCGACAGCGTGCGGCTGGCAGTCCCCTCCCCGCCCCGGACGCGGCGCACACCGCGAGCTTTGGACTTAGTGTCTTTGGCGGTATCGCCGCGCGCGACCGCGTCACGGAAACGAGCGATCACACCCGCATTGAGTTCGCTCAAGCTGACCTTGCCAATCAGGGGAGGATATGCGCGTTGATCCGGCCGACATCGACCGCGATGTTGCGCGGGTCCCGTAACTTGCCCGCGAGCTTCCCGCGCTGGCGCGAGCGCAGGGCTGAACGTTCGATCCAGAGTTGGCAGAGCCCGCCAACGGTCGAAGGTCCGGTTGCCTTGACGACTTTCGCAGGCGTCTTTCCAGCAGCCGCATCGGCAATCGCAGCGCGGGCTTTGCGGCGCGCGTCATCCGCGGTCATAGCGCCAGGCTTACCGAGAGTGATCGTTATCTTGCGGGCCGCGCGACCCTTTCCTACGCGAGTCTTTGCAATGAATGTTTTTGCGCCGCCCGGCCGGACGCGGACACCGAAACAGGAGAGCTCGTCATCCCAAAGGACGTACTCGGTGGGCCTCGGCTCCGCCGCCTCGATGCTTTTCAATGTAAGTTTCATAGTGCCTTCGGGTGCCCGCTCCCTCGTCGCGACCTTTGCCTTTTTGCGACCTTTGCCTTTCCGTATATCGGGAAGGCAAATGCCGAATGGTACTCCACCGGGGCTCCACCAGATTTCGAAACGGAACGAAACACAATGAAACGCCCACGGACGGTTTACCTGAAAATACTATATTATACTGTGTGTTAGGCCGTCTACTCGAAACTGGCCGAAACGCTAAAAAACAGCCCAGCGTTGCCCTCGGTGGGCATGTCTCCCGCTGCGAGGACTGCGGGACGATGGACGTTGCCTATAACTCCTGCCGCAACCGGCATTGTCCGAGATGCCAGGCGGCGGCCTCCTATGACTGGCTGGAGGCCCGCAGGCGGGACCTGCTTCCCGTCGCCTATTACCATGTCGTGTTCACGCTGCCCGCGCCGCTGGCGCGTGTGGCGTTCCAGAACAAGCGTGTTGTCTATGACGCTCTGTTCAAGGCCGTCTCCGAGACCCTGATGACGATCGGCGCCGACCCGAAGCATCTCGGCGCAAAGCTCGGCGCGACCCTGGTCCTGCATACGTGGGGATCAGCGATGACCCATCATCCCCACATCCACGGCGTCGTGCCCGGCGGCGGCCTGTCACCGGATGGCAAGCGCTGGGTCGACTGTCGCCGCGGCTTCTTCCTGCCCGTGCGGGTACTCTCGCGCTTGTTCCGCAGGCTGATGTGCGAGCGGCTCGCCGGCCTCCATGCCGCCGGCAAGCTCAGCTTCCACGGCGATCTCGCCCCGCTGGCAGACCCGGAAGCGTTCACGCTCCTCCTGAAGAGCCAGCGCCGGCGCGACTGGGTCGTCTATGCCAAGCAGCCGTTCGCCGGGCCTGACCAGGTCCTCTCCTATCTCGCCCGCTATACCCACCGGATCGCGATCTCGAACAGCCGGATCACAGCCTATGACGGCCAGCGCGTGACGTTCCGGGTCAAGGACTATCGCAAGGACGGCGAGACCAGATACGGGGTCATGACGCTCGCCGCCAGCGAGTTTGCCCGGCGGTTCCTGCAGCACGTTCTGCCCGACGGCCTTCACCGCATCCGGCATGTCGGGCTCCTCGCCAACACCCAGCGCCGCGCCGCCATCGCGCAGGCACGCAGCCTGCTCGCCGATCGCATACCACCGCCAGAACCGATGCCCGACCCAACGCCGGCCCAGGAGGCGCCGGCCCCCGGGCCGGCGCCATGCCCCTGCTGCGGTGGACGGATGATCCTTGCCGAGCTGGTGACCCCGGCAGCGCAACTCAAGCGACGCCCACAAGCACGGATGGACACCTCATGACGTTCGCTCCGTTCTCGGTTGCCGACGTCCCCGCGTTCGCCATCATCGGCGACGTCGGGAGCTTGCGGCCTGATCGAACGCGCTGCCAGAAAAGCAGCGCACGCGGCACATCAGACACCGGCAAAATCCACGGTGCATGCGACATCCGACGGCGCCAGAACCACCCAGGACGGCCGCCTGCGCCCACCTGCAATGCAGGCGATAGCTTCAAATCTCCATAACGGTGCCAGCCACCCGCGCGTCAGGCATTCTGCGATCAAGGACGCCCGCCACCGGGCCCGGGGCCGCCGGCTGCGCATGGCGGGCGTCCTTGATCGCTTTAGAAATCCGGCCTGGTATCGGTGAGGCGGCCCGGCGGCACGATTGTATCGACCCTGCCGGTCGAGAAACCTGACGATCGGAGCCAACCTGGCCCTAAACGGACGACGGCAACCATACGACTTCCGTCTCGCGAAGCATCGCACCGGGGAGATCGTCCTGTCCGGGTAGTTCCCGAAAACTCGCCTTGTAGAGCGTCGGCAAAGGCTGAAGGCGTGCAAGTTCGGCGTCGAGCCATGACTCCAATTCATCGTATTCAGCATTGACACCACCGTGACCGGGATGGGTCTGGAGTGCGGCTTCACCGCTGTGGAATTGACGTTCCCAGGCTCGATAGATCGACCACTGTTGCATGGCGCGTTGCATGAACTTTGAACCCACGGGGTAGAGCTTGAAACTGTCCGAGTAGTCGTCGACGGTATCTTCGTACTGCGATGCAAAATAGTGCGGAGCACCATTCATGTCGGCGATGCCCGTTCGAATCCCATCGTACAGGTCCCAGATTGCATGCACTCGTTCGTATGTCATTGACTGCAGTCATAGCGCCTGCGGGACAAAGCACCAATGACTGCAACCGGCGATCTCCCGCCTGGTGGCGCTGAGGCAACCGAACGACAGGACTGAGGCGAGCCTGCCAGAAGCCAATCCGTAGATCGGAGCCGACCTGGCCCAGACTTGCCTGTCATGATTGCCTCAGCGAACGACGGGTCTGAAAAAAAGGGACGTTTTCGGCCTGCGTATCGGTCCAAAGAACCCAGTGTTCGAGCCGTTTGATTTCAGGGAGGTGTGAATCGGCATCAGCATGTGCCCCCGGCACCTCTAGCAAAATCAACCGGATATTGCGCCGATCGGCGTCGGGACCTTACGCCGATTTACATCCCAATGCCCGCCAGACTCAAAAAAGTCCGAGACCAACAAGACGTTCGCCTCGGCCGACCGATTCGAATGGGATGCTGAAGTTGCGGGACTTGCGCTGCGACATCGCTCCGGCAGGCAATTCGCGCGGTACCTTTAGATATGGTCTGACGGGCGAAATGTGCGCCGCGCCCTGGGACCGGAAGCCTCCTTGTTACTGGAACAAGCCTGCGATGTCGCCCGCGCGCTGATCGCTGAACTGACTGGCGAAACGACAGCGCTAGCGCTCGTCCTGATTGTCGCGCTACAACCGGGAGAAGTCCAAGTCCAAGCCTGGAACTGCGACTTGGATTGATACTCGACGGAACAGTCTCCTAAAATTTCGCGATGATGTTTAGAAACAGCCCGTCGTCATTGTAGGAAAGGTCGGTGAGATCATCCGAGAAGTCGGTGAAATTGTATCCGATGCCAACTTTTGCATTGTCTCCGACGTGACGATAAATAGCCGCGAGGAAACCAGCTTTGGTGTCTTGGGCAAGATCGACATCAAGTATGCGGGCTTCGAGAAGACCATCCCATTTTTTGACGACGTGAAAATCGACCCGGGCAACGGCTAGCTGCGCCTTGCTGGTGACGAAGTCTGCGTCTGTACGAGACAGGCTGACTTGGCCCTCGCGCAGTCCATATTTGCCGCCAAAGGTAAGCCAGTTGCTGATGCGATAATTTGCGTCAACGCTGAGAATGTTAGATTTTTGCGCAGGAATACCGGTTTGTCCGCTGCTCGAAATCTGTGCCGATGTCGGCAGATCTTCAAAGTAAGTATAGCGAAGCAGGGCATTCAGACGATCGTTCTCAACGGGACGATAGGCCCCGGCAAGCTGCAGCTCGGTGAAGTCTCCGGCAAAAAACGCGCCCGCGTTCGAATTGCTTTCGGCTTTGTTGAATTTGAGCAATGCCCGCCAGTCGGGTGACACCTTCACGCTGGCATTTGACCGGAAGAGCCAGGTCTCACGCTTTGTGACGGCGATGGGGTCTTCGTCTTCGCGCCATTCAAAAGCTGTTCCGAAGTTCACGGTCTCGCCTGCATAGCCCGCCGTAGCGGTATAGGCTTCCCGCTCGATACGCTGGAAAGCGTCTTCCAGATCGCCGACTTGAAACGAAGCGCCGAGCGACCAGCGCTCAGCCGGGATGAAGTCAATACCGTAAGCGTGAGTCACGCCGGTCGTGTCGCCAAAGCTCGCACGTTCTTCGCCATAAACACTGACGACATCGTTGAAGCGTTTTCGCGCACCAGCCGTCAGGCCGTTTTGTGAGTTTGATAGGAAGCTGGTACCGTCAACGCCCGGTTCCTGACGTTCTGCATCCAGCGTGTAATTCAGATAGTATTCCTCGCCGTCTTGGCGTTGCCAAGTCAGCTCCGCCAGCGCGCCTGTGCCGCCATCACCGCCGGAAACTTCACCGCGCGCCTGGAGCTGTTCGGTCAGACTGGTTTCGATACCCAAGCCAGCACGATTGGCATCTGCGCGCAAACCGCTTGCGCTCAGCGTTCCTTGAGCAAAGCCGTAAACCACAAAGCTGGCATTGGCCTGGTGACGCAGTTCAACACCCAGATCTGTGCGCTCACCATCATTACCGAATGCGGACCCGGCAATGTCGTTGTAGCGCAGACCGAGACCAGCGGTGAGGGTATCAGACAATCCGAACCTAAAATCGGCAGCCGCGGTGACTTCATCAACGCCGCCGTCAATCGAGACGTCATCAAATTTGAAGGCAAGCGAACCCTGGTCTCCCAAGGAACGTGTCAGACTGGCGCCAAAACGCTCTGTTTCTCCCAGTGTGAGGCGGCCAACGCCGGAAAAGCCAGCCTCTAGCTGTTCATAATAGCCGGTGAGTTTCGTATCGCTTTCTACTCCTGCCAGATCTGACAGTGTGGCTGCGCCTTCAACGCGCCATGCGGTGGCGTCATTGCTCGTCCCGGCAATCAGCGGATTGAACGAAAATCCGCCATCGATTGAGGCTCGCTCTTGAAACCCGGCGCCGTCTGTTTGTGCAAGTTCGGCTTTGACGTAGGTCTGATCAGTCATGCGGGCGATGATATCTGCCGAAACCAAAGTCTGGTCGGCATCGCCGGTTTCTTCGCCCTGCGCAGTCAGGCCAAGGCGGATCGAATCGTTCACCCACCGTTCGACCCGGCCACCGGTCGTGAAGCCATCGATCTCATCGAGTCCTGGTGTGTGCTCATAGCGTGCGACGAGGTAGACGGAGTTGCCGGAGACAGTACCGTCGCGCACGATTTGAGTTCCGAGCGCCGTGGATGTCAGCGGCGCCGAAAGCAGAATACGGCCCTGAATATAGTCGATGTCGTAGTCGACGAACGGTTGCAGATCGCGCGTTTCCAACACAAGTCCGGAGTCTTGATCGCGGATTTCCACACGCAGACGTTCAGAACCAATTGTCAGATCTTGCCGCTCAAGAAAGTAAACTGATCCGCCGGTTGCCTGAAACTCTTCACGCGCCGGAACCGTGCCGGGATCAGCCGCGAAGATGGTCACACGCTGCGTGCGCTCGCCGTTAGAAGTGGTCTCGTCACTGTTGTACTGGGCCTTTGCGCCATACAGACCGCGGTCAATCTGGGCAAACTCGGTATTGGTCACATTGGTGAGGAAGTTACCCCAGACGATATGATCGTCGCCACGTTCGAGTCGGACATAGAAGCGCCCTTGCGTTGGAGCATCCTCTACGTAAGTAGAATCGTCACCATAGACAGGATAGTAGCGGTCCGGATCAAGGCGGCGGAGCAAAGACTGCGGGTCCTTGTCAGACAAGTTCGAGAACAGATTGTCGACATCGTCTTCAGTCGTGTCCATCGATGCGGTCAGCAGGTACTTCCCTTGGATCTTGCCTTTCAGATAAAAGGCGCCGCGACCCGTTACATAAGTTTCGTCGAAGTCTTCGCCCGACGCCTCCAACAAAGCGCGGCTCTCGCTTGTGCGCGTTCCGACTGTCAGATCACCAATCGCGACCATAAAGAAGTCATTTTCGGGGATCTCGATGCTGCGAGAAACGTCGACCTGCTTTCCGTCTTCGCGGGTGTAGCTCACATCGATGCTGTGCTGCCCCGCCGGAACGATTTCGCGGACAACAAAGTCCCCGTCTCGGTCCATTTGAATGGGTCGCCCCATGAATTTTATATTGCTCGCGCCGTCACCTGCCATTTTGAGGCCCGACACGGTCACGGCACCACCGCGCACCTGAATGTTGCGCGTTGCCGTTGCATCCAGTCCATCTATCGCTGAGTAAGCGTTGGCTGATGACTTTGGAGCTTCGCTTTCTGATACAACCCGAATCCACTTGTCGATGGTTTCATCAAACTTTCCGTCCGCATTGTAAACGCGCAGGACATAGGTATAGCGCGATGTGTTGCGTGTCGCTGGAATGGTCCAATTCGCTTCACCCGTCTGGAGGTCGACAGCGACAACCGCGATCGGTGCCTTGATGAGTTCGTCGTCAGCATCAAATATCCGTACTTCTGCGCGGTTCACCCAAGCACTATAGTTCCAATGGGTGTCGAATTTGAGCGGCTCGCCCGGTATTCCTGCCACACGGCCGTCGATAAGTCCGATGTTCAAATGCGGCGTGACTTCCAGACTATCAAACGTCATCCGAATGTCTGCTTTATCGAGCGCCAGATCGGCAATCGTTGAGGCGTCCAGGTTACGCTTCAAGGAATCGTGAACGATAATTTGAGCCGCAGGACGTTGAATTTGGTCGGCCTGATCAGAAGCGACCGGACCTGCAGCGCGCGAAGAAAGTTGTGTCGCAGCAATTACAAGATTGCTGGCTTGCGCCGTCTTTTCGACTTGTACGCTGACAATTTGGTTTGACTGACTTTGGTCTGCAAGAGCCGTAGGCACCATTGCCGAAGTCGAAATCAGTGCGGCAATAAAGGCCGACTTTTTCAATTTCACACGCATCACGATTTAGTCCCGATTATGATCGCCAGAAAGTCCGGCGTCCCTTTTGTCGAGACTGACAATCTCAGAATTCGGTAAGCTCACGCTTTGGTTAATCGATGAAATTTTATCGATCTGAGCCTAAAGGCCAAACTTTGTTGCAGTATGAATGGCTGTTCAGCGAAACACTACGAAACGCGCATGGGAATATTAACTTCTGACTTTGACAGTCTGATCGCTCCCTTTTGATCACTGCTTCTTTTGCCACTCGGTTCGACTCCAGCGGAACGGTCCGGCGCCCTTAGGCCATCCATTATCCCAATCCAAAGACGGTGAACGCAGTGTGCCCCGAGCGATGCGCGATCGCCCGGGGCTCAAATTGCAGTGACAAAAGTCGAGGCTATCAACGTTCCGAAGGTGACGTGACCGATTCGGTATCAATCAACAGGTCGTAGTCGGCACCTTTTTCGCGCCAAGCCTTTTTGATCTCATCCGTCAGCGCTTTGAGACGCGCACCGCTCTGCGGCCCGGCATAAGCAAGGCGAAGGACGGAAGGCGCATCCGACAGCACACTGATGAGTTCAGCGATTTTTGGCTGCCATTCCGGTTTCAATTTGACGTCGTCTGGCTCAAAGGCCTCGTCGGTGAGCTGGAACTCGACGATGCGCAAAAGACTTGCGCCAAAATCAAGTTGAGACATCTTGCCCTGCGTGAGGCGGATCACGCGGGGGTTTTCGGTTGTTACAACAAATCCAGTTGGCAACGTCCGGCTATCGAGTTTCAAGATAAAGTTTGAACCAATACCTGGCTTTGGCGTGGCTGCGCAGGCGATGTGATAGCGACCAAATTCATCCGTCGTGATCACTAGACCATTGACCGTCGCGAGGCGCACGCCCGCCAGTCCTTGCTCGCCCTCGTCCTGCACTCCATTTCGGTTAAGGTCTTCGAACACTTTTCCGGTCACTTCCGAACAGTCGAACACTTCGTCCGGCACAATGCGTATCCGCGCTTGACCAACATTCGACAAAACCAGATTGCCTGGTCCGTTGTCGGCAAATCCCTCATTGATGTATTCGCCCGCCTGCGCGCCGGCACCGACAACCAGAGCCAAGGTTACGTTGGCAGCGGTTCCGGCGGCAATATCGATGTCGGACCAAATCAGATTGCGACCTTCTATTGTGGGTTCAAGATCGGCGCCGTTCACGCGCGCTGACCCCGGGACATATTTCAGACCAGCAGGTGGTCGGTCGATGATATCAATATCGTTGAGGTCGATTGTCTGACCGTTTCGCACCGTAATCGTATAGGTGATGACGGATCCGACAGACGCAGAGCTGACTGACGCCGTCTTCGTGGCTTGCAACGGCGTGGCGCTTGCCTCGAAATTCACCGGAATGTGGTTGTTGATAACGTCTCGCGAACCTTGTCCGAGGAGGAAGGCGGCAAAGAATGTCGTGCTGGGTGGTAGCGCTGATGCCGAGACTTCGCAGACCGTGCCCGGAATCGCGTCGATCGCACACACCGACGAATCCAGCGGACCGCTTGTGAAATTGGCGGGATTGAACCCCCAGACCGCTTGAGTGCCGTTTGGCAGTTCGACGGTAATTCTGTATTCTGTCGGTTGTGTTGGGCACAAGGCATCCGCACCCGGCACGATGTCAAACTGGTAGCGCCCCGACGCATCAGTGGTCTGGTTTTGTTGACTGGCGTGAACGAAACAGGCGGTTGGCAAGGGCGTACCGCCTGCCGTCAGTACCGTGAGTCGCGCACCAGAGACCGCTTCACCGGTCGCGACATTGTAAACGACGCCAGAAGGATCAATCGGAAGGTTCAAATTGACGCGTTCCTCTCCGGCTGACAGCGTCAGAGAAGAAATCGTTCCGACGACAACACCGGTCGCCGGATTGACAAAACGCACTTCACTGGCCTGCCAGGGAGCGAGATCTCCGATTGAATAGGCTCCATCGGCACCCGTGATGGCTGACCCGACCAGGACACCGTTCTGGTAGACTTCGACGCGGTAGCCGGTCAGGAGTGTTTCAGTGGATTGGTGAACGTCGTCACCATTCGCATCGAAGTATACAATCCCCGTCACGGAGGCTTCCGACAGCACCGTCAGCGTGACCGATGCTGTGGCGCAATTGGCTGGGTTCAGAACTTCACAGATCTGGTAGGTGATTGAGTATGTGCCGGGCGGCGTACCGGCCGGTATAGTCAGAGTCCCATCCGGATTCAGCACAAGTCCGGAAACGCCACCCGTTGAGATCAGCGTCAAAGTCACGCGGTCGGCGGTGACGGGCATGCCGTTCAGCAAATCGCCTTCAAGCACGCTTGGGGTTGTGCCTCCGATGGCTCCGTCTCCGACAAGAGCATCATCGTCTGCCGTAATGGGGGGTACGTCGACGACCACGGTTGCAATCGCGGTTGAGCAATTGGCCGGGTTCAGCGTCTCGCAGATCTGATACGTGATAGGATAGGAACCCGCCGGGGTTCCGGCCGGCACAGTGATCGTGCCATCGGTATTGATCGTGGCGCCAGGAAGCGCCGTGCCATCGGTGATCGAGACCGTCACCGTCGAGGAGGTGACCGCCACACCGTTCAGCGTGTCGCCATTGAACACGCTCTGCGTGGCACCGCCGGTCGCGCCATTGACCGCAGGCAGCGTGTCAGCGTCGGCAAGGATCGGCGCCGCCGAGACGACCACGGTTGCAATCGCGGTTGAGCAATTGGCCGGGTTCAGCGTCTCGCAGATCTGATACGTGATAGGATAGGAACCCGCCGGGGTTCCGGCCGGCACAGTGATCGTGCCATCGGTATTGATCGTGGCGCCAGGAAGCGCCGTGCCATCGGTGATCGAGACCGTCACCGTCGAGGAGGTGACCGCCACACCGTTCAGCGTGTCGCCATTGAACACGCTCTGCGTGGCACCGCCGGTCGCGCCATTGACCGCAGGCAGCGTGTCAGCGTCGGCAAGGATCGGCGCCGCCGAGACGACCACGGTTGCAATCGCGGTTGAGCAATTGGCCGGGTTCAGCGTCTCGCAGATCTGATACGTGATAGGATAGGAACCCGCCGGGGTTCCGGCCGGCACAGTGATCGTGCCATCGGTATTGATCGTGGCGCCAGGAAGCGCCGTGCCATCGGTGATCGAGACCGTCACCGTCGAGGAGGTGACCGCCACACCGTTCAGCGTGTCGCCATTGAACACGCTCTGCGTGGCACCGCCGGTCGCGCCATTGACCGCAGGCAGCGTGTCAGCGTCGGCAAGGATCGGCGCCGCCGAGACGACCACGGTTGCAATCGCGGTTGAGCAATTGGCCGGGTTCAGCGTCTCGCAGATCTGATACGTGATAGGATAGGAACCCGCCGGGGTTCCGGCCGGCACAGTGATCGTGCCATCGGTATTGATCGTGGCGCCAGGAAGCGCCGTGCCATCGGTGATCGAGACCGTCACCGTCGAGGAGGTGACCGCCACACCGTTCAGCGTGTCGCCATTGAACACGCTCTGCGTGGCACCGCCGGTCGCGCCATTGACCGCAGGCAGCGTGTCAGCGTCGGCAAGGATCGGCGCCGCCGAGACGACCACGGTTGCAATCGCGGTTGAGCAATTGGCCGGGTTCAGCGTCTCGCAGATCTGATACGTGATAGGATAGGAACCCGCCGGGGTTCCGGCCGGCACAGTGATCGTGCCATCGGTATTGATCGTGGCGCCAGGAAGCGCCGTGCCATCGGTGATCGAGACCGTCACCGTCGAGGAGGTGACCGCCACACCGTTCAGCGTGTCGCCATTGAACACGCTCTGCGTGGCACCGCCGGTCGCGCCATTGACCGCAGGCAGCGTGTCAGCGTCGGCAAGGATCGGCGCCGCCGAGACGACCACGGTTGCAATCGCGGTTGAGCAATTGGCCGGGTTCAGCGTCTCGCAGATCTGATACGTGATAGGATAGGAACCCGCCGGGGTTCCGGCCGGCACAGTGATCGTGCCATCGGTATTGATCGTGGCGCCAGGAAGCGCCGTGCCATCGGTGATCGAGACCGTCACCGTCGAGGAGGTGACCGCCACACCGTTCAGCGTGTCGCCATTGAACACGCTCTGCGTGGCACCGCCGGTCGCGCCATTGACCGCAGGCAGCGTGTCAGCGTCGGCAAGGATCGGCGCCGCCGAGACGACCACGGTTGCAATCGCGGTTGAGCAATTGGCCGGGTTCAGCGTCTCGCAGATCTGATACGTGATAGGATAGGAACCCGCCGGGGTTCCGGCCGGCACAGTGATCGTGCCATCGGTATTGATCGTGGCGCCAGGAAGCGCCGTGCCATCGGTGATCGAGACCGTCACCGTCGAGGAGGTGACCGCCACACCGTTCAGCGTGTCGCCATTGAACACGCTCTGCGTGGCACCGCCGGTCGCGCCATTGACCGCAGGCAGCGTGTCAGCGTCGGCAAGGATCGGCGCCGCCGAGACGACCACGGTTGCAATCGCGGTTGAGCAATTGGCCGGGTTCAGCGTCTCGCAGATCTGATACGTGATAGGATAGGAACCCGCCGGGGTTCCGGCCGGCACAGTGATCGTGCCATCGGTATTGATCGTGGCGCCAGGAAGCGCCGTGCCATCGGTGATCGAGACCGTCACCGTCGAGGAGGTGACCGCCACACCGTTCAGCGTGTCGCCATTGAACACGCTCTGCGTGGCACCGCCGGTCGCGCCATTGACCGCAGGCAGCGTGTCAGCGTCGGCAAGGATCGGCGCCGCCGAGACGACCACGGTTGCAATCGCGGTTGAGCAATTGGCCGGGTTCAGCGTCTCGCAGATCTGATACGTGATAGGATAGGAACCCGCCGGGGTTCCGGCCGGCACAGTGATCGTGCCATCGGTATTGATCGTGGCGCCAGGAAGCGCCGTGCCATCGGTGATCGAGACCGTCACCGTCGAGGAGGTGACCGCCACACCGTTCAGCGTGTCGCCATTGAACACGCTCTGCGTGGCACCGCCGGTCGCGCCATTGACCGCAGGCAGCGTGTCAGCGTCGGCAAGGATCGGCGCCGCCGAGACGACCACGGTTGCAATCGCGGTTGAGCAATTGGCCGGGTTCAGCGTCTCGCAGATCTGATACGTGATAGGATAGGAACCCGCCGGGGTTCCGGCCGGCACAGTGATCGTGCCATCGGTATTGATCGTGGCGCCAGGAAGCGCCGTGCCATCGGTGATCGAGACCGTCACCGTCGAGGAGGTGACCGCCACACCGTTCAGCGTGTCGCCATTGAACACGCTCTGCGTGGCACCGCCGGTCGCGCCATTGACCGCAGGCAGCGTGTCAGCGTCGGCAAGGATCGGCGCCGCCGAGACGACCACGGTTGCAATCGCGGTTGAGCAATTGGCCGGGTTCAGCGTCTCGCAGATCTGATACGTGATAGGATAGGAACCCGCCGGGGTTCCGGCCGGCACAGTGATCGTGCCATCGGTATTGATCGTGGCGCCAGGAAGCGCCGTGCCATCGGTGATCGAGACCGTCACCGTCGAGGAGGTGACCGCCACACCGTTCAGCGTGTCGCCATTGAACACGCTCTGCGTGGCACCGCCGGTCGCGCCATTGACCGCAGGCAGCGTGTCAGCGTCGGCAAGGATCGGCGCCGCCGAGACGACCACGGTTGCAATCGCGGTTGAGCAATTGGCCGGGTTCAGCGTCTCGCAGATCTGATACGTGATAGGATAGGAACCCGCCGGGGTTCCGGCCGGCACAGTGATCGTGCCATCGGTATTGATCGTGGCGCCAGGAAGCGCCGTGCCATCGGTGATCGAGACCGTCACCGTCGAGGAGGTGACCGCCACACCGTTCAGCGTGTCGCCATTGAACACGCTCTGCGTGGCACCGCCGGTCGCGCCATTGACCGCAGGCAGCGTGTCAGCGTCGGCAAGGATCGGCGCCGCCGAGACGACCACGGTTGCAATCGCGGTTGAGCAATTGGCCGGGTTCAGCGTCTCGCAGATCTGATACGTGATAGGATAGGAACCCGCCGGGGTTCCGGCCGGCACAGTGATCGTGCCATCGGTATTGATCGTGGCGCCAGGAAGCGCCGTGCCATCGGTGATCGAGACCGTCACCGTCGAGGAGGTGACCGCCACACCGTTCAGCGTGTCGCCATTGAACACGCTCTGCGTGGCACCGCCGGTCGCGCCATTGACCGCAGGCAGCGTGTCAGCGTCGGCAAGGATCGGCGCCGCCGAGACGACCACGGTTGCAATCGCGGTTGAGCAATTGGCCGGGTTCAGCGTCTCGCAGATCTGATACGTGATAGGATAGGAACCCGCCGGGGTTCCGGCCGGCACAGTGATCGTGCCATCGGTATTGATCGTGGCGCCAGGAAGCGCCGTGCCATCGGTGATCGAGACCGTCACCGTCGAGGAGGTGACCGCCACACCGTTCAGCGTGTCGCCATTGAACACGCTCTGCGTGGCACCGCCGGTCGCGCCATTGACCGCAGGCAGCGTGTCAGCGTCGGCAAGGATCGGCGCCGCCGAGACGACCACGGTTGCAATCGCGGTTGAGCAATTGGCCGGGTTCAGCGTCTCGCAGATCTGATACGTGATAGGATAGGAACCCGCCGGGGTTCCGGCCGGCACAGTGATCGTGCCATCGGTATTGATCGTGGCGCCAGGAAGCGCCGTGCCATCGGTGATCGAGACCGTCACCGTCGAGGAGGTGACCGCCACACCGTTCAGCGTGTCGCCATTGAACACGCTCTGCGTGGCACCGCCGGTCGCGCCATTGACCGCAGGCAGCGTGTCAGCGTCGGCAAGGATCGGCGCCGCCGAGACGACCACGGTTGCAATCGCGGTTGAGCAATTGGCCGGGTTCAGCGTCTCGCAGATCTGATACGTGATAGGATAGGAACCCGCCGGGGTTCCGGCCGGCACAGTGATCGTGCCATCGGTATTGATCGTGGCGCCAGGAAGCGCCGTGCCATCGGTGATCGAGACCGTCACCGTCGAGGAGGTGACCGCCACACCGTTCAGCGTGTCGCCATTGAACACGCTCTGCGTGGCACCGCCGGTCGCGCCATTGACCGCAGGCAGCGTGTCAGCGTCGGCAAGGATCGGCGCCGCCGAGACGACCACGGTTGCAATCGCGGTTGAGCAATTGGCCGGGTTCAGCGTCTCGCAGATCTGATACGTGATAGGATAGGAACCCGCCGGGGTTCCGGCCGGCACAGTGATCGTGCCATCGGTATTGATCGTGGCGCCAGGAAGCGCCGTGCCATCGGTGATCGAGACCGTCACCGTCGAGGAGGTGACCGCCACACCGTTCAGCGTGTCGCCATTGAACACGCTCTGCGTGGCACCGCCGGTCGCGCCATTGACCGCAGGCAGCGTGTCAGCGTCGGCAAGGATCGGCGCCGCCGAGACGACCACGGTTGCAATCGCGGTTGAGCAATTGGCCGGGTTCAGCGTCTCGCAGATCTGATACGTGATAGGATAGGAACCCGCCGGGGTTCCGGCCGGCACAGTGATCGTGCCATCGGTATTGATCGTGGCGCCAGGAAGCGCCGTGCCATCGGTGATCGAGACCGTCACCGTCGAGGAGGTGACCGCCACACCGTTCAGCGTGTCGCCATTGAACACGCTCTGCGTGGCACCGCCGGTCGCGCCATTGACCGCAGGCAGCGTGTCAGCGTCGGCAAGGATCGGCGCCGCCGAGACGACCACGGTTGCAATCGCGGTTGAGCAATTGGCCGGGTTCAGCGTCTCGCAGATCTGATACGTGATAGGATAGGAACCCGCCGGGGTTCCGGCCGGCACAGTGATCGTGCCATCGGTATTGATCGTGGCGCCAGGAAGCGCCGTGCCATCGGTGATCGAGACCGTCACCGTCGAGGAGGTGACCGCCACACCGTTCAGCGTGTCGCCATTGAACACGCTCTGCGTGGCACCGCCGGTCGCGCCATTGACCGCAGGCAGCGTGTCAGCGTCGGCAAGGATCGGCGCCGCCGAGACGACCACGGTTGCAATCGCGGTTGAGCAATTGGCCGGGTTCAGCGTCTCGCAGATCTGATACGTGATAGGATAGGAACCCGCCGGGGTTCCGGCCGGCACAGTGATCGTGCCATCGGTATTGATCGTGGCGCCAGGAAGCGCCGTGCCATCGGTGATCGAGACCGTCACCGTCGAGGAGGTGACCGCCACACCGTTCAGCGTGTCGCCATTGAACACGCTCTGCGTGGCACCGCCGGTCGCGCCATTGACCGCAGGCAGCGTGTCAGCGTCGGCAAGGATCGGCGCCGCCGAGACGACCACGGTTGCAATCGCGGTTGAGCAATTGGCCGGGTTCAGCGTCTCGCAGATCTGATACGTGATAGGATAGGAACCCGCCGGGGTTCCGGCCGGCACAGTGATCGTGCCATCGGTATTGATCGTGGCGCCAGGAAGCGCCGTGCCATCGGTGATCGAGACCGTCACCGTCGAGGAGGTGACCGCCACACCGTTCAGCGTGTCGCCATTGAACACGCTCTGCGTGGCACCGCCGGTCGCGCCATTGACCGCAGGCAGCGTGTCAGCGTCGGCAAGGATCGGCGCCGCCGAGACGACCACGGTTGCAATCGCGGTTGAGCAATTGGCCGGGTTCAGCGTCTCGCAGATCTGATACGTGATAGGATAGGAACCCGCCGGGGTTCCGGCCGGCACAGTGATCGTGCCATCGGTATTGATCGTGGCGCCAGGAAGCGCCGTGCCATCGGTGATCGAGACCGTCACCGTCGAGGAGGTGACCGCCACACCGTTCAGCGTGTCGCCATTGAACACGCTCTGCGTGGCACCGCCGGTCGCGCCATTGACCGCAGGCAGCGTGTCAGCGTCGGCAAGGATCGGCGCCGCCGAGACGACCACGGTTGCAATCGCGGTTGAGCAATTGGCCGGGTTCAGCGTCTCGCAGATCTGATACGTGATAGGATAGGAACCCGCCGGGGTTCCGGCCGGCACAGTGATCGTGCCATCGGTATTGATCGTGGCGCCAGGAAGCGCCGTGCCATCGGTGATCGAGACCGTCACCGTCGAGGAGGTGACCGCCACACCGTTCAGCGTGTCGCCATTGAACACGCTCTGCGTGGCACCGCCGGTCGCGCCATTGACCGCAGGCAGCGTGTCAGCGTCGGCAAGGATCGGCGCCGCCGAGACGACCACGGTTGCAATCGCGGTTGAGCAATTGGCCGGGTTCAGCGTCTCGCAGATCTGATACGTGATAGGATAGGAACCCGCCGGGGTTCCGGCCGGCACAGTGATCGTGCCATCGGTATTGATCGTGGCGCCAGGAAGCGCCGTGCCATCGGTGATCGAGACCGTCACCGTCGAGGAGGTGACCGCCACACCGTTCAGCGTGTCGCCATTGAACACGCTCTGCGTGGCACCGCCGGTCGCGCCATTGACCGCAGGCAGCGTGTCAGCGTCGGCAAGGATCGGCGCCGCCGAGACGACCACGGTTGCAATCGCGGTTGAGCAATTGGCCGGGTTCAGCGTCTCGCAGATCTGATACGTGATAGGATAGGAACCCGCCGGGGTTCCGGCCGGCACAGTGATCGTGCCATCGGTATTGATCGTGGCGCCAGGAAGCGCCGTGCCATCGGTGATCGAGACCGTCACCGTCGAGGAGGTGACCGCCACACCGTTCAGCGTGTCGCCATTGAACACGCTCTGCGTGGCACCGCCGGTCGCGCCATTGACCGCAGGCAGCGTGTCAGCGTCGGCAAGGATCGGCGCCGCCGAGACGACCACGGTTGCAATCGCGGTTGAGCAATTGGCCGGGTTCAGCGTCTCGCAGATCTGATACGTGATAGGATAGGAACCCGCCGGGGTTCCGGCCGGCACAGTGATCGTGCCATCGGTATTGATCGTGGCGCCAGGAAGCGCCGTGCCATCGGTGATCGAGACCGTCACCGTCGAGGAGGTGACCGCCACACCGTTCAGCGTGTCGCCATTGAACACGCTCTGCGTGGCACCGCCGGTCGCGCCATTGACCGCAGGCAGCGTGTCAGCGTCGGCAAGGATCGGCGCCGCCGAGACGACCACGGTTGCAATCGCGGTTGAGCAATTGGCCGGGTTCAGCGTCTCGCAGATCTGATACGTGATAGGATAGGAACCCGCCGGGGTTCCGGCCGGCACAGTGATCGTGCCATCGGTATTGATCGTGGCGCCAGGAAGCGCCGTGCCATCGGTGATCGAGACCGTCACCGTCGAGGAGGTGACCGCCACACCGTTCAGCGTGTCGCCATTGAACACGCTCTGCGTGGCACCGCCGGTCGCGCCATTGACCGCAGGCAGCGTGTCAGCGTCGGCAAGGATCGGCGCCGCCGAGACGACCACGGTTGCAATCGCGGTTGAGCAATTGGCCGGGTTCAGCGTCTCGCAGATCTGATACGTGATAGGATAGGAACCCGCCGGGGTTCCGGCCGGCACAGTGATCGTGCCATCGGTATTGATCGTGGCGCCAGGAAGCGCCGTGCCATCGGTGATCGAGACCGTCACCGTCGAGGAGGTGACCGCCACACCGTTCAGCGTGTCGCCATTGAACACGCTCTGCGTGGCACCGCCGGTCGCGCCATTGACCGCAGGCAGCGTGTCAGCGTCGGCAAGGATCGGCGCCGCCGAGACGACCACGGTTGCAATCGCGGTTGAGCAATTGGCCGGGTTCAGCGTCTCGCAGATCTGATACGTGATAGGATAGGAACCCGCCGGGGTTCCGGCCGGCACAGTGATCGTGCCATCGGTATTGATCGTGGCGCCAGGAAGCGCCGTGCCATCGGTGATCGAGACCGTCACCGTCGAGGAGGTGACCGCCACACCGTTCAGCGTGTCGCCATTGAACACGCTCTGCGTGGCACCGCCGGTCGCGCCATTGACCGCAGGCAGCGTGTCAGCGTCGGCAAGGATCGGCGCCGCCGAGACGACCACGGTTGCAATCGCGGTTGAGCAATTGGCCGGGTTCAGCGTCTCGCAGATCTGATACGTGATAGGATAGGAACCCGCCGGGGTTCCGGCCGGCACAGTGATCGTGCCATCGGTATTGATCGTGGCGCCAGGAAGCGCCGTGCCATCGGTGATCGAGACCGTCACCGTCGAGGAGGTGACCGCCACACCGTTCAGCGTGTCGCCATTGAACACGCTCTGCGTGGCACCGCCGGTCGCGCCATTGACCGCAGGCAGCGTGTCAGCGTCGGCAAGGATCGGCGCCGCCGAGACGACCACGGTTGCAATCGCGGTTGAGCAATTGGCCGGGTTCAGCGTCTCGCAGATCTGATACGTGATAGGATAGGAACCCGCCGGGGTTCCGGCCGGCACAGTGATCGTGCCATCGGTATTGATCGTGGCGCCAGGAAGCGCCGTGCCATCGGTGATCGAGACCGTCACCGTCGAGGAGGTGACCGCCACACCGTTCAGCGTGTCGCCATTGAACACGCTCTGCGTGGCACCGCCGGTCGCGCCATTGACCGCAGGCAGCGTGTCAGCGTCGGCAAGGATCGGCGCCGCCGAGACGACCACGGTTGCAATCGCGGTTGAGCAATTGGCCGGGTTCAGCGTCTCGCAGATCTGATACGTGATAGGATAGGAACCCGCCGGGGTTCCGGCCGGCACAGTGATCGTGCCATCGGTATTGATCGTGGCGCCAGGAAGCGCCGTGCCATCGGTGATCGAGACCGTCACCGTCGAGGAGGTGACCGCCACACCGTTCAGCGTGTCGCCATTGAACACGCTCTGCGTGGCACCGCCGGTCGCGCCATTGACCGCAGGCAGCGTGTCAGCGTCGGCAAGGATCGGCGCCGCCGAGACGACCACGGTTGCAATCGCGGTTGAGCAATTGGCCGGGTTCAGCGTCTCGCAGATCTGATACGTGATAGGATAGGAACCCGCCGGGGTTCCGGCCGGCACAGTGATCGTGCCATCGGTATTGATCGTGGCGCCAGGAAGCGCCGTGCCATCGGTGATCGAGACCGTCACCGTCGAGGAGGTGACCGCCACACCGTTCAGCGTGTCGCCATTGAACACGCTCTGCGTGGCACCGCCGGTCGCGCCATTGACCGCAGGCAGCGTGTCAGCGTCGGCAAGGATCGGCGCCGCCGAGACGACCACGGTTGCAATCGCGGTTGAGCAATTGGCCGGGTTCAGCGTCTCGCAGATCTGATACGTGATAGGATAGGAACCCGCCGGGGTTCCGGCCGGCACAGTGATCGTGCCATCGGTATTGATCGTGGCGCCAGGAAGCGCCGTGCCATCGGTGATCGAGACCGTCACCGTCGAGGAGGTGACCGCCACACCGTTCAGCGTGTCGCCATTGAACACGCTCTGCGTGGCACCGCCGGTCGCGCCATTGACCGCAGGCAGCGTGTCAGCGTCGGCAAGGATCGGCGCCGCCGAGACGACCACGGTTGCAATCGCGGTTGAGCAATTGGCCGGGTTCAGCGTCTCGCAGATCTGATACGTGATAGGATAGGAACCCGCCGGGGTTCCGGCCGGCACAGTGATCGTGCCATCGGTATTGATCGTGGCGCCAGGAAGCGCCGTGCCATCGGTGATCGAGACCGTCACCGTCGAGGAGGTGACCGCCACACCGTTCAGCGTGTCGCCATTGAACACGCTCTGCGTGGCACCGCCGGTCGCGCCATTGACCGCAGGCAGCGTGTCAGCGTCGGCAAGGATCGGCGCCGCCGAGACGACCACGGTTGCAATCGCGGTTGAGCAATTGGCCGGGTTCAGCGTCTCGCAGATCTGATACGTGATAGGATAGGAACCCGCCGGGGTTCCGGCCGGCACAGTGATCGTGCCATCGGTATTGATCGTGGCGCCAGGAAGCGCCGTGCCATCGGTGATCGAGACCGTCACCGTCGAGGAGGTGACCGCCACACCGTTCAGCGTGTCGCCATTGAACACGCTCTGCGTGGCACCGCCGGTCGCGCCATTGACCGCAGGCAGCGTGTCAGCGTCGGCAAGGATCGGCGCCGCCGAGACGACCACGGTTGCAATCGCGGTTGAGCAATTGGCCGGGTTCAGCGTCTCGCAGATCTGATACGTGATAGGATAGGAACCCGCCGGGGTTCCGGCCGGCACAGTGATCGTGCCATCGGTATTGATCGTGGCGCCAGGAAGCGCCGTGCCATCGGTGATCGAGACCGTCACCGTCGAGGAGGTGACCGCCACACCGTTCAGCGTGTCGCCATTGAACACGCTCTGCGTGGCACCGCCGGTCGCGCCATTGACCGCAGGCAGCGTGTCAGCGTCGGCAACCAGCGCTAAGACAATGAACTCATTAGTGAACGTGCAAATCGCGTTCTCGCCATCAGTAAGAGTGAGGCCGTCAGTGGGATTGCTATCCGCCGTGTCGGTACAAATCAGAGACGACTGAACGTGGGTTGGCGGCCCGGTTTCTGACAGCGTGTATGTTCCGGCTGGAACGGTCCGGTTGGTCACCAAAGCAGTCCCCGAGGTACCGCTGCCTGAAACAACGCCTGAAAAGTTTAACGTAAAATCGGACGCGGTTGCGACGCCACCGCCCGTGTTGTCGACTGACTTGACAAGCGTAATAGTGGGATCAGGAATCACGACCGTCATACTCGGCGTGAAGGCCCAAGCCATTGTCCCTCCGCCAGAATTGAACACGTAGAGACGTGCTGTCTTCACCGGGGTAAGTATATCGAAACTGACAAAATGATTGTCGATGGCGCCAGTCATGTTCAACAGCACGTTCCCGGCATCGGCAGGCAGAATTGTGAATCGACCAATGTTGCTGAGTGTGTTGGCCCCGTCTGCATCCGGAATAACAAAGCTACCAACGTCGTCAGCTGCGGCGCGATTGATCGACACAATTGCGCCGCTTGGCGGACCCGCTAGCGCCCAGGTGCCCGGAACCGACCAGGAATAAGCATCTCGCACGCTTGTAGCGCCCGCACCTGCCGACAGACTATCCAGATCATTGATGTTCAGTTGATCCAGACTGAAGGGTAGCGGCGAATTAAGCGTCGAATAATTCAAAATGATGAGATCGGCGGAGCCAATATTGGCTGTCGGTGAGCCGATGCGCGGCGGCGACGCAGTGAAATTCACCGGGTCCGTACTAGCTGCGTCACGCGTAATCTCGACACAGTACTGCCCGGAAGCATCGCATATCCGCAATCCATCTGTGATCGCGGTGGCCTGATTGAGCGTCAGAGTTGTTTCAGCGTTTGCGCCGAAGGGCGCAAAGACGGCAATAGCCGACATGACGGAAACGCTCGAAAGCCCCGGATGCGTCCGCATGACGTAACTTGCTCGAACGCTCTTGTTTTGAGGGCGCGTTTTGGTCAATTTCATAGCACGGCTCGCCAAGTGTTAATGAAGACGGATGTTTTGTTTACCCTGCTTAGAAAGCTGGTTTCCTAGAAATTCGTATACAAAGGTATAAAATGAGTGCCTGAGTGAGGTCGTGATGATCCTCTCTAATGCGCGACCGTTCGGGCCGATCATTTACAAATATGAACCTGAGATGAACATTTATTCAGTTTGGCTTTACGTTGCTTACGAAATGAACACGCGATGAACAGACCAAGAGCGACTGATGAGCGAGCGCTGGAATCTGCACAGTGCTACCCGCTGAATATATTTGGAGCGGCGATACTTCAATTTGACGAATCGACATGTTGATATTGTTTGAAGGCGAAGGTGCCGAAGAACTGCAAATCGGCGTGGAGTCCCGACGGCAGATCGGCGCTCTATCCTGGAGATTCTGCTCGTAGTACAGGGGCATTGGCAGACATCAATAATTACAGCCATAAAGATGGTTGCTATAGGGACGCAATAGTCGATTTTTCGAGCTCTTGGGACTTTTTCGACGCAATCGGCGATAAATTGCCTGATGGTGAAAAGCTGTCTCCGTCCGACTTCGGCCAGTTATTTGCCCGTCAGCCGTCGACGACGCTTATGAATGACTTGGCCAGTCGGCTCGACTAGGAGCGCGCTGTCGGACCATTTGAAAGTAGCTCAGAAATGTTATCGGCCATCGCTTCAGCGGCGGCGCGAACATGGCCATCTGCGAGGTGCGCATACCTGCGGGTCGTTTTGATGTCGGCATGACCAAGCAGCTTGCCGATCACTTCGAGCCCAAGGCCGCCAGCCAGCGCGAACGACGCTGCCGAATGGCGCAAGTCGTGAAGCCGGACATCCTCAAGCCCCGCCAGCTTTCGCGCCCGCAGCCAGAGCTTCGGTGTGCCTTGGAAGTAAGTTTCCGTATTGGCGCTCGCAAACACGTATCCCAGCGTCCCGTGCTTTGAACGCTCTTCGAAAATCGCCCGCATCGGTCCGGTGATGGGGATGAGCTTGGCGCCTGTCTTCGAGGTGGCGAGGCGCAGGAAGCCTGTGTGCAGATCAACTTCTTTCCAGGTCAGCTGTTCGATCTCGCCTTTGCGCGCCCCGGACAGCGCTAGCATGCGTATGATCGCAATCCCGGCTGCTGGCGCACCGGCTTTCTCGATCTGGTCGAGTGCCTCGCCAAGACGGCGCATTTCATCAGGGCTGAGGAACCGCTCCATGGACCGGCTCGGCGTCTTCTCGACGCCGAGGGCGGGATTGGCAGGCAGAAAGCCTTCGCGCACGCCGAACGAGAATATGGACGATAGGAGCGACAGCGTGCGGCTGGCAGTCCCCTCCCCGCCCCGGACGCGGCGCACACCGCGAGCTTTGGACTTAGTGTCTTTGGCGGTATCGCCGCGCGCGACCGCGTCACGGAAACGAGCGATCACACCCGCATTGAGTTCGCTCAAGCTGACCTTGCCAATCAGGGGGAGGATATGCGCGTTGATCCGGCCGACATCGACCGCGATGTTGCGCGGGTCCCGTAACTTGCCCGCGAGCTTCCCGCGCTGGCGCGAGCGCAGGGCTGAACGTTCGATCCAGAGTTGGCAGAGCCCGCCAACGGTCGAAGGTCCGGTTGCCTTGACGACTTTCGCAGGCGTCTTTCCAGCAGCCGCATCGGCAATCGCAGCGCGGGCTTTGCGGCGCGCGTCATCCGCGGTCATAGCGCCAGGCTTACCGAGAGTGATCGTTATCTTGCGGGCCGCGCGACCCTTTCCTACGCGAGTCTTTGCAATGAATGTTTTTGCGCCGCCCGGACGGACGCGGACACCGAAACAGGAGAGCTCGTCATCCCAAAGGACGTACTCGGTGGGCCTCGGCTCCGCCGCCTCGATGCTTTTCAATGTAAGTTTCATAGTGCCTTCCGGTGCCCGTTCCGTCTTCGCGACCTTTGCCTTTCTGCGACCTTTGCCTTTCCGTATATCGGGAAGGCAAATGCCGAATGGTACTCCACCGGGGTTCCACCAAATTTCGAAACGGAACGAAACACAATGAAACGCCTACGGACGGTTTACCTGAAAATACTATATTATACTGTGTGCTAAGCCGTCTACTTGAAACTGGCCGAAACGCCAAAAAACAGCCCAGCGTTGCCCTCCGAAGGCAAAGGTCAGAGGTTCGAATCCTCTTGGGTGCGCCATACTCCCTCTTCAAATCGGGCCAGCAAGGCTCACGTCGGATGTGATTGCCCGCACCGGCTTTGCGTGCCATCGAATGACGCGCAGGAGGGCCGAAATGCGAAAGCAATTTTTGGCATTTGCCAGTTTTATCTTTGCAGGCGCTTGCGCTCAGGTTCCGGCGGAGCCGATCATCGACATGCACATGCATGCCTGGTCGTTGAACGAGTTCGGCGGCGAAAGCGTGCCGGTCTGTATCGGCGCCCGGGGCATCGACATGCATGGCATCGATCCCGGCGAGCCATTTGATTTTTCAAAGCAGGCCGACTGCAAGGAAATGGCGGTCTCACCGGGCACGGACGAAGGCGTGCTGGCAGAAACCGTCGCCGAGATGGAACGCTACAACATTGTCGCGGGCGTCATCGCCGGCGACGGTGCCGTCGTTGAGACCTGGCGCCGTGCGCATCCGGACCTGTTCATTCCGGCCGCCAATTTCTTCATCGACGATGGCCCGCCGCCGCCAGAGCGCCTCGCCGAACTGCGGGGACAGATCGAACGCGGCGAAACCGAAATCTTCGCGGAAATCACGCCGCAGTATCGCGGCATGGCGCCAGATGATCCCTCACTCGAAGCGTTCTATGCCTTGGCCGAGGAACTTGATGTGCCCGTCGGCATACACATGGGTTACGGCGCGCCGGGCGGTCCCTACTGGGTCTATCCCCGGTATCGCGCGTCGCTCGGCAATCCGCTTCTTCTGGAAGACCTGCTTGTCCGCCACCCCAAGCTGCGCGTCTACGTCATGCATGCGGGCATGCCGATGACCGACGAGGTGATTGCGCTGCTCTACAGTCACCCTCAGGTTTTCGTGGATATCAGCGCAGACAATTGGGGCGTTCCACGCGCCGAGTTCTATCACCACCTGAAGCGTCTGGTCGATGCGGGCTACGGCAAGCGCATCCTATTCGGAAGCGACCAGATGGTCTGGCCCAAGGCAATTGGCGTCGCCGTCGAGAGCATCACCGAAGCCCCGTTCCTGACCAGGCAGCAGAAGCGCGATATTCTCTACAACAATGCAGCGCGGTTCCTCAGGCTGAGCGAAGAGGACATTGACCGGCATCACGGCCGCTGAGCAAACGGCCCGATGCTTGCCCCGCGCCGGCAAGGCGGGCAACAGGTCCTGAACGGAGTTTGCCACGTCGTCCGAAGCCGCCACCGCCATGAAATCGCGCCCGCGCACTGACGCGGCCATCGCTGCACGCTATCTCGAAGGCTGAGCCGAGCGCGGCGCCGAAGGCGATTGCCAAGGCCGCGCGCGCGCCTACTGTCCCTGCGAAACACGAAGGGAAGAAACGCATGGACCTCCAGCTCAAGGGCAAGAACGCTGTCATCCTCGGCGGCACGCGCGGCATCGGCCGGGCGATTGCCGACACGCTCGCCGCCGAAGGCGCGAACGTCGCCATCTGCGCGCGCAAGGCCGACCAGGTCGCCGCTGCGGTGAAGGACCTGCAGGCGCTCGGCGTGACGGCCACCGGCGCTTCGATCGACATCACCGACGGCGCCGCCCTCAAGGCCTGGATCGCCGACGCCGGCAAGGAACTTGGCGGCATCGACATCCTCGTCTCCAACGCCGGCGCGATGGCGCAGGGCAATGACGCCGCCGCCTGGACGCAGAACTTCCAGCTCGACGTGCTGGGCGCGGTCCACGCGTTCGAGGCCGCCGAGCCCTTCCTCACCAAGGCCGCCGCCGCCCGCGGCGACGCCGCGTTCGTCATCATCTCGTCAATCTCCGCCGCGATGGCCGACCGGGCCGACAGCTACGGGCCGATCAAGGCCTCGCTGATCCACATGGCCAAGGGCCTCGCCCGCCAGCACGCCAAGGCCGGCCTGCGCGTCAACGTGGTCTCCCCCGGCATGGTGTTTTTCGAGGGCGGCGTCTGGCACATGGTGAAGACCAACATGCCGGAATTCTTCGAGCAAGCGAACAGCCGCAACCCGACCGGCCGCTGCGCTACGCCGCAGGAAATCGCCAATGCGGCAGTGTTCCTCGCCAGCCCCCTCTCCTCCTACACGACCGGCTCGAACCTGATCGTCGACGGCGCAGTCTCCGGGCGCGTGAACTTCTAGGGCCACTTCACGAAGACGTGTTGTTGCGCTGCAAAACAAGCCTCGCGCCCCGGCGGCGGCGGGATTATGCGAAATACTCCATCCGCCGCGACGGACATCCGCGCCAAAACCGTTTATGGTCTTCCAGCAGGACTTAACCGGAACAGGGCGGCTATTGCCTTGATCGGTAAGGTTCGTCGTCTATCTGTCGAGGCAAATGACACCGTTGCACCCCTCCCGGTCCGGACGCCTAGCGGGCGCGCTTGCTGTCGTGCTCGCGGCAACGGCGTGCGCCGGTGTGCCCGAAGCGCCCGTGCCCGGCGTGCCGGTGATCGCGCCGGGCGAGGCGTTTCCAGCCCTTCCCGGCGGCAGCGCGCCGGAGTCCGCATGGTGGACCGGCTTTGACGATCCGGAAGTCCAGCGGCTGGTCGAGACCGCGCTCACCCGCTCGCCCGTCCTGCGCGGCGCGGATGCGTCCGTGGCCGAAGCGGAAGCCTTGCTGCGCCTCGCGCTCCTCGGCCGCAGCCCCTCCCTCTCCTCCTCCGCCAGCGCCACGGCCAGCCGGCCGACCGGCGGCGACGACGACTTCGAGGCGAGCGGCAACGCTGGCCTCGCCGCCGACTGGGAACTCGACGCGTTCGGCCGCCTTGGCGCCGCCATCGAGGCCGCCCGCTTCGACGAGGCCGCCGCGCGCGAACTGCGCCGCGACATCGCCGTCTCGGTCGCCTCGGAAACCGCGCTGGCCTATATCGACCTGCGTAGCGCCGAAGCCCGCCTCGCCGTCGCCGGGAAGAACGCCGCCACGCAGAAGGAAAGCCTTGGCCTCGTCCAGACCCTTTTCGACAATGGCCGCGCCAACGAACTCGACCTCAACCGGTCGCAGACCCAATATCGCACCACACTCGCTTCCCTGCCCGTCTTCGAGGCGAGCATCGCCGATGCGCGCAGCCGGCTCGCCGCGCTGACCGGCTCACCGGCCACCCTGCCCGCCCCGGTCACACCCGATGCGGGCCGCACCGCCCGCGTCCCGCGTCTCGCCGCCACGGTCAGCGCCGGCTCACCGGAAGAGATGCTGCGGCGGCGTCCCGACGTGCGCCTTGCCGAAGCCCGCATTGGCGCCGCCCTCGCCCTCGGCGACGCGGCCCGCGCCAACCTGTTCCCGCGCATCACGCTGAACGCAGACCTGTTCGGCGTCATCCGCGACAGCGGCGTCGCCTTCAACGAAGACTCGATCGGCCTCTCCTTCGGCCCCGCCATAAGCTGGGCCGGGCCGGACCTGCGCCGCGTCTACGCCCAGATCGACGTCAATGATGCCCGCACGATGGGGGCCGCCGCCGATTACGAAGCCGCCGTCCTCGACGCCCTCTCCGACGCCGAAACCGCCCTCTCCAACTACGTCACCGAGCGCCAGCGCCGCGCCGACCTCGAGGCCGCCTTCAGCTCGGCGAAGCGCGCCTACGAACTCGCGCGCCTGCGCTTCCAGGAAGGGCTAGACTCCTCACTCGACGTGCTGGATGCGCAGCGCACCCTGCTCGACGCCGAAGACCGCCTGGCGGTCAACGAAGCTGAAATCGCCCGCCGCGCCGTGCGCGCCTATCGCAGCCTCGGCGGCATCTGGACCGACGAAGATCTCGCCGCCTTCCGGGCGGAACAGGAACAAACGCCATGACCAAGCTATTCGCCCATCGTCACGCGAAGCCGGCCGCGATTGCGGCGGCCGTGATCGCCGGCGCCGTCCTGATCGGGATCGCCGTGATGGCGCCGCTCACCACCCAGCAGCCCGTTGCTGCCCAGGCGGCACAGGGCGGCCCGCCGCCGGCCAGCGTCTTCGTCGAGCCCGTCCGTACCCAGACGTTCGCGAACCGGGTCGAAGCCATCGGCACGCTCGAAGCCAATGAGCGCGCCGACCTGACGCTCAGCGCCTCGGACCGCGTGACCGCCGTGTATTTCGAGGACGGCGAGCGCGTGAAGGCTGGCAAGACGCTGATTTCGCTCGCCCAGCGCGAACAGAGCGCGCTGGTGGAAGGCGCCGAAGCCGATCTCGCCCGCGCCAACCAGGAACTCGCCCGCCTCGAGCCGCTCGCCCGGGAAGGCGCCGTCTCGCAGGCCGAACTGGACGGGGCCCGCCGCGATGCGAATGCCGCATCTGCCCAGTTGAGAGCCGTGCAGTCACGCCAACGCGACCGCGTGCTCGTCGCCCCATTCGACGGCGTGCTCGGCTTCCGGCAGGTCAGCGTCGGCTCCTTCGTGCGCCCCGGCGACGTCGTCGCCACGCTGATCGACGACAGCGTCATGCGTCTCGATTTCGCCGTTCCCTCGATCTTCCTCAACAGCCTCAAGCCGGGCCTCGCCATCGAGGCGCGGTCCAGCGACCTGCCGGGCAAGTCCTTCGAAGGCACCGTGTCCAGCATCAACAACTCGATCGACCCGGTTACCCGGTCCGTCCGTGTACGTGCCATGATCCCGAACAAGGACGGCGTGCTGAAGACCGGCATGTTTGTCGCCGTCACGCTGCTCGCCGAGCCGCGCGAAGCGCTGTCGGTGCCCGAAGTGGCGCTGCAGCCGCTGGGCCCTGAAACCTTTGTCTGGATCGTCTCGAAGGGTGCCGCCGGCAACGTTGCCAACCGCGTCAAGGTGCAGGTCGGCCAACGCCAGAACGGCCGCGTCGAGATTCTCGCGGGCCTGAGCAATGACCAGCAGGTCATCACCGAAGGCGTGCTGCGCCTGCGCGAAGGCGGCGCGGTCACGGTGCGCGACCAGTCCATCCTCAAACCCGCCGCGTCCGGGGGCACCGGCGGCGGAGCCCCGGTCGGCGCGAACCGGGAGTAGGCGCGATGCTGCTTTCGGATACCTCGATCAAACGCCCCGTCTTCGCGACGGTCCTGGCGCTGATCCTCATCGTGTTCGGACTGGTGGCGTTCTCCCGCCTGTCCCTGCGCGAGTATCCGGATATTGACCCGCCGATCGTATCGGTCACCACCAACTATCCCGGCGCGTCGGCCTCCGTGGTCGAGACGCGGATCACGCAGATCATCGAAGACCGCATCGCCGGGGTTGAGGGTGTGCGGTTCATCAACTCGCGTTCGTCCGACGGCCGTTCGAACATCTCGATCGAATTCAATATCACCCGGGACATCGAATCGGCCGCCAACGACGTGCGCGACCGTGTCTCCGGCATCCTCAACAACCTGCCCGACGAAGCAGATCCGCCGGAAGTCCAGAAGGCCGACGCCGATTCCGACGTGATCCTCTGGATGAACCTCGCGAGCGAACAGCTGGCGACACCGGAGCTGACCGATTATGCCAACCGCTACCTGATCGACCGGTTCTCGGCCCTCGACGGCGTTGCCCGCGTGCAGGTCGGCGGCGCGCGCGATTATGCCATGCGCGTCTGGATCGACCGCAAGGCACTCGCCGCCCGCGGCCTCACCTCCGGCGACATCGAGCGCGCCCTGCGCGCCGAGAACATCGAGGCCCCCGCCGGCAACCTCGAATCCGGCGACCTCTACTACACCATGCGCATCGACCGCGCCTTCCGCTCGGCGGAAGATTTTGCCGGTCTCGTGATCGCACAGGGCGACGGCTATCTCGTGCGCCTCGGCGACGTTGCCCGCGTCGAACGCGGCACCACGGATGACCGCACGACTTTCCGCGGAAATGGCCAGCCGATGGTCGGCCTTGGCATCGTCAAGCAGTCAACCGCCAACACGGTCGATGTCGCCAAGGCCGCGAAGGCGCTGGCCTTCGAACTCAACGAGACGCTGCCCGACGGCATGCAGATCTACATGTCGTTCGACAGTTCGGTTTTCATTGAGGCCTCGATCCGCGAGGTCTGGATGACACTCGGCATTGCAGTCGTGCTCGTCACGCTCGTCATCTTCCTCTTCCTCGGCAGCGCCCGCGCCACGATCATCCCCGCGGTGACTGTGCCCGTCTCGGTCATCGCCACCTTCATGGTGATGCTGGCGCTCGGCCTGTCGCTGAACCTGCTCACCTTGCTCGCCCTCGTCCTCGCCATCGGCCTGATCGTCGATGACGCTATCGTGGTGCTGGAAAACATCCACCGCCGGATGGAAGAGCTGGGCGAAACACCGCTGGTCGCCGCCTTCAACGGCACCCGCCAGGTCGGCTTCGCCGTCATCGCCACCACCATGGTGCTGATGGCCGTGTTCATCCCCATCACCTTCATGCAGGGCAATACCGGCCGCCTGTTCACCGAATTCGCAATCGCGATCGCCGCCTCGGTCGGCTTCTCCAGCTTCGTGGCCCTGTCCCTGTCGCCGATGATCGCCTCCAAGATCCTGCGGCCGCATACCGGACGCCCGAAAGGCATCCTCGCCCTGCTGCCGAACCTCGTCGACCGCGCCTTCGAAGCCCTGAAATCCGTGTACAGCGTGATCTTCGACATCATCGTCAAATGGCCGGTGATCATGGCCGCCGCCCTCGTCGGCGCGTTCGTGGCGATCTGGTTCCTGTTCCAGCACCTCGGCCAGGAATACGCCCCGCAGGAAGATCGCGGCTCCTTCTTCATCAGCGTGCGCGGGCCCGAAGGCGCCTCGTTCGAGTACATGTCGAAATACCTCGACGAGATCGAGCGCCGCGTCATGCCCTACACAGAATCCGGCGAGATCAGCCGCCTGCTCGTCCGCGCGCCCGGCTTCGGCAGCAACAGCTACAACCAGGGCAACGTCGTCGCCGTGCTCGACGACTGGGCAAACCGCCGCCCGGCCGACGAGATCATCGGCGAGATCAACGGCCAGCTCGCCGACCTTCCCGGGATCCGCGCCTTCGCCATCATGCGCCAGGGCCTTGCTGGCGGCGGCGGCAAGCCGGTCCAGTTCGTCATCGGCGGCCCATCCTACGAACAGGTCGTCGAATGGCGCGACATCTTCCTCGCCGCGCTCGAAAAGGACAATCCGGGCCTGCGCGACATCGACTGGGACTACAAGGAGACCCAGCCGCAATACCGCATCGAGATCAACTACCAGCGCGCCGCCGACCTCGGCGTCACCGTCTCCGAAATCGGCAACACCCTGCAGACCATGCTCGGTTCGCGCCGCGTGACGACCTACATCGACAACGGCGAGGAATATGACGTCGTCCTTGAAGGCCTGCGCACCGACCAGAGCACGCCGAACGATGTCCAGAACATCTACGTCCGCTCGACCCGCTCCGGCGAACTCATCCCGCTCGCCAGCGTCATCTCGATCGAGCCGTTCGCCGACAGCCCGACACTGAACCGCTACAACCGCGTGCGCGCCATCACCATCGACGCCGCCCTGGCCGACGGCGTCCCCCTCGGCCAGGCCCTCGACGGCATGGAACGCGTCGCGCGCGAAGTGCTGCCCCAGGAAGCCACGATCGACTTCAAGGGCCAGTCGCTCGAGTTCCGCTCGTCCGGCTCGTCCATCCTCTTCGTCTTCGGCCTCGGCCTGCTGATCGTCTTCCTCGTGCTCGCCGCCCAGTTCGAGAGCTGGATCCACCCGGTCGTCATCATCCTCGCCGTGCCCGCCACCGTGGCCGGCGGCATGTTCGGCCTCTGGATCACCGACCAGACGCTGAATATCTACACCCAGATCGGCCTCATCATGCTGATCGGCCTCGCCGCCAAGAACGGCATCCTCGTGGTCGAGTTCGCCAACCAGCTGCGCGACGAGGGCAAACCCTTCGACGCCGCCCTGAAGGAAGCGGCCCTGGCGCGCCTCCGCCCGATCCTGATGACCGGCCTGACCACCGCCGCCGGCGCCGTGCCGCTGATCCTTTCGGCCGGTGCAGGCTCGGAAACCCGCATGGCGATCGGCATCGTCGTGCTGTTCGGCGCCATCGCGGCCGTGTCGGTCTCGCTGCTCGTCGTGCCCGCCGCCTACAGCCTGCTCGCCCGCCGCACCGGTTCTCCCGGCGACGTTGCCCGCAAGCTCGAGGCCGAAACCGAAGCCCTCGCCCACCCCGCCGAATAGGCCGCCCCGCGCCGCATGGTGAATCCCGTTCGGCATGGCGCTTGAAAGGTGCCTTCAGGCTTCGCATAGACTTGTGCGATAAAAAAATGTCCTGAGGAAACGGCCGCACATCCATGAACCTGTTCTTCCGATTCCTGCGCGTCTTCCTGCCCGCCTTCTTCACCAGGGTTCACACCGGCCTGCTCGACCTGCACATCGTGCGCTCCGCCGTCTGGCTGGGCGACCAGGACCCGATGGGTCACATGACCAACTCGCGCTATTCCTCGTTCACCGATCTTGGCATGATGAACTTCATGGGCCGCACCGGCGCCCTGAAAGCCTATCGCAAGCGCGGCTGGGCCCCGATCGTGCAGTACGAATCGTTCAACTACATCCGCATGCTGCGCTATCCGCAGAAATTCGAACTGCAGACCCGCCTCGCCGGCTGGGACGACTGTTTCATCTGCTTCGAGCACCAGTTCATTTCGAAGGGCGCCGTCTGCGCCGAAAGCCGTGTTGTCGCCCGCCTGTACGGGCGCAAGAAGGCGAAAATTACCGCGCAGGACGCGATGGACGCGCTCGGCGTGCAGCTCGAAAGCCCGGAGCTTGCCCCCGCCTTCCACCGTATCATCGGTGAACTGAAGGCGCGCGCATGACCGCCCGCACGCCCCTGATCATCGATTGCGATCCCGGCATCGACGATGCCGTCATGCTGATGATGGCCTTCCTGAGCCCCGCCGTCGACCTGCAGGCGATCACCACCGTCGCGGGCAATGTCCCGCTGCGCCTCACCAGCCGCAACGCGCGCCTCATCTGTGAACGGATGGGCCGCAGCGACGTGCCGGTCTTCGCAGGCTGTCCGCGCCCCCTGCTCCGCAAGCCCGTCACCGCGGAGGATTTCCACGGCGAAGCCGGCATGGCCGGGATCGAGATCTTCGAACCGAAGGCCCCGCTCACTGCCGGCCACGCCGTCAATGCCCTCATTGACCGCCTCACCGCCGCCGCGCCGGGCAGCCTGACGATGATCATCTCCGGGCCGATGACCAACCTTGCAACCGCCCTCGTCATGGCGCCCGCCTGCGCGCGCGGCATCGGCCACCTGATCATCATGGGCGGCGGCAGCGCCATCGGCGGCAACATCACGCCGTAT
This sequence comes from Acidobacteriota bacterium, assembly GCA_016712445.1. NCBI lineage: Bacteria > Pseudomonadati > Acidobacteriota > Acidobacteriota bacterium. The sequence goes on along the minus strand of JADJRB010000001.1, from coordinate 1,389,385 downwards.
GCGGAGTTCAACATCTTCGCCGATCCCCATGCCGCCGCCATCGTCTTCGATGCCGGCATCCCCACCACCGTGCTCAGCCTCGATGTCACCCACACCGTGCGCGCCGAGCCCGAACGCATCGCCCGCCTGCGCGCCATTCCGGGACCTTACCCGCAGATGATGGCGGACCTGCTGGCCGCCGGAAATTTGCTCGAGGCGCGCTGGAAGAACGGCCTGATGGCGCCGATGCATGATCCGTCCACGGTCGTTTATCTGCTCGCCCCTCACCTCTTCGAGACGAAGCCCTGCCGCGTCAGCGTGGTCACGCGCCCCGGCCAGAAGTTCGGCCATACGCAGGTAAAAGACACGAAGCGAGGACCGCATCGCTGGGTCACGAAAGCCGACGCCGACGCCTTCTTCGGCCTGATTGAATCCCTTCTGGAGGGCGCGGCATGATCACCGTCATCGGCTCCGTCAATCTCGACCTCGTCGCCTCCGGGGCGCCGCTGCCGCATCCGGGCGAAACGGTCACCGGCGCGCGCCTGGCGCGCTATCCGGGCGGCAAGGGCGCGAACCAGGCGCTGGCCGCCGCCCGCCTCGGCCACAAGGTCCGCCTCGTCGCCGCCGTCGGCAATGACGACATGGCCGAGGAAGCGCTGAAACTGCTGCGCAATGGCGGCGTCGATCTCTCCGCCACGCATTACCTGAGCGGCGAGACCACCGGAACCGCACTCATCGCGGTCTCGCCTGAAGGCGAAAACCTGATCGTCGTCTGTCCGGGGGCGAACAATGCGCTGACCGCGGAAGACGCTGCCGCCTCGCCCATCGAACACATGCTCGGGGTGCTGGAAGTGCCCGTCCCCGCCCTGCTCGCGGCCGCCGCGCGCGCTACCGGCTTCGTCGCCCTCAACCTTGCCCCGGCAATGTCCGTCCCGCCGGAACTGCTGGCCGAGGCCGACCTGCTCGTCGTCAACGAAACTGAAGCCGCCTTCTACGGCGACACCTTGCACGCCCCCGGCCGCCGCGTCGCTATCTCGCTGGGCGGCGAAGGCGCCGAGCTCTGGAAAGGCGGTGTACGGATCGCGTCGGCAAGACCGCCTGCGGTCCGCGTCGTTGATACCGTCGGCGCCGGCGACACCTTCTTCGCCGCCCTCGCCTGCGCCCTCATCGAAGGCCAGCCCGACGAGGCGGCCCTGCAATTCGCCGTCGCCGCCGGCGCCGCCGCCTGCACCCGCCCCGGCGCCCAGCCGAGCCTCCCGAACCGCGTCGATGTCGACGCGCTCCTCGCTTCCTGAATTCCGCAAGACAGGTCCGCGCAAGCCTCCGCACCTCGGCCTCCGCTCATCCCCGCGCAGGCGGGGATCGCGCCCGGCATGCACCAAGTTTCGTTGCACAAGTTCCGCCTTATGCAACGCTCTACCTTGATTCCCACTCCCACCCCCGTGTCATCCCGGCGAACGCCGGGACCCAGAAAGCCAGGCAAATCAAACCCCTCTGGGTCCCGGCGTTCGCGGGGATGACAAGCGCAGAACTTTTTTCACCCAAACCAATCCGGCGGGGTCCGCAGCGGGTGTAATCTCCCCTCATCCAGCGACAGGAGCCGGGCCGGTACCGTTCGGTTGTCGCTGGACCGGCCCGGGTGTGGGCGAAAGTGGGATAACGGCCCACCTTCGCCCTAGGGACGTCGAACCAGGCAAGCCGGAGCAAATGCCGGTGGAGAATCCCTCTGGCCACCCAGTCCTCTCAGGCCGGGTCCGAAGCGGGTAAGCAGCCAAGGCCTGGCGGCGCCGAAGTCATCCCGAGAACTGCCCGAAGCCCCGGGCCGGGCGCGGCGGACGCGAGGCGTCCATCCGCAATACACTTTTCTACCCGGACGCTGCGGGCGTCCGCCGCGCGAGGCTCCGACGGACAAGAAATCGCGCTGCGATTTCCCGGAGGAGGCCAGTTGCCGGAACGGCGACTGGCTGGCCACAATACCCTCCGGACCCGGACGGCTCCTGCCGGTCCGGCTGCACGCGCGTGCGCTCAGAGATTCAGCTGCGTCTGCGTCGTCAGCGCGACCAGCTTGCCGTCCGCCGTCTCGATCCGCGTTTGCCAGACCTGCAGGCGCCGACCCGTGCTGACCGGCTCGGCGGTCGCTGTCAGTACACTGCCAGCCGGCGCCGCCGCGATCAGGTTTGTCTTGCTTTCGGTCGTGGTCGTCCCCTTGCTGCCCTCCGGCAAATTCAGGAACGCGCCGACTGCCCCCGCACAGTCCGCCAGCGTCATCAGGAAGCCGCCATGCGCGATGCCGCCCGCCGTGCAATGCTCCGCACCAACCGTCACCTGCGCCTGCACACACGCCTTGTCTGCCTGTGTGAAACGCAGGCCCACCTGCCCGGCGAAGGGCATCGAGGCCGCGAGGGCATCAAGACGCGGATCGCTCATGGCTGGATCGTTTCCTTCAGCATCGAGAGGTCATAGCCCTGCGCCTCAGCCGCCGCATCCATCCGGGCGCGGACGTCCGGCGAGATCGTGGGGGTGCGCGACAGGTACCAGAGATACCGCCCGGACGGCTCGCCGACAACGGCATGCGCATAGGCGTCGTCGAGATAGATCACCCAGTAGTTGCCGTCGCCCGCCGGCAACGGGATCGGCGCGAAATTCACCGCAAGACGTGCACCGCCCGATCCGTCGATCGGTTTGGCGATGCCATCGGCATCGCGCGGCTCGCCGGACTTCGTGCCGGTGCGGCAGGTGTTCAGAACGCCGATGCGCCCGTCATCGCGCAGCGTGTATTCAGCGGTAACGCCCTCGCAGTTTTTCTGGAAGCCGTTCGGATACCGGGCGATCTCGTACCAGAGACCGGCATAGCGGGTTGCATCGACGGAAGGCACAGCCTGCAGCGGCGGCGCATCCTTGGCGCGCCCCGAAGGCCCGCCCGTACAGGCTGCGAGGCCGAGGGTGCTGGCGGCGATGATCAGCAATCGAAGGGTCATGTCATACTCCGGCGTGAAAGGGATATGCGTAGGAAGGCAAATGCCCCCGCATTGGTTCCACTTAGGGCGACTGCCCGTGCCTACCAGTAGTCCTTCATCAGCTCGCTGGCCCAGTTCGGCTGACGGATGTCGCCGCGCGGCAGGAATTCGCGCATCACCGGCTTGATGTCGAGCACAGGCGTCCCGTCAATCGCGTCGAGACCCTCCACCTCGATCTCGCGGCCCTCCACCGCGACGATCCGGCAGACTGTCACGCCGATCCTGTTCGGGCGATTCTTGCCCCGCTGCGCGAAGATGCCGACGAGGGGCCAGTCGGGATTGCCGCGCGGACGCCGCGCGCCGGTCTCGATCCGGTCGTCCGGCACCAGATGGAACTGGAATATGATCTCGGCATGGCTGAAGGCATCCAGCCCGGCGAGGGCGTCGGCAGCGAGCCCGTCGACGAGGACGATCCGGGCGCGCTCGGCACCCCAGTTGTCGTCTTCAGGCCGCGCACGTCCGCCGCGCACATGGGCAACCGGGGTGAGAGCGAGGCTTGTCATGGTCTGCTTTTCTCAATCCGTGCGCGCCGCCGCAATGATCCGCTGCGCGGCCAGCACGACCGGCCGGTCGATCATCTTGCCCTTGAAGAGCGCCACGCCGCTGCCGGCATCCTGCATCGCCGCCAGCACAGCGCGCGCTTCGGCGACCTCGTCCGGACCCGGCGTGAAGGCGGCATTGACCGTTGCCACCTGCCCCGGATGGATGCAGGCGCGGCCGCAGAAACCCATTGCGCGGACGCGGCGGGTCGAGGCCGCCAGACCGTCCGTATCCGACGTATCGAGGAAGGGCACGTCATAGGCCGCAACCCCCGCCGCGCCGGCGGCGGCAGCAATCAGGCCGCGCGCGGTCAGCATGGCGTCCCAGTCCGCCACATCGGCGCCGAGGCTGGCCGAGAAATCGACGCCTCCGAACATCAGCCCGCCCGCCGCCTGCGCAGCGATCGCGGTAGCGTTGACCAGCGCCCGGCCGCTTTCGATCACGGCGATCAGCGGGGCGCGCGTGCCGCTCGCCTCTGCCACGATCTCGAGATCGACGGCGGTCTCTGCCTTCGGCACCATCAGGAAGGCAGCGCGCAGCGTGTCCCCGGCGGCGGCAATCGCGGCGAGATCGGCGCAGCCCGCGGCGGTGCGCGGCGAGTTGAGGCGCACGCCAACTGCGGCGCGATCGCTTGCGCCGAGCCAGGCGAGCACGTCGGCGCGCGCCTTGGGCTTGTCCGCCGGCAGGACGGCATCCTCCAGGTCGATGATCACGGCGTCGGCGCCGGAGGCGGCGGCCTTGTCGAAACGGTCTGGCCGGGAACCCGGCACGAACAGGAGGGAGCGATAAACGGACACGGCGGCAAGTGACCTTCCTGGTGACTGCCCTTCCGGTATCGGACGGTGTTTTGCGGGTCAAACGGAAAGCCGCCACCAGCGATTGCGCTGGCCGGCCAATCACGCCAGTTTGCCAGGCGGGCAAGGGAGTCGGGCGTGATCGCCATCCGGTACATGGATTCTGAACGGGTGACCGAGCTCGGCCTGGCCGAACTGCGCGGCGCGCGCATCGAGCGGCAGGATTTCCTGCGCGCCGACTTCAGCGGGCGCGACCTGACCGGCGCCGCCTTCCGCGACTGCGAGCTGCGCGCCGCCTGCCTCGACTGGGCAAACCTCGAACGGGCACGCTTCGACTATGCGCGGCTGATGTCGGCCACCTTCCGCCATGCGCACCTGCGGCAGGCCTCGCTGCGCCATGCCTGCCTGCGGGGCGCCGACCTGTCCGGTGCCTGCCTGATCGGGGCGGACTTCACCGGCGCTTCGCTGCGCCAGGCCACGCTGGCCGGCGCCAACCTGTCGGGTGCGACCTGCCTGTGGGCCGACGGTGACCCGCTGTCGCTTTCCGGCGCGGTGTATGATGCGGGCACCGTGCTGCCGCCGGGCCTGCGGCCGGGCGAACTCGGCATGGTGCGCCGCTTCGCAGCCGGCAGAGCTTGACTTAAGCGCCCGCCGTCCCCACCCCTCACCCGCACATGACCACCTTGAAGGCCATTCTCGGCCCCACCAATACCGGCAAGACGCACTACGCCATCGAGCGCATGCTCGCCCACGGCACAGGCATGATTGGCCTGCCGCTGCGGCTGCTGGCGCGCGAGGTGTATGACCGCGTGGTCGAAGCGAAGGGCTATGCCGCTGCCGCCTTGCTGACCGGCGAGGAACGCATCCAGCCGCCAACGGCGCGCTACTTCGTCTGCACGGTGGAATCGATGCCGGTGGATGTGCGCGCCGACTTTGTCGCCATCGACGAGATTCAGCTCGCCGAGGATGACGACCGCGGACATGTGTTCACCGACCGCATCCTCCACATGCGCGGCACGCACGAGACGCTGCTGCTGGGCGCCGACACGATGCGGGGCTTGCTCAAGGACCTGAAGCTGGGTGTGGAGACAGAACCGCGCCCGCGCTTCTCCGAGCTGCGCTATGCCGGCCATGCCAAGATCACCAAGCTGCCGAAGCGCACTGCCATCGTCGCGTTCAGCGCCGAGGAAGTCTATGCCATCGCCGAACTGCTCCGCAGGCAGAAGGGCGGCGCGGCGGTCGTGATGGGCGCCCTCTCGCCGCGTACCCGCAATGCGCAGGTGGCACTCTACCAGTCCGGCGAGGTCGACTACATTGTCGCCACTGATGCCATCGGCATGGGGCTCAACCTGAATGTCGAGCGCGTCGTGTTTGCCGCGCGCACGAAGTATGATGGCCGCCGCCACCGCCCGCTGACATTGGCCGAGTGCGGGCAAATCGCAGGCCGCGCAGGGCGCTTCCGCACGGACGGCGAATTCGGCGAGACCGGCAGCTGCCCGCCCTTCGCAGATGAAGAGTGGAAAGCCATCGAGGCGCACCGGTTCGATCCGGTCGATGCGATCCAGTGGCGCAATTCGGCGCTCGACTATTCCAGTCTCAAGGCGCTCATCCGCTCGCTAGAGAAGCCGTCCGGCAATCCGGTGCTGATCCACAATCCGCGGGCGCTGGATGAATGGGTGCTGCGCCGGATGAGCGAAGACGGCGGCATCGGCCCGAACGTGACGGGCGAGCGCAAGGTGCGCCGGCTCTGGGATCTCGCCCGGCTGCCCGATTTCCGCAAGGCCGGCCCCGAAGGCCACGGGCGCCTCGTGCTGGGCCTCGCCGAGACGCTGGCCGATCCCGATGCGCGCCTCTCCGACGAGGGGCTCAGCCGCCGGATGGAAGACCTCGCCTCCGTCCGCGGCGACATCAACCAGTTGCAGCAACGGCTGGCCGCCATCCGCACCTGGACCTATGCCGCGCACCGGCAGGACTGGCTGGAGAATCCATCTTATTGGCAACAGAAGACCCGGGAGATTGAAGACTCCCTGTCAGACGCGCTACACGAAGCGCTGACAGCCCGGTTCGTGGACCGGCGCACCACTGCCCTGCTTGCAAGCCTGAGGAAAGAAGATGCACTCGTGACTGACCTGACGCCCGAAGGCGATGTGACGGTGGAGGGCCATCTGGTTGGCCGCCTGCGCGGGCTGACGTTCGAACCGGTGGTCGATGCCCGCACGCTGGAAGGCAAGGCCGTGCGCGGCGCCGCGCTCGCCGCCATCCGCCCGATGCTGAGCGCCCGCCTCGCCGAGATCGCGTCCGCGCCCGCCGAATCCTTCCGCCTGACCGAAGCTGCGGAAGTCGAGCATAACGGTGCGCCGGTCGCCCGCCTGGCCAAGGGCCAGCAATGGATGACCCCGCGCGTCGAGCTGATCGGCGCGGTCGAGGCCGAACCGGCCGAACGCCAGCCGGCGCTGGCCCGGATCGAGGAATGGGTGCGCGGCGAGATCGGGCGCGTATTGCCGACGCATGCGCGGCTCGCCTTCGCCAAGTCGGGTGAAGCGCTGGAGGGCTTGCTGCGCGGCCTCGCCTTCCGCATCCTCGAAAGCGGCGCCGCGATTGATCTGCGCACGGACGAATCCGCGCCGCGCCTCAACCCGGAGCAGCGCGAGGCCCTGAAGGCCGCCGGCATCCGCGTCGGCCGGGTCGCCGCCTATACGCCGGACGCGCAAAAGCCCGCTGCGCAAAAGATGATCGCCATCCTCAAGGCTGTTGAGTCGGCCACCGAGTATCCGCTCGCGCCCGAGGGCGCTGGCTCGTTCGGTCTTGACGGTACCTGGCCCGAGGCGGCGCTGGCAGCCAATGGCTACCTGCGCTTCGGGCGCCGGGCCGTGCGGGCCGACCTCGCCGAACGCCTTGGCTGGGAGCTGGCCAAACGGCGCAAGGATGCCGGCAAGGCGGTGTTCGAGATTCCGATCGACCTCGCCTCGGTGATCTCCTGCCCGGCCGACGACTGGCCGGCCGTCCTGAAAGGGTTCGGCATCGCGCCGGCCGAGAAGGATGCAGAAACCGGCGCGGTGAAACTGTGGCGCTATTCGGCGCGGTCGCGCCCGGAGGGCGAGGAGCGCCCGGCCCGCCGCGCGCATCCGCCAAAGACGGAAGGTGCGCCGCAGGGCGAGCGCCCGAAGCGCGACGGCGGCAGGTCTGATCGTCCGCGCACGGAGCGACCCAGCCCCCGGCCCGATCGCCGCGGCGAGGCGGGCAGCCAGCCGCGCTTCGAGCCGCGCAGCAAGCCTGTTGACCCGAACAGTCCCTTCGCCGCGCTCGCCGCCCTGCTGCCTCCGCCGAAGCCGCCCAAGCCGCCCCGCCCCCGCAAGGGCAGCAAGCCCGCCGCCCCACAGGCGGCCGCGCCCGGCAAGTTCCGGTACCGCCCGTTCCGATGATGCCCGAAGCAGCGGCGGAAACGTCTGTGCGCGCCGACGTCTGGCTATGGCGCGCCCGGTTTTTCCGCACGCGCGCCCTGTCGACCGCCTTTGTCCGCAAGTCCGGCCTGCGCCTCACCCATGCCGGCCAGCTGCGCCGCACCGACAAGCCCGGTGTCAGCCTGGTGGTGGGCGACGTGGTGACATTCGGGAAAGGCACGGATATTCTCACGGTCGAAGTGCTTGATCTCGGAACCCGCAGGGGGCCAGCCGAAGAAGCGCGGATGTTGTACCGCCCGCTGGAGACTGGCGCATGATGAAGTCCCTGAAAAACCTGTTCACGCCGAAGACCCCTGCCGAACAGCCGATGCCATCGGAAGTCGCGGTCGCGGCGCTGCTGGTCGAGGCGGCGCTGGTGGACGGCGTCTATGTCAACATCGAGAGCGACATGATCGCCGAGATCCTGCTCGAATCCTTCAACTTCGACGCCGACAAGGCCGACGCCGTGCTGGCCGAGGCCGAAGCGCTGGCGGAGGAAGCGGTGGGCAGCCACCAGTTCACCAAGCACGCGAAAAAGCTGCCGATGGCGGACCGGGTGAAGGTGATCGAGGCGATCTACCGCGTGATCCTGTCGGACGGCGAGCGCTCGGATGTCGAGGAGGCCTATGTGCGCCACGTCGCCGGGCTGCTGTATGTCGACGACATCGCCCGCGCCGAGGCGCGAAAGCGGGCCGAGCTGCGTTCCTCAGAGGCCGGTTGAGCGATTCTGCACCGGCAGTTGAGCCTGCCACATTGACAGTGCCGGGCGTCGCCGCCAATTGGCTGGCCTGAGCTTCCCTTCCTGCGAGACTGACCCGAACATGACCTACATCGTTGTCGATGCCTGCATCCGCTGCAAATACATGGATTGCGTGGAGGTCTGCCCGGTCGACTGTTTCTACGAAGGCGAGAACATGCTCGTCATCCACCCGGATGAGTGCATCGACTGCGGCGTGTGCGAGCCGGAATGCCCGGTCGAGGCGATCAAGCCGGATACGGAGGACGATCCGGACGGGAAATGGCTGAAACTCAACTCCGAGTATGCCAAATCCTGGCCGAACATCACCCGGATGAAGGAGCCGCCGGCCGACCGCGAGCAATTTGCGCAGGAGACTGGAAAGCTGGAAAAATACTTCAGCGCCAACCCCGGAACCGGCGACTGAGACCCCTCGGAGTGCGATTCGGCCCACAGTTGCTACAGCTTCCAAGGTGCCTCAAACGTTAACGAGGCGCTTGATTCCATTCCATTTACGAATTGTGACCGTCTGCGCGCACCTGTTGTAAATGCGCCAAATTCGTGTTATGTCTTGGGTCTGATCAATAATCATAGAGAAGCGGGAATTCCTAACTCAGTACCTCATTAAGGGAACTGGGCCGGGAAGATCGTCGCTTACGTGTGTGTAGAAAAAGGGTCAATTCAGAATGGCGAAAAAAGCAGAGACTCGGACTTTGGCGTTCGAGGTCGGGCAAAGCGTTGTCTACCCGGCCCACGGCGTCGGCAAGATCACGGCAATCGAGAAGCAGACCGTTGCCGGCATGCAGCTCGAAGTCTATGTGGTCGCCTTTGACCAGGACAAGATGATCCTGCGCGTGCCGACCAACCGCGCCGAAGCCTCGGGCATGCGCGCCCTGGCCGGTTCGAAACTGGTCGACGATGCCCTGAAGACCCTTGGCGGCAAGGCCCGCATCAAGCGCACCATGTGGTCGCGCCGCGCCCAGGAATACGAAGCGAAGATCAATTCGGGCGACCTGATCTCGATCGCGGAAGTCGTGCGCGACCTTCACCGCGGCGACGACCAGCCGGAGCAGTCCTATTCCGAGCGCCAGCTGTATGAGAGCGCGCTGGACCGGATGGCCCGCGAGCTGGCCGCCGTCGAGAACATCGACAAGGGCAAGGCGATGGAAAAACTCGCCAAGTCGCTGGCCAAGAAGAAGATCGCCGCCTGATTTCAGGCTCCGCGACGGTAAACGGACAGACCCCGCAGGCAACTGCGGGGTTTTTCTTTGACTTGGCGCGTGGCCCATGGCATCTTGAACAAAACATGAACATTGGAGGCAAGTCATGGCGATCACGGGCGGCTGCCGCTGCGGCGCAATCCGGTATGAACTCAGCGCGGCGCCGGACCGCGTATCGATCTGCCATTGCCGGGATTGCCAGCTCAGCGCCGGGGCTCCGATGGTCAGCTGGGCGGTGATGCCGGCCGGGCGACTGAAGATCACGCGGGGCCACCCGGCATTGATCAACACGTCCGGCGACACGTTCCGCCGCTTCTGCAGCCAGTGCGGCACCGGTCTATTCTATGTCAACGAAACCTACCTGCCCGGGCTGGTGGATGTTCAGTCGGTGACGCTGGACGATCCGGACGCATTCCCGCCCAACGCCCGCGTCCAGACGGCCGAGCAGCCCGTATGGACGTCGCACATCCATAAGCTGGCGGCGTTCGAACGTTATCCGGGCACGGAATGATCCTGCGGAAAGGCAAATCCTAACAGGCGGGCCGCCTGCGTTCACCAAGCCGTGTCCGGCGCCATGCGTTGTTAACCATGTCCCAACCCCTTCGCGTCACCTTTGATCCGTTGCCGGATGGTCCGGCAGGTGAATGGGCCGCAGCCCGGACATGGGGAAAACCCAGACAGCTCGCGGCAGGTGTAAAGGACGACTATCAATGGCTTACTCAGATATTCCGATGGAGCCCGGCGCGCTGATCGGCGCCCACTCCCTCCCCGAAGACCTCTACCGCGCCGGCCTCGCCTTCGCGACCGGCACGGGAACCGAGATCAACCTCATCGAAGCGCACAAGTGGTTCAACCTCGCCGCCGTGCGCGGACACGAGGATGCCAGGGCGCAGCGCCAGGAAATGGCGGAAATGCTGACCTCGGACGAAGTGAAACAGGCCCTGCAGGCTGCCCGCGACTGGCTGAAGCTCGCCCACTAAGGCGCAGCGCCGCTTTCGCAGGACGGCGCGATCTTCGCGCGCGCCGTTTCAATGTCCGCTTCCACCGCATAGGGGCGGATGCAGTTCACCAGCGTGACCAGAGTCGCGCCCGGCTCCTCCATGTAGGAGAGGTGCGCCGAGCGCTCGAACCAGTAGGTCGCCTTGGCCGGCGCCGAGAGCCTGTCCATCCACTCCGCCGCGATCTGTGACGGCGTATTGAGATCATGCCGGCCGTGCAGCATGAAGACCGGGACAGGGCTCTCAGTCACCGTGTCGAAATCCACTTCCGTCAACTCTGGCAACAGCGCTTCGAGCGCGATGAGCCCGCCCTCGTCATAGGTCTTGCGGTCGTCCTCCGTGTATTCCGGCGCAAGACGGATGGCGCGGAACCAGGGATCGATGTCCGACCGGAAGCCGCCTGTCCCGCCATAGTGTATGAGCCAGTTCCGCTGCGCGCCAATGCGCGCGAGCGTCAACGCGCCGGGCCCGGGATAGGGCGCCAGCGCTTCCAGATCGGCGATGGCCTGCGCATTCCCGTCCGCCCGCGCCGCGGCCAGCGTGGCGTCAAAGCCCACCTGTTCATTGCGCCGCATGTTCACCATCTGGCCGCTGCCGATATAGACCGAGACGGCGTCCGGGCGGGCGAGTGCAGCCTGCAACCCGATGACGGTGCCCCAGGAATGGCCGAGAATGACGACTTTCTCCTGGCCCGTCCGCTCACGGACGAAATCAATGACCTCGATCAGGTCATCGCGCATGCGCTCAATCGAGAAGCTGGCGGCAACCGCGTCCGCGTCATTCAGGCGGTAGGTCTTGCCGGTGCCGCGCTGATCCCATTGCACGACGGTGAAATAGTCTTCCCAGCCTCGCTGGTAGGTCCAGCTCATGGCCATTTCCGGCGTGCCGGGTCCGCCATGCACGACGATGATGACCGGATTTGCGAGATCCTTTCCCCGGATCGTCAGCGCCTGGTCGATGCCCCCGATGCGGGCCGTGACCTGCTCGTTGATGCCGCCGGGGGCCGGTATCTCGCCGAGCGCCGCGATGATGTCCTTGGCGTCCTGCTGCGAGAAGGCCGGCGGCGGCGCTTCGGCCTCGGGCTCAGGCACGGGCGGCGTGGCGCAGGCCGCGGCAAGCAGCAGCAGGGCGGCGTTCAAGGTGCGGACGGCGGATCGGTGCATGCTCTGATTCCCTTGTGGCTGCATCGTAGATGCACCGAAGGGCCGCGCTGGATGCACCGTTCCTGAAATTTAACCCACCCTACGCGTCATTCCCTTCCAGTAGGGCTCGCGCAGGTCCTTGCGGAGGATCTTGCCAGAGGGGTTGCGCGGGAGGGCGTCGATGAAGTCGACCGATTTGGGCGCCTTGTAGGCCGCGATACGTTCCTTGGCCCAGGCGATGATACTGTCCGCAGACGGATCTTCGCCCGGCTTCTTCACGACGATGGCCTTGACGGCTTCGCCCCATTTGTCATCTGGCACGCCGATCACCGCGACATCCGCCACGCCCGGCGCGCCGAAGATCGCATTCTCCACTTCGGCCGGATAGACGTTCTCGCCGCCGGACACGATCATGTCCTTCACGCGGTCGTGGATGTAGAGGAAGCCGTCCTCGTCGAAATACCCGGCATCGCCGGTATGGAAGAAACCGCCGCGCACCGCCTCTTTCGTCGCGTCCTCGCGGTTCCAGTAGCCCTTCATGACGAAGCCCGCCTTGATGACGATCTCGCCGACCTCACCGGTTGGCATCGGATTGCCTTCGCCGTCGACCACGCGCACGACCGCGCCCGGCCAGGGCACACCGCACGAGCGCAACTTGCCCCAAGCGGGGTCATGCGCTTCCGGCGGCATGAAGGTGCCGGCGCCGACTGTCTCCGTCAGGCCGTAGAGCTGGCAGAAGCGCGCGCCGGTGATTTCGCCGGCCGTGCGCAGCAGCGCTTCGGAAATCGGCGAGGCGCCATAGGAAATCATCTTCAGGCTGGAGAAGTCGATCTCGCGGATATTGGGCTGCTGGGTCAGCATCAGGATCACGGCCGGCACCCAGAACGCGTAGGCGATCTTGTGGTCGCCGATCAGCTTGAGGATCAGCTGCGGATCAATCTCGCGCAGGATCACCGTCTTGGCGCCCTGCTGGGATGCGAGCACGCCGACATTCACCCCGGCCACATGGAACAGCGGCATGGCATTCATGACCGCTTCGCCGACACCATAGCTCGACCATTCCAGCAGCGAGGCCTGTTTGAAGAAGGCATGGTAGTTGTCATTGGTGAGCATCACGCCCTTGGGCAGGCCCGTTGTGCCGGAGGTGTAGAGCTGGATGACATCGTCGTTGCCGGCCACCGCCAGCCCCGGATTGGCGGCCGCCTTGGAATTGCGCCAGGACGGGTAATAGTCCCAGTCCTCACGGTCGCCGTCGATGGTGATGATGCGCTGAAGGTCCGGCAGCTCGGCCTTGATCTGGTCGATGACGCCATAGAATTCCTTGCCGACAAACAGCACCTTCGCTTTCGCGTCCGACAGGATGAATTTCACCTCCGGCGGCGCGAGGCGGGTGTTGACGCCGGTCATCACGGCGCGCGCCTTGGCGCAGCCGAACAGCATCTCGTAATAGGCGTCCGTATTCTTGGCGAGATAGCCGACCCGGTCGCCCGGCTTGACGCCGAGGGCGATGAGACCGTTGGCCACCTGGTTGGAGCGCTTTTCCAGTTCCGCAAAGCTGGTGGTCTTGCCTTCAAACCAGAAGGCGGCCGCTTCCGGGCGCAGGGCGGCCTGAACACGCGGCACGTCCGCAATAAAAGGCATCGCCTCAATGTCGATCATGGGTTTCCTCCGCTTGTTTGCAGATGAGACTAGGGCTTTTCTCGCACCTGTCAGCCCCCGTGTGACGGCTGCGGGCAGAAGCTGATTCCGGCCCCCTTTGGCAAAGCGGGTTTGTGTGCAAACGTTCGCCTGACGCGCGAGCTGGACCTGTGGCCGCGCCGGGGGACGAACGAATGGCCGCAATTTTCCTTTCCTACAGCCGGGCTGACCGCCCCAAGGCGCAGGTGTTTGCCGAAGCGCTGGCAGCCGAAGGCTTTTCCGTCTGGTGGGACAAGGTGCTGCGCGCCGGGCAGACCTATGACGAAGTGACCGAAGGCATGCTGCGCGACGCGGATGTGGTGGTCGTGCTGTGGTCCACCGTTTCGGTGAAATCGAAATGGGTGCGCACCGAGGCAACGCTCGGCCAGCGCACGTCGATCCTGATCCCCGCCATGATCGAAGACGCGGAACGGCCGATCATGTTCGAACTGACCCAGTCCGCCGACCTGATCGGCTGGGACGGCAACCGCGAGGATCCGCGCTGGAAGGAATTCGTGATCGATATCCGACGCGCGGTGGAACAGGCTGCGCCCGCCGAAGCGAAGCCGTCCGCACCGCCCCCGGCGCCGGGCCAGGCCGCAGACATGACGATGGAGCTGACCTTCTGGACATCTGTGAAGGACAGCCGCGATCAGGCTGATTTCGAGGCCTACCTGAAACGGTATCCGGACGGCCACTATTCCGACCTCGCGCGCAACCGGATCGCCGCCATCGCGCGGGCCGAAACGAAGCCGGCACCGCCGCCGCCTCCACCTCCTCCACCTCCACCGCCGCCGCCTCCTCCACCACCACCTCCGCCCCCTGCGGCGCCGAAGGCCGTGGCCGCGCCGGCGGCGGAGGCGCCGCCTCCGAAACCCGCCGCTGCGCCAAAACCTGCGCCCGCAAAGGCCGCGCCACCGGCCGCAAAGAAATCCGGATCGTCCTTACCCGTCATGGTTGGCGGGCTGGTAGCGATCATCCTGGCTGGCTGGGGTGTCTCGCGCCTGTTGCCGAATGAGCCGGCGGTTGACGCGCCGGTCGAGCTGGCCGCCGCAGAGACCAAGCCGGTCGAGATGCCTTCGGCGCCGGAGACCGATCTTCCGCTGGTTGATGCCTCGGCTGCCGACACCGCCGTGCCCGAGACGCCCGTGGTCGACACGCCGCCCGAGCCGGAGCCTGAACCGCTGCCGCCGGAACCGGTTTGCGACATTTGCCCGGCCATGGTGGCGCTGCCCGGCGGCACCTTCCGGATGGGATCGGCAAAGACCGAAGCCGGGCGCGAGCCGATCGAGGGACCGGACCATGACGTGACGGTGAAGGCCTTCTCGATCAGCAAGACCGAGATCACCTATGCGCAGTGGAGCGCCTGCGTCGAGGATGGCGGGTGCGGCGGCTATCGCCCCGGCATGCCGGACTCGACCGGCATGCCTGCGGCGGCGATCTCATGGCGCGATGCAAATGCCTACACCAAATGGCTGTCCGCCGAGACCGGGCGCAGCTATCGCCTGCCGACGGAGGCGGAATGGGAATACGCCGCCCGCGGAGGAACCACGACGGCTTATTGGTGGGGCGACAAGTTCGACGCTGCCAAGGCCCCGCGCGACAAGATACGGGAAGCGGCGAGCCTCGCCGAGAACCCGTTCGGCCTGCAGGGCATGCTCGGCAATGTCGGGGAATGGGTCGCCGATTGCTATGTCAATGGCTACAGCGACACGCCGGTCGATGGCAGCGCGATGACGTCGGGCGACTGCAGCCGGCGCGTTGTGCGCGGCGGGTCGGTCAAGAGTAGCCCGTCCGCGCACCGGTCTGCCAACCGGGCCCGGCTGTCCGTGACGACGCGGGACCGTCAGTACGGCTTCCGGGTCGTGCTCGAAGAACCCTGAAGGGAGCCGCGCCGATGAGGATGCCGCTGATCACCCTGTCTGTGGGCTTGCTTGCGGCCTGCGCCACGGTCGCTTCGCCACCAGCCGAACCTCCGCCGCCGGCCGCTTGTGTCATACAGCCAGACCTGTTCGCCGCCGGGCCACAGCGTGAAAGGACGCTGGCCGACATGGACGATGCCGCGCGCACCGCGCTTGTCCTGTCGCTGCCCGACTGTCTGGAAAGCCCCCAACCGGAGGTGCGCGACGGGTATGCGTATGAAGTCCTGTCATCGGCGCTGCGCGGCGGAAATGTTGAGCCAGATACGGTCCGTATGCTGAAGGCCGAGTTGCTGTCGCGGCTGGCGAGCGAGGATGCGGCAGGTTTCCGCCAGCCCTTTGCAGCGCTGGCGCTGGCCGAAGTGGCGCGCACCGACCGGATCGAACCCTGGATGTCCGAGAGCGAGCGCAGCGACCTCATCGCGGCGGCCGATGCCTACCTTGCGGGCCTCGCCGACTATCGCGGCTTCATCGACGGCGAAGGCTGGCGGCACGGCGTCGCGCACATGGCCGACCTGCTCATGCAGCTGTCGCTCAATCCCGAACTGACGCGGGCCCAGGGCGAAGCCGTGCTGTCTGCGGTGGCGCGCAAGGTGGGCACGGCGGACCACGCCTATGTTTTCGGGGAAAGCGAGCGGCTTGCAGCGCCCGTCCTGTATCTTGCGCGGCGCGATTTCTTCACGCCGGAGGAGTGGACCGCCTGGTTCGCGGGCCTCTGGCCGGCAGATGATCCGCTGCGTGCGGCGGCCTACTCGTCCGAACCCGGCCTCGCGAAGCTGCATAACCTGCGCGCCTTTTCGCAGGCTGTGTATGTCAGCGCCATGGCGAGCGAAAATCCGGTCTATGAACCGGCCGGCGCCGCCGCGCTGCAGCTGCTCGCCTCCCTGCCCTGACGCCCGGGGCCGGCGGCCGCGCCTTGCGGGAACGAGCCATTTGCGGCACATCCCTGCCTGTCATGACCCTTGCTGCCACGCCCCCCGATGCCGGCCTTGCCGAGCAGATGCACGACATGGGCGCGCGCGCCCGGGCCGCCTCGCGCGCGCTTGGCCTGCGCCCGGCGGCAGACCGCACGCGCGGCCTGATCGCCATTGCCGCCGCCATTCGCGCCGCAGCGGCCGACATCCTTGCCGCCAATGCAGAGGACATGGACGCCGCCCGCGCGAAAGGCCTCGCGCCATCGATGCTGGACCGACTCGCCCTCGACGCGGGCCGGATCGAAGGCATCGCGGCGGGCGTCGAAACGGTCGCGGCGCTGCCGGATCCGGTGGGCCGTGAACTCGCCCGCTGGAGCCGCCCCAACGGGCTCGACATCGCGCGGGTCGCGGTGCCGCTCGGCGTCATCGGCATCATCTATGAAAGCCGCCCGAACGTGACGGTGGATGCCGGCACGCTCTGCCTGCGCTCCGGCAACGCCGCCATCCTGCGCGGCGGCTCTGAAAGCCTGCTGACTTCCCGCGTGTTGGCCGGCGCAATGCGTAGCGCGCTCGCAGGCGAAGGCCTGCCGGAAGACGCGGTCCAGCTCGTCGATACCGCCAGCCGCGAAGCCGTGGGCCACATGCTGGCCGGCCTCGGCGGCGCGCTGGACGTGATCGTGCCGCGTGGCGGGCGCAGCCTCGTCGAGCGCGTGCAGGCCGAAGCGCGCGTACCGGTGATCGGACACCTCGAGGGACTTTGCCACACCTATGTCGATGCCGCCGCCGATCCGGCGAAGGCAGTCGATATCGTGGTCAACGCGAAGATGCGGCGCACAGGCGTTTGCGGCTCGCTGGAAACACTGCTGGTCGACGTGGCAGCCGCGCCGGCCCTGCTGCCGCCGATGGCGCGCGCCCTTCAGGCGGCGGGCTGCGAGCTGCGCGGCGACAGGCGCACGCGGGCGCTGCTGCCGGACATTACGCCGGCTACGGATGAAGACTGGTCGACCGAATATCTTGCGCCGATCCTCGCGGTGGCAGTCGTCGACGGGCTGGAAGGCGCCCTCGCGCATATCGCGCGCTGGTCGTCGGGTCACACGGACGCGATCATCACCGAGGACAACGCCGCAGCGGAAGAATTCCTCGCGCGCGTCGACAGCGCCATCGTGCTGCACAATGCGTCCACGCAATTTGCCGATGGCGGCGAATTCGGCTTCGGCGCCGAGATCGGGATTGCCACCGGCCGCATCCATGCGCGCGGGCCCGTCGGCGCCGACCAGCTGACGACCTACAAGTACGTCGTGCGCGGCACCGGACAGGTCCGGCCTTGACGCGCCCTTCCCTGCCCGGCGCCGCAGACGGCCGGCGCATTGGCCTTCTCGGCGGCAGTTTCAATCCCGCCCATGAAGGCCACTTGCACGTCGCCGAGCTGGCAAGGCGGCGCCTGCATCTTGATGATGTCTGGTGGGTCGTGGCGCGCGGCAATCCGCTGAAGTCCGAACACGGATCGTTCGACACACGCTTCGCGTCGGCGCAGGCCATGGCCGGGCGCGCCGGTATGCAGGTGACCGATATCGAACGACAGCTGGGCCTGACCTACACCGTCGACACACTGGCCGCCCTGCAGGCGGCCGAACCCGGCGCGCAGTTCGTCTGGCTGATGGGCGCCGACAGCGCCGCCACTTTCCATCTCTGGAAGGACTGGGAGACGATTGCGGCCCGCGTTCCGATCGCCGTCGTCTCGCGCCCCGGCACGCGCCTATCGCGCGCCCTGCCCTTCACGCGCCGCTTCGCCGAAGCCCGCTTGCCCGAGCGTGATGCGGAACGGCTTGCGGGCTGTGCAGCTCCCGCCTGGGTATACCTGCGCGCGCGGGGCAATCCGCTGTCCTCCACGGCCCTGCGTGCTGCGACATGAGCCTCGGTCCGGACGACCTCGAGCGCCACAAGCGGCATATCCTGCTGAAGGAGATCGGCGGCCCCGGCGTGCAGAAGCTGCGCGCGGCGTCCGTCTCCATCATCGGCGCGGGCGCGCTGGGCGGCCCGTGCGCCCTGTACCTTGCAGCGGCCGGTATCGGACGTATCGAGATCTGGGACGATGACCATGTCGAGCGCTCCAACCTGCAACGCCAGATCCAGTTCGGCGAGACCGACGCCGGCGCGCCGAAGGCAGCCCGCCTGGCTGAGCACCTGCGCGCCGCGCACCCCGGCCTCGACATTTCCTCCGTAGGCCAACGGTTCCGCGCCGGCGACGCGCCCACCGGCGCCGTGCTGGTCGATGCCTCCGACAATTTCGAAACACGCTTCGCGTTGAACCGTCTCGCGCATGCGAGCGGGCGGGCCCTGGTCTCTGGCGCCGCCAGCGGATGGACCGGACAGGTCGGCGTGTTCGCCTCCGGCCTCATCCCGGGCGCTCCCTGCTACCAGTGCTGGGTGCCCGAAGCGCCGCCCGCGGCCGAAGCCTGCGACGAGGTTGGCGTTGCCGGGCCGGTTACGGGAATGACAGGTTCGGCCATGGCACTCGAAGTGCTGAAGCTGGTGACCGGCGCCGGCAGCGCGCTGACCGGACGCCTGCTGCTGATCGACGGACTGGCCGGAACCGCGCGCAGCGTGCAGCTGCGGCGGGACATGCAGTGCCCGGTGTGCAGCGCCTGATATCAGGGTTTGACACCACCCCTCCGGCGGGCCCTTATCGCGCGCAGAGTCGAATCTGAAAGTTGCGCCGCCTCATGCTCCGCCGCCTCCTCGCCGTCGTTGTCACCTTGGGTATCATCCTTTTCGCCGGGTGGATGACCCTGCGACGCGGCGACATTCCTTACGAGCAACTTGAATCGATCTATGCCAACGCCGACAGCCGCTATCTCGCCTTCGGCGACGACATGCGCGTGCACTTCCTCGATGTCGGTCCGCGCGATGGCAACGTGATCGTGCTGGTGCACGGCTTCTCCGCTTCGCTGCAGACCTGGGAGCCGTGGGTCACCAACCTCAAGCGTGACTACCGCGTCGTCTCGATCGACCTGCCGGGTCATGGCCTGTCGCGCTGCCTCGATAACGACGCCATCGGTCCGAAACAGTTTGTCGAGACGATCAACCGGGTCGCCAACGGTCTCGGGATCGAGCATTTCACGCTGGCCGGCAACTCGATGGGTGGCGGCGCCGCCTGGGCGTATGCGCTGGCGCATCCGGACCGGCTCGACGGGCTCGTGCTGGTCGATGCCGGCGGCTGGCCGCGCGACGAGGCCGAAACCGATTCGCGCCCGCTGGTGTTCAAGCTGCTCGAGATCGATCTCGCCCGCCGGGTGATGAAGGATCTCGACCTGTCCGCCCTGATCCGCGGCGGCCTCGAGAACAGCTTCAGCGATCCCTCGTTCGTGACGGACGAGATGGTGGAGCGTTATGCGACGCTCGCCCGCGCGCCCTGCCACCGCGAAGCGCTGCTGTCGCTGTCGGCGGGACGCGGCGAGCGCACGGAAGCCTCGCCCGAGCTGCTGTCGGCGATCAGCGTGCCGACCCTGGTGATGCACGGCGAGGACGACAACCTGATCCCGGTCGAGCATGGCCGCAATTTCGCAGCCGCCATCCCGGGCGCGCAGCTGATGGTCTATCCCGGCGTCGGACACCTGCCACAGGAAGAGATCGCCGACCTTTCGGCAGGCGACCTGCGCGCATTCCTGGAGTCGCACGTCTACGGCGTCGACGCCGTGGCGCTGGAAGACACCTCCGGCGCGCCAGACTGACGCATCAGGACGCGGCCACCGGCAGGTGTGTCGCAAGGAAGCGCTGAATGGCCTGGAACTCCGTGCGCTCGTCTTCATCGGAGCGGTAGGAGTGTTGCGAGTCCGGCAGGCGGATGAATTCGTAGCGCTTTCCCGCCTTCTTCATCGCCTTCTCCATGAACTCGGATTGTTCGATCGGCACGATATAGTCGTCTTCGCCATGGATCAGCATGACCGGGCGCGTGATACGGTCAGCGAGGCGGGCCGGAGACACCGCTTCAATCGCATCCTTGTCCTTTGACGGGCTGCCAATGTGTTCGACCCAGTAGAGATAGGACTCGGAATCGCCGCCCTCCTCCTTGCGTTCCCAGGTCAGGAGCTTTCCAAGGTCGGACGGTGCCGCGCCGGCGATGATGCAAGCATAGCGGTCGGGCGTCAGCGTGGCGGCCGCCAGTGCCGAATAGCCGCCATAGGAATATCCGAAGATGCAGGCCCGCCCTTCGGGCGCCAGACCGGTATTGATCAAGTGCTGGTAGCCATCATCGACGTCGGTCTGCATGAGCTTGCCCCACTGGCGCCGCCCCTGGTCGGCGAAGTCCTTGCCGAAGCCGGACGAGCCGCGGAAGTTCGGCTCGAACACCTGGTAGCCGAGCGAGGCAAGGAACTGGACCTGCCAGTCGAACCCCAAGGCGGTGCGCGCTTCGGGCCCGCCGTGCGGCATCACGATCAAGGGTAGCGGCTGGCCCGGCGCGGCGCCCACCGGGCGTGTCAGGTAGCCGCGCAAGGGCGTACCGTCGCGCGCCGTGTAGTCGATCGCCTCGGTTGGGGCGAGCGCCTTGCCCTTCATGGATGACTTGCTCAGCCCGAGCGCAGAGTTGGCAGCCGTATCGAGCGAGTAGATGTGGAAGGAGCCTGAATCGGTCGGACCGTAAGTCTGAAGCAGCCAGCGCTTGCCGTCATCGCTTGAATCGATTGGCATGACGCTGACTTGCGGCCCGAAGAATTCCGCCAGCGCATCGAGGTGCGCCTGCGTTGCCTTGTCCTGCATCTCGATCTGGAGCTTGTCGTCGACATAGAAGACACCGAGCAACGAGCGTGTATCGCGGTTGAACAGCGCGCCGCTCATGTCCACCCGGTCATGCACACGGATTTTCTCGGTGATGGCGTCCTGCTCGAAATCGTAGAGATAGATCCCGGTCTTGTCCTCGCCGTCCGGACGGGCGGCGACATAATACGTGCTGGCTGTCGGGCCCGGAAAGAGGAGGTCGAACTCCTTGGCTGCCTCGTCTCGCTCGTCGCTGTCGACGCGGATGGTGCGTGTCTTGCGCCACTTCGTCTTTCCGCTCGCAGAATCCTCGCGGGCATAGATCGTCGCAACCGTGCCGCGCCGGTTCATGTCGAGCCGGAAGGCGGGCTCGCCGTTGCGGTCAGTGAACCAGCGCGAGGTGCCGGATGTCCCGATGGCAATGCGCTCGAACGAGCCGTCGCGCACGTTCACTTTGAACAGGTCGAGATCGCCGTCGAGGCGCGCGGCCATCAGGATATGGTCCGGCTGGGACGGCAGGAAATCAGTGACGGTGCCGAGATGGAAATTGCGGTTGAGGCGCCAGTCATCGCCGAACATCACGGCCATCTTTTGCGTGGCGACCTGGATCGAGATCAGGCGGCGGTAGGCGTAGGGGTTCGAACGCCGGAAGAATGGTGTCTCTTCGTCGATGTCCTTGCGGCTGAGCGGACGACCGGTGTTCAGGTCAATATAGCCGGTCGTCGCGACGAGGACGGTGTCATCGTTCGCCCATTCCAGCCAGTTGACGTAATAGTCGCCGACGGTGATCGGCTTGACGCTCTCGCCGGCCGCCGCGAGATTCATGGTGACGATATAGTCGTTGCCCTTGTCGGTGCGCAGCACCGCGAGATGGTCGCCGCTGGGCGACAATTCCGGGCTCCAGACATCGAGCGGCCCCAGGAAGTCCTCAAGCGAAGGGCGCGGCGCGGCGGCCTGGCACAGCGCTGGCTGGGCGAGCCCTGCCACCAGAAACACGGGCAGGCACGCGGCCCGCATCCATCCTGATACTGACGACATATGAGACCCCTGTTGACGCGTGACGCTACGAGAGCGCCGTTTTCGCGTCAATCTGGGATTGTCGGCTTGCCCGTCTAGAGGATCGCGGGGATGACCCGATCCGGCGGGCGGTGGCCGTCGGCGAAGGTTTTGATGTTGATGATGACTTTCTCGCCCATCTCGGTGCGGCCCTCGATCGTGGACGATCCCATGTGTGGCAGCAGGAGCACGTTGGGCAGGCCGAAGAGCTCGGGGTTTACCGCCGGCTCGCGCTCGAACACGTCGAGCCCTGCCCCGGCGAGGGCGCCGGCCCGGATGGCGCGCGCGAGGGCGGCTTCATCAATCACTTCGCCGCGGGCGGTGTTGATAATGTAAGCCTCCGGCTTCATCAGCGCGAGACGGCGCGAATTGATGAGGTGGAATGTGGCGGGCGTGTGCGGGCAGTTCACCGACACGATGTCCATGCGCGCCAGCATCTGGTCGAGCGAGTCCCAATAGGTTGCCTCGAGGGCTTCCTCGATGCGCGGGCCGACCGGCTTGCGGTTGTGATAGTGGATCTGCATGCCGAACGCCTTGGCACGGCGCGCGACCGCCTGGCCGATACGGCCCATGCCGATGATGCCGAGGCGCTTGCCGGAGAGGCGGCGCCCCATCATCCAGGTCGGCGTCCAGCCATCGAACTTGCCGCCGTCCATGATCTGGGCGCCTTCGTGCAGGCGGCGCGGCACGGCGAGGATCAGCGCCATGGCGACGTCGGCGGTATCGTCGGTCAGCACGCCCGGCGTGTTGGTGACCGTGATGCCGCGCTGCACAGCGCTCGCCACGTCAATGTTGTCAACGCCGGCGCCGAATTGGGCGATCAGGCGCAGCTTCTCGCCGGCGCGCGCCATCAGGCGCCCGTCGATGCGGTCGGTCACGGTCGGCACCAGCACGTCGGCCGTCTGCATCGCCTCGGCGAGCTGTTCTTGCGTGAGGGGAATGTCGGATTCGTTCAGGCGGGCGTCGAACAGCTCTTTCATCCGCAATTCCACCGGGGCCGGCAGTTTGCGGGTGACGACGACTTTGAGTTTCGATGCCGGCATGGGACTCCCGTAAATCCTTCTTGTTGTCATTGCGCTTACCAGAGGCTTTGCGCCGCGCCAATGACCCGCTGTTTTACCTGCGATTCATGGGAGGTGGTGTACGTAGATGCCTCCCAGACCCAAGGACCACTGCACATGAAACGGGCAGTTCTTGCACTCACCCTGCTGGTGAGCAGCGCTTGCGTGCTGCCTGTCGCGGCAGATCCGCTGCCGGAAGTGCAAATCAGCCGCTTTTCGGACAAGCCGGTCCCCCGGTTCGAGGCGCTGCGCCATGAAAAAGTGAACGGACGCATGGGGCCGAGCGAAGACTACAAGGTGCAGTGGGAATACACGCGCAAGGGCCTGCCTGTGCTGATCCTGAAGGAGAGCGGCGCCTGGCGGTATGTGCGCGATCCCTCCGGCGACGAGGTCTGGATCAAGGGCAACCAGCTGACCGACCGGCCCACGGCGGTCACGACCGATGCCTTCGTGCTGCGCGCCGGGCGCGCAGGCGACAGCGCAAGCGTCGCCGACATCGGCAAGGGCGTGCTGGTGGAGGTGCAGGGCTGCGAGGCGGAGATGTGCCAGATCACGGCCGGGGCCTTCCGCGGCTGGGCGCCGCGCACGCGGCTGTGGGGCGCGTCCGAGACAAAAGGTTGACTTTACCGCCGTCAGGCGGTGGGAAGGCGCCTGACTTTAGCGCCTTTTCAAGGATAGACCCGATGTCCGGTCCGCACGATTTCCACACCCCGAAGTCCTCCTACTCGAAGGAAGACCTGCTCGAATCCGGTAAGGGCGGCTATTTCGGCCCCGGCAACGCGCAGTTGCCCGAGCCGCCGATGCTGATGATGGACCGGATCACCTCGATCGGCATGGAGGGCGGCCAGTTCGGCAAGGGCCACGTGATCGGTGAACTCGACATCCACCCGGACCTCTGGTTCTTCAAGTGCCACTTCCCGGGCGATCCGGTGATGCCGGGCTGCCTCGGCCTCGACGCCATGTGGCAAGCGGTCGGCTACTGGCTGGGCTGGTCCGGCAGCCCCGGCAAGGGCCGCGCGCTGGGCGTTGGCGAAGTGAAATTCACCGGCGAGATCACGCCGGACAAGAAGCTCGTGCGCTACGAGATCGACATCAAGCGGGTGCGCCGGGGCAAGCTGGTGCTGGGGATCGCGGACGGGCGGGTGTATGTTGACGGCGTGCACGTCTACACTGCCGAGGACATGAAAGTGGGCCTGCGCCAACCCGGCGAAAGCGCCTGAAAAACACTCCACAAACTGTCCATAAAACAGCCTGTAGAGTAGCCGTTTCGATAGAGTCTTTTCGCCTGACAGGCGAGTTTCGGCGTGCTTCAGATACTGCCGGTGAGGGCCCAGCACGGCTCGAGGAAGACCCCGACGATCACGAGAATGGCAATGGCAATGCGCATGTTGGCTCCCCGAGGGTGGCTGGCGGCGCCGGCCGGAACCCTGTTTTCGGGAAAGCGGATTGCAGGATGCATGCCGGAACGCGCCGGCCAACTTGACGTGCCCCGCTGGCCCGCCTAGCCCAGCCATCAAGCAAGAGACGCAAAGGGAGGCCCGGATGGCTGATGACTGGAACATGCCCAAGGGCGACCTGATGAAGGGCAAGCGCGGCGTCGTGATGGGCGTGGCGAACCAGAACTCGATTGCTTGGGGCATTTCGAGCCAGCTGGCCGCGCAAGGCGCCGAGATCGCGTTTACCTACCAGGGCGAGAGCCTTGAGCGCCGGGTGCGCCCGCTGGTCGAATCGATCGGCATGGACACGATGATCCCGGCCGATGTCACCGATGATGCGAGCATGGACGCTGCCTTCGCCGCCATCAAGGCGAAGTGGGGCACGATCGATTTCCTCGTTCACTCGATCGCCTTTGCCGGCAAGGACGAGTTGCAGGGGTCGATGGTGGCCAATACCACGCGCGAAGGCTTCCGCCGCGCGATGGATATCTCCGTGTACAGCTTTATCGACTGCGCGCGCCGCGCCTCGGAGCTGATGCCGGAGGGCGGCTCGATCATCTGCATGACCTATCTCGGCGCCGAGCGCACTGTACCGTCCTACAACGTCATGGGCGTGGCCAAGGCGGCGCTTGAAGCCTCGACGCGCTACGCTGCGCGCGATCTCGGCGTGAAGGGCATCCGCGTCAACGCCATCTCGGCCGGCGCGATGCGTACGCTGTCGCTCGCTGGCATTCGCGGCGGCAAGAGCCTGATGGGCACGGGGCGCAACTGGTCGCTGCTGAAAGAGGACACGAGCATGGAAGGTGTCGCCGGCTGCGCGCTCTACCTGCTCTCGCCGCTCGGCCGCTCGATCGCGGGCGAAGTGATCCACGTCGACGCCGGCTTCCACGTGGTGGGCGTGCCGGACGCGGCCGAGGAAGAATAGGCTTCCATGATCCCCGCGCTGCACCGTCTCGAGAAGACCTGCACCGCGTGCCCTGCCCAATGGGAAGGGGAATTGTCCGACGGCACCTGCTTTTATGTGCGCTACCGGTTCGGCGTGCTGCGCGTCGGCTTTGGTGCAACGCCGGACGCGGCGGTGGACGATGCGCGGTTCGAATGGGAACTGGGCGACGGGCTGGACGGCTGGATGGAGTGGGACCAGGCGAGCGACTATTTCGACCGCGCCGTGCGCGCCCAGTATGCCGGGGGTGACTAAGCCGGCGGCTTGACGCTTGGGGCCGGCCGCGCGAAACTGGGCGTCCATCGAGGTGAGTATGCTCCGTACCCTGTCTGAGTCCCGTTGAGGGGCCTGCCGTTCCCGCACTGAACCTGTGCAAGGCAGGCCGACGAAAACGATGAGCCCGGCGAACTGCGCCGGACACGTTTTCATGCGCCCCTCCCCCTGCGGCCGGGGCGCGGGACCAGAGACTTCCACAATGGACATTTCGCGCGCCGAACAGCGCATCCTCCACCTGCTCGCGCAAGGCGGGCGGATCGACCTTATCCGGGACGACGCCGGCAAGCCGGCCGAAGCGCACTGCTTTTCGCGCGACGGCTGGCGCTATGCGAGCTTCGACCTCGACCTTTTCCGCAAGCTGAAGCGGCGGCGCACCATCGCCTCGCAAGGCGGCAAGCCCTACCGGATCACCCGGCGGGGCCTGCAACTCGTCCGGTCGCAGCCGGATAATTGCTGACAGGACGGGCGGCGAGCCAGGCCGGTCTCGCCGCCCTCTTGCGCCCGCGCCGAAATTACCAGACGTTTTGAACATGAAACGCTTTCATGTCCGCGCCGCTGCGCCCTTGATGACCCTCGCCCTGCTCCTGCCCGGCTGCCAGACCGCGCCGGCCTCCACGCGGCTGCTCGCGGCCGACGGAACCGTCTGTGCGGGCGCGGAGAAATTCGATGTCGCCGCGATCAAGGCGATGAACCTGGCGGAAGCCTCGGACGAGGAAGCGCATATCTTCGAGTATACGCAGATCACCCCGCTGCCGCCCGGCGCCGAAGAGGCCGACACGCGCATCCGCGTCCGCGTGCCGGCGAGCGGCATGTGGAGCCTCGATACGCGCGTCACGCTCTGGAAGATCGCGGACGGCAGCTGGCAGATTGCGACGGACAATATCAATTACGGGGCGCCTCCGCCGCCGCCTCCCCCGCCGCCGCCGGTCGACGAGAACGGCAATCTGTTGCCGGGCTTCGAAGGCTGGGAACCGCCACCGCCCGCCCCGCCGAAACCGCCCTATCTCTGGTCCGCGCTCGACGCCGGCGCGGCGGCCGAGCTCGATGCCTTCCTCGCCGATCCCTGTTTCCTCAACGGGCCCGACCGCCTGCCCTATTCGGTGCCGATGAACGAGATCGACGAGTACGGACGAGAGGAATGGCTTTGCCCGATGGATTCGGCCTACTACATGGCGGAAGTGAAACAGCCGGGCCGGCCTGCGCGCTACATTTCCCATTCCTGCTACATGGACTTCGCGGTGTCGAAACTGCTGACGCGGGCGGCTTACCTGACCGCCTCATCGGCGCCGGCCGATGAGTGACGCCCCTCTCATCCGCATGGCGTCCTGTCGCTGCGGCCAGCTGACGGCGGCGTGCCGGGGAGAGCCGGTGCGCGTGTCAGTGTGCCATTGTCTCGAATGCCAGAAGCGCAGCGGCAGCGCCTTCGCGGCGCAGGCGCGCTGGGCGGATGCCGACGTGGACCTGCGGGGCACGTGGAAGGTGTGGGAACGCACGGCGGACAGCGGCCACCGCGTCACTTATCGCTTCTGCCCCGACTGCGGATCAACGGTCGCCTACACGATCGAGGACTGGCCGGGCGTTACGGCGGTGCCGCTGGGCGCCTTTGCGGGCACGCCGATGCCGGCGCCGGGATTCTCCGTGTACGAAGACCGCAAGCTGGACTGGGCACAGGTGACCGGGGACGTGCAGCGCTCAACCTCCGAGAGCGCGGCACGGCGGCCGGGCCTCGACCTGCTGAAGAAACGGGACTGAGCGCCTCAGGGGGTGACGGTGACGGCGGGGCCGAGGAAGCGGATCCAGTAGAAGGACAGTGCATCCTCGCCCGGCTGTGTGGCATAGGCGGCGAGGCGGGCATCGCCCTTCACACCAGTAAGGTTCACGGCCGGAATCTCGAGTCCGTCACCATTGACGAGATCGAAGCGCACGAACTTCCAGCCTTCGAGGCCGCGCGGCGCGCGCAGGCGCGAAGTGCCCGACAGGCGGAGCGGGGCTGCTTCCGGCAGCGTACCGGAGAGGCGCAGGAAAAGCTGCGTCACCCAAACACCGCTCCGTGTGCGAACGACCCCGAAGGCGACGTGCGTCGCTTTCGGGTGCAGGATGTTCTCGCGGTGACCGGGGCTGTCCATGAGATTTTCGTGCAGGCGGCGCAGGGCAAAGTCCGGGTCGATACGACCCGGCGTCTTCGAAACGGTCGCGACATTCTCGGCGGAAAAGTCGGCCAGCGCCGTGCGGTCGAGCGCGGCGATACGGTCATCGCCCGAGCGTCCGTCCGGGCCCTCATGGCCGAAGAAGCTGTTGACCGCCATGTCGAGGCTGTGGAAGCGCGCCGCGGGGCGAAGCTCGGGGCGCAGCGCGACGGGCGGCAGGCCGGCGGCGCGGCGTTCGGCGTTCACGCGGGCGAGGAAGCCTGCCTCCATGCCGGCATCGAACTCGAAGCCCTCCGGCGGCGCCTCAAGGCAGGCGCTGGCGCGGCCGACATAGCCCGCCACATCCGCGGGGCGACCGGCCAAGCCCGCATCGCAGACCTGCGCGAACGCCGGGGCGGCGAGCGCGAGGAGGCAACCGATCAGGGCAATCAGGCGTTCCACATCCGCGAGAATAGCCCGGTCGGCGAGGCGCCGACAGAGGCCAAGCGCACAGGCCCGAACCTCCGGAGACGGACATGCTGACCCTCTCGATTGTTGTTGCCGTCGTGTCCGGCGCCCTGATCGCCGGGGCGCTCTGGGGCGCGTTCGGCAAACTTCCGGACCAGCTGGAAGGGTTCCTGATCGCGCTGGCGGGCGGAGCGCTGATCCTGTCGGTCGTCACCGAACTGATCCAGCCTTCCATCGATGAGGCCTCGCTGGCGACGGCCGCACTGTGGACGCTCATCGGCGCCGCGGTGTTCACAGGCATCGACTATCTCGTCGATGAACACTGGGGCAGCGACAAGGGCGGCGGATTGCTGGCGGCGATCACGCTGGACGGGTTGCCGGAGAACCTGGCGCTTGGCGTGGCGCTGATCGGGGCCGATGCGCTGGCCGTCGCCGCACTGGCCGGATCGATCCTGCTGTCGAACTTGCCGGAGGCAGCAGGCGGCGCGCGGGAAATGGTCAAGGGCGGCATGTCGAAGGCCGGCGCCCTCGCCCTGTGGGCTGGCACCGCGGCGCTGCTCGGCGGATCGGCGGTCGCTGGCAACCTGCTGTTCGAAAACGCGCCGCCGCCGGCGCTGGCGGCCGTCCGCTGCTTCGCGGCGGGCGCCGTGATCGCCTCGCTCGCGACCGAAGTGTTTCCGAAGGCGTTCAAGGAAGACCGCCACCTTTCGGGCATTGCGACTTGTCTTGGCTTCCTGCTGGCGCTGATCCTAAGCGAGGGGCTCGGCGCCTAGGCGGGCATGACCCCGGCGGTCTGCAGGCGTGCCAGGACGGGCGCCATCATCCGCTCGATTGCCTCGCCTGAGGGCGTCGTATCGCCGTAGGCCGGCAGGCCCTCGTCAGCAATCACGAGGTCGGCCTCGAACATGGCCGGATAGGTGAACCGGTAGTGGGCCGCGCGCACGGTCGACATGTATTGCAGGAGGACGGAATCCACCGTGCGGCCGCGTTCGATCACGTCGCGCCGGATACGGCGCGCAAGGCGCAGGTCGTCCGGCGTGTCGACATAGACCGACAGGTCGATGAAGTTGCGGATCTTCGGCATCGACAGCGCGTGGATGCCTTCGAGGATGAGCACGGGGGCGGACTCGATGCGGCGCGTCTTCTTCGAGCGGTCATGCTTTTCGTAGTCATAGATCGGCTGCTCGATGGTCTCGCCGGCCTTGAGAGCGCGCAGATCGGAGACCAGGTGGTCGACTTCCTTTGATTTCGGGTCGTCATAGTTGATGCCGGCGACGAGCGCGTGGCGCTCCTCCTCGTTCTTCGGCGCGCCGTAGAAGCTCATCGGGTGGTAGTAGGCGTCCTCCCCGAACATCACGGCCTGGCCGGGACCGAGACGCTTGAGCAGCGCGATCGCCAGCGTCGACTTGCCGGAGCCGGAGCCGCCGGACATCGCGATGAGGAAGGATTTGCGTTTGGTCATCGACGTGCCCCTTTGCCGGAAACCCGGTTTCCATGAAAAAGGGCCGCCCTGCAAGGAGCGGCCCCTTCCGATTGCCTGCTGGCAGGAACCTTATTCGCCGGCGTCGGCGCCTTCGATTTCCTTGCCGGTCTCCTGGTCGACGACCTTCATCGAGAGGCGGACCTTGCCGCGCTCGTCGAAGCCCATCAGCTTGACCCAGACCTTGTCGCCTTCCTTCACCATCTCTTTCGGATGGCCGATGCGCTTGTTGGCCATCTGCGAGACGTGGACGAGGCCGTCCTTGGGACCGAAGAAGTTCACGAAGATGCCGAAGTCTTTCATCGACACGACCTTGCCTTCGTAGATCTCGCCGACTTCGGCTTCCGCCGTGATGCCCTTGATCATCTTGATCGCGGCATCGATCGACTTGCGGTCGAGCGCAGAGATCTGGACCGTGCCGTCGTCCTCGATGTTCACCTTGGCGCCCGTCTCGTCGACGATGCCGCGGATGACCTTGCCGCCGGAACCGATGACGTCACGGATCTTGTCGACCGGGACTTTCATGATTTCCATTTGCGGGGCGGTGTCAGCGAGCTTGCCGCGCGAAGCGGTGAGGGCTTTCGCCATTTCGCCGAGGATGTGCTCACGGCCGCCTTTCGCCTGCGCGAGGGCCTTGCCCATGATTTCGCGGGTGATGCCGGCAACCTTGATGTCCATCTGGAGCGAGGTGATGCCGTTGGCAGTACCTGCGACCTTGAAGTCCATGTCGCCGAGGTGGTCTTCGTCACCCAGGATGTCGGAGAGGACGGCGAAATCCTTGCCTTCCAGGATGAGACCCATCGCGATACCGGAGACCGGGCGCGTGATCGGCACGCCGGCATCCATCATGGCCAGCGAGCAACCGCAGACCGTGGCCATCGAGGACGAGCCGTTGGACTCGGTGATCTCGGAGACCAGACGGATCGTGTACGGAAAATCCTCGTGCTTCGGCAGGACAGCCTGCAGCGCGCGCCAGGCGAGCTTGCCGTGGCCGATTTCGCGGCGGCCAGCGCCGCCCATGCGGCCGGTTTCACCGACCGAATAGGGCGGGAAGTTGTAGTGCAGCATGAACTTCTGTTTGTGCGTGCCGTCGAGACCGTCGATGTATTGTTCGTCGTCGGACGTACCCAGCGTGGTGACGCAGATGGCCTGCGTTTCGCCGCGCGTGAACAGGGCCGAGCCGTGCGTGCGGGGCAGGAAACCTGCTTCCGAAACGATCGGACGGATCTGGTCGAGCTTGCGGCCGTCGATGCGCTCACCCGTTTTCAGGATGTCGCCGCGCACGACCGAGGCTTCGGCTTCCTTGAAGGCGGCCTTGAACAGCTCGCCCGACATTTCGCCGGGGGCTTCCTCGGTGCCGACGAGGGCGGCTTTCGCCTTGTCGCGGGCTTCGCCGACGGCGGCATAGCGCTCGCCCTTGGCGGTGATCTTGTAAGCCTTCGACAGGTCCTTGCCGACGATCTTCTCGATGGCGGCAACGGCGGCGGAGTTGTCTTCCGCTGCGAATTCGAACGGCTCCTTCGCGGCTTTCTCGGCGAGTTCGATGATCGCGTTGATCACGGGCTGCATGGCGTCGTGGCCGGCGACAACGGCGCCGAGCATGACGTCTTCGGAAAGTTCGTAGGCTTCCGATTCCACCATCATCACGGCGTCGGCGGTGCCGGCGAGGACGAGGTCGAGATCGGAGTCTTCGGTTTCGGCGATGGTCGGGTTGATGACGTACTTGCCGTCGATATAGCCGACGCGGGCAGCGCCGATCGGGCCCATGAACGGCGCGCCGGAGAGCACGAGCGCGGCGGAGGCGCCGATCATGCCGACGATGTCCGCATCGTTCTCGAGGTCATACGAGAGGACGGTGACGACGACCTGGACTTCGTTCTTGAACCCCTTGACGAACAGCGGGCGGATCGGGCGGTCGATGAGGCGCGAGGTCAGCGTCTCTTTCTCGGTCGGGCGGCCTTCACGCTTGAAGAAGCCACCGGGGATGCGGCCCGATGCGAAGTATTTTTCCTGGTAGTTGACGGTCAGCGGGAAGAAGTCCTGACCCGGCTTGGCCGACTTTGCATAGACGGCAGTCGCGAGGACCGAGGTTTCGCCATAGGTGACCATGACGGCGCCATCGGCCTGACGCGCCACATGGCCCGTCTCGATGGTGAGTGTGCGGCCGGCCCATTCCAGCGACACGGATTGCGTATTGAACATGTCTGTCTTTCTTTCACATACGAAAAGCCCGCCGCGGCCCTATTGCCCGGCGGGCTTGTTTTCGACCTAGCGGCGGATGCCGAGTTCCGTGATGAGCTTCGTGTAACGTGCCTCATCCTTGCCCTTGACGTAATCAAGGAGCTTCCGGCGGGTGGCGACCATGGTCAGCAGGCCCCGGCGGGAATGGTTGTCTTTCTTGTTGTCCTTGAAGTGGTCGGTCAGGTTGTTGATGCGATAGGTGAGGATCGCGACCTGCACTTCCGGCGAGCCCGTGTCGCCCGGTTTCGTGGCGAACTTCTTGATGAGCTCTTGCTTCTTTTCAGCGGTAATCGACATCGGATAGCCTTCTGGTTAGGCGCCCGCAGGCGCTGGGTTCACTAATCGCCTGAATTGGCGGGGTTTTTTGGGATCGGGCCTTATCGAGTTGGCCACAGCCGGGATGTCGTCCAGCAGGGTCAGCAGGCAAGCCTCCGCCCCAAAAACGGGCTTATGACTCAAATGGGGGGGAATGGGAAGGGCTTGGGATGTTTCCTGCGCCAAACAGGGTAAACTCAGGCAGGATTCGCCCTGGACTCCCATGATGACGCCCCTGCCCCTCCCCTCCGACATCGCCCACATCATCCAGCTGGCCATCGCGCCGGTGTTCACGCTGGCCGGCATTGGCGGGCTGCTGAACGTCATGGCGAACCGGCTCGCCCGCGTCGTTGACCGCTGGCGGGCGCTGGAGGCGGAACTGGCCGGGGCGGCGGACGCGGTACACGCGCGCCACATCAACGAGCTTGGCATCCTCGACCGGCGGATGGCGCAGATCCACCGGGCGATTGCGCTGTCGACGCTGGCGGCGCTGCTGATCTGCCTCGTCATCATCCTGCTGTTCACCGGCCAGCTGGTGGCGATCCCGGTGGCGCAGGCGGTCAGCCTGCTGTTCATGGCTTCGATGGTGTTTTTGTCGGTCGCGCTGGTCTCGTTCCTGCGCGAGGTGCGCATCGCCAGCCGGTATCTGAGGGTCACGCGCGAAGTGCTGGAGGCAGGCAAGGCTGCGAGATAGTCCGCTCTTCCCCGCGAAGGCGGGGATGGGCGGATAAGCCGGACGCACTGGACTTACCGCCGTTCCGGTGAAACCCTCTCCTCAAAATCAAGGGAGAGTCCGCCATGCAAGTCGCCGCCTATGCCACTCAGGGTCCCACCGATCCGCTGAAGCCGTTCGAGATCACGCGGCGCGACCTGCAGCCCGATGACGTGCTGATCGACATCACGCATTGCGGCATCTGCCATAGCGACATCCATTCGGCGCGCAATGAATGGGGCCGGGCGAAATATCCCTTCGTGCCGGGGCACGAGATTGTCGGGCGCGTCAGCGCGATCGGTCCAAAGGTCACGAAACACAAGGTGGGCGACCTGGTCGGCGTGGGCTGCCTCGTGGATGCCTGCCTGAAATGCCCGGCCTGTCATGACGGCGACGAGCAGTATTGCGAGAAAGGCTCGGTCGGCACCTATGGCGGCACCGAGCCGGTAATCGGCGGACCGACCTTCGGCGGCTATTCGAAACAGATCGTCGTGCGCGATGCTTTCGTGCTGAAGATTTCGGAGAAGCTCGACCCCGCCGCTGCCGCGCCCCTGCTCTGCGCCGGCATCACCAGCTGGTCGCCGCTGAAGCACTGGGCCGTCTCGAAAGGCGACAAGGTGGGTGTCATCGGGCTGGGCGGGCTCGGCCATATGGGCATCAAGTTCGCGGTAGCGATGGGCTGCGAAGTGGTGATGATCACCACCTCCCCCACCAAGGGTGAAGACGCGCGCCGCCTTGGCGTCTCAGACGTGCTCGTCTCGAATGACCGTGAACAGATGAAGGCGCACCGGGGCAGTTTCGATTTCCTGCTCAACACCGTGCCGGTGAAGCACGACCTCAATCCCTATCTCGGCCTGCTGGCGCGCAACGGCACGATGGTGATCGTCGGCGCGATCGAGCCGCTGGAGCCGATGCACGGCGGCATCCTGCTCGCCAACCGTCGCAGCGTCGCCGGCTCCGGCATCGGCGGCATCGCAGAAACTCAGGAGATGCTGGATTTTTGCGCTGAGCATGGGATCGTCTGCGATATCGAACTGATCGACATGAAAGACGTGAACCCCGCCTATGACCGCGTGGTCAAAGGCGATGTGAAATACCGCTTCGTCATCGACATGGCGACGCTCTAGACGGCGAACACCCGAACGGGTTCGAAATGGCCGGCGCGCACTTCGCCGAGGGCGATCGCATCGTCACCCGAGAGGGCGAGCGCGAGGCGGTCTTCTTCGCCGGCGCGCTCACCCTGCCAGCGCTCGATGACATGCGGCAGAAGCAGGATCGTGCGGCCCTGGCGCAGGTTGCCGGCGTCGTTCGGCGTGACCTGAAGGTGCGGCATCGCGTTGAGAACGGCGTGCAGCGGCTTCAGGTGGGCGTGCAACGCGTCGCGGTCGTCGGCGAGGGCCTGCAGGTCCGCGATGGACACCGCGCCGGCGGCGTCGAAGGCGCCGACCCGGGTGCGGCGCAGCTGGCTGATATGGCCTTCAGCGCCAAGATCGGCTGCAAGATCGCGCGCGAGGGCGCGGACATAGAAGCCCTTGCCGGAGACGACGTGGATGACCGAATGATCGGCGTCCGGCATGCCGATGACCTTGGCGGCGTGGACGTCCACTTCGCGCGATTCAAGCTCGAAGGCTTCGCCGCCACGGGCAAGGTCGTAGGCGCGCTCGCCCGCGACCTTGATGGCGGAATATTTCGGCGGGACCTGCTGGATCGTGCCGACATAGGCCTTCAGGGCCGCTTCGACCGCGTCCCGGGCCGGGCGCACATCGGACGTGGCGACCGCCTCCCCTTCCGCATCCTGGCTGGCGGTCGAGATGCCCCAGCGGATGGTGAAGACGTATTCCTTGTGGGCGTCCATCGCCCACTGGACCGTCTTCGTCGCCTCGCCAAGGGCGATCGGCAGGATGCCGTCCGCCAGCGGATCAAGCGTGCCGCCATGGCCGACCTTCTCGGCATTGTAGAGCCGTTTGAGGATGGCGACGGCCTGCGTGGACGTCATCTCGACGGGCTTGAACAGGTTCAGCCAGCCCGTGACGGGCTCGCCCTTGCGTTTTCTCTGGCGGGACAAGTCATTCTCCATGGTCCGGGCGGGCGGATCGAACGCGCGCCGGGGCGGGTCAATTGAGCGCTGCCTTATCCGCAGCAGACGGGCGGCGTCAATCCACGCATCTGCAGGCGCGCGCAATTCCATTGCGTCATCGCAATTCCGGCCCAATATTACGAGCAATGCGCCTGGAGCCTGTCATGTCCGCTGCCGAAGATCCCCTTCTCCTCGACAACCAGCTTTGCTTTGCCTTGTACTCAGCGTCCCTGCAGATGACCAAGCTGTACAAGCCTCTGCTTGACGAGATCGGCCTGACCTATCCGCAATACGTGACCATGCTCAGCCTCTGGGAAGAAGACGGGGTCACGGTCGGGACGCTTGGCGAACGCCTCTTTCTCGATTCCGGTACACTGACGCCGCTGCTGAAGCGCCTCGAGACGGCCGGCCTGGTCACGCGCACGCGCAACCAGGCAGACGAGCGCCAGGTACTGATCGCGCTGACGGCGAAAAGCCGCGCCTTGAAGCTGAAGGCGGCCTGCATCCCCGAGAAAGTCGGCGCGAGGGGCGGGCTGACGCTCAGCGAGTTCCTCACATTGCGCAAGACGCTGAAGAAGCTGCGCAGCGCGCTCACCGCCTGACGGGACAGGCGCCCGCGCGGCGATCACGGAAATGTGCGGGCTTTTATATTGCACACAATCTAATTGTGTCATATATATCTGATATCGAAACTCATGGAGACCCCGATGAACATTCTTTACACGGCACATGCCACCTCGTCTGGCGGCCGCACTGGCACCGCCGCAACGGATGATGGCCGCCTCAGCGTGACACTCGACACCGTCAAGGAGTTCGGCGGCGCTGGCGGGCCGGGTACCAATCCAGAGCAGCTGTTCGCGGCTGGCTATGCGGCGTGCTTCCACTCCGCGCTCAAATTCGTGGCGAGCCAGACCGGTGTGAAAGTGCCTGCGGACTCGGCGGTGACGGCGCATGTCGGCATCGGCCAAAACCCGAAAGGTGCCGGCTTTGCCCTTGAAGTGACGCTGGAAGTGTCGCTGCCGGGCACGGATCGGGATGCGGCCGAGAAACTGGTCGAGGCGACCCACCAGGTCTGCCCCTATTCCAACGCCACGCGCGGCAATGTCGATGTCACGCTGAAGATCGTCTGACGATACCGGCGCCTCTCCGGCGGGTCAGCTCCCGGCCGGAGGGGCGTCTTCTTCCTCGTCGAACACATCGCTCGGCCGCGCGCGGGCAGGCTGGGCCGGGGCGGCCGCGCCCTTCGGCAGGCGGAGGTTCACGATATCAAGGTTCAGGTCAAAGTCGCCGGTGACGCTGGCGTCGCCGGTGTCCATCTTGTGGAGCACCACGTCGCGGATCTTGATGAGCACGTCGCGGTTGTTGTCGACGAGCGGGATCTGGCGCCCGTCGGAGGTGCCGATCAGCAGGCGGTAGTAGGGTTCCATCTTCTTCAGCTTGAGCGCAATCATCATGGCGCGCACGCCGAGAAACAGACCAACGAGCAGAAGGAACCAACCGCCCAGTACCGCATAGACAGCATGAGGTTGTTTTCCGCTTACATAGCCGATTGCAAGCGCGACCAGGGCAAAGAACAGGAAGCCGACGCAGCTGGTGGCGTAGATGCTCTGCGTCTTGCGGTTCTCCGGGGTATCCCATGGGAAAAAGTCGTGCTTCTCGACCGACATGGTGGCGATGCGGCGCACGGCGATGGTGTCATTTCCCATCTGGATCGACGCGGCGGAGACTTCGCCCTGGCGCGCGCCTTCCTGGTCAATGGTCTGGCGTTTCATGCCCGTGTTTTCCCAGCTTTCTGCCCTGCCTTCCTGTCGGAAGCGGCGGTGTTCCCGTCAAGTGACAAAGCATAAAGGCAGAAACGCGGCAAACGCCCGGCCGGCGATCAATCCTCGAGATCGCGGCGCACGCGGGGGTCCGCCAAGAGCCGGTCGATGGCGGTCGCCTCGTCATAGGACTTGTCGGCGATGAAATGCAGTTCGGGCGTGAACTTCAGTTCGATTTCGCGGCCAAGCCGGCCACGCAGGAAAGTGGCCGCGCGGTTCAGCGCGCCCGCAAGGCGCGTGCGGCCGGCCTCCGTATCGTCGCCGAGCGGCGTGACGAAGACCTTGGCGCGCTTCAGGTCCGGCGAGCAGCGCACTTCGCCCACCGTCACGAGCACGCCGGAGAGTTCAGGATCACGCAGGTCTTCCCGCGCGATGATCTCGGCGAGGGCGTGGCGGATGATTTCACCGGCGCGCAGCTGGCGCTGCGACGGAAGGCCGGGATTGGAGGGCTTGCGGGCCATCAGGAGGCAATCCTTGAAGTAACGTAGTCTTTGAAAGCGGTGCGGCGGGCAGGATCCCGGCCGAACCATTCGTCGGGAATGATCAGCGCATCGGCGCCGTTGGCGAATATCGCGGTATGGCCGTCGATGGCGGTGAGGCGGCGGATGCCGTCCCAGCGCACACGCGTCTCGACCGCGCCGCGCCGCACGCACAGGCCATCGGGTGAAACGGTCACCTGCGTGTCGAGGGTGAGCTCAGTGCCGCGCCCGGGCCGGTTGCGATAAGACCAGCGCATGAAGATGATGTACCATGCAATCGCCGCGAAGGCAGCCACGTTTGCCGAGGCAAGCAGCTGGATGAAGGGCGTCCAGTCGAGCGCGCGCCCGATATCGCGGAAAAGCAGCGCCACGCTGGCCGAGATGAACGGCGCCGTCAGGCCGGCATAGTAGAGAGCGGTTGGCCCCACGGTGCCGGACCGGCTGATGCGGACCAGTTGCTTGAGATCGCGGCTCTGCAGCCGGCCGGAAACCGAAAGGGACTCGCTCATCCTTGAGAGACTAAGCGAGCGTCCTTGCGATTTCCTCTACCTGGAAGCACTCGATCTTGTCGCCGACGCGGATGTCGTCATAGCGCTCGAACGCCATGCCGCACTCCATGCCTGCATTGACCTCGGACACTTCGTCCTTGAAGCGTTTCAACGTCTTCAGGCGGCCTTCGTGGATAACCACGTTGTCGCGCAGCAGACGCACGCCGCAGCCGCGAAGGACCTTGCCCTCGGAGATACGGCAACCGGCAACCTTGCCGACCTTGGTGATGTTGAACACTTCGAGGATGTCCGCGTAACCGAGGAAGGTTTCGCGTTTCTCCGGTGCGAGCATGCCCGACAGGGTCGACTTCACGTCCTCGATCAGGTCGTAGATGACCGAGTAGTAGCGGATCTCGACACCTTCGCGTTCGGCAAGGTCGCGCGCCTGCTTGTTGGCGCGGACGTTGAACGCAAAGATCGGCGCGTTGGAGGACCGGGCCAGCATGACATCCGACTCGGAGATTCCGCCGACAGCGCCGTGAATGACGCGGGCGCGGACTTCCTCGGTGGAGACCCGGTCGAGCGACATCGAGATGGCTTCCACCGATCCTTGCACGTCGGCTTTCAGCACCACCGGCATTTCGCTGGTTTCGATGGCGCCGTCCTTGAGACGGCTCATCAGCTGATCCAGCGAAGCGCGGGCCGCGACGTTGGCATTGCCGGCAATCTGGCGCTTGCTCCGCACACGGTATTCCGTGATCTCACGGGCACGCGACTCGCTGTCGACGACCACCATCGCGTCGCCCGGATCGGGCGCGCCGTCGAGACCGAGCACTTCCACCGGAAGCGACGGGCCGGCATCGGACAGCTGCTGGCCGCGCTCGTCGACGAGCGCGCGCACCTTGCCCCACTGGGCGCCGGCCACAACGATGTCGCCGCGCTTCAGCGTGCCGCGCTTGATCAGCACGGTGGCCACCGGGCCACGGCCCTTGTCGAGCTTGGATTCGATCACCACACCATCCGCTTCGCGGTTCGGGTTGGCTTTCAGTTCGAGCACTTCGGCCTGCAGCGAAATCGCGTCGGTGAGTTCGTCGAGCCCTTCACCGGTCTTCGCCGAGACTTTCACCGCCATCGTCACGCCGCCCATCGATTCGACCTGGATGTCGTGCTGGAGAAGGTCGGTCAGGACCTTGTCCGGGTTCGCATCATAAAGGTCGGTCTTGGTCACGGCGACGATGATCGGAACGCCGGCCGCCTTCGCGTGATTGATGGATTCGACTGTCTGCGGCATCACCGAATCATTGGCGGCGACCACGAGGACCGCAATGTCCGTCGCATTGGCGCCGCGCGCGCGCATGGCGGTGAACGCCGCGTGGCCGGGCGTGTCGAGGAAGGTGATCCGCTCGCCCGACTTCAGCTGCACCTGGTAAGCACCGATATGCTGGGTGATGCCGCCGGCCTCGCCGGAGACGACGTCGGTCTTGCGCAGCGCGTCCAGCAGCGAGGTCTTGCCGTGGTCGACGTGGCCCATGATCGTGACGATCGGCGGGCGGGGCTGAAGGTCGGTGTCATCGTCGGCAACGCCTTCGAGACCGATCTCGACGTCGGCTTCCGAAACGCGCTTCACGGTGTGGCCGAATTCGGCGGCGATCAGCTCGGCGGTGTCAGCATCGACGATGTCGTTGCCGCGCAGCATTTCGCCTTGCTTGAACATGAACTTCACAACGTCTGCGACGCGCTCGTTCATGCGCCCGGCGAGGTCCTGCAGCGTGATGGCTTCCGGAAGCGTGACTTCCATCGAAACCTTGTCGCGGCTGTCTGCGCCGCCCATCTTGCGTTCGCGTTCGCGTTCGCGGGCGCGGCGCACCGAGGCGAGCGAGCGCTGGCGGTCAGCGTCATCCCCGAGAGCCGAAGCGATGGTCAGCTTGCCCTGGCGGCGCGCACCGGCATCGCGGCTGCGGGCCGCGGCTTCGCGCGCGCGGTCACCGGCGCCGCGGTCATCCTTGACCACCTTGCCGCCGCGTTTGACGCGTCCGGCCTCGTCGTCTGCAGGAACTGCAGCTGCCGGGGCAGCGCCGTCTGCGCGCGGACGGGACTTGGCGGGGCGTTCACCGGCGCGCTCAGGCGGCGCGGCGAGCGCGGCTGCTTCGGCTGCCTTGCGGGCTTCCTCTTCGGCCTTGCGGCGGGCTTCGGCCTCTTCGCGCTCGCGGGCTTCCTGGACCTTGCGCTCCTGTTCGGTGCGCAGACGGTCCTGCGAGGCCTTTTCCTTCTCGAGGTCCTTGGCGCGGGCGGACTCTTCGGACTTGCGCTGGTCAAGAACCTTCTGGCGCGCTTTCAGCTCGTTGACGGTAATGCCGAGCTTCGCCGCGAGGGCGACCAGCTTGGCTTCCATCGACGCGGCAGCGTCAGCAGCCGGATCCGGCGCCTGAGGCGTGCCGGGGGCGCCGCCTACCGTGACCGGACGGCGTTTCTTGGTTTCAACGACCACCTGCTTGGAGCGGCCGTGG
Organism: Acidobacteriota bacterium; assembly: GCA_016712445.1. Taxonomy (NCBI): domain Bacteria; kingdom Pseudomonadati; phylum Acidobacteriota; species Acidobacteriota bacterium. Next base: position 1,348,769 of record JADJRB010000001.1, on the reverse strand, counting down.
CTGAAACTCTGCTTCACCGTGCCGGAGGTTTTCCGCACGACGGTCAGCGGTTTGCGGCCACCGGAATTGTCTTGATCGTCTTTGTCGCTCATTCGTCCTACATATCACATTCTGAGCCCGGCCGCCCATGCAGCCCGGCAGATTCCGTTATCGGTCCGGTCCTGGGAACCAGTCGAGTTCAGGGGCCAGGCGAAAGCCGGTGAGACGCCGGTAGGCGGTTTCCCAGTTCTTCGCGATGGCGCCCCTGCGGACGAGGCCGTGTATCACACGGTCACGCCCGAAAGCCATGCCCAATTCCTGCGCACTCAGCGCGCCGGCCACTTTCACGTCGCTATATATGGCTTTCGCCAGAAAATACACCTTCTTGCGGCCATCCTCTGCACCGTCAGAAGCTTCCAGCAGGAAAGCGGGCTCGGCACTGCGGAGCGCATCGCGCACCTGGTCATGTCCCTGGATTGCCTGCCCTGCCTTACGGGCAAGACCCAGCAGCTCGACGCACCGCTTCACAAGCAGCCGCTCGGTGAGATCCGACAAGCCGTCCGGCACAGTCACGGCGGACTTGAACCCGCGTGCGAATGCGCCTTTCGCGGCGGCTGTGTCGACATGCCGGCGTTCCGACGACACCCAGACGCCGCGGCCCGGAAGGCGGGCGGCGATATCCGGCGTGACCACATTGTCCGGCGACAGAACAAAGCGCAGCATCGCCTCGCGCGGGAGGCGCTCGCGGGTCACCGCACACTGGCGCTCAGGCGATGCCGAAGCATCGCCGTCGTCGCCGTCCTCATTTTCCGGGATCAGGCCGGGATCACTGCTCGGGTACGGCTTCTTCATCGCCGCCCTCCGTCTGCAGGTCTGAAATGTCGATGCCGAGTTCCTCGGCGAGCGCATCTTCGTCGTCGTCGTCAGAATTGCCGAGTTCGCCGAGGGCGAGCAGCGCGCGCTCTTCCTCGGTGAGTTCCGGCGCTTCTTCGCCGCCTTGCTGCGCGATCAGCGCGTCTACGGCTTCCTGTTCGATCCAGCCCGCGATGACGCGCGCCTTCATGATGAACATCTGCGCGTCGTCCTTGCGCATTTCGCCCTTCTTCAGGATGCCCTCGACCCAGACCGGTTTGCCATCGGGGCCAGGCTCGCGGTAGCCGGTGATGTCGTCCGGGACGAGGCCGGCAACGTCTTCCACCGTCTTCACGCCCTGCTCGCCAAGCTTCACGGCGAAGGACGGCGTCATGCCTTCGAGATCCATGACCTCGTCCTCGACGCCGAGTTCGCGGCGCTTCGCATCGTTCTCGGCGGCGAGCTGTTCAAGATAGTCGCGGGCGCGTTCCTGCAGTTCCTCGGCGACGTCCTTGTCGAAGCCTTCGATGGTGATGAAGTCTTCCGGCGCGACAAAGGCGATCTCCTCGACCGACTCGAAGCCTTCAGAGGCAAGGAGCTGGGCGAGCGTTTCGTCCGCATCCAGAGCTTTCATGAAGAGGTCGGTACGCTCCTGGAATTCCTTCTGGTAGCGCTCGGAGTCGGCCGACTCGGTGATCAGGTCGATCTGCCAACCGGTCAGCTGCGAAGCGAGGCGCACGTTCTGGCCGCGGCGGCCGATGGCCAGCGGGAACTGGTCGTCGGCCACGACGACTTCGACGCGGCGCTCGTCTTCGTCGAGCACCACTTTCGAGACTTCTGCCGGCTGCAGCGCGTTCACGATGAACGTGGCGGCGTCATAATTCCACGGGATGATGTCGATCTTCTCGCCCGAAAGCTCGCCGACAACTGCCTGAACGCGCGCACCGCGCATACCGACGCAGGCGCCGACGGGATCAATGGAGGAGTCGTTCGAGATCACGCCGATCTTGGCGCGCGAACCCGGATCGCGGGCACAGGCCTTGATCTGGATGACGCCTTCGTAGACTTCCGGCACTTCCTGGGCGAACAGCTTGCGCATGAAGTCCGGCGCGGCGCGCGACAGGAAGATCTGCGGGCCTTTCAGCTCGCGGCTGACCTTGTAGAGGTAAGCGCGGACGCGGTCGTTCGGCTGGAAGTTCTCGCGCGGGATGCCGTCGTTGCGGCGGATGATGCCTTCGGCTCGGCCAAGGTCGACGATGACGTGGCCGTATTCGACGCGCTTGACGATGCCGTTGATGACTTCGCCGACGCGGTCCTTGTATTCATTGTACTGACGCTCGCGCTCGGCATCGCGCACCTTCTGCGTGATGACCTGCTTGGCGGTCTGGGCGGCAACACGGCCGAAATCGAACGGCGGTAGCTCTTCCTTCAGTTCGCTGCCGACTTCGAGCGACGCGTCGATCTTCTTCGCCTCGGCAAGGCGCAGCTGCTTGGCTTCGTCTTCAAACGCTTCGTCGGCGACGACCGTCTGCACGCGCCACAGCGTCTGTTCGCCGGTCGCGGGATCGATCTTGGCGCGGATGTCGTGCTCCTGGCCATACTTCGCCTTGGCAGCTTTCTCGATGGCTTCCTGCATCGCTTCGATCACGATGCGCTGGTCGATCGATTTCTCTTCCGCGACCGCCTTGGCGATCTGCAGGATTTCAAGCCGGTTGGCGGACACGCCTACGGTGGTCATTGGAGATCTCCTGTCTCTTCTTCGTCTGTGTCGTCTTCTGTCTCGTCGATCTCGAAATCGGCGAGGTCGTCATCTTCATCCGGCTGCGGCGGCAGGTTGCCACTGGCACGCGCGGCCTCGATCAGTTCGTCGGTCAGCACAAGGCTCGCCCGGCTCATCTCGTGGACGGCGGCGACCAGTTCGGTCTCGTCGTCGAGTTCGATATGTACCCCGTCGTCGCCTTCCGACACGATGGTGCCGGTGAAGCGGCGCCGGCCGTCAATCGGGCGCGCCAGTTCGACCCGGGCGGCATGGCCGATCCAGCGGCCGAAGTCGCCGGGGCGGGTCAGCGGCCGGTCGATGCCCGGCGTGGACACTTCGAGGATATAGGCTTCCGAGATCGGGTCTGCCTCTTCGAGCACGGGCCCCATCGCCCGGCTCAGGCGCGCGCAATCCTCGACATCGGTCGGCGCGCCCCCTGCCCGCTCCGCCATCACCTGCAGGTGAGGCCGGCGCCCGCCGGTCACCCGCACGCGGACGATCTCCATGTGCAGGCCATCCGCGACGGGGCGGATGATGTCCAGCAGGCGGCGTTCCTGTTCGGTCAGAGCGATCATGCGAGGGCGGGCGGGTCCCGGATAAAGAAAAACGGCGGACCCGTTTCCGGACCCGCCGCCGATATATTTCGACTTGGCGGCTAAATAGTCCCGAACGTGCCTTCTGTCGAGGGGGATTGTGTCGAGGGCCTCAGCCGCCACGTAGCGTGCGGACGATTAGAGTCAGGACCCCCGTTTCGGCGTCGAGAGCGCAGTTCGCCGTTGCGGGGTCCTCCTGCGGCTCAAACCTCCATCTTGCTATCCGGCTCTCGGCTTGCTCTGGAGTGAGGCCCGAACGGGGCAAGGCTGCGATGATTTCCGGATTGATCACCTCGCCGTTTCGCAACGAGAATTTGATCACGAATGCACCAAAAGACGCGTATCCACCCGGAAGGATGGGCTCCTTGTCAAAATCCGCAGCAATGAGGTGCCCGTCGCAAACCCGCAAACCCTTCGTGACGGTCCGCGGAGGCAGAGGCCGATCCCCAGTGTATTCAAGTTTCAGCATCGCTTCTGCGTCTGCTCTTGAGAGATAATCGCGCCCTTCGCTCTCGAGGCGCGCCCGAATCAATTCTGCCCAGCCTGTCGCTTCCCAATAACTGCGCTCCACCCAGTCAGTATGAGAATCCGGCGAATCCAGCAGACGGCGCGCCAGCTCGCCCGAAGCGCGCACAACAGTTTCAATCTGACTGGAGCGGGGCCGTATCTCGTACTCAGCTGAGATCTGCACAAACAAAGATTCATAATAATACTCAGCGTACGGCTCGCCGCCTCTGCCGAAGTGAAGATGGGCGCGACTCGCCCATTCTGCGGTTGCCTTGGAATCTCGAACCAGCTGGCTTTGGCTATACAACTCACGGAATGCAGAAAGTGTCAGATCCGTTGGCTCGCTCGCCTCTACCAAGCTCAGGGCCTCGGCAAGCGCACGCTTTGACTTCTTGGAGACCTTGACTCGGTACTCGGCAAAGGGCGCTAGCACGACTGCGTCAATCGGCGCATCGCTGCGCGTTGCAGCAAATTTGCCCGGCTTTATCGCATCCCTGCAGCTGAAATTGATACAAAGCAGCCAGCCAGCAGAGTACGCGATACGACCTGCTTCAGGATCTTCGGGATGCGCCATTGCGGACGCCGCAAGTTGCCGTGCGGCCGTTATCACTTGCTGACGACTCCCCGATGCCTTGGCGGCTTCCAGAGCTTGAAGGTCTCCTGACGGCACCTGCGCCATCGCTGAGCAGACGGCGCTCAGTCCGATGAACAAGCTGACCAAGGTTCGCCGCATGGATTTCCTCAACAATCGGTGTCAACCTTATGTTGATCCATGCATGGGCGGTCAACTCTCCTTTGGTCAAACAAAAGCGGCGGCCAGGAGAACCGGCCGCCGCTTCCTGACCCCTCGGGGGCCCGAGACTTAGAGGACTTTCAGGTCCACAGCCGAGGTCTTGCCGCGGCGTTCGTCCTTGTGCAGTTCATACGAGATGGCCTGGTTCTCGGCCAGCGTACGCAGGCCCGAGCGCTCAACAGCCGAGATGTGTACGAAAACGTCCGCACCACCCTCGTCCGGCTTGATGAAGCCGAAGCCCTTTTGGTCGTTGAACCACTTAACTTTTCCGGTTGCCATACTGGCCTTCCTTTACCGTTACCGGGCCGCAGCAGCCGCGGGATTGCGACAGGCTGGTGCCCATCGAAAACGGGGGAGGGAAAGTCATTGCCGTCGGTCTGACGGGGTCTTGATATTCAGACCGACCGGTTTCGATGGCCGCCAAAAGCGCATGAATTGCCCGAAATGTCAAGATTATCCACAGGCTCAGATGCGGAGGAAGTCGTACCAGACCGGGTCACAATCGCCGAGTTTCTTGGTCTCGTAGCGGGTCGTGACATGGTCCGCCGGCGGACGGCGCCAGTCATCCGCCCGCGCCGCCAGCCAGTCGAAACCGCCATGCGCGAGGAACGTGAGGAGCGCTTCATCCGCATAGCTCGCGACATCTGTGGCGAACCGGACTTGCCCGCCGGGCGCCAAAATCCGGTGCAGGGCCGCCACGAGATCCGGCTGGACAAGCCGGCGTTTCTGCTGCCGGCGCTTCGGCCAGGGGTCCGGGAAGAGGATGAACACGCGACCGATCGAGGCGTCCGGCAGCGCATCGACCAGCTTTCGCGCATCATCCGGCCAGAGACGGATATTGGCGAGTGCATTGTCCTCGATACCCGCAATCGCCTTGGCGACACCTTCGACGAACGGCTCGCAGCCTATGATGCCCGTCTCCAGGTGCGCCTTCGCCTGCGCGACCATGTGCTCGCCGCCGCCAAAGCCGATTTCCAGCCAGACGTTTCGCGCCGCAGCGAACAGGCCGCGCGGATCGGTGCCCGGCACTAACGGCTCGGGAATGCGCCAGTGCGAAAGTCGGGTGTCGATCAGCGTCTGCTGGCGGGGCGACAACGCGCGCCCGCCTGTGCGGCCGAACGTGCGGATCGGGCGATCCCTCAACGCGTCGCGCTCACCGGAAGCCATGGCCTGCCGCTCAGTCCTGGCTGGAGCGGGTGTCGAAGGCGGTCGCGGCGGCGCGCACCGTGTTCAGCAGCGACTTGCGCAGCGACATGTCTTCGATCTTCTGGAAGGCGGAAATCAGCTCCAGCGTTTCCGGCGTCATCACCGGCGCATGCGGCTCGTCCTCGTCCTCGGCGAACTCGGCATGTTCGGCTTCGAGAAACTCCTCGGCGCCTTCGAAGAAATAGCTGATTGGCACGCCCAGCACGCCGGCGATCTCGTACAGCCGGCCAGCCGAGACACGGTTCACACCCTTCTCGTATTTCTGGACTTGCTGGAATGTGAGCTCGAGCAATTCACCGAGGCGTTCCTGCGTCAGTTTGAGTTCGCGCCGCCGCCAACGGATGCGCTGGCCGACGACGCGGTCAATCCCGCTCGGAAGTTTGCTGTCGGTCATTGTTCAACCCGATCCTCGTGCGACGTCTGGGCCCTGTGAATGGGCTTAACGCCTCCAGCTGATGAAGGCCAGCGCTGCAAAGAGGCAGAGACTGAACCAGAAGAGCCCAGCACCAAGCCGCGTCTGGAACACGGTAACGGGGGCCGGTTCCGGGATGCGGTCACGGCCATAGGTCGAGGCCCACCCTTCCGGCGCGGTTTCGGCCGGGCCGGTACGCATCGTTTCGCGGCCATAGCCGTCAACGATGCCGGATACGCCCCTGTTTGCGGAACGCACGAGCGGCAGACCGGTTTCGATCGAACGGTAGCGGTTCTGCGCGTAGTGCTGGGCCGGGCCCATGCCGCCGCCGAACCAGGCATCGTTCGACACGAGGACGATCCATTGCGCCCGGTCGGTCTCGTTCGCCTTGCGGGTGATTTCAGGGAAAAGACCCTCGTAGCAGATCAGCGCCACGAACGGCGGCATCGTGCCGGTATCGATCGCGGTCGGGCCTGCGCCCGGGCGAAAGCCCGAAGCGGCGAGGCGCTGCGTGGTGGGCGGCAGGAATGCCGCAAGCTGACGGCCGAACGGGATGAAGTCCACGGCGGCGAGCTCGCCGAACGGCACCAGCCGATGCTTGTCGTAGAGCGAGATCGGGCCGGTCTTGTTGGCCTCCGCATCGAGCACTGCCAGGCTATTGTAGTAGACCGGAGTGTCTTCCGAGAACCATTCGTAGCGCGTCGCGCCAACGATCAGCGTGCGCTCGCCGATATAGTACGAGACCGCGTCCAGCGACGCGGATTCCTGTAGCAGGAATCCGGGAACGGCACCCTCCGGCCATAACACGATGTCGCCGGGCCGGCTGTCGGGATAGGTCAGCATGCGGATGTATTCGTCGAGCACGACGCCCGGCTCCATCCGGTCCCAGTCGGCTTGCGGAACGCCGGCGTCCATGATCACCACATTCTGGTCGGTCAGCGGCGACGGGGCTGCAATCCGCTCTGCGCCCCAGGCCCATCCGAAGGCGAGCAGCAGGACGGCCGCGAAAGACGGCGCGAGACGCAGGCCAAGCCCGCGCATGTCGCGCGTATCGACAAGGGCGGCCGGCGCGGACATGACAAACACCGTGAGCAGCGTCAGCCAGTAAACCCCGCCCAGCGAAGCCGCCTGAGAAAAGGCGCCGCCGGGCACCCAGGTCGTGCCGGGCAGGTTCCAGGGAAAGCCGCCGAACAGGTGACCACGTATCCATTCGGCGAGCGCAAAAAAGAGCGCGAAGATGAAGATGCGCGACGGCGAAGCCGACCAGAAGGCCCCGGCCATGGCCGCGCAGGCGCCCCAGATCAGGCCCATGCCGGCGGGCAGCACGATCAGCGGCAGCCAGATGAAGATCAGGCTTTCCTCAGGGTTCACGAGGAACGGCAGCGCGGTCCAGTGCATGCTGACGAGAAAGAATCCCGATCCGAAGGCCCAACCGCGCAGCGCGACCTGGCGGCCCCAGCGCTTGTGCGCACGCGCGCCGTCGATCATCCAGACCAGCGCCGTGAACGACACCGCCAAAACGACACTGAAATGGAACGGTGCAAAGGCGAACGCCGCCAGCGCGCCAAACAGCGCTGCGGCACCAGCCGCTGTCCAGCCGGTCAGGCGCGCAAGGGACTCGTGCAGCGGCCCCAGGGCCGTGAAGCCGTGGCTGCGAACCTCAGTGGACATGCAACTCTACTCCTCGGGAGACGGCGAAGCGGGCAATTCGGGAAGGCGAAGCTTGAGGCGCCGGATCCGGCGCGTATCGGCTTCCATGATTTCCAGTTCGGCGCCGCTGGGGTGGCGCAGGATCTCGCCGCGCAGCGGCACCTTGCCGGCGAGCGCCACGGCAATGCCGCCCAGCGTGTCGATCTCGGCATCGCTGTCGGCAAGGCCCAGATCCACGCCGGACTCTTCTGCGAATTCGTCGACTTCCATCCGCGCGTCGGCTTCCCAGACGCGCGCGCTGCGGCGCAGGAACATCGGCTCGTCGTCGTCGTGCTCGTCCTCGATGTCACCCACGATCACCTCAACGAGGTCTTCGAGCGTGAGCAGGCCATCCGTGCCGCCATACTCGTCGACCACAAGGGCAAGGTGGATCCGCGTCGCCTGCATCTTCACCAGCAGATCCGTCAGCTTCATCGACGGCGGCACATAGAGGACTTCGCGGTGCAGGCGTTCGAGCGGGCGTTTCGGCGGCGGCGTATCCTTCGCCAGTTCGGTGACGACATCCTTGATGTGGACAAACCCGATCGGGTCATCGAGCGTTTCGCGGAAAACCGGCAGGCGCGAATGGGTCACTTCCGCAAAGAATTTCAGGAGCTCCGGCAGCTCGGTGCCGGCTTCGACGGCCTTGATCTCGGCTCGCGGCACCATGACGTCATAGACGCGCAGCTGTTCGAACTCGGCGACACGCAGGCGCATGACTTGCGGCGCGCCTTCGCCCGCCGGATCAGCCACTTCTGCGGCAGGGGCCGGAGCGGGCTTGCGGCGGACGCCGAAAAGCCCGCGGATCCGGCCAGCGGGCGCCGTATCGGAGGGGTCAGAATCACTCATCGGGGACTGTGTCGCTCAAAAGGTAGGGATTGGCGATACCAAGCGATGCCAGTGCCCGTATCTCCTTGTCTTCCATGATTGCGGCTTCGGCCGGCGTCTCATGGTCATGGCCGAGCAGGTGCAGGTAACCGTGGATCAGCAGGTGCGTAAGGTGATCGGCCATAGCCTTGCCCTGCGCGGACGCATCCCGCGCGGCCACGCCGTGCGCCACCGCGATGTCGCCGAGCAAGGGCCGGTCCATCTCGGTCGCCGGAAATGACAGGACGTCCGTCGGCTTGTCCTTGCTCCGGAAGTCCCGGTTCAACTGCTGCAGTTCGGCGTCGTCGGTCAGCAGCAGGGACACGAGGCCCTCGGCCGCCTCTTCGGCGGCGGCGGCCGCAAAAGCCCTGCGACTCAATGCGCCGAGATCCCCGAGGGCGGACCACTCCTCCCCTTCCACGATCAATGCGACATCAATCATGTGCTTGCTCAGCTTTCGCCTGCCGCCGCATAGGCGTCGATGATGCGGCTGACGAGACCGTGTCGCACGACATCGGCTGCGGTCAACCGGTGCACGGCAATCCCCTCGACATCGCCGAGGATTTTCAGGGCATGCTTGAGCCCCGAGCCCTGGCTACCAGGAAGGTCGACCTGGTCCGGATCGCCCGTCACAACCATGCGGCTGTCCCGGCCGAGCCGCGTCAGGACCATCTTCATCTGGGCAATGGTGGTGTTCTGGGCTTCGTCGACGATCACGAAGGCATTCTTCAATGTACGGCCGCGCATGAACGCGATCGGAGCCACTTCGATCTCGCCGCGCTGCATGCGGCGCTCCATCTGCTCCTGGCCCATCAGCTCGCGCAGTGAGTCCCAGATCGGCAGCATGTAGGGATCGACCTTTTCTTCCAGCGTGCCCGGCAGGAAGCCGAGCTTCTCGCCGGCCTCCACCGCTGGCCGCGTCACGATCAGGCGCTGGCGCAGGCCGGCTTGCAGTTCCGCGACGCCGGTTGCGACCGCAAGGTAAGTCTTGCCGGTGCCGGCGGGCCCGACGCCAAAAATAAGGGCGTTCTCTGCGTTCGACAGCAGGTCGATATATCGCGCCTGGCCGCGCGTCATGGCGGTGACGGGCTTCTTCAGGCCTTTCAGCCCGGCAAAGGACTGCGAAGGCGATTGCGCGGCGGCGAGGGCGCCGTCGAGTTCCATCTCTGTCGGCTCGGCGCCGTTCTTCAGCCGGCGTTCGAATTCCGCAAGCGCCGCTTCAGCAATCGAGACGCCTTCCTCGGCGCCGTCGAGCTTGATGCCTCCCCCCTGGCTTTCGGCGCGCAGGCCGAAGGGCTTCAGCCGGGTTTCGAGCAAGGCGAGGTTGCGATGATGCGGCCCGCACAGATCCCGCAAGCGCTCGGCCTGCGCAACCGGATAGACACGGCTGGTCGCGGTATTGTCCTGTTTGGCGGAAGGAGGACGCTTGGCGCTCACTGAGCGGGCTCGCGCGCACGCACCAGTTCACCGGTCAGTGAATTCAGGCTTCCCGAAACGATCTTCACGTCGACCAACGCATTCATCAGCGTGTCGTTGCCGTCGAAATGGACCGCCTGGAGATAGGGCGAGCGGCCATGCATCTGGCCGGGATTGCGCCCTTTGCCTGTGACCAGCACGGGCAACGTGCGGCCGATCTGGGACTGGTTGAATGCCGTCTGCTGGTCGCGCAGCAGCGACTGCAGGGCCTGCAGGCGGGCGTCCTTGACCTCTTCCGGCACTTGCAGCGCCATGCCGGCGGCCGGCGTACCGGGGCGCTGCGAATACTTGAATGAGTAGGCGATCGCGTAGCCGATATCTCGCACCAGCTGCATTGTGGCTTCGAAATCGGCGTCGCTTTCACCCGGAAAGCCTACGATGAAATCCGACGCGATGGCGATGCCGGGGCACGCCTCGCGGACAGCCGCTATGATGTCGCGGTACTCAGCAGCGGAATGGCCCCGGTTCATGGCCTTCAGCACACGGTCGGATCCCGACTGCACCGGCAGGTGCAGGAACGGCATCATCGCGGAGGTATCGCCGTGGGCGGCGATCAGGTCGGCGTCCATGTCGCGCGGATGGCTGGTCGTGTAGCGGATACGCTCGATGCCGCCAATCTTCGCCAGATGGCGCACGAGCCGGCCGAGGTTCCAGTCATCGCCGCCCTCAAGGCGCGGCGCGGCGCCGTGGAAGGCGTTGACGTTCTGGCCGAGCAGGGTGATTTCGCGCACGCCCTTCGCCGCGAGATCGCGGACTTCCGCGACAATGTCATCGACATTGCGCGAGATTTCGGCGCCGCGTGTATAGGGCACGACGCAGAAGGTGCAGAACTTGTCGCAACCTTCCTGCACGGAGACAAAAGCCGTGGGACCATCGGGTTCGCGTGTTTTCGGCAGAGCATCGAACTTCTCAACCGTATCGAACTCGGTCTCCAGCCGGTCACCCACGGCGCGGCTTGCACGGGCGATCATTTCGGGCAGCTTGTGGTAGGCCTGCGGGCCGAGCACGAGATCGACGGCCGGCTGGCGCCGGATGATTTCAGCGCCTTCGGCCTGCGCGACGCAGCCTGCCACGGCGATGGTCATGCGCCCGCCGGAGGCCTCCTTCAGCCGCTTCAGGCGTCCAAGCTCGGAATAAACCTTCTCGGTCGCTTTTTCGCGGATATGGCAGGTGTTGATGACCACGAGGTCCGCGCCTTCCGGAGCCTCCACCGGCGCATAGCCGAGAGGCTTCAGCACATCGCGGATGCGCTCGGAATCATACACGTTCATCTGGCAGCCATGGGTCCTGATAAACAGGCCCTTCAGGGGCTTGGCGTCGGGGGCAGCAGTCATCGAGCGGCTTATGCCTCAAATGAGGGCAGTCTGAAAGAACCTTCCTCAATCCGCTCGCCTCGCGGCAATCAACGCCTTCACAGCCCGGCAAAGCCGGTTAGGGTGCCCCCAAATTGACACTTTCGGCGGCGGGGAGGCCCCTCACAATGTTCCAGGAATTCATCACGTCGCTTGAGGCGCATGTTGTCAATGTCAGCGGTTTCCTATGGGGCGGCGAATGGAACGGTGCGCAGCTGTTGCCGGTCGCGCCGCTGGTCGTGCTGCTTCTGGGCACCGGCATCTTCTTCATGATCCGCATCGGCTTCCGGCCGATCCTCCGGCTGGGCCCGGCCATCGGCGAGGTCTGGGCGGGCCGGAAGGGCAATGGCGACCCGAGCGCCATCACCCCGTTCCAGGCGTTGACGACCGCGCTGTCCGGACAGGTCGGCACCGGCAATATCGTTGGCGTTGCAACCGCCATCACCCTTGGCGGGCCGGGCGCCGTGTTCTGGATGTGGGTGACCGCTGTGCTGGGCATGGCGCTGGCCTTCGCGGAAAGCTCTCTGGCCCTCAAATACCGTGAACGCGACGAGTATGGTCGGCTAAACGGCGGCCCGATGTATTACATCACCAACGGCCTCGGTAAGAACTGGAAGTGGCTGGCCGTCCTCTTCTGCATCGGCACGATCATCTCGGCCACGGCCACCGGCGGGATGATCCAGGCCAACGGCATGACCCAGAACATCATGGCCGAGCTGCAGCCCTTCAATATCAACCTGCCCACCTGGGCGATCGGAATGGTCGTCGCTGCGCTGGTCTTCGTCATCATCGTGGGCGGCATCAAGTCGATCGGTAGCGTCGCCGAGAAGCTCGTTCCGGCGATGGCGATCCTCTACGTCGCCATGTGCCTCGTCGTGCTTGGCCTCAACGTGCAGGAGCTGCCGCACGCGTTCGGCATGATCTTCGCCTCGGCCTTCGGTCTCCAGCAGGCGGCCGGCGGCCTCGCCGGATATGCCGTATTGTCAGCCATCCGGTTCGGCGTCGCCCGCGGTCTCTTCTCGAACGAAGCGGGCCAGGGCTCGGCGCCAATCGCGCACGCAGCCTCCCAGATGAGGAACCCGGCCCGTCAGGGCGAGATTGCGATGATCGGCGTTTTCGTCGACACGCTCGTGATCTGCACGATGACAGCGCTTGTGATCATCACGGCGGAAGGCACCTTCGCCACGGCGCCGCAATTCCTGGCGAACGCAGACATGGTCGCCGCAGGTCTCGGTGAGACGACTTCGCACCTCTGGCTGGCGGAAGGTTCCAACCCCGCCACGCTCACCAACCGCGCCTTCACGGACGCCCTGCCCGGTCCGGTCGGCGGCTGGATCGTGACGCTCTGCCTGACACTGTTCGCCTTCACGACCATCATCGGCTGGTCCTACTACGCCGAACAGGCGGTGACGTTCCTGATCGGGGAATGGGCCACCAAACCATTCCGGTATGTCTGGTGCGTTGTCATCTTCATCGGCGCGATCGCGCAGGTGAATCTCGTCTGGATGTTCGGCGACATTGCCAACGCCACGATGGCCGTGCCCAACCTGATCGCGATCCTGGCGCTCTCCGGCGTGGTGATCGCCATCCACCGGGCGAACGGCGATCCCGACACGGCGACCGGCGACAGCGAGATTCCGCTGTCGGCGAAAGCGGCCGCCAGCGCGCCGGCCGAATAGGCCGGGCGCGGGCCGTCGGCTGCCTCAGATCGTCAGGACGATCTTGCCGAAGTGCTGCTGGCTGGCCTGATGGGCGAAAGCGGCTGCGATCTGGTCAAGCGGATAGCGGCTGTCGATGACCGGCCGGATGGTGCTGGCATCGAGCGCGTCGACCATGTCTTCCTGATGGCGGCGCGAGCCAACCGTGATGCCCGAGACGGTGACGTTGCGTGAGAACAGCGCGGCGGTCGGCACTTCGCCGGAGACGCCGGTCAGCACGCCGATCAGCGAGATGTGACCGCCAGGACGGCAGGCATTGATCGACTGCGCCATGGTGCCCGGCCCGCCGATCTCGACCACTTCGTCGACGCCGCGTCCGCCGGTCAGTTCAAACGCCTTGCGGCCCCAGTCCGGCGTTTCCTTGTAGTTGATCACGTGGTCGGCGCCGAGCGCCTTCAGTTTTTCGAGCTTGGCCTCCGACGAAGAAGTGGCGATGACGCGCGCGCCTGCCGCCTTGGCGAACTGGAGCCCGAAGATCGAGACGCCGCCAGTGCCCTGCACCAGCACCCAGTCGCCCGGCTTGGTCTTCGTCTCGACGAACATGCCGCGCCAGGCGGTAAGCGCGGCGCACGGCAACGTCGCCGCTTCATCGAATGTCCAGCCAGCCGGCATGCGCGTGAAGGATGTCTCGGGCGCCGCAACCAGTTCCGCGCCGAACCCGTCCGCGCCGTCGCCCGGCACACTGGCAAAGCCTGCTGCTTCGATCTGGCCGGACTGCCAGCCCGGGAAGAACAGCGAGATGACCTTGTCGCCGACCTTCCATTTGGTGACGCCTTCGCCGACGGCGACCACTTCGCCCGCGCCGTCCGACATCGGGATGCGACCGTCCGGCGTCGGGATGCCGCCGAGGGCGACGATGAAGTCGTGATAGTTGAGCGAGCTTGCCCGCACGCGCACCAGCACTTCGCCGGCCTTCGGCTTCGGGTCTGGGCGCGTTTCAATGACGAGCTTGTCGAGCCCGCCGGGTTTCTTGACGGCTGCTACTTTCATGGTTCGGTCCTCCCGGGTTTTCGGCACGGGACGGGCCGCGCCGTAGGGGAAGTCAAGAGCTTGCGAGACGGGCTTCCCGAAGCGCCTTGCGGCGGACCTTGCCGGCGTCATCGCGGACCGGCTCGCCGACATATTCGAAACTCTTCGGCACCTTGTAACGCACAAGCCGCTCCGCGAGGTGGGCCTCCATAGCTTTCGGATCGGCGGGGCCCTCCGGCCGGTCGATCACCGCGTGCAGGCGCGCGCCCATGTCTTCGTCCGGCAATCCGATGACGGCGGAAGAACGCACGCCGGGGAAGGCATCGATCGCGGCTTCGACTTCGGCCGGATAGATGTTGGCGCCGCCGACGAGAATCATGTCCGACAACCGGTCGGTCAGGTAGAGGTAGCCATCGGCGTCCATCCAGCCCATGTCGCCGAGGCTTTCCCAGCCGCCTTCGATCGCCTTGGCCTCGGCGCCGATATAGTGATAGGTGCTGCCAGCACCTGTATGTGGACGGATGAACACTTCCCCGACTTCTCCGGGCTTCAGCGTTTCACCCGCCTCGTTGACCACTTTCATCTCGCAGGTCTCGACCGGCTTGCCGACCGAGCCCTTGTGCTTCAGCCATTCCGTACCCTGAATGGTTGTGGACCCCTGTCCTTCGGTGCCGCCATAGAGTTCCCAGATCACTTCGGCGCCGAGCCAGTCGATGAAGCATTCCTTCAGCCAGGCGGGACACGGCGCCGCAAGGTGCCAGAGCGCCTTCAGGCTGGAGAGATCGTAGCGCGCGCGCACGTCGTCCGGCAGCGCCCAGATGCGCCGCATCATGGTCGGCACCGTGTAGACGACGTCCACCTTGTGGGCCTCGATCAGGCGCAGCGTTTCCTCCGCGTCGAAGCGCGTCGTCACGACCACCTTGCAGCCCTTGAACAGGGCCGTCATCGCCCAGAGGAACGGGCCGTTGTGATAGAGCGGGCCGGGGATCAGCATGCAGCCCTGCTGCGGGATTTCCAGCAGCGGCACGTCGGGGTCGGTCGCGGCCGGCGACTTTGAAACAATCAGTTTCGGCCGCCCGGTGGAGCCGCCGGATGTCATCGCCTTGTAGCTGATGGAGGTCATTTCCGGCAGGGGTGTGTTGGGCAAAGCCGCATCCGGTTCGAAGCCGGTAGGCAGGCAGGCTATCGGCGCATACTCACCGGCCTCGACGCCGACGACCAGGCTTGGGGCGCCCACCTCGATGATCTGGTCGCGCTCCAGTTTCGGCAAGCGAGAAGACACAGGCTGGGGCGTCGCGCCGGCTTTCCAGGTGGCGAGGCAGGCTTCAAAGAATTCGATCCCGTTGGGCAGGGCAATCGTGACGAAGTCGTCCTGCTTGACGCCCAGCGCCTGGTAGGCGCGCGCGAGCCGGTTGGTGCGCGCCTCCAGCTCCGCCCAGGTCAGCTCCGCCCCTTCATGGTGGAGCACGGTGCGTGCCGGCTGCACGCCTGCCCAGTGCGCCACGATGCGAGACAGTGAAATGACGGCCATGCTACATTCTCCCGGTGATCTTGTTCTCGTCAGTCTGAAGGTCAGATTCCGGCGCGCTTCAACAGCTTCTGGAAGCCGCTCCAGAACTCTGCCCGCCGGTCGTCGGTCTCCATGAGGATCTCATGCATCGCGCCTTCAATCGTGGTGTGGTCACAATCCTTCAGGCGGCGGCAGATGTCCGTATGCGATGTATTGTCGACGAGCTTTTCCTCGGCGGCGGATGCGACGAAGACGGGGATCGTTACCCTTGAGAGCGCCTTCGGCTTTGTGAAGGTGGCGAGAATGTCGAGCGATGCGCCCAGCCAACCCCAGGTGACGGGGCCGACTTCAAGGTCCGGCGCCGCATCGATCAGCCGGCGCTGCAATTCCCAGCGGCGCTTGTCGTGGGTGACGATGTTGCTTTCGAACCGCTCGGGCGGGCCCGGCTGGACGGCATAGTCGCCCGACCTACCGGTCGCCCGCATGGCCCAGACAAGATAGCTCATGCCGAAGAATTTCGACTTGATGCCCCACATCGGGGCCGAAAACGCGGCGGCGTCGACCTTGACCAGATCCTGCGCGATCGCGGCGAGGGCGATCGCGCCGCCCATCGAGTGGGCAAGGCAGACGTGCGGGCGCGGCAGGCGGTCCTGCAATTCCTCAAGCCCGCGGGCCAGCGCGCCCATGAACGTCTCGAAGCGGTCGATGTGACCCTTCTTGCTGTCGTCGAGCAGGCGTTCGGACAGGCCCTGCCCCGGCCAGTCGAGAATCAGGACGGCAAAGCCCATCTTCTGCAATTCGCGCCCGACCTCGAAATACTTCTCGATGAACTCGGTACGCCCCGGGCAGACGATGACCGTGCCGCGCGGCTTGCTGGGAGACAGGGCGGGCGCGGCGCAGGCCCGCAGCTCGCGGCCGGCGCTGCCCTTGAACCAGATGACCTCAGCACCGTCCGGGGCCGGGTTGTCCTTCAGGTTCACGAAGGTCGACTGCCGTTCCTGGGTATCCGCCATGCGTCCTGTCCCGAATAAACAAAGGCCGCCCACGCTGTCGCCGGGCGGCCTTCTAGGTCAATCCCTTCAGGGCAGGCCTCAGCCGGCGAGCTTCTTCATCAGGCTCTGCAGCTGCATGGCCACCGACATGTCGCCGGCGACTTTCAGTTTGCCCTGCATGAAGGCCATCGTCGGGTCCATGGCGCCCGAAGCGATCTTTGCGAAGTCGTCCCAGTTCACCGAAATGGTCGCATCGGCCGGATCGTCGGAATTGCTGGCGGTGTTGTTTACGCCGTCGATCAGGAGCTTGCCGACGCTGCCGAAGTCAAACTTGACCTTTTTCTTGAAATCGCTGCCGCCAGCCATAGCTGCCGAGGCGCGCGCGGTGAGTTCTGCGAGATCCATCCGGGGTTCCTCCTTGGGAATTGGGTCTGGCAGCGGATAAAGCAAACCGGAACGGACGGAGCAAGAAGATTCCCTTGACGTGCGGAACGGCAAGTTGATCACCTGTCGGCATGAGCTGGGAAAAGTCGATCGAAGAATTGCGCCGGCGGGAACGCCTGGCGGAGCACATGGGCGGCGATGAGCCGGTGGAACGCCAGCGCGGGCGGGGCAAGTTGACCGTGCGGGAACGCGTGGCCTTCCTCGCCGACCCGGGAAGTTTCCATGAGATCGGCAAGATCGCCGGCAAGGCGACCTACGGGGCCGACGACGAACTGGCGGCGTTCACGCCCTCCACCTCCGTCACCGGACGAGCCCGGCTGGACGGCAAGCCGGTCGTGATTCTCGCCGATGACTTCACCGTGCGCGGCGGCGCCTCGGACGCCTCGATCTGGCAGAAGATGGTCCAGATGATCAAGATGGCGACCGAATACCGGATGCCACTGGTGCAGATGATCGACGGCACGGGCGGCGGCGGTTCGGTGAAGTCGCTGGAAAAGGATCCGCGCACCTATATTCCCGAAACACCGGGCTGGAACGAGATCGTCACCGGCCTGTCGCAGGTGCCGTTCGTCTCGCTGGCGCTCGGCCCGTGCGCGGGTATGGGCGCCGGTCGCGTAGCCGCCAGTCACTTCTCGATCATGGTGAAGGACCTCAGCCAGGTTTTCGTGGCCGGCCCGCCGGTCGCCATCGCGCTGGGCGAGAACGTCACCAAGGAAGAACTCGGCGGCTGGAAGATCCAGGCGCAGAACGGCACGGTGGACAATGTGGTAGACAGCGAAGCCGATGCTTTTGCAGCAGCCCGGCGCTTCCTGTCATACTTGCCGCCGTCAGTGCACCACCTCCCGGAGCGTACTCCGCCCACGGACGACCCGAAGCGCAGGGAAGAAAGTCTGCTGTCGCTGGTGCCGAAAGATGGCCGCACACCCTACAAGCCGCGCCGCATCATCGAATCGACGGTCGACAAGGGCAGCTTCTTCGAAATCGGACACGACTGGGGCCGCGGAATCGTGACCGGCCTTGCCCGCATTGATGGTTTCGCCGTCGGCATCATGGCCGGAGACCCGTTCTTCCTTGACGGGGCCTGGACCGCCGACGTGTGCGACAAGGTCAGCCGCCACATGGATCTCTGCTCTACCTTCCACCTGCCGGTCATCCACTTCGTCGATTGCCCCGGCTTCGCCGTGGGCGTGAAGGCGGAAACGGCGGGCGTCACCCGCGCCGGCGTGCGCGCCATGACGGCCGTCTACCAGGCGGATGTGCCGGTCTGTTCAGTCGTGATCCGCAAGGCCTACGGTTTGGCGGGATCGGCGATGATGAACCAGTCGAAGACCAAGTGGCGCTATTGCTGGCCTTCGGGCGACTGGGGTTCCCTGCCGATGGCCGGGGGCATCGAGGCGGCTTTCCGCAAGGAATTGTCGGAGGCCGAAAATCCGGAGGAGTTGAAAGCTCAGCTCTACCGGAAGTTCGAAGCCATCCGCTCGCCCTTCCGGACAGCAGAGAGTTTCCTGGCCGAGGAGATCATCGACCCCCGGGAGACGCGCAGCCTGCTGGGCGATTTCGCCCATCATGCCCAGAGGGCCCTGCAAGCGGGTGAGCGGCGTGTCACCTACCGGCCCTGAAACGGCCCCGGCGCGTCCTGAATCCGGCGCGCTCTTGCCATTTTCTGCGCCATGATGCGTGAGTGACCCGGCGGGATCATTCGGGGGAGGACATATCGATGAATCTCAGGCTTCCATTCGCGGCTGCGGCCGCATCCCTTCTTGTGCTGGCCGCGTGCGGATCCGAGCGCAGTTACGACTCGAGCCCGGCGATGGCGCCGCCAGCGCCAGAGGCCATGATGAAGTCGGCTGACGCCGCCTATCTGGCCGACGAAGAATCCGCGGGCGGCGGAGAGTCCGCGCCCGACGCGCCGGCGGGCGCGGTTCAGTACATTGCCTATGCCCACTCGATCGGCATGCGCCTGCCGGTAAAATCCATCGAGCCGACGATGCAGGCGCATATCGATGCCTGCAACAAGGCAGGTCCGGCAGTCTGCGTGATCACCAATTCGTACATGACCGCCTATTCCGAAGACCAGGCGTCCGCGTCGCTGAACCTGCGCGCGACGCCCGCGTGGATCGAAACTTTCCTCGCAGGTGTCGAGGCGGAAGCGGAAGCCGCAAAGGGCGAAATCACCAGCCGCCAGACGACCGCCGAAGACCTGACCGTTTCGATCATCGACACCGACGCCCGCCTGAATGCGCAAACCCTTCTTCAGGCGCGCATCGAACAGTTGCTGAAGGATCGCCCCGGCAATCTCGGCGAATTGCTTGAGACCCAGCGAGAGCTCGCTCGCATCAATGGCGAGATCGACTCGTTGAAATCCTCGCTCGCAGCGCTGCGCCAGCGCGTGAACATGAGCCAGCTCTCGATCAGCTATGAAACGAAGATCAACCCGATTTCGCAAGGCGCGCTCTCGCCGCTCGGCGATGCGTTCGGGAGCTTCTTCTACAATCTCACCAGCGCGCTCGCCGCCGTGATCACGGCCTTCGCAGTCGGCCTTCCCTGGCTGCTGCTGATCGGTGCCCTGCTCTGGGTGTGGCTGCGGCTGATCTGGCCGCGCATCCGCCGTAAGAAGCCGCCCGCGGCCTGATCCCTGCGGATCAGGCGCGCTCGGCCTGCTTCCTGCGTGCCGGGGGTTTGCGGGCGAGCAGCATCGCGGCGACTTCCTTCGGGACGATCATCAGCATCTGGCTGAGGGTCGTTTCCCAATCATCGAGCAATTCGCGGCCCCGCACCGAACCGGTCCGGCGGACATGTTCCTCGAGCAGGGCCTTGGCTTCTCCGACGTGTTCGTCGGCCATGTCCGCGAGCGGATACCAGTCGATCGAGTCCGGATTGACGACCTGGTCGAAACGCGCCTTCGGATCCCAGACATAAGCTGCGCCGCCGGTCATGCCGGCCCCGAAATTGTCGCCGATCGGACCGAGGATCATGGCCCGGCCGTTGGTCATGTACTCACAGCCGTTTGCCCCGCAGCCTTCCACGACGGCCTTTGCACCAGAGTTGCGCACGCCGAAGCGCACGCCGGCCGTGCCCGCCGCGAACAGCTTTCCGGCCGTCGCGCCGTAGAGGCAGGTATTGCCGATGATGGCGTCGCCGACCGCCGAGCGTCGGTCGCGGGGACGCGGCGTGACCACGATGGTCGCGCCCGACAGGCCCTTGCCGACATAATCGTTGGCATCGCCCAGCACTTCCAGCAGCAAGCCCTGCACGCTGAATGCGCCAAGCGACTGGCCGGCCGAACCTTCGAGCCGGATATGCAGCCGGCCCTCCGGCAGCGAATGCATGCCGAACTTGCGGGTAATGCGCGAGCTTGCCCGCGCGCCGATGGCCCGCGTTGTATTCTCGACACCATATTCCAGCTGCATCTTCTCGCCGCGCTCGAAGAACGGCTCAGCATCGCGCAGGATTTGCGCGTCCAGCGTGTCGGGCACGGGTTCACGCCGGTTCGGCTTGTAGACTACGGGCGCGTCCGTATCGACCTGCAACAGGAGCGGGTTGAGGTCGAGATCGTCGAGATAGGCCGCGCCGCGGCTGACCTGCTTCAACAGGTCAGTGCGGCCGATCGCTTCGTCGAGCGACTTCAGGCCGAGCGAGGCGAGGATCTCGCGTACGTCTTCGGCAATGAAGCTCATCAGGTTGACCACCTTTTCGGCCGAACCGCTGAACCGCGCACGGAGCGCTTCGTCCTGCGTGCAGACGCCAACGGGACAAGTGTTCGAATGGCACTGGCGCACCATGATGCAGCCCATCGCGACCAGCGACGCCGTGCCGATACCATACTCTTCAGCGCCGAGCATCGCCGCGATGACGATATCCCGGCCCGTGCGCAGGCCGCCATCGGTGCGCAGGGTGATCTTGTCGCGCAGGTTGTTCAGCGACAGGACCTGATGGGCCTCGGCCAGGCCGATCTCCCACGGAAGGCCAGCATACTTGATCGATGTCTGCGGGCTCGCGCCCGTGCCGCCGACCCCGCCCGCAATCAGGATGACATCTGCCTTCGCCTTCGCCACCCCGGCCGCCACAGTGCCGACGCCGGACTGCGCAACAAGCTTCACGCACACGCGGCAGTCGGGGTTGATCTGCTTCAGGTCGTAGATCAGCTGGGCGAGGTCTTCGATCGAATAGATGTCGTGGTGCGGCGGCGGCGAGATCAGCGTCACGCCGGGTGTCGCGTGGCGCAGTTTCGCGATCAGTTCCGTCACCTTGAAACCGGGCAGCTGCCCGCCTTCACCCGGCTTGGCGCCCTGGGCCACCTTGATCTCGATCTCGCGGCACTCGTTCAGGTATTCCGCCGTGACACCAAAGCGCCCGGACGCGATCTGCTTGACCGCCGAGTTCATGTTGTCGCCGTTCGGCAGCGGCCGATAGCGCGCGCGGTCCTCCCCGCCCTCTCCGGATACGGACTTTGCGCCGATCCGGTTCATGGCGACGTTCAGCGTCCCGTGCGCTTCAGGTGACAATGCGCCGAGTGACATGCCGGGGGTGACGAACCGCTTGCGGATTTCGTTGATCGACTGGACCTGGGAGAGCGGAATGGCTGCCCCGGCAGACTTGAAGTCGAGCAGGTCACGCAGCTGGATCGGATCGCGCGCATGCACGGCGTCGACGTACTTGCGATAGATCGAATAGTCGCCGCGATCGCAGGCCGCCTGCAGCGTATGGATGAGGGTGCCGTCAAGCGCATGCAGTTCGTCCGAAGCGCGCAGCCGGTAGAACCCGCCGACAGGCAGCGAGATCACATCCTCGTCGAACGCCTTCTGGTGGCGCACCAGCGCGTTCTCTTCGAGGCCCGCAAGACCGAGCCCGGAAATCCGGCTCGACATGCCGGGGAAATAATCCGCCACCAGCGCGCGAGAGAGGCCCAGCGCCTCGAAATTGTATCCACCGCGATAGGACGAGATCACCGAGATGCCCATCTTGGAGATGATCTTCAGAAGACCCGCCTCGATGGCGTCCTTGTAGTTCTTGACTGCCTGGCCGAGCGAAAGGTCGCCGAGCAACCCGCGCGCATGGCGGTCGGCAATCGCATCCTGCGCGAGGTAAGCGTTGACGCACGTCGCCCCGGCGCCGACCAGAACCGCAAAATAGTGCGTATCGAGACATTCGGCCGAGCGAACCGTGATCGAACAGAAGGTGCGCAGGCCCTGCGCCACGAGGTGCGAGTGCACGGCGCCGGTGGCGAGGATCATCGGCGCAGCGATGCGGCTGGCAGACTGATTCTCATCAGTCAGGATGATGTGCTCCCGGCCTGCGCGCACAGCCTCCTCGGCTTCACGCCGGATCCGCTCTAGCGCGTCCTTCAGCGCCGCCCCTTCAGCGGCCGTCACGTCATCAGCAGCGAAGGTGCAGTCAATCGTCTCAGTGCCAAGACCGAGGCGCGCATGCAGGCGCTCGTACATGCCGGTGGTCAGTACCGGACTTTCCAGCACGAAAACTTCCTGCTGCGACTTGTCCGTATCCAGAACGTTCCCGAGGTTCTTGAACCGCGTGCGCAGGCTCATCACCCGGCCCTCGCGCAGGGGATCGATCGGCGGGTTCGTGACCTGGCTGAAATTCTGGCGGAAGAAGTGGCTCATCGGCCTGTAGGCCGACGACAGCACCGCCGGCGCCGTGTCGTCGCCCATCGAGCCGATGGCTTCCTTGGCGCTCTCGGCCATAGGTGCAAGAATCAGCTCCAGTGTCTCAAGCGTGTACCCGGCGGCCGTCTCGCGGCGCAGCAGTTCTTCGCGGTTGAACAGAACCGGTTCCGGTCCCGGACCGATTTCCGGCTCCAGCTCGGTCACTGCCTGCAGCCACTCCTCGTACGGTGCCTGCTCGGCGAGGAAGTCTACAATTTCGCGGTGCTCGTAGAACTTGCCCGTCTTCAGGTCCGCCGCGATCATGCCGCCGGCCGGGATCGACCCACGCTTGGCGATCTCGTGATTGCCGAGCGGGCACATGCCGGTCTCCGAGCCTACTGCCAGGATACCGTCCGTGGTCAGAGCATAGCGCAGCGGCCGCAGGCCGTTGCGGTCAAGCCCCGCCACCGCCCAACGCCCGTCATAGGCGGCGATGCCCGCCGGGCCATCCCACGGCTCCATCACGGAGTTGCAATAGTCATAGAGTGCGCGGTGCGCCGTCGGCATGACCGACTCCCGCTTCGACCAGGCTTCCGGAATCAGCATGGCCTTCGCCATCGGTGCCGGACGACCGGATTTGCAAAGCAGTTCCCACACCGCGTCCAGTGCGCCGGAGTCAGACGTCCCATCCGGAATGATCGGCTTGATGTCGTCGACGTGTTCACCATACGCCTCGGAGACCATGCGGATCTCGTGGCTCTTCATCCAGTTCTTGTTGCCGCGCAGCGTGTTGATCTCGCCGTTGTGTGCGATCATCCGGAAGGGCTGGGCCAGCTCCCATTTCGGGAACGTGTTGGTCGAATAACGCTGGTGGTAGATCGCAAAGGCGGAGACGAAACGTTCGTCGCGCAGGTCTAGATAGAAGTTGTCGATGTCGGCTGCGAGAAACATGCCCTTGTAGATCAGCGACTTGTGGCTGAGCGAGCAAACATAGAACGAAGGGATCGCCTGTTCGCGTGCGCGCCGCTCGATGCGGCGGCGGCAGATGTAGAGCGCCCGCTCGAGCTCTTCAGGGCTGCGCCCGCGCGCATCGCGGAACATGATTTGTTCGATCGCGGGGCGCGTGTCCTTGGCTTTCTGGCCAATCACGGAAACGTCCACCGGCGGCTGGCGCCAGCCATAGATATAGAATCCGAAGTGCAGCACTTCGCGCTCGACCAGCGTGCGGCCAGCTTCCTGCGCGCCGAAATCCGTACGCGGAAGGAATATCTGGCCGACACAGATCCGGTCATCCGTCGGTGTGTGGCCGGTGCGGATCACATGCTCACGGAAAAAGTCCTGCGGCACGTCGAGGCGGATGCCGGCGCCGTCGCCCGTCTTGCCATCGGCATCCACGGCGCCGCGGTGCCAGACGTTCTTCAGCGCCGCGATGCCCATCGCGACGATTTCGCGCTTCGGCTTGCCGTCCAGCGACACGACCAGACCGACACCGCAGGCGTCGCGTTCGTCGTCGGGGTTATAGGCGTGCCCGTCGATCAGTTTCTGACGGTTGGCTTCGTACTGTTTCACATAGTCCGACATTGTCTTACTCCGCCGCCACCTTGTCCGACGCCATTGCGCGCATGGACTTGTGCATTGCCTCGGCCGCGTCACGGCCATCCTTGATTGCCCAGACCACCAGCGAGGCGCCGCGCACGATGTCGCCCGCCGCGTAGACGCCCGGCAGGCTGGTCTGCATCGTCGCGTAGTCGACCTTCACCGCGCCCCAACGATTCACGGTCAGGCCGGGTTCGTCGAACAGCATCGGCAGGTCTTCGGGATCAAACCCGAGCGCCTTGATCACCATGTCCGCCTTGAGGTCGACCACCTCGCCGGTCTTCACCGGACTTTGCCGGCCAGATGCGTCCGGCTCGCCCAGCTTCATCCTGCTGGCGCGCACGGCCTTCACCTTTCCGGCCTTCGTGTCGAGGATGGCTTCCGGGTTGGCGAGCCATTCGAACACGACCCCCTCCTCTTCCGCGTTCTGCACCTCGCGCTGCGAGCCCGGCATGTTCGCACGGTCGCGGCGATAGAGGCAGGTCACGGATTTTGCACCCTGCCGCACAGCCGTCCGCACACAGTCCATCGCCGTATCGCCGCCGCCGATCACCACCACGCGTTTGCCTTCGGCGTTGAGCTCGCCAGACTCAAACGCAGGCACGGCGTCGCCGAGGCCCGTGCGGTTCGAGGCCGTGAGAAAGTCCAGCGCGGCGAGCACGCCGTCTGCGCCGCTGCCCGGGCACTTGAGGTCCTTTGCAGCATAGACGCCAGTCGCGATCAGCACGCTATCGTGCTTGGCGCGCAACTCGCCGAGCGAAACGTCCTTGCCGACGCGTGTGTTGAACCGGAACGCGATGCCGGACGCCTCAAGGTGCGCAATGCGGCGCTCGACGACATCTTTTTCCAGCTTGAAGCCGGGAATGCCGTAGACGAGCAAACCGCCGCCGCGATCGTAGGCGTCGTAGATGGTCACCTGATAGCCTTTGCGGCGCAGCTGTTCTGCGGCGGCCAGACCGCCAGGACCTGCTCCGATGATACCGGCCGACTGGCCGCGCTCCCGCGGCGGCTTGATCGGCTGGATCCAGCCCTCGGCCCAGGCCGTATCGGTGATGTGTTTCTCAATCGAGCCGATCGTCACGGTTCCGTGCCCGGACTGCTCGATGGTGCAGATACCCTCGCAGAGCCGGTCCTGCGGGCATATGCGCCCGCAGATTTCCGGCATGTTGTTGGTGGCGGAAGACACGCGCCAGGCCTCTTCCAGCCGGTCCTCGGCTGCCAGCTTCAGCCAGTCAGGGATATTGTTCTGCAGCGGGCAGCCCTGCTGGCAGAACGGCACGCCGCATTGCGAACACCGGCTCGCCTGCGCGTGCGCGGCTTCCGGTGAGAACCCCGCATATATCTCTTCAAAATCGGCAGACCGCACGCCTGCCGGACGTTTCTCCGGCATCGCTTTCGACACCTTCGTGAACTGCAGCATGCGTTCTGCCATCGGGCCACTCCCTGTACGTCTGAAAGCCCGCTTCGGTGTGGCGGGAACTCTGCTTTACGGCGCCGGGAACCACGCGCCAAGCATGTTTTGGATAATACATATCATATCAATAGTTATCGACCGAAAAAATCTTGGGCAGGCCTAGCGCGATCCGCCTACCGCCTGTTTTGTATATCGTTTTGATACCATAGCACGGAAAGGCTCTCGGTTGACGACGTGTTGGCGCCGGATCGGCCAACGTGCATCCTCACGATTCAATCCTTCACTTTTCTGCGCTAGGGCTGGCGCGGAATCAGCCACCGGTGCCTGCGAACATGTCGATTTTCCAGATCCTCATCATCTCCATTGTCCAGGGCATCACGGAGTGGCTGCCGGTTTCGTCCTCGGCGCACGTTCTGCTGGCGGCCGACTATTTCGGCTATGTCGGCCGCGACGAGCTGCTGATCAATGCCGTGGCCAACTTCGGCACCGTTGCCTCAATGCTCATCTACTTCCGCAAGGAGATCGGCGAGGCCATCGTCGGCGTATTTGCCCTGCCGGGCGCCGTCGCCAGCAAACGTCCGCTGTCTTCCGGAGAGCGGCTCGCGATGAACCTCATCGCCTCGCTGCCGCTGACGATTGCCGGTCTCGCAGCGGCCCGCCTGCTGATCCCCGACGAGCTCAACGCTTCCTTCCGCTCGGTTCAGGGCGTCGCTATCCCGCTCATCGGCTTCGGCGTTCTGCTGGGCCTCGCGGACATCTTCGGCAAGCGCACCCGCACGATTGACGACATGACGCCGCTGCACGCCGCGCTCATCGGTGTGGTGCAGGTGATCGCCGCCATCCTGCCGGGCACGTCACGCTCAGGCATCACCATGACCACCGCCCGGGCACTGGGCTATTCGCGTCCCGACGCCGCCAAGTTCGGCATGCTGGTCGGGGCGCCGGTCCTGTCGGCGGTTGGGCTCTACATGATCGCGGAATTCTATTTCGGCAGCGAAGTGGGTCTCGTCACCGTGACAGCGTCGGAAGCCATCGCCATCGGCGTCGGCTCAGCCCTGTCGGGCCTGGTCGCCATCTATGTCTTGATGGCGCTGGTACGCCGGATGAGCTTCCTGCCCTTCGTCGGCTACCGCATCCTGCTCGGCATCGCCTTGCTGCTGATGATGCCCGTTCCGCAGGTCTAGGCTTCGCTCGCCTTGTGGAACTCGCCATAGGTGCGGAAACGCCAGAGGTAGCGCGGCACGATGGCTTCCACCGATTCCAGCTCCGTGACCCCGAGATCGCGCAGCGTCAGCGCGCCGTCGGCAACGACATTATCGTCCTTCAAGAGCTCGATCTGGGCGCCGGTCATCGGCGGCTCGCCGAGGAAACCCCATGAAAATGGCGGCACGAACCGCCAGACTGCACCGACGAGATAGCCGACCGGGCGCGCAATGAAGAACGGCAACGTGACCTTGAACCGCTGCAGGTCGATGACCTTCAGGATCACGTCATAGAGTTCGTTGAACGTATAGGTGGCGGGCCCACCGAGCTCGTACGTCTTGCCTTCAAACTCGCCGGACGAATCCACGGCAGCTGCAATCGCATCGGCCACATTGCCGGCATAGACCGGCTGGAAGCGCGTCTTGCCGCCGCCGATGGCCGGCAGCACCGGCGCCGAACGCGCGAGCGCGGCGAACTTGTTGAAGAAGCCGTCCTCCGCGCCGAACACGATCGACGGCCGCAAGATGGTCGCCGTAGGCACGGCCTTGCGAACCGACGCTTCGGCCTGTGCCTTGGTCTGGGCGTAGGACGACTTCGAAGTCTCGCTGGCACCGATCGCGGACATCTGGATGAACCGCGTGATGCCCTTTGCGGCAGCGACTTCAGCCACCAGCGCTGCCCCATCGGCCTGCTCGCCCGAGAAAGTCTGCTTGCCGCTTTCGAACAGGATGCCGACGAGATTCACCACGGCGTCCGCGCCGTCGAGCGCCCTTTCGATCGAAGCCCGGTCGCGCACGTTCGCCTGCACGATGTCGACCCAGCCCGGCGGGCCGGCCAGGCGCACATCGATTGCCGGGCCAACACGCCGGCAGGCCACCCGCACGCGCCAGCCGCGCTCAACCAACGTACGCGCGGCATACCGGCCGATGAAGCCGGAGCCGCCGAATACCGTCACCAATCCCTTGACCATGCGAGACGCCTCTTTACGGGCCAGCCCAGCTGGCCTCGAATCCCAATTCCTGCGCCTTTGACCACAGGAAGGTTGCCAATGTCCATGCGGCATGCTCGGCGCGTCATTAGTAGATGATGGTCATCACCGGCCCGTCCGAATAATTGCCTGAGTTCACCTGCTGGCTGGCAGGTATCCGCCCGTAAACCGTGCGCGTTTGGGTGCGCGAGAAAAGGCCCAGCAACATCGTGCCGGAAAAGCTGCTGCCCTGCACTCCGTCACCCCACACCGTCGAGTAACCGGAATTGAGATAGATTTGATAGGCAAGCTTGTTCGCCGTTGCGCCCTGCCGCATCTTGCGGGCAGCGATGTTCGCCTCCTGCCCGCCATCAAGGCGCACTTCATAGGCGACGCCAATGAACAACAGTCCGGTGCAGGTCATGGTGACCGTCGAGGTCGCGTCCACCGTGAGGCCGGAATAGGCATTGTACGGCGCAAAACTCATCGTGGTTGCAGACACCGAACAGCTTTGCGCGCGCGCCGGCGCGGCCACGAAGAATGCAAAGGCGAGCACCGCCAGCAATATCCTCATCACGAAATCCCCGCATACTTGAGTTGAACCTCAGGGCCGAGTTGCATCCGGCCCGTGCTGCGCAGCGCGCCAACCCGCGCAGCGTAGGCGCCGTCCGGCGAATGGACGATGACGGTATCGTTCTCGTCCGCCTCGGCGCAGAATACGCGCCCATCCATCCCGACGGGGCAGCGCCCGCCCGCCGCGGCAAGTTCCACCCGGCTGCCCGCCGGCAGCGGCGCCCCGTCCGCGAGCGCCACACTGAACGCGAGCGCGGTCTGCCGCTTGAGATCGAACGTCACATCTGAAATGCCACGCCGGGGCACGAAGTCGAGATCAAAGCTCGCCACTTCGAAGTCCAACGGCACATCTTCAGGCTTCAGGCTGAGCCGGTTCAGTTCAAAGGGCCGCACGCCGGTTATGACCGCAATCCCGTCGGCGTCCGTCAGTGCCACCCGGCGATTGTCCTGGTAGACGGGCACACCCGCGAGTCCCGGTGTGCGGACGCGCACAGTTGCCGGCGTGGACTGGCGTGCGAACACCGCTCGCCGCCCGAGGACCGTAAAGCCGCCGCGCAGGCCGGCAGACAATTCGCGTGTCGATCCGAACGCGCCCGCATGCACGAATGCTTCCGCCGCGCCGAGGTCTGCCTGCAGGCTCGCCTGCGCCGCGTCGCTTCGATCGCCGTCCACCGCTTGCACGGTCCACTGAAGCCGTTCGCCGGCACCGCGAAGCCGCGATACTTCAAACGCCGCGGAGGATGCCCCACCAAGACTCTCGCTCCCGGCGCGCGCCGAGTAGCTCCCGAAATTGATGCGCAGGCTGACGGTCAGGCCGCTTTCGCCGCGCGCGATATCGTGAAAGCCGTCGGCGGAGAACAGGACCCGATTGTCCGACAGGCTCTTCTCCCATCCGGCGGAAACGAACCGGCGATCAGGCAACACACGGTCGTCTTGCTGGGAATAGCCCGCGCGAAATGAGCCAGCCGGCGTGAATACTCCCGCGCTGGCGCGCAGGGACACATCCGGAAAAGGCGCACCGGCCGTCGCCGCCGCATCGGTATAGTCCGGGTCGGCGATCCGCGCCTGCAGCTGAAGGCTGGCGCGCCGCGCGCTACGGTCCAGGCCGACGGCCAGCAAGTGGCCGCGCGCGCCCTCGGCCGTCTCGCTGAGGCTTGCAGACACATTCAGGATACCCATCGCGCCGGTTGCCACCTGCAGCCCGGCGCCGGCGGTTAGCGCGGCGCGCCCAAACTCTCCGTGCACTTCACCGGTCACCGAATCGCTGAGCCCCCGGCGTACGAGGGCGGAGGCAAGGAATGTGTCGCCATACTCGGACTTCGCGCCGTCGAATCTTCGCGGCACACCGGCGCTCACAGAATAGTCCGTCACCCCCGCCGCCAACCCATCTGCGGAGGCGAAGAAGCTGATATCTTCGATCCGGGTAAGGCCCGAGGCGTCACGGATCGCGATCTCGACATCGTTGAGCCCGGCTTCAGGATTGATCTGGAGCTCGCTGAAGCCCGGCGCGACGCTGGTGCGCTCGCGCAAGGCGCCGTTCACCCGGACATCGATCTCGGACTGCTGGCGTAGCAGTGTCTGGAATGTCCGGTATGGTCGATAGGACTGGTCCGGATCCATGGAGAAGTCCGTGCCGAACTGGACGCCCGCAAAGGCCGCCAGCCGGCCCCAGCGCGGGGCGCGTGTGAAACTGTCGCCAAGGGTCAACCGGGCCATGTTGTCGGGAAAGTCCAGCTCATAGGCAGTTGCGAGGCGCTGGACCTCCGTCGCGCTGCCATCCCAGGACGCCACCGAATCGTTCAGCAGCCGGCCCTTGCCGGTGTGCAGGGTCAGCGAGAGATCAGCGAAGCCAGTCTCGTGGGTGCCCGAACGGTCTTCGACTCGCTGCGCGCTGAGGCCATACTGGCCGATCAGTCCGGTCAGCGCCGGGGCATAGGTGCGCACGTCTGCCCGCCGGTCCTGCGGGCCGGGCGCGAGTCGTTGGGCGTAAACATCAATCCGGGCCCCTTCCCGGTCGAGATCGTAGGCTAGTCCGGGGATGGATTGCAGGCACGCTTCAGGGTCGGCGCCGTCATAGAGACGGGCCGTCTTCAGCGGTGCGGTTTCCATCGCGTCGCAGCCATCCGGCCGTGTGCGGAGCATCGCAAGTTCGCCAGTCGGCCGGCCATTGACATGCACCTCCAGCAACAAGTCCGGCGGGCCCGCCGGCACCTCAGCGGCAGGCGGAAGGGCGAGCGGCGCGGCCTGAGCCGGCGCGGACGCGAAGGTCAACCAGGCCAGCGCTGCCAGTCCGGATGCCCACGCGGCGTTCACTTCAGGGGTCGCAGGTCCACCGCATAGGCCTGCGCGCCAACGGCGTATTCGAGGGCAACGAAACTGGCCGCATCCGCGCCGGCGGTCAGTCGCATCTGGGCGCCCGGCAGCAGGTAGACGATGCCGCCGCCTGCCGCCACAGGCTCCGCACCCGGCACGACGAGCGCGACGTTGTGCAGCTTCAGCCAGCCCGGTCCGGGATTGACCAGCTCAATGTCCCTGCCCGCGCGCCGCGCCTGCAACTGTTCGGGCGCGCCGGCCGGCCCCGCGAACATTGACAAGACGTAGCGCAGGCGCAGGGCCAGCTGCGCGTCGGCCTGCGTCTCAGGAGCCGTGGAGGGTGGCAGTTCATCAACCACCACCCTCCACGTCCCCGCACCGTCCGTATTGGGGAGCGAGAACCGGACGGTTTGAGACTTGCCCGGTGCGATCTCGAAGATCTCGGGCCCGAAGCGGACATTCTTTGCGGGCAGCATCAGCTCGGCCCCGTCCGCCTGGGACCAGTCGAACACGCGCACCTGCACCAGTTTGGGCTGATCAAGGTCAGACTGGATTGTCAGCGACGTGGCGCCGCCTTCGGCGGGCGCGCTCAGCATGACCGGCGAGAGGGTGAGACCCTGCGCGTGCGCGCAGCCGGCCGCCCATCCTGCCACGGCCAGAAGCAGGGCCATCCTTTTCATTGCCTTCATCCTCAGTAGGTGACGGTCACCTGCACCGCGTCGGAATATCCGCCCGCGGCGACCGGCGTTCCGGTGGTTGCGCCATAGACAACGAGCGTCTGGCTCGGGCCGGTGGTCGCGAAGACCGAACCCGTGACCCCGTCGCCCCAGACCGTCGTGCGACCGGCGTTCGAGTAAAGTTGGTAAGTGAACGTGTTCGGCAGCGAATTGTGCGTCAACAGACGCGCCGAAATATCGGCCGACGAGCCACCATCCAGCGCAATCGACAGCGGGTCGCTGTTCGTGCAGTTCACGGTAATGCCGCCGGTTGCCGTAGCCGCCGACAGGCCGACGTTGGAGAACACGACCGGCGTCGTGGACACCGCGCAGGTGTTCAGCACCGTTGCCTGCACCTGCAATGTGCCGGTCGCCTGTGCCGCGTGCGCTGCGCCGGCGAGGCTCAGGCACATGGCCGCCGCAGCGAAATTCCTGAACATCTCGAAACACTCCCGAAGAAACGAAGACAGCATTCAAATTCGCCGCCACTGGGTTCCACCATAGCGATCATTGATTGAGCGAGTCTTTCGGAAGAGTCTCTGATTGGTTTACATCCGTATGATTTCTGTACGGATGATATCGGCTACGATGCGAAACACAAAACCCTGCCTGTTATGCCGCACATACAACAGACGCCAGCGACAGCGCTAGTGGCCGGGACGTGGGGCACGCTTGCAAATTCCGCGACAGTATCTTTTTCCATAGCAGTTACGATATTCTATTTTTGGTAGATACTCGCGGGTCGGATAAGCGGAGCACAAAAGCGCCGCGCGCGCCTTGCTGGCGGCTTGTAGAAACTGGAGAAAATCCAGGCTTAGAGCCGCTCAGCTCCGCATCAGGCCGGACGCCTTCAGCAGTTTGCCGGCGCGCACGACGCGCTGGAGCTTGTGCTCGCTCGACCGGTCGCCCTTGTTGGAGTCAGGATGGAAACGGCGGATATACTCGGCGTAACGCGCGCGGATCTCGGCCGGCTTGGCATCCGCCTCAAGGTCGAGTTCGCGCAAGGCCCGCAACTGCAGGCTCGAGCGATGCGCCTCGACGCGCGCTTCGGCGGCCGGCGTGTCGTCCATGTCGAAGAAGCCGCGGCCAGCCCATCTGCGCGGATCGTGCGCCTGCGCGCCCCGTGTGCCGCCCATCGGGCCCCCGCCGAACCGCCAGGTCCGCTTGTGGCCATAGCGCTCGGAACGCACGAAGGACGCAGCCTCGGCTTCGCTCATCCCTTCAAAGAAATTGAAGCGGCGATTGTACTCCGACACGTGCTGCGCGCAGAAGAAATGCCGGCCTCGGCCGCCCTGACGCGGTGCCGGATGGTCGCCTTCGAGGTCACAACCGGGCTCATCGCATTCGCGTGTCTGCTTGGCGCGCGCACGCGACGCCTCGTCCGCAGGCGGCTTCACGCGTATATCCTTGAACTTGACGCGGTAACGGAAGGGATCGCTGTCGGACATGGGACACGATAATAGGGAGCGCCGCCTTAAGATGCCACAACCAAGTGACAGACGAACGCGAATTGAAGAGATTCTCACCGAGGCCTTCGCGCCGGACTCGCTGAGCATCGTGGACGACAGCGCCAAGCATGCAGGCCATGCCGGCGCTGCGCCGGGCGGGGAAACACACTATTCCGTCGAGATCGTCGCCGAGGCCTTCGCCGGCTTGTCGCGCGTACAGGTCCAGCGCACGGTCATGCTCGTGCTGCAGAAGGAATTCGACACCGGCCTGCATGCGCTGGCGCTCAAGGCAACCGCGCCCTGAACGCCAGTCGCAGGCCCTATGCCGACAGCCCGGCAGCGTAAGCCGCGATCGCTTCGGAGAGGTAGCCGGAAAATCCTTCGGCCATCGCATCGAACCGGGCAATAAATTCCGGATTGCCGGAATACATCTGTCCGAGGCCCGCATAGGCCTGCGGCGGGCAAGGCCGCCCCCACATGTAAGCCACCCAGTCATTGTGCCGCTTGAGGATCGGCTTCAGCACCGCCGTCCCGGGCTCGATGCCGCGCCGAAACGCCTCGAGCAGGTCGGTTTCAATCGTCTCCAGTTCGGCTAGCGCCGCCTTGCGGCCTGCCTCGTCCAGCTCGTTGAACCGGGCGCGGCTGTCATCGATCCGTGCCTGCATTTCGGGTCCGTAACGTTCGACCAGCCACGCCTCGAACTCGGCTTGTTTCGCCTCGGAATGCCAGGCGTAAAGTGTTTCATCCGTCATCGTCGTTTTTCCTTCGAGGCTGAGGAGCGTCTCATCAATCACCTCCAGCAGCCGTTCCTGTTCGCCGATACGCCGTTCGAGCTGCAGCCGGTGCGCCTTCAGCGCCGTGGCCGCATCAAAGCCTGGATCATCCAGCACGCGGCGGATATCCTCGAGGCTCATCCCGAACTCGCGGTACAGCAGGATCTGCTGCAGCCGGTAGAGTTCGGCCTGTTCGTAATACCGGTAGCCGTTGCTTCCAATCCAGGCCGGCTTCAACAGTCCGATCTCGTCGTAATGGTGGAGCGTGCGGACCGAAACCCGCGCCGCATCCGCCAACATCCTGACCGTCAGTCTCTTCACCGTCATGTCTCCGCGCCGCAACCAACCTTGCGCCGGACAAGGCCTACGCTCTCACGCCGCGTGAGGGTCAACTGGCCCCGGCAACAAATCCCTGCACGGAGCGTCAGGCCGGCTCGACCCGCGAAATGTTCACCCCGGTCACCTGATTGCGCTGCCGGCGCAGGATGTTGAACCGGTAGCCGTGGAACACGAAAGTCTGCGTCGGCTCCGGGATGGTCTGGGCTTCGTGGATGACGAGGCCGGCCACCGTCACCGCCTCGTCATCCGGCAGGTTCCAGCCGGTCGCGCGGTTGAGGTCGCGGATCGGCACCCAGCCATCGACGTTTACCGAACCATCCGGCTGCGCGCGCACGCCCTGGATCTGCACGTCATGTTCGTCATGGATCGCGCCGACGATCTCCTCGAGGATGTCTTCGAGCGTGATCATGCCCTGCAGTTCGCCATACTCGTCGACGACGAGCGCAAAGTGTTGCCCCTTCGACAGGAACTGGTCGAGCTGGTCCTTCACCGGCGTTGTTTCCGGCACGAACCAGGGTTTGCGCAACACGCTTTCGAGGTCGAGCTTCGACAGGTCTCCGCCGAGTGGCAAGGCGGCGCGCAGCAGGTCCTTGGCGTGCAGGATGCCGATGATCTCTTCTTTCTCGCCGCGGTACAGCGGCAGGCGCGTATGCGGGCTCGCCAGCGCCTTCATCACCAGCTGGCGCATGTCGAGTTCGGCGTTGAGCATCTGGATGTTCTTGCGGTGGATCATCACGTCCTCGACCGTCAGCTCCTTGAGGTCGAGGGCGCCCACCAGACGCAGCCGGTCTTCGCGTTCGACGCTGCCTTCCATCGCGTGCAGATCGATCGCGCCGCGGATTTCCTGCTCGGCCGAAAGCGGCGCCGCCGGCGCGGCAAGGCCGAGAATGGCAAGCACCTGGTTCACGATGAACTGGATCAGCTTGATGATCCAGGACGCCACCCGCACGAGGATCCCGATCGGACCGGCGACAACCAGAGCCACGCTGTCTGGCCGCGTGATGGCATAAGTCTTCGGCAGCACTTCGGAAAAGATCAGCACGGTCGCCGTCATCACCGCGGTCGCCACCGCCAGCGCCAGGCCGCCCTGCCCGAACAGCGCGGTGAACATCGTTGTCGCCAGCACTGAAGCGAGAATGTTGACGAGGTTGTTGCCGAGCAGGATCGCCCCGATGAAATCCTCCCGGCTGGCGAGGAGCCGGTTGACGGACCGCGCTCGCTTATCACCTTCCTTCTCGAGCTGATGCATGCGCGCACGGGAAGCCGCCGTCAGTGCAGTTTCCGACCCCGAAAAGAATGCGGACATACACAGCAGGATGGCGATGGCAATCAGGTAACCGGCAATCATGTCGGGCAAAGAGTCTCTTCAGGCTGTTTCAAGGAGTTCGCGGGCGAGGAAGGTCTCGATCGAGGCAAGATCCGCATCCGGATGAATGTAGGCGGCGCCAATGCCGCGCGCGAGGATCAGCGGCACGCGTCCGCCGCGCGCTTTCTTGTCCTGCTGCATCAGCTGGGTCAGGCGCGGCGCCGTGAATCGCGTCCGGTCGCGCCCGCCGAGATCGGATGGCAGGCCGGACGCCTTCACCACGTCGGCAACGCGGGCTGCGTCCTTGTGGGGCGTCACGCCCAGTTCCGCCCCATACCGGAAGGCCAGCGACATGCCAAGCGCCACCGCCTCGCCGTGCAGGAGGTCCGGGCCGTAACTGTTGGCTGCCTCCAGCGCATGGCCAAAGGTGTGTCCGAGGTTCAGGAGCTGGCGCACGCCGGTTTCTGTCTCGTCCTCGACCACGATGGCGGCTTTCGCGGCGCAGGATTTCGCGACCGCATGGCGCGCCGCATCTGGCTCCAGGGCCAGCACCTTGTGCCCGCTCGCCGCCAGCCAGTCGAAGAAAGCGGCATCATTGATCAGGCCGTATTTCAGGATCTCGGCATAGCCCGCCTGCAGCTCGCGCTTCGGCAGCGTCGACAACAGTTCAGTATCGGCGATCACGAGCCGCGGCTGGTAAAACGCGCCGACCAGGTTCTTGCCGCGCGGCGTATTCACCGCCGTCTTTCCGCCTACGGAGGAATCGACCTGCGCCAGCAGCGTCGTCGGCACCTGCACGAAACCCATGCCGCGCTTCATCAGGCTCGCCGCCAGTCCGCCCATGTCGCCGATCACGCCGCCGCCGAACGCGATCAGGATGTCGCCCCTGTCTGCCCCGCCCGCGAGCAACCAGTCGAGCACGTTGCCGAGCTGCGCAAACGTCTTCGTCTGCTCGCCCGGCGGCAGCGCCATCCAGTCGAGCTTGATGCCGGCGCCGGCAACCGCCGCGTCCAGCCGTGCCTTGTGATGGCGCATCACTGTCTCGTCGGTCAGCACGAACGCGCGCGGCCGCTTGACCAGGCCCGCGAGTCGCTCGCCGAGCAGGCCCAGCGCGCCATGGCCCGTCAGGATATCATAGGCGCGCGCGCCAAGGTCCACACGGACGGTTTCGAGGGCGGAAGGCGTTGTCATCGGGGCGTCCAGGTCTGCAGGGCTTTCAGGATGGCATTGACCGTATTCGTGTGCGGGCCGTCTTTCGACATCACGTGCAGGTCCGCCTGCGAATAGAAAGGCTCGCGTTCGGCGACGAGGTTCGAGAGGTGCGCCTTCGCGTCGGCGCGCTTCAGCAGCGGCCGGTTGTCGCGCTTCTGCACGCGCCGCCACAGCGTCTCGAGATCAGCATTCAGCCAGACTGTCACCGCGCGCTCCTTCATCACGGCGCGCGTGTCGGCGTCGAGATAGGCTCCGCCACCGGTGGCCAGCACGTGCGGCGGCAGGTCCAGCATGCGCTTCAGCACCTGCTTTTCGCCCCGGCGGAAATCCGCCTCACCGTGCAGCGCAAAGATGTCGGAGATCGACAGGCCGGCGGCCTTCTCGATTTCAGCATCGCTGTCATAGAAGGCCCGGCCCAGTTTCTCCGCAAGCCGGCGCCCGACCGTTGACTTTCCGGCCCCCATCAGACCCACGAGCGCAATCGTGCGCCCCGCATAGGCGGGCGCCTCGGAAGGCTCGGGACTCGAAGGGTCGCTGTCGTCCGGCATGTCTCTCTCTTACCCGGCGTTGCACGCCAGTCCTAGACCTGCCACATAGACGGCGCATTCGGGCGGCAGGATTCGCCCGCAAAACCAGCTTTCGGGGCAGAAATCCATGCGCAAATTCCTGATCGGCTTCGTCGTCCTCGCTGTCGCGGTCGCCGGCGGTATGTGGTGGCTGGGTCAACAGGCCGTCAAGAACCCGCCGCCGGACACCGAAACGCGCATCCCGATCGAAGGCGTTTTCTGACCGATCAGCCATTAACTACGCGGTTTGACGGTCCCTTAAGCCTGCCGGCCTACCCTGCCGGACATGTCAGACCATACCCGCATCGGCGCCTTTCTCGAGATGATGTCGGCTGAGCGGGGCGCGAGCCCCAATACGCTCGATGCGTATGGCCGCGACCTGTTGGACGCCTCGGAGTTCTGCCGCAGCCATTTGACGCGCGCCAAACCGGCCGAACTGAGCGCCTGGGTCGCCGATCTTGCCGATCGCGGTCTCGCGCCCGCCTCGCAGGCCCGCAAGATATCGGCGCTTCGCCGGTTCTTCCGCTTCCTGTTCGAAGAGGGCGACCGCAAGGACGACCCGACGGTCCGCCTCGATGGCCCCTCCCCGACGAGGGATGTACCGGACGTGCTCAGCCGGGAAGAAATGCGCCGTCTCATAGATGCCTGCGACGGGGATGCGCGTCTCACCTGCCTGGTCGAACTGCTCTACGGCGCGGGCCTGCGCGCCTCGGAGCTTGTCTCCCTGACCTTGGGCAGCCTGCCGCGCCGCAAGGGAACCCGCTGGGTCACGCAGGACATCATCATCCGCGGCAAGGGCGGCAAGGAACGCCTCTGCCCGCTCGGCGCGCCGGCGCTCGCCTCCCTTTCCGCCTGGCTGGCCGAACGTCAGGGCAAGGACGACCGGGCCCGCGCCGAGGACTTCGTCTTCCCCTCGCGCGGCGCCAGTGGCCACCTTACCCGCCGCCGCCTGGGCCAGTTGCTGGAATCGCTCGCGATGCAGGCCGGGCTGGACCCTGCCCGCGTGCATCCGCACGCCCTGCGCCACGCCTATGCCACCCACCTGCTGCAAGGCGGCGCCGACCTGCGCAGCGTCCAGACCCTGCTCGGCCATGCCGACATCGCCACGACGCAGATCTATACCCACGTGCTGACCGACGAACTCCAGGAACTCCTCGAAACCGCACATCCGATGGCCGGCTGACGACGTAAGCGTGTGCATTCCCGGAAGGAACTGCTCATGAAATATGCCGCCCTCAGCCTGCTCGCCCTCGCTGCCTGTGCATCGGTCCCTGCTCCTTTGGCCCCCGTGATTACCGAAGCCGACACGGCCCTGATCCTCGGTGAGGGCTGGACCGGCACGCTGACCTACCGCGACTACAGCCCGCCGTATGGCCTGGTGACGCTGCGCACGACCCTTGAAGTGACCCGCACTGCCGGCGGGCTCGACCTCTTCCTGCGCTACCCCGACGAGCCCAAGGCTGACGGGTCGTCCGCGCTGGAAATCTCGACCGACGGCCGGCAAATTGACGGCGATCCGATCATCTCCCGCAGCAAGACAGGCGGCCAGCTCGTCTTCGTGACCGAGGGGGCCTGCGAGGACGACGACCGGCCGGCGACCTGCCGCCATACCTACAGCCTCTCAGAAACACAGTTCGACATGGCGAAATCCGTGGATTTTGGAGATGCAAATCCGACCGTCGAGCGCAACGCCTATACCTTCACCCGGCCCTGACGGTCTGAGAAATCCAGATTGCGCGCCCGCCCGCAGGTGCGATACAAGCGGCGCAGTGCCAGCGCGTGCTGGTGTTTGCCGATGGATATACCGCATGGGCCGCGTCCTCAGAGCCCTCGTTGCCACGCTTCTCCTGATCGAAATCGCCGCCATCTTCCTCGGAACGTCCACTTGGGCGATCCTGTCGGAACTGCACGCCAGCCAGAACATCATCATCGGCGGCGAAGGGATCGCGGCGCTCGTTGTCGTGGTGCTCGCGGTCGTGATCTACCGGCGCGCAATCGCCGCCGAGATCCGCATCGACCAGAACGTCGCCTCTGACGCAGCCTAGCCGGCGGCCGCTGCGCCGCCGCGCGTCTGGATCCAGAATGCGTGGATGACGCCCGGCAACCAGCCGATCAGCGTCAGCAACACGTTGAGCAGGAAATGCAGGCCGAGCCCTTCCTTCAGGAGCACGGGCAGCGGCGGCAGCAGGATGGTCAGCAGGATCATCAGGAACGACATGGGCAGGCCTCATTGATTTGGGGATGCCAGACGAACGCGCAGGCTCCGCCCCTGTTCCCCCGCCCGGCTTCTCCATTTGACGCGCTGCAGCATGGGTCCTAATCCTCTGCGCCAAACGGAGGGGCCAGATGTCTCAGAAAACGCCGCGCAATTTCTTCAAGCCCCTCGCCATCGGCGCGCCGGACCCGCTCCGCGACCTGCCCGTGCGCCTCGAACGGATGATCCATTTTGTCCCCGGCCATAACGAGAAGATCCGCCCGAAAGTGCCGGACATGGCCAAGCAGGCCGATGTCATCCTGGCAAACCTTGAAGACGCCATCCCGGCCGATGCCAAGGACGCCGCGCGCGCCGGCGCCGTCGAGATCGGAAACATGCTGGACTGGCAAAAATCCGGCACCGGCTTCTGGGCCCGCGTGAACTGCCTCAATTCCCCCTGGTTCCTCGATGACGTGACCGATCTCGTCCTCAAGGCCGGTCACCAGCTTGATGTCATCATGCTGCCGAAGGTCGAAGGCCCGTGGGACATTCACTACGCAGACCAGTTCGTTGCCCAGCTTGAAGCCAAGGCCGGTCTCTCCCGCCCGATACTCTTCCACGCCATTCTCGAAACGGCCGAAGGCGTCGCCCGAGTCGAGGAGATCGCCCTCGCCTCCCCCCGCATGCAGGGCATCTCGCTCGGCCCCGCAGACCTCGCCGCCAGCCGCAAGATGAAAACCACCCGCGTCGGCGGCGGCCACCCCTTCTACCGCGTCCTCGAGGATCCGCATGCAGACGGCGCCCCGCGCGCCAATGCCCAGCAGGATCTCTGGCACTATACAATCGCCCGCCTCGTGGACGCCTGCCGCATGGCCGGCATCAACGCCTTCTACGGCCCCTTCGGTGACATCTCCGATCTCGATGCCTGCGAACAACAATTCCGCAACGCCTTCCTCCTCGGCTGCGCCGGCGCC
This sequence comes from Acidobacteriota bacterium, assembly GCA_016712445.1. Classification (NCBI taxonomy): domain Bacteria; kingdom Pseudomonadati; phylum Acidobacteriota; species Acidobacteriota bacterium. Next base: position 1,308,454 of record JADJRB010000001.1, on the reverse strand, counting down.
TGGTCGCTCCACCCCAACCAGATCGCCATTGCCAAGCGCGTCTTCTCTCCGGACCCGGACGAAGTGAAGTTCGCTCGGCGCATCCTCGCCGCCATGCCCGACGGAACAGGCGTGGCCATGCTTGACGGCAAGATGCAGGACGACGCCACCTGGAAACAGGCCAAGGTCATCTCCGACCTCGCCGATCTCGTCGCCGCCAAGGACCCGGACCTCGCCGCCGCCTACGCGGGATAAGCCGCCCGACGCATCCATCTCGGCCGCCAGGGGTTGTTTATCGCGATGAGCGACAACGGCCCCGCACCCGAAGACGAAGCTGACACCCACATCTCCGCCGAGGAGCAGGTCGAGGCGCGCGAACTGACGCGCCTGAAATCGCGGGTTGTCTACGAAATCATCCGGCAGGAAGGCGAGAGCGAACTCAAGCGGCCGCAATCCTCGATCTGGTGGTCCGGCATCGCGGCCGGCGTCGGCGTCTCGCTGTCGCTGATGACCGAAGCAATGTTCCGCGCCCACCTTCCCGACGCGCCCTGGCGCCCGCTGGTCGAGAATATCGGCTACACCTCCGGTTTCCTGCTCGTCATGCTGTCCCGGCTGCAGCTGTTTACCGAGAACACGATCACCACGGTCCTGCCAACGTTTGCCAATCCCTGCCGTCGCACCATGCTGGGCACATCCCGCCTCTGGGGCATCGTGTTCGTGGCCAACATGATCGGCACCTTCCTGGCCGCGATCATCTTCGCGCATGGCGGCATTCTGCCCGCCGAAGTCGTCGCGGCCGCCCTCGATCTCAGCCGCGACGTCGCGGCCTGGGACGCAGGCCAGACCTTCACCCGCGCAATCCCCGCCGGCTTCCTGATCGCCGCAGTTGTCTGGATGATGCCCAGCTCCGAAGGCAGCGAGTTCTGGGTCATCTTTCTCTTCACCTACATCATCGCGCTTGGCGAAATGGCGCATGTGGTCGTCGGCTCGGTCGAACTTTTCCTGCTGGTGGTCACCGGCGAGGGCAACGCCGCAAAGCTGATCGTCGTGAACCTCCTGCCCGCGCTCTGCGGCAACATCCTTGGAGGCACAGGCCTTTTCGCCCTCCTCGCCTGGGGCCAGGTCAGCACCGAGATCACCGACAAGGCCCCTTGACCCCGCGCATTGACGCCGCCGCCCGCGGCGAGGACACTGCGCCGCGGGAGGCACGTATGACAGACCCCATGGATCCGGACGTCCGCGCCTTGCTGGCCGAACTCACGCCGAGCCCGATAAGCGCCGCGCCTGGCCAGAACATGTTGCCGCCCAATGCCCGCTGCGATGTCGGCGACACGCCGCTCTGGCGGGGCCATGCGGGCCCTGCCACATTGTTCGTACACGGCTGGAACGACACGCACCGCATCTGGCGCCAGTTCGCGCAGGACTTCCTGTCGAACACCCGCCCTGTCCTTCTGATGGACCTGCCTGCCCACGGCGCCTCGAAGGCAACCTCGTATGGCGGCGACGTGGCCGGCGAGTCCGTTCGCAGCGTCTGTGCGGCCGAGGCTCCGATCGACGCGATCATCGCTCATTCCTTTGGCTGCATTGCCACGGCCAACGCGCTGAAGGCCGGCGCGAAGGCCGACTACGTGGTCCTGATTGCGCCGCCGGTGCTTGGTTGGGCCGAATCGCACCGCCGGCAGGGCACCGACCCCGAAGTGCTGGCGCGCGCCCTGGCCATCGTCGAGAAGTCCGGCGGAGGCGAACTCGGCGCGTTCGATTTCGCCAGTGCCCTCGCTGGCTATGACGGCAAGCTGCTCTTCATCGGTTCGGACGCCGACCTCGGTTGCCCGCTCGACGAAATCGAGCGCGTGGCCGAAGCGGTGCCCGGCGCACGCGTCGAAGGCTTCAGCGGCCTGGACCACCGCCAACTCTGTCTCGACCGGGGCGTCCTGGCGGCCATCCTGTCCTTCCTCGGCTACGCCTGACACCGGCCGCGGCGGCGCGAAGCGCCGCCATTGTTGCCGCCTCGGAGTCTCGCTAGTCTCGCCGCAGGAGGACACACCATGCCAGCCCATCTTATCCCGCTTGCCGGTCACAGCCGGAACCTTCAGGCCTGGATCGACTGGATCCTGGACGACCATTCCCCGGCCGGCCTTTCGGCCATCCTCGCCGACGACGTCGTGTTCAAGAGCCCGGTTGTCCACACCCCGCAGCAAGGCAAGGCCATCACCATGGCCTACCTGCTCGCAGCCGGCCAGACGCTGAACAATGACAGCTTCCGCTATACGCGCGTGTTCGACTGCGACCAGCGCGCCGTGCTGGAATTCGAGACCACGATGGACGGCATCCTCGTCAACGGCGTCGACATGATAGAATGGAACGATGCCGGCGAGATCACCGACTTCAAGGTCATGGTCCGTCCCCTGAAGGCTATCCAGACGGTCCACGCCGCCATGGGCGCCATGCTCGCCAAGATGAAGGCCGGCGCGTGACACCCCCCATCCTCGAAACCGAACGCCTGCGGCTGCGCCCGGCCGAGGCGGCTGACCTCGATCCGATCGCCGGCTTCTGGGCAGACCTGTCCGTCGTGCGCTTCATCGGCGGCAAGCCGCGCACCCGGCAGGAAGTCTGGTTCGCACTGCTGCGCGGCGCCGGCATGTGGGACATGCTCGGCTTCGGCTTCTGGACCGTGACTGATCGGGCGACCGGCGAAATCTACGGCGAATGCGGCTTCGCCGATTTCAAGCGCGGGCTGCCCGAAAACCTTGTTCCGGGTACGGAGAGTGGCTGGGTGCTCGGTCCGGCCGCCTGGGGCCGCGGCATCGCATCAGAGGCCGTGTCGGCCATCCATGGATGGTTCGACCAGACGCGCCCCGGCGTCAGCCATTGCATCATCAATCCGGGCAATACCGGCTCGATCCGCGTCGCCGAGAAGACCGGCTATGTCCAGACGGGCAGCACCCTGTTCAACGGCGAGGAAATCAACACCTACCGGCGGGGCGCCTGACGCTCCTGCCCGCCCGCGTCCTCGTCGGCGCCGCTCGCCTGCCCCGGGCGCCAGGCGCGCAGGAAGTCGAGGAACGCCGTCTCGGGCAGGCCCGGTGAGTAGAGGAAGCCTTGCGCCATCGAGCACCCGCGCCGGCGCAGGAATTCCGCCTGCCGCGTCGTCTCCACGCCTTCGGCAACCGTCTTCAGGCCGAGCGTCTCCGCCATTGCGAGGATCATCTCGACGATCGCCGGCGCCTGCCGGTCAGTCTCCAGCGCCGACACAAACTGGCGGTCGATCTTGAACACGTCGAACGGCAGCTGCGTCAGCGTGGCGAGGTTCGAATGGCCGGTGCCGAAATCGTCGATCGCGAGCTTCGTGCCCATCGCGCGCAGCGGCGAGATGAACTCCGCCACGCGCGCCGGATCGTTCACCGCCATGCTCTCGGTAATCTCCAGTTCCAGCCGGTTGGGATGCAGCCCCGTCCGGCGCAGCACTGCCATGATCGAGTCCGTCAGGTCATTGCGCTGGAACTGGCTCGGCGAGACGTTCACCGCAACCGTGAGATCGAAGCCCTCAAGCTGCCAGCTGCGCGCCGCCTCGCAGGCTGCCTCCAGGATCTGCATGCCGATGGCATCGATCAGGCCGGCCTGCTCCGCCACCGGAATGAAGGTTGCCGGCGAGATCAGCTTGCCGTTCGGCCGCCGCCAGCGCGCCAGCGCTTCGGCGCCCATGATCCTGCCCGTCTCGAAATCGATCTTCGGCTGGAAGACCGCCTTGAATTCCTTGTTGGCGACGGCATCGCGCAGCTCTGCCTCGAAGCGGTAACGTCCTTGCACGATGCGCGTCAGGCGCGGCGTGAAGAAGCGGAAGCCTGACTGCGCCTCCGAGCGCACGAGACGCACCGCCAGCTTCGCGTTCGACATCAGCTTGGCGAACGACTCGGCATCTTCCGGCGCCATCACGATGCCGCCCGAGATCGACATGGTGATCTGGCGCGTCGGCAGGTCGAATGGCTCGGCGAAGGCCGCCCGGATTGCGCGGGCGATTGAAATGACATGGTCGCGGTTGATCGCCATCGGCAGGTAGAGGGCGAACTTGTCCGCCGACAAGGCCGACAGCATGCTCGACCGCAGCGCCACGGCCGCCGGGTCGCCAAGGTCAGCCAGCGCCTTGGTCAGGCGTTTGGCCGCGCCTTCGATCAACAGTTCGCCGTTCGCGGTGCCGACCTGCTCCAGCAATTGCCCGAACCGGTCGATGTCGAGCAGCAGGAAAGCAGCCGGAAACTCGAACGACGCCTCGGGCAGCGTCGCATTCACGTGCCGCTCCAGCGCGATCGCGTTCGGCAAGCCCGTGCGGGCGTCGCGGTAGGCGATCATCCGCAGCGTCTCGTTCTCGCGGCGCAGCTTGCGCACCGTGCGCGTCGTCGCCACGCGCAGCCGCCGCAGCTCCGGAAACTGCAGGGCTTCCAGTTCCGCTTCGGCGTCGAACCGGTTGGTCAGCATGTAGGCCGTGAAGCGCTGGAAGATGGCCTGGAAGGGCTTAGCCGCAAGGAAACAGCACCCGGCCGAGATCGACACGCACACGATGAGCATCACCAGCAGGATGGGATAGGGCACTGCGAAACTGAACGGTTCGAGCCCCGCCGCCCAGCGATAGACGACCCCGATGACGAAGACGGACGAGAACAGGATGATCGACAAAAAGCCGCCGGCCATCGCGGCAAATGCCGGTATGGACGCCTTGCCGACCAGACGGCCGATGACCGTTTCCTGCTTCACACTTTCGCCGCCCCGGGCTTCGATTCGGAAAATCCCTCACAAACTGCGGCATAGATGTTTAGGAATCTGTGAAGATCATGCGCTAGCTGTAATGTTCCCTACGGACTATATGCCCAGCCATGACCAAGACGCGCACCGCCACGATCACCCGGAAAACCAAGGAAACGGACATCTCGGTGACCGTTAACCTGGACGGCACCGGCAAGTCCGACATCGACACCGGCATCGGCTTCTTCGACCACATGCTGGACAGCCTCTCACGCCACTCGCTGATCGACCTGACCGTGCGCTGCAAGGGCGACCTGCACATCGATTTCCACCACTCGGTGGAAGATACCGGCATCGTCATCGGCCAGGCCATCGCCGAGGCCCTCGGCGACTTCGGTGGCATCACCCGCTTTGGCCACGCCTATATCCCGATGGACGAGACGCTGACGCGCGCCTCGGTGGACCTCTGCAAGCGCCCCTATTTGATCTGGAAGGTTGATTTCCGGCGCGACAAGCTCGGCGAGATGGATACCGAACTCTTCAAGGAGTTCTTCCACGCCCTCGCCGGCAATGGCGGCATGTGCCTTCACGTCGAGAACATCTACGGTGAGAACAACCACCACATCGCCGAAAGCTGCTTCAAGGCCACCGCCCGCGCCCTGCGCACCGCCATCTCGGTCGACCCCCGCCTCGGCGGCAAACCCGCCAGCACCAAGGGCAGCCTCTAGAAAAGCCTATAAAAACCGGGCGTCGACGACTGCGCCGATCAGGCTGCGGTCGGCCGGCACCTGCCCGTCCAGCATCAGCATGGCGAGGCCGTGCACCAGCGCCCAGGCCTTCAGCCGCCGCGCCTCGCGCACCTTGTCCGGCATGTCACCGCCGAACACGCTGTCGATCGCGTTGACCAGCATCTGCATGCCGTCCGCCCCTTCCCCGCCGCCCGGCGGCGGCGCCTCGACCGGTCCGCGCCCGGTCTGGGTCATCATCAGCCGGAACAGCGCCGGATGGTCCAGCGCGAAGGAAACATAGGCCCGCCCCATCGCGTTGAAGGCCTCTATCCCCGGCTCGGCCGAATCCATTGCCTTGCGGAACGCCGCCGCAATCCGGGCATGCCCCTCCAGGCACAGGGCCCCGATCAGCGCCGCCTTGTCCGGGAAATGCCGGTAGACCGCCGTCGCCGAAACGCCCGCATTGCGCGCAATCTCGCGCAGGCTCAGCGCTTCGGCCGGCCCTGCATCGATCAGCTTCAGGCCTTCCTCGATCAGCGCCGCGCGCAGGTCGCCGTGGTGATAGCGATTCTTTTCTGAATTGATGTTGACAGTGTTATCATTCTCGGACATGTTATCACTGTAAACATGCTTTCCCGCCGCTTCAACCTGCACACATCGTCACAGGAGCCCTGCCATGCCCAGCCCCGTTGAGACCGCCATCCGCGGTGTCGTCACCGAAGGCATCCTGAAAGTCGCGAACTTCAACCGCGCCCGCCGCAAGTCGAAGGAGCCGAACCCTTACCTCACCGGCATCCACACGCCGCTTAAATCCGAGCACACGCTGACCGACCTGAAAGTCACCGGCACCATCCCGCCGGCCCTGAATGGCGTCTACCTGCGCAATGGCCCGAACCCGTTCACGCCGCCCAACCCCGCCACCCACCACTGGTTCGCCGGCGACGGCATGCTCCACGGTGTGCGGCTGGAGGGCGGAAAGGCGCTCTGGTACCGCAACCGCTGGGTCCGCTCACGCGAGATCAGCGCCGCGCTCGGCGAGCCGCCGGTGCCCGGCCCGCAAAGCCGCTTCGAGAGCGCGAACACCAACGTCGTCGCCATGGCCGGAAAGATCTGGGCCATCGTCGAAGCAGGCGGCCTGCCGGTGGAGGTGTCCGACATGCTCGAAACCCGCGCCCGCAGCGATTTCGGCGGCCTGCTCGCCAAGGGCTTCACCGCCCACCCCCACCTCGATCCGCTGACCGGCGAGACCCACGCCATCTGCTACAATGCGATGGAGCCCACCGTCATCTGGCACACTGTTCTGGATACGAACGGAAACGTCACGCGCCACGAACCCATCGAAGTTCAGGACGGCCCCTCGATCCATGACTGCATGATCACGAAGAACTACGTCATCATCATGGACCTGCCGGTCACCTTCTCGATGATGGCCCTGATCATGGGCGAGAACTTCCCCTATCGCTGGAACCCCAAACATGCCCCCCGCATCGGCCTCCTCCCCCGCGGCGGCAAGGGCAGCGACATCATCTGGTGCGCCATCGAACCCTGCTACATCTTCCATCCCGCCAATGCCTGCGAAACCGAAGACGGCAAGGTGCTGATGGATGCGGCCGTTCATTCCGACATGTTCGCTGACCGGCAGAAGGGCCCCAACGCGCCGAAGGTGACCTTCGAGAATCTCGAGATTGATCCCGTCGCGCGCAAGGTGACGCGCACGGTGGTGGATGATCAGCCGCAGGAGTTTCCGCGTCCGGACGAACGCCGCATCGGCCAGCCTTACCGCTACGCCTATGCCGTCGCCCTGCTCCCGCCAGGCGATCCGAGCTGGATGGGCGACTCGCGCCTCCTTAAGCACGACCTCGCCGAGAAGACCCGCGAAGTCCATGATTTCGGGCGCGGCCGGATGCCTGGCGAATTCGTGTTCGTGCCGGCGCACGCCAGTTCGGGCGAAGACGAAGGCTGGCTCGTCGGTTATGTCATCGACACCAACACCGACACCACCGATCTCGTCATCCTTGATGCTGCCCGCTTCACCGCGCCGCCGGTTGCGTCGATCACCATCCCGCACCGGATCCCGCCCGGCTTCCACGGCAACTGGATTCCGCTCGCCTGAGCGCGCCGTCCGCGTCAGCCGCTCGGGTCGTCATCCCTGAGCGGCAGGCGCGAGACGAGCAGCTTGTCGATCCGGCGCTCGTCCATGTCGATCACCTCGAACCGCCATCCATTCGACGTGATGACGTCCGACAGCTGCGGTACGCGTTGCAGGTGGTTGATCACGAGGCCCGCCACGGTGGAATAGGACGCATCCACTTCCTCGCGGACATCCGTACCCAGAACAATCTCGAGATCCTCGAGCGCCATTCGCCCATCGATCAGCCAGGAACCATCTTCGCGTTTCTGCGGGCGCGACAGGCCGTCGGCATCCGAGAAAGCCACATCGCCCGCGATGGCGCCCAACACGTCTGCCGCCGTCACGATGCCGTCGACATGCCCCAGTTCGTCGATCACCAGTGCCATCTGCACCGGGCTTGCCTGCATCTTCTCCAGCAGGTTCAGCACGGTCATCGTGTCCGGCACAAATAGTGGCTTGTGACCGACCTGCGCAAAATCCGGCAGCCGCACGCCGGCCGATGCCGCCAGCAGGTCCTTCGTCTGCACCACCGCAATGACGTGCTCAAGGTCGTCCTTCGCGACCGGGAAGCGCGAGTGCCCGCTCTCCGCGACCTGCTTCAGCAGCACGTCCGGTGGCTCATCGATGTCCAGCCAGGTGACATCCTTGCGCGAGGTCATGATCGAGCGCACGTCCCGGTCGGCCAGGCGCATCACCGAGCGGATCATCACCCGCTCTTCGTCGTCGATCGCGCCGCTGGCCGCCCCCTCGTCGAGCACGGACTTGATCTCTTCCTCGGTCACCGCATCGGTCTTGACGCCCGAAAGGCCCAGCAGGCCGAGCAGCAGGTCGGTCGATCCGCGCAGCACGAACACGATCGGGAACGCGACCTTGGACAGGAATGACATCGGCGGCGCAATGAGGCTCGCAAACGCTTCCGGCGCCGCCATCGCGATCCGCTTCGGCACAAGCTCGCCGATCACCAGCGACAGGTAGGTCGTCGCCGCAATCACAATGCCAAAGGCGATCAGTCCGGCCTGCTTGGCCAGGCCCGGCGCGACGCGCGCGATCCACGGCGCGACATCCTCCGCCAGGGCGGTCGCGCCATAAGCGCCCGCCACAATGCCGATCAGCGTTATGCCCACCTGCACGGTCGACAGGAACCGAGACGGGTCTTCCTGCAGCTTCAGCGCTACCTTGGCACCCCGGTCCCCCTTGTCGGCCCGCATCTGCAGGCGAGTTCGGCGCGACGAGACAATCGCCAGTTCAGACAGCGCAAACACGCCGTTCAGCGCGATCAGCGCAATCAAGATGAGAAGATCCATGGGGCCGCCCTATCGCATGATCCGGCGTCATTCTCAAAGCGCTATCATGCGGCTCACCCGCCGCAGAACAGGCCGAGCGGCTCGAATGAACCCGGCTCGATTTCCTGGCGCATCTCCTCCACGAGCAGCGCGAGGGCAATCCCGTAGCCCGTGCGCGGATCGTCCATCCGCTCGCCCGGCACCGAACCGAGGTGCACCCCGATCACCTGCCCGCTTTCCAGGTCGAACACCGGCGCCCCCATCGAGCCCAGCGTTGTCGAATGGTCATAGGCGAGCGCATCGGGATCGCCCGCATCCTGCAGCGCCGAGACCGACAGGGTCACCGTATCGCCGCCGCGCACCGCGTCACCGATGGCATAAAGCGCGAGCGGCCTTCCCGGTGTGTTCGCCTCATCGTCCGGCCCGCCAAGCGGCGAGCAGCCGACATCCTCTGCCGTCAGTGCGCGAACCCCGAAGGGCAACTCGCCCTCCAGCCGCCACAGCTCGAACGGCGCCACACCGCCGAGATGCGCGGGCGTCTTCCAGACCCGCTCCGCGCCCGCCAGCGCCTCGCCCTCGCCCAGCGCCGGAAACGTTACCGCGATGCCGGCCGCCGGCTCGCCGCTGAGCACCGCCACCTGCACGCGCGGCGGCGCGTCCGGCGTCAGCGCGCCGTCGAAGTCTACCCCGCCCTCCCCCGCCGCATCGATGGCCCGCGGAGAAAACTCATTGGGGAAATAGTCCGGCGCCGGCGCCCGGAAGGCTGGCACCAGCAGGTAGCGCCCCGCATCTCCGCCGCGCAGCATCGCGCCCTCCAGCAGGAAGCCGGACTGCACGCCGACCCGCGCACCGTCCGCATCCAGACGGTCGACCTTCGCCACCGCGCCGGAAAACTTCGCCGCCAGCGGGAACCATCCGCCCTCGATCAGCACCACCCGCGCGCCTTTCGCCGGCACCCGAAGCGCAATGTCCGCATTGAGCCGCACATTCGCGGCTTCGAGGTCCACCTTCGCCGCCTCCGCGAGCATCCTCGCCCCGGTCGCCACTTCTTCTGCGACCTCGGCGCGGCCAAGCGCCCGGTTCGCCTGCCACCATTGCCAGCTTGCAGCGGCCGCCAGCATACTCATTCCGATCGCCACGAGCATGGACACCACCACCGCGCCGCGCCGCTTCGCCCGCGCCTCCCGCTCCGCCGCCTCGCGCGCCGCGAGGCTCGCCGCGATATAATCCGAGTGCAGATCAGTCAGCTCCGGCGCGCTTACCGGCCGCCCTGCCGCCCAGTCCCGCGCGCCGTCCAGTTCCTCGCCGCGCAGCAGCGCCTCCTCCGGCCGCCCGCGCGCGTCCCACCGCCGCGCCAATCCGCCAAGGCGCGAATGCTCGCGGATCCATCCGGCATCCACCCGCAGCGCGCCCGCCAGTTCCGCCAGCCCGCGCGCAAAGCTCTTGCCACCATCGAAGAACACGAAATTCAGTCGCGACAGCTCCTTCGGCATCTGCGCCTCGGCCACCGGCTCCCACACCACCGGCAACAGCCGCTTCGACATCCGCAGCGTCTCGGTCACTTCCCAATGACACTGCGGCGAGGAGACCGAATGCGGCGAGATCACATAGACGACCGTATCGGCCTCCGCGATCAGGCCCGACAGCCGCGCCTCCCAGGCCTCGCCGGGCGCGATGTCTTCGCGGTCGATATACGCCTCGAACCCGCAGGCCTGCAGCCCCGCCACCAGGTCGTCGGCAAAGCCGGCGTCCTTGCGCGAATACGACAGGAACACCTTCGCCGCTTCCGGCGGCGCGGCGCTCCCGGCCGGCTGAGACGTGCGCGTCCCCATGGGTCAGCCTCTGGCGGTCACTCGCCGCCATATTACGCTTTCCAGGCGCGAATTGCCACGCCTGCCCTGTCCCGCTAAGAGCCGCCCATGTCCCGCGTCGCGCTCATCGATTATGGCTCCGGCAACCTGCACTCCTGCGCGCGTGCCCTCGCCGCCGCCGCCGGCAGCGCCCACAACATCGAAGTCACCGCCGCCCCCGCCGATGTCGCCCGGGCAGACCGCATCGTCCTGCCCGGCGTCGGCCACTTCGCAGACTGCGCCGGCGCCCTGCGCGCCATTCCGGGCATGGTCGACGCGCTCGAAGACGCCGTGCTGAAACACGCCCGCCCCTTCCTCGGCATCTGCGTCGGCATGCAGCTGATGGCCGATCTCGGCCTCGAAGACGGCGAGACGCGCGGCCTCGGCTGGATCCACGGCCTCGTCGATGGCCTCGAGCCCGCCCCCGGCCTGCCGGTGCCGCATGTCGGCTGGAACGAACTCGCCTTCCCGCATCCGCACCCGGTGCTCGAAGGCCTCGGCCCCCAGCCCCACGCCTATTTCACGCACTCCTACGTCTTCCGCCCGGAAGAAGAGTCCGTCGTCGCCGCCGCCTGCACCTACGGCGACCCCTTCGCCGCCGCCGTCGCCCAGGCCAACCTCTTCGGCACCCAGTTCCACCCCGAAAAGAGCCAGAAAGTCGGCCTCAAACTCCTCGCCAATTTCCTGGAGTGGCGCCCGTGAAGCGACGCGCGCCTCATCCTCCCCCGCTCGCGGGGGAGGTGGCCCCGAAGGGGTCGGAGGGGGCCGCTGCCCGCCACAAATTCCCCCCTCCGTCTGCTGCGCAGACACCTCCCCCGCAAGCGGGGGAGGACAGACCGGACCCCGCCTCATGACCTTCACCCTCTATCCCGCCATCGACCTGAAAGACGGCGCCTGCGTCCGCCTGCTGCGCGGCGAGATGGATGCGGCCACTGTCTTCAACACCGATCCCGGCGCGCAGGCCGCCGCCTTCCACGCGGCCGGTTTCACCCATCTCCACGTCGTCGACCTCAACGGCGCCTTCGCCGGCGAGCCGGTCAACCGCGCCGCCGTCGCCAGCATCCTCAAATCCACCCCCGCCCCCGTCCAGCTCGGCGGCGGCATCCGCACCCGCGCCCAGATCGACGCCTGGCTGGAGGCCGGCATCGCCCGCGTCATCCTCGGCACCGTCGCCCTGCGCGATCCCGCCCTCGTGAAAGAAGCCGCCCGCGCCCTGCCCGGCCGCGTCGTCGTCGGCATCGACGCGAAGGAAGGCAGGGTCGCCGTCGAAGGCTGGGCCGAGACCTCCGACATGAAGGCCGTCGACCTTGCCCGCGCCTTCGAGGATTGCGGCGTCGCCGCCATCATCGCCACCGACATCTCCCGCGACGGCCTGAAGACCGGCGTCAACGTCGCCTTCACCTCAGACCTCGCGAACGCCGTCCGTATACCGATCATCGCCAGCGGCGGTGTCGCCAGCGTCGACGACATCCGCCGCCTCCGCGCCGCCCCCGGCACACCGATAGCCGGCACCATCCTCGGCCGCGCGCTCTATGACGGGGACATTGATGCGAGTGAGGCTATCGGAGCTTTAGACTGATGTTCAGAAAGAGCACTGTCTTTGTCATTGGCGCAGGCGCCAGCAAAGAAGCGGGACTTCCGATAGGAATCGAGCTGACGGATAGCATCTCAAAAGCGCTAAAAGACGGGCTGAATGACGCACCAGCCTTCGTCCGTCGATTTGCCAATACGGCTTCAAGCTCGGATTTCAGTTATGACGATCTCGATCGCGCTGCTCGGGAGGTATCTACCGAAATTCATGGGCACGGATCAATCGACAGCTATGTGAACTGGCGCAACGACCCCGCTGTCTCAATAGTTGCAAAGCTAGCTATCGCAGCCGAAATTGAAGCAGCGGAGAAGAATAGCACTCTTTTCGTGAGCCAGTACGCTAGGACTATCATCAATGAAGCGGTTGCAAATTTAACTTGGTACGAAACGTTCGTCAGGATTTGCCTCGCGAACTTGCGCGGGACGAACATAGAGGAACTGTTCTCCAACGTGGTTGTCGTCACATTTAACTACGATCGCACGCTAGAGCTATTCTTGTTGGAGCGATTAAAGCGCTACTGCGCGACAATCGAGCCAAACCACGAGAGACTCTTCCAACAGCTAAAGATTTTGCGCCCTTACGGATACTTAGGGCCATTACGATGGAATCAGCACAACGATAGAGTTGAAGGTTTTGGCCAGATCGACGCGGCTGGATCAGGCAAAGTAATTAGCTCGATCAGGACTTACAGCGAGTTGGCAGAGAGCGCCGCCCAAGCTCAAATCACCGAAGCGATGGATAAGGCTTCAACGCTGGTCTTTCTGGGGTTCGGCTTCAACAGCCAAAACATGAGGATACTGCAGCGATCAACACCGGCCGCCGCCATCAAGAGTGTTTACGCCACGGCTTTGGGAGCATCAAAATTTGAGATCGAGGCAATCAAGGAGAACATCTACACCCAGCTGAATGTGAAAAAGGAGTACGGAAGAATCCACTTGGAAGACATGCCCTGCGCCGAATTGCTTCGGCAGATTTCGATGTCGCTTAGTAACTGAATTTCCGCAAGGGTTTCGCGGTACACGCGGAGCAGGTCTGCCCGCGCCGAGATGCCCATTCGGGCCAGAACTCAGGTTCCCTCACCAAAGTTTCATCAGCCAAATCTTGACTTAGGAATACTTTCCTTCATAGTGCGGCGATGCGTGTCGAGCCGCCTTACGCCCCGCCTTATGAGATCCACGCGCCGCAGGTCCCGCCGCCCCGGCCCGCGCCCGGTCCGCTCGTCGTCGCGCTGGCCGGCTTCCTGAACCGGAATGCGTCTGCGGTCTGGCTCACAGCCGTGCTGATGCTGCTCGCCGCCGCCCTGCTTTGGATGGCGGTGTCGTTCTTTTTCTCGGACGCCGGCCTCTACACCGCGACGGCGCTCGTCGTCCTGATCGCCGTGCCCCGGCTCTGCCTCATGGTGCTTGTAGTCGGCGGCATGTTCGCGCTCGCCTTCCTGGACCAGGCCGTGCCGCGCGCGGCGGCGCTGCTCACCGCGTGGTGGCCGCTGGCGGTCGGCCTCGCGGCCGCCCTCATCCTGGCGCTCTTCGTGGAGCGCGCCTTCTTCCGCTAGCGGGCGCGCGCGGGCGCCGTCGCAAATCCGGTGCGGGCGGCGCTGGCAATCGCGCGCTTCTGTTGCCGACTGTCGAGATAGCGGTGCATGCCGCGTTCCAGCAGCACGGCAAACCCCACGCCGAGCGCGGCCTTGATCAACTTGCTCATGGACAATCCTCCTTCATGGATCACTGCCAGAGCAACGCCGCCGCCGCCCGGCCGGTTCCGGAAGGATCAGGCGGGCATGGCGGGCCGGCGCGGCGCGGCCCAGCGCGCTTCGGCCGGCAGGTCGTCGGCATTCTCGGCGCGGTCCTTGCCGCTCGCCTTGGCGCGGTAGAGCGCTTGGTCGGCGCGCGACAGCAGGATCGACACCGAATCGCCCGGCTCCGCCGCGCAATAGCCAAGGCTGATCGTCACCGAGAGGCGCATGTCCTCATAGCCGCAGCTGGCGGCCCGCACGGCGCCCACCAGCGCGGCAAAATAGGCCCGCGCCGCCTGCGCATCGGGGAACAGGCCGGCCACGGCAAATTCCTCCCCGCCAAGGCGCGCCGCCACGCCGCCTGCCGGCGCGGCCGCCAGAAGTGTTCCGCCTACGGACTGAAGCACCCGGTCGCCCGCCTCGTGCCCGAAAGCATCGTTGACGCGCTTGAAAAAGTCGATGTCGGCAATCGCGCAGCAAAGCATGCCCCGGCCCGCGCCTGCCTGCGCCTCCAGCGCCTCGGCCGCCTTGAAGAAGGCCCGCCGGTTCGGAAGGCCGGTCAGGTCGTCACGGTTCGCCAGGCGGAAATTGTCGCGGGCGAGCTTCTCGGCCTGCATCCGCGCCCGCAGGATGAAGAAGGCGCAGGTCGGCGAGATCAGCAAAGGCAGCACGATCGCGGAAATGTAGATCGAGGCGAGATCGATCACGGGGTCGATCTGCAGCCAGATCCACACAGGCACGACCGAGGCAGTCACGGAAAACACCGTGATCGCTGCGCCGGCAACCAGCGCTTTCCTGAGGTCCCGCGAAATCTGCATCTGCCCGATCTTGAAACGTCAGGCATCATAGCCGGGCCTGGTTAATTCCGGGTCCGGACAATCGGTGAAATTTCACCGATCCGGAGGCTGTCAGCGCGTCTCCGACAGCGGCGTGCGCAGCATCCGGCGTGTGCGCAAGGCGTGCGCGAGATCGCTTTCCGCTTCGGCCGGCGGAGCTTCCTGCGCCCGCGGCGTCAGCCTGGCGGCGTTGCGAACGGCGGCGGTGTCCTCGCCCTTCAGGGCTTCAGCGGCGCGCAGGGTGCGATTGAGAAGGCTCATGGATCTGTCTCCTTGTCTCTTTCGGCCGGATAGCTTCCCACACCCTCCCCCGCCCGGCCATGCGCACCGCAGCAATCTGGACAAGCTTTCATGCTTGACAAAGGTCGTTTGTTCATGTTATGTTCTTTACCATGATGCGCTCCGGCAAAAAGCGGGCTGATGGGGGATAGCGCGGGTTCGCCCGCGCCGCTAAACCCGCGCGCATGCTGAAGACGCGCATCATTCCCTGCCTCGACGTGAAAGACGGGCGCACCGTGAAGGGCGTCAATTTCGTGGATCTGAAGGATGCCGGCGATCCGGTCGCCCTGGCCCGCGCCTATGATGCACAAGGCGCAGACGAGCTCTGCTTCCTGGATATCACGGCCAGCCATGAAGGCCGGGGCACCTTGCTGGAAACGGTCAGCCGCACGGCCGAGGCCTGTTTCATGCCGCTCACCGTCGGCGGCGGCGTGCGCACCCCGGAAGACCTCGTCGCCCTCCTCCGTGCGGGGGCCGACAAGGTCGCGATCAATTCAGCGGCGGTCGCCGATCCTTCGGTCATCTCGGCCTGCGCCGCAAAAGCCGGGCGGCAATGCGTGGTGGTCGCGATCGATGCCCGCAAGTCCGGCGCGCGCTGGGAAATCTTCACGCATGGTGGCCGCAACGCCACCGGCATCGATGCGGTAGAGTTCGCCCGCGAAGCCGCCAAGCGCGGGGCGGGCGAGATTCTCCTGACGTCGATGGACCGGGACGGCACGAAATCAGGCTATGACATTGCCCTCCTCAAGGCGGTGTCGTCGGCCGTCACCATTCCGGTCATCGCCTCCGGCGGCGCCGGCAGTGTGGATGACTTTGCCCCCGCCGTCCTGGAAGGCGGCGCGAGCGCTGTGCTTGCCGCGTCGATCTTCCATTTCGGCGAAGCAACCCTTGCCGAGGCGCGCGCAGCCCTTGCTGCGGCCGGCGCGCCGGTTAGAACGCTTTAGCTAGTCGGCAAACACCGCGCGGCGTTTCTGCATTTCGGCCATCACGGCTTCCAGCTGGTTCGGGGTGCGCATGACTTTCAGTTGTTCGCTGCTTTCAAGGGCAAGCAGTTCGGCATCGCTCGCCTCGGCCATGGCGTTGCAGAGCTTCTTGGCGCCGCGCATGGCCGCGGGGTGTTTGCCGGCCATCAGCTTGGCGAGCCAGAGGGCGTCTTCGAGCGGCGTGTCGGAGACCTTGGTGGCAAAGCCGAAGGCGTGGGCTTCGGCGCCTTTGAACTCGCGGTTCGTGTAGGTCAGTTCACGGATCACATCGTCGCGGACATTGCCTCGCCAGAGCGGGAAACCCGCCATGTCGGGCACAAGGCCCCATTTCATCTCCATGATGGCGCAGCGTGTGTCGGGATGGATGATGCGGATGTCGGCGCCCGACATGATCTGGAAGCCGCCGCCAAAGGCGATGCCGTGCACGGCGGCGATGACCGGAACCGGAAGTTCCCGCCAGCCCCAGGCAACGTACTGGGCGAGGTTGGCGATGCCGTGGCTGCGGCTGCCGAGACTGCCGGTGGCGCCTTCGCCCTGCTTCTTGCCGTCGCCCGGCTGGCCGAGGGAGGAAAGATCGAGCCCGGCGCAGAAGGCGCGGCCTTCGCCGGACAGGACAACGACGCGCAGGCCCTTGGTTTCCTTGAGCACGCCGATCGCTTCGGCGATGCCGGCGAACATGGCGGGGTCGAGGGCATTCATCTTGTCCGTGCGAACGAGCCGGACATCGGCGACGCCGTCGTCGAGCATCGTGATTGTAACGCGGTCTTTCATGGTCTTTCCTCCGGAAACTTTGACAGCAAGCTGGCGCCCTTCCCCGGCGTCCGTCAAGCGTTGGCGCGTGACGCCCGGCGGCGGGAGCGCTATGACGCCGCGAGAAGGAGACGCCCGATGACCGACCTTGCCTCCCCTGCCCGCCTTGGCGCCGCGCTGGCGCACCTTGCGCAAACCATCGACGCGCGCGCCGCAGACGGCGATGCCGGCAAGAGCTGGACGGCAAAACTGCTGGCAAAGGGGCCGGATGCCTGCGCGGCGAAAGTGGCGGAGGAAGGCGGCGAGCTGGCCGAGGCCGTGCGGCGCGAGAGCGACGAGCGGGTCGCGAGCGAGGCGGCGGATGTGCTCTACCATGTGTTCGTGGCGCTCCGGTCGCGCGGCGTGAGCCTTGATGATGTGGCGGCGGCGCTGGAAGCCCGGCAAGGCACCAGCGGGATTGACGAGAAGGCGGGGCGGCCGAAATCCTGACCGGGTCATGACGTATCAATCCCCGCCCAGGCTTCCGGGCGGGCGGCCGCGTCGAGGCGGATGAGCAGCACATCGACCGCCGGATGGATGCGGCGGATGACGTGCCAGGGGACAGGAAGTTCGCGCAAGGCCTCGCCGGTGAACCGGCGCAGGCGACGCGCAAGGCGCAGCGCATGCGGCGCCGGATTGGCCATCACCTCGGCGAGGCGCTGGACGGCCTCAAGCAGGAGGGCAAGTTGCATCTCCGCGTCGTCCTCCCCGGCACTGGCGCAGCTGCGGCGCGCGGGGCGCTCGATGACAGGAAAACGGTAGCGGCCTGCGCCGGGGCCGCCTTGCCTTTGATCCGGAATGTCCGGAAGCGGAGGAAGCGGTGGCGCAGGCGGCAGGCGGAGGGCCGCGGCAAGCACATGGAGGTAGCGGCGCACCATCGCCGTCAGCGCCGCTAGCTGCGCGCGGGCATCGAGCGCGATGTGCCGGAACGTCTCCGGCCGCGCGGCGCGCAGCAGCCCCCGCAGAGCGAGGATCAGGTTCGCAATCGGATACCAGAAATGGGGACAGGGCCGTTCGGTCATCAGCGGCGCAGTCTACGCCCGGCGCGGACCCTGCCGGATTGGCGGGGCCTGATTATTATTCATCGCCTTGTCTGTGAACGGAATTATCTGCGAGCGCCCATCCGTACTTGTTGCGTTCGCCCGATCGAGCACAACCTGCCGGGCCCGGATCAGTTGCCCGCTATCTGGACGCGGGGCGAAGCCGCGAAGGCGCCCGGGCGAAGCCAGGCCGTGATGTTGCGCAGCAGGGCCGGATCACCCTGCACATTCATCTCGCCGGTGCGCAGCACGTCCTTGAACGTCTTGTCGCCCATCCAGACCTCGTACATCGTACGGACGGTGCAGTTGAAATAGACATCCACATCCCGGCCCGGCGGCGTGACGCACAGGTCGACCTGGTCGTCCTTCACGAGCAGCCAGAAATCCTTCTGGGCCTCAAGGTCGGAGAACCTGAACCGGATGACGCTCTCGTCGCCGATCAGCTTGGACGGATCGATGCTGCGCTCCATGTAGAGCATCAGCAGCTCCACATCGAAATCCGCATCCAGCATCGTCTCCCTGGTCCAGATGATGCCCCATTCGCCGATCGCGATCAGCACCGGGAGCAGCGATTGGCAGGCGGCGGTCGGGTGGTATTCGAAGCCTTTCTGGCCGGGGATCTTGCGCCTCACCAACATGCCTTGCTCTTCAAGTGACTTCAGCCGCGTGGTGAGCAAGGCGGGTGAAATGTCGCCGAGACCGCGCTGCAGCGCGCTGAACCGGCGCCCGCCCATCAGCAGTTCCCGGATGATCAGGATGGTCCACTTCTCGCCGAGAATTTCGGCGGCCGACGAGATCGGGCAATACTGGCCGTATTTCATGGCGCGTGTTCCTCCGAGAAGGGACTCCTAACACGGATTCCGGACTTTGTAGCGGGGCGCGGCGGACACGCCCTGACGCGCTCGGACCTTCGACTTCGATCAGGACGAGCTTGTTGGGCGCGCTACTTCTTCCCCGGCGGCTTCACGGCTTGGAGCGTCGTGGTTTTCACGTCGCGGCCGAGGGTGGTTTTCTTGCCGTAGCTGGGGGCGCCCGAGGCGGCGCCTGAGACGGCGCCGCGCGTGGTGCGCTCCGTGAGCGGAGGGATGGCCATGGCGGCGGGGTTCGGCGGGTGCTCGTCGAAGAGCGAGGCGAGCTGTTCGGTCATCGCGCCGCCGAGCTGTTCGGCGTCGACGATGGTGACGGCGCGCTTGTAATAGCGCGTGACGTCGTGGCCGATGCCGATGGCGATGAGTTCGACGGGCGAGCGGTTCTCGATCTCGTCGATGACCTGGCGCAGGTGGCGCTCGAGATAGTTGCCGATGTTGACGTTGAGCGTCGAGTCGTCGACCGGCGCGCCGTCGGAAATGACCATCAGGATCTTGCGCTGTTCGGGCCGGCCGAGCATGCGGTCGTGCGCCCAGAGGAGGGCTTCGCCGTCGATGTTTTCCTTCAGCAGGCCCTCGCGCATCATCAGGCCGAGATTGCGGCGCGCGCGGCGCCACGGCATGTCGGCAGCCTTGTAGATGATGTGGCGGATGTCGTTGAGGCGGCCCGGCGCGTTCGGCTTGCCGGCCTTGACCCAGTCCTCGCGGCTGAGGCCGCCCTTCCAGGCCTTGGTGGTGAAGCCGAGGATCTCGGTCTTCACGGCGCAGCGCTCCAGCGTGCGGGCGAGAATGTCCGCACACAGAGCGGCGACCATGATCGGGCGGCCGCGCATGGAGCCGGAATTGTCGAGCAGCAGCGTCACGACCGTGTCGCGGAACTTGGTGTCGTCTTCCTGCTTGAAGGAGAGCGGCGCGGTGGGGTCCGTGATGACGCGGGTGAGGCGCGCGGTGTCGAGCACGCCTTCTTCAAGGTCGAACGACCAGGAGCGGTTCTGCTGGGCCATCAGGCGGCGCTGCAGCTTGTTGGCGAGCTTGGCGACGGCGCCCTGCAGGCCCTGCAGCTGGTGGTCGAGATAGGCGCGCAGGCGCGTCAGCTCCTCCGCATCGCACAGGTCCGGCGCATTGGCCGTCTCGTCATGGGCGCGGGTGAAGACGTTGTAGACGAAGCGGTCGCGCTCGTCGCCCGGCTGGAAGTTCGGGCGCAGCGGCTTGGTGCCGTCTTCGTCCTCGTCGGGCGAATCGTCGGCGTCGAAGTCTGCATCCTGATCGACCGAGACGTTGGCTTCCTCGCCGTCGATCTCTTCGCTTTCGCCCGCTTCCATCTGCTCGGAGGAGGCGCCCATCTGTTCTTCCGTGGACGTATCGTCCTCGGAGGTCTGGGATTCGTTGTCCTGCTGCTGCTCGCTGTCTTCCTGCTGGTCGGTCTCGACATCCTCGCCGGGCACATCGGAAGCCGTCAGGTCGCGGATGATCGAGCGGATGGTCTTGGCGAACCGGGCCTGGTCGTGCAGCTGGTCAGCCATGCCATCGATGGCCTTGCCGGCGCGCGTCTCGACCTTCTCGCGCCAGACATCGGCGACGCGGCGGGCGCTTTCGGGCAGCGCGCGGCCGGTGAGCTTTTCGCGCAGCAGGAATTCGAGGGCGGGCGCGAGGATGGCCTCGGGGTCTTCCGCGCCATTGCCGAAATTGGTCGACCGGCAGCGGAAATCGAGCGCGGCTTCGAGGTTGCCTGCGGTGCCCTGCATGGCGTTGGCGCCGAGGCTTTCGATCCGGGCCGTCTCGGCGCCTTCGTAGACGCGGCGGGCAAGCTCGCCCTGCGGGCGGTTGGAATTGTGGGCGGCGGGATCGTGGTGGGCGCGGCGCAGGGCCATCGCATCGGCCTCGCCGCGGATGCGGGCGGCCAGTTCCGGCGCGATCTCGACCGGCGGCGGGCGCAGGACGATGCGGTCGCCATGGTCGCCGGAGTCGGCGCCGAAACCGATCTCGAGGTCGCGCTCGGCGCTCATCGCCTTCGTGGTCGCGGCGAGCGCGGCCTTGAAGAGATCCTGCGGGGTGGTGTCCTTGGCCATCTAGCGGATGAAGGCCTGCGCGAAGAGGTCCATCGTGCGGTCCCAGGCGAGCTTGTCGGCGGCGGCGTCATAGTCGTGCGAGCCGGCGCGGGCGAAGCCGTGGCCCGCTTCATAGACGTAGGTCGGCACGTCGGGGCGCGCCTTCGCGAAGGCGTCGACGCCGTCCATCGGGATGAAGCCGTCGCGGCGGCCAAAGTGCACGATGGCCGGACAGCGCGGCTCCAGCCCCTTCGAGGCGGGCACGAGACTGCCATAATAGCAGGACGCGGCGGTCAGGCCGTCGAGGTTGCAGGCGGCGAGGTAGGCCATCGAGCCGCCATAGCAGTAGCCAGAGACGAAGACAGGGCCTTCAAGCGCGGCGATGCAGGCGGCGATGTCGTTCATCGCGTTGTCGAGCCCGTTGGCGCGGGCATGACCGCCGCCGGCGCCGATGGCTTCGGCGTCGTGGCCCTCGCGGACGAAGCCCTTCTCCTGCCGGTCGAACATCGACGGGGCGATCACTTCGAAGCCGGCCCTGGCAAACTTGCGGGCCGCGTCTGCCATGTAGGTGTTAAGGCCGAAGATTTCCTGGATCAGGACGAGGCCGCCCTTGCGGGCGCCTTCGGCTTCGACATGCAGCGCGGTGAACGTGAAGCCGTCGGCGGCCGTCAGCTCCATCATTTTCTCAGACATCGATCCCTCCTTCAGGGAGATCAGGCGACCTTCACCATGAGCGCGCTTTCCGGCAGTTCGGTGCCGAAGCAGCGCTGGTACATCTCGGCGACGAGGGGGCGTTCGAGTTCGTCGCACTTGTTGAGGAAGGTCATGCGGAAAGCGTGGCCGAGGTCGCCGAAGATGGCGAAGTTCTCGGCCCAGGTGATGACGGTACGCGGGCTCATCACGGTGGAGAGGTCTCCGGCCATGAAGGCGTTGCGCGTGAGGTCGGCGAGCGTGACCATCTTGGCGAGGGTTGCTTCGTCGGTGCCGGTGGCCTTCGACTTGACGATCTCGACCTCGGCATCGTGGGCGAGATAGTTCAGCGTGGTGACGATCGACCAGCGGTCCATCTGGCCCTGGTTCAGCTGCTGGGTGCCGTGATAGAGGCCGGTCGTATCGCCGAGACCGACCGTGTTGGTGGTCGAGAACAGGCGGAAATACGGGTTCGGCGCGATCACGCGGTTCTGGTCGAGCAGGGTCAGCTTGCCCGAGGCCTCGAGCACGCGCTGGATGACGAACATCACGTCCGGACGGCCGGCGTCATATTCGTCGAACACGATGGCGACGGGGCGCTGCAGGGCCCAGGGCAGGATGCCTTCGCGGAATTCGGTGATCTGCTTGCCGTCCTTGAGGACGATGGCGTCCTTGCCGACCATGTCGATCCGGCTGACATGGCTGTCGAGGTTGACCCGGATCATCGGCCAGTTGAGGCGCGCGGCGACCTGCTCGATATGGGTCGACTTGCCGGTGCCGTGATAGCCCTGCACCATGACGCGGCGGTTGTGCTCGAAGCCCGCGAGGATGGCGAGCGTGGTCTGCGGATCGAACCGGTAGGCGGGGTCGATCTCCGGCACGTACTCGGTGCGGGTCTTGAAGCCGTGCACGACCATGGCCGTGTCGAGGCCGAACAGCTTCTTCAGGTTCAGCTTTTCGGTGGGCTTCAGGCCTTCGAGCGTATCGGTGGAGGTCATTGCAGTCATGGGGTCGCGCGTCTCGCAAAGGGAGGAGTGTAGTCAGTTAGGGGTTCTAGCACGGGATGGGCCCGCGCCTAGTGCGACGCAGCGTAAAGGCCGCGCCGTTCAGTTCTTGCGGAAGATCAGCAAGGCCTGGCTGGTATGACCACGGATTTCGGGATCGAACACGTTTTTCGAGCCGTCATCCTCGGGCCGCAGCAGGAGGTCCGAACTGGTTTCCAGCCCGAACCCGGCCGCTTCGGCATATTGCTGGATGATTGCCGGATCGATCCGGTGCGTTTCGCCGCCAGTGGAGGGCGGAGAACCGGCCGGGGCCACGTGGTCGATGACGACGAACTGGCCGCCGGGTTTCAGGACCCGGGCGATCTCGGCATACACGGCGGTCGGTTCGCCGAACACGTCCGTGGCGCCTTCCGGCGAGCCGTCGGGCACGTACCAGAGTTCGTGCGGCCCCTGGAACCAGGTGACGATGTCGACCGATCCGTCCTCAAGGCCGAAGGCATCGAAGTTCGATTTGACATAGGTGACGTTAGTGAGCCGGCCGTCGATGCGCTTGGAGACGGTGTCACCGAGGAAAGCATCGAAGCCCGCCGGGTTCTGCATGTAGACGGTGCCTTCGGGGCCGACCGCGCGCGACAGGATTTCCGTATAGTAGCCGCCGCCGGCCTCGATCTCGAGGATCTTGTCGCCGGGCTGCGGCGTGAACAGGGCGAGGACGGCGGACGGGTGGCGGTTGACGTCGGCCACGATGTCCGCATCCGGACGATCCGGCGTGTCGACAAACACGGAATAGTCGATGGCGGCGCGCTTCTCGGCGGGCGCGGCTTCCGGCGCGGTCACGAGGGCGGTTTCAGCCTCGGGCGCTGCGGGGGTCGAGCAGCAGGCGGAAACAAGCGCGAATGCAATGGCGGCAGCGCCGCCCTTCAGGATCGTTTTCATGGGATACTCCCTCCCTCACCTGCCGGCCCGCGCCCTGTTCAGGGCGTTTCGGACTCGCGGCGCCAGACAACCTGGCCGCCTATCACCGTCATGACCGGCTGAGCATCGAGGATGTCACCTTCAGGCACGGTCATCAAGTCTCGGTCGAAGACCGTGAAGTCGGCCAGCTTGCCGGGTTCGATGGTGCCAAGGACGTCCTCCTGGAAGGCGGCATAGGCGGGGCCGGAGGTGAACAGGGCGAGGGCCTGCTGGCGGGTCAACGCCTCTTCCGGGTGCCAGCCCTCCCCGCTGAAGCCTTTCAGGTCCTTGCGGGCGACGGCGGCATAGAACTCGATCAGCGGCGAGCCGACTTCGACGGGCGCATCGGAGCCGCCGGCAAGGTGTGCGCCGGAGGCGATGAGGCTCGCCCAGGCATAGGCGCCGCGCAGCCGGTCGAGCCCGAGGCGTGCGGGGGCGAAGTGCAGGTCGCCGATGGCATGGCTCGGTTGCATCGAGGCGATCAGGCCGAGCGCCCCGACGCGGGCAATGTCTTCCGGGGCCAGCACCTGCGTATGTTCGATACGCCAGCGCAGATCCGGGCCGTAGCCGAGTTCCTCGAACGTATCGAGGATGCGGCGGTTGGCGAGATCGCCGATGGCATGGATGGCGAGCTGGACGTGCTTTTCCTTCGCATCCATCATCAGGTTGTGCAGCGCCTCCGGCTCAAGCAGGGCGAGGCCGCTGGTTTCCGGACGATCCGCATACGGCTTGATCAAAAGGGCGCCGCGGCTGCCGAGGGCGCCGTCCATGTAGAGCTTTACGGCGCGGTTGGTGATCGTGTCGGTCTCGAACTTGCGCTGCTCGGCGATATCGAAGCCGCGTTCGTCGAAAGCGTTGTAGATGCGCAGCGGGAGCTTGCCCTCATTGTCGAGCGCTTCGAGGAGCGGGGCATGGAGATGTTCCACGCTCATGTTGTGGACGCCGGTCCAGCCGCGGGCGGCATAGGTTTTCGCGCCGACTTCGAAGGCGCGGCGCACATCGTCGTCGCTGGGCTCCGTGATCAACTGGGTCAGCGGATACATCGCATTGTCGAGCACGATACCGGTGGCGAGATTGTCCGGGCCGCGTTCGACCTTGCCGCCTTCGGGGTCGCCGCTGATATAATAGATATTCGCCGCCAGCAGGGCCGCCTTGTTGGCGACAACGGCGTGGCCATCGGAGCGGCCCAGGATGACCGGGTTGTCCGGACTGACGGGATCAAGGTCGGCCGCAAGCGGCATGCGCCCTTCCGGCCAGCCGGTTTCGATCCAGCCACGCCCATAGAGGACCTCGCCGGGCGCCATGTCCTTCAGTTCGGCTTCGACGCGCGCGACGAGCTCGGCGACCGAGGCGGTGCCTTCTAGGTTGAGCGTCAGCTCGCGCTGGCCGATGCCGAGCGGGTGGGCATGCGCGTCGGTGAAGCCCGGATACATGAACGCGCCGCCGAGATCGACGAGATGGATCTCGCTGTCATCGTCGCCCCAGTCGGCGGACATGGGCGGGATGGTCGCGAGGATCGTGCCGTCGGGATTGACGACGACGCCGGTGACCGTCGCGGGGTCTTCGAGGCCGGTATAGATCGTGCCGTTGGTGAAGACGGTAACGCGGTTGTCTTCAGCCGGCGCGGTCGTGGAAGGCTCAGGCTGGACACAGGCGGCGAGGATGAGGGCGGCGGCGAAGGCGGCAAGGCGCATGGGAAGTCTCCTCTGTCCGATCCCTCTCTCATGCTTTGCGGGAGCCTGCAAAAACAGAGTGAGCCCACGCCTACCGCGTCATCCGGCGAAAGCCTGGATCCAGCGGGATCGCGATCGCTGACATTTCTGGGTCCCGGCTTCCGCCGGGATGACAAGAAAGAGAGGTCGCTCCCGGCCCATTGCGCCCCGGAAACGCAAAATGCCGGGCGCAGGCCCGGCATTTCGAGGTTTCAACAGCCGTGAAGGCTCAGGCGGCGACGGCTTTCTTGGCGATGTCGCGCTTGATTTTCAGGGCCTTGTCGGAGAGGGCATCGTCCTTCGCCTTGGCGAGGAAGGCATCGAGGCCGCCGAGCTTGTCGACCGTGCGCAGGGCCTTGGCGGCGATGCGCAGGCGGAAGTTCTGGTCGAGCGCTTCCGAGTGCAGCGTAACCTGCACGAGATTCGGCAGGTAGCGGCGCTTGGTCTTGATCTGGGAGTGGCTGACGATATGGCCGACCATCGGCTTCGTGCCAGTAAGTTCACATTCGCGGGACATGGGCCTCGCTCCGGGTAAAAGGGGCATGTTTGATCTGAAGGCGCGCTCCTACAGGCAGGGGGCGCCTCCTGTCAACCGGGGCGATTCAGGCACTGTGGCTGGCGGGCTGACTGTCACGGCCTGTCATCTTATGTCAGTGGGCGAAACGGGGCGAATGAGGCATGTATGCGGCAGAGCCGTTCAGGCCTTGTTGGGATGGGGCGATGTAAGAACCGGGCCAGATTGCCCGCCCGACCGCAAAAGGATCCTTTGACCCGATGAAGCGCAGCCTTCCCCTCGCCGCCGCCGCCTCGCTCGCCTTCCTGGGTGCCTCGACCGCCCAGACCGCGCCGACCCCGGCCGCGCCGCCCGCCGTGCTGGCCAGCATCAAGGCCGGCGCCCCGACGCGCATGATCTATGAGCTCGATGCCAAGGCGATGGTGTTCATCATCCCCGCCACGGGCCGGGCCTCGTTTACGGTGGACCTGAAACCAGACACCTACACCATGAAGTCGCGCGTGCGCACGACCGGGCTGGCGGACGTGTTCGTCAATTATGACATGTCGCTCAGCGCCGCCGGCTATGTCCGCGAAGGCGGCCTGAAGACGGCGCAGTACATTTCGCAGAACCGCGACGGCAAGAAAAACCGCCGGGTCGAGCTGAACATGACGGATACCGGTTTCGACATGACCGCCAATCCGAAGTTCGGCAACCTTGGCGACCCCGCCGCCACGCAGGCGCAGGCGATCCTCGCCAACGACCCGATCACGGCGCTGATCACCTTCGCGCTGGAGCCGCGCGCCAAGGGCGCCGATGCCTGCGGCGGGCCGATCAAGGTGTTCGACGGGCGCCAGCTGACCTACCTGCACCTGAAGCGGTCGGGCACCGGCACCGTGAAAGTGAAGACCAATGGCTGGTCCGGCCAGGCGATCGAGTGCCATGTGACGATGGACAAGATTGCCGGCTACAAGAAGGGCGAGTCGAACAATGACACGCTGACCGGCATCGATGGCCCCCTGAAGATGTTCCTCGCGCCGCTGGAAAACGGCGCCTATGTGCCGGTTAAGATCGTCGCGGACACCGACAAGGTGGGCAAGGTGACGCTGACGGCCCGGTCGCTGCGGTTCGAGCCGCTGGTGACGGCGGCCGCAACCACCACCGGCAAGGGCGGCTGACCTACCTGGCCTCCGGCGGCGCGGCAGCCGGAGGCTTCTTCGCCCTGAACACGAAGCTGAGGATACGCTGGTCGCGGGTCGACATGTCGTCGCGCGCGGCGAGGAAGGTGCCGAGCCGGCTCATGCCGGGCACATGGTCCGAGATCACCTTCAGCGACAGCAGGATCGGGGTGGCCAGCAGCATGCCCATGAATGACCAGAGCCAGGCCCACACCGCGAAGGAGACGAACACCACGACGGCATTCATCTGCAGGCGGCGGCCGAGCAGGATGGGGGTCGCGATCTGGCCCTCAAGCGTGTTGATCACCCAGTAGATGAAGGTCGGCGCGAGGGCGGCGAAGGGCGAGTCGAGGACGACGAGGCCGGTGACGAACATGATCGCGAAGCCGGCGAGCGGGCCGAGATAGGGGATGAAGTTCAGCAGGAAGGCTGCCACCGCGAACAGGACGGGATCCGGCAGGCCGAACGCCCAGGCCGTGAGGCCGACCAGCACGGCGACGACGGCATTGATGACCGAGATCGTGAACAGGTAGTTCGACAGCTGCTCCTCGATGTCGCGCGCAATCTGCAGGGCGCGGCGCTTGTCCTTGAAGGTCGGCATGATCTGCACGAGCTTTTCGTAGAACAGGTCGCCGGACGCGATAAGGAAGAAGGCGAGCGTCAGGGTGATGATGATTTCCCCGAACACCGCCGGGGTGGCTTTCGCCGCGAGCGACATCATGCCCGGCTGACGGATCAGCACCGCCTCCTCCGCCTGGTCGCCGGTCATTTCGGAGATCTTTTCGGTGGCATCGAGCACCGGCTGCACGGAGCCGAGCAGTTGGCGCACCTCGCGCTCTGCCCGCTCCATCAGCTCCGGTGCATTCTCGATCCGGGAGGCAAGCGTGCCGGACGCCGCATAGATGAGCGCCGCGAGCAGGCCGAGGCCGACGATGAAGATCAGGCTGGCGGCGAATACGGGCGGGATGCCGAGGAAGCCGAGGGCGCGGCGGACCGGGCTGAACACGAGCGCCAGCATCAGCGCCGTGACCAGCGGCACGAACAGGCCCTGCGCGACGGACAGCGCCCCGAATGCCATGATGAGGAAAATGCCGATGAGGGCCCAGTTCGACGGGCTCAGGTCCGCATCTGGCGGCTTGCCCGGGAGGGCTGGATCGCCGCTGGGCATGGTGGCCTCCTGCCGCGCGCAGTTCTCCGTCTCGCCGGCGTTTGTAGACAACCCGCGAAACGGGCGCCGGTTCCGGCAGGTTGCTATTTTTTTGCGGACCGGCCGGGGACCCGTCGTGCCGGCTAGGTTCAGACGCTGGCGGGCAGGCCTTTCAGCGCCGCGATCAGCGCCGCCATGTCCGGAGGGACTGGCACTTCAAAGCGAAGTGTCTCGCCAGTGACCGGGTGGACGAAGCCAAGGACAGCAGCGTGCAGGGCCTGCCGGTCCATGGCTTTGACCGCGGCCAGTGCCGCCGCGTGGGCCGGGCCAGAACCGAGGGCGGTGAGACCCATCTGGCGGCCATAGACGGGGTCGCCCAGCACCGGCACCCCGATATGCGCGAGGTGGACGCGGATCTGGTGGGTGCGCCCGGTCTCGAGGCGGCACTCGATCAGCGCGGCCGCCGGCGAGCGGGTCTGCTTGTCGCGCACACCATAGGTGGCGGTGACGCGGTAGTGGGTGACGGCCCGGCGGGCGGACGGGCTGTCCGGATTGCGGTGGACCGACATCTTCTTGCGGTCGCCGACCGAGCGGGCGATCGCGGCATCGACGGTCCCGGCCAGCGGGCGCGGGGCGCCGCGGGTGACGGCGAGATACATCCGGTCGATGTCGTGATGCTCGAAGAGAGCCGCCAGGCCGACATGCGCTGCCTCGGTCTTGGCGGCAACCATGACGCCGCTGGTCAGCTTGTCGAGCCGGTGGACGATGCCGGGCCGTTCGACCCCGTTGATGCCGGACAGCTGCCCCTTGCAGTGATGCAGCAGCGCATTGACCAGCGTGCCGGTTTCGCTGCCCGGCGCCGGGTGGACGGCCATGCCAGGCGGCTTGTTGAGGATGATGAGGTCGCTGTCTTCGAACACGATGTCGAGCGGGATGTCTTCCGGCTCCGGTTGGGCAGCGACCGGGGCCGGCAAGGCGACGGCATAGGTGCTGCCAGCCCGGACCGGCGCGCGGGGGCTGGTTTCGGCGGCGCCATCGACCTCGACGGCGCCTTCCTCGATCAGGGCCTTGGCTCGCGAGCGCGACAGCTCCCCCGCCCTTGCGGCGAGGAAGGCATCGAGGCGCTGGCCTGCGTCTTCGGGGGCGGCGACAATTTCAATCCGGCTCATCGCGGCGCTTATAGACGAGGGTTGCGGCCTGCGTCATGCTGGCTTCACATCGCCGGTTCATAAGGCGGCACGCATTCGGGGAGACAGCGGCATGACACAGGTAACACGGCGCGGACTGCTGGGCGGCGCCGCCCTCGGGACAATCGGGCTGGCGGCCTGTGCGACCAAGCCCGCAGCGCGGCCGGCATTTGAAGGCGACGTAGGCTTCCTGCACGGCGTGGCGTCCGGCGATCCGCTGCCTGACCGGGTGATCCTGTGGACCCGGGTGACGCCGGTGACCGGCTCTGGGCCGGTGCCGGTTGACTGGGAAATCTCTGCAGAGGGCGCTTCGAACCCCGTGGCAAGCGGCACCTTCGAAACATCCGAGGCGCGCGACCATACGGTGAAGGTCGACGTGGCGGGCCTGTCGCCAGCGACCCGCTACCGGTTCCGGTTCTCGGTGCGCACGGCCAGCGGCACCGTTTCCTCGCCTGAAGGCCGGACGCGGACGACTTCGGCCGACGGCGACGCCGCAGTGAAGCTGGGGGTCGTGTCCTGCGCCAACTGGCAGTTCGGCCTGTTCACGGTCTATGACGCGCTGGCGAAGGAGGACGGCCTCGATGCCGTCGTGCATCTCGGCGACTACATGTACGAGTACGGCGTGGACGGGTATGGCGGCGATGTCGCCCAGAAGCTCGGCCGGCCGCATGATCCGCCTACGGAGGTCCTGTCGCTTGCGGATTATCGCCGCCGGCATGCTCAGTACAAGACCGATCCCGCCCTGCAGGCGGCGCATGCCGCAGCGCCCTGGATCTGCACCTGGGACGACCATGAGAGCGCCAACGATTCCTATCGCACCGGCGCCGAGAACCACAATCCCGACCAGGGCGAAGGCGAATGGAGCGAGCGCAAGATGCGCGCGCTGCAGGCCTATTTCGAATGGATGCCGATCCGCGAGCCGAAGCCCGGTGAGGTAACCTCAGCCGTGTGGCGTACCTTCCGGTTCGGCAATGTGGCGACGGTGCATGCGCTCGACTCGCGCCTCACCGGCCGGTCGCAGCCGCTGGACTGGGGCGCGGCGCTGGCGGGGGCTGCCTCGCAGGAGGATATGGCCGCGAAGATTCAGGCGACGCTGCAGACCGTCGCCGATCCGTCCCGCACGATGCTGGGCGCCGAGCAGGAGGCCTGGCTGGCGGGCGAGTTTGCCGCCTCGGTGCAATCCGGCGCGAGCTGGCAGGTGCTGGCCAACCAGGTCGTGATGGCGCGGGTGAAACTGCCCGACTTCACCAAGCTGATGACGCCGGAGCAAGTGGCGGCGCAAGACGTGCCGCAGGTGATCGAGACCTTGCCGTTCACCGCGCTGGGCCTGCCCTGGAACCTCGACGCCTGGGACGGCTACCCGGCGGCGCGCGAGCGCCTCTACGCCAGCGCGGCCGCCGCGGGCGCGCGCCTCGTGACGCTCGCAGGTGACACGCATACGGCGTATGCGAACAATCTCTACGATGCCGGCGGCGCTCTGCGCGGCGTCGAGTTTGCCTGCACGTCAGTCTCGTCGCCGGGCATGGGCAGCTATGTGAAAGCGATGCCGGACCTTGGCGAGCAGATCGCCGCCGTGAACGACGAAGTCGTCTGGCACGACGCGTTCAGCCATGGCTACACGCTGGTGACGCTGACGCGCGAGGCGGCGGTGGGCACATACCGGACCGTGTCGACGATCTACTCGCCCGATTACACCGCCGCGACGGTAGCGGCTTATTCGGCGAACTTCGATAAGTCCGGCGTCACGCCGCTGGCGCCCGCCTAGTCGATCAGGCCCGAAAGGGTCGAGCGGCCGCCGTCGAGCACGAGGCTCTGGCCGGTGAGATAGGCGGCCTGCGGGGAGGCGATGTAGCGGGCGGCTTCGGCGATCTCGTCCGCCTGCGCGGCGCGCCCCAGCGGTACGCGGCGGGCGGTCCAGGTTTCCGAACGTTCCTCACGCGGACGGATCGCGATGATCGCGTTGACGCGAATGGCATGCTCGGCAAGCTCCAGCGCGCCGGCTTTCATCACGCCGAGGATGGCGCTTTGTCCGACGCTTTCGGTGAACCGGCCGGGCATCGAGGCAATCGCGGCATAGCCGAGCACGAAGGTGACCGTGCCCTTCTGCGGGATGCGCTCGGCGCCGGCCTGGGGCAGGTCTTCCTGCTCGATCAGGCTCTCGGCGATGACGCGCAGGGCGAGCGCGGCGCCGCGGGCCGAGCGGGCGAGCGCCTTCTCGAACTTCTCCTGCGTGAAGTCGAGCAAGTGGTCGCCTTCCTCGATTTCCGGTATGATCACCGCATTGTCGATACGCCCGAAGGCCTCGATGGCGGCGGTGATGGCGTTACGCAGGCCGAGCCGCGAATGCAGCTCGCCGTGATAGGTGGCAACATCATCGTCGAGCGCATCGCGCGCCGAGTCGAGGCGCTCGTCGGACGGATCGGCGACCAGTACGCGGTGGCCCGCCTCCTGGAAGGTGCGCGCGACGGCGTCGCCGACCTCGCGGCCGAGGCCGAGAACAAGGGTTACAGGCTCACCCATTTGCGCAGCAGGAGCTGTGCAGCGCGCTGCGCGGGGTCGAAACTGGATTCATAAGCCCATTCTCCGGTCGGACGACGCCAGCAGGCGTTTACCGGCAGGTCCGCAAGAAACGGGCCATTCGGGGGTGCGTCAGCTGGCCTTCAACTGTCGCAGTTCCTCCTTAATCCTGAGTTTCTGCCGTTTCATGTCCTTTACCGTCAGATCGTCGCGGGCTGGGCGCTTCTGTTCGGCGGCGATCTGTTCGTCCAGTTGGCGGTGCTTGTTTGCGAGCTCACTGATCCGACCATCGAGCGACATGGGCAGTCTCCTTTTTTCGGCACGGCACTGATGAGGCCGTGTGACCATCATGCCACAGGGGGGACTGCGAGTCATGGGAAACCGGACCGGTTTTTTGTGACTGTCCGTTAATTGGTCAGCGCGCGGCGCGTCCGGCGGCTTTCCGGCGCGATTTCTCCAGGAACATGGCCTGATCGGCGCGGGCGATCAGCGCGGCGGCGGTCTGGGCGGTGCGCCACTCGACCACGCCGCAGGAGGCGCCGACCCGCACGACGGGCGTTTCCGGCCGGGATTCATCACGAACTTCGAGCGCGTCGATGGCTTCGGCGAGCTGCGCCGCCTTGCGCTGGGTGTCCTCGAACGTGGCGTGCGCGAGCACGACGCCGAACTCGTCCCCGCCGAGGCGCCCGACAATGTCGGTCTCGCGCGTGCGGGCGCGCAGTATTTCGGCCACGGTGAACAGCACATCGTCGCCGGCGGCATGCCCGTAGGTGTCGTTGACCAGCTTGAAATTGTCGAGGTCGATGAAGATCAGCGACAAGGGCGTCTGGAAGCGGCCGGACAGCGCGATCTCGCGGCGAACTTCGCGCTCGAAGGCGCGGCGGTTGAAGATCGGCACCAGCGCGTCATTGTCGGCCAGCAGTTCGGCATCGGCGAGGGCGGCGCGCAGGTCATCGCCCTCCGCGCGCAGGGCCAGCACTTCCTCGCTCAACGCCTCGATGGCGGCGCGCGTGCGCCGGTCAAGTTGCGCGAGGTCGACGCCCAGGGCGTCGAGGAGGGCCCGGCGTTCTGCCGAATCGGTCACGGGAAAGTCCTTCGCCATGCAAGGCACGATAGTCCGGAAACGGCCGTCTGTAGAGCCCTCAGCGCCACTCGCCTGCCGCGCGAACGGTTGACCGGGGCGACGGCGCACCTATGGTGCGCGTTTTCCGGCAGCGAGGCGGGCGATGGCAGCGGGCAAGACCCCGGTAGTAGGCATTATCATGGGCAGCCAGTCGGACTGGCCGGTCATGCAGCACGCCGCCCGGATGCTGGAGGAGATGGGGGTGGCGCACGAGGCGAAGATCGTCTCCGCGCACCGCACGCCGGACCGGCTGACTGACTATGCGAAGGCCGCCAAGGGCCGAGGCCTCAAGGTGATCATCGCCGGGGCCGGCGGCGCCGCGCACCTGCCCGGCATGACGGCTGCCATGACGCCGCTGCCCGTGCTGGGCGTGCCGGTGCAGTCGAAAACCCTGAGCGGGCTCGATAGCCTGCTGTCCATCGTGCAGATGCCGAAAGGCGTGCCGGTTGGCACGCTGGCCATCGGCGAGGCGGGCGCCGCCAATGCCGGCCTCTTGGCCGCCGCGATTGTTGCGCTGGAAGACAAGGCGGTCGCAGAGAAACTGGACGCGTTCCGCGCCGCACAGACGGCCGGCGTGAAAGAGGCGCCCGAAGGATGACGCCTCTGCGCTCCGGCGCCACAATCGGCATACTTGGCGGCGGGCAGCTGGGCCGGATGCTGGCCAGCGCCGGCGCGCAGCTGGGCTTCGACATGCTGATCTACTCGCCGGAAGACGACCCGCCGGCGGGCCGCGTTGCGGCGGGCGCCTGGTCGGCGGCCTGGGATGACGGCGATGCG
Source organism: Acidobacteriota bacterium (assembly GCA_016712445.1). Classification (NCBI taxonomy): domain Bacteria; kingdom Pseudomonadati; phylum Acidobacteriota; species Acidobacteriota bacterium. The sequence goes on along the minus strand of JADJRB010000001.1, from coordinate 1,274,800 downwards.
CTCGCCGAATTTGCGCGGGCCTGCGATGTGGTCACGCTCGAGTTCGAAAATGTTCCCGTACGGACGGTCGAGGCGGTGGAAGCGGCCGGCACGCCGGTATTGCCGGGCGCGGCCTCGCTGAAAGTCTCGCAGGACCGTTACACGGAGAAGTCGTTCCTGAATGCGCAGGGCATAACCACGGCGCCTTTCGAACCCGTGGACGGCCCCGGTGACGTGACCGCGGCGCTTGCGGCGCTCGGCGGAAAGGGCGTGCTGAAGACGCGCCGCGAAGGCTATGACGGCAAGGGGCAAGCCTGGATCCGTTCGCCGGAGGAGGCCGAGGCCGCCTGGCACCGCATCGGCGAAGCGCCAGCGATCCTGGAGGCGGCGATTGCCTTCCAGTGCGAGATCTCTGTGCTCGTCGCGCGCAGTGCCAACGGCGAGACACGCACCTGGGCCCCGCCCCGCAACCTGCACAAGGACGGTATCCTGGCCGTCTCGCAAGTGCCAAGCGGCTTGCCGAAAGCGATCGAGGAGGATGCCCGCGCAAAGGCAGTGCGGCTCGTCGGCGCGCTCGGACATGTCGGCGTGCTGGCGCTGGAATTCTTCGTGCTGCCGGACGGGACGTTGCTGGCCAACGAGTTTGCGCCGCGGGTCCACAATTCCGGTCACTGGACACCGGAAGCCTGCCAGACCGGCCAGTTCGAACAGCACATACGCGCCGTCGCCGGCTGGCCGCTGGGCGACACGCGCCGCCTGTTCGATGCGGAGATGATCAACCTGATCGGTGAAGACGGGCTTGTCAGCCCGGCCGCGCTGGGGCCTCATGACACGCTGACACTCTACGGAAAGCGCGAGGCGCGCCCGGGCCGCAAGATGGGCCACATCACGCGCCGCCTCGCCCCACGAAAGGACTGATCCGATGCGCCTTCCCGTCTCGACCTGGCCCGACATCGAAGCCTGGCTGAAGAGATCGAAGACCATCGTCGTGCCGATCGGCTCGTTCGAACAGCACGGACCGAACGGCTTCATCGGCACCGATGCCCTCTGCCCGGAGATCATCGCCAACCATGCCGAAAGCCTGGCGCCGGACGACATCCTCGTCGGGCCGACGTTCAACGTCGGCTGCGCGCAGCACCATCTCGGCTTTCCGGGCACGATCACGCTGCGCCCGTCGACGATGATGGCAGCGATGGCGGACTGGACGGAGAGCCTCGTGCGCCACGGGTTCGAGCGCGTGCTGTGGTTCAACGGCCATGGCGGCAACATCTCCACCATCGAGGCGGCGTTTGCGGAGATTCACGCGCGCCGCAGCTACGATCCGCGCGGCGCCGATAATCGCCCGGACCTGATGCTGAAGCGGCGCGACTGGTGGGACTACCGTGAGGTTATGGGCATCTGCAACCAGCTCTATCCGACCGGCCATGGCAGCCACGCCACGGCGTCTGAAGTCTCCGTCACCTATTGGGCCTATCCCGAGCGTGAACGCAGCAAGACCGAGATGAGTCCCAAGATCGCCCCGACCGGCACGATCAGCGACGCCGTGCGCTATCGCCGGGACTTCCCGGATGGCCGGATCGGCTCCGACCCGACACAGTCGAGCGTCGCGGACGGGGGCAAGATTGTCGACGTGGCTGCCAAGTGCCTGCTGGAAGAAGTGGCGCGGTTTGGCGCCTGAATTCGACGCAATCTTCACAGCCGAGGTCTGGAAGCGTTAAGCCAAGGGGTCTATCCAAGACTCCCATGAGATCAGGCGTTCCCGCGGCATGCTAGAGGTCAAGGCGCTCGAGAAATCCTACGGGTCGAAAGCCGCCGTCCGCGGCGTGTCGTTCACCGTGGAGAAAGGCACCGTGCTGGGCTTCCTCGGCCCGAATGGCGCGGGCAAATCCACCACGATGCGGATGATTGCCGGGGTGTTGGAGCCGGACGCGGGCGATGCGCTGATCGACGGCAAGTCGATCATCTCGGACCGGCGCGCGGCGCAGGCGGCGCTTGGATACCTGCCGGAAGGCGCGCCGCTCTACGAAGACATGACGCCGCCGGAATTCCTGCGCTTCCTGGCCGATGCGCGCGCCCTGCCGCGCAAGTCACGGCGAGATGCCGTGGACCGGGCGATTGCCGATGCGCGCATCTCCACCGTCAGCCACCAGCGGATCGGCGACCTGTCGAAAGGCTATCGCCGGCGCGTTGGCCTGGCCGGCGCGATCCTGCACGACCCGCCGGTGCTGGTGCTGGACGAGCCGACGGACGGCCTGGACCCGAACCAGAAACGCGCCGTCCGCGCGCTGATCGCCCGGATGGCGCCGACCAAGGCGATCATCATTTCCACGCACACGCTGACCGAAGTGCCGGCGATGTGCCACCGCGCCGTGCTGATCGACCGCGGCCTCGTCGTTGCTGACGACACGCCCGCCGGCCTGACCCGGCGGTCCGAGGACGGAACACTTGAATCGGCCTTTGCCCGCCTCACCGACCAGGTGGAGGAAGAGACGCTGTGAAGGATGTACTGCAACGCCAGCTGAGCGGATTCGGGGCGACCTATCGCCGGGAGCTCGGCGCCTATTTCGCGACGCCGATGGCCTATGTCTTCCTCGCGGTCTTCCTGCTGGCGCTCGGCCTGTTCACCTGGGAGGCCGGGCGATTCTTCGATACCGGCGTTGCAGACCTGCAGCCCTTCTTCGTGTGGCATCCCTGGCTCTACATGATCTTCCTGCCGGCGCTGGCGATGCGCCTGTGGACGGATGAGGCAGCGAGCGGCACCGATGAGCTGCTGATGTCGCTGCCGGTGGGCATTCCCGGACTGGTGCTGGGCAAGCTGCTCTCCGCCTGGACGGTCGCGGCCGTCGGGCTCGTGCTGACCTTGCCGATGTGGCTGACGGTCAATTTCCTCGGCGCGCCGGACAATACCGCGATCGCGCTTGCCTATTTCGTCAGCCTGCTGATGGCCGGCGCCTATCTGTCCATCGGCGCCGCCGTCTCTGCACTGACCGGCAGCCAGGTGACTGCTTTCGTGATCAGCGTGGTGATTGCCTTCGTGTTCACGGCCGCCGGCTGGCCGCTGGTGCTGTCGACCGTGCAAGCGATCTTCGGCACCGGGTTTGCCGACCTCATCGCGCGGTTCTCCTTCATCACCCAGTTCGAGAGCGCCCAGCGCGGCGTGCTGGAGCTGCGCGTGGTGACTTATTTCCTCGGCTTCACGGCCACGTTTGCCTTCCTCAACTGCCTCTGGGCCTCGCGCCAGCGGCTCGGCTGAGGACATGGCATGAACGCGCGGCGCTATCTCATCTTCTCGACCCTGCTGGCCGGCGTGCTGCTGCTGGCGGGCAATATCGCCGCGCAGAAATTGCTGGCAGGGGCCCGCGCCGACTTCACCGAAGGCGGCCTCTACACCCTGTCGCATGCGACGCGCGCGACGCTCGAGGACATCAGCGAACCCGTCGACCTGACCTTTGCCTATTCGCGCAAGGTCGGGCAGGCTTTCCCGGCCGTGCAGGCGCATGCGGCGCGGGTGCGTGAGCTGCTGGCGAGTTACCAGGCGGCGTCGGGCGGACGTATCCGCGTGCGCGAGATCGATCCCTCGCCCTTCTCGGAAGCGGAGGACGAAGCGCTCGCCGCGGGCATCGCGGCCGTGCCGTCCGGCGGCAACGACCCGCTGTATTTCGGCATCATCGGCCGCAACACGATCGACGATGTGCGCATCCTGCCTTTCCTTGCGCCGGAACAGGACCTGACGCTGGAATATGACCTGACCCGGATGATCGCGCGGCTGAACCATCCCGAGCCGCCCCGTGTCGGCATCCTTTCTTCGCTGCAGGGCATGGCAACGCCGGACCCGGCAGGTGGCTACGCGTTGCTGCAGGATATCGCCCGCACTTTCGAGATTGATCCGTTGCCGGAGGATTTCAGCGCGCTGCCCGAGGGGCTCGACGTGTTGCTGGTTGCCCATCCGCCGCCGCTGTCGAGCCGGCAGGAATGGCTGATTGACCAATACCTGCTGCGCGGCGGCCGGGCGGTGTTCCTCGTCGACCCTGCTGCCAAGATCGCCGTGACGGGTGACGTGTTCGGCATCAGCAGCGAATTGGCGCGCTCAAGCCTCGGCCGCCTCGGACGGGCCTGGGGCGTGGAACTCGCGTCCGACGCCGTCGCGGACGCCGCCTTCGCCTTGCCGGTGCCGGTCGAGACCGCCAATGGCCGCGTCGAGGAGCTCGCCCATCCGCTGTTCATCGGCGTGCCGGCCGCGGCGATGAACCGGGAAGATCCGATCACGGCAGACCTGATGCGTGAAGTAAACTTCGGCGCGCCGGGCGCCCTGGTCGTCGGTACGCCGCCGCCGGGCGTGACGCTGACGCCGCTGATCATGACTGGGCCAAGCCCTTCCTACATCAATGCCGGCGAGGCAGCGCGGGACATGCCGCCTGCCGAAGTGCTGCGCAACTACAAGAGCTTGCCGGCGCCGCTGCCGCTGGCGATGCGCGTTTCCGGCCTTCTGGTCAGCGCCTTCCCGAGCGGCGCGCCGGCGATCGACACGCCGCGCGACCCGGCCGCCGCCGAAGCGGCCCGCGCGGCCGCCGCTGCCCTGCCCCCGCACATCCGTGCCGGCGAGCGGCCCGCAGAGATCGTGATCATCTCGGACGCCGATTTCATCGCTGACGAATTCTACATCGTCGAAGGCGGAGGCGTGGCGGTCGCCGACAATGGCGCGCTTGTGCTCAACGCGCTCGATGCCCTCGCCGGCGGCGGGGAATTGTCGCGCCTTCGCTCGCGCGCGCCGGCGCTGCGCCCGATGACGCGGATCGACAACATGCGCAGCGCCGCCGAGGAGCAATACTTCCGCCAGCAGGAAGAACTGGAATCCCGGCTCACGGCCGCGCAGGCCCGCCTCGCCGAATTGCAGGGCGAAGGCACCGGCGATGGCTTCTTTGCAGGCGACCTTGAAGCCCAGCTGAACGACGAGGAGCGTTCGGAGCTGACCGCGTTGCGGGAAGACATCCTCGCGCTGCGCGCACGCCTGCGCGCCACGGAGCGCGATTACCGGCGCGGGATCGACCAGCTGGAAGGCACGCTGAAGGCGCTCAACATCTGGGGCGGCCCGGTCCTCGTCACCCTCGCCGGCCTCATCGTCTGGCGCCGCCAGAAACGTCCGCGCAGGCCCGCCGCATGAGCGCCCTGCGAGACCGCCAGCGCACCCGGCGCACGCTTGCCCTCGCCGCAATGGCGGGCGCCATGTGCCTTGTCGCCATCGCTGCTTCCTTCGGCGGAGGCGCACCGGTGATGACGAGTGATCGGACGGGCACGCCCGTGTTCCCGGACTTCGAGGCGCAGCGCGCCGGCGCTTCCGGCATCCGCATTACGCTCGCCGACGAAAGCTATATGCTCGTGGCGACCGGCGAAGGCTGGCGTCTCGGGTCGAAGACCGGATACCCGGTTCGCCAGGACCGGCTCGCCGAGTTGTCCGGCGGTATGGAGAGCCTCGTCTGGGATACACCGCGCACGGAGGATCCCGAGAAGCTGAATCGCATCGGGCTCGGCGATCCGCGCGAAAGCGGCACCGGCGCCCTGCTGGAGCTGATCGGCGAGGACGGCGAACCAACCGCCGCGCTGATCACAGGACGGAAAGGCGACAGCATCTATGCCCGGCGCCCGGACGAGACCAAGGCCTTCCGCGTCACCGGCGACCTGCCGCCGCTCTACAGTTCCGAAGCCTGGCTCGACCTCGGTTTCCTCGACATTCATCAGGATGCGGTCTCGGCGGTGCGCCTGACCGACGAGGAAGGCCAGAACCTGTTCCTGCAACGCGAAGTCGGTTCCAGCGACCGGGCGTTCCAACCTGCCCCGCCCTTCCACAATTACCGCCTGACGAGCCGGCTGGCGGTGACCGGACCGGCGCTCGCGCTGACGCGCTTCCTGCCGATCGGCGTCAAGCCGGCCGCCGCGCTGCGCACGCAGCCTGTGGCGAGGCACATCACGCAGACGCATGACGGCCTGGAAGTTGACGTGCGCGCCTACCGTGAACGCGACGGCCTGTTCGTGACCCTGCGTGCGGTCGAGGCGGGAGAAGGCGCAACGCGCGCCGCCGCCATCAACGAACGTGCGGCCGGCTGGGCGTTCGAGCTGACGGCAAATGACTGGGCAGACTACACGCCGCTCGTCTCTTCAATCGTGAAACCGCCGGGCTAAGGCCGCTGGAGTCAGTCGGCGCGCAGCGTCGCGAGCACTCGGCCCATGCCGGCTTCCTGCACGACGAGCGCGCAGCCGGATTCGCAAGCCGGCAGGTCAATCTCGGCGCGGCCACCGAGCCACGGACCGATCTGGCGGACACTGGTGACGGGGTTCGGCATCTTGGTCGGGTTCGCCCCGTCCTTGAGATAGCTGATCCACCAGATATCGGCGAGGCCGTCGCTGGTGCCAGTGAGCACGACGCGCTTGCCCGCACGCTGTAGCTGGACATCCGCGGCCGGTGCCATTTCGGCTTTCATCATGGCCGCGCCCACCTTGGTCGGCTTGTTTCCGGGCGCCTGCTCAAGGCCATTGTAGACCGATTGCGGTGTGTACGGACCGCGCAGCGAGAAACGGTCGACATAGGCGCGCTGGCGCTCTTTCGATTCCGGCAGGGCCATCTTTTCCTTGCCGCCGAGATAGTCCCAGTAGTCGACCGCCCAGGTCAGCACGAGCACGTCCTTGCCGCGCTCCGCCTCGACCGCGTCCAGCGTCTTGTAAGCCGCAGGGCACGCCCGGCAGTTCTTGGACGCGAACAGTTCGACCAGCACCGGCCCCTCGGCATGCGAGGGCGCAGCCAGACTGAACAGCACAGCCAAGGTGAGAAAGAGGCGCTTCATGGCGGCGGTTATATGTGTTCCCGCGGGGCGCGCACAGTCACAGCCGCGTGAGACACTGCGAAAAAGCCTGCCCCCACCGGCCCGGTGAGGCAGGCCTTTTCCGCGTTACGCGGCGTCAGGTGCCCGAGCGGGCGAGGTCGCGCAGCACGTAGTGCAGCACGCCGCCATGCTTGACGTAGTCGACCTCGATCTCGGTATCGATCCGGCATTTCAGCTGGATCTCCTTCACGGTGCCGTCGGCATAGGTGATGCGGCACGGCACGGTCGACAGCGGACGGATATCGTTGCCGAGGCCCTGGATATCGACGGTCTCTGTGCCTTTCAGGCCCAGCGTCTTGCGGTTCTCGCCCGGCATGAATTCGAACGGGATGACGCCCATACCGACGAGGTTGGAGCGGTGGATACGCTCGAAGCTCTCGGCGATCACGGCTTTCACGCCGAGCAGGTTGGTGCCCTTCGCCGCCCAGTCGCGGCTGGAGCCGGCGCCGTATTCGATGCCGCCGAAGATGACGAGTGGCACGCCCTTGTCGATCCAGGCCATCGCGGCGTCGTAGATCGAGGTCTGCTTCCCGTCCGGGCCGATCGTGTAGCCGCCTTCGACGCCGTCGAGCATTTCGTTCTTGATACGGATGTTCGCGAAGGTGCCGCGCATCATAACTTCATGGTTGCCGCGGCGCGAGCCGTAGGAGTTGAAATCCTTCACAGGCACCTGGCGGTCGGTCAGGTATTTGCCAGCGGGGCTGGTCGCCTTGAACGAGCCGGCCGGCGAGATGTGGTCGGTCGTGATCATGTCGCCAAGCACGGCAAGCACTTTGGCGCCGGTGATCGGGTTGATGTCGCCCTTCTCCGGCGACATGCCGCGGAAGTAAGGCGGGTTCTGGATGTAGGTCGACGAGATCGGCCAGTCATAGGTCTCGGCCTTGGTCGTCTCGACCGCCTGCCATTTCTTGTCGCCCTTGAACACGTCGGCATACTTCGAAATGAACATCTGCCGGGTGACCGTCGCGTGGACCATGTCGGCGATTTCCTTGGTCGTCGGCCAGATGTCCTTCAGGTAGACCGGCTTGCCGTCTTTCGAGGTCGCGATGGGATCCTTCGTGATGTCGATGTTCATGTCACCGGCAATCGCATAGGCTACGACCAGCGGCGGCGAGGCGAGATAGTTCGCGCGCACGTCGGGGCTGATGCGGCCCTCGAAGTTGCGGTTGCCCGACAGGACGGAGACGGCCACGAGGTCGTTCTCGTTGATCGACTTGGAGATCTCCGGCGCCAGCGGGCCGGAGTTGCCGATACAGGTCGTGCAGCCATAGCCGACGAGGTTGAAGCCGAGCGCGTCGAGGTCTTCCTGCAGGCCGGCGGCATTCAGGTATTCGGAGACGACCTGCGATCCGGGCGCCAGCGAGGTCTTCACCCACGGCTTGCGCGCCAGGCCGAGCGCGCGCGCCTTGCGGGCCACAAGGCCGGCGCCGATCAGCACATACGGGTTCGACGTGTTGGTGCAGGACGTGATCGAGGCGATCACGACCGAGCCGTCATTCAACGTCCACGGCTGGCCGTCGACCTTGGCGCGGCCCGGGCCGATGGCGTCGCCCGGAATGGTTTTCGGGTCAGGCGCGCCGCCCTCTTCCGTCATGTCGGATTTCTGGAGCGCCGGCGCGGTGGCGGGCTTGCGGATGCCGGCCATGTATTCGCCGAAGACGCGGGCCGCCGCATCGAGCGCGACGTGGTCCTGCGGACGTTTCGGGCCGGAGATGGCGGGCACGACATCGCCGAGATCAAGGTGCAGCGTCGAGGTGTAGACCGGCGCATAGTCGGCGCCGCGCCAGAATCCGTTCTGCTTCGCATAGGCTTCGACGAGCGCGATACGGTCCTCGTCGCGGCCGGTCTGGCGCAGGTAGCGGATCGTCTCGTCGTCGATCGGGAAGAAGCCGCACGTCGCGCCGTATTCCGGCGCCATGTTGGCAATCGTCGCACGGTCGGCGAGCGGCATGTTGTCGAGGCCGGGGCCGTAGAATTCGACGAACTTGTTCACGACGCCGTGCTTGCGGAGCATCTGAACGACTTTCAGCACGAGGTCAGTGGCGGTGACGCCTTCCTTCAGCGCACCGGTGATCTTGAAGCCGACAACTTCCGGGATCAGCATCGAGACCGGCTGGCCAAGCATGGCGGCTTCCGCTTCGATACCGCCGACGCCCCAGCCGAGCACGGCAAGGCCGTTGACCATCGTCGTGTGCGAGTCGGTGCCAACCAGCGTGTCCGGATAGGCGACGAGTTCGCCTTCCTCATTGGTCGCGGTCCAGACCGTCTGGGCGAGGTATTCGAGGTTCACCTGGTGGCAGATGCCGGTGCCGGGCGGCACCACGCGGAAATTGTTGAACGCGCTCTGGCCCCATTTCAGGAACGTGTAACGTTCCATGTTGCGCTCGTATTCGAGGTCAACGTTCATCTGGAAGGCACGCGGGTTGCCGAACTCGTCGATCATCACCGAGTGGTCGATCACGAGGTCCACCGGGACCAGCGGGTTGATCTTCTTGGCGTCGCCCTTCAGCGCCTTGATGCCGTCGCGCATGGCGGCGAGGTCGACCACGGCCGGAACGCCGGTGAAGTCCTGCATCAGCACGCGGGCCGGGCGGTAGGCGATCTCGCGCGGGTTCTGGCCGCCCTTGTCAGCCCATTCGCCGAACGCCTTGATGTCGTCCGGGGTCACCGTCAGGCCATCCTCGAAGCGCAGCATGTTCTCGAGCAGCACCTTCAGCGAGGCCGGCAGGCGGGCAATGTCGCCGAGCCCGGCCTTCTTCGCCGCCGCTTCGAGCGAGAAGTAGGTGTAGCTCTTGCCGCCTGCGGCGAGGGTGCTCTTCGATTTGAAGCTGTCTTTGGATGCCATGTGTGGGACCTTGCCTCCTGTCACGGGACCGCCCGGGGCTGGTCCGTTTGATGCGTTGGGGGTCTCTTATATGCCTCCCCCCGGTCGCGCAATCGGGCGCAGGGCTGCAGGCGCGCGACAAGGCCGCGCTTGCGGCTACCAGCGAACCGGCTATCCCTTCAGGCCATGGAAGCGGGCGCCCCTCCCCTCGTCAGCGCAGCCGGCCTTGCGATCATGCGCGGGGAGCGCGTGCTGTTCCGGAATGTCGACCTTGCGGTCCGGCCGGGTGAGGCGCTGGCGCTGCGCGGCGCCAATGGCGCGGGCAAGACGACGCTGCTGCGCATCCTGGCCGGCCTGACCCGGCCGGAAGCAGGCGCCGTCCACCGCGCCGCGACGCCGCATTGGATTGCCCACCGCGAGGGGCTGAAACCGGCCGAAACGCCGCGCGAGCACCTGCGCCTCTGGGCGTCCGCCTGGGGATCGCCCGCCGATATCGACACGGTCCTTGCCCGGATGGGACTTGCCCGGCCCCGGGACGTGCCCGCGCGCTACCTCTCCGCCGGCCAGCGCCGCCGGACGGCGCTGGCGCGCCTGCTGCTGGACACGCGGCCGGTCTGGTTGATGGATGAGCCGTACACGGCGCTGGATGCCGAAGGGCGCGGCCTCGTCGATGCATTGATCGCGGAGCATCGCCAATCTGGCGGCGCGGTCATCGCAGCGATCCATGGCGAGGCGGGCTTCGCCCCCTCATCCGAGCTCGCACTTTGACGCCCGCCCCCCTTCTGGCCGCCTTCCGGCAGGCGCTGGGCGAAGCCTGGGCGGGCGGTGCGGGCGCGCTGCTGCCGCTGGGCTTCCTCGGCGGAGCAGCGGTACTCGTCCCGCTCGGTATCGGTACGGACGGCAACACGCTGCGCGCTGTTGGCCCGGGGATCGTCTGGGTCGCGCTGGCCCTGTCGAGTCTCGTCACCCTGGAGCGGATCTTCCAGGCCGACACTGAAGACGGCACCCTCGACCTCTGGCTGCAGTCCGGCGCGCCGGTCTCGGCCATCGCGGCGGCCAAGACGCTCGCGCACTGGCTGGCCGCCGGCCTGCCGCTTGCCCTGTTCTCCCCCGTGCTCGCCCTGATGTTCCAGGCCAAGGCCGACGCCAGCCTGCTCGTGAATGCCGGCCTCTACGCCCTCGGCAGCCTTGCCTTCTTCTTCTGGGGCGGCGCGGGCGCAGCCCTGTCGGCCACTGTGCGGCGGGGCGGCCTGCTGATCTCGCTGATCGCCCTTCCCCTTTATGTTCCGACCGCGATCTTCGGCGCGCTCGCGATGACCGGCGGGCCAGGATCGGCCGGCGCACCGCTGTTCCTGGCCGCCTCCACCCTCTTCGCCTGCGCTGTTGCGCCCTATGCCATGGCCGCTGCCCTGCGCTTGGCGGCAGACTGAGGGAGCGCTAGGTCAGTTCCATGTGGTCCTACTTCGCCAACCCCCACAAATTCCTGCGCTTGTCTGACTGGCTGGCGCCGGTCTTCTATGCCGCCGGCGCGCTGTGCATCGCCTGGGGCCTCTGGCAGGGCCTGTGGATCGTGCCGAAGGACGAATACCAGGGCGGCGACATCATGCGCGTGATGTTCGTGCACGTCCCCGCCGCCTGGCTTGCCATGGCGAGCTATTCGGCGCTCGCGGTCGCCAGCTTTGTCTGGTTCGTCTGGCGTCACGAGGTCGCCGACATCGCCGCCAAGTCGATCGCGCCGCTCGGCGCCACCTGGACCGCGCTCTGCCTCGCCACCGGCTCGATCTGGGGCAAGCCGACCTGGGGCACCTGGTGGCAATGGGACGATGCACGGATGATGTCCGTGCTGTTCCTGTTTTTCCTCTTCCTCGGATACATGGCCCTGCGCGCCGCCATGGACACCCGCCAGAAAGCGGCCCGCGCCGGCGCGATCCTCGCCATGATCGGCGCGCTCAACGTGCCGCTGATCAAGTTCTCGGTCGACCTGTTCACCTCGCTCCACCAGGATGCCAGCGTGATCACGGCGGACGGCCCGAAGATGGCCGCCGTGTATCTCTGGCCGCTTCTGGTAAGCGCGCTTGGCCACTCCTTCCTGTTCGGCGGACTGGTGCTGACATCCATGCGCACGGAAATCCGCGAGCGGCGGATCGCCCGGCTGCGCGCCGAGGCGCTGGAAGGAGGATGACGCTTGCCCGAGTTTGACAAGAACGCCGCCTATATCTGGGCCTGCTACGCGATCGGCGCCGTGCTGATCCTCGCCGCGACCGCGCAAGTGATGCTCGCGGCGCGCGCCGCCCGCAAACGGCTCGCGGCGCTCGAGACGGACAAGACCGCGCCATGACGCGCTGGGTGTTCGCCCTGCCCGTCGCCGCGCTGCTCCTGTTCGGCGTGCTCGGGGCCTGGCGCATGCTGAACCCGGAAAAGGGTGAGTTCGAGCGCATCTCGCGCGCCGCGCCGTCGTTCGTGTTTGAACTGAGGGAGGGCGGAGAAGTTTCTTTCGCGCCGCCGCCCGGCGGCGAGGCGGTGATCGTCAACCTGTTCGCCAGCTGGTGCGCGCCGTGCGAAGCGGAACACCCCTTCCTGCTGGAACTCGGCGCGGCCCATCCCGACAAGCTCTACGGCATCCTCTACAAGGACACGCCGGAAAACGGCGACGACTTCCTTCAGCGCCTCGGCAATCCCTTCGCCGTCGTCGCCCTCGATCCGGAAGGCCGCGGCGGGCTCGACTTCGGACTGACCGGCGTGCCGGAAACCTTCGTGATCTCCGGCGACGGCGAGATCGTGCTGCACATCAACGGCCCGCTGGATGAAACCTCGCTGCAAAAAATAAGCGAGGCGCTTTTGGCGCCTCGCTTGTAATCCGGCTTCGCTGGAAAGCGGAGCTTATTTCTTCTTCTTGGCCGGAGCCTTTTTGGCAGCCTTGGCAGGCGCTTTTTTCGGAGCAGCCTTGGCCGGAGCTTTCTTGGCTTTCGGCGCCGGAGCAGCTTCTTTCTTCTCGGCGTCTTCGACGAGGCCGCCGAGGCCTTGCATCAGGGCGTCCTGCTTCGCCTTGGCGAGCGTGGCGAACAGGGCAGCGTCAGCTTTCGAGACAGCCGGCAGGGCTTTGTCATAGGCTTTCTTGCCTTTGACGGTGAGGCTGACCGACTTGGCGCGGGCATCCGTTTTCGAGTCGGAGCGCTTGATCATGCCGCCGGCTTCCATGCGGGCGACCATGTCGGCGAGGGTCGAGCGGTCAACGCCGGTGGCATTGACAAGATCGGACTGGCTGACACCTTCGTTGCCCGAGAGGGCAGCGAGGACAGAGAACTGGCGCAGCGTGAGACCGGCCGTTTTCAGGGCAGCGGCCGAGTGGTTGGCGGCGATCTGCTGGGCGCGGTGCAGGAGGTGGCTGGGCGAGGCGTTGAGGTTGAAGGCCATGGTGTTGGTTTCCGTTTTGCTAAAGATGGGATTCGGTGAAAGACGAGGGGTGTTGAACAGGGCCGATCCACTTTGGGGGCGTTAAACAAGAACCCCGTAGGCGGATCAAACGCATTCCCCATACAGGCGACAGGATAAAGATTGGATGACTGATCAATTGCCAACTCCTTTCCAGCATGAAGATTTTCGACTGGCCGTTCCGGAAGGAGATGACAGGGTACGGCGTATCTGTAACCGCTGCAACTTCGTGGACTATGTGAACCCGAAGATCGTTGTCGGCTCGGTCGTCACGCAAGGTGAGCGCATCCTCCTGTGCAAACGCGCGATCGAACCCCGCAAGGGTTTCTGGACGCTCCCGGCAGGTTTCATGGAGGAGGGCGAGAGCGTCGAGGAAGGCGCCATGCGCGAGGCACGCGAGGAAGCCTGTGCCGAGATCGCCATCGACCGGCTGCTGGCGGTTTACTCCGTACCCCGCATCGCGCAGGTGCAGGTGATGTTTCGCGCCGAACTCAGGTCAGAGATCGCGCCGGGTCCGGAAAGCGAAGAAGTGATGCTGGTGGAATGGAAGGACATTCCGTGGTCGCAGCTGGCGTTCCCCACGGTCGTCTGGGCGCTCACCCACTTTGCCGAAACGCGCGGACAGGATTCGTTCGCGCCGTTCGCAAATCCGCCCGGCACCGACAAGCTGACGCGCTAGGCGGCGGCTTCGCCTTCCGGCTCGCGCATGTGTTTCAGCGTGTAGGGCGTGTTGAGCGCGCCGAAGATCAGCACGATCACCATGTTGCCGAGTTTCCAGTTGGCCCACACATCCTCGGCATCTTTCGCACCGAATGTCAGCCCAAGGAATTCATAGGCGCCGGCCGGCGCGACCGGAATGCCCGCCATCACCAGCGGCACGTCGAAGCCCGGCGCATACGTGCGCCACAGGTACTCGTTCCAGAGGGCCATCGCGATGAAGAAGAAGCCCCAGCGGATGGCAAGCGTGCGCCAGGCGAAATCCGGCAGGTCGAACACTTTCGAGAACAGCGATTTCCAGATGTTACGGCCAAACAGCAACGGCACGAAGATCATCACCGCCATGAACAGCTGCTGGATCGTCGGCTTCACATAGATGAAGGCCTTCTCCTGGAGCAGGATGCCAATCAGGCCGAAACCGGCAACGATGCCGGAAGAAAACAGCATGATCTGCGACACCGGCTGGCGGCTGATCACCTGCTTCGCGAGAAAGCCCAGCATCAGCGCGAGCAGCGCGCCCGTGGCCCAGAAGATTGCGGTGTCCTTGTTGATCAGACCGTCCAGCAGCTCGACGCGCCGGAAAACGTTGTAGACGAGCACGAACGCGATCACCGGAACGAAGTCGCCCCAGAGCTGGTTTGCCTTGCCGGCCGCTGCGCCGAGGTCGCTGTCGGGTTTCGATGTGTCAGTCATGCCACTTCCTACGTTGCAGGCGGGGTTCCGGTTTTGCCGAGCCTGTCTCGCACGATCGTCCGCGCGCCGCCAGCATCAAGCACCAGCGCCGCAGCCGCATAGGCAAGTGCCCCTGCCCCGGCCTTCAGCAGCAGCTCTGACCAGCCGCCAAGGTCCGGAAGCATCCAGACCACCGGCCACATGGCGAGCGCGGCAAGACCGATGCGCGCAAGGTCGCCCACAGGCACGGGCAGCGCAACATGCCGGCGCCCGGCGAGCGCAAGCAGGAGGACGCCGGTTGCGTAGCAGACGAGCGTTGCCGCCACCGCGCCCATCAAGCCGAAGTGCGGGATCAGCAGGAAGTTCAGCACGACGTTCACCGCCGCCGGCACGAGCATCAGGATCGCGCGCTCGTGCGTGCGCCGCGCCAGCTGGAAGGCTTCGGCGAAATAATGGATCAGCAAGCCGTTCAGCAGCCCGGACGCCGCAATCCAGGGCATGATCGCAATAGCCTGCGCGCGCACCGCTTCGCCGATCATCGCCTCTCCCAGCGGGCGGGCGACGAGCGCGATGCCCACCGCGGCAGGAATACCGACGAACAACAGTGTACGAATCAATCCGCGCGCCGCCTCTGCGGCTGCCGCGCTCCCTCCCCGCTCGTACGCCGCCATTACCAGCGGGCTGCCCGCCATGGCGGCCCAGGCGCACAGCAACAGCACGGTCTTGTCGGCCACCCCGTAGCCCGCAGCATAGGCGCCGACGGCCGCCTCGCCCTCCGGCATCAGGGCCGCGATCATCGGCCGGTCGATACCGGAGACGACGAGGTCGAGGATCAAGGCCGCCGCGACCGGCAGGCCGTAAGCTGCCCAGGCCTTTTCCTTTGCCCGCGTCGTGCGCCCACCGCGCGCCGCGCCCGCGAGCCAGACGCCTTCACGCAGGGCCATGAGGAAAGCTGCGCCCGCCAGGCCAGCGAAGGGCGCCGCAGCGCCGAGCCCGGTTTTCAGGGCGACCAGTGCGCCGAGCGCAAAACCCGTCAGCAGGCGGAATGTTTCGGTGAACGCATACCGGCGCACCCGCAGCCCCGCCTTGTGCGCCTGAAGCGCCACCTGCACCACGAGGTTCAGCGGCAGGAGCGCCGCGATCCCGGGCATCGTCGCGGCATAGTGCGGCAGCCCCCGAAGGCCGAACCAGACCAGCCCCGCCAGCCCCAGCGCAATCACCAGCGCCTTCAGCATGAGGCTCGCCGCCGTGGCATAGTGGTCGGCCAGCGTGCCGGACGCTTCTGCGTCCGCCGTGAACCGGTAGGCCGCCGCCTCGACCCAGGTCAGGCTGACCGTGTGGATCATCGCCATGGCCCACAGCATCAGCGCGTAAACGCCGTACTCCTCCGCGCCGAGCACGCGCGTGAACACATAGACCGCGCCGAACGAGGCAAGCCCGCTGGCAAGGTTTACGGGGAGGTATCCGGCCAGATGACGCGACAGGCTCATCTTCCCGCCCTAGCATGCGCCGTGCCGGTTTGGCATCAGCCGCCTAACAAGCCGATGCGCCGTGCCCGGACAGCATCTTGTAGGCAACGAAGGCCGCGATCAGCACCGCGCCGCCAACCCCTGCAATCAGGCCGAGGCGCTTCTCGATGAAATGGCGGATCGCCTCGCCATACGTGTTCAGCGCCCAGGCCATCGCCAGGAACCGGCCGCCGCGCGCGACAATGCAGGTCGCGACAAACAGCGCGAAGCTGACATTCGCCGCCCCGGCAAGGATGGTCACCACTTTCATCGGCGGAATGTGCGTCAGGCTGGAGGTCAACAGCAGCGTCACCATCGTGTCGTCGCCGGTGCAGGCGCGCATGTGGTTGAAGTCGTCGAGCTTGCCCAGCGCTTCCAGCATCGGCCGGGCCAGTTCGTTGAAAGCCAGCGCGCCAAGGTAATACCCGGCAATGCCGCCCAAGACAGAGCCGACCGAGGCAATCAGCGCCAGCCGGTAGGCCCGCTCCGGCCGCGCCAGCGCCATCGGGATGAACAGCAGCTCCGCCGGCAGGAAGAATACCGAGCTCTCCACGAACGCCACAAAGGCCAGCCAGCCCTCGGCGCTCCGGCGCCCGGCCAGCGACATCGTCCAATCCATGGTCTTCTGGAACATCTTGCTTCCCGGCCCCTCAGGGCGCGCCCACACGTCGGCGGTGATCTGCCCGAAATCGCAGGCCGGCGGAAGCGGGTGCGTGCATCAGGCCGCCGCCTGCATCAGGACCAGTCCCATTGCCAGCGTGCTGGCTGCCACGATCCGCCGGCGCCCGAAGCTCTCCTTCAGCAGCCAGGCGCCGAACCCCGCCGCGAACACGACCGAGGT